>NZ_JAAPBE010000004.1:0-462193 GCF_022695965.1 Bacillus sp. HU-1818
TTGTAATGGAGCGGGTGATGAGAATCGAACTCACGACATCAGCTTGGAAGGCTGAGGTTTTACCACTAAACTACACCCGCATATAATATGAATTAAAATGGCGCGCCCGAGAGGAGTCGAACCCCTAACCTTTTGATCCGTAGTCAAACGCTCTATCCAATTGAGCTACGGGCGCTTATCAGGCGACTTAACTATCATACTATCATTTGATGTTAAAGTCAATAACTTTTTTGAAGTTTTTTTCGTAACGCAGTCGATGAAACTGAAGTCTCGCGGATTGTCCATCCGTCAATCCTCTTCGCATTTCGACTTCCTTATTATACACGTTTCTAAACATTTGTACACCCCTTGGAGAAAATTCTTTTCCGTTTCCCCAACGCTGACGAACATTTCGTTTTTTGTTGTTACGCTGTGTATCAGCGACGTTTAATAATATACCATGCTTATTTTATTTGGTCAATACTTTCTTCTGATTTTTTTAAGAAAGAATGCTGTAAGATTTTCATTACTTACTTTCTACTTATTTAATAGTTACTATGTCTCCTGTTTATGATTGACTCGATAAGCCTGTATAGAACCTTCGCTAAAGCTTGCTCCCCCTATCTTGCATTTTAGATAAGCAGGAGAAATGTTCAAGACGATTCATTAAGGAAAGAATGCAATATTGTTTTCCCTTCAATTCGTTGGAGTCTTTGCGCCTCCCGGAGGAAACGAAGCACGAGCTTGTTCTACTGTTAAATATATAGGGAACCAAGGGACCAAACAATTGAGTCAGTTAGCTTTGACCAATCGTTAAACTTGTTTAACGCCTCTAATGAAAGATTTATTACATCTAAACCTGAATACAAATCTTTAGGACGCCTGCCGGAACGTACAGGTATCTAGTTTTAAGCGCCAAAATGCGTTTCATAAAAATGCACCGCTAGTATGCCTGAACGGTATATTTAATTTCCATTCAAAAAATAACTTTATTTGGTATTGGACTGTTGACAAATATTCTGCCCTTCTACTATAGTGGTTGCATACCTAACCACTAAAGGAGAATACCATGGATGACGTTTATAAAGAACTTCAGAAGCTGGGGTTTTCCCAATATGAATGTAAAGCATACATAGGGCTTTTAAAAACCTCACCGATAACCGGCTATGAGATTAGCAAAAGGTCAGGTGTACCGCGGTCAATGATTTATGAGGTAGTGGGAAAGCTAGTCGATAAAGGCGCCGTTCACACCGTACCTTCTGATCCTGTAACATACGCACCGTTACCGGCTAAGGAGTTAATTGACCGTCTGCGGCATAACTTCGAAAACTCCTTTGATTATTTAGAAAAAAAATTAGTTGCTTTAGAAAGCGAGCAGGACGTCGATGTCATTCGAAGAATCAACAGCAATGAACATGTGATTGCTGAAATGATTGATATGATAGACAAGGCGGAAGATGAGCTGTGGCTGTCTCTTTGGGAGCCGCAAGTCGCTGCTGTTAAGAAGGACATTGACAGACGTTTAAATGAAAACCTGCCTGTCTTCTCGATTCTTTTTGGATCTCATGAAATCGAAATAGGCTCA
Organism: Bacillus sp. HU-1818; assembly: GCF_022695965.1. Lineage (NCBI taxonomy): Bacteria > Bacillati > Bacillota > Bacilli > Caryophanales > Bacillaceae > Bacillus > Bacillus sp. HU-1818. The sequence goes on from NZ_JAAPBE010000004.1 coordinate 1,565, forward strand.
ACCACCCATCATAATTATATGTCGCCAGAAGTGGCTGAAGAGCGAATCGGCGGCCGATTAACGATTGTTGCCAGAGACAATCAAGAGGTATTAATCGCTAATTTTTCACCTAATACAAATGCATGGGCCATAAAAACGCAAGATCCTGCGCTTGTTATTGTTGCCATGGAATATATGAGACACGACCTTATGTTTTCAGAGCTTGTCAAAGAAGTTGGTTCTGAAAGAGCGGCAGCACTGTGGCAGCATAATTCCAACCTGTTTCATGTGGTTACAGGAAAACGGTTCAATTGATTTGAGCCGTCTTTTCTTTCATCTTTTTATAGTGGTTAGATTTATAACCTCTAAAAATTTATGTAAAAAGGAGAGTAAGGATCGTGGAGGCTCAATTGAAAAAAGTCGAATCTGTACAAAGGGAAGACACCTTTTTGCAGGGAGTGAAAGACTGTATCCCTACATTGTTAGGATACATGAGTATTGGATTTGCTTTTGGCATCGTTGGTATTTCCTCAAATTTGAGCATACTGGAGATCACGCTTTTATCTTTGCTGGTTTATGCCGGAGCCGCTCAATTTATTTTCTGTGCTTTACTGGCTTCGAACAGTCCTGCTTCAGCTATCATCCTGACAACGTTTATCGTAAACTTGCGCCACTTATTATTGTGCCTGACTTTAGCTCCGCATTTCACGAGATATTCGTTAATGAAAAATATCGGAATTGGATCACTTGTCACAGACGAGTCATTTGGCGTGGCCATAAACAAACTTGCAACACACGGAAAGCTCAGCGACAGGTGGATGAATGGGTTAAATATTACAGCGTATGTATGCTGGATTATTTCATGTACTCTCGGCGGTTTTTTGGGTCAATGGGTTTCTGACCCTGAAGGGCTCGGTTTAGATTTTGCTTTAACTGCTATGTTCGTGGCATTGCTGGTCTTACAATTGCAAAGTACCGCATCTGAAAAACTGAAGCACAGCCTATCACTGGTCGTGTATATGATCATCGCTATGGTTTCATTATCCTTTTTTGTTCCTTCACATGTGGCTGTCATTGCGGCGACGGTTATTGTAGCAACGATTGGGGTGGTGACGGATAAATGAGTATGAGTTTACCAATGTTTTGGCTTATTCTTGGCTGTGCGATTGTAACCGTTATCCCCCGTATCGTCCCATTTATTTTCGTGCGAAGTGTTCAGCTGCCTGAAGTTGTATTAAAATGGCTTTCCTATATCCCAATTTGTATTCTTACGGCTTTGGTGGCAGAAAACATGCTGATTGAAACTGAAAACGCCGTTGCATTAGATTGGACTGTGCTTCTCGCTATGCTTCCCACTTTGCTTATAGCGCTTTGGACGAAAAGCTTATCTGCCACAGTCATTATAGGGGTTATATCCATGGCTTTCATCAGGATGTTCTTGTAGTATATCGGCTCGCTTCTAATATTCAATATGCTCAGTATAAAAGGGATAAGCGCTAAGCTTATCCCTTTTATCTACGAATACCGTATCCGCGTTTTCTCCGCCAGACACTTATTTTGTTTTTATATGCTCAGCTTTTGCTGCCCCCATGCCGAATAGAAAAATAAGCAAAGATACGATAATCAGCATGAATAAGGGAATGGTCCAACTATGTGTGACATCATGTAACAGTCCGAACACTAAAGGGCCGATTGCTGCTAGAAGATATCCAAATGACTGAGCCATCCCCGAAAGGGCAGCGGCTTGATGTGCGTTTTGTGTGCGCAGACTAAAGAACATCATTGCTAAACTGAATGCACATCCCCCTGCTATACCAATCATCATAACCCATAATGGGATGAGTACAGCACTTCCATAGAGAACGCCAGCTATTCCGGTAACAAATAAAAAACCGGTTATAGTGACTAATATGCGCTGATTTTTCATACGACCTGCTAAAATAGGAACAATAAAAGTAATAGGCAGAATAGAAAACTGCATTAATGAAAGCATCCATCCAGCCGAACTTGAGCTGAGTCCTTTTTGTTGAAGAATCTCAGGAAGCCACGCGATGACAGTATAAAAAATAAGAGATTGCAGCCCCATAAACAAAGTGACATTCCAAGCTATCTGAGAACGCCACAAGTTAGATTTATGATGCGGTTCTGCTCCTGCTGCTTTCATTGGTTTTTCACGGCCTTTTAATAGCGGAATCCAAATTAAAACGGCAATGAGGGACAGAACGGACCAACAGCCCAGTGCCCCCTTCCACCCTAATCCTGATAAAGAGGCGACCGGAATACTGATACCGGAAGCGATTGCTCCGCATAAATTCATAGACACAGAATAAACTCCTGTCATCATTCCTAAATTCTTGGAAAACCTATGCTTAATAAAGCTTGGCAATAATACATTGCATACCGCAATGGCTAACCCCAGCAAAATTGTCCCGGCAAATAAAGAGCCAATCCCGGCAAGTGACCGCAACAAGATTCCTACAGTTAATAAGAATAATGATGACATTAATACAAGTTCGGTCCCAAACCGTCGTGACAGCATAGGAACAAAAGGCGAAAGAAATGCAAAAGCAAGCAAGGGTACCGTTGTTAATGTTCCGGCAAGTGCATTTGACATCCCTAAGTTATCGCGAATCGATGCTATCAAAGGCCCTACTGATGTTAAAGGCGCTCTGAGATTCGCTCCTATCAAGATGATGCCTATAGTAAGCAATAATATTTTTTTTCTTTGATTTGTTTTTATTTTATGTTTACCTTGTTTAAGTTCTACCTGACCTAAACTCATTTTTATTCCTCCATGTGCAATGTTTCTTTAAATTCGCTAATGTAGTGATTTACAGCATCCATTGCCTGATCTGCTCTTTTGTCAATGATTGATGTTACAAGCTGACTGTGAATATCTTCATGAAAACCTGCATCTGTTGTGAGATCAACCAAGTTTTGAACCGATATCTGCAAAGCTTCTGTCATGTGCTCGTACAGATCGCTCAGAATACTGTTATGTGCAGCTTGCACGATTGCTTTATGCAGCTGAATATCTGCTTTGGCATATTGTTGACGATCTTTATTCTCAACAGCAGCCTGGCAGGAACCTAAACAATTTCGCAGCTTTTCTACATCTTCTTCACTGCGTCTTATTGCTGCTAGCTGTGCAGCTTCCCGTTCAAGAGCATGCCGGACTTCTAATGTCTCAAGCAGATCTGCCTTTTTGATACGCCTGTAAAATGCTGCCCCGAGGATGCTGGATGAACAGACAAAAGTTCCGCTTCCTTGTTTTGTTTGCAGAAGGCCTGCATGAACCAAGGCTCGTATCGCCTCCCTCAATGTATTGCGGCTCACATCAAATTGTTTCATTAAGTCCAATTCAGGAGGGATGCGAGTACCCACCGGCCAAGTATCGGACTGAATTAATGATTCAATTTGCGATACGACTTGTTCGACAAGTGATAAACGGCTTGTTTTTGATATATCCATAAACGCCACCTCTAATTTGTAGGATGATTTGGTCATTGGTTAATTTAACACAAAAAAATGATAATGTAAATCCTTTAACAAAAAAGCAGAGTTGTGAATAATCAACCCTGCTTCAAATTCATTATTTTATTCATCTGTAAAACCATTTTTCTCGTTATCGATCTACTTTCTCTTTTCATGAACTTCAAACCGATTTTTACCTTTCACCTAATAATTATCATTTCATATGGAAAATGCCTTCAAAATATGTTATTATCTTTTGCAGAACGCGAAGAAATAATTATATTGCTATTGTATAACCTCAATAATATGGATTGAGGGTGTCTACCAGGAACCGTAAAATCCTGATTACAAAAATTGTTCATCACTTTTTTTGTAATCAGGATTTTTTTATTTGTTAAAAATTTGATATAAAGGAGTTTCGGTTATGAATTTTAAAGTTTTTCTTCTTGCAGCTTCTACTATTGCTGTAGGGTTAGTTGAATTAATTGTTGGAGGGATACTCCCGCAAATCGCAACAGATTTACACATTTCCATCGTCAGCGCCGGTCAGTTGATCAGCGTGTTTGCTCTTGGTTATGCCGTCTCCGGACCGTTGCTTTTAGCCGTCACAGCGAAGATTGAACGAAAGCGCTTGTATTTAATTGCACTATTTGTTTTCTTTCTTAGTAATTTGGTAGCTTATTTCAGCCCGAATTTCTCCGTGCTTATGGTTTCAAGGGTTTTGGCTTCCATGAGTACCGCGTTAATTGTGGTTCTTTCCCTAACAATTGCGCCTAAAATCGTCGCCCCTGAATATAGGGCCCGGGCGATTGGTATCATTTTTATGGGCTTCAGCTCCGCCATTGCGCTTGGTGTGCCGCTGGGAATATTGATTAGTGATTCTTTCGGCTGGCGTGTTCTGTTTCTTGGGATTGGGGTACTATCTCTTGTTTCCATGCTGATTATTTCTATCTTTTTTGAAAAAATACCGGCAGAGCAAATGATTCCCTTCCGTGAACAGATCAAGACGATCGCCAATGTAAAGATTGCAAGCGCGCATCTTGTTACGATGTTTACGTTAGCAGGGCACTATACCCTTTATGCGTATTTCGCGCCGTTTTTAGAAGCCACTCTGCACCTTGACTCTTTTTGGGTCAGCATTTGTTATTTCCTATTCGGAATATCAGCGGTATGCGGCGGTCCTTTTGGCGGCGCACTAGCGGATAAATTGGGGTCCTTCAAAAGTATTTTGCTTGTGACCGTTTCTTTTGCGGTTATCCTATTTTTGATTCCTTTATCCACATTTTCAATGGTTCTATTTTTGCCTGTTATGATTATTTGGGGATTGCTGAGCTGGAGCCTGGCGCCCGCCCAGCAAAGTTATTTGATTCGCATTGCCCCAGATTCTTCTGATATTCAGCAGAGCTTCAATACTTCAGCTTTGCAAGTTGGAATTGCCCTAGGGTCTGCCATCGGCGGTGTTGTCTTAGGACATACAGGTTCCGTTGTATCCACTGCTTGGTTCGGAGGATTTATAGTGGTTATCGCTGTACTATTTGCACTCATTTCTTTAACAAGACCTGCCACATTAAAAGAACAGTAAAAAAGAAATCATCCTGAATTTTTTATGTCAGGATGATTTTTTTGATATACCGCTTTCTTTATTCAAGAATTCATTTTATTAATTCTAGCTATATCTTTAAACAGATCATTATGATGTAATGGACAGCTTAATTCGTTACAACGTACAATTTTAAAATCATTTAATTCAAAGATCGCAATGACCTCTATTTCTCCGACGGCTCCGTCTTTCTTCGTCACAGTTACCGTATACCTTAGTACAGCGGTTTGTTTATCTTGATCAAAAAGAAAATCATAAAAAGGTGATAATTCAATAGATCTCACTATCTCTTTTAAGGTGATGATGTGATCTCTGAATTCATTAATATCCGTCTTCTTCCCGTCTGTAACTTGGATATATTGATCACTAAAGTAATCAGGAATTTTTTCAACATGTAAGTTAACAATGATTTCTTGGTAAACCTCTGTTAAAAAATCACGGACCTGATCTTTATTCATAGGAAACACCTCATCTGTTTTATATTCGTTTTGCCCATTCGTTCATAAATCTGATAATGACGTCAAGTTCATTTTCGGTGAACTGATGTAACAATTCGTTATACTGGCCTTTCACCTTCTCATGCAGTTCATCATGGACCTTTGCTAATCTTTCGCCATCATTTGTCAATGTGTAATAAATCGTTTTTAGATTGTCCTCTTTCTTTTCTGCTTTCACTGCTCCCCTGTCAATTAATTTTTTAATCGACTTCGTAATAGCGGGTTTAGATAGACCCAGTTGTTCTGACAGAAAACTATTATTAGAATCCGACGGGAATTCGTTTATCAATGAGACGATGTGCAGTTGTGTGATATTCCACCCTTCCTCACGATTTATCAAATTTGATATAACATCACGAGCCTTCGCTTTTTTCTCTCTTTGCAGCATAAAATGTTCAATCGCTTTAAAGGCCTCTTGTCTTTTTTGAGACTCCATTTCATCATTCCTTTCACCTTTTTGTTAACCGGTTAATTATTTTTTAGTTTACCAGTTAACAAAAATAAATGTCAAGTACATCTTTTGCATACATTTCACTAACCAAGCAGGTTCAGGTAACAAGAATGAAGAAATGTTTTTATGGAGAGAGAAAAAGGAGGAGACATCATGTTCTTGTATAAAATTGATGATGACATTTCGCTAAAATTACCTGAGTTGAAAGATGCAGAAAGAGTCTTTGAACTGACTGATCATTCAAGAGAATATCTGCGGCAATGGCTTCCTTGGCTGGATGAGACAACAAGTGTGGAAGATACAAAAGGTTTTATTCAATCTTGCCTGAAGAGTTATGCAGAAAATAAGGGTCTTACAACGTTTATCCTTTATAAAGGTTCCATTGTGGGAACGGCTGGGTATAACCAAATCAATTGGACTGATAAAACAGCTTACATTGGGTATTGGTTAGGGAAGGAATATCAAGGTTACGGAATCATGACAAAAGCGGCGAAAGCTTTGACCGATTATGCTTTTCAGGAATTGAGGCTTAATCGTGTCGATATTCGTGCTGCTGAGGGAAATAGCAAAAGCAGGGCTATTCCAGAAAGATTAGGTTTTGTATGTGAAGGGCGAATAAGACAAGCGGAATGGCTGTATGACCGTTACGCGGACCATATCGTTTATGGGATGCTGGCAGATGAATGGACACCAAAATAATAAATTATCCTTGTTAGGCTGACGGGCAGTCAGGCGCTAAACTCAGATAACTGATATTGGAAGGAATTTGTATTACTTTCTTTTGATTATCATTTCTAAAAATCAATATGGATTTAACAGGAATTTCAATGATTGATAAAGAATTTGAAGGATAAGCGCAAAAGGAGGGCAGGCAGCCTGCTTTGCCTTCAAACCAGCGCTTATATCAAAAGAAAGAGGTGTCTTTAGAATGGTTCATTATCAAAACTATCCTGATCCGTCTCTAAACGCCAAATTGCAGTCTCACCCTGAGCATTCATCTGAAATAAAACATCTCAAAGCAAGGATGCAAAATTTCATTAAGCATTCCGTTACTGAACAAAACATTGAGGTTACGGATGCAAGGGTGACGGCGGAAGGAGAGGTCACCTCACTCTTAAAAGAACGGCTCGACAAAGAATACCACAAACTTTTGTGTAAAATCACCCGGGAAGTAAATGTCGAAGATTTCGGCGCTGTCCCAGATGGAAGGGATAATACAGAAGCTTTTCGCAAAGCCATCGGGAATGGACGCGTCAAAGTGAACGTTCCTGCCGGAGAATTTCTGGTTCAGGGGATTAAGCTTCCATCCTGGACAACTATTGTCGGGCAAGGCAAAGGCATCACCGTGATTAAACTGCATGAAGACACCCCCGCACATGAATGGGTGATCACTAATGATGATTATCAAAATGGGAACCGCAATATTTTTGTCCAAGGAATGTCATTAGACTGGAATCCGGATAGACAATGCGGAGTGAGAAACCCTGGGGGACAGTTCTCCAGCTGTTTAACATTTGCCAAAGTTGAATATGGCTGGATCAAAGATGTTGAAGCCATTAATGCGGGTCTTCATGGCATTGATATTACATCGCCGACATACGATCATTCGCCTGATACCGACTGGACAAAAGACGGCTCAAAATATATTTGGATCGATAACTGTGTGGCTTATGGCGCAGGAGACGACGGCATTACCACACATTACAGCGAATACATCTTTATTTCAAACTGCCATTCCGGAAATCCGCGCGGTACAGAACACGCTGAAGGTATTTCAAACTCTAACGGAATAGAGATCGACGATGGCTCCAAGCATGTGTGGCTTTTGAATAACTTTACAAGCGGAAACATCCGCGGAGTAGAGGTCAAGGCCCATGCGATGTGGCCGGCCTCTCAAAATGTCCATATCATCGGCCATGTTTCTTATCGTGATGTCCGCGCTTTTGATCTTCGCCATATCGGCCATCACCAAGCAACAGATCCGGAAAGCACCACAGCTTACGATGTCACACTCATCGACTGCTCAGCAATTGAACCGGTTTTCAATTCGCTATATGAAGGAGTAACCCCAAGAGCACTGGTTGTTTCAGCATATAAAAACGTAAATGTAAGCGGGTTCACAGCTATTGGCGATCCCGACTATGACTATGGCGGAAATCCTGTTGTTGCCATGCAATACCGCAGTCAAAATATTGCAATTAACGGCATTAAAATTCGGGGATTTAAAAAAGCCGGCGTTGATATTAATTTATCAGGCGGAACGAATAAAACCGATTATATTAAAATTTCAAACTTTGATATTTATCATTCCGCTCCAAAAGGAATCTCTATCGGCGGCGGCCTCTATAATGTGAACATCATGAACGGAACGATGATTGCAGATAGCGGGACGGTCGGAATCCAGTCGCCCAATAATCAGGCGGTCATTCTCGGCGTGCAGGCAGAAGGATATAGTGCGGCGGTCTCCATCAAAGGCCAAACATACCAGCATGTACCGGTCAATTTAAAAGGAGGCGCACAGCTTGCAACGACCTCCGGCTTTGCGTTTAATCAAACAAGCGCCGTTATCGCGGGTACCGGTGAAATTACGGCAAAAGGAGAAAGAAATGCGGTCATCGGCGCTTCAGGAGGCTCCAGTACAGAAGGCTCCCGCGCATTAATCGCAGCTTCAAACAACGCCCATATTAAAGGAAACCATGTGTCAAGAACGATATTGTCTTCTGAAAGTATTACACTGGAAGAACCATACACCGTAGCGGGAGGCCATCAATCAATGAAATGGCTTCTTGACTCTGTAGGAGGAAACGGAACATTTGCGGGAGCGATCAGCTCTTCCCTAAGAGGATATGGAGAGTATTTTGAGAGTTCAACCGGGCAGTTAATCAATACAGGCACAATCGTGACTTTAAGAGGCGAAAAAATCGCGCCCGCCCATGTGGGAGATTATATGCTTGGAGTTATTTCGGAAACGGCAGGTCTCGTATCAGGAGCATCAAGCTTCATCTGGCAGGGCCGCTATTTGACAAACGAATTTGGCGGCTTGATTTATGAGGATGTGACTGATGAGGAAACCGGAGAACTGATTCGCATGCCGAAAAAAAATCCGGACTATGATGCGGCATTGGAAGCTGATTATCTTTCACGGTCAGCAAGAGATGAATGGCATGTTGTCGGACTTGTGGGCCAGCATTATGTGCGTATCGACGAAACGGTCAGTCAAGGAGATTATCTTACGGCCCATAATGGGATCGGGACAAGAGCATCTGAAGGAAATTGGAAGGTTATGAAAATAACCGCCTCTTACATTCCTGAAAAAGGATATGGCATCGCTCTCGCCGTGATCAGATAGCGGGCATGGGAAATGTCCTGAACCGTTTGATTCGGAAACACAATGGTTCCCGTCAATGGGATCTTCCGTTACCGGCGCTTTTTCTATTCGGCTAAAAATTCGAATGATACGGCGTCAACTTTTCTTGCTGGCTGCAAAATGAACTTATTTAGAAAAGACTTGTAAACATATTTTGAAACTGTTTTCAGGCTCATACTCCCTATAAATTCAGGGCTGATATGAGCCTGGAGATGGCTTGGTCTTTTATTGTTTCAATATACACCGGGAACACTGCCTACTTTTCCTTTGTTAGATGAATGACTTCTTGAAAGGGCTCCACTCTTTCTATTTCTTTTTTAAAAGTCGAATGTCGTCAAGTTCTATTAAGAAGTCCTTTTTCTTTTAAAAATTCTTTAGCCGCTTCTTCTGCACTTTTGCCTTCTACATTCACTTCATAATTCATTTCGCGCATCTTGTTATCCGTTATTTCACCTGAAAGTTTATTTAACGCAGCTTCTAATTCCGGATATTTTTCTAACGTTTCTTTTCTTAACAGCGGTGCACCTTGGTATGGCGGAAATACATGTTTGTCATCTTTAAGGACAGCCAATTTATATTGTTTTAATTCGCTGTCTGTTGAGTAAGCATCAACTAAAGCAATATCGCCGGTTTTGATTGCATTGTACCGCAGCTTTGGTTCCATCGTTACTACATTTGAAAATGTGATTCCATATGTTTTCTGGATGCCGCGATATCCATCTTCCCGGTCGGCAAACTCTAAAGTAAAACCGGCCTTTATGTTTTCGTGAAGACTTTTTAATTCTGATATTGTTTTCAAATTGTGTTTCTTTGCGAATTGCTGCGGTACTGCTAAGGCATATGTATTGTTATATTCCATTGGCTTAAGCAATTCCATATCGAATTTTTCATGCATCCCTTTTCTCGCTTGTTCATACACCTGTTTTTCATCCGTGCTTACAGGGGTTTCTTTTAAAAATTCAGAGATAGCCGTTCCGGTAAATTCCGGGTAAATATCTATATCACCAGATCTTAATGCATTAAACACAAATGAAGTTTTCCCCAAACCCGGTTTCAATTCGACATGTAAATCGGTCTCTTGTTCAATAAGGAGCTTATACATATTAATTAATATTTCAGGCTCTGAACCAAGTTTACCCGCGATGACAATATTTTTGTTTCCTTGTCCGGAAGAAAGCGAGAAAGCCATGATAAGCAAAGCTGCAGCTGCAGCTATTCCAATGCCGGTTATTATTTTCTTAAACGACATTTTTTCTAACCTCCGAAGCAGAACGTCAAAAAGGATAGCTAGAATTGCGGCGGGAATAGCTCCAAGCACAATGAGAGCAGTGTTGTTTCTATCAATTCCGAGCAGAATTAAGTCGCCTAAACCTCCCGCTCCGATAAGAGCAGCTAATGTTGCGGTGCCGACGATTAAAACCATGGCTGTTCGTATTCCTGCCATGATAACCGGCATCGCCAAAGGAAGCTCTACCTTTAAAAACCTTTTTCGATTGTTCATTCCCATAGCTCTGGCAGCCTCAATCAGCGAAGGATCAATCTCCTTAATACCTGTATAGGTGTTTCTTAAAATAGGAAGCAGAGCATATACAATAAGAGCTATAATCGCAGGTACTTTGCCTATACCGACGATAGGAATTAAAAGTCCGAGAAGAGCAAGCGAGGGAATGGTCTGTAAAACAGCCGTTACACCTATTATACCCTCCGATATGTTGGGCTTCCTTGTTAAGTAAATACCGAGGGGAATGGATATGATGACTGCAAAAAAGAGTGCAATAAGGGAAATTTGAATGTGTTCCAGCAAAGCGTTTACCAGCTGTCCTTTCCTTTCTATCACATCATTTAAAAAGTTATTCATTCTCCCGACCTCTCTTTTGAACATGATTAGCTAAATACTGTATAAATCCTTGTCTGGTTATCACACCTATAATCTCGCCATCACGCTCTGCGAAGATTTGGTCATGTTGTTTTAACTTATGTAGAATGTCATGTAATGAAGTTGATACAGGCATAGTTTCAGACGAATTCACCTGTACACATTCTGATTGTTGTACGATGTCTTCCAGATTGATTTTCTCATTCATGATACCTTCTTGTGCTCCGACGAACTCTTTTACAAAATCGTTAGCAGGACGATGCAAAATGTCATCAGGTGTTCCGATTTGAACAATTTCGCCATTATTCATAATGCATATCCGGTCTCCAAGCTTTAATGCCTCTTGTATATCATGGGTGACAAATACAATCGTTTTTTTAATTCTCCGCTGTAAATCCAGCATATCATCCTGCAATTTATCTTTCGTGATCGGATCGAGAGCGCTAAATGGTTCATCCATTAAGATCATTTCAGGATCTGCAGCTAAGGCCCGAATCACGCCGATTCTTTGCTGCTGGCCTCCTGAAAGTTCATGAGGCTTTCTTTCACGATATGTTTCAGGCTCTAATCCAACCATTTCTAATAGCTCATCAACACGCTGTTTAATTTTATCGCGGCTCCACTTTTTTAATTCCGGCACCACTGCTATATTTTCTTCAATATTCATATTCGGAAAAAGAGCGATTTGCTGAAGCACATACCCTATGTTCCACCGCAATTCATGAATATCATATTCACTTATTTTTTGATCGTTGATAGAAATCGTACCATCGGACAATTCTATTAAACGATTTATCATTTTAAGCATAGTGGTTTTCCCACTGCCGCTAGGTCCGATAATAACAAAAAATTCGCCTTTTTTTATAACTGCATCAAATGATTTCACAGCATAAGTACCATCTGGAAACTGTTTTGATACATTGTTGAATTGAATCATATCATCACTTCCTTATTTAATTAAAACTTGTGATTCGATACCTTACCTATTAATTCTCAGCAACATTGACTTTAATTGTATTATGTCAGATGAATTTGCTTTGACAAAGTTAAAATGTTTGTGACTTACATACAAACAAAAAAAGAGCAGGCGCTAGGACTGCTCGGGGAGTTTGCGGTGTAAGTCACAATTTTATTTTAAAACTTCCGCCTAACATCTTCTCTAATTTATTTTTTGTTATTTCCCACTCACTTTTAATGATGCTATAAAAAACTGAATTTCTATATGATCCATCTTTCCGAATCATATGATTCCTTAAAACGCCTTCTCTTATACCTCCGATTCTTTCAATTGCTTTTTGCGACCGCAAGTTTTGTTCATCCGTTTTAAATTGTACGCGAATGACATTCAATTCTTCAAAACAATATTTCAATAGTAAATACTTACATTCTGTGTTGATGATTGAGCCCCAAACAGAAGGAGTCAACCACGTCCACCCAATTTCCAAACTCCTGCTTTTATCTGAGATGTCAAGAAACCGTGTCGAGCCTATCACCTTACCAGTCTGACGAAGGAGAATAACAAAGGGACACTGCCTTCCATTTTCCTGTTCCATCAATGCTTCTTCCACAAAGGATTCCATCTCCTCTAATGTACGAATGGTTTTAGGCAAATGCGTCCACATGTTCTCATGCTTACTGATATCGTGCAATCCTTCTATATGTCTCTTCTCCATTGGTACAATTTGAACGTGGTCTCCTGTCAATTTTCCTGGTGGAATTTTCATTTTAGTTCTCCCCCTAATTGTTCCTGCGGCCTATCTCAATAGATGCTGCTCTTTCGAAATTGCTTATTTCATGCGAATGGCTTCTTCTTTTCCCCCATTTTGATAAACAACGAAACGATTAGCGTTTTGTTCTTTACCCAAAATAAATTCAACTTCCACAGGCAAAGATTGAATAAAATATCGCGTTTCCGAAAAAGGGAATAATTCAAACTGAGCTTGCCCCGTAATCTGCAAATAAAGACGATCCTGCTCAGTTGTAACTAACGCATTGGTTCCATCGTTGAATGAGTAGGTGCCAATATAGCAACTGTAGATTGCCGGATCGATATCTACCTTCTTTTTATCTGCAGGGCGCTCCGGAATAACATACGGCTGATCAAATAAGATATTCTCTGCCGCAGCAAGAATCGCTTGTTCATATTCATAGTCCTGTTCCATATTACTTAGGTAAATCAAAGTTCTATTATGATCGGTATACCGTATCATCGAAGTGAAGTAACCCGGCCAGCTCCCATCATGACTGACTATCCTCCCTTTATCAGGGCTGTCTTGAATAAGCCACCCAAATCCATAGCCCAACTTTTCCTCCTTATTCCATTGGACAGGAAAAAACGCTTGTTCTTTAGATGCTTGACTGATGATTTCTTCCGTATATAAAGCTTGATCGAAAAGATATAAATCTCTTATATTGGAGTTCACTGTTCCGTCACCTTGTATGCCATCCAGAAAGACCACATAATTTGTTTCGGCCAGCTCATCCGGCAGCACGTACTGGCCAGAGTGCACATCATACACATAGCCATAGGCATAGTTCGGAATTACTTCTTTATTCTGAAGCCGTCTGTTATAAACTCTCGTGTCCGCCATTCCAAGCGGATGGAATAAAGCTTCTCTCATAAAATCCTCAAAACGTAATCCTGACACTTTTTCGATAATAACTGCCAGTAAAACATACCCCGTATTGCTATACAGCCAGCCTTCATTTGGTGGAAAATAACTGGGCGGCTGATGCTTGATCAGCATGTTTACCACATCTTTATTGACAGCAATCTTATCTGTTTCCCAATAGTGTTGAAACAGGTCCATATAGTCTGGGATTCCTGATGTATGATTCAGCAAATGGCGAATCGTGATTCCCATATACGGAAGTGCAGGAAGCCAGCGTTCAATAAGGTCATCGTAGCTCAGCTTTCCTTGTTGTTCCAACAGAATGATGCCAAGAGCCGTAAATGGCTTCGATAATGACGCCAATTCAAACACTGACTTATTATGTAATGGACGCTTTGTTATAAAGTCCGCCAACCCAAATGAATTCTCATATAGAATTCCCCCCTTCTCCGCAACTAAAATGGCACCGTTCAATTGGTTATTCTCTCCTAAAGTCCGGAATAAATTTTCAAGATTCTGTTTTTTGCTCTTATACATTAACATACCTCCTAAACAGCAGGCAGAGCCCGCTTTCGGTTTTTAACTCCATTTGTTTATACGGTTTTTACACTATGTAGGTTACAGGAATTGTAAGAGATATTTTTTGTTTGTTTTAAAAGGTCATTTCACTAGTATTCGTTGATTTAGATGGAAGATTTAAAAATTAGCAATAAAAAAACCAAAGAGATATTAAACCCTTGGTATCATTGGCCTGCCAAGATGACTTGAATCTCGAATGATTATTCACCGACTAAAAATGCTTTTACGGTTTACTGTGATTTAATCCATTTTGGACTTCAATAATGAAGGCAGTGGTTGAGATAACATGTCTTAACTAAATAAGGCATGTACAGTTTTTCCCTGTACATGCCTCTCAGAACTATTCACCATCTTGAGGTTTATGATGATGAAGCGGCGGCGGAATGAGCCATCCTTTATTTTTCGTTAGTTTCAGTAATTTTCCGCCTAAGACTGCTTTACTCATATGAAATTGTCCAAACATCATCGCAATATCTTCGCGAATAGATTGCCCCATAATTTGACTGCATACAACAAGACCAGCGGCAATTTTTGCAGAAACTGAAGCTGCCACGTCGGCATCCTGAAAACGCGCTCCAGCCGGAATGTCATTAAGGTTAGCAGTCGGAGGCTCAGGAAGAGCGGGAGGAAGAGCCACCCCGTTTTCTTTAAGTATGGTTTCTACTTGTTTTACTTCTTCTTTGCTCTTATCAATAGACTCTTGAAGAAGTTTCTTTAAATCATCATCGCCTACGTGATTTAATAACATCTGATGATCCGCAACCATTTTATTGCCTGCCATCACAAAATTCCACAAACTAAATACTTCACCATAATGCATTGGTTCATCTTGCGGATTTCCGCTTAAAATACCCATCGTCATCCTCCTAATTATATTCATGATTGTGCCACCTTCCTTTTTGCACATTTCATAAAATGCCCAACATGTGGAATATATATGTAAATTTTTCAGCGGCAGAAAAAATCGCATTAAGAAATACCAAGGAACTTTCAACCATTGGTATCATTGTGTGATCAAGATGACTATAAGCTTAACGGGTGACCCTCTGGTTTTTAATATTTGCCCATGTAAATTCTATCTTTAAAAACGATTAATACTGGCTTAACACTTTATAAATATAATGAGGATGTCATTGAGATTCATTTATATTTTAGGAGGTTATGTAGTTGAAAATATTCCCGAAGAAGTTACTGCCTATCGCTGTTTTGTCATCTATCGCTTTTAGCAGCTTAGCCAGCGGCAGTTTACCTGAAGCAAATGCGCAGGAAAAGAAAAAGGGAAATAAAGAAGAAATTAAAAACGTCATTGTTTTGATTGGTGATGGAATGGGCGTATCTTATACTTCCGCTCATCGTTATTTGATGGATAATTCATCAACAAAGGTTGTGGAGCCTACAGCTTTTGATCAATACCTTGTCGGCCAGCAAACCACTTACCCGGAAGACCCTGAACATAATGTAACGGATTCGGCTTCTGCAGCAACGGCCATGTCTGCGGGCATTAAAACATACAACAATGCAATTGCAGTGGACAATGACGGATCAGAAGCAAAAACGGTTCTTGAAGCGGCTAAAGAGAAAGGGAAATCGACAGGACTTGTTGCAACATCAGAAATTACACACGCAACGCCCGCTTCATTTGGCTCACATGATCACAGCAGGAAAAACATGAACTCCATTGCGAATGACTATTTTGATGAAATGGTAAACGGCCAGCATAAAATCGATGTTCTGCTTGGCGGCGGTAAGAGCAATTTTGATCGTAAAGACCGCAATTTAGTAAAAGAATTCAAAAAAGCGGGATACAGCTATGTGGAGAACCGCGAAGACATGTTAAAAAACAAAAATGGCAAAGTTCTCGGCTTATTCGCTGAAGGCGGCCTTCCAAAGAAAATTGACCGTACGAAAGAAATTCCTTCATTAAAAGAAATGACCGACACGGCTCTTTCAAAATTAAGCAAAGACAAAGACGGGTTCTTCCTTATGGTGGAGGGAAGCCAGATTGACTGGGCAGGGCATGACAATGATATTGTCGGTGCGATGAGTGAAATGGATGACTTTGAACAAGCATATAAAGCAGCCATTGAATTTGCGAAAAAGGACAAGCACACATTAGTAGTCGCAACGGCTGACCACTCAACCGGCGGATATTCCATTGGTGCAGACGGCATTTACAATTGGTTCAGTGAACCGATCAAAGCAGCAAAGCGCACACCTGACTTTATGGCAGAAAAAATTGCCGACGGTGCGGATGTGAAAAAAACATTAAAGAAATATATTGATCAAAAAAAGTTAGCTTTAACTGAAGCAGAAATAAAGTCTGTTGAACAAGCAGCTAAATCAAAGAAAGTGCTTGATATCGACAATGCAATTGAGAACATTTTCAACAAACGCTCACACACCGGCTGGACAACGGGCGGCCACACAGGTGAAGATGTCCCTGTATATGCATACGGACCGTCAAGTGAGAAATTTGCCGGCCAAATCGATAATACTAAAATCGCAAAAAATGTTTTCGATGTCCTGCAATACAAAATTAAGATTAACGATAAGTAAGAGAATACAAGGTGTCCCGTTGCTTGTATGAAGTAGCGGGATCTCTATTTGAATGCAGACACCATATGGGGGAATCATTATGAAACAGACTCTTTCAATCTTACTTTTGATCATGATGCTTGCTGGCTGTTCATCGAATGCCGGTTCAGAAAACAACGAAAAAACGGTTGAAGCGAAACAACAAAAGGCTTCAGGGCAAACTGACAATAAAATGAATGAATACCAGCCTAATTCACAAGTAACGGATGACCGATCATTACAAAAGGTAAATCAAACGTTTTCAGATGACAAAGGTGAAGCTGTTTTAAAAGATATCAAAAACGTAAACAAGACCTATGATATTGGATCAATTGAATTAACAGTAAGAGAAATAAAGCTGATTCACTTACGGCCGGATTACAGCATGATTGATTATTTTCACGTGTTAACACATGATGAAGAGTTTGATTTTGTTAAAGTGTTCGTTGAAATCCATAACAAGTCTTCAGAGAAAGTAAACTTTGCCCCAATTGCATTACTGAAAACAAATACAGGCGAAACTTTTGATTGGAAAAAAGATATTTACCTTGAGGAGTTAAATGGTGAAATGGAAGGCGGTGCCACAAGATCTGGAAACCTTGGTTTTATTGTAAATGCAGCAGGCGGTCATGGGCATAATGAACAAACGAATCACAAAACCGAAAAAGACATCAAGTGGATTGAGATGACAACAAGTGACGTATTTGATAAAAACCATAAGAAAATCAGTAATTCACAAAAGATTAAAATTGAGTTTTAATGCTGACCTTCCAAGACGGAAGGTTTTTGTATATTGGAAACAGTCACCTTGTATGCCAATATGGTCATTTATTTTTTATTTGGCGCAAATGAGTCACCCTTTTAACATTCTTTTAGGCTTGACTGACCATTTTCTTATTTATCTTCAATCATTATGTTTCAGTAAATCGTTTGAATCCACACTTGTCCCTCAATCATTTCAAGTTACTATTGGTCGTATACACATCTTCTGTACACATTCCGCAGTATCTCTGCTGCCAAGAAAACTTGAACATTTGCAAGGTTAACCTGCTGACCCTTCTATAAAAGTAAAGATCAAAAAAAGCACTGTTCATTTTCGTTTTAACGAAAAAACAAGTGATATATTAAGTACTTGTAATAAAGATGAATTGAGTACTTTTGTTTGTCCATGATACAGTGCTGATTGTTAATCTAATTTTTTAATTACAATTGAAGCGTTGACGTTAGTTTGTGTCCCTCCTGCCAAAGTCTGAAGAGTCACTGCGGCAGCGGAAGTATGATTTCGAAGAGTTAGAACATCGCCGGTTGCTATGGCTATTATAGCCTGACCGTTGTTTTGCTGAGTACCGGCACCTGAACCGTAGACTGTGTTTGTAATCGGCGCACCATTTAAAAATAGTGTGAATTGGTTAGTTTCATAATATGAAAAATGATTTCGAGTGTGAATGAATGCGAAAGTATTCCTCCTGCTGCCGCTCCCAGAAAATGAGCCCTTACAAATATATAATCCTCTTGCTAGAATCTATGATACGCAAAATGACTCCGGTTATTTCCACAATATCTGTAAGACTCTATCAGTAAAAAAAGAGTGAGAACATTTTAATCTCACTCTTTTTCTTATTTCATGCGGAGGCATTTTTGCTGTTTATCTTCTCTGATCTATAAATTGATCAATCCGCTCCATTACCTCTTTCATATTCATGCAATCCTGAAAGCTTTGATTGATTTTTTGAATCCCTTCCTTATATCGGTCGTTATTCAACACTTCTTCCACTGCATGTTGTAAAGACTTCGCGGTTACATGGTCTTTAGATATTGTATAACCGGCTTGTAATTCAGTCAGCCGCTGGGCCACCATTGGCTGGTCCTTATCGTGCGGCATTACAACTAAAGGAACGTTAAAATGAATGGCTTCATTTACGCTGTTCATCCCCCCGTGAGTGATGAAAACATCTGATTGTTCCAACACTTCCAATTGAGGCACATACGAAGTAATGATAAAGTTCTCCGGCGCCTGCTTTAATCTTGTCAGATCAGCTTTTTCTCCCGAAGCTATCACGACCTTGCCCTTGAACTCAGAAAAAGCGTCTATACATAGGTTGAAAAACTCTTCAGTTTCGTCTAATACCGTCCCCATTGAAATATAGATGACTTTCTCATCTTTTAATTTCTCAATCGGGAAATCAGTTTTTTCCGCTCTCTTTGGAAAGCTTGGACCAATAAACAGAAATTCATTGCCGAAACGATGGCTTTCCGGCTGAAAATAACGGCTTGTGTACACTACATTTAATTCACCTTTATTATTCATGAATTGAACCATATTTTCAGGTGATACACCATAATTTTGTTTCATCTCTAATAATAGATCTTCACACTCTTTATCCAATTGTAAAGGCACTTCTGAATCCGGATGCAGAGGCAATATCTTTAAATGGTCTTCATCGAATAAGAAGGAAGCAGATGAGGAGATGCCCGGGATGTTGAGATAATCTCTTACTAACTCTCCCGCACCAAATTTATCATAATAAACAAAGTCAAACTGAATGCTTTTTGACAGTTCTTTCACGATATTTAATATGTCCAGAGATGTCTTTATATGAATCTTTAAAAAGGAGAGAATACCATCAGGAGAACCTGTACGAACGGGAACTGTCCTCAGCCAATCCTGGTGAAGATGAACAGTCGCGCCTACTCCTTCCAATCTGTCTTTATATTTTTCTGTAGAAATATAATGGACATGGTCCCCCCTGTCAGCAAAAGCTTTTGTCATACCTAAAGTAGGATTTACGTGGCCTTCTGCAGGAAAATTTATAAATAATACATTTTTCATTCCGCAAACTCCCGTTCATAGTGATGTAAGCTTTTTGAACAGCTTTACATACAATCTGGCCTGTTTCATCTGATGTTAGTTACCACAACAATCATAAAATAGGGCGATCAGGTCGTGCAAGAAACTAACTCTGAGCAAATTTGTTTGAAAATGAAATCGTGTGAGATACTTCTAATTACTGTTCAAGAAGGTGAAAGTAAACACTAAAACGTAATGCGGGATGGAGTAACAGGAACACTTAAAACCTCCATATTTCATAATATGGAGGTGAACGTTACACCTTTTTGATGGTGAAAAACTTTCTTAAAAGCCAGGGCCCCGGCTTAAATCCGAGTGTTAATTGCCAGGCACCTATTCCTTGTAACCCATACTCTCGAATGGTTATCATTTTTTCGCTCATACTTCTGACATCTTCAAACCACACTTCATGTGATCGCCCCTGTTGATCTCTATACCGAAAAAATGGTGATTGATATTCGGCTGAGTATTGAATCGGTGATTGGTACCTCATGGCTGTTTCAATTGAGTTTTGATTTGATATGGCTGAGGCGACTGTTCCCGGGCTGTAAGGTAATATCCAGTCATAGCCATATAAAGGGACTCCCAGTATCAATTTTCTCCGCGGCACCCTTCCGATGGCAAATTCAATTGTTCTTCTCACTTCAGTAATAGGCGCTACAGGTCCTGGCTCACTTCCTGCATGATGCCAATCATATGCCATGATAAACATAAAATCAACAACAGCTCCAATCCCGCCATAATCATACCCTCTCAACCAAGGGATTTGATCACTCGTTTTTGCCGGAACAGCTATTGTCAAAGCGTAACCTGCAGGCTTCAGCCGATCTCTTAATTGACGTAAAAAGCCGGTAAAAAGATCCCTATCTCCTGCACTTACTTGCTCAAAATCAATATTTACTCCGCCGTATCCCTTTCTAGATACTAAATAAAAAATATTATTGACGAGATTTGTTCTTGCTGTTGGATTGTTTACCACTTGATGAACAAGATCGGTACTGAAACCTCCCGGAGTCAGATTTGTAATGGTTGCGAGCGGTGTGACTCTTTTTCCCCAAGTGGCTTCAATAGCAGCTATATCATTTAATTCGTTGGCAATATCTCCATTTGGAGCAAAATGATATTCAAATATAGAAATGGAAGATGAATAAGGGGCAAAATCATAAATCAACGCACGATCGAGATCTGGATTTCGAATCACATAAAAACTCAAATTTCCCGCAAGATAGTTTTTTGATATTTGAGGAATTGTTATTTTCATGCCTGGTTGTAAAGTATTAGGGTTAACGGAGGGATTTGCTGCTCTTAGTTGTGTTAAGGGGACAAAAGCTCTTGCTGCAATGCTGGTAAGCGTGTCACCCGTCTGAACAGTATATACATATAGCGGAATAAGCAAAGCTTGGCCCGGCACAATATTCATTTCTTCTAAGCCATTAACACCGCGTATCTGATCAATCGGAGAACCATATCTTCTGCTTATTGAAAACAAAGAGTCCCCAGGCTGAACTGTATGAATAAACATTTTTAAGCCTCCATTTATTCGTTAGTTAATTCATTTAAGGCTGCATCATAAAATCATATTACATCGCTTGCCTCTATATGCCATTCTAAAATGTTTTCATTTCATGAAGGGATACCAGGCAGAAGCCATATTGATATCAAAACAAAAAAAAACACCAAGGGCTTTAAGTCCCTTGGTATTTTATGATGCTGCTGAGAAAATTCGATTTTACAATTGGTGTTTTTCTTTGTATGCTTTTGCATACTGATCAGCGGCAATGATCGCATCTGCCACGTCTTCAGCTGTCACATTAAAGCCGGCATGAATTGTTTCTTCTTCAATCGTTGCAGCCTTAGCAACTTTCATAATATCTTCTTTTGATGCATCTTTTAATTTAATGTCCTCTAATGTAACAGGCAGCCCCAGGCTGATGTAGAATTCAATATAACGTTCAATCTCTTCCAATGAGTGTTCTTCTAAAGCTAACTGAACCAGGGTTCCAAACGCCACTTTTTCCCCATGCGTTAAGTGATGAATCTCACCTTCAAGCGCGGTGAAACCGTTATGAATGGCATGTGCTGCAGCCAAGCCGCCGCTTTCAAATCCTAAACCGCTTAGTAGTGTATTGGCTTCGACAACGGCTTCCAATGCAGGAGTGACGACTTTTGCTTTTACGGATTCATAAGCAAGGTGGCCATATTGGAATAATACTTGTTCGCATTTTTCCGCAATCGCTTCACCGGCTATAGTTGTGATCCCGCCTGCCATCGTTTTACCGCCAAAGGCAATAACACTGCGCGCTTCTACCCATGTGGCCATTGCATCAGCAATTCCTGATGCCAAGAAACGCGGCGGCGCTTCTGCTACGATTTTTGTATCGACAAGAACCAAGTCCGGATTTTTGTTGTAGAACCGATAATTTTCAAAGGTTCCACTCTCGGAATAAACAACAGAAAGTCCGCTTGTCGGAGCATCCGTCGAAGCTGCCGTTGGAACGATAACAGTATAAGCGTTCACTTCATCTGACACCGCTTTTGCCGTATCAAGCGTTTTACCGCCTCCGACACCTATCACAATCGTTGCACCTGCGTTATTAGCAATTTCAGTAATTCTTTTGATCTCTTCCTTAGACGCTTCTCCGTTAAACACAACCTGTTCAGAAGAGATGTTCTCTTTCTTTAACTCATTTACAACTTTGTGCCCTGCGATATCCCACACAATTTTGTCTGCGATGACGACAGTTTGATCACCAATGCCTTTTAGGTGGTCACCAATTTTTTCGATCGCGTTTTTTCCTTGTACATACTTAGCTGGACTGATAAAGATTCTTTCCAACATAATCATCCCTTCTCTGTTGTTTCTCACTCTGTTGATAGAAAATGAATTTCTTTTCATATGATTCCTCAATTTCGCCTTAATAAAACATTCACTTGTTGCCATTAAATCAACTCACTGCTCATTTTCATAAGTTTTCATCGGACCTATGAGCAGTAATGTATTCCACTTTGGGGAACCCTTTCATCAAAAGCCACTAGGCGTCTCGGGCACTGATCTGTATATGAAAAGAAATCCATCATTCAAAACGATAAGAAATATAACATATTATTTAATGATTCCGCAAAGAACTTGCTTAAAAAAATTTAATAATAGCAAAAAAATAACATAGCTTACACCATAAGAAGCTGCCCGACGTAATAAAAAAGAACCTTGTTAAAAGGTCCGCCAATACTTGCCTGTTCACACCTCGGGAGCTTCCATAGTCTCAGACTATTCCTCTTTTGAAGGGTCATATTAGCCTCATTGTTGATGGAATTTGATGCTGAATGAAAAATAATAAAAGGTCTACAGCCTCTCGTGGCGATTTAGTTAAAACTCGCACATAAAAAAAGACCAGGGTGATAGAACCCTGGCATCAGTAAAGCAGATATGACAAACCTAATAAACAAGAGCACAATGGTGTTTATATCTTCCCTTTTTGTTGCTCTGCCTTTTGCTTTGTTAGTTTAAAAAAGGCCAGAGAACCAATAACAGAAGTTATAAACATGATGGCTCCCATCGGAATTGCTGTCGTTTCGTTAATTCCCACAAGAGGTGAGACAATGGAGCCCAGCAGTAACGGAAGCATCCCTAACATCGCACTTGCACTCCCTGCGCGGTGCCCTTGGTTTTCCATTGCGAGCGTAAAAGTGCTTGTCAGAACCATGCCTATCGTGATCATATAAATAAAAATCGATATGACCAGTGTTATCAGCGGGCCGTGAACTATTGTCATGGCCAGCAGAACGGCGGTTGCAATGAAGGCAGTAATAACTGCAATTCGAAGCAAGCTTTTTTCATGAATGATACCGCCAAAGCGCCCTATAATAAAACTCCCTGTAATAATGGCCAAGCCGTTAATGCCGAATAGAATACTAAACACTTGAGGCGATACCCCGTAAATATCCTGATATACAAAAGGCGTTCCAGATACATAAGCAAAACTTCCGCCGTGAATAAAACCGACGGTCAATGCGTAGCCAATAAAAGACCGATCCTTCATCAAACTGCCCATGGTTCTTACAGATGTTCCGATTGAGCTTGGAATCCGCTTCTCTGGCGGTAAAGTTTCTTTTAGTCTTAAAGCAATAATCAAAACGAGTATAAATCCGATTAATGTTAAAAAATGAAAAATAGTATGCCATGTTGCGAATGGTAAAAGTAAAATCGCGCCGCCTGTCATTGGCGCAACCATCGGCGCGACCGCAGTAATAACCATTAAAAGCGAGAAGAATTTCGAAAGCTCCCTTCCGGTAAAGACATCCCGCACGATGGCACGCGAGAGCACAAGCCCTGCTGAAGCAGTAAATCCCTGTAAGAATCGTGCAATCACTAATGTGGTAATGTTCGGCGAAAGCGCACAAAACAGAGATGATAACGCAAATAAAAAAATGCATATTAATAAAGGTTTCCGTCTTCCCTTCGCATCACTGACCGGCCCGACAATAATCTGGCCAATGGTAAGTCCGATCAGACAGGCTGTTAAGCTTAACTGGACAAGCGATGCACGGGCAGATAAGTCATCAGCAATTTCAGGAAAACTAGGCAAATACATATCTATATTAAGCGGTCCCAGTATGGCAAGCATACCGAGAAGAAAAGCTAATGCCAAACGCTCTTTTCCAGTTGGATTGTGCAGCATATCATATCAAAACCTTTCCTTTATGTTCTGACTTCATTTTGTGTTCTGCTATTGATAAAAGACGGCAAAACATTTGTATATTGTACCATATCTTTTTAACAGTTAAAGCTGATTAACTAACGAACATTTATTCCTGTATAATGAAGTTATATCTATCAAAGGGGGATATTGTATGAACTCAATTGATGTAATCATTTTGAACTTTCAAGAAGTCAGAAGAAGAAGCATAAAATTATGGACGTCTATTCCTGAAGAAAAGCTCCATTGGAAGCCAGATCATGAAGCAATGAGTTGTTCAGAAATGATTCGGCACGTATTGGAAAGTGAACATTATTACCATTTAGCAATTAAAAATAGAGGGAGTTTATCCGTCTTCAATTCCCCTTTCGAACACAGACCTTTCACCACTGTAACTGATGAATTGGCATTTGCGGAGCCATATCGCAATCAGTTCATCGATACGATCAAAACATTTTCCGAAAAAGACTTAGAAGATATAAAAATTGACCGAACTGATGCGGGGTACATAAGAGATTTAGGTGACATGCTGCTGCGGGTTGCCTATCATGAATCTGTTCATGCCGGTCAGTTATTGGATTATTTAAGAAGTGCAGACGTTCCAAGGGTCCGGATTTGGGACTAAGCTTATTGAGGCGTCACAATACCTTTCAAGCAATCTCCCGAAATACAAAAAAGAGTAGACACATAGTCTACTCTTTAGTCTTTTTTTCGACACCAAAACCGTCACAATAAAATTAATATAACTTATATTTCTTTAAAATATCCATTGTGATGTTTTTAGCTTCTGCACCTGTTCCATCAATATTCGTAACAAAACTATACGCTCGATTTTCTTTTTTCACAAAACCGACAAACCACCCTATGCCTGTCCCTGAACCTGTTTTTCCGTAAAGAGTAGAGTGATCTTCTTCCGCCTGAATCATCATCCGTTTTACTGTTTTCATGACATCCTTATCAAAAGGAAGCTTCTCCTTATACAATCTTTCCATAAAGTCCGTTTGTTCTATTGGAGAAATTTTGAGTGTGCTGCTTAACCAAAACTGGTCAATTCCACCGCTTATATCTTGGTTGCCATAGGAAATTTTTTCGATCCATTCCTTCATTCGGCTTTCTCCAATGTCACGGGCCATCGCTTGATAATACCAAACAACAGAATTCCTCATCCCAGACCCAAGCGTGTGATCTTGATTCCAGATGTCAATTTCCCGCTTCACGCCATCCCAATATTTAATGGAATATTCATCTTCTACAGCTCCTACTTGTAAGCCAATGAGTGCATTAGGAACTTTAAAAGTCGATTGCGGTGCAAACCTTTGATTGGCGCGTTCATGATTATAGATAAATGTTTTGTCTTTATTCATATCACGTAATATAAACGTTCCGTCATGATCGGCAAAAAATTCATCGACATCGAGCTTTTTGATATTCAGATTCTTTTCGGCAGCCCTAGCTTCGCTTATTGGCTGTGCACTTGTAGTAAATAATAGACCGGCTGCACCGATCAATGCTAAGAAAACTGCTGGCATCTTGCGTTTTTTCATATTTATTCACCTCAAATGTCTCCGCTCAGCACTAAGCAGAGAGACTTTATTTTTCAGAACTTAGAGTTTAGGTCAGAAATATAGAAGAAATACTTTTTCTGCAAACAGAGCAGATGCTTTAACCAACGATAATCATTCCGTTATTTGTATGAAAGGCAATCTGGATAACTTTCCGCGGCATACCTGAACCAACAATTTTTCCGCCTTTACTTTTGAGCGCCCACCTATTGTTCGCCACATAAAAGCCATTTTTAGACTTGAGAACTAATGAAAGGTTTTACAAGCAACAACTCCCTCCTTTTTCAATTTTCAGTATAAACAAACCCTATTGTTTTTTCCACATCTTACATTTTTCTTCACCTATAAATTTAGATGATTTCCTTTCGTCGATTGGGAATGTGGAGACGATTAAGCGAACATAGTCCTACTCTCAACAAAATATGCTCCGCGGCCTCCCTTCAATAGCGGTTTGCCATTAAAGGCCCCTTCTTCTATGATGAAAAAAGCAAAGCAACACACTTAACAGCATCCATTGAAGGAGGAACATAAACTGAGTCAGAGAAGGTTTCAAGGTCCAAAAAGGACATACATGTATTCGACAATGCTGATTTTTATCGTAATCTATATTTCTTACACTCTGCTTGAGAATTTGGTTACAGACTCGCAATCTGAAGATTTTCTAAGCCATAAAACTGTACTGCGTGATTCGTTTAATCTTCCGTTTTGGTTAAATATCATGTATGTGCATGTGATTTTTGCATGTTTCGCCATGTTAACTGGAGCAATTAATTTCTCCGGAAAAATATTAATAAGAAACCGTAAGCTCCATCGATTGAATGGTTATTTCTATTTCATTTCTGTACTTATTGTGACACTGTCATCGGGCTATATGGCACCTCACTCGACCGGAGGAAGAATCGTAAGTATAGCTTTTAATATGGTGAATATCATCTGGCCGGCGATGACGATAATCGCTATATATCAGGTTAGACGAAAGCAGTTCGACAAACATCGGAAGTGGATGATTCGAAGCTATTTATTCTGCTTTACCAATTTGTTCATTCATATGATTACTTTTATGTGCACTAACGGATTGGGCTTCATTTATGAAATCAGTTACACGATAGGAGTTTATGGGGCCATTACGCTTAACTTTGTCACAGCTGAATATATCATTCGGTTTATTTTTAAAAAGAGACTAAACACCCTGTGATCTCCAAACATGGTGAGCGCCATAATAACACTTTTGATATATAGTCAAAATAACCATTGATGCATGTAGACACACTTATATCCTAACAACCAAAAGGAAATACCAGATAAATTGGATATCTACTCCTTTACTTTAAGGACACGCCACCAATACATATTCCAACTAAGCAAAGTTGAGCAATATCAAATTGTTGTTCTGAAAAACGAAAATTATGATAAGCTTCTATTAACAATATTTTTCCAAGTGTATATTAGGAGTGATTTTTTGTGAGGAAACTAGTTTTGGTGTCTATTTTTCTAATTATTCTAGTAAGTATTCTAGTGAGTTTTTCACTATATAATGGAAAACACAATAAAGAACTAGAAGAATCTATCAATTCGGCTTTCAAGAAAAACAGTGTGGAGAAAATTGACTTAAACTCCTTAACAGACTTTGATTGGGATAAAGCTTATATATTTCCGCCTTACACCCCGCAAGAAAGCATAAATGAGCAACTCGGTATAAATTTCAAGGATCCGAGCAGCATAGATTATAGAGATGATATTTATTTAATTGTATTTGTTAATCATGAGAAGGTCGTTCATTATGCAGAAATAAGTCGTGAAAATGGAGATGTTTCAACTCCCGATGACGCACTTACCCCATCAAATGCAACCTTAAAGATTAATAGAGATGTCTTGAAAAAAGCGGAGTGATGGGGTTCCGATTTACCAAACACGGAGTAGACAAATGTCTACTCCTTTATTTTAGGTTTCTTGTCCTTTTGCTTCCGACTAGCCCAACCAATCATTTTCACCATTTCTTGGCTAAGAACGTATTGTCCCCAGAGGCTCCAATATTAAATACCTGCTGACTTCTTATTTTATATCGAAGTGCCTTGCGGGAAATTTGAAATGAATTCCAATTTACTTTTGCTTTAACAAATGAGTTTATGCTATATTGATGTTAATAACATGAGAAGGGATGATGGGTGGACGATGATTAACTAATCTTATTTTTAACGTTTGAAATTGATATTTCAAATCATACAAAATAGGATTAGTCTGCCCATTTTCTATATACGTAAGCGCTATTTCTGAAGAATAGCTTATTTGATCATGGCAAAGGCACGGCTAATCCTTCCAAAACACTTGGGAGGATTTTTTTGTTCTCCCTTAAAGCGAGGGATATAGATGAAAGAACGATTAAAACTTACAAACGTCAGCTATGAAGTGAAGGATCTTACCGTTTTTAAAAACATAAATGCCAGCGTTCAACAAGGAGATATCATTGGGATTATCGGTAAAAATGGGGCTGGAAAATCGACGCTGCTTCACCTGATCAATAAGGACCTAACTCCGTCACAGGGACAAATCCAATGGATGCAGCACGGCTTAAAAACGGTGCTGGTTGAACAGGAGACTGAATCGTATTCCTTTGAGAATCAGACACCTGCCGAAGTGAAACTGCTGGAGAAATGGAACGTGCCAGCCCGTGATTTCAGCCAGTTAAGCGGCGGAGAAAAACTGAAAGCACGGCTGGCAAAAGGACTATCAGAGGATGCAGACCTTTTCCTGTTAGATGAACCGACAAATCATCTTGATGATATAAGCTTGCAATTTCTCATTCAACAGCTGAAAAATGTTACCGGCACTGTCATTCTCGTTTCGCACGATCGGTATTTCTTAGATGAAGCTGCCACGAAAATATGGTCAATCGAGGGCCACACGCTGACTGAATACAAAGGGAATTACTCTGGTTACATGAAGTTCCGGAAAGAGAAAAGACTGACCCAGCAGCGCGAATATGAAAAGCAGCAGAAAATGATTGAACGGATTGAAGCACAAATGACAGAACTCACTTCATGGTCGAAAAAAGCCCACGCACAATCGACGAAAAAAGAAGGGTTTAAAGAATACCATCGTGTAAAAGCAAAGCGCACAGATGCCCAGATCAAATCGAAACAAAAGCGGCTTGAAAAAGAACTCGAAAAAACAAAGGCTGAACCTGTCGATCCGGAATATACTGTTCGTTTTTCAATTGATACAACTCATAAAACAGGAAAACGGTTTTTGGAGGTTCAAAACCTGACGAAGTCATTTGGCGAAAAGACACTGTTTCAAAACGCCCGCTTTACGATTCAGCACGGAGAAAAGGTTGCCATTACAGGCCCAAACGGCAGCGGAAAAACAACCTTATTGAAAGTCATTCTTGGACAGGAAACGGCAGAGGGAAAGGTATGGATATCACCATCTGCAAAAATCGGTTATTTAACACAGGAAGTATTTGATTTGCCTTTAGAACAAACACCGGAGGAGTTATTTTATCAAGACACGTTCAAGGCGAGAGGAAACGTGCAGAATATCATGACGCAATTGGGATTTACAGCTTCTCAATGGACAGAACCAATTCAACATATGAGTATGGGTGAGCGTGTAAAGTGCAAGCTGATGGCATATATCTTAGAGGAAAAAGACGTGCTGATATTAGATGAACCGACCAATCACCTCGACCTGCCGTCACGCGAACAGCTGGAAGAAACACTGTCACAATACAGCGGCACACTGATTGTGGTATCACACGACCGTTATTTTCTCGAGAAAACAACGAACAGTAAACTCGTTATCTCCAACAATCATATCCAAAAGCAACTAAACAAAGCTCCTGCCAAAAGAAATGACCAGGAGGAGCTCCGCTTACAGCTTGAGACAGAAAGACAAGAAGTGCTGGGAAAGCTCAGTTTTATGACGCCAAATGATAAAGGGTACAAGGAGCTTGATCAGGCATTCAAGGAGCTTACGAAACGAATCAATGAACTGGATCAATAGCGCTTTAGGGATACCAAGGGCTGTTCGCCCTTGGTATTTTTCAAGCCCTCGCCAAAAATTACCGAAGGAAATGTCTAAAGACCGCTCAAATGATTGTTTATTCTCGTTAACCAGATGAATGTTCAGCCGTCCCATTCAAAGAACCCGAAATTTATTTGATGAAATCGATCATGAGAATGTAAATTTCAATTCAAGTCCTAAAAAGCTGCATTAAAAAAGATGCCTGTGAATGGACGTCTTTGTGTGCCTTTTTTCATCAATTGTTGGCCGTTCAGTTCAACAGCAGGTGCAGCAGCCCCCTGTTTTCAGAGAACTCCACAGATCCAGCTGATATTCGCAATTTGTTAATCACCGCTCTTTACCTTTGCAACAGTCACCCCGTCACCAATTGGAATAAGAATGGATTCCAATTGCGAATGATTCGCACAGTCTGATTAAACGTCTTCATCACTTCAGTATGTTCCGCCTTATAACAAAAACCAAGGCTGACACCCTTGGTTTTTTAGCATATATATTCTTACTTTATGCATTTTTATTGTTGCATATTATTAATAATAATAGACAATTTATAGTTTACATGCTTATTTAAGCCTACCAAAAATTCATCTAGCAATTCGTTTGAAGGAAATCTGCATTCCAGAAGATAACAGCCATCTCCGCTGATTTTATAATTATTGATAACGTATGTCTGTTGTGTTTTTATAAAGGAAAGATAAGGCTGATGATGCGTACTTTTTGTATAGATATTAATCAAAGCATGGATACAATATCCCAATTTGTCTTGATTCACTTTAATGGTATAACCCTCAATCAATCCGTTATCTTCTAATTTGGCAACTCTAGATGCAGCAGCTTGGCCCGTCAAATGAACTTTCTCTCCTAATTCTTTCATTGTAATACGACTGTTTTTAGATAACTCTTCTATTATTCGCATATCCGTGTGATCCAACATCATATCCTATCCTTTCAAAAGCATATGAAAACATCGTATGCGCAAGGTAAATTGGCCCCCTATGTCCGAGTTCCGAAAACACATTCACTTTTTAAAACCCTCGTACTATTTTAGTTTTCTCCTGCATTCTCTCCGAACAGGATACCCTTTAGCCCGTTCGATGTTCATGTAATAGGTTCTTTCAACATTCAAGTAAAACGGCAAAAAGACTTGATTTCATCCATGTATTTGGTGATTGGTCATAGTATAAGCTATACGTATATCAAAGAAAAGGAGTTTTAACATGAACATTCAACAAATTCGTAATGCCACACTTGTTGTCGAATATGCAGGCAAAACGTTTTTAATAGATCCTATGTTAGCAGAAAAGGGCACTTACCCTCCATTCCCAAATTCACCAAGACAAGACCAAAAAAATCCTTTAGTCAGCTTGCCGACATCAGTGGATCATATGACCAACAATCTTGATGCAGTCATTGTCACTCATTTGCATTTAGACCATTTTGATGATGCAGCCAAAGACATGTTGCCAAAAGACATTAAAATGTTTGTACAAAATGAAGAAGATGCGAAAGAAGTAAGAAACGCCGGTTTTCAAAATGTCGAGATTCTCACAACAAATACAGTCTTTGAAGGTATTCAATTAATCAAAACCAAAGGCGAGCACGGCAGAGGAGACATTTTAAAACTTGCCGGTCTTGTATGCGGCGTCATGTTCAAACACCAAAGCGAGAAAACGTTATATATAGCCGGAGATACGGTTTGGTATGATGCGATCCAAGAAGAGATCGATACACACCAGCCAGAAATCATTGTAGTGAACGGCGGAAACAATCAATTCTTTGAAGGCGGCTCTCTCATTATGGGGAAAGAAGATATCTATGAAACGTATAAAGCTGCCCCTCATGCAAAAATAATTGTGAGCCATATGGAAGCTGTCAACCATTGGGCGTTATCCAGAGAAGAATTAAAAAGCTTTATTCATGAAAAAGGCATGCCATCTCATGTACTAGTGCCGGATGATGGCGAATCATATTCATTTTAAATGGAGAAAAGAGTTCGTGTGGATAAGCATAATATTCTCCGTCAGCTTGGTGCTCAAAAGACCCTTCCTTAGAAGGGTTTTTTTTAACCTGGTTTTTTAAAAAAGATGGAGTATTTGGTTGATATCTCAAATCCCAGTTTTTTTGCTAAATGAATAGATGATTTGTTGCTGGTATCACAATCCCAGCTAGGGGTGACGCCGTTTTCAAGACAATCATTTATAAACTTACTCCCAGCAATATAAGCGAACCCCATCCCTCTATATTCTTCGTGTGTATAGATATCCATTTCTGCACGATTACCGCCTAGAAATATGGAAGTGCACTCACTGACAACATGATTGTCATACAAAACAGCGAATCCAAATCCGTTTTTTAAAAAATCCGAGACTGAACTCCAATATTCCTCATAATAAGCTTTTTGAAATTCAGTGCTTCTTAAAATAATATCTTCATTTATTCTTTTTAATGTAAACCCCTTTGGAAGCTGAAAAGCCTTTATGGCAGAAATTTGTTGAAAAAACGCATATCGCATCATTTGATTCAATTCATTATGCAGTACAGTTTTTATTACGCTGTCCCATGAACGATTGGGAGAAAACAGAGTAAATCTTTTTTTGGATTCTGCTCTCTTTTTGTATAATTCAACGAAACATTCATTGACATTTTGATTCCTTTCATCCCCTGCAACATAATAAATTCCTGAGCTGGTTCCTATCAGAAACGATTGGTCATCTGCATAAACAACTCCTGGAATTGTTTGTTCTAATATTGAATAAACAAATGTCGGGCAACATGTTTCTTTATTATGGATCAATGCTTTGACATCACTATATTGTTCTTTTTTTACCTCCTGCAAACTGTATCCTCCTATCAAATACATTCTCTCTTTTTATTCTATCCATAAAAGAATTCCCCTCTTTTAAGGGATAATTCTGTATTTTTAGAACAGCCAGTAAGATGAGGAGATACCTACTCCTCTACATATTCATCTAATAATTTCTAAGAACGTATAAAAATAAAAACATACCAACATTGTTTAGTATGCTTTTTTATAGATAGGTTCTCAACATTGAATGCATATTTATTTACTTGCCAGTTCCTTAATGATCAAACTTAATTCATAAATTCCCTTTTGAAGATCTTCAAGAGATGCATAAGCATATGACAAGCGAATATAATTGCCTTTTTCCTGAGCATAGATACTGCCAAGATTGAGAAGAATCCCTTTTGTTAAGGCTTTTTTATAAAGTAATTTCATAGATATCGAAGGCAAAATTTTTAACCAGATAAAGAATCCCCCTTTTGGAATAGTCCAAACAGCTGCATTCTTCATATTGGTTTCTAAAGCGTTCGTAACAAATTGCCTTCTTTTCTTTAATTGATTTCTCACATGTTCTAAATGCCTCTGATATTGGCCAGATGTAAACCACTCTGCCGCAACTCTTTGAGATAACGAACTGGATCCGTAATCTGTCTGCATTTTAATGTCAGATAAACGTTCAATCACTGGCTCTGGTCCGACTATCCATCCAATCCTTAAGCCGGGGCTTAGCGTTTTCGATAAACTTCCTACATATAGTACATGGCCGTTTTTATCTATTGTTTTAATAGGATATGGCGGGTTTTCATCTATCCACAGCTCACGATATATATCATCTTCAATAATGGGAAGCTGTGTTTCCTCGCTTGCTGCAAGGATTTCTTTCCGCCGCTCTTCTGACATTAAGATACCAGTCGGATTATGAAAACAAGGGTTTGTATATAATATGGCTCTCCCCCGTTCTCCCTTTGTCATATGAATATGGTTTGGCAAAAGCCCCTCTTTATCCATAGGAAGTCCGGTCAGAATCATTCCGGCTGATTGAAATACATGTAATGAATAAAGATAAGATGGCTGATCAAGAAAAACAGTTGATCCTCTTTGCAAAACCCCCATTGATATAAGCTGTAAGGCTTGCAGTGCTCCTGAAACAATAAGAATGGAAGAAGATGAAGCATGAATACCAATTGTTTTTAAATAATCACTCAATGCCTCTCTTAAAGGTAAGTATCCTTTTGGTTCCTCATATCCGAACGCCTCTATGTTTTGAGATACCTTGCCCATAATCTCTTTCATAACAGACAAAGGAAAAATCTCATTTGAAAGTTCTCCTTTGCTGAGCTGTATAAGATCAGAATTTGACTCTGATTTATTTATCTCTTGAACAATTCTTCGGCTTGGCTGCTGGATTCCCGAAGTTACATATTTCTCCCAATTGGGTGCAGAATTCTTAGCCAACAGTGTCCAAGTATTGTTGATGACAACTGTCCCTTTACCCATTCTGCCTTCAATTAACCCATCTGCCATCAACTCCTCTAACGCTGTGATAACCGTGCTTCGATTTACATGAAAGTCTTTTGCAAGCGTGCGCTGGCTTGGAATCATACTTCCAATCGGCCACTCTCCATTTCCTATTTTCTCTTTTATATAATCAATGATTTGTAAGTACTTAGGAAGCTGTCTAGCCGTTTTTCCTTCTGTAAAGCTCATCAAAAGCAGTCTCCTTCTACTAAAGTGGTTGGGTCAAAAATTGCGTAACTGGTTGAAGCCATTTTATCAAATCTCTATTAGTATATAACACACTAAATAACTGGTTGGTTTTTGTAGAGAAGGAGTGAAGATCATGAAAAAGAAAACTGTTCAACTCATCATATCTTACAGTCTTATGATTGGTTTGTGGGCATCAGCTTTTCCGGGAATTCGTGTAGGTCTGGAATGTTATACACCAGAACACCTTGCTTTATTTCGTTTGTTAATCGGATCTATGGCATTGTTACTTTTTGCTGTGCTGACTAAAATGCGCTTCCCTGACATGAAAGATGTCCCTGTCATCTTATTATTAGGGTTTTTAGGTTTTGCACTATATCACATTTTGCTTAATATCGGTGAAAAAACAATTAGTGCCGGGATTGCAAGCTTACTCGTAACCACAGCACCAATCTTTTCTGCGGTTTTGTCTCGACTGTTTTTTGGTGAACATTTTGGTTTTTCTAAATGGATTGGCTCTATCATAAGTTTATTGGGTGTGTCATTTATTTCATTTGGGACAGGAGACCATACGCATTCAATGAAAGGGATTCTGTTCATCCTGCTGGCAGCTTTTGCAGAGAGTATTTATTTCGTTTTTCAAGCCGGTTATATAAAAAAGTATGGTTTTATTCCATTTGTAACATTCACGATTTGGGGTGCAACCATACCAATGCTTGTTTTTCTGCCAGGCTTATGGGGGGAGTTTGTAAATGCCTCACTGAACTCCACATTGTCTATCGTTTACTTAGGTTTATTCCCGACGGTCATCCCATACTTTGCGCTTGCATATGTAACTTTAATCGTCGGTGCTTCTGAAGCAACGATTTCACTTTATGTAACACCTGCTTTAACGTTGGTGATTTCCTGGGTGTGGATAGGGGAAATGCCTGCATTTATTTCAATGCTAGGCGGAATGGTTACTGTCAGCGGAGTGTGTTTCACCTACATAAAAGGAAGCAAAATGAAGATGTTAAAGGAGATTAGAAAGTTCTAATTTCCTTTTCTGTCAAACCGCCAATTCTCTTTGCTTTACCGCCTTGATGCACGGTATCAGTACTCTACTTCATGTCATTGCAGGAATGACGGGTTCATAAAAATATGCAGGAATAAAAAAACATACCAATATTATTTGGTATGTTTCTTTCTAATCCATATCCATAGTTAAGACATCTAGTACCTCAACAACCGTATGCAGTTCATCATCTGGATACACGGGTTTTATGAATTTAATAAGATTCATCTCTGCTCCAGCAATAATATCGTCGCCATAGAAACCCTCTTCACTTAGGTTCGTTCTCTATATCGACTTAAAAAGTAAAACTGGTCATAATGTTTTATTTTACACATTAGATACGATACACTCCGCATCCCCAGCGAGTTTGAATTCCCCAAACCCGTAAGGCAGCAACATATGATCTCCTTTTTTAAAGTCATATGTACGCTCGTCGGAGATCATCCGGCCTTCTCCTTCGATGACACTGACAAGAAGGAATGATTTTTGCTGTTTTAAACTTGCTGATCCTGTTAAATCCCACTTTTCCACTGAAAAATAAGGGCACTCAATCAATACGGCTATGCTCATATCATCTGTTTGTTCATATTGAACCGTTTGCTGATTTGGCGCAAATGGTACGTCTATCACTTCTATGCTCTTTTCCAAATGGAGCTCGCGCAAATTGCCTTCTGTATCTTTTCGACTATAATCATATAATCGGTAGGTTGTATCGGAATTCTGCTGCGTCTCTAAAATGAGAATGCCTTTCCCAATCGCATGAACGGTGCCGCTTGGCACATAGAAGAAATCCCCCGGTTTTACCTTTACGCGGCGCAGGAGCTCGTCCCATTTTCCAACTTCTATCATCGAGATCAGTTCTTCCTTTGTTTTTGCGTTGTGGCCATAAATGATTTCTGCATCTTCTTGGCAGTCTATGATATACCAGCATTCTGTTTTTCCGAGCTCCCCTTTTTCACGCGTTTTTGCATACTCATCTTTCGGATGCACCTGAACGGATAAGTCTTGATTTGCATCCAAAATTTTCGTGAGAAGAGGGAAGCGGTCCCCCTTCAGATGTCCAAATAAATGCCGATGATGTTCCCATAATTCGCTGAGCGTGAGCCCCTTGTATATCCCGTTTTGAACAATGCTTTGTCCATTTTGATGAGCTGCAAAAGCCCAGCATTCCGCCGTTCGTTCTGACGGAATATCATAGCCGAAAGCAGCCAAAGCGGTGCCGCCCCAAATCTTTTCTTTGAAAACAGGCTTGAAAAATAACGGTTCAGTCATCACGAAAATCCCCCGCTTTATATGATTTCATCTAGGAGTGTGTATGCTTCTTCTTTTGTCTGCACAGAGAGCAGCCTTTCCCTATAGCTGTCATCCATCAGTTTTCGAGATAGCATTTGCAGCAGTTTCAGATGCTGGTTCCCTCCGCTATCTTTCGGCACAGCGATCATAAAGATTAACTTTGCTTCTGATCCATCAAGACTGTTCCAATCAATGCCTGATCGTTTGATTCCAAACGCTACACTCGGCTTCTTGACGGCATCAGACTTCCCGTGCGGAATCGCGATATTCATGCCAATCGCCGTTGTCCCCTCTTGTTCGCGATTCATGATTGCTTGTTTAAAATCGCTCTCTGAATGCAGCATACCTGTGCGGGACAATTTTTGAATCATTTCATCAATAATGTCATCTCTGGTTTCGCCTGATAATGTTGGTTCAATAAGATCTATACTCATAATGTCTGTCAGCTTGTTAATATCCGTCTTCTCCATCTGTCTGCTTTCCGCTTCATTGTGCTGTTGCGGAAAGTCATTCGATGCTGCAGCTTCACTCAGCCCGGCGGGTGAAACCGTAATATCTTTTTTTAGTACATTAACTAAAAGAGCAGTGGTAAGAGATCCGGCAATCACTGCAATAAAAAACATCAATACATGATCAACGGCGCCTAGTACTGCTACTATGGGCCCGCCGTGTGCTACTCTGTCTCCGACATTGCCGATCATAGCGATCACAGAACCAGTCATAGAACCTGCCATAATCCCCGGAATGACGCGAAGCGGGTCCTGTGCCGCGAATGGAATGGCTCCTTCAGTGATGCCGAAGAGCCCCATGGTAAATGATGCTTTTCCCATTTCTCTTTCCGACTCCTGAAATTTTCTTTTTCCAAAAAACGTTGCAATCCCAAGGCCGATCGGCGGTATACAAATGGCGACGGCAATCGGTCCCATAATTTCATAGTTTCCTTCTCCGATCATGGCCGATCCAAACAGGAATGCCACCTTGTTTACAGGACCACCCATATCAAATGAAATCATTGCGCCTAAAATCAATGCCAGCAGGATGGAGCTCGAACCTTTCATACCTGCCAGCCATACCGTTAAAGATTCGAAAATTTGGGCTACAGGTGCACCGATCAAAAACACAAACGCCAAACCTACAATAAGTGAAGCGAACACTGGAATAATAATAATCGGCATAATCGGCTGAATCGCTTTTGGAACCTTTAATTTTTTGATCGAAAGGGCAGCATACCCCGCCAAAAACCCGCCGATGATGCCGCCGAGAAAACCGGCTCCGCTTGCACTGCCGTAAAAGCTTCCCGTCGCTGCGATATATCCGCCGATCATTCCTGGTACAAGCCCAGGCTTATCAGCGATGCTGTACGCGATATATCCGGCCAAAATCGGGATCATGAATGAGAATGAGGCACTTCCGATCTGTTCAATCGTTTTCCAAAAAGAATCATCCGGAATGACTAAGCCTTTCGGTGTTTTTTCACCTCCAAGCGTCAATGCAACCGCTATCAATAACCCGCCGACGACGATGAATGGAACCATAAAAGAAACACCGTTCATTAAATGACGGTAAATCGGATTTTGTTTTTTCTCCTGTTGATTGCCGGCTTCCGATTTTGAAGCTGAACGGTAGACCGGCACATCGCCGTTAAGTGCTTTTTGAATCAATTCTTCCGGTTTGCGGATACCATCCTGAACCCCGACAGACAACAGCTTTTTTCCTATAAACCGGTCTTTGTTTACCGAGCGGTCTGCAGCGATAATGATCGCGTCTGCTTCACGAATCTCCTCTTCGGTCAGCTCATTTTCCACCCCGATTCCGCCTTGGGTCTCGACTTTCATTTGGACGCCTAATCTGTCGGCAGCTTTTTGAAGATTTTCCGCCGCCATATATGTATGGGCAATTCCATTCGGACATGATGTAATCGCTAACAGTTTCATACGAGTCCTCCTTTAAAGTATGATTCATAAGGCCTGTAACAACTGTATATCAACATCATGCTGGTAAAAGCGCTGTTTTTTACCGTTAATTCCGGAAAAACTAGCATTTTTCCATATACAAAAAAAGCAGGACATCGAAGCCCCGCTTTTAGTAATCTAAATAAGATAAAAATGTCATAACATTTGTTTCTTTCGTCAGCTTATGAATAAATGCCGGCTGCTCACTAAGATATGACAGTTCATGGAACAATTGCTTTGTCATGTTTTGATCCTCGTGTTTGACAGCCAGCATAAAGACGAGCGACACTTTTTCAGCACCCCAATCAAGCGGCTCTTTTAATGTGGCAATCGCAATGGCTGATTGTTTAATAAATTTAGAGTTTGCATGAGGAATCGCAATGCCAGCCCCAATGTTTGTCGCCGACATTTTTTCTCTCATCACGGCATGAATGGCATACTCCTTTTCAACATAGCCCTTCTCGTATAAGACCATTGCCATTTGTTCAATCAGCTTATAGCGATGAACTGACTCTTGCTGCAAAAAAACTAAGAAAGGAGTCGTATTGTTCAACATCT
Source organism: Bacillus sp. HU-1818 (assembly GCF_022695965.1). Taxonomy (NCBI): domain Bacteria; kingdom Bacillati; phylum Bacillota; class Bacilli; order Caryophanales; family Bacillaceae; genus Bacillus; species Bacillus sp. HU-1818. The sequence continues at coordinate 41,065 of NZ_JAAPBE010000004.1, forward strand.
TAAACGTTTTTTGTGTTTGGCGTTGCGATTCTTCAACCTGATCCATAAATGCACTTAGCTTCTTCTCATCAGAAGGCTCCAACAGCGGCGATACAACAATATGAGGAATCGGTACATGTTCCAGCGCTATCGTGGAAATGACAAGATCTATGTCCCCATGCTTTGTTGTGTAATCTGCTAAATCAGCTTTTGCAATACAGGCCTTCACAACGATTTGATGAAATTTCCGTTCAATTTTTGTTCGCAGCAATTGTGACATTCCAATGCCCATGTGGCAGAGAATGATTGCCTTTTTATGCTTCTCGCTGCTGTAGTGCAAACGTTCGACCGCAGCTTGAAAATGCAATGTCAGATAAGCGGCCTCTTCCTCAGGAATAGAAAGAGCAAACGTTTGATTGATGTCTTCCAGTACGTCAATGATCATATGAAACAGATAAGGGTACATTTTTTTTATGTCATTTAGCATTGGATTTGATACAGAAAGATCGTAATTCAGCCGGTTTAGCACTGTATTGAGATGGATGTACAATCCGTTGATCAAATCCTGATCACTATGAAAATCAAGCATTTTCAGTTCTGACACACGATCTATTAAATGCCGCACAACCATGGGAAGCAAGGGATTTTCCAGAACCTTTTTCTCTTCTTCCTGAGACCGAAAACGAACTTTCCCGCCGAGTATATGCAGCGTTAAATACACGGCTTCTTCTTTAGGGAAGCGGATGGCAAAAACCGCTTCCAGCCGTTTTAAACATGCAATTGACCATTGATATTCTTTCTTCTTTTCTACTGCTGCCATTTCTGTTGGCGAAATCGAGATGGGCTGCTTCATTTTGATTCGGCGTATCATCAGCAATGTATGCAATAATAAATTCTCGAACGTTTCATCTGTGAAATAGATAGAATGGTGCTTTTGCAATGTTTTGAATTCATTCGCCACAAATTCCACTTCATGACTTAAGAACTTGCTTTTAATAAATTGACTTGTAAACTCAGGATTATCAATCAAATCAGATATTCTGGCTAAAGCTTTTCTTTTATTTCTTTCATTTCCCTCGATCTTTAAACCGAGCCGCTGCTTTGACACCAATTTGAGATCAAATCGCTTCAGCCATTCTTCAATTTCATGTAAATCCCTTTTGATGGAAGATTTATTCAAAAAAAGCTGAGCGGCAACTTCTTTTGCCGAAACATGTTTTGGATGCATTAATAATTGATAAGCGATTTGCAGAATTCTTTCTTCATCGGACTGCTGCTTTGAACCAAAATGTTCAGTACCTAATTGTTGAGTTAACCGGGCCCTTTCATGTTCTTCTATATTTAAATAGACACCTAACCCTGGTTTTCGAATGAGCTGAGCAGGAGAATGTTCATGCAGATAACTTTCAATCGTTTTCAGATCATTCCTGATCGTTTTTTCAGAACACTTTACCCTGTCGGCGAAATCTTGCACGACTAAATAGTCATCAGGTTCAGATAACAACAGATACAAAATGTCTTTTTGTCTAGTATTCATGTATCTCATCTGTTTTTTCTATCCTTCCTGTGTGTTTCACTCAAATGATGTACTAATAGTATAAACATACTACATACGAAACCGCTTACATTATAAAGTGAAATAAAAGCGCTAAAAGTTTCGTTTTTTACCGAAACTTCCGGAAAAATTGGATTTTTGCTCAGAAAACGTACCTGTTCATTCATCAAAATAAGAAAGAGTGATGAACAGAAGCGCTGTCCATCACTCTCATTTGATTATTCCTTCATTTTCTTCCTCACAAACGGCCACCAGTTACCTTCTCCAAACGTAACGATAATTGCCGGAAACAGCAGCGGGAGGATGACAAGTCCGTAAAGCAGCAGCCCAATAATGACGACACTTGCCACTTGCATAAGCGTATTTACTCCTGAAGGCATCATCGCCGCGAATGTGCCTGCCAAAATGATGGCCGCCGTAATGATAACAGATCCCATTTTGCTCATTGATCTGACTACACCTTGACGAATTCCAAGGTGTACCTCTTCTTTAAAACGATCGAGTAAAAAGATCGAATAATCTATACCTAAAGCGATCAATATGACAAAACTAAAGAATGGAACTGCCCAACTGACCCCATCATTGCCCAAGAAGTTTACAAAAATTAATTCCGTAATCGATATCGAAGTGTAATACGTAAGCAATAGTGATGCCATCATATAAATCGGCATGACCATTGAACGGAACAAAATGGTTAACACTACAAACAAACCAATCATCATAATGACCATTGTTCTTGAAAAATCTGTTGTGGATAAATCTTTTAAATCCGCATTTGTACTGGACACCCCGCCGTATACAATGTTCGCATCCTCTAATGGTGTGCCGGCGGCTTCGTTTGCTACGGCTTTTTTGATCTTATTTACTGTAGTGATTGCTTGTTCTGAATAAGGGTTTGAATCCAAGACGACACTTAATTGCACACCTTTACCGTCTGCAAAGGAGTAACGATCAATTGATGTCTTAAAATCTTTATTTTTCATAACACTGTCAGGAATGAAGATACCCGTATCACGAATTGTTGAGCTTTTACTCATTTTCTCTAACATATCAGAAGATGCGGTTATGCCGTCTGAAATTTTGGTAAGGCCGTCATTTGCACTCCTTACCCCTTTGGCAAGCTGATTCAGACTTTCTGTCAGAGAGCCTGCTTGCTTTTGCTGGCCTGAAAGCTGTTGATCGGCTTGTTCAAGCCCGCTTTGAATCTGCCCCAACTGCCCGCTGATTGCTGTAAGCTGAGGCACAGCCTGCGCGGTATTGCCGGTTTGAGAAAGCTGATTGCTGACAAGCTGTAACTGTTTATTGATTTTCCCCAACCCGTCTGCTGTGTCCCCCAGTGAACCGCCAGAATCACTATTTGCAGCCGTTCCGGTTTGTCCGGCCATTTGATTTAGTCCTTCTTCTACATCTGATAAACCGCTTTGGACATCGCCTAGTCCTTTGACTGTCTTATCCAATCCGTCTGATACCGAGCCAAGTTGATTATCAATATATAAATCTTTGATTTTCTCTCCGGTTGGCTGTGTGATTGTCATGACAGAATCCACATGGTCCACTTTCTCGATGGCTTTACTTATGTTCCCGAGATATGGGATGGTTTCAGCAGTCGCTATATCTTTTTCTCCTTTAATCACCACATTCACAGGAAACGCTTTCCCTTCACCAAATCCATCTTTGATTGTTTGCAGGCCTTTTATGGATTTGTAATTGCTGCTTATTTCCGCAGTCGAATCGAATGAAATCTGATCATCATATGTCAAAATGAAAGGCAGCGTAATAATGACTGTAATAACGATAAATAGGAACGGACGCGCAACCGAATGTTTGCCAAGAAAAGTCCACAATTTATTGTCACTATGAGATAAAACTTTCTTAGACGGCCAGAATAATTTTTCACCTAGTGTCACCATAAATAGTGGCAGCAAGGTAAATAGGACGATCATTAATATTCCAACCCCAACCGCGACTCCCACAGCCGATTGGAATATGGCAAATTTCGCAAAGCCTAAAGCAGAAAACCCGATCAATACCGCAAAACCGCTGATAAATATTGTTTTCCCACCTGTACGGTAAGCGATAAGCGCAGCCTCTTTCTTGTCATGTCCGTTAGCTAATTCTTCACGGAAACGGGTGAGAAGAAGAATGCAGTAATCGGTTCCAATACCGAACAGTATTGCGACTAAAAATGTTTGAGTGAACGTGGAAATAGGAAAATCAGCATTATACACTAAGATCCCCAGTAGGGATTGACTGATTAAATAGGTGAAACCAACAATAATAATAGGGATAAAAGGTGTCACGATAGATCGGAAAACAATCAGCAGTAAACCGACAATCAAACAGACTGTGATCACTTCCGTTTTCTTTAGGCCTTCCTCTGAGCTGTGTCCGAAATCCTGATTGATAAGAGAAGCTCCTGTAATGTATGCCGTCAAATTATCTGGAACGATTTTATAAATATCGTCGGCGATTTTTTCCGCCTTTTTATCAGATCCCGTAATGGTTACAGGAATAAGAACTGTTTTCTTATCTTTAGAAATCAATTGATCTTTGACTTCTTTTTCATCTGTCAAAGGAGACGTTACCTCTTCAACACCGTCGATCTTTTTGATTTTACCGATCATTTTACGGAGCTGATCTTCTGTATCTTTCTTTAAAGCATGGTCTAATGTAAAGACAACGCTTATCGAGTTATTATTTTCCCCGGCTTGTTTTAGAATGGCATTTGCTCTTTCCGAAACCGAATCAGCAGGGAGCTGTGACTGCCCCTTTTGATTGGCCAGCTCCGTTAAGTTTGGAGAGAATAAACTCAATACGACCGTCAGCGCTAAGATGACCGCAGCTATTGCCCATTTGAATTTGATTATGAACCTCATTTTGCAAGTTCTCCTTTAAATTTTCTTTTTATGATGGTGAATATTTCGATGAAGGAATCTAAATGCTCATCATCTATATCGTCGATAAGCCCTTCGAGAGCGTTAAATACAGCTGAATCTAATTCTTCCTTTATTTTTTCTCCCTTTTCTGTGATTTTAATAAGCTTTGAGCGTTTATCACTCTTGATTTGACAGTCATCCCATTCAACCAATCCCTTTTCCAGCAGCTTCTTTAATCTGTTAGAAATAGCACTCTTATGGACATTTTGTATAATAGCCAAACTGCCCGGAGAGGATGGGCCTTTAATTTTTAATATCATTAACAGGTCAGCCTGTTCTCTTGAAATATGTTCGAATACATCCTGATTTACTTCCCGATGCACAAACTCTGTGCCTTCAAATAATACTTCTGCAAAGAGTTCTATTGCCTGACATAGCTTTTTTTCATCCAATCGTATTTCCTCCCTGCATTATGGTTGATCCCTATATACTTTATGATTGATGTCAATTAGTTTATCCCGCTAAACTATGTCCTGTCAACATGATATTTTCAACAAGGAATGTCTAAAATCAAACAATGGTTTACCTAAACAAAGGCAAAGAAAATAAAAGAACAATCTCATTTAGAGGTCATCAGTTATATTGATATATAAACAAAGAATTTATAATCATAAAACAATAACTGCAGCCTTCTTATTTGTTATAAAAAAGTTTTTGTTGTTAGGCTTTTTGTTTATAATGACAAGAGATTAAGTTTTGGGCTGTTTATCCTGATCTTTAAGATGCATTTTCCGCAGTATCGGAACTTTGTCATCAATATGTTCCCGAAGAGTGATAAACTGTTTACGAATTATTACTTTTGAAGGGGGACAACCTGAGTAAATCATAGATCAAAAACACCAAAAATAAAAAGGGCGTCTCTTCATAATTATTTTTAATCGGTGCAATCTGGTGAGACAAGATGCTGATTGTTTCCTGCATATATAAACATTTAACGGAATATTCAAAAAATAAAGGATCCATGTGAATGCAAGGTCTTAAATGAGATAAGATCCTCAGTACAAGGCATAAAAACTGATGTTCGTTTTTTCAATTTTGACTAATAAGGACAAAGGATGATATAGATGAAAAGGATTGATAAAATATACCGCCAGCTGCTGCAAAATTTTCATAAGACTGACGTACATCATCTTCTAAACGTGCAGGGAAATTCAGCAAAGGAAATTGCTCAGCAATTAAAGATAGACCGGTCCAATGTCAGTTTTGAATTAAACAATCTCGTGCGGTCCAAAAAGGTGATAAAGATTAAAACGTTTCCCGTGCGCTACATTCCGGTGGAAGTAGTGGAAAAAGCCTTCAACAAAAAATGGGATACAGAGATAATGGAAGTTAAAGAGCTGAAGCAGTTTTCTGAAAACCCAAAAAAGATACATCAAAACATTTCTATGAACCCTTTAGAACTTATGATTGGAGCAAAAGGGAGTTTGAAGAAAGCAATTTCTCAAGCAAAAGCAGCTGTTTTTTATCCTCCACACGGTCTGCACATGCTCCTCTTAGGGCCAACAGGCTCCGGTAAATCCCTTTTTGCGAACCGAATTTATCAGTTTGCGACTTATTCTGACATTTTGAAGCCTGGTTCTCCGTTCATCACATTTAATTGTGCAGATTACTATAACAATCCTCAATTATTACTCTCTCAATTATTTGGTCATAAGAAAGGAGCATATACTGGCGCGAACGAAGATAAAGCCGGTTTAGTTGAGCAGGCCGACGGGGGTATTCTGTTTATGGATGAAATCCATCGTCTTCCTCCTGAGGGACAAGAAATGCTGTTTTATTTCATTGACAGCGGATCTTATAACCGCCTTGGAGAAACTGAGCATAAACGAACATCGAAAGTATTATTTATTTGCGCAACTACCGAAAATCCTAATTCTGCCTTATTAAAAACATTTTTGCGAAGAATTCCAATGACGATTCATATTCCATCGCTGGAAGAACGATCTCTTAAAGAAAGAGTTGATCTGACAACGTTTTTATTGGGAAAAGAAGCAGAGCGTATTAAGAAGAATCTAAGTGTGCATATCGATGTATATAATGCATTGATTCATTCTGCGAAATTTGGGAATGTGGGACAGCTGAAATCAAATGTACAATTAGTTTGTGCACATGGATTTTTACATAATCTTGACAGAGATGAAGTTGTGGAACTAACCGTTCGGGATCTCCCGGATGAAATCAAGCAAGATTGGATGTCAAGCAGCAAAAACATGAAAAGAAGCAAAACGATTTCTGAATATGTCAATATCACTACCATCATATCCCCGATAGTAGAAGATGAAACAACAAAAATTGATGATGATCTATCATTTAATTTGTATCATTTGATAGAAAAAAAGGTCGAAGTGTTAAACAAAGAAGGTTTGTCCAAAAAGGAAATAAACCAATATATTTTAACGGATATTCATTTGCATGTCAGAAGCTTTTTTAACCAAAGGGCTTTTCGAAATGACAACCTGCTGACATTTGTTGAGGACGACGTGATTCAAATGACGAAGCAATTAAAAGAAGTAGCTGAAGATGAATTGAATTGCACATTTGACCGTAAATTTATTTATTTCTTAAGTATGCATATCGATTCATTTTTAAAACGCGGAAAGCAAATTGATGTTTTAAATGCGCAGGAAACAGATGAAATTCGTGATACACATGTGAAAGAGTATCAGGTGGCGCTCATATTTAAAGACAAAATTCAGGAACACTTCAGAGTAACCGTCCCGGAAATAGAAGTCATCTACTTAACGATGCTGATTCATTCCATCAAAACGTTAAAAGAAAACAAAAGAGTGGGAATTGTGGTTGCCGCACATGGAAATAGCATGGCGAGTTCAATGGTTGAAGTAGCGACGGAGCTTTTAGGGAGCACCCCAATTGCGGCCGTCGATATGCCCCTTTCTGTTTCACCTGCGGAAATCATGGAACGCTTAGCGGAGAAAATGAAGCAGGTAGATGAAGGTGAAGGTGTTTTAATGCTTGTTGACATGGGGTCACTTGCAATGCTGGAAAGCAAGCTTGAAGAAAAAACAGGCATCAAAATCAAAACAATCAGCAATGTCACGACCTCAATGGTGCTGGACGCCGTCAGAAAGGTGAACTATCTGAATTTACATTTACATGCCATATATGACTCGGTCACTAAGGATTTTATTGAGTTATGGGATCGGCAGCCTGCCGCATCACCAGGCAAAAAGAGGGCGTTGGTTTCGATCTGTACAACAGGCAGCGGAACGGCGAAAAAGCTGGAAGACATCTTAACAACAATCGTAAACAAGGCCTCTGATGCTCCTATCCACATATTGACCGTATCATCGATTAAATTGGCAAACAGGATCAAAGAAATCGAGAAAGAGTATGAGATCCTTGCGACAGTAGGAACAAAGGATCCTAAAATCAATGCTCCTCATGTATCCTTGGAGGTCTTAATTGAAGGTGAAGGAGAGAAGATGATCCAACAGGCGATCACAAAAGGCAGCATCCCGATGAGTAATGGATTATCGGGCACAAACATCATTGTACGGGAGCTTTGCGAGGATAGTTTGAAAAAGTATCTGGTTTTTTTGAACCCCCATCACATTATAGATATCTTATTAGAGTGGCTTCAAACCATTCAAGACGAGCTAGGCATCATTTTTAATAACACAGTGATGATCAAAGTGATTATGCATACGGCTTTTGCCTTTGAAAGGGTGATTAAACAGAATCCGATTGCCTTTTCCGAAGAAGATGAAATAACCGATCAGCTGAAAGAGATTTTTGAGGTGACAGAGCGAACATTAATCCCTTATGAAGAAAAATTAGGGCTGAACATAAGCGATGATGAAAAATTATATATAGCCGCCATTTTTGCTGAAGAAGTATATGGCCACATGTGTTAAAAGCTTTTTTTTAACTTAAACCTGTATTAAATGGAATGCCATTTTAATACAGGTTTATTTTTGTATCCACAAGTGTTTCAATCAGCTTTCTTCATGTGCTGCAAAATAAATGAATGCGCTTAACACAGCTTCTTTGGCACGATACTTGCATTATAAATGGGTGTTATGAAAAAGGAAAGGAGCAAACGTGTTATGATTTCAGTCATTATTAGCGGACATGGGGACTTTCCCATAGCATTAAAAGAATCTTCTGGCATGATATTCGGTGAAGAAAATCATTTGATAGCGGTGCCGTTTTTAAAAGGAGAGGGCATCCAAACGCTGCAAGAAAAATATCATCAGACGCTTCAGGATATTCCGAATGAAAATGAGGTGCTTTTTTTAGTTGATATTTTTGGAGGCACACCGTATAACGCAGCGGCATCCTTCATCGCTAAGGATCAAAGAATGGATATGGCTGCCGGCATAAACCTGCCGATACTACTGGAGGTATTAAGCCTAAGAGAACACATGAAACTCAAAGAATTGCTGAATCACTTAAAAAAAATGAGCCAGCAAAGCTTTCAAGTTTGCAGCGAACATTTAGAAAAAGTAAAAACAGTTTGCGAAGAAAAAAGAGAGGATGAACTATGATGAACATTACATTGGCAAGAATTGATGACCGCTTTATTCACGGCCAAATCCTGACAAGATGGATTAAAGTCCATGCAGCAGACCGAATCATCGTTGTGTCAGATGACGTTGCGCAGGATGAAATGAGAAAAACCCTGATCCTTTCTGTTGCTCCTTCCAATGTAAAGTCGAGTGCCGTATCAATTTCTAAAATGGCAAAGGCGTTTCATAGTCCGCGCTACGAAGGGGTAACGGCGATGCTGCTGTTTGAAAACCCATCCGATATTGTATCTCTCATAGAAGCAGGCGTCCCTATCAAAACCGTAAATGTCGGAGGTATGCGTTTTGAGAATAATCGCCGGCAAATCACCAAATCAGTCAGCGTAACTGAAGAGGATATAGAGGCGTTTGAAACATTAAATGAATTAGGCGTCACACTGGAATTGAGGCAGCTGCCTTCTGATGCCAGCGAAGACTTTATGGAGATTTTAAGAAATGTAACAAAATCATCAAGGGGATGAGATGATGTCTTCACTACAAATTATTTTGTTGTTAATCATTGCAGCCATTACAGGTATAGCAAGTGTATTGGATGAAGGACAAACACACCGTCCGCTGGTTGCCTGCACTTTGGTTGGCCTGGTGCTTGGTGATCTGAAAACAGGAATCATTTTAGGAGGAACGCTGGAGCTGATGGCGCTGGGCTGGATGAATGTCGGCCTTGCCATGGCACCGGATACAGCTATTGCCTCTGTGATTTCAACCATTTTGGTGATTACCGCTGATCAAGGCATTGGTGAAGGCATTGCCGTCGCTGTTGCTTTGGCAGCTGCAGGTCAAGCGCTTACTATTTTTGTCCGAACGATTACTGTCTTTTTCATTCACCGTGCTGATAAATATGCTAGGGAGGGGAATATCAAAGGAATTGAAATTATGCATATTACCGCTATGGTGTTTCAAGCGCTGCGTGTCATGATACCGACTTTGATTGTGGCCTTAATCAGTGTGAGCGCTGTTCAGGCGTTCTTGGGAAATATTCCGGAAGTCATTACCAAAGGGTTGCAAATAGGCGGAGGCATCATTGTTGTTGTGGGGTATGCCATGGTAATCAATATGATGAATATCCCTTATCTGAAGCCGTTTTTCTATATTGGTTTTTTGTTGGCAGCGTTTACCGATTTCAATTTAGTAGGGTTTGGCGCTCTCGGCCTTTGTCTGGCGCTTTTATATCAGCAGGTTATGCAAAAACATAGCGCACACGGAGCAGTCGCCGCAGCTGCAGACGGCAGCAATGCCGCTGTCTATGATGATGATGATCTTGATGCATAAAGAACGAGGGGGGATGAAAAATGGAGAAAGAAAAAAGATTAACGAAAAAAGACATTTTCAGTATGTTTATCCGTTCGAATTTCTTGCTCGGCTCATTTAACTTTGAACGTGTGCAGGCAATGGGATATTGCTATGTGATGATACCGGCGATCAAAAAATTGTACGGTCCGGGAGCGAAAAGAAACGCAGCATTGCAACGGCACTTGGAATGGTTTAATACACATCCGTGGCTGTCCGCACCCATATTTGGGGTGACAGCTGCCATGGAAGAAGAAATGGCGAACAATAAAGGAATTGACGAGAAAGCAATAAGCGGGATGAAAATCGGTTTAATGGGTCCGATAGCGGGTGTGGGTGACCCTATTTTCTGGGGAACCGTACGTCCCGTATTGGCTGCTTTAGGGGCTTCTCTTGCTTTAGGCGGAAACATTGCCGGTCCTCTGCTGTTCTTTTTCCTGCTGAATGCCATCAGATTAACCACAAAATATTACGGTTTAAAGTACGGCTATGTAAAAGGGATGGAGATTTTGCAGGATTTAGCAGGGAATCGTATTCAAAAACTGACAGAAGGTGCATCCATCCTCGGGTTATTTGTGATGGGGGCTTTGGTCTCCAAGTGGACCACTATCAACATCCCAATCGTTGTTTCAAGAATTAAAGATGATAACGGAAAAGTTGACGTTCAAACCGTTCAAAATATTTTAGACAGCATTATGCCGGGGGTGCTGCCTTTAGGATTGACTTTACTAGTGGCATGGATGCTGCGAAAAGGAGTAAATCCGCTCCTTATTATAGTTGGCATATTTGTGATCGGTATTCTTGGCTATTGGGCTGGATTTCTGGCATAAGCGCTAACAGGTAAAAAGGGGAGAACCTGCAGAAGTCTTTCTCATAACCTCTTCATCATTCGATACAGCTTTTATCACGGATCCACTCGTGCAGATGTCTCTCTTGAATGTTTTCAAACGTTAGAGAGGAGAGAATAAGAATGAAAAAGAAGCTTATTCAAGTCGTGATCCTGTTCACCATGCTGTTTACTATGGCACTACCAGTAGGTGCAGTCGATTCAAGCTACTATGATGAGGATTACCGTCCTCAATATCACTTCACACCAGAGGCAAACTGGATGAATGATCCAAACGGAATGGTTTATTATGCAGGGGAGTATCATTTGTTTTATCAGCATCATCCATATGGTCTGCAATGGGGGCCGATGCATTGGGGCCATGCAGTAAGCAAGGATTTAGTTCATTGGAAGCATCTCCCTATAGCGCTGTCACCGGATGAAAAAGGCACGATTTTTTCCGGAAGCGCAGTGGTTGATTGGAATAATACAAGCGGTTTTCAAACTGGAAAAGAGAAGCCGCTTGTCTCTATATATACGCAGGATCACGAAGACGGCCAAGTGCAAAGCATTGCCTATAGTAATGATAAAGGCAGAACGTGGACGAAATACTCAGGTAATCCGGTCATTCCAAACCCGGGAAAAAAAGACTTTCGCGATCCGAAAGTGTTTTGGTACGAAAAAGATAAAAAGTGGGTGATGGTCCTGGCAGCTGGTGACCGAATTCTCATTTATACATCGAAAAATCTTAAGCAGTGGACATATGCAAGTGAGTTTGGGCAAGGACAAGGCAGTCATGGAGGCGTATGGGAATGCCCGGATTTATTTGAGCTTCCTGTAGACGGCAATCCGAAACAAAAGAAATGGGTGATGCAAGTCAGTGTCGGAAACGGTGCGGTTTCAGGAGGGTCAGGCATGCAGTATTTTGTAGGAAATTTTGATGGAACAACTTTCAAGAACGAAAACCCGCCAGACAAAGTATTATGGACCGACTACGGTAAAGACTTTTATGCAGCTGTTTCTTGGTCTGATACACCATCTTCAGACGGACGGCGGCTTTGGCTAGGGTGGATGAGTAATTGGCAATATGCCAACGATGTTCCTACATCTCCATGGAGAAGTGCAATGACTATTCCAAGAGAAGTAAGATTGAAAGCGTTTTCCGAAGGGGTCAGAGTCATTCAAACACCAGTAACAGAGCTGCAATCTATCCGCGGGGCCTCACAGGAGTGGAAAAATAAGAGCATATCGCCAGAGAGCAGTAATGTATTGGCGGGCATATCTGGAGATGCTTATGAAATGAATGCAGAGTTTCAAGTGAACCCAGGTTCGGCTTCTGAATTTGGTTTTAAGGTTCGAACAGGGAGAAATCAATATACAAAAGTCGGTTACCATCAAAAGAGCGGCAAACTGTTCGTTGACCGAAGCAAATCCGGAAATGTCACCTTTAATCCAACCTTTAGCACTGGGAAACAAGCAGCTCCGCTGAAGCCGGTAAATGGAAAGATGAAAATGCGTATTTTTGTTGACCGCTCTTCAGTCGAAGTATTTGGCAATGACGGGCAGCAGGTGTTGACTGACATCATTCTTCCGGATAGATCAAGCAAAGGTCTTGAATTATATGCTGTTAATGGCCGTGTTAAGGTAAACTCCCTAACGATTCATCCTTTAAATAAAGCATGGGGAACGTCACCGTTTATATCCAATTTGACTGGCTGGACAACTGTAAACGGTACGTGGGCCGACACAATTGATGGAAAACAAGGACGATCAGACGGCGATTCCTTCATTATGTCTTCAGCATCAGAAGCAGATTTCACCTATGAATCTGAAATAACAATTAAGGATAGGAATGGAAAAGGGGCAGGAGCTCTTGTATTTCGCGCTGACAAAAATGCACAAAATGGCTACCTTGCAAATGTGGATGCGAAACATGATCTGGTGAAATTTTTTAAGTTTGAGGACGGGATTGCCACTGTTATTGCCGAACACCAAACACCAATAGATATAAATAAAAAATATCATCTTAAAACGACAGCTAACGGCACCAATTTTAAAATGTATTTGGATGATCGTCTTGTAATAGATGCTAATGATTCTACATTTTCAGAAGGTCAATTTGGTCTGAACGTTTGGGATGCTACAGCAGCCTTCCAGAATGTTAACGCAGAGACTTGGATGGCAGAAAATAAAGAGTTGAACAGATGACACTTGAATCCAAGGGACTAATGATTAGAATCTAATACTATTTTTCGATTTCGCTGGAAGAGAGATTGAATTTCTTACCCCTTCTCTATAAAAAAGGCACAGACTCAAACAGTCTGTGCCTTCAGGCTGTCGAGAAAATCTCGACAGCCTTTATTTTCCCTTAAATTGATAAATACATAGACTTCTCTTTTATCATTGAAAAGGTGAAACCTTACTATAGTGAAAACAAAGGCCGCCCCTCACTCGATCCGCTGATTTTATTCAAAATGATGTTTATCGGCTACCTCTACGGTATCCGTTCAGAAAGACAGCTTGAAAAAGAAATTTACTACAATATGGCGTACAGATGGTTTTTGGGACTGAATATCAATGACCCAGTTCCGCACCACTCCACCATCAGCTGGAACAGACGCACACGCTTTAAAGATACAACTATTTTCCAAGACATTTTTGATGAGATCGTTCTTCAGGCCATCAATCATGACATGGTGGGCGGGCGTGTCCTATTCACCGATTCAACTCACCTTAAAGCCAATGCCAACAAGCATAAATACACTAGAAAAACGATTGAACAGGATACACAAAACTATATCAAAGACTTAAATGAAGCCATCGAAGAAGATCGGGAGGAACACGGAAAAAAGCCCTTGAAAAGCAAAGAGGAGGTGAAAATAGAAAAAGAAATTCGCCAGAGCCACACTGATCCTGAAAGTGGATATCTGTATCGTGAGAATAAACCAGAAGGTTTTTTCTATTTAGATCACTGAACAACGGATATGAAATACAACATTATCACCGATGCCTATGTCACACCTGGAAATGTCCATGATTCTGTGCCTTACCTTGACCGATTAGATCACCAAATCGCACGATTTGGTTTTCAGGTGGAAGCTGTCGCTCTTGATTCCGGCTATTTAACGACTCCCATTTGTAAAGGATTATCTGACCGCCATATTTTTGGTGTCATCGCCCATAGACGCTATCACCCTACTAGAGGTTTGTTTCCAAAGTGGAAATTTCAATACGACAGTGAAACAGACAGGTACATTTGTCCGAACCAGCAAACACTTACGTACTCAACAACTGATCGAAAAGGCTACAGATCATATAAATCAAATCCTAAAACATGTTCGTCATGCCCTCTGCTTGCGAATTGCACAAAATCGAAGAACCATCAGAAGATCATCACTCGGCATGTGTGGGAAGACCATAAAGAAAAGATCAGGCAAAACCGCTTGTCTGTGTCAGGGAAAAACCTCTACAAAAAAAGAAAAGAAAAAATAGAGCGAAGCTTTGCAGACTCAAAACAACTGCACGGGCTTCGCTACTGCCGGTTGAGGGGAAAACAAAATGTGAGCGAACAAGTTCTTCTCACAGCCGCGTGCCAGAATATGAAGAAGATTGCCACATACCTAGCCAAGCAAGGCTAGGTATGTGGGAGCTCTTTTTCTGTATCTGAAATCCGATCAATATCTAAATGAAACAGCACAAAACAAAAAAGCTTGTAGAAAAAACATCGTTTTCTCTACAAGCTGAACATACCAACATCGTTAGGTATGTTTCTTTTTCATTAGAATAGGCCCTCATCACTGTTCCGATTATAATTGATAATTAAAGCAACAGACACTGGTGCCAGGTTCTTTTAAATACCAAAGCTTCATCGGAAATCACCATGATATTATTTAATTAAGTTAGATTCACTAAACGAATTTAGTACAAGTTCAACAAAAGCTTTTGCTGCTGGCAATTGCCATTTTTTCTTTTTGATTAACATATGAGAATAAAACAGGTCGAAATTCTCAGAATGACAAAGAATTTTCAGCTTACCACCTTCCACTTCTTCTTTAACTGTAATATAGGGTAAAGCTGAAAATCCAAGGCCGCTCATGACAGTTTGCTTTATCGCTTCTATACTCCATAACTCCATTGTTTGAAAGTTATTGATGTCATGCTTTACAAGATATCTTTCAAACATTGACCGATAACTGCAGCCTTCTTCATTTGTTATAAAAAAGTTTTTGTTGTTAGGTTTTTTATATTCATCAAAATGGTCTGGCCCATCAATACTGCTCACAAGGACAATTTTCTCCTCGGTTAATGAATAATGAACACATTTATCTAGATGTAATGCTGGATACACCATAAAAGCAATATCCACCCGTCCGCTTAATAAATCTATTTGGTTTTCCCCACATGTACCGTTGCTTAAGATGATTTTCACATGAGGATATTTTAAGGAGTATTCCCTGATTATTGGTCCTAGTCTAGAAATCGTTAAGGACTCTGGTGCTGCCACCTTTAATACTCCCTTGACTTCGTGAACGCTTTGCATATTCTTTATTTGATCGTGGGTAGAAAGTAAATCTTCTGCTAAAGGTATTAGTTCTGTGCCTAAATGAGTCAGCTTTAAATTCCTTTTTTCATACGTAAATAACTCACCTCCAATTTCATGCTCAAGCGCTTGGATATGAGTGGTTATAGTGGATTGAGTATAGCCTAACTTCGAAGCAGCTCCTGTATAACTTCCGGTTTCTACAATGGCCAGAAACGTAATAAGATGTCTAATTTCCATAATTTTCACCTCAAATGCTATGATGCATCGAAAAAATCAATAATGGTTTTTTATATTTCAATTTTATTTATAGATATCATTATCATACAATAAAAACTGCCCAGTATGACACTAGTAAAAGAAGGTGATTCAATGAGTATCATAGCTTTTCTTTCGTATGTGATTATGACATCCATTACGCCTGGTCCAAGTAACATCCTAATGATGAATGAAGCCCAGAGGTTTGGCTTTATAGGTTCTTGGCGTTTTAATACCGGCATATTGTCAGGTTTTGCAGTACTTGGAATTCTAAGCGGCGTATTTACAATAGGTCTATACAATTGGATTCCTGTTGTAGAGCCATACTTTAAAATGGCTGGTGCAGTATATCTGCTTTATTTGGCTTGGCAAGTCGGTTTCCCCAAAAGTTCAAAGAAGGATTCTACAAATAAACATTCTTCTTTTTTATCAGGTTTTATATTTCAAATTTTAAATATTAAGAGTATTTTGTTCTTCTTAACAGTGATGAGTGCTTTTATATTGCCATTTCATCATTCTATTAAATCGATTATTCTCTACCTCACATTAGCAATTTTCCTGGGCTGGCTAGCGTTGCTTTTATGGTCAGGGTTCGGCTCTATTTTCAAAAAACTTTTTTTGAAATATGATAAAGCATTTCGATTCATTATGTGCTTGTTGCTCATTTACTCTGCGGTAACTGTTTTTCTTTAAAACAAAGAATAGCTAAAAGCACTATAAATATATTAAACCTCATCAAGATCCTAAGAATACAATATTTCTTAGGATCTTTCTTTATAATGACTATCTATGACCTGAATTTGGTTCCATGTCATGGGATCGTCTAGGGAAAATAGAAATATTTATAAAACAAGGTATTCTCATGCAGAAAAAGTTTCTATCTCTTAAGATTCAAACCAGGTGTTACAATAAATCATATTGTGAACATCGCTACATGGTAAACAATTTTGCATAAAGATGAAATAAAGCATAAGATGTCTTCATGAAGCAACTCACTAATCGCAAGGTTGCAACTAATATTTGGATGGTGATTTCAAAATGAAAGTTGTTTATCTTCTTTCAATAGTACCTTTCATAGGTATGTTGTGCTTTCTTCCTTTCGTTAACAGAGTCGAGCCTTTTGTGTTTTCTATGCCGTTTATTATGTTTTGGGTGACTGTTTGGACAGTTCTTACCTCTGTTATTCTAGGTATCATGTATAAATTGGATCCCCGAAACAAAGAGGATGATAAAAAATGAATATTGCTCTTTTGATTATATTAGGATTTTTACTTCTGGCAGTTTTCTTAGGCATTCGATCCACAAAAGGAAAAAAGATGGACTTGGAACAATGGACAGTCGGAGGCAGGGGATTCGGTGCAATCTTGGTCTTTCTTTTGATGGCTGGGGAAATCTATACGACCTTTTCTTTCCTTGGAGGCAGCGGCTGGGCTTACGGCAAAGGAGCGCCGGCTTTATACGTTCTTATGTATATTGTCTTATCATATGTTTTATCCTATTGGCTATTGCCAGTCATATGGAAGTATGCAAAAGAGAATAACTTACTGTCGCAATCGGATTTCTTTGTGAGTAAGTATAGAAGTCCGTTTTTAGGTGTGCTTGTAGCGATGGTTGGTGTGATAGGAATGATACCTGTTATTGTCGTTCAACTGAAAGGCATGGGAATCATCGTTTCGCAAGCATCGTATGGGGCGATCCCGATGCATACAGCTGTTTGGCTGGGTGCCATAAGTCTAACCGTATACGTCATGATATCAGGAGTCCATGGATCAGCTTGGATAGCTATAATTAAAGATATTGTGATGGTCGGAGTGATAGGCTTCCTGGGAATTTATCTGCCTATACATTATTATGGCGGGTTTCAACCTATGTTCGAAGCAGTACATACAGCGAACCCTGAATTTCTGAAGTTCCCTGACCAAGGCCTTAGTGTTTCTTGGCTAATCTCCACTGTATTGCTGCTTGTGTTGGGTTTCTATATGTGGCCGCAAGTGTTCAGTTCTACATATACAGCACAAAACGAAAAGGTATTTCGTAAGAACGCTATTATTAGTCCGTTATATACCCTTATGTTATTATTTGTATTTTTCGTTGGAACCGCAGCAATTCTGAAGGTTCCGGGATTAGAAGGCGAAGAAGTGGATCTTTCTTTACTGCGTCTCTCTATCGACACTTTTGATCCCTGGGTTATTGGTGTAATAGGAGGAGCTGGGTTATTGACAGCGTTGGTACCTGGTTCATTGCTCATCATGAATACGGCAACTTTATTATCGAAAAATATATATAACGTGTTCGTACCTTCCGCGACTGATCAGACAATTGGCAGACTGGCTAAGCTTCTTGTTCCTGTAGTCTCTCTTATTGCTGTCTATTTTACCCTGAATGGGGGAGCTACTCTATCAAATATTATTCTGATGGGCTACAGCTTAATGACACAACTAGCTCCGTCACTGTTCTTTAGTTTAATGAAGAATCATTTTATTACGAAATACGGAGCAGGTGCCGGTATCATTTGCGGACTAGCCACAGTAGCATATATTACTGTTAGTCACACAACGATTGCTGATGTATTCCCGACTTTCCCGCAGTCATTGAAAGATGTAAATACCGGTATTATTGCTTTGCTCATTACTGCATGGTGATGGTGATCGTCAGTATGGTTACTCGAAAAAACAAACATGGCGCAAATGAAACAATAAGCTCGGCAAAATAAAGTATTTTTTGGTTTTACTAAATGAATAATTACCGCACCATTTATTATTTAAGGTCTCAGTTGGACTGCTTTTTTATTGGCAGTCCTTTTTATATAGACGGAATAGCACATGATAACACAGGCCTTGATGATGTGATGCTATATATTGAACCGGGGAGTAACCATTCAGCCACTCCCTTAGTTATCTCATTGATCTTCAGGATCAATGTCTAAACTTTCTGCTTCATTATTCTTCTTCACTTCTAGTCGTACTATTTTGCCTTGAATGTCTCCGGAGATACCCTCTGTATCTTTCTTATAATCATCTGCTTTTGTATATGTTTTTTTTCCATTAGATACTTGGACTGTCACATTAGCGGCAGTTTCTTCAATCAATTTTCCAATCAATTTAAAATCGCCATCATCATCTTTCTCATACACTCCATTAGAATCAGCCTTTGCCTGAGGTGTTAATTCTAAAGCTTCAGCTTCTTGTCTTTTTGAATCAATTTCGACCTTAACTAGTTTCCCTTTAACATTTTCATTCCCTATCTTCTCTTTTTTAAATGAACTGCTTTTTGGGACTTTGACCTTCTTTTGATCAATAACCAGAGTTAACTGATCGCTGGTTTCAGTATCCAATGTTCCTATTAAGTCAAAGTCTTCATCATCACTATTTTTGTCGGGATCTTTAGAATACTTTTTTAAATTCGATGTGTTTTGTTGAGTATTTTTGTGATTTTCAGTTGTATTTTCTTGTGAACCTTGTTGATTAGTACAGCCAATCAAATTTCCAACCATAAATAAGCCTATTAAAGCGATACAGAAACTTTTCATCTTATTTTTCATATAGAGATTATTCCTCCTTTTATTTAGCTATTACTTATTTTCCTTCCAAAACAAAAGATTAAACTGGAAAAATGAAATGAAAATAAGAATAACTTTTTAAAAAAAGGGGATTTGAGCCAAGTATTGAAGCACTATGTTGAAATAAACAAATACCATTTTTGATTGCATATTATACTCCATTTTCTTTTTGAAGGTAAAACTTTTTGTCTAATGTATCATACAGTGAAAGAGTTTATTTCGGAGTTTAAATAACTATCAGCCCAATAAGTGCTCCGTCAATAATGTCACTAGGATAATGAACAGCGAGCTACTAAGTAAAAACATGTCACTGGTTCAACGTTATGGGAATTAAATAAAAAAACATACCAGCATTGTATGGTATGTTTCTTTTTAAGAAGTGGTCCGCAGCACACTTATATATAAACTGAAGGAAAAGCTGAGTCTTTCTCAGCTCATTTTGTTTTTTTATTCCCCAGTTTCAGCAAACTGTTTTAATCGGTCTCCAATTTCATCACGGACTCTTTGGAAAAATGCCCATTTTTCTTCATCGGTTCCTTGCGCTTTTGCCGGATCGTCAAAGCCCCAGTGCACACGTTTTATATGCGGAGGCGTCATCGGGCATTTATCGGCTGCATCACCGCAAAGCGTCACAACTAAATCAGCGTTGTTTAAAATATCAGGATCAATAATATCTGAGGTTTGATCCGAGATATCAATGCCTACTTCTTTCATCGCTTTGACAGCATTCGGATTTAACCCATGAGCCTCGATTCCTGCGCTATACACATTCCACTTATCTCCAATATGTTTTTTAGCCCATCCTTCAGCCATTTGGCTGCGGCACGAGTTCCCGGTGCATAAAAAGTAAATCATTTTCTTTGACATGTTCATCTTCTCCTTTTAGAACTGTTAATGAATAATCAGCAGCCAAACATACAGGCCTGTAAGTGTAATAAATAGGGTTGGTATGGTTAAGATAATTCCTGTTTTAAAATAAGTGCCCCAAGAAATCTTCACACCTTTTTGTGAAAGGACATGCAGCCATAAAAGGGTAGCCAAGGAACCGATCGGTGTGATTTTCGGCCCTAAATCTGAACCAATGACATTTGCATAGATTAACGCCTCTCTCATCATTCCATGTGTATCTGTACCAGCAATGGCTAATGCATCAATCATAACAGTGGGCATGTTATTCATAACCGAAGAAAGAATCGCCGCGATAAAGCCCATTCCAATTGTTCCGGCAAACAACCCCTGATCAGCCATTGCTTGAATAACATCTGAAAGTACATCTGTTAAACCGGCATTTCGCACACCGTAAACAACAACATACATGCCTATTGAAAAGAAAACGATAGCCCATGGCGCTTCTTTTAATACTCTTTTTGTATGAATGGCTGGACTCTTTTGTGCAGCGATTAAGAAAAAGATTGCAATAATACCGGCTACCGCTGACACAGGGATAGATAAAAATTCACTTGCGAAATATCCAGCTAACAACAAACCTAAAATATACCAAGATAAGCGGAACATTTTTTGATCTTTTATTGCTTCAACAGGTTGTTTCAATTCAGTCAGATTATAACGTTTAGGTATACTTTTTCTAAAGAAAAGGTACAGTACAATGATGCTCGCTGCTAACGCGAACAAGTTAGGAACAATCATTCTGGAAGCATAATCGATAAAACTAATGTGAAAATAGTCCGCAGACACAATGTTTACCAAATTACTCACCACTAACGGCAGTGAAGTCGTATCAGCAATAAATCCACTAGCCATGATAAAAGGGAATACTAGTTTTTCATTGAAGTTTAACGCCCTGACCATAGCTAATACAATTGGTGTCAGTATAAGAGCTGCACCATCATTTGCAAATAAAGCAGCTACTATTGCACCCAGGATAGATACATAAACGAACATACGTATACCGTTTCCTTTTGCTGCCTTAGCCATATGAAGTGCCGCCCACTCAAAGAAACCGATTTTATCAAGTATGAGTGAAATGATAATGATTGCGACAAAAGCTAAAGTGGCATTCCAAACAATTCCTGTAACCGTAATTACATCTTGGAAATTTACAACGCCTACGATTAAAGCTAAAACAGCTCCTCCACAGGCTGACCATCCTATAGACAAGTTTCTCGGTTGCCATATAACCAATATTAAGGTTAATACAAATATGACTAACGCCAAAATCACTGAAGTCAATGTAAAGCCCTCCCTACTAACAAGATACTTGGGTTTCTTTTTGTTTGATGTTTTGTAACAGTTCATCCTCCTTATCGATTTGATGTAAAATATGTTGGACGGTCTCAAACTCAGGACAAGATTTATTGATTGAATAAAAACGCCACTGCCCTCTTCTGTCCTCCTTAACAAAGCCTGCGTTTTTTAATTTTCTTAAATGCTGGCTTATTGAAGGCTGACTCATCTCAAACATATCAACTAATTGACAAACACAATATTCTTTTTCAAGAAATAATTTCATCATCATAAGTCTTGTTTGATCACTAAGCGTTTTTAAACAACGCGTCATATCAGCGACTCCTATTGTTGTATCTACAGTCAAATTAGCTCCTCCTTTACATCACCTATATAATTAAACAATTATATGTCGTCTTTAGATAACTTTAAAGTTTTTATTTCGGATTGCATTATTAAAAGCCATTCCTATTTTCATCATTTCTTCGCCGAACCTTTTATTAATATCTTCATTGTTGAATAACCCCCGTTATCCCTTATATAAGTGTTCTCTTATATAAGGGATATCAAGTATTATATATAAACACATTAAACATCAATCTGAGTCACTGCCCATGCCTCCTTTATGGCATAGTTACACACAAGTCACGAGAAAAAAGTGAATCATTAAATGATGTTGCATTGCCATTATATAAGTTTGTTGTTATATAATCAATAACTTATGTTTGATTCATAAAATTAATTCGATGATGTTCTTAAAACATACCAAAGTAATCAGGACCCTTGGGGCGGCCGAGAGGACTTGAACCTCCACGGGTTATTCACCCATTAGGCCCTCACCGCCAGAGAGAACTGTTCGACAAATTCAAAAAGGACTCCTGATACTAAACTCAAAAGGAGATTAAAACCTTCTAATCTCCTTCAAAATTTACCATTTTTTCTGCAATTAATTTAAAATCTTTTGTAGATGGTTCTTTCATATTTTGCAGCTCAGAAAACTTAGTCGCCACTTGATCTTTTATCCTTGCCTGAATGGTGAGTAACAAAGTGTTTTTTCATTATAATCAAAACAAAAAGCACCCTTATATCTTCCAGGCAGCTTTCAGTTTTTTTATGCCCTCTCGTATATTGACTTCAGAAACCCCAGCAAATCCAAGTGAGACAGTTTTTGTAGGAGGTTGTTTTTTATAAGAAAGAGAAACAGGATAGATTTTTACCCCATGTTCCTTCGCTTTCTCAATTAGCTCTTTTTCACTATAGGGAACGTAAACGTCAAGTAAGATACGAAGTCCGGAGTTTTCTCCGCGAATCCTAACGTATTTTCCCAATTCACTTTGCACAGCCTCTAATATAGTTGCTCTTTTTTTTCGGTACAGCTTTCTCATTCTGTTAATGTGTTTTTGCCATTCTCCATTTTTTATAAATTCTGCTAGCGTCAGTTGGCTGTGACAGGACACAGTTTGCTTATATAAGGAAGTGATTTCATGGCCTTTTTTTAAAAGAGGCGAAGGGAGAATCATATAGCTGATACGCAGCGAAGGAAGAAGAGACTTAGAAAAAGTGCCCATATAAATGACACGGTTATGCTGGTCAAGTCCTTGCAAGGATGGGATCGGCTGTCCTGTGTATCTAAATTCCCCGTCATAATCGTCCTCTATGATGAATGCTTGATTTTCTGCCGCCCATTTAAGCAGCTGCATTCTTCTGTTAATCGTCATAATTGTTCCCAGCGTAAATTGATGAGAAGGCGTAACATATACAAGGTTTGGCTGCTGTTCTTGGATCTTCTGTATACAGATTCCTTCGTCATCAACTGGTATAGGAAGAATATTCATACGATTGGCTTCAAAAATCTCCCTTGATCTTGGATAACCTGGATCCTCATATCCTATGGAAATATTCGGTTCAAAAACTTGGCACAAGATTTGCAGAAGAACAGGGTTCCCGGCACCTATGATGACTTGTTCAGGGAGGCAATTAACGCCGCGCGATTGATACAGGTACTCTGCAATGAGTGTTCTCAGCTCAAGTTCCCCTAAAGCATTTCCTGATCGATAAAGCTCGTGACCATACTGGTCTAAACTATTGACCATGCTTTTTCGCCAAGCGGAAAAAGGGAAGTGAGAAGAATCTACATTTCCATAGTGAAAATCAATCCATTGTTTATTTTCTTGTGCTTTTCGTATTGGTGATGTGCTTGGCATTTTACTATGGACAAAATCAGAATCATTATAATCAGCAAACCATCCGCTTCTTGGCTTGCTCACGATATAGCCTTCAGCAGCAAGCTGTTCATAGGCCCGTTCTACAGTCGTTTGACTGATGGAAAGCTGACTCGCAAGCAGCCTTTTTGAAGGCAGTTTCATTCCTTTTTGAATACGCCCCTGATGCATGTTTTCTTTGAAATACTGATAAAGCTGCTGATAAAGCGGAATAACCAGATTTCTATTTAAAAAAGGCGTGATATCCATTTGCACGTTTCCCCTAACTGGTATGCATTTTTTTATGAAAACTGACTGTTTTTAAAAGGTCAATTACAGTTTATAGTCATTGTAATCCTTAAATACTGGTTTTGATAAGAGAAAAAATGATCTTGTGAGAAGAAACATATTTTGGAGTGATGGTAATGAACAAAGCAACAAATGGCTGGATGAACGGTTTTCTGGGAGTACTCATTTTCAGCGGCTCGCTGCCTGCGACTCGCTTGGCTGTGGCGGACTTCGATCCTTTGTTCCTCACCGTATGCCGCGCTGCGATAGCTGGTGTATTGGCTGGAGCGCTCCTTTTCATCTTCCGGCAGCAGCGACCTGCCAAAGGTGACATAACTGCGCTATTGGTGGTAGCGTTCGGCGTGGTGGTTGGTTTCCCGTTGCTGACAGCCTTGGCGCTTCAGTATGTCACATCCGCACATGCCATTGTTTTCATTGGACTTCTTCCGCTCGCGACGGCGATCTTCGGTGTACTGCGCGGAGGTGAACGTCCCCGGCCAGTCTTCTGGATTTTCTCAGCTGCAGGCAGTTTACTAGTAGCAGGATTTGCCCTGATCCAGGGCGGAGGATCATCCCCCCTCGGTGACGCGTACATGCTGGCTTCTATTGTCGTATGCGGGCTCGGTTATGCAGAAGGAGCCCGGCTCTCACGGCGGCTGGGAAACTGGCAAGTGATCTCTTGGGCTCTTGTTCTGTCACTTCCTCTTATGCTGCCGCTATCATTCTATTTTGCGCCGGACTCATGGTCGGGCGTCGGCGTTCCCGCACTGCTCAGTCTTGCGTATGTATCCTTATTCAGCATGCTGATCGGCTTCGTGTTCTGGTATCGGGGTCTCGCACAAGGCGGTATTGCGGCGGTTGGACAACTGCAGCTTCTCCAGCCTTTCTTTGGACTGCTGCTTGCCTCAGTGATTCTGCACGAGAAAGTGGGTTGGACACTCGTAGCAGTGAATATCGCCGTTATATTATGCGTGGCAGCCGCTCGGCGATTCGCAAAGTAAGGCAGACCATTTAAAAAAGGTTGATTTTAAATTCTAGAAATTGCAAAAAATACAAGAAGGAAAAAATTATAAATAGTCGGCTGCTTCGTCTCCGCTAAGATTTTTCATCTCTCGTTAATTCATATTATATTGACCTGTTACTTGAAGAAGCACCCGTTCTTATGTAGGTTACAATAAAATCATTAATTCCCATATAAAAAAAGAAACCTTTGGACTTTGTGATTCCGCAGGTTTCTTTTTTTATGTATCTGGTTTTTACCCGGATAACTAACAAAACACCAATTACAATCAGAATTGAACCTACCCAAAACGTTCCACCTATACTTTCTCATAACAAAAGCCATCCAAGTAATGTTCCAACTACAGGTTGAAAAAAGAAAAATAAGCCTCCGCTTGAAGCATTCAGCATTTGTAATCCGCGATTCCAAAGTATAAATGCACACGCTGTTGAAATAATCCCCAAATATAATAGACCACCCCAAATTGTCGGATGAGTCAGCTGCGAGAAATGAACTTCATCTACATTCACCCAAACAAAAGGAGTCAATATCATGATAGCAGCCAAGATTGTGTAAGTTGTCATTGGAGAATAATGATTTGGAACACGTTTTAAAAGAACAGACATCAGAGCCCATGTTAAAGCAGCAATAAACAGCGATATTCCACCAATTTGATTAGACATGTCAATTTGACCGTTTCCTGCAATCATTAAAACTCCGATGGTCGCTAAAGCCACAGATATTCCCTTTTTTACATTCAATCGTTCTTTAAGCAATAGCCTAGCGAAAATAACCATAAATGCAGGTGTGGAAGAAGTAATAATGGCTCCCCTTTGTGCCGAAGATAGGTTAGTACCAACTTCTTGCATAACAATCGAAATGGTATTACCAATTATCCCAATGGTTATAATTAATAAAATGTCACGTCTATGAATTCGCCAGGATAGTTTTTTTACCAAACCTATAATGAGTCATACAGCAAATGCGACTACATATCGCATCCACACCAGCTCTAATGGAGGTATAACCGATACTACAACCTTTACAACAACACCACCCCAAATACTGCGGCTAATGCCAAATATATGGAACCTAACAAAGTGTTTTTCATTTTTGCCCCTTCCGTTTTTAGTTTAGGTCAAATAAATGCCCCTAACGGAGAGAAGTAGTCACCTTCCTCCACTAAGGGCGGAGAAGTGCTACAGGTACATCATTTTCAAATGATGGTGTCCAAAGCATGATTATTCACCTTCGTCACAAATTAAGGTATAGTCAGTATAAAAGACGATATGCAGAAGTAAATGAGCATCACAGACTGATTACCCAACTAGTCTGCTTGGTCAGTTAAGTAAAAATCCTCTGCCCATATACATAGACCCGTATGTTCTTCATGAAAAAATAATACCAAAGGTGGTTAAACCCTTGGTATTTTTGAGAAGCGGCCGAGAGGACTTGAACCTTCACGGGTTATTCATCCACTAGGCCCTCAATAACAGTGAAAGCTCCAACAGGCTTTTCTTTAAGAAGTGGTACGATCCTGCCTGAGTTTTGCCTTTTAAGAGGAATTTGATTTCTTTTAATGGTGACCAGCCTCTTTAAACAAATTGATAACTTGAATAAGCTCCAACTGATTAGAGGAATAATATCTATACCCATTCTCTTTTTGTATTTCGGGAGAACATAGTGAAGTTTTTTTATGTTACAGAGCTTGGCAAACTCACCTGTTATGAAAAACTTTCTTTAATCATCGTGCATGAAAATCTCCTTGACTATACGGCAACCATATACATTATGATTTTATTGGACCTGAAAGAAGCTTCGATCAACGAAAGAAAGGTTAAGGCGGAACATTCTAACCTTTTCAGATCATTTCTTTCTTATTTAATCTCCGCTTGTCTTAAAAATTGTTATTGGGTGCGTTTTATTCTTTAATAGCTGAACTTAATTGAAAAAGATAAAGTGCTCCAAAACAAAAAAAATAGATGCTCTTTGGTCTGTTTTATGCAGGAAACTGATTAATTTTTAGAGGAGTTTTCAGATGAAAAAATCAATTAAAGAACAAAAAACGGTATTAATTATACTATTAAGCAACATTTTCATAGTCTTTCTTGGTATTGGTCTAATTATTCCCGTTATGCCTTCTTTTATGAATATCATGAATTTATCCGGCAGCACCATGGGTTATCTTGTTGCGGTTTTCGCCGTTTCCCAGTTAATTACTTCACCTTTTGCAGGAAGATGGGTTGACCGTTTTGGGAGAAAAAAAATGATTGTCATCGGATTACTTGTCTTCAGTATATCAGAGTTGATTTTCGGCTTAGGAACCCATGTTTCAATTTTTTATTTATCGAGGATATTGGGCGGAATAAGTGCCGCCTTTATCATGCCTGCTGTAACAGCATATGTAGCTGATATTACAACCCTGCAGGAAAGGTCAAAGGCTATGGGGTATGTTTCTGCAGCTATTAGCACTGGCTTTATTATTGGACCTGGGGCTGGAGGGTTTATTGCCGATTATGGAATTCGCATGCCATTTTTCTTCGCTGCCGCTATAGCATGCTTAGCAGCTATCTCTTCCGTTTTTATATTAAAAGAGTCATTGCCGAAAAAAGAGCGCGAACAACTCTTGGCTAATACAGAGAAATCCAATTTCTTTAAAGATTTAAAAAAATCAATTCACCCTGTTTATTTAATTGCATTTATTATAGTCTTTGTACTAGCTTTCGGCTTATCAGCCTATGAAACGGTATTCAGCTTGTTTTCTGATCATAAATTTGGCTTCACACCAAAGGATATCGCAATCATTATTACGATTAGTTCAATAGTTGCCGTGATCATTCAAGTTCTATTATTCGGGAAATTGGTCAATAAATTTGGAGAGAAAAGGGTGATTCAGCTTTGCTTAATCATCGGTGCGGTCTTAGCTTTCGTGTCTACTGTTATGTCAGGATTTTTAGCTGTTTTGCTTGTTACTTGTTTTATTTTTCTAGCGTTTGATTTGTTGCGCCCAGCCTTAACTACTTTTTTATCTAAAGTTGCCGGTAACCAGCAGGGTTTCGTAGCAGGCATGAACTCCACTTACACTAGCTTAGGGACTATATTTGGTCCAGCTCTGGGTGGTATTCTATTTGACCTTAACATTCATTATCCTTTCCTTTTTGCTGGAATAGTTATGATTATTGGTCTAAGTCTTACAATGCTATGGAAAGAAAAATCAAATGAAGTTTCATCCCTGAATTAACTGTTCTAAATAAATTCACTTAAAAGTTAACCCTAAACTAAATAATCAAGCTTAAAAATCTTGATTATACAGGTAAATCAGTTGCGAGTTATGAAGAAAACATACCAAATAATGTTGGTATGTTTTTTTTCAGTATTTAAAAGCCTCATACCCAATAAAAGCCCGTCATTTCAAGCATTTGTAGTCGGCTTGACGCCAGCATTGCAACCAAACTTTCATATACAGAAAAAAAGAGGAGTAAACACATGGTCTGCTCCTCTAACTTTGTTTCTTTTTCCTTTACTCTTCATAGTCTGGTGTTTTTTTGATAACCCGAGACAATCATTTTCGCCGTTTCCTGTATTCCAGTCATTTCTTTATACTTATCTCCGAGCTTTTCGCGGTATTAAGGAAACTGAAAATGAATAACGTATACATATAAATTTTATCTTCTTCCATTAATGCTCCATAAATCTGTTATTTTATGAATCTCCAGGAAGTTATAATTAAATATGAAACATTCATATTCTTCAAGTAAAGATTCCATGTATAATCTATCTAGAACCATCTTTTTCGTAAAATAAAATTACTAATATAAATAGGGGGATTAACATGCTACTCTCAAATACAAACCTACACACTTGGAAGCCATTTTCAACATCACCGCCACCACCGTTTGCTCCAGCTGTTGAATCAGCAGTGAATAAGCTTATATTTAAAACAGATTAAGAATCTGCGAAATATAAGCTGTTTCGCAGATTCGAAGGAGTAGACAATGAAATCTAAGATACAGTTTATATTATCAATGATCATTTTCGGCACAATGGGTTTAGTTGTAAGATACATTGATTTATCTTCGAGTGAAACAGCTTTACTAAGTAGTTCAATTGGATGTCTATTTTTAATATTCGTGTTTATGATGATGAAGAAAACCATTCCGTGGAAATTAGTAAAAGCTAATGCTTACATCTTATTTCTTTCTGGTATTGCATTAGGAGGAAATTGGATTTTCCTTTATCAATCGTACGATCATACAACACTTACTAACGCAACACTAGGGTATTACTTTGCACCTGTGTTTGTCATGATTCTCTCACCATTTGTCCTTAAGGAACAATTATCTGTCAAAAAGGTTGTTTGTATTGGTGTAGCGATCATAGGCATGTTATTGATTGTTGGAAATGGCATAAGTGCATCTGGAACAGATGATCTGCTTGGGATCTTTTTTGGGTTAGTTGCGGCTGCATTTTACGCTGCATTGATGTTACTAAATAAATTTATACACCACATGGGCAGGTTAGAGATTACAATCATCCAACTTGGAATAACAGCATTGCTGCTCTTGCCATATGTGTTTTTTACAGAAAGATTCGGCATCTTTGGAGTATCTGGATCATCCGTTCCTTATATCATCATTTTAGGGATTGTAAACACTGGGATTGGATTTTGGTTATTTTTCTCGGGTATGCAAAAATTAAAAGGACAGAGTATTGCTATGCTAAGCTATGTAGATCCATTTGTAGCTATATTAATTTCTGCAATGATCCTACAAGAACAAATGACCATTGTTCAAATGCTAGGTGGCGCACTCCTTTTAGGCTCAACATTTGTTAGCGAGAATAAATCAATCACATTTTCCAAAACGATTAAAGAAAACATCAGCTAAGTAACGTACAAAACAGCGGGAAGCATTCGTTTCCCGCTGTTTTGTTCTTTTGCAGCTTGACACAATAACATAACCAAACTAGCCTGACGATTACTGTCATTACTCTATTGTTCCTTGATTATTATATAGGGCGTATCCTGTCGGCATTTTATTAACTCCTTCTGAGTAATACGGCATTCGTTCATTTGCCTGTTCAATGTCAACCCATTCAATTTGCAATATCTCTTGAGGCTTTTTAATCGCTTCGGTTCCTCCAAAAATTCGTGCTTCAAATGTAAAAAGGATAGCGTGATGATTCCTCTTTACATATTTCGCTTCGTTAACAGCAATTAAATTCCCTATTTCTACTTCAAAACCTGTTTCTTCATGCACTTCACGTATAGCAGCTTCTATTAACGTCTCATCATGTTCAACCCTTCCACCTGGAAGTGACCAATGTCCTTCATGATTATCCACCATTAATATCTGATTACATTTACTTTTAATCAACGCATACACAACTTTTACTTCTTCCATGGACTCTCCTTTATAGAACAAATTCATCCTTCGATTGATTGTCGATTTTCTATATATTTACTATAAATGATAACTGGTGAGTTTTGATGAGCAGCTTTCTCTCATAGCTGTATTTTCTGCATAAAAAAATAATACCAAAGGCAGTTAAACCCTTGGTATTATGTGATACGGCCGAGAGGACTTGAACTTTCATGGGTTATTCATTCACTAGGCCCTCAATAAAGTGGAAACTTATCATCAATTACAAAAGCCTGTTATTTCAAACATTTGAAAATCCAATTAAAGAATGGACTATTACGAGATGCTGCAAATATGACTGTCTCCGTTCCGTTCTTTAATTCTTGTATCTGAGGGTTTAATAAAGTGGGCTTATATTTAATTTTTTAATCTCTTTTCCATCAGTTCTGCCATTTGTTTCGAATTTAGATTTCCTTCATTTCGTAATTGATCAATGATATTCATATAATCCGTTTCATTTCGGTTCTGACTTAATTTATATGAAGCCTGAATTTCTCCCACCTTCATCTTAAATCCGACAATACCTTTCATTTGACTTTCTAAGAGTTGAGGAGAAAGTTCATCCCATAAAACTGGATTCTTACGGTGTTTTTCGTATTTTTGCAGTAACATTGTCAGGTCATGTTTTAACTCTTTTTCGTTCAAAATGCTGGCTGTACCGTATACATGTACAGCTTGATAGTTCCACGTTGGGACATTTTCCTTTTCATACCAAGAGGAAGAGATGTAAGCGTGTGGTCCCTGGAACATCACCAGTACATCTTCACAGGTTTCAAATGTTCTCCATTGAGGATTCCCATAAGCAATATGCCCCGTTATATAGTAAGTATCTCCCTCTTTTATTAACTGCAATGGCAAATGGGTGGCAATTGGTTTCCCTTGTGCTGTTGTGACAATTGTGCCAAATGAGTTGTTTTGAACAAAGTCCCAAATGTCATCAACATTTGTCACCTTATAGTATTTTGGAATATACATATAAACCCGCCTTTCATAAAAAGTTATACGAGTGTTTTGATCATGATAACGTCTATTTGTTCTTCATCACCCATATAAAAAGAGTGGGTTCCAGTTTGGACAAACCCCATTTTTTCATAAAAAGCAATAGCATTTTCATTTTTTTCCCATACGCCTAGCCAGATTTTCTTTTTATTAGATTCCAGCGCAATTTCCACAGCTTTATTGAACAGATGTTTCCCAAGACCATGTTTTTGAAATTTGTTCTTGATATAAATCCTCTCGATTTCTAGCGATTCATCACCCATTTCTTCAGACTGAGCCTCATTGGTATTGACCTTTAAATATCCAGCGACTTCATGATTAAAATAAACAAAGAAGAATTGCGAAGAGATATTGGATAATTCTTTTTCTACCTGTTTAGAATGAAATGCACTGTCCAAATAAGCTTTCATATTTTCAGGTGAATTCTGATCTTTGAATGTATCATTGAATGTTTCAACACTTATTTCTTGGAGTATTTTTAAATCTTCATGGCTGCACTTTTTTAGTTTTACACTCATGTTCATATATTCTCCTTTTAATAATCTCTCTTGTTCCCCTTTTTTACATATTCCCAGTCAACTTCTATATTTTTTCTAATTCTATGAAGAAGGTGCAAAATGGTTTCTGTTTCTTTTTCAGAAAACCCCGCTAATGCGACACTATTCGAATGATCATTTTCTCCTTTTATAACGGGAAATACATCTTTCCCTTTTTCGGTTGGAAAGAGTTTTTTTATCTTTTTGTTATGTTCATCATCCATCTTTTCAATAAAACCATTCATTTCAAGTTTGGACCAATTGGCGTCGGGACTTTATTAACCGTTTGTTTAGGGGGGCTGATACTTAATTCCTTTATGACATTTACAGAACAAATATTAGACCGCTTATTAACAAATTCCAGCACATTACCAAATGATGGTCAAGATAAAAAGCATTCAATATAGAATGCTCAGTTTAAAGAGAAAGCGGGGGTTTTTGAAGACGCAGGTCAAAAAAATCATCGTTTTTTATTTTCACAGTTCCAAGACATAACATATAAGGAATTTCCTTCAGTGAAATAACCCGTGTATTGTATGAAAAGCTGCCCGAGATTTTTTAGACAGCCTTAGTAGACATCGTGTCTACTCTTCCAATATTATTCCTCTTCTTTCTTCTTACTGTAAGTTAGTGGTGAGTAACAAACATTCTTTCATAAATTAATTAGCTGTACGTAAGTTCTTTTATTTCTTATTTTATTCCATTCGATTACCCTCTAAGTTTCTGTTTCCCCTAGATGAATCCCGTTATAAAAATTCCTTTATAGCAGTTTCGTTTTTATAATCAGTTTAATGATTTCCTGAAATAACTTTAAAATAAAAGATAATATTGACACATTTCAAAAAAAGTGCAACCTTATCTATAGAGGTATTAACTTTATAAACCTTATTAAGGAGGTGAGTAGCAAATCATGGATAATGTTTCGTTGATATATAGGGAATTTGGTGATCCACTGCAAGAATTACAGCTTTATACGGGAGAGAAATTTCCACTTCAGCCAAATGAAATTCTTGTCAAAATGATTGCCAGTCCAATTAATCCATCTGATTTGATTCCAATTAGAGGGGCCTATTCTCATAGAATTAAGCTGCCTTCAGTTGCAGGTTATGATGGTGTAGGAATTGTCGTAGATCATGGTAAAGATGTCTCAGGATCGATAATTGGAAAAAGGGTCCTTCCTGTACGAGGGGAAGGAACTTGGCAACAATATGTAACCACAAAATCTTATTATGCAATAGAGGTGCCTCCATCAATAAGTGATGAAGATGCTAGTCAGCTGTATATTAATCCATTAACAGCTTGGTTCATTTGTACGGAATCATTACGTGTTCAGCCAAATGAAATGGTTTTAATGAATGGCGGAGGCACATCTATCGCAGAGCTGTTTGCGCAGATTTCTTCTATACTGGGATTCCGTTTAATTGTCATTACACGAAACAGCCGCAAAGTAAGCAAACTTCAAAAACTTGGGGCCTGGAGAGTTATCGATGCTTCCAAAGGTTTTATATCTGAACAGATTTCAGCTTATTGCGGCAGATCTGTTGACCATGCAATTGACTCTGTTGGAGGGGAAAGCGGCGAACTGTTAGCTGGGGCGTTAAAACCTCAAGGAACATTTATCAGTTTTGGTCTGTTGTCAGGTATACCAAATGATTGGAGAAAGTTTCATGATATATACCGTGTGTCACCACAATTATTCGCCTTAAGACTTTGGAATGAGAGCCATTCCGTTTCTGAATATCGCAACCGCTTTTCGGAGGTCATTAAGCTTTTTGAGAGCGGAAGAATGGTAATGAATGCTCCAGAAAAGATATATGATTTTGAAGATTTTCATGATGCATTGAAACATTATGAGCAGCCGGGTTTGAATGGGAAAATACTGCTGAACTTTGCAATGAATAAGGAGATGTAACATTTGATTGATTTTTCATTAACATAGGAACAGAAACACATTCAACATATGGCAAAGTCGTTTGCAAAGGAGCACATCCGTCCATATGCGTCACAGTATGATGAGGAGAAAACGTTTCCTTGCGTTTTCTCGTACCTAATGCAAAGATTGCTTCAGCAGGCATATAGCTGCTGGTAATAACAGTTTCTGCTTTAGTGATTATTTTTCTAGTTGAAAGGAGTAGTTCAATAAAAGTAACTATTATATTAAGATTTAACTTCTTTATTCCTATCAATTAATAAGGTTACTACAACACTAATTATGCTGACTAAAGTTCCTAAAACAGAAACAAGAATTGTCGAAAAGCCATTGGGAATAAGAAATCCAATTGGAATCATCCCCAGAAAAGTTAAAACGATAAAACACTGATATACTCCAGATATTATTCTTACAACCCAGTTACCAAAAAAGGACATGGCTAATGGTGGGATGAATAAAAATACAACGATCCCAATTGATATCATTAAGATACGAGGCTCATCAAATGAAATAACATTATCTCCAGGGGAATCTTTAGCAGCCACTAGTATAACAACTATAGACATAATCAGTGTAAGTAAAACCAGAGAAAACCTTTTTAACATTGTTATGACTCCTTTCTTTATAAATGTATCTAAATATGGTATCTTGAATTTTTTTCAATTTCCATAACTATTTTATATTATTCATGATATGCAGTCAAAATGCAGCTATAAATAATATTTATCACCACTTACTATTAAGACATAACATATACAAGAAAAAAATAACTCCTCTAATATTTTGAATTTCGCTGATTGAACACTTTTGATCACAAATCACAATTAAAAACAAAAAAATACCAAGGAGCTTAGAAGCCTTCTTGAACCTCCACGGGTTATTCACCCACTAGGCCCTCAACATGGTAAAACCATACTGGTTATGAAAGCTTTTTTTCATTACACACTCTATCTTCCATTTTCATCATTTCTATATGTTTTTCACGAATTTTATGGTTAAAAATTGGTGATTAAATTTGTCTCCATATCGATTAGCAAACATGTCATTGATGCCAAGTCATGAATTCCTAAAGGAGATTTAATAACTCATTTTCAATAAAGAACTGATCTATGTTAATTAGTCGAGGTTTCAGGATATACACGGACCAATTGACCTTTCCTTTATTGGGAATCCGACACGTTCCGTATTGTTTTGAAGTCATTTTTGCTGGATCTAATTTTTTAAAAAAAGTTAT
This sequence comes from Bacillus sp. HU-1818, assembly GCF_022695965.1. Classification (NCBI taxonomy): domain Bacteria; kingdom Bacillati; phylum Bacillota; class Bacilli; order Caryophanales; family Bacillaceae; genus Bacillus; species Bacillus sp. HU-1818. The sequence continues at coordinate 76,344 of NZ_JAAPBE010000004.1, forward strand.
TGACACAAAAAATACGATCATGTTATTATTATATATTTGATTAAAAAATGTATATATGGTAATCTTAATAAGGTTACATTATATGGAGGTGGATTATATGTTTCAAATTGGCGATAACATTGTTTATCCAATACACGGAGCTGGTATAATTGAAGCCATAGAAGAAAAAGAATTCTTAGGGGAAAAACAACTGTATTATGTCATAAAAATGTCAATCAGTAATATGCAGGTTATGATCCCAACGCGTAAAATATTGAGTTCAAGTATACGGCCAGTTACTGATATACTTGCATTAAAACACATTATACACATTTTTCAGCATGGAGAATCAGATAGGTTACTGCCGTGGAAACAACGGTATAAAGTAAACACGAACAAAATAAAAACGGGTGATATACAAGAAGGCGCTGAAGTTGTACGTGATTTAATGCGTATGAAGAAAGAAAAAGCACTTAATTCAAGCGAAAAAAAAATGTTGGATAATGCATATGAATTTTTGATTAGTGAACTGGAAGTAATTAAAGGAATCACTGAAAAACAAATAAAAAGTTTCTGTTAGATAACGTATTGTATTCCGAAAATATTCAGAATTTTCAGATGTCATTAAATCATTTCAAAAATGTTCAACTTCTTCAACTTACTTTTAGAACATTAACCTCTTTTGTTATTCCTGCAATCTAATCCATTTTTATTATTTAAATTTCTTCAACGAACATTTGAAGTTTTATCAAAAAACTCGATAAAATAGTCACTTGTTTTTTGTAATCCTGATTCACACTGGAACGGACAAGGAGCCGTAAGGATGGAAGAGAGGCAGGGCTTTCATTGTTTTAGGTATCTCTAAGTGATTATTTCTAGAAAAAAATCAATCAATCTCCCCTCTATCTTTAAGATTTTCTTATATCCACTGCGACAGTGAATTTGTTTATCTTCTTTTCATAAAAGAGATACGCGAGTTGGTAACATATAATATATGCCATCGAAAAAACGACGAGATTTTCATAATATTTTCATGGATTACTCCTATAAATAAAAATAGCGCCAACTTCTATTTAATAGAAATCAGTACTTCGTTTAGCGTGACGCTTTTGGCGGATGGCACACGACACATTTACGTTTTGAATTTCGTAAATGTTTTTTGTTTTCTCGCTAAATAGTATTGGTCCCGACCTACGGTTACCAAGCATTTAGAAAAGGAAAAGGAAAATAAATAATTTATATACATTCCGCATATTGTCAATCCAGTATGCTATACTGTAAACAAACCTTTGAAGCTTTAAATCTTTTTCTATTACCTGTACCATCTCCCTACTCGAACGTTGAGTAGGGTTTTTTATTTAGTAATTATACAGAGAACATAAAAAAACAGGCCCTATATAAAGAGCCTGTTTGTATAAACGATTTAAGATTAAGCAGCTTTTTGAACGTTAGCAGCTTGAGCTCCACGAGCACCTTGCTCAACGTCAAACGTTACTTTTTGACCTTCGTCTAAAGATTTGAATCCGTCACTTTGGATTGCAGAGAAATGTACGAATACATCGTCGCCATTTTCACGTTCGATAAAGCCAAAACCTTTTTCTGCATTAAACCATTTAACTGTACCTTGTTCCATTTTTGTTGCCTCCTAGTGCGTTACCGCACATTGTATTACTATCCTTGCCCAAAGTATCATCAAGACGAAAAGACGATATTCATACTATCCTTTACACGAACAAAAATAATTCTTCTTTATCTTAGCACGAAACGGAAATAATTGCAAATTAATATTATTGTTTTGGCCATTTAAACGCTTGGGTACCAGTACAGAAGCGCTAAGCAAACTAGAAAATGTTAATAATCCTGCATCGAATTTATAACATGGTCTAAGAGGCCTGTTAATAACAATGGTTGAAAACCCCGCGAAAATGAATCACGAGTGTCTTCATTTTTACGGTTATTGATTGTTAAAGATTTCTTCAAAAAGATCAGCTGTTTCTTGTTCAAGTGCAAGAAGCAGGGCTTGTTCACTGGTAAAGCCTTGTTTCTGCAGATGTTTCCAAACGGTCACTCATGGTATCCCCCCATTTGCCAAGATGCTCATAAAAAAATACTACTTGACCACAAATCATCTTCCTTTTCTTCCTTACCACTTTCAAAAACCTTTTTAATTAAGAAACAATGTTTGTTCCTCAAACAATCAATGTTTACGGTCTAAATAAACCGATTCCCATAGGGGAGCAGCGAGAGAGTTTAGCCCGATAAAGAGCTGGGTATAATCTTCATACGCATTTGTATTCCGGCTGGCTCTGCTAATAAAGATTTAACTGAGCTGGAAATCAGTACCGAATTTCCAATAAATTCTCATAGAAATGGGAAAGATACTATGCTATATGACAGCTGGGACCTAAAGGCAATAAAACGTTTTCTATACTTAGACTAAGATCATCAGGGAAGGGGAAACTTTAAAAAATGAAGGAACAAAACCTAAGGACTTTGAGAAAATTGGTTACACCTTATGAAAAGTCCGATTTACAAAAAAGTATTTGTCAAATCATTAACACATTGGTGCCATTTTTCCTGTTATGGTGTTTGGCATATAAGAGCTTATCGATTTCTTACTTCCTCACATTAGCGATTTCTGTCGTTGCCGCAGGTTTTTTAGTAAGAACCTTCATCATCTTTCATGATTGCTGCCACTATTCTTTTTTTAAGAACAGAAAGGCGAATCGAATCCTTGGAACAATAACAGGAATTCTGACTCTGCATCCTTTTGATCATTGGGCACACGACCATTCTGTCCATCATGCGACAAGCAGCAATCTGGACAAACGCGGTACAGGCGATATTTGGGTACTGACCGTTGAGGAATATAAGGAAGCCTCAACAAAAACAAAAATAATGTACCGTTTGTACAGAAATCCGTTTGTTATGTTTATTGTTGGGCCGATTTACGTCTTCGGGATTACCAATCGTTTTAATCGTAAAGGAGCAAAACGCAAAGAACGGATGAATACGTATGTAACGAACCTGGGGATCGTCGCTTTGGCAGCACTTTTATGTTGGGCTATTGGCTGGCAAAACTTCCTGCTGGTTCAGGTGCCAATTTTTATGATATCAGGATCACTCGGAATTTGGATGTTTTATATTCAGCATACGTTTGAGGATTCTTATTTTGAAGAAAATGAGCATTGGGAATATGTAAAAGCAGCAGTTGAAGGAAGCTCTTTTTATAAGCTTCCAAAAGTCATGCAATGGCTAACAGGCAATATTGGTTTCCATCATGTTCATCATTTAAGCCCGAGAGTCCCAAACTATAAGCTTGAAAAAGCGCATAACAACACTGAACCATTGCAAAACGTTCCGACCATTACACTGGCAACAAGTCTTAAGTCGTTAAAATTCCGCCTATGGGATGAAGAAGGCAAAAAATTTGTTGGTTTCAGCCACATAAAAAAGGCTTCTAAAAGCCAAATATCAGCGGGGCTAAGAACGGATTAAATACACTGCCCTTCATCGATGATAAGGGCAGTGTATCTTGCAGAATAAAAGTGCAGACTCGCGCAACAGTTTTGTGCAGAGGTCAGCACTTTTTTAGTGCCAAATACATTTGTAGGCTCCACAATGCGGTACATTTGTTGCCGTATTTTCCGCAAAAAAAATGATACCAAAGGTAATTAAACCCTTGGTATTGGTATGCGGCCGAGAGGACTTGAACCTCCACGGGTTATTCACCCACTAGGCTCTCAACCTAGTAAAATCATATCTTCATTTACAAATGGCTTAATTCATAGCACTGATTTATTTCGTTTACGCTGATTTTGATGAGTTGGTATTAATTCTGGGCAGAAATTGGGCACTTCTATTAGAAGAAAAATCACTATTCCCTATGATTCAAAAATATAACCCCCTCCAACTTCATGAATGCCTCCTTAAATATAAAAAACATACCAACATAACGATATACTCATACATTATCTCAGTTAATTGATTAATATCTTTAGCTTCAGCTTTTCTAACCAACAATGATCTTCATGCTTCCCTTTTCCCTGCTAATCTGGAAGCAGCTTCATCAACTTCTTTATTTGCTTTTTGTATTACATCCTCCGGACTTAGTAAAGCTGTTCCTTGCACTCGGATAATTTGATAATCCTCAATACCGAGGAAATTGAACATTGATTTCAAGTATTTATTAGAGTATTCAACTTCTTTATACCAATCATCATTTGTGTAAATTGATCCGCTAGCTTGGATGACAAGCATTCTTCGTCCATCTTTAAGCAGACCCACTGACCCAGTGTCAGTATATTTAAATGTTTCACGTGCGATCATAATATTGTCCATATAATCTTTTAATTTTGATGGAATATTGAAATTATGCAAAGGCAAAACGATGACATACGTTTTTGCACTTTTAAATTGTTTCAATACTTCTGTCATACGTTCTGTTACTTTTTTTTCATTGCTTGTTAGTTCTTCGCCTTTTCCTGCCTTTTCCCATGCGCTTAAAACTGTTTTATCAATCATAGGCACTTCATCACTATACAAGTTAATCTGTTCAAGCTCTTCACTCTCTGGAATTAATTCTTTGTAAGTTTCCAAAAAGTGATTCATTACCTGCAAACTGTATGATGATGCATCATCTACTTTCGGATGTGCGTTAATGATAAGTGTTTTGCTCATTTGAGATTCTCCTTTTATCCTTTATTGAAGATCAACTTAATCGACGATCAAATCGATCTCCAATATAAACCCTGCATTTTATTTTGTCAAATGGAACAAATAATATACCTAAAGAAGGGTTTTATGATTGACTATCACCCAAAATACTCCTAAGATACAATGTGATAACCCTTAAAAACAAAAGCAGGTGAGTTTATATGCAGTATAGTGTTGGGGTTGAATATGCTTTACATTGCCTGGTTTATTTAATAGATGTTCCCTCCAAGGAAAGTGTCGGGATTAGGGATCTTGCAGAGTTCCAAGGGCTTTCAGAAACATTTCTTTCAAAAGTTTTCGGTAAGTTATCTAAAGCTGGTATTGTAAATTCTGTCTCTGGTGTAAAGGGAGGATATAGGTTAGCAAAATCCCCAGAAGATATTTCCTTTTGGGATGTAATAGAGGCTGTCGAAGGACCAAAACCAATTTTTCAATGTAAAAATATTGTAAGCAATGGTCTACTTTATCGAGACAAGTGCAACTCCTGTGAATCCAGCAATTCTTCTTGTACAATTAACTTGGTAATGCTTGAAGCAGAAGAACAGATGCGTAAGTATCTTCGTAATAAAACACTCGCATGGTTAAATAAAGAACTGGACGCCGTATTGCCTAAAAAAACAAGGACAGATACTCGGGAATACTTCATAAAAAAAAGCTCTGACTAAATTAATTAGTTAGAGCTTTTTTACGCTTTAAACTGGCCTTTAATTTCCCTATATCCTAACAAACAAAAAGAAATGGCGGACAAACTATAGACTGGGCACTTTTGGTCACAAAACACATTTTTTTATGAAAAAAAATACCAAGTACGTCAAAACCCTTGGTATCATTGATGCGGCCGAGAGGACTTGAAACTCCACGGGTTATTCACCCACTAGGCCCTCAACATAGTAAATCCATATCACTGGTTATGAAAGCTTGTTTTCATTACACTTACTAACTTCACTTTACATCATTTCTATAAATTTGTATGAATTATGGTTAATAATTGGCGAGCAAAAAACCCCCTTACTTCCTACTTCACTAACTCTCATTATAAGGATTGTTAATTTTCCAGGTGTGAAAATGGAGTGAGTATTCATTATAGATACTATTCGATAATCCATCTCTAGTTTTTTTAGACAAAAAAGAACCAGTCACACAAAGTAACTAGTTCAATTTTTGTTAGGGTTAGAATTTGATAACTCTATATTTATAATACTTTGATTTCCAGTCTTTTTCTAAATGTGCATATAAGTGTGCACTTGAATGTGCAGAATATCTTGGATACCCTTTATAAACATCATAGATAACTGCAGTATGCTTCCATTTTTTAGACGACTTAGAGTACATCTGAATAACGTCACCTGTCTTCACATACTTTGAAACATCCTTAGGACTTGTTAAATTGTATACTTTATGTTTTTTTGTACCGGCCCAATATGTATAAAAATCTGAAACAACAGTCCATGAAGTTGAATATGTTCTTGCCGCACTTCTAGGCACTGATTGATTATACCAACCTTTTGTGGTTTTATGGTGACCACGATTAAAGCTGAACCCCGTAGTATTCATTGGCATTCCACCAGCTAAAACTACCTGTGATGCATAGTTGGTGCAATCTCCTCCACCGCTATTTTCTCCATAGTACCCATATTGACTCGTCTTCTTATTCCAATTGTTAACCATGTATTTTTTTGCAGCCGATCTACTGTAACTAGACCCCAATTGAGTTACGAAAAAGGAATTAGAATTAGTACTTGCCATATAGTCAATTGGAATCTGACCTGATTCTTCTTTAATTTCTTCAACTTTTGCTTCAGCTTGTTTGTCTTCTTTTATATTTTCTTGTTGTACTTGTTTAACAGTTTGATTTTCAACTTGTTTAGGAAGATCAAAGTTTTCAACCTCTACTTCACCATTCTCATCCTTTTTTTCTTCTTGGGCGGCGTACTTAGCCAATTCCTCTAAATAAGTATCTGAATAGACTTCCATTAAAGAAAAGTTATAACCTGATTTTGTTATCTCATCGGCTTTTTCATTAATACCTTGAAGAAAATTAATGTAATCCTGAGAATTAATGTTATAATTCAAATGTTGTGCTTTTAAATACTTTTGGACTTCGGTTTCCCCTTGCTTGACTGTTAAGTTCTCATTTTCAGCTTCAGCTGCATGAGCATTATTAAGGAAAGTGAAACTCAAAGCTGATGTTACTATAAGACTAAGTGCAATTTTTTTCATTTGTTTCTCCTTATTTGAATTTATGATACTATCATATAGTAATTACTTTTTGAGGAAAAATCAATACATTTTTTGGAGGTTATTTATGAAAAAGGAGTATAAAAGACCTGTTTTATTTACAATTTCTGCTTTGGTGATTATTTTCCTAGTGTTTTTCTCATTAAAAATCTATAACCATTACAATCTCGAATATCCTAACTGGGAAGGTAAAAGTAAGGATCACAACTGGGAAGTAATCTTTAAAAAGAATGAAGATGCTCCAAAAGAGTTTAGTGGGGAGATTCTTTGGATTGGCGATAAAGATAAAACTGATAAAACTTATATAGAATCAATAACAATAATGAAAGATAATAAAACACTTCTTGATTCTTCAGATTTTAACAGCGATATCCCTATGAAAGATTATTCAGGTGGTACCTCTAGCGATGGATCAGCTAAAGAAAAATCATTCTCTTTTTTAGAACGTTTAGAAGAATCTGATCTAAAAGGATCTAAGATAACAGTTCAAGTGAAATGGAAACAAGATAACCAATCATTCAGTACTGAAAAGTTCGTTCTTTCAAAGAAAACTTTATTTAATCATTAATTCTTTGAGTTTACTCTAACCAGTTCTTTATCTGAACTGGTTTCTTTTTATGAAATTCTTCAGTTTAATCATTGTTCAAACAAATACAAAACTCAGCAGTATACTATTTAATTAAAAGAATGATGCTAAGGAGAACAAAGAATGGAAAAGTTAATATTGGATTCTGTTAAAAATCTTGTTGGAGACAATACTTTGCTTGGTCTAACTATAACACTTATTTTTATATTCACTATTTGGCTAAGCCGACAAATCAAATCTGTTTATGAAAAAGATAAGGAACTTCGAAAGACAGAGAGAGAAAATTCACTAAAGATTATTTCAGAGATATTAAAACAGTATCATACTATCGGAAGAGAAAGTTTGACTGATGATGAATTTTTAAAATATGTACAAACTCAACTACCATTGCTTGATTTAAAAACCTATTTGATAATAAGAGACATCTTAGAAAAAAATCTCGATGAATCTAATGGGTATAAATCAGAAAAGATAAAAAGTGAAATTTTAAAGGCTATTAAGTTAATAAAGTTCCATGATAACGTTATATATAGTGAGAGCATTATGGAAACTATAACTCGCTCACTATCTAATTTAAAAGATGTATTTATTCCTCCAATTATTTCAATAATAGTTGTATTATACTTAGTTCTAGCATTTTCCCTAGGTTATTCCCAACATCCATTCTGGAACATAACAAAATTAACAACTGGTTTATTTGGTCTATTCTTTTTAGTTGCATGTCTAGATGACATGATTGAGAGAAAATGGGTTCTAGTAAATAAACGCTCTATTTTGAACTTGATATTTTTAATTTTCATACCTTTTATTCTGATTCTCGTAACGTCATTAGAACATCCTAAACTTTTAGTTGTTTTTTTTATTTACGGCATTAGTGGGGTGATTTCCTTTCTATTAATCGGCATTCTGAAACAAAGACGGTTGAATCGCCAAAGTTAGAGCCACTTTATGGAATAAAGAGACAAGCCAGCAACAATATTTATTGTCTCTTTATTTTCCATCAGCTCTCAATAAAGTGAAACCTGTATTTCTCGTCACAAATCCTATATAGCGCCGAATTCTTTTTAATTAAGTGTATTTATTTTTAATTTCTAATTGGGAGTAAAAATGGAGCAGCAACCCGATTTAAACAATGGTTGGCTTTTATCTATTATCGTTGATAATTTCTACTAACTCCTCAACCTTGAAAGCTGGTTTTTTCTTATGCAACATAGCATGACAATTTGGACAAACTGGACGTAAATCGTTGATCGGGTCAATTTCGTACTCCTTGCCTATCTGATTTAACTCAATTATATGATGTACGTGAATAAAGCCTTTACCCAATTCTCCGAATACCTTCTCAAAATCAAACCCACAAATGACACAACTAAAACCATAATGCTCTAAACACTTTTTCCTCGCCATGGGATTTCTCTCATAAACGTTGACTGAGACCTTTTTTGTGGCTCCTTCAATATATCTTGTTGGGTTATCAATTTCCTCTGCCATTTGATTATGCCGGATTTCTTTTTCATCATTAAATTCCCAAATAATTTTGACTGGCTTAGTGTCATGAAACTCTTTTACTCTAGCATTTCCTTGGTAAGTAAACAGGGGATTATTACTATCTTCCCGTGTGAAAATATAAATATTACCTTTGGGTTTTAACATAGATTGAATAGAAGCATTTTGTAATGAATGACTATTCTTACCAAACCATTGGAGGTCATCTCCGATAAATTTATTATCGTAATCATGCCCCGTTCTTCCGGCAGAACTTATATTGACAAAGACAAATACATCATCATTAAACGAAGTATACCCCGTGTTCCAATTCCCGCCCTGTTTACCCTCTGGTACGTTAAAAATCTTGTAAATATCTTTTCTTGAGTATTGTTCTCCAATTCTCAAAGGATGTGCATCAGTGTTATGAATCAATGAAGATATTTTTTTAAATGCTTTTGGATTTAACGGCATTGATGAGGCTTGAAACCCTTCGATTAAGTACTTATCATATTCATCATTTTCAAAATCTAGATCCTCAAGTAAGATTGGTGAATGCAGCAAATTCTTAATGTATCTAACTGGTACTCTGTAATTGAAATGATCACTTTCTTCATAATAATAATTTTCATCTTTATCAGATGAATAGATGGGTTTCCCCGTTATTTCTACTACCGCATAAATACCTCGATTTAATTTTGGTTTACCATTTAACATTTTTTTATTCCGGTTATCATGACCAACTCTAATAATCCCTTGTTGACCTTCCTTAAACCACTCTTTTTGCCAACTTGTAATGGAAAATGTATCTTCTATTTGGTTTGAACTCAAAAAATCATCAATAGCCCAAACCTTTGGGTTACAGAAAAATGTCCAGAACCCTGTCGGTTTAATGGCTTGTTTTTCTATTATTTTTAGTGCAACTGATTTCCCTAAACTCACTAATAATTCCCCCATATTCTGTATCTCTTTTTATTATACAGTCTTCCTAACACTATCATCGGAATTTAAATAAGTGTTTTTGATTCCGTTTCAAAATGAAAGACAAATATTTGAATATAAACAACGTTACTTCTCCAACTCTCATTATGCTCAAATGTTCTAAAATTCGTTACCTTTCTATAAACACTTTTTTGAAACCTTCATATCTATTCCATGGTAATATTTAGATATAAAATCACTGAAAGGATTGGACAATGAAGGTATTTGAAGCAAAGTCTTTGTTATCTGAAGCTGAAAACCGAGCAAAAGATTATAAAGAATTGAAAAATCAAATGATTAAGCTAAGAAAAGCATTTAAGGCTGTTGCTGATCTGGACGACAGTGAGTTCTCTGGCAAGGGAGCAAACAATATCAAAGCATTTTATCACGACCATGTGGGTGTCACTGATCAATGGATTGATTTAATTGAAATGAAGATCGCTTTCCTTACTAGTATCTCCGGTGTTCTAGAAGAGGCCAGCTTATCTGATGCATATATCGAAGAATCCTTCTTAGAACATGAACTAGCAAACGCATATAAAAAATCAAAATCAATTATGTCTGAGCAGAAGAAAGCAATGAAAGATATTCTGAATGATATCGATGACATTCTTCCACTTGATTTATTTTCAACAGAGACTTTTAAGGATGAGCTCTCATCTGCCGAAAACAAACGGAAAAAGACTGTTGATAAAATAAGCGATGTGGACGAAAACTTAAAAACTGAATATGCAATTACTGAACCTAACGAACAATTCATTAAAGCAGACTTTCAAAAGTTACAGGAATCAACAGGTAAGGGCAAGAATGCTACACCCCTTCACTATAATGCCAAGGCATATCGTGAGAGCGATATACATAAGAAAAAAAACGATATCGAGAAGCAATCTGAAGCATATTTGAAGATCAAAAAAGAAGAAGCTGAAAAACGCGAAATAAAAGATTTAAAAAAACAGCTTGTAAAGGTAACAGATCCAGACGAGTATTTAAAAATTGCGAAGAAAATAGGATACGAGAATTTGAAACCTGACCAGCAAGTTTATTTCCGCCAACTCGAAGAACTTCAACAAAAAGCCGAAATCGGAAAAGGTATTGCAGTTGGAATGTATGAAGCCGGTAAAGATACAGTGATGGGTCTCTATCAACTCGCAATGCACCCTATCGAAACGCTTTCTGGAACGGTGAACGCAGTCTTACATCCAATCGATACTTATAAGATCATAGCAAAAGACATAGAAGACACTTTCCAACGTGATATGATTAATGGAGATAGCTACAGCAGAGCAAAATGGGTTTCCTATGTAGGCAGTACAGTTGTTCTTGCAATAGTTGGTCCGAAGGGTATTGATAAAGTATCCAAAGTTGCAAAAGCCGGTTCAAAAGTTGCTGCAATTAAGACGCTCGAAGTTTCAAAAGCAGGAATAAAAAAAGGTATTGAATATGTTAAAATACCAAATGTTTTTGAACAACAGTACGCAATGGCTGGTGGTTCAGGGACTTTTCCTTTCAACGTGATTGATGGAGAGAATTATAAAAACTCTGCACTTGAAATATTCAAGACCTCGTCTACTGTACAAGGATTAAAGAAAGCTAAGCCGCATGAAGTTGTAAACGGATTAAAAACTTTTCAAAGCAGAAAATACATTTTTGGAGGACAATCATTCCTCATAGACAAGCGAGGAATGAAGCATATTTTAGAGCGCCATCATCCTGATTTATGGGATGGTTCAATTAAGTCTCAGCAATCTTTTCTCAATAAAGAGATGACTGTTAACGATGTTGCAGATGCGATAGAATCAATCATGAAACAAAACCGTGAAGAGTTAATGAAAAAAGGAACTAAATTTAGTTATCAAATCAGAGGAACATATGAGGGTCAACAATATGTTGTAGGCTTTCAAAAAGGAAGAGTAGGACAATTCTATCCGGAAAAATAGGAGAGGTAAAATGTTTTATATTCAATCATTAATTCTTAGGCCAAATAAGAAGATAAACGATCTTTCAATCTTAAAAAATAATATTGACGATTACTTTATTCCACTTAGCAATATAGAGGGACTAAAGAACATAAAACCACAGTTAGACTCTTACTATTTATCTGGGGCGATTATTTTAAAATATGGTGAACAAGATTTGCTTGATGTCACTATGTGGGACTTGGTTGACCAATTGTGGGCTTATTTTTTAAATCTGATTGAAGAAGCTATTGAAACAGGAAAAAGCGAAACTTATTTTCCAGATCAACCCCTTCTATTGAAAATGAAATCAATATCGAATGATATGTTGTTATTTGAAATTGACCAAAAACAAAAAGTATTACTACCGAAACTTGATTTTTTTGAATCACTCTTAAAGAATGCGAGAAGTTTCTTTGAAACTATGAATTTTGTTTTAGAAGAAAACTGTGATTATGAGTATGAACTTAATAAGATCGATGAATTGCAAACCAAAATCAAATGTATGTGAGGTTAAATGTGAATTACTCTAGAGTGAAAAAATTCTTTGATGAGAATAAAGAATATTCAATTCTTACTGGAGGCGTCACTGACAAACATATTAAAGAGATAGAAAAAGATCTCAAAGTAACCCTACCAGACAGTTATAAGTGGTTTTTAACTGAGTATGGTACAGGAGGCGCGTTCGGGACTATGATACTCGGTTATGACTCTCATGGAGCTGAAGTTGTAGAGCAAACAAAAGAATACAGAACGTTCTACAATCTTATACCAGGTCTTGTTGTTATTGAGTATATAGATGAATTCTCTTATTGTCTTGATACAAATAAAATGGTAGATGGAGAATGTCCTGTTATTCTTTGGGATAACCATGAAGGATATGGTTATACTGCAGCACATAGTTTTCTTGAATTTCTTCTTCAGCAACTTAAAAAAGGTAAAGAGGATTTTGATAAGGATAAGAAAGATTAATCTTTAGGTTTTCCAATTTAGATGTGCTAAATAATAGAATAATTACAAACCATACCAAGGTTTTTTGGTATGGTTTTCTAAGATAGCCCCTCAATAATGTGAAGCTTATCAACATTTTCTAAAGCCTGTTATTTCAAGGTTTGAAGTCATTCATTACACTCAGATAAGATAATCAACATATTATCCAATTTCAACAATGTCTCCGACATAACAATTCTCGTATTATTTTTTTCTCCCCTCGTAAATATTGCCTATTACCTCAAAATGTGCCGGATTATAATCATATGAAGTAGGGATAGCACTTTCATTATTTATAGTCCATGGCCATAAGGGATTCGTTTTTTCTTTGTCCTTTAATTCCTCATAAAAGAATCCTATAATCTTTTCGGGTATATCACATATTTTAAAGAAATCTTTTTTTAGATATCTATGATAGAATTTTGTATCGATAATAGATTTTTGATGTATAATTTCGTGTCTAAGCTTTTCAAATTCAAGAAACTCGCTCCAAATTTTCTTATTCTTAATACTATCTGTTTCATAAATGTCTACTAAAATATCTGAAATTTTCATTTTTAATGTAACCCATCTCTCGATCGCACTCTTATCATAAATTTCGATTATTCCCTTATTATTGTCTGCCTCATATTTAAACTCTTGAGGTATACTTAGATTTGCAAAAGCTTCTAAAGCTGTATAACCAAAAACAATTCCAACCTGCACAGTTTCAATAAAGTCATACATTATCTTCGATTTCATAATAATTGATTCTTCCCGACTCATGTTACTATAGTTTTCAAAATGATCTACAACATCTGGATTGATTTTTTCTTTAAAAATCTTCTTGGCACTTTCTATTGACTTGTTTGCTATCGATAAAAGAATCCCCACATTATTGGGAGCAAAATAATCAATCTCATTATTTTTACCTTTTATCTTGGTTGAAAATTCAATATTTTCAATTTCTTGGAGCACCATAGACGATGTTTCTCCCTTTATAGGGTCACCTTTATAACAGATTGGTTTGTTCGCTCTTATATCAAAAGGTCTATAATCTTCTGGATATTTTGTTATTACTAGAAAATCTTTTCCCTTCTTTTTTTGTTGCTGAGAATTTTTTTTTGTTTTTTTCCGTTTAGACAATTAAGTTTCCTCCTTCTATTCTCACAGAAAATTTACATAATTTATTCTAGTTTTTCTCGAGAGAGACACCCACCCTAAAATAATATAGTTATATCGGCTATAGAACTATTAACTAATAATAATAAACGTACAACACTTTGAAGAAGAATTCTGCCCTTTCCATCTCATCCTCAACCTGATATAACTTAGTTTCAGCTATCCTATAAGCACTTATAGCACTTGTTAACTCTTTTCGTCTAAATTCGTACATACCCAAGAAAAAGAAATAATAATATTCAAGCATTCCTGTCAATTGCCCCTGCTCTTCTATTTCCTTTATTGTTTCATAAGCACTATTTAGATCATCTATTTCTTTCGATTCCATATAAGATAACATTATCTCATGCCTGAATTCTAACAACTGATAATATAACAAAGCGTCTTGGTTCTCTTCCATATTTACTAAATCAGCTTCTACTTCTTTTTTTATTCTTTCAGCTTTTTCAACTTGATCATTCTTTATCAAAGTGTACCAAGCATTTAATTTTTTCGTAACTAGATCATACGGAATTTTAGTTTTATCTAAAAGAATCGGACGCAAGAAATACTCCCCGATCTTACATAAATTAAGAGAATTTTTACATTAATTGTATTATGTCAGATTTAAATTAAGTATACAAAGATGAATTGCAAAAAGGTACATTATATCTACTCCTTTGCGGTTTTTTGCGGTCATAGCAATTCTTTTGCGACATGACAAGCAACGCTTTCCAAAATAAAAAAGTAGACTTTTACGTCTACTTCTTAAAAAGTTCATTTTATTCTTTAATTGAGAAAGCACGAACCTGAATAAGCCTAAAAGATTTGAATGATTACTCTAAGACAGAATGTACGTAGGTTTCAAATTTTCAATCTTAATCTTCCTTCAATAACTCATGATGTTCTAATTCATATGTATTCTCTAGTATGCTCTCTACAATATTGATTATCTGTTTTAAAACTAACTTATCAGGTTCAACAATTTCATGAATTGCGCCATTTCCAACGTACAATATTTTTTGTAAAATAAGCGCATGGTTAAACAATATATATCCATCATCATAAAGACCAAAAAATTTCCCCTCTAAACTCTCTCTTTTTTTAGGGTCTCTCTCTCCATCTTTTTTAATTATTTGTTTATTTTTATTATAAATAAACCCTTTTTTCACATTTAAATCTTTACAAATACCTTCTAATAAAATCCTTAAACCCGAAGCACACAATATATTAAGATTCTCATTATAAGATTGAATAATTTGCTCATACAAATTATAAAGAGTTGAAGGTACATGACTAAACTGTTTTACTTTCAGCCAGTATCGCTTTTTGAATTCTTGTTCTATTCTATACTCTTGTGTATCTTCAATTGGTTTTTCTGGATAAACCCGATATACATCACGATAAATCTTTTCTCCACTATCATATTCCCATGTATCTTCATCACCATATTGATTAACAAAAGAGATATTTTGACAACCTGCACACTCTACAATATGAAATGCTTCTTGCCAGTGAAAATCAGGCTCAATTTCTTGAAATGAACCTCTTCTATGACTTTTTATTATTGAATGTTTAGTCTCATTTTTACATCTAGAACAGTAAACATTTTTCTCTAGTGTATGCTCAAATTCTTTTCTCATTTTATCCCCCCTTCCTATAAATTATAACTGTTTCGCATTCGCTTGCTAACAATAATCAACTTTGCAAACAGAAAAAAAGAGGAGCAAACACATGGTTTACTCCTCTAACTTTGTTTCTTTATCTTTGGCTTCTTCATAGTCAGGTGTTTTCTTTGATAAGCCAAGACGATCATTTTCACCATTTCCAGGCATGTCGCTCATTTCTTTATACTCGTCTCCAAGTTTTTCATAGTATTTAAAAGTAGTTAATTCACGAGAAGAATCATCAGACATATAATCTTATACATTTGCTGTCCATTCGTGAAAAATCCGTTCAGCATGACTGATAATATTGACGTATACGGACATTTATATCCTAACAAACAAAAAGAAATGGCGGACAAATTAGAAAACTTGCCTCAAGTTAGTGGACATTTTTGGTCACAAAACACATTTTCTTTAAAGACATAAAAAATACCAAGGGCGTCAAAACCCTTGGTATCATTGATGCGGCCGAGAGGACTTGAACCTCCACGGGTTATTCACCCCACTAGGCCCTCAACCTAGTGAAAACGTATCATGAGTTACAAAAGCTTTTATTCAAAGCATCTGTTTATTTTATTTATACTTATTTTCATCATTTTTCATTAATTCTGGGCATAAATTGGGCACCTATTAGAGACCAAGGAACTCTACATTTCATCACGAAATATGTACTCATTGCCCTGCTGTCATTAATTTTAAGCCCTCGCTCTATGCCCCCCCTGCATCAGTATTCGATGTAACTTTGAAATAAAGTTTGATTAAAATCTCTCACAAACCCTTATTTTCACAACACATAATTTGTTTCAGCTTCCCTCGCGAATACCGGATCAATGCTCAGCTTTAAGATAGTCAACCAATTTCTCCGCACTGTTCTTAACATCTTCTTTTGAAAGGTGAAGTGTCCCATATTGTGTAAACGCAGGAAGAAAACGCATTCCTATATAGTTAGCAGTGACTTGAAACGGTCTGATAAGCTCGCTGATCGTGATATTATAGTCTCCGCCTGCTTGATAATCAGCTTCCTGTGCGCCTAGGGAGATAGCTAAGAGTAGTTCTTTTCCATGCAATTTCGTTCCTCCAGTTCCAAAAGCCCAGCCATGTGTTAACACATCATCTTCCCATTGTTTGAGTAACGCGGGACTGCTGTACCAATACATTGGGAACTGAAAAACGATACGCTCATGATCTAACAGGAGCTGCTGCTCTTTTTCTACATCAATGTTAAAATTAGGGTATTCACCGTACAGGTCATGAACCGTAATGTCATTCTCTTGCTTTAAACGATTCATCCAGGTTTTGTTGACAACAGACGTTTCCAAATTAGGGTGTATAACGATAACTAATGTTTTCATTTGACTGATCATCCTTTCTTCGCCGATTAGTTATTATTGCTTTTACGATAATGAATTGATTCTAATTTTAAAATAGCAACTTTAAAAAAGATTAAGCCTTTTTAGTACCCTCATGCGCCTACCCTATCTGCAGCCACTCTGACTTCTGTACTATGATCACTTTGTAAATAAGTTATTGAAAATATACTACTTAAAATCACTGCTGCCAATAGAATCCGGCTGATTTTCATTAATAATCTCACCTTTTTTAATTTTTCGTCTTGCTTCAATACTCATACGATAATATTCAGTAGAGAGCATTAAATTTCCTTGTTCATGAAAATAATCAGCGACTTCAATCGACAAATTTTCAACATCAGCAAACATCTTCCTCGAAGCCAAATATGAAAATGCATTCTCTATTAATTGAGTCTCTCCATCAGAAAAAAATAACCCTTCTAATATTTTGAATTTCGCTGAGTATTCCTTATCATCACTTTTATCGGCAATAAATCGCCCTTTCCTAAAGTATGTCAAAGCAACATCATAATTTTGTTGTTTTGCTTCAACATAGGTTAAAGTGATTAAAGTCTTTGTTAGGACACTATGTTTTGATTTTTCAAAAATTTCTAACGCCAAGATTAAATGTTGTGAAGCCTTTTTATATTCCTTCAATTCATCATAACAAATTCCAATATTCATGTGTGACATTGCAATTAAATGATCTATGTTACTTTCCTTGGCAACTTCTTAAGAATTCAAAAATTGTTCCAAGGCTCTTTCATATTCTAAAGAATCGATCAGGTTTCCTGCTACAATAAATTGACAACGCACAGTCTGGACAGCATACTCTTCATACTCTCTAAATATTTTGAGTGCACGATTTGCATAATTCATGGAGAAATACGTTTGTTTCATATAATAATATACATAGGACACTTTGAAAAAACTCTGCTTTTTCTATTTCATCCTCAACTTAGTGTGGGCAGTAGACAATTTAAAAATATGCACAAAAAAATACCAAGGGCGTCAAAACCCTTGGTATTATTGGGATGCGGCCGAGAGGACTTGAACCTCCACGGGTTATTCACCCACTAGGCCCTCAACCTAGCGCGTCTGCCATTCCGCCACGACCGCTCGTTATTTAATTAAAAGAGAAATGCGGGTGAAGGGACTTGAACCCCCACGTCATAAGACACTAGATCCTAAGTCTAGCGCGTCTGCCAATTCCGCCACACCCGCGAAAAACAATGGTGAGCCATGAAGGACTCGAACCTTCGACCCTCTGATTAAAAGTCAGATGCTCTACCAACTGAGCTAATGGCTCTCTGTATGATATGAATAAAAATGGCTGGGCTAGCTGGATTCGAACCAACGCATGACGGAGTCAAAGTCCGTTGCCTTACCGCTTGGCTATAGCCCAACAGAAAGTGAATGACCCGTACGGGATTCGAACCCGTGTTACCGCCGTGAAAGGGCGGTGTCTTAACCGCTTGACCAACGGGCCGTCTGGTTGAGAACTTTTCATCTTTTTCAAAAGATATAATGGCGGAGAAGGAGGGATTTGAACCCTCGCGCCGCTTACACGACCTACACCCTTAGCAGGGGCGCCTCTTCAGCCACTTGAGTACTTCTCCGTATGGCTCCACAGGCAGGACTCGAACCTGCGACCGATCGGTTAACAGCCGATAGCTCTACCACTGAGCTACTGTGGAATAATCAGACTTCTTTATTATAAAAGGATCGACATGAAGTGTCAAGAAGCAACATTTCATTTATTCCCTCTTCCGTCTAATGCGACGGCTTTTATAATTTAACATAGAATCATGAAGTGAGTCAACCCTTTTTAATAAATTCTTTTATTTTCCCACCGCACTTTCCGCAGGCATATTTTTTAGGGTTCATCGCACGCTTCTTTACATACTGTTGGCCGCAAGCCGTACATATATACGTATATGTTTTTCTGCTTTGCGTTTTCTTTTGTAAAGGAGTGCAAAACCTTGGCGCGTCTACTTTCTGAAGGAGTTCTCTGAAATCTCTGTCTCTATGCTTGTACCCTTTTCCTTCAAGATGAAGATGGTAATGGCAGAGCTCGTGCCTAATAATTCCCTCAAGTTCCTCCCGGCCATGTTCTATTAACGATTTTCTGTTGATTTCGATGTTGTGCGATGTTAAAAGGTACCTTCCACCGGTTGTTTTGAGCCTGTCATTAAAAACAGCCTGGTGGCGGAAGGGTTTTTCAAAACAGGTTTTAGATATGTCCTCTGTAAGCTTTTGGAGCTCTTTGTTATCCATTGTGCACCTCTCTTTAAAAACATTGAACGGGACAATTCTCCGCTCGCATACAATGTGTAAAACCCGCCCTTCTTTTAAAAAAAGCTGAGGAGGAATGAGCCATGCCTAATTGGCTGAAAAAACAAATGCAAAAAGCATTTTTAGAAAAGGATAATTATCAAATCAAACTGCTGAATCAATGCTGGTACTTTTATAGAAAAAAACACTGCTCGTAAGCAGTGCTTTTATTTTACCATAGACAGTGATACCCTGCCTTTTTGGGCGTCTACTCCTTCCACCCACACGGTCACAATATCTCCGACTGATACAACGTCGAGAGGATGTTTGACGAATTGATGGCTGAGTTTTGAAATGTGCACAAGCCCGTCCTGCTTCACTCCGATATCAACGAATGCTCCAAAGTCTACTACGTTGCGGACAGTGCCTTGCAATTCCATTCCTTCCTTTAGATCTTCAAGCTGAAGTACATCCGTTTTAAGCAAAGGCTTAGGCACCTCATCGCGAGGATCCCGTTCCGGCCTGGTCAGCTGTTCACAAATGTCTTTCAGCGTAATCTCTCCGATTTCAAGTTCTCTTGCAGTTTCAGACAGGTTCAGCTTGCTGATTTTTTCTTTTAATTCAGCCGTCCCAATTTGTTCTGTCGTCAGCTGAAGCTTTTTCAGAAGCGTTTTTGTTTCTTTATAGCTTTCCGGGTGAATTCCGGTTCTGTCCAAAGGTTCTGTCCCATCCGGCACTCTTAAAAATCCGATGCATTGTTCGTAGGTTTTAGCGCCGAGCCTTGGGATGCCTTTTAATTCTTTGCGGGTTGAGAATTTGCCGAGTTCGTCACGTTTTTTCACAACATTGCCGGCAACAGACTTAGATAATCCCGCTACATATTGAAGAAGAGCGGCCGAGGCTGTATTAACGTTTACTCCGACTTGGTTTACGACGGTTTCGACGACAAACCGCAGCGAGTCATTTAGATTCTTCTGGCTGACATCATGCTGATATTGGCCTACCCCCACTGATTTAGGGTCAATTTTGACAAGTTCGGCAAGCGGGTCCTGCAGTCTGCGCGCGATTGACACCGCGCTGCGTTCTTCCACCTGAAGGTCGGGGAATTCTTCTCTCGCCAGCTCAGATGCTGAATAGACGCTTGCCCCAGCTTCGTTAACGATTAAATAATAAATGTCTCTAGGCGTATCCTTCAGTACATCAACGATAAATTGTTCTGTTTCTCTGGAAGCTGTTCCGTTTCCTATTGCCACGACTTCAACTTGATAGTCCTCCAGAATCGCTTTCACTTTGTCCTGCGCTTCCTTTGTCTTTTTAACCGGAGCATGAGGATAAATGACATCGATCTTCAGAACTTTTCCGGTTTCGTCTGCTACTGCCAGTTTACAGCCTGTTCGGAATGCCGGATCGACCCCAAGCACGACCTTCCCTTTCATCGGCGGCTGCAAAAGAAGCTTCCGAAGGTTTTCTGAAAAAATATGAATGGCCTGCGCATCTGCTTTTTCTGACAGCTCTTTTCTGATTTCACGTTCAATAGCAGGCTGAATCAGTCTTTTGTAGCTGTCCTCGATCGTATCAAGCAAAATGTCTTTGACAGGCGTTGTTCGCTGTTTGATGATTTGCTTTTCTAAATAGGCTTTAATCACATCAGCCGGCGGTTCAATGGATACCTTCAAGATGTCTTCTTTTTCACCGCGGTTGACCGCCAGCACTCTGTGGGGAACGACTTTCGGAATTGGCTCCTCATATTCGTAATACATTTCGTATACATTTTTTTCATCCGCATCTGCCGATTTGCCGGCAGTTGATTTCAGAGTGCCTTTTTTGAAGGTTTCCTGGCGAATCCATTTTCTGAAACTCGGTTCGTCTGACAGCTGTTCAGCAATGATATGTTTTGCGCCTTCAATCGCGTCTTCTCTGGAAAGCACTTCTTTTTCTTCGCTTATGTATTGATCTGCTATTTCTGCGATACGATCGTCTTTCGGAAGGGTAAGGATATATTCAGCAAGCGGTTCAAGCCCTTTGCTTTTTGCGACAGTCGCCTTTGTTTTCCGTTTTTGTTTATAGGGGCGGTAAAGGTCTTCTACTTCCTGGAGCTTTACCGATTGTTCAATTTTTTGCCGCAGTTCATCTGTCAGCTTGTCTTGCTCCGCTATCAGTCTGATCACTTCTTCTTTTCGCTGATTCAGATTTTGAATATACTGCCAGCGCTCTGAGATGGTTTGAATTTGGACCTCGTCCATTGAACCGGTCTGTTCTTTTCTGTACCTAGCGATAAACGGAACGGTATTGCCATCCTCAAGGAGTTGAATAACACTTTCGACATTCTTCTGTGACAGTGCGGTCTCTTTCGCAATTTGTTTCTTTAAAAGGGCTAACGTTTCCATGTAACCAAAGCCTCCATTTATTCATTCTTTCTCTAGTGTAACAAAATCAGAAAAAAACACCTAAAAAAAGCAGCTTATTATAAAAGCTGCCCTAAAATATAGGTTAAGTCGTCATTTCTGGATGTGGTGTATATTTTAAGAGAATTCGATATTTCTTCGATTGACTGCCCTTTTTTTAAATACGAGCGAATATCGGGAACGTTTAATCCATCTGTATGAATGATAAATTTTGATCCCTTTTCATATGAAAAAGTGTGAGTTTTATATTTCTGCGGCTTGCCTGATAAATAACCTAACACAGGCAGAGGATAAAAGCATTCACCTGATGGGGAGTATAGAATAAAACGCACGTTTCCGACAGAGCAGTACGTAAATTGCCTTGCTGCGAAATCAACTTTTAAAATAGAGGCCGTAGCTCCTCGTTTGTTCTTCATCGCTTGATTGCAGCGTTCGATGATGCTTGCGACATCTTCATCCGCATGGCTTTCAGCAAGATCTCTGATGGCTGATGAAGATTCATTCGCAAGTGTTCCGCTCCCAAGGCCGTCAGCTACCGCACACACTAATTCCTGATCATCCGCTTTGATGTAAAAACTGTCCCCGCAAATGGATTTGCCTTCTTTATTTAATTGATATACAAGGGTATGGATATGTTGGTTTTCTTCAACCTGAATCATTACATTAGCTCCATAGAGGGATCTTCAATCAAGGCCTCTCTGAGTTTCTTTACTGCTTTGCGCTGCAGACGCGAGACGTGCATTTGAGATATACCGAGAATGTCCCCTGTTTCTTTTTGGCTTTTATTTTGAATATACGTTAAATCGATAATCTGTTTTTCACGATCAGAAAGAACATGGAGCACACTTTTCAGCATCATTTGCTGATTGACGCGTTCATATCCGTCTTCCTGTGAGCCGACGATATCGAGAATGGTTACAGTGCTTCCGTCCGCATCCGCTTCAATGCTGTGGTCCACAGACAATGCCTGATAGCTTTTTCCCATTTCCATTGTTTCCAGTACTTCTTCCTCGGAAACATCGAGATATTCGGCAATCTCTTCGACCTTTGGCGACCTTTGCGTTTCTGTGGTCAGTGTGTCTACCGCCATTTTAATTCTGGGTCCGAGTTCCTTGATCCGTCTTGGAACGTGCACACTCCACGTCTTATCTCTGAGGAAACGTTTAATCTCTCCGATAATCGTCGGAATCGCGAAAGCTTCAAATGATTTGCCGACCACCGGATCATACCTTTTGATCGCGCCGAGAAGACCGATCATGCCTACTTGGCGAAGATCTTCATGAAAGCTTTTGCCTTTTGAATATTTCTTCGCCAGCACTTCGACAAGATTCGTATAGACTTGGACAAGCGTTTCCTGCGCCGAATCATCCTGATTGGTTTGGTACTCGTTTATAAGCCGATCAACTTCATCCTTAGTTAGTTTCGTAGTTTTCGATGGTTGTGCCATGATCAACTCGCTCCCCGTTTAAATACTTTGTCATCGCCACGGTTACGCCTGAGTTACTCTGCACTCTGACTTCATCCATCAGCGTTTCCATTAAATAAAGGCCGAGTCCTCCTTCTGATAGTTGTTCTACGGTATGTGAAGGTGTGTAAGGACCTAGATTCTGCTGCTTCTGATCAAAATCAAAGCTGTCTCCTTCATCTGCGACAATGACCTCTAAGCGATCTTCATATACACCGAATCTCACGGACACTTCTCCGTTTTTATCCTCTTTATACGCATGCTGAACCGCGTTTGTACAGGCTTCACTTACTGCGATTTTAAGGTCTTCGATGTCATCGTACGTATAGCCCATTCTGCTCGCCACACCCGACAGCGTAAGTCTGACAATTCCCACGTATTCCGGTTCAGCCGGTATTTTCATCTCTATATAATCTACTGTATTCTTCATTGTACCCCACCTTCTGACTTTGCAGAAATATCAATAATGTCCTTCAGACCCGTGATCTCAAACAGGCGGATCAGCCGGTCAGAAAGGTGTTCAAGCTTTAGCGAGCCGCCTTCTTTTTTGACTGTCTTAAACACGCCGACAAATACGCCAAGGCCCGTGCTGTCCATGTAGCTGACATCCTTCAGGCAGATGTGTATGTCTGCTCCCTGTTCTGCCAGGGGCGCCAGCTTTTCACGAAGTGACGGAGCTGAATACACATCAATTTCTCCTGCGATTTGTACTTGTATATCATTATCATTTTGTTTAACATTGACCGTTAAATTCATTTTTATCACCTCAAAAGTGTCCTTTTTACTAATAGTCTAATACCCAGGTTTTTTATCCTTTAAACCTTTCTTGTTAAAACAATTAACGTAAAATCATCATGAAGCTGAAAATCCTGCAATTTAAGAAGGCTTTCGTAAATATTTTGCACCATCTCTTGTGCAGAACAACACATATGTTCCTCTATCAGCTTCTGTATATCAAGACGCTCCAAGAAACCGTCTTCTGACCGGCATTCTGTCACGCCGTCGGAAAATAAAACGATCATATCTCCTTCATCCAGATGCTGTTCATATTCTTCGTAATCGAAATCCTGCGAGATGCCGAGAACCAAACCTTTGGCTGTTAAATCATAGAATTTATTTTCTTTTTTACAATAATAAAAACCAGGTTCATGCCCCGCTGAAGCATATGTGAATTTATGGCTTTTCATATTGTAATTCGCGTAAAACATTGTAATAAACATACTCGGATCAACATTTTGCTCAACTACGCGATTGAGATTTTTCAGCACTTGTGAAGGGTGGATGCCGGTTTCAGGCAAAGAATCCATTGCATACTTAATCATCGACATACATAAAGCGGCCGGTATGCCTTTCCCGATGACATCGGCAATTGCAATGTTAATAGATTCCTTATCTCTGACAAAATGATAATAATCCCCGCTCATTTGTTTAGCAGGAACACTGATTGCGCCAATGTCCAGAGCTTCTTCTTGCGGGATTTTTGTTTCGAGAAGAGTTTGCTGCACGTTCGCAGCGATTTCTATTTCCGATTTGATTTCCTGCTGTATTCCTCTGAGGGTTTGATGCTCCTGGTATGCGAGCCCGTAACCTATCATCACTTCTATTAAAAAATCCAGCGAATGAAAAACATCTCCAGGCAGATCTGGATACAGTTCCTTTAACACTTTGCGGTGAATACTGATAATTTCTTCCGGAGGAACTTGATGCTCGATTGTTTTTCGGCTGAATTTTTGAGCTTGATATAAAGATGTTTCTGTTAATTCGGCTATATATCGGCTAAGCAGCTGATGATACCGCTGCTCAATAACCTCCTTGAAATCCACTTTCTTACCTCCTACCGAAGCCATTTGATGGCTTGTATCTCCGTACCTTGCCCCGCAACGGAATTTAAGCTGAAATCATCCATCAGCCTCTTTACGCCCGGAAGCCCCGCTCCAAGCCCGCCTGATGTTGAAAAGCCGTCTTCCATTACTTTGCGGATATCGGCTATTCCGGGTCCTGTGTCCTCCGCTATAATTTTAAGTCCTTTTTTGCCTCTGTCCGCTACCTGCTCAATGCAGACTTGACCTTTACCGGCGTATAAATAGATGTTCCTTGCTAATTCTGAAATAGCCGTCGTGATTCTTGCCTGGTCAACCGTTCCGAAGCCTAATTCTTTCGCAACGTTTCGCCCAAGCTGTCTCGCGGCCACGATGTCCCATTCTGTCATGATCTTTACACAGGATTGGTCGTTCATAGCTATTCCCCCAATTCCCGCTTCAATGTCTCAAGCCCTTGCTCTAAATCGAGCGCTGTTTCAATTTCTTCAAGCGCTATGCCGAGTTCAATCAGCGTAACGGCTACAGCAGGCTGAATTCCTGTTAAGACAACTTTGGCACCCATTAATTTTGACATTGTAATCACATCACCCAGTACTTTCGCGATAAACGAATCAATCATGTCAACTGAGGTAAGATCAATAACGACTCCGTTTGCACCTGTTTCATAGATTTTATTTAATAGATCCTCTTGAAAGTGAAGTGCGGTTTGATCGTCAAGTTCCCATTGAATGGAGACTAATAAGCAATTGTATAGTTTCAGGATCGGGATTTTCGGATGTCTCAAAATGTTATTCCCCCAATGAAACGATTTTTCGATTTGTCATTTCCAATGCTGTTTGAATTCCTTTTTGAAGGGTATTCTTAGTAATAATCTGTGATAAATCTATTCCCAGATTGACGATGGTTTGAGCGATTTCCGGGCGAATTCCCGCCAGCAGGCATTTTGCTCCGACAAGCCTTACCGCTTCTGATGCCTGAATAATATGGTGGGCAACCATTGTATCGACAACCGGAACTCCCGTAATGTCGATTAAAACAACCTGTGAGCGATGTTTCACCACGCCATTCAGCAGGTTTTCCATAATTCTTTTCGCGCGTTCGGTATCAATCGTTCCGACAAGCGGCATAACGGTGATATGTTCAAACACCGGAATAAGCGGCGCAGAAAGCTCTTGAAGCGCGATTTTTTGAAGGGAGACGGTTTTTTCCCATGAGATTGAATATTGGTTTAAGATTTCCGTGTTGATCGGATTGAAAAAACTTTCAATCTGCCAGATTAACTCCGTACTTTCTTGATCTGTTAAAGTACCGTCGTTCATTTCCTTGTAAAGATGTTTCCAGAATTCCAAAAGGCCTGTAGCTAAAAACTTTAAGGACAGACCGATTTGAACGGCTCTGAGCGCCAGTTCGCTTACTTGTTCCTCAGCAATGGTTTCTGTTGAAGAGGAAAGAAGAATCTCTATATAATCTTTGCATATATTTTTGTACACTTGATCAGTCAGCTGATATGATTCTTGATCACTTAGTTTCTTTAACGTGTTTGTCCACTGTTCGAGCAGTTCATTCTGATTCTCTGAAATGAACCCATGTATCGTCTGATTCGGCATTTCATTGTACCTCCCGACAAAAAGCAACATTTTATATCTTTATTTACCTATTATAGCGTTAATTTTTTTCGAAAACAAAAAAAGTTGCTCCTTATGAGCAACCAAGAAAATATTACTAAAAATCAATGAGTGCCAAACTAATTTGTAAGGCTTCATCAACCTTATCCATCATTTCATCATCCAGATGAGTAATCTTATCCGTTAATCTTTGCTTGTCAATCGTCCGAATTTGCTCCAGCAAAATAACGGAGTCTCTTTCAAAACCGTAGCGTTTCGCATCAATTTCGACGTGGGTTGGTAATTTCGCTTTCTGTATTTGGGCTGTTATGGCTGCAACAATAGCAGTTGGGCTAAAGCGATTTCCGATATCATTTTGAATCACCAAAACCGGGCGCACTCCGCCTTGCTCTGAGCCAACAACAGGAGATAAATCAGCAAAATAAACATCGCCGCGTTTAACAATCAAATGATTATCCTCCGCTGACTAAGCGCTCAACGGTCGTTTCTGCTTCGCACTCAGCAAAATGAGCTTCAGAAGAAATATTCAGGTTGATTTTCGCCATTTCCATATATCCGCGTCTCATCAAATCACGGTTGTGACGAGTTGTGCGTTCGCTGACATAGGCTCTCACTGCTTGTGATATTAGTTCGTTTCTGCTTCGTTTCTCCCGCATCGCTACACCATCCAATTCAGCTACTAGTGCTTCCGGCAAGCTAATCATCATTTCGGTTGTTGCGCTGGATTCAGACAAAAAACATACACCTCCACCAAACTTACGGATACGACTCGTTTATCCATCCAGTGATAATCATACCATTATTCACACATCAAGCAAAGCTGTTTTATAGATTCTCTTTTTGTAACAGAGGCTATTTGCTTGCATTTTCCTGCAATAAAGGATTTCTTACTTCCATTATACTCCCATTTTCCAAAAACATACGGGGAACGCGGGAACTTATTGTACATGTCACTTCATAGTTAATCGTTTCCAGCCGGCTGGCGATTTCATCAACGGTTATGCAGTCGTCCTTTTGTCTGCCGATTAAAGTGACTCTGGTTCCCGGGGGATACTCTTTGTCCAGTTCAACCATAAATTGATCCATGCAGATTCTTCCTGCAATTTTGAGCCTTTTGCCGTTTATGAGAACCTCAGTGCCTTGCAGTTTTCGCAGCCAGCCGTCCGCGTAACCGACCGGCACTGTGCCGATCCATTGGTCTTTCTCAGCCGTATATGTTGCGCCGTAGCTGACACTCTCCCCTTTGCGTATTTTTTTCACATGGGACAAAGTGGAGTTCAACGAGAATGCCTGGTGCAGCCGGAACGGAATCTCGTTTGTTATTTCAGCGGACGGACGAAGCCCGTACATGCCGACTCCGAATCGGACCGCGTTAAAAAAGCCTTTTTTCAGACGCAGACCGGCGGCGCTATTTGCGCAGTGAACCATGAGCTGCTTCCACGGAAGCGGAGCAATCAGCTCTTTAAATCGTTCAAACTGCATGAGAAAATAGCTTTTGTCTTTTTCATCAGCTGTTGCAAAATGAGTAAAAACGCCTTTGCATAGTAAGCCGGGATTGCGTTCCAGAATTTTCATCACGTTTTGCACTTCTTCTTCTGTTTTGACGCCGAGTCTGTTCATTCCCGTATCTACTTTAAGATGAAAGTGGACGGGGGTCTCTTTTATGTGGCGGGCAGCTTCCTGTATCCATTCGACAGAGTAGCCTGTCAGCGTAACGTCATATTCAGCCGCTATCTCCACATACTCCGGCGGAACGGCTCCAAGCACTAAAATAGGCGCAGTCAGGCCGCGTTTTCGCAATGATATCGCTTCATCCAAAATGGCAACAGCAAGGCATGAAGCACCTGCGGACAATGCCGCTTCCGCCACTTCCGCATCACCATGGCCGTAGGCGTTTGCCTTCACTACCGCCATTAGGTCAACGCGGTCACCGATATGCTTTTTCATATTGCTTACATTTTCTTCTATCGCAGACAAGTTAATTTCTGCCCACGTATCTCTGTAAAACGGTTTTATGTTCATCAGGACACTTCCTAGTGTTTATTCACTTCATATCATACTAAAAACAAAGGACAAAGTGAAACTCCCTTCTTAAGGAATTTTTTTACTGAGGAGCATCCGTCCATTCCAGCGGCTTGCTGTTAGTATTTACAAAAAAGAGGCCAAAGATGAATTGGCCTCTTGGTGTTTATTTTGAAGATTGCCCTTGCATGCTTTTCGCAACTGTCACCATCTCTTCTTGGGTCAGGTCTTTCGATGACAGTAGATAATCGACTCCTTCATGTGTCCAAGATAAGGACGTATCTGATAAAGCTCCGATTGTCATCCCCAGATTAACAGGCTCTCCGTTCAATGTAACGGATGTAGAAGCTTTAGCGACTTGAGCTTTTTCCTGAATTAAGGTGAATGATTTTTCTCCGCCGTAGGTCATGACAATCCGGCGCCCTTCTTCAGTTGTAATATCTTTTTCTTCAAGCTTCTTCACGCCCAGAGGCAGTTCCAGCGGCGTTTTTACAGCAAATGTGTCTGAAGGCTTCGCGCTTGTTGCAACATCCATTTGGGAAAG
This sequence comes from Bacillus sp. HU-1818, assembly GCF_022695965.1. Classification (NCBI taxonomy): domain Bacteria; kingdom Bacillati; phylum Bacillota; class Bacilli; order Caryophanales; family Bacillaceae; genus Bacillus; species Bacillus sp. HU-1818. The sequence goes on from NZ_JAAPBE010000004.1 coordinate 105,585, forward strand.
GGTCATATTTTTCTTTTCGTCAAATGATTCTTTGTCAAATTGTTTATTGAATTCGAAGTTGCTGAATTCAACCTTCACCATGACTTTGCGGTCTGTGTCCATCACTTTTACGGATGATGGGCTCATATCCTTTTTGTTGAATGTGATTTCTTGTGTCGGCAGCATTTTGTTGTGCTGATAGTTTGTTTTTGTTTCAAACACGTATTTTGATTCCTTTGAAGAGAAAACAGCGTCCGAATCATTTTGAACATCCTTCACAAGTGATTCAAATAAGTAAACCTGGCTGCTGTTGTTCGGCCAGTCGCTTTGGAACCGGAAGCTCTTATTTAAAGACGGCGTGAGAACAAATACTCCGTTGTCATTTCGTAAAATGACCTGATTTTGATCTTTCTTCGGATTTTCTAAATAAACCCGGTATAAAGAAGGTTTTTTGTGCCAAATCTCCACGTTGTATACCTGCGGTTCACTTCCTGTCTCGATGGTCATTTTTGCTTTTGCTTTGTATGAGGTGTATTCCTTCGCCTTTTTGTCTAATCCAGTTACGACATCTTCCTGTGACTTTTGTCCGCAGGCAGAAAGAATAAGGACAGCAAGCAGTCCCGTTAAAAGCAAAACAAAGCTTTTTCTCACCTTTTTCAACCCCTTCTTCTCAATTGATGTAAAAGGAAGAAACCGCTTGTTTGACTTTAACGGTACGCTTGGAACACTCTTTTAGACAGAACGGCTGCGTACCATAAAAGCCTCAAACAACTTGTCTCCCTTAATGCATTATCAAATATATGAGAGGGGCCGTACGAATATGCAGACTAGCTTGACAACCTTTCAATCAAAACCTGCGCTGCCGCATATTCCTTCGTATGTGTGATGGATACGTGAACATTGTCCTGACTGAGTTTCGCGCATACGATAGAGGGTTTGCCATGGGTATCTTTTTTCACTTCGATATCTTGAAAGCTGAGATGCTTGCCTATTCCTGTTCCAAATGCTTTTGAGAATGCTTCTTTCGCGGCGAATCTGCCAGCGAGAAATTCAATTCTCCTCTTTGCTGAGAGTGATTCATATTGGGCTTGTTCTGATTCAGTCAGAATCCGTTCAGCGAATCTTTCCTGCCGGCGGCACAAGGAAGCGATTCGATCAAGCTCAACGATGTCTATACCAATACCGTGAATCATATGGGATGATCCCTCCTGAAAGTCTGTACTATTTAAATGGTTTATCTCATAAACGTGTTACTATATAAATACCAAAAATGATGGCAAAGGGGCTCATGATGTTTATACGAACTGAAAATTTCCAAACATTTATCAGGCTTTATCCCGCCGTTGCTTGTATATTAGCCATTCAATCAGTTTTGTGGATTTTTTTCAAATTGCCCATTCATTCGGTCATATTATGGGGAGATGCCGTAACAGGCTATAACCTCGGGGTGGCTAACGGAGAATGGTGGCGGCTGATTACACCTATTTTCCTGCATGCCGGATTTGCCCACCTTCTTTTTAATTCGATGTCCATCTTTTTATTTGCTCCCGCTTTAGAACGGCTGCTTGGAAAAGCCCGTTTTCTTCTTGTCTATGTCGGATCAGGCGTAATCGGAAATATCGGGACCTACTTCACTGAATCGCTTGATTACGTGCATGTGGGCGCTTCAGGCGCGATATTCGGCTTGTTCGGTGTCTATCTGTATATGGTTCTTTACCGAAAAGAACTGATTGATCAGGAAAATTCCAAAATGATTGTCACACTGCTTGTTGTGGCCGTTCTCATGACGTTTATCAATTCAAATATTAATGTTATGGCCCACCTGTTCGGGCTTGTCGGCGGGTTTGTTCTTTCATTCTTATGTGTCCAAAAAAAAGAGCGGCGGTTTTAACCGTCCGCTTTTTCGTACGAATACCATCGAAAAATGTGCTGCGCGTCCTCCGCTTCAATATCCTTTACCGTTAACTCTTCCATATTGCTTGATGATTTAACAGAAGTTGAGATGGTAGAGAGCTGTTTTTTTGTCTGGAAATAGGATTGGCTGACTTTATAAATCTGCATTCTTCTTCTGAGAATAATTGCCGTATTTTTTCCGACAAATCTTGTGGTGAGCTGTAGCTTTTCCCCGCTGATGTGCCAAGAGGAGTCCTTATACGCTAAATAGCCAAAGACTAATTCGATCGGCAGCAAGATAAGAGAAAAATATCCCCATGGCCGGAAAAAGATACATAACGGAATGATCAGCACGATTGAAAATATAGTTGAACGGAAGAGATATCGTCTTAATGCCCGCTTCGGCAGATGATGGCTTTTTGCTTCAAATGTATACTCCGGCGTAAACGTTCTTAGTATGCCCGCCAGCTTTTTTTTCTGGATGACGGGAAACAGTATGGTCGAAGCGCCTTCTTTTTCATTATCGCCGCCGCCCGCGCTGACAATCGTGACCGTCACAAAGCCCAAAAGCTCTCTGATAATATTTTCTTTGATTTTAATCGCTTGGATTTTGCGGAGCGGTATCGTCACTTGATGCTTTTCGATAATCCCCCGCGAAATGACCAGCTCATGCTCTTTTTTTTCGATTTGGAAGTTGGCGTATTTTATCATCATCCCCGCAATACTGAGGAGCCATGCGATAAATAAGCAGATAAAAACGAGAACCGCATACATGCCTATACTGGCACTTTTCAGGAAAGAGAATTTATCATAGAGCCAATCCATCGGCAGAAATTCATCAATTTGCGAAAGAAGCGCAATGACGGCTGAAATAATGACACCGATTCCGCCAGAAGTCGAAGCTGCAGCGAGCAGCTCTTTTACACCCATCTGGTAGCGGGCATGGATTTTTTCGGCTTCAGGCGCCTCGTCTTCCTTCATTACAGGGCCTTCTTCCCCCATGTCCTTGATCTTTTCTTTTTGGGTAAAGACTGCTCTTTTGATTCTTTCTGCTTCTTCTAAAGAGATGGCCGATAATACGGCTTCCGCGTCTTTTCCTCCGCCGGCCGTTTCAATTTGCAGCTTCACCAATTTGAATATTTGCTGTATCAGGCCCGCGCTCGTATTCATAGATTGAATCCGTTCCATGGATATGTATCTCTTTTTCGTAAAAAACAAACCTTCTTCTATTCTAACTTCATCCGCTTCAATTCTGTAGGTGAATTTTCTCCATTTGATGATGCTGGCCGCTATGAGCCAAATAAACAAAATACCAAGCGCGATGCCTCCGTAAAAACGAATCGCATGGTTAGAGTTGACGACGAACACGAAAAAGAATGGAAGAATGATGTTTTTTATCGTTTGAACGATGATATGAAATAAATTTAAGATCATCGCCGCCGGGTGAAGGCGTTTCGGTTCAGACATCATCTTCAGTCACCCTTGCCAAACGCGAAATTGAATCTCTTAACCGGTCGGCTTCTTCCATTTCGAGTGCGGGAATGGAATGAATGGTGGCGGCTGTGGAGATTTTGACTGTGGCCAGATTATACTTCCTCAAAAGCGGTCCTTGTGAGGTATCCACATGCTGCACCCTGACCATCGGCACAATGACACGCGTGACCACAAAGATGCCTGACTGTATATCAATTTCATTTTCATGAACTTCATAACGCCACACTCTGTGCCGGATTTTCGGAATAAACACAATGGTGAGCACTGATTCCAGAACCAACAAAACAGCGAGCACCCCGGTTATCCAATATGGCCAGTGAAAGTAATAGCTTAGTACGGCAACCGCTATGACGATAAGTAAACAAACAGCGGATACAATGATTTCTTGAAATCTCCAAACTTTTAATCCGTTTGGACTGATTTGATTTTTGGGCTGCCCTCTCAAAATACCAACCTCCCGTTTTCTTTATCATACATACAAATACGTTTTTATCAAAGAAAAGTTTCATTTTGCGGCATACAAAAAAGCGAATCCATTAAATGGATTCGCTTCTTTTTTTATTAAAATGATTTTTTCTGGCGTCTTTCCCCTGAAGGACGACGGTCGTTAGACGAACGTTTTTTATCATAGGAAGAACGGCTGTTGCTTTTTGATTTTCCGCGATAGCCGCCGCCTTGTCCGCCGCCGCCATCTCTTCTTTTTGAAGAGCGGTGGTTTCTATTGCGTTTGCCTACCATCGGTGCTTCGTCTGTAAGGCGAACCGGTGTATCATCAGGCTCTTTCGTGGACATTTTAATTGCCGCTGCCACAACTGTCACTGCGTCATGATCTTCTAACAGCTCTGCTGCAGCAGTCATGTAGAAGTTCAAGTTGTTTTCACTGATGATCGTGCGAAGGCGGTCAACAGTAACTTGCTGCTGTCCTTCAATTGCTTCATCAAGTGTAGGCTCTTTCATGCGGTCCATTTTACGCTTCGTTGTTTGCTCAATTGCACGAAGCATGTCTTTTTCACGCGGTGTGATAAATGTCATCGCCATACCTGTTTTTCCTGCACGGCCTGTTCTTCCGATACGGTGAACATAGCTTTCAGGATCTTGAGGCACGTCAAAGTTATATACGTGAGTTACACCTGAGATATCAAGTCCGCGGGCAGCTACGTCAGTCGCCACAAGAACTTCAATCGCACCTTGTTTAAACTTACGGAGCGCAACCATACGTTTAGCTTGCGTCAAGTCGCCGTGAATTCCTTCAGCCATGTATCCGCGAAGGTTCAAAGCTTCAGTCAATTCGTCAACGCGGCGTTTTGTGCGGCCGAAAACGATCGCAAGTTCAGGAGACTGGATGTCAAGCAAACGAGTCAACGTATCGAATTTTTTACGTTCATGCACTTCCAAGTAGAACTGCTGGATGTTTGAAACCGTCATTTCTTTTGCTTTTACTTTTACATGCTCCGGATTTGTCATGAAGCGTTCTGCGATCCGTTTGATCGGCGCAGGCATTGTAGCAGAGAAAAGCAGCGTTTGATGCTCGCTAGGAACATTAGATAGAATAGATTCGATATCCTCGATGAATCCCATGTTAAGCATTTCATCCGCTTCATCCATAACAACTGTGTTTACGTTGTTCAGACGCAGTGTGCGGCGGTTGATGTGGTCAAGAAGACGCCCCGGCGTACCGACAATGATATGCGGGTTTTTCTTTAACGCACGGATTTGTCGTCCAATATCCTGTCCGCCGTAAATAGGAAGAACTTTCGCACGTTTATCTTGTCCGATTTTATATAATTCTTCAGATACTTGAATAGCTAATTCACGTGTTGGCGCGATTACAATTGCTTGGATATTAGGAGACTCGGGGTTAATTTTCTCAACAAGGGGTATACCAAACGCAGCTGTCTTACCTGTACCTGTTTGCGCTTGTCCAATGACATCTTTATGCTGAAGTCCGAGCGGAATCGTTTCTGCCTGAATCGGTGTTGCTTCTTCGAATCCCAAGCGATTTATAGCTTTCATGAGATCAGAACTTAATTGAAAATCTTGAAACGTTATAGTCAAATTATTCAAACTCCTTCTAATTGCTGTTTCAGTAATGTCGTGATTTACCACTAAAAACTGCCCTTCATACTAAAGGACAGGATCCATACGTATACAAAGCCCGAATTACTTTACGTTTTATCTTACCATTACACTATGTGTTTTTCAATAAGGGGAGAAATGGATCAGCTTTCGATTTCTTCGACAACGGAGCTGCCTTTGCTCTTTTGTCCGTCCATCATCTGCCATTCTTCATGAAGGCGGACCCTGCCGTCTTCACCCAACCGCGGAGATGAAACACATTCACCGCTTTCCAGTTTGCCCCCAGCATTTACATGATGGTATCTGAAATGCAGCGTGTCATCTTTTTTCACAGTTCCTACAAGAACTCCTGAAATAATGCCGCCCCCGGCGTAAGTCCCCGACAAAATAATGCCGTCCTGCTTGTAGTGGAAGACAGTTTCGCCGGACACTTCACCGTCTTCAGAAACATGAACACCAATAAAAATGCGCCCATCATAATTTATCAATTCCATCCCGCCTTTTCATAAATTGTATCACAGCCGCAGATGGTCTGACAGGTTTATTTCAAGTGAACCATTATTAGTTTCTGCACTTTTATTTTATTTTATGAAGCGTGCGGCGTTTTTTCTTTTAAAGTTTCAGGAAATTCTCTGGTTTTTATAATACCCAAGTTGAGAACGGTTAAACCTTTTTCAGCCCTTCATTAAATCTTTAACGATTTCTTCAAGCTTCATACCTCTGGACGCTTTAAACAGGATTAAATCTCCTTTTTCAGCCTTTTCGGCAACGGCTTGCAACAATTTTGTTTTATCACTGAAATGACTGACGCGCTCTTGGTCAAAATGCCGGTGCGCTCCCGCTGCGATGAAGGCGCCAAGCTTTCCGTATGTAAAAACATAGTCAATCGCCGCCGGATTAATCACGGCGCCGCACTCTGTATGGAATTCTTGTTCAAGATCGCCGAGTTCAAGCATATCTCCAAGCACGAGCATTTTTTTGCCATAGCCTTTCATGCTTTCTATCAGCTCAATTGCAGCCTTCATAGAGGTCGGACTTGCGTTATAGGCATCATTAATGATGGAAATGCCGCCCTCGCTTTTCAGCAGTTCCAGCCTCATTCCGGTTACTTTCAGCCCGCTTAATCCTTTCGCAGCGTTTTCAAGCGTGATTCCAAAGTGAATACCCGCGGCAAAGGCAGCAATTGCATTTAACACATTGTGCTTTCCGAGTACCGGGATAAAGAATGTCTTGTCTATCCCTTTTATACTGAAATGTGTGCCGTCTTCCGTTTGTTTTACGTCCTCCAGCTGATAATCATTTCCTTCATCCGCCCCGAAGGTTTTCGTACGGCAGCTGTAGCTTCTCTTGTTTAAGAGCGGTTCATCCCCGATATAAATAAGGATGCCGTCTTTTTTGAGGCCATTGGTAATTTCTAGCTTCGCTTCCGCAATGCCTTCCCTCGATCCTAAATCTTGCATATGCGATTCGCCGATGTTGGTTATCACCGCAGCTTCCGGATTAGCAAGACGAGTGAGGAGGTCGATTTCTCCTTTTCCGCTCATTCCCATTTCAAGGACCGCAACTTCAGTATCTTCCGGCATAGAAAGAACGGTCAGCGGCAGGCCGATATGGTTGTTAAAGTTTCCTTCTGTTTTATGAACACGGAATTGCGTTTGCAGCACAGCGTGGAGCATATCCTTTGTCGTTGTTTTACCGTTGCTGCCTGTTACGCCGATGACACGTGTGCCGAGCTCTTGTAAGTACGCTTTTGAGAGCTCCTGAAGCGCTGCCAGCGTATCATCCACAAGAATGACAGCCTGATCTTGAGGCGGATTCGGTTCAGATTTATTCCAAAGCACAGCGGATACGCCATTCTCAAATGCCTGCCCGACAAATGTATGCCCGTTGAAATTCTCCCCTGTCAGCGGAACGAAGAGCTGGTTTTCTTCAAGCTTTCTCGTGTCAGTTGCTACTCCTTGAATCACTATATTTTCATATGCGGGATCTATCAGTGTGCCTTTGACCATTTCTGCGATTTTCTTTACTGTTCGCTTAATCAAATGAGGCACCTCTCTTTCTTTAATATTTTTCTTCAGTACGGGAAAAGACACTGCCTTATGACCGGCAGTGTCCTTGGTGCATTAACATGTATGTTTAATCAATTGTTTTTCTGCATGCCGTTCCTTTGCCAGATCAACAAGCTGTTCAATTAAGTCGGCGTATTCAATGCCTGCTTCTTTCCAGAGAAGCGGGAACATGCTGAATGGCGTGAAGCCCGGCATCGTGTTTACTTCATTGATCAGCACTTCGCCGTCAGCTGTCAGGAAAAAGTCCGCTCTGACAAGGCCTGATCCGTCAATTGCTTTGAAAGCTTTGATCGCCATGTCACTGATTTTTTCGTATTGGTCATCCGTCACTTCCGCCGGAATAATAAGATCAGTGTCTCCGTCTTCGTATTTCGCTTTATAATCATAGAAATCAGTTTTAGGTGCGATTTCTCCGACTACGGAGCATTTCGGTTCATCATTTCCGAGAACGCCGATTTCAATTTCCCGGCCGATGACGCCTTCTTCCACCACTACTTTGCGGTCATATTGGAACGCAAGCTCAAACGCTTTTTCCAATTCTTCACGGTTGCGGCACTTGCTGATTCCGACGCTTGAACCCAGGTTCGCCGGTTTCACAAAGCATGGATAGCCCAGTTCCTTTTCAACTTGTTCACAGCATTCCTCAGAAGAACGGCTCCAGTCTTTTTTAAGGAAAGCCGCATACTTAGCCTGAGAAAGGCCTGCTTGGGCAAATAAGTGTTTCATCACAACTTTATCCATACCCGCAGAAGAAGCAAGCACTCCGTTACCGACATAAGGAATATTTAATAGTTCAAGCAGCCCTTGGATTGTGCCGTCTTCTCCATTTGGACCGTGCAATAGCGGAAACACGACATCAATCGCTTCGTTTTCTTTCGAAGAATCTCCCGGGAACATTTCTTTGTTCAAAGCTGCCGGGGAAAAAGAGCTCCCGTTTTGTTCGAGCTGGAGCATTTTCACATTAGAGACCGGCTCAGTTAAGCGCGCCCCTCTTTGCCACTCGCCTTCTTCAGTAATATAAATCGGATGTATATCAAACTTCTCAGTATTTAGCGCTTTTGTTACAGCCAAAGCTGTCTGCAGCGAAACGTTATGCTCGGCTGACTTGCCGCCGTACACCAATCCTAGACTTGTTTTCAATGGATATTCCCCCCACTACAATTCATCTTTACTATCTTATCATTTTCATAAGAAAATGATCTAATTATTTTTGGGCCGATACGAAGGTAAAAGCATTTGTATGTAATTCCTTTTTATTTTATATTAAAATGGCATTGAAAAGGAGATGTGACATATGAAAAAAATCACAACAAAAGAACAATTTAATGAACTTATTCAATCTGATAAAGAAATCATTATCAAATTTTACGCTGACTGGTGCCCTGATTGCACGCGCATGAATATGTTCATCGGCGACATTTTGGAAGCCTATAATCAAAATGATTGGTATGAACTGAATAAAGACGAGCTTCCTGAGCTTGCCGAAACATATCAGGTCATGGGTATTCCAAGCCTGCTAGTTTTCAAAAACGGAGAAAAAACAGGCCACCTTCACAGCGCAAATGCGAAATCACCAGAAGAAGTAACTGAGTTCTTATCTGAACATATAAGCTAATTCGGTAAACAGGCTTATTTTATGTCGTCGGGCTCTACATGAACATGAACATGAGTGACATCATGTTCATTTTTTATTGCATTTTCTACTTCATCAGCCACATTATGTCCTTCTTCCACAGACAACTTCGGATCAACTGTAATCACCATTTCAATATGAACCGCGCTGCCGAGATACCTCGCTCTTACATCCTTTAAACGGTTCACGGTTTTCACTTTGCTGACGGTCAGTTTGTAAGGCTCTAGATCCTTCAGATAAAATCCGTCGGTTAATGAGTGGGATGCCTCTTTGAATATATCCCATGCGGTCTTGCAGATGATGATCCCGATAATAAATGCCGTCACAGGATCAATCCACGGCAGATGCAGCTGGGCGGATATGACACCTACAAATGCTCCTGCACTTACGAAAGCGTCTGATCTGCTGTCTTTTGCCGCCGCCAAAAGCGCTTGGCTTTTAATACTGGCGGCCAGCCTTTTATTGTACATATACATGCTGTACATCACCGCAGCCCCTCCCAAAGCAGTCCATGCGGCTATCATGCTCGGTGTTTCGGTCGTCCCGCTTACAATTGACTTTCCTCCCCCAATAAGGACTTCAATTCCGACAGCCATCATAATAAAAGACGCAATAAGCGAGGAAATTGTTTCAGCGCGATAATGGCCGTATGGATGATCACTGTCTGCAGGTCTTTGGGAGATTCGCAGGCCGATCAAAACCGCAAGCGACGCAACGATATCCGTTCCGTTGTTTAATCCGTCTGCACGAAGCGCTTCGGAATGATATAGAGTGCCGATGACCAGCTTTATCACAGCAAGTGTTATGTAGGCCGCAATGTTAATGATCGCCCCTTTTTCCCCTCTTTTTAAGTTATCCGTTCGATCCACCGCAAATCAGCCTCCATTCTATAACATAGTATGGATAAAAACGCTTAAAATAAGCAATTTCTGTTCTTGTCGCTCTCGACAGAATTTTTAAAGCAGAGAAATATGTCAAATTATTGCCCGGGAAACTTTGAGATTGTCGAATAGCGGCCATAATGCCCTTGTATACAAATTGTCAAAATTTTGTTGACAGACACCTTTACATATGTTTTTAAAAATTGTATACTAACCTTAATTGATAATGATTATCAATATCGCTTGTGTGATTGGAGGTTGATGACACTATGGCTCCTCAGATCAGAAATGCCATTGAAGTAAGGAAAAAACAGCTTATTCATATGCTGATTCAGAACGGTATATATAAAAAGTCAGAGCGTCATTTATATGAATTATCATTAGGTGAATTAGAAAGTGAATATAAAATATGCCAGAAGGGTGCAGGATCATGCCAAAACGCAAAGTAAAGACTTATGAGCAGCTCGTTCAGGAAAATAAAGAAGCGATCATACGCAGTTCCGAGCTTATGAACGTCATTTACGACAGGATCGACCGTAAGTATCAAAAACAGCTTCAAGAGAAAAATAATACATAAAAAAAGAGCCTGGGATGAAGTGCACCACCCCAGGCTCTTTACTTTAGTTGTCAAATGCTTCTGAAGCTAACTTTTGTATGACCGCATCGTCCATCGGCGGATTATGCAGCCCGGCCCGAACATCGCGATAATAGCGCTGCAGCGGATTCGTTCGTTCAAGGCTCTTTGCCCCGACGATCCTCATGGCTTTATCTACCGCAGAAATGGCTGTGTTTGTCACGATGTGTTTTGCCGCGCCAAGTTCGCTTTTCAAATAAGGACGGCGCTCCGGATCATCATACAGTTGGGCTGCCCGAAACAGAAAATGTCTGGCATTCAGCAGTTCGAGCTCCATTTCACCTATGCGTTTTTGCACTGCGGGCACCTCTTTAATCGGACCATTCAGGCTGTTCGGCGAATACTCAGCAGCAAAGCGGACCGCATAGTCTCTCGCTGCCTGAGCGATTCCGAGATAGACGGCCGGGATATGGAGCAGCCAGCCGTTCGGCTTTTTGCCCCGGGGTCCCGAAAGTGATTCCACCAGCTTATTTTCATCAAGGGTGACTTGTTTCAGGACAAGGTCATGACTCCCCGTCGCCCGCATCGCAGCCATATCCCATGTCTCTTCAATAGCTACGCCTGCTTCATCCTTATGAATCAGAAAGACACCGACCGTTTCTTGTTCTTCCACCCAAGCCGTGACTAAGAAGTAATCCAAAGCCTGAGACATCGTGGTGAAGGTCTTTCTTCCGTTTACAATCCATTTCCCATTTCTTTTCACCGCATTTGTGCCGGGTCGTCCGCCTCTAGTCGGGCTGCCCGTTTTTGCCTCTGTCGCTGCTCTGTTGATGACTGCTCCCTGTTTCACTTCTTCCGTAATAAAGGCAAACACGTCTTCGTCCCAGCTGTTTCCCTCGCCAAGCTCCCCCATCACGCTAACATGCCAGCCGATGCTGAGGGCGCAAGGAGCATCCCCACGTGCGAGCCGTTCTTGGAAAAGCAGCATATCATAGACCGATATTCCTGTTCCGCCGTGTGATTTTGGCACCGTCAAGGCCGTGTAACCCGAATCACGCAAGGCTTGGATTTTTTCGATAGGAAATCGACCATGCTCGTCATCAGAAGCTGCCGTTTTTTGAAATTCATCTGCCAGCCGGCCTATTTTCTCTATCCATTGCCGCTGCTGTTCATTGTATATAAATAAAGATGACATCAGGCAATCCCTCCAAAGTTAATTCCGATAAAGTTAATAAGTATTATAGATTTTCACCGATTATTCCGCAACTGTTAACATTCCGGACAGCACAAAAAAACACGCCGTTCCAAAAGGAACAGCGTGTTAAACGATTCGTGCATCCCGATCCTGTTTCATCCCGAGATAGATCAGCATATAGGTCAGGTAGCCCATTGTCATCACCAATCCGCCAAAGAAAAAGCTTGAGAATATCGGTTCTTCGAAGGCGGTAACTGCAGCAAGCACAATCCAGCTGGCATACAGATAAATGATGAAGTAACGGAAACCTGTCTTCATTTTGTATATAAGGAACAGACCCACGAGTGAGAACAAACCCAGCGCAAGCCTGAAGTAGACCAGATGTTCAAACTGAAACATAAATGACACAAATGAGAAGCCCAGCAATAATACAATCGGTAAAGCGGTAATAAAGTTTCTCAATAGTAGAGCACCTCCGTCAATACCTTTATTATAAATCAAAACGACAAATAATATTGATTATCGTGAGCATTTTCACAAAAATGTCATTCCTTTACTTTTAGACGCGAACATCCCGTTTGCAAAAGCTCCACCAGGCGACCGCTAAAAAGAATACGACATGTATCACAATAATCCCGATTGAAAATAAAGGCGTCATTCCGGAAAACCATGTTTTTTCTCCGCTGCTGTATTGGGTGAAGTCAGTATTCGCAAAGAGCAAAAAGCTTCCCCACCTGTTTTCGAATAAAGCCATAATCGAGACAAGCGATTTCGCTCCGTATAACACGATAAAAGAAATAATGACCGACATGGAGCTGTTGCGGAATAAAGCTGAGCATAACAAGGCGAAGCATGCCATCGCTACGGCTTCAATCCAATTGGTGCCGATCAGCTTTAATGTATTGAAAAAGAGCGTGTCCGATTCTGAGTTTAGCGACGTGCCAAAAAAGACCAAGCCGAATACAAGTGACAGGATGTAATACGCAAGATACAGATAAATACTGACTAAAATGACCGTAAATAATTTAGACAGAAAGACCCGTTCGCGTTTCACCGGACGGATGAGCAAAAATTTGATTGTTTTCTTATCAAATTCAAGCGAGATAATAGTTGCCGCGATCACAATGGTTAAGGCTTGCAGCAAGATATTCAGGCTCGGCGTATATGAAAAATAGCCGATGAAATTTTCATCTGTTCCCGCACTGATAACAATCCGTTTAATAATCAGCGCCATAAAAAAGTGAAACACAGCCATCAAAATAAGCGACACGAGTGTTACTTTCCGATTGAAGAGCTTCATGTGTTCATTCCAGATTAATCTAGGCATGCTGTTCTCCCTCCTCTTGAAATGCTGTGGTCGCCTTGATAAATTCATCTTCTAGTGATTGCGTATAAGGGGTAATAGCATATACGCTGAAATTTTGTTCGATTAATGAGCGATTCAGCTGAGGAATGTTCTGTTTTGAGACGTTGACCGCAATGGCATCCCCGTAAACTTCTGCGACAAACTGATTGGCAGCCAGCCATTCAAGCGCTTTTTCCGCCGGCTGCACCTCGATCACGGCTTTTTCTGTTTTTTCATCTATCTCATTCAGTTTCACTTCTGCTTTGATTTCACCTTTTTGAATGATGATGACGCGGTCGCAAAGATCCTCGACCTCCCGCAATAAATGTGTCGCAAAAAGAATTGTGGTCCCTTCCTGCTCGGCAAGCTCCTTCAGGTGCTCACGAAAATCTTTCATGCCTGCAGGATCAAGCCCGTTTGTCGGCTCGTCCAGAATGAGCAGCTTTGGCTTGTGGAGGATGGCTTGGGCGATACCCAGCCGCTGCCGCATGCCGAGGGAATATGTTTTCACTTTATCATGGATCGCGGAGGTCAATCCCACCCGCTCTATGACTTCTTCAAGTCTTTCTTCATCTATTTTTTTGTGCATGTTGGCAAAATGTTTCAAGTTATCCCATCCTGTTAAATACGGATAGAATTCTGGGTTTTCAACGATTGCGCCGACTGCTTCGAGCGCCTTTTCGAACTCCGTGTCGTGCTGGAATCCATTAATCGTAATCCGTCCGCTGTTTTGCTTCAACAGCCCGACGATGATCCGGATTAAGGTTGTTTTTCCTGAACCGTTCGGACCGAGAAGCCCGATGATTTCTCCTTGACGGACATCCATGCTGATCTGTTTTAAAATGTGTTTTGCGCCAATCTTTTTATTGAGGCCTTCAATATGTAAAATGGGCTCATCCATAAAGTCTTCCTCCTTTTTCGCATAAAAAATAAACAGCGCCTATCAATTAGGCACTGTTTGTATTATAACATTTGTCGCCAGTGAATGAACGGATGGTCCATATACACTGAGAGAGCGGCTTTTTTTGTTTCTGTGAGATGACGAATGTGGCCCCATTACCCAGGTTCTTTATCCTTATTTGTCACATCAAGGATATCGAGAAGGAATACAAAGATCGGAATTCCGATAATCAAACCCCAAATGCCGAGAAAATGCTCAGAAAAAATTAATACGGTAAAGGTAAAAAAGATCGGCAGCTCTGTCTTCGCGGACATCAGCTTCGGGTTCAGGAAATAGGTTTCGATGGCGTGAATCGCCATAATGACCAGCACGATGTAAAGGACATATATCCCTCCGCCCGTGCTGTAGGCGATGATACTCAGCGGGACAAGCGAGATCACTACACCCGCAACCGGGATCAATCCGAGAAAGAAGACCATAATGGAGAGGCCGAACAGCTGCGGAAAATGCATAATCCAAAGCGCGATAAACGTTAGGATGCAGTTGACCAGCGCAATAATAAATTGAGCTTCCAGCACTTTGCCGAACGTTCTGGCAAATTTTCCTCCAAAAAAAGCAAATTCATTATAAAACACTGCCAGCTTGCTTGTTTTGAATTTTTCCATAAATTCTGAAAGACGCTTTTTTTCAAATAAGAAAAACATGCTGAGAATAAGAGCCATCACGATCTGTAATCCGAATGTGCTGATATCAGCCAAATATGTGTACAGCACGTTGAAAGCTTCTTTTACATACGAACTGATATTGATATCTCCGAAGACATTCGATACCTCATCGAAGAAAGGAATGCTGTTCGGGTGATAAGCGATATATTTGATTTGCTTAATAAGCTGTTCAATTTGGGCGGCCACTACAGGATAAAAGACAAAACCGCCAACCGTAAGCCCGACAGCGAGCGCTATATAGAGTAAGGTAATGATTCCGCGCTGACTGACACGAAAAAAGCGATTCAAAAAATGTCGAACGACATTTTCTAAACGGTTCATCAAAAATGTAAAGATAAATGTAAGCAAAATCAGATTGATCATGCTTTTAAAGAGATATAACACACCAGCCAATACAACAAAGACGAGAAAACGTCTTACTCCCGGGTGCTGGAAAAATTTAATCAAAGCCGTCATTTATACACCCCTGCTAGGACAATAGCCCTTGTATTCATAAACATAGTTTTCATCTACATTTGTAAATTATATAACAAAAAAACGCTGAGGTCTCTGTCCATCCATTAAGATTTTCAAAAAGAATTATTATTTATCCTTTCATCCGATTATGGCTTCCATTCGTTACAATTCTGGAAAAATATACTGTCATGATGCAGCCTTTTGGAGGGGAGGTTTGAGGGATCGGCCGAGGGAACATAAAAAAGAACGGCGCGGTGAAACGTGCCGTTCTTTCCCTTTAGACTGCTGTTTTCATTTTTTTCATATCTGCGACAGCCTCTACGCTTTTCGCTTCGTCAAATTCATTTTCGCTTTTTGCGACAATGATGGTGGCAATTCCGTTTCCGATCAAATTGACGATGGCTCTTCCTTCACTCATGAAGCGGTCGACTCCAAGAAGGAGCGCCAAACCTTCAAGCGGAATGACCTGAAGGGCGGCTAAGGTTGAGGCGAGCACGATAAAACCGCTTCCCGTCACACCTGCCGCGCCTTTGGAGGTGAGCATCAGAACGAGAATGATCGTAATCTGCTGGCCGATGCTGAGGTCGACTCCGAACACTTGAGCGAGAAAGACCGTGGCCATTGACAGATAGATCGAAGTTCCGTCAAGGTTAAATGAATAGCCCGTCGGAATGACAAGGCCGACGACAGATTTGGAACAGCCATAGCGCTCCATTTTATCCATCATGCGCGGCAGTACTGATTCTGATGAGCTTGTGCCGAGTACAATCAGCAGTTCATCTTTTATAAACCGCAAATAGTTCCATAGGCTGAAGCCGAATATTTTGCAGATGATGTTCAAAACAACAAATACAAACAAAAACATCGTGATATAAACGGACATCATTAAACTGGCGAGCGGTTTGATGGAGTCGAGCCCGAAGTGTCCGATCGTGTAGGCCATTGCTCCGAATGCGCCGAGCGGAGCGGCGCGCATGATGTAACCGATGATCTTAAAAAATACGTGAGAGATTTTGTCAAAGAAATCAATGACGCTTTTTCCTTTTTCCCCTAACGCCGCAAGACCGACTCCGAAAAGAATAGAGAAGAATAAGACCTGCAGAATATCCCCTTTAGCGAAGGCATCGACCATATTGGACGGAACGATGTGGGTGATAAACTCAATCCAATCAATCCCCTGTCCGCCGTTTGCCGTGTACTGTGACACATCTCCTTTTTCGAGCTTGCTGTAATCCAAGCCTTCTCCCGGTTTCATAATATTGACGACAAACAGCCCGATGATAAGCGCGAGCGTTGTGACAACCTCAAAATAAATAAATGCTTTTCCCCCTACTTTTCCAACCTTTTTCATATCGCCCATTTTTGCAATCCCGAGAACGATCGTAAAGAAAATGATTGGCGCGATAACCATTTTTACAGCGTTGATAAATGTATCGCCGAGCGGTTTCATTTCTTTGCCGACATCAGGCCACACCAGTCCGACAATGACCCCGATAATGACCGCCGTTATGACTTGAACGGTTAAGTTTTTGAATAGCTTAGACAGCTTCAATTTGTCCATCCCCCTGTCTTGTCATACATTTATGTGTCTTTCTTACTAGAATGATAGCGTTTTCATTAATTAGGGGGAAGCTTATGATCATAACGGACATTTTGGTCTTTTTGGTCTTTTGTCAGGGTACAAACAAATAGCGGTTGACCGGACGGCCCACTCCCCCGTACTGGACGTCCAATTTAATCTTTCCATCCTTTTCTAAATAATCGAGATAGCGTCTTGCAGTGACCCTGGCGATTCCCAGAGCGTTTGCGACCTGTTCAGCGGAAAGGGATGTTTTTTGCTGCTTCAAGTAGCTCATGACCTCATTCATTGTGAAATGATTTAAACCCTTGGGCAATTCTTCGGCGGATTGCTGCGGCATATTGAGAATCATGTCCAGCTGAATTTGTGATAGTGTCTCGTTTTCTTCTATTCTTCGTTTATATTGTTTGTATTTTTCAAGCGACTGCTTCATCCGTTCGATTTTGAAAGGCTTCAGAATATAATCGGCTGCTCCGTTTTGCAGCATCAGATTGATGGTTTCTTTATCTTTTGCCGCGGAAACGACAATGACATCGACTTCGAGTTTTTGCTTTCTGATCTCTTGTAACGTTTTGACGCCATCTTTTTTAGGCATATAGACGTCAAGTATGACAAGGGCCGGCTGGTTTTCTTTGATCATCTTAATGCCCTCTTCCCCGTTTCCCGCCGTTCCGCATACTTCAAAGCCTTTTACACTTGAGATAAATTCTTTATTCACTTCCTGAACCATTGGATCATCTTCTATCAGCAGAACCTTTATTGTCTCCTTAGCTGCCATGAATTCTTTCCTCCCCTTTCATTGGAAATACGATTGAAAAGGACGTTCCCTGCCCCTCGTGCGATGCGACCTCTATCATGCCCAATCCTTTGTCGGTGATTTGTTTGACTAAATAGAGGCCATAGCCCGTCCCGCCGGTTTTATTCATTGTAAATCCTTTATCATAAAGATACGGAATGTGCGCTTTTGAAATGCCGCATCCGTTGTCTTCTATTAAAATCGCAAGCACTTCATCTGTTTGTTCTATGCTGATATCAATTCGTTTGTCTTCCGCATGGACCGTGTCATATGCTCCGAATGCATTTTCGATCAGGTTTCCGAGCAGCACAACGATATCATGCTGATCAATATGTTCTGGGAAATCCCGGAGACTGCTGTTTTCGTCAATAGACACGAGAATGCCTAGCTCTTTTCCTCTTTTTATTTTACTTAAAAGCAGTCCGGCCGCGGCATCATTCCGGATGGATTGGTGAAGAAATTCATTGACGCTTTCCTGCTCTGAAGAAGCCTGAAACGCCAATTGCATGGCTTTATCAGATTTCCCCAGCTGTATCAGCCCCGCAATGGTATGAAGCTTGTTCATATGTTCGTGGTTTTGGACACGGAGCGCGTCCACAAAGTTTTTGACACCTGTCAGTTCCTCAGCCATTTTTGCCGCTTCAGTGCGATCTTGAAAAATAGCCACAGCGCCGATGACTTTTTTCTTCATGACAATCGGGATTCTGCTGCTCATAATGATTTTTCCGCTGACCTGTATTTCTTCGTTGTAAACGGGTTTGTTCCGTTCCACAATTTCCGGCAGCCGCGAATCTTTGAGTACGTCCCAAATCAGCTTTCCGACCAGTTCGCCCTTCACTTCGAAAATCTGCTTTGCTTTTTCATTAAATATCGTAATGATGTGCTGATTATCAATGGCAATGACACCTTCATTGATGGAGTGAAAAGTAGCTGTCCGTTCCTCAAACATTCTCACAATCTCATACGGTTCGAGCTGGAACATTTGTTTTTTAATGTGGCGCGCCAGCAAAAAGGAGCCCGCCAGCCCAAATCCGAGGGTGAGCATCACGATGAACAGGATGTCGCGCTTCAAGTTTATGATAATATCGACGATGCCCGGCAGTTTTTTTCCGACAAGCACCACTCCGATCTGATTTAATTCCTGATCCTTAACTGGATAAAAAGCGCGGACGGCTGTCCCGATTTCGCCTTTTGCCTCTGAGAAATAAATATGTTCTGCAAATGCGGCTTCTTCGTCTGCCCCCTCGGATCGCTGACCGATCATGGTGCTGACGGGGTGAGAATAGCGAATATGATTCATGTCCATCACCACGATGTAGTCCGCTTCGTTGATAATACGGATTTGCTCAACGGCACCGCTCACATGTTCGTTTTGATGATGCTCTGTTAACGCCTGTTTGACGTCTGTAAGCTCCGAAACGGTTCTGGCTGTGTTCATCAGCCGTTTTTTCAGTTCGCGCTCCTCTGTATGCTGGATATTCCCAATGAGGACAATGCCTCCGATAAGTAAAGAAAAGGCAACAACAATGTATGACAGGATGGTAATTTTCCACCTGATCGAAAGCTTCCTCTTTTTCATGGGCTTCTCCTTTCCCCTCTTCATCTTTACGAATGGCTTCGCCCCTATTATGCTTAATCATAAGGGATGACGGGAGGGCCTGCGATGAAGAGTTTGATAACATGCCTCGGATTGATGATACTCGGTATTGTAATCGCTTTATTTATAGGCTTCCATGATCGTGAGGCTTATGAGGAGCTCTATTACGATGATGATCAGGAAGGCTTAAATGACCAGATTGTTTTCAGGTTCAGCCATGTGGTTGCTGAAAATACGCCAAAGGGGCTGGCTGCCAATAAATTTGCGGAGTTGGTCCGTCAAAAGTCAGGCGGAAACATAAAGATTGAAGTTTTTCCGAATGGGAGTCTCTATTCTGATATTGAAGAAATTAACGCTTTGCGAAACGGCGATGTGCAATTTATCGCTCCCTCCACCTCAAAGCTCGGGATGCTTTCTCCGGAATGGGGCGTTTTGGACTTGCCTTATGCGTTTACGAGCTACGATGCCGTTCAGGAAGGCTTAAACGGTGAAATCGGGACGCAGCTGTTTGCTTCTTTAAAGAAAAATAATATGAAAGGTTTGGCTTATTGGACAAACGGCTTTAAGCAAATCACATCCAATAAGGGTCCGATTCGCACGCCCGATGATTTAAAGGGCCAAGCGCTCCGCATTATGCAGAGCGACGTGATTGAAGACCAATTCCGGCAGCTCGGCGCAGCGCCCCGTCAAGATTCGTTCAATTCTACCTTTCAGCTATTAGAAAACAACCTTGTCGACGGGGAAGAAAATACAATCTCCAACATCTATTCTAAAAAATTTTATAATGTTCAGGACTATTTGACAATCAGCAATCACGGCTATCTCGGCTATGCCGTCATGACGGACGATCATTTTTGGAACTCACAAACAGAGGAAACAAAGCGCATTCTGACTGAAGCGATGAAGGAAACGACGGAGTGGAATGAAAAACACGCCGAACAAATGAATAAGGATCAGCTTCAAGAGATCAAAAAGAATTCCCCGATCAGCATCTATCAGCTGACAAAGGCAGAGCAAGATGAGTGGATGAAACGCCTTGATCCCGTGTATCACCAATATGAATCGGTGATCGGCCGTAAATTAATTCGCGATCTGCTGGAATTGCGGAAGTCTTACGAAACTGATTCGTAACAAGTTTTGCCGTCCCGATACTCTCTTTTTCGTTTGATGCATGTATCCGAAGGGGATATAGAGAGTGATAAAACGAAAAAGGAGATGGGAATACATGTTCAAACATACAAAGATGCTTCAGCATCCGGCTAAACCAGACCGACCAGATCCATTATTCGCTAAGAAAATGCAGGAAATATTAGGCGGGCAATACGGAGAAATTTCTGTTGCCATGCAGTACTTATTTCAAGGATGGAATACACGAGGTAACGAAAAATATAAAGATTTAATCATGGATACGGCTACCGAAGAGATCGGCCACGTTGAAATGATTGCCACAATGATCGCAAGGCTTCTTGAAGACGCTCCGCTTCATGAGCAGGAAGAAGCTGCTGATGATCCGGTAATCGGCTCCATCATGGGAGGTATGAATCCTCATCATGCTATCGTATCGGGACTTGGCGCAATGCCGGAAAACAGTACAGGCGTTCCTTGGAGCGCAGGGTATATCGTAGCGAGCGGAAACCTTTTGGCAGATTTCCGGGCTAACCTCAATGCCGAATCACAGGGAAGATTGCAGGTCGCGCGTCTCTACGAGATGACAGATGATAAAGGCGTAAAAGACATGCTGGCCTTCTTATTGGCACGCGATACGATGCATCAAAATCAATGGCTTGCGGCGATTAAAGAATTAGAAGCGCAGGAAGGCCCTATTGTTCCGGGCACATTCCCTAAAGCTCTTGAAAAGCAGGAATTTTCTCATCAGCTTATTAATTTCTCAGAAGGCGAAGAAAGCGCCAAACAAAACTGGCTGAATGAAGCAGCGCCTGACGGAGAGTCTTTTGAATATGTGAAGGAACCGAAAGCGTACGGAGAGATGCAGACATTAAATCCGGTTCCGCCATATGTGCACAATACGCTTCCTGGCCGGGAGTAAGAATAAGCCCTGTAATAGGGCTTTTTTTATTGCCTTTGAATCGTCCAGCCCGGTTCGCGTTGAACGTTGCTTGTCATGAGAAAGCGCTCTGTGTCAACTGGGGATTTTTCTTGATACAGTTTGACTTGTATGGAGCGAAACGTGCCCTGCTGATGAGTGTTAGCGTATATCCTGTCATGTTCATTGGTCATAAATTCTTCGTATGTTTGTTGATCTTCCCACACGCCAATGACCATTGCAGTAAACATGCCGTTCTCATTTTTTCTCCATCCTCCGGCTTGTTTAATAAATCCATTTACGTACTTTAATTCTTCCCACCTTGACTGCGCTTTTGAAAATGCTTCCTTATGTGCGGCTTCCACTTCACATTTCATTTCTTTAATCAGCATGTTCTGGCTCCGTGATCAGCGTTTCGGCGTGACTATGCTCGATACATAGGTTCACGGTTCTCACATATGACCTTGTGCGGTGAACGGTTCCTTTAGGTACCAGTAATGAGTCATTCGATCTCAAAACCGCCGTTTCTTTGTCTTTAAAATCGATGTACAATTCCCCTTCCAGAATGATGAATAATTCGTCGGACTCCGGATGGACATGCCAGTCATATTCTCCCGTAAATACTGCGAGACGGAGGCAGTGATCATTCACCTCTGAGACTGAAAAATTCGCGTACGTGCCTTTTATTTCATTTGCCATGCTGATCAAGTTCTGTATATCCGGCATTTACTTGCATCCCCTTTTTTCATCTATTGTAACGCGGGCGGTTATTTCTACAAAGAATTTTCTGACAACAGGAGGGGTTTTTCAAAAGCCAAAAAGCGATCTCAGAGTAGACCTGGATCGCTTCTTGGGTACAGTTTGTCTGCCTGTTGTATTTACAATGCTGATTAATCGTTGCGATTGTTGTTGTTTCCGCCTTTTGAGCCAATTTCTTGA
Organism: Bacillus sp. HU-1818; assembly: GCF_022695965.1. Lineage (NCBI taxonomy): Bacteria > Bacillati > Bacillota > Bacilli > Caryophanales > Bacillaceae > Bacillus > Bacillus sp. HU-1818. The sequence goes on from NZ_JAAPBE010000004.1 coordinate 127,761, forward strand.
TAGAATTCTTTGTCGTGATTTTTGCTAGTGGCTTCTCCGCCTTTTTGCCCAATCTCTTGATAGAATTCTTTGTCATGGTTTTTGCTGGTGGCATCTCCGCCTTTTTCGCCAATCTCTTGATAGAATTCTTTGTCATGATTTTTGCTAGTGGCTTCTCCGCCTTTTTCACCGATCTCTTGATAGAATTCTTTGTCGTGATTTTTGCTGGTGGCTTCTCCGCCTTTTTCGCCAATCTCTTGATAGAATTCTTTGTCATGGTTTTTACTAGTAGTTTCTCCGCCTTTTCTACCTGCTTCTTCTCTACTCATTTTGTTATCTTGTGCCATTTTGAATTCCTCCTTTAATTGGTGTTGCTTGTTGATTTCCCGCTCTCATATCTTTTAAACAAAGAAAACACATTGAATATGTTTCGGCATGTCTGGCAACCTCGGAATCGTTGTCAGGACGGCGCTCACGAAGGAAAACATTCAGACTGCTCCAATGCTCGCTATCCGTAATTTCAGGTTTCACTCGGCAAAAGCCTATAAAAAAAGCAGACGGAATTTGACGTCCGTCTGCTTGGTTTCTTCTATTCTGTTTCTTTCAGCCGTTCCAGAATGCGCCGTTTTTTGTAAAGCATCATGCCCGTTTCCGCGATGCTGTGTAATGCCGACCGATTGGCAGAAGCCCCGAAGACCATGCCCGCCACCGGCACCATTTGAAAGAACTTCTTCCAGCCAAAGGAGTCCCGGTAGCTGTATACGACTTCCCGCCAGCCTTGAATTTGGGAAGCGGCGCTTTTATATGTACGCGAGTCTTGATCGTAGTCTTTTAATTCTTTCAGGATTGATTTTTTTCCGACAATGTCGGCTGAGCTGAGCTGCAAACATTTCACGATGAATACCCGCTCTTTTTTTTCTTTAGGGTCATAGCCATAAGCGACCGCGATGTCTTGCAGCGTTTTTAATGATAATCCGAGTACTGCCGGAATATCAGCGGCCAGTGTAAATACACCGCCTACGCCTGTTGTGGCTCCTTGAACGGCTGCGGCATTGGCCCGGTTCCGACCCATACTTTCCGCAATGTCGTCCATAATGGCAAGCGGAGCTTTTTGCACATCTTGAAGCGAATCAATCGCCTCATCAGGCAGCTTCTTTTGAAAGTGCTTGATAATTTGTTTCTCAGATGTGAGGTACTGCCCGCCCGTTTGAATAAAGCTCCCCACTTCATCCAGCAGTGTGCCGATTTTTTTATGGATAAAATCAGGAGTCAGCTTGTCCAGCAGCTGAAATGGGAGACGGCTGAGCTTATCCCAGAACCAGACTTTTTGCTGTTCCTTTTCCCATTTTTCAATTTCCTCCAATTGTTTTTGAAGATCTTCTTGATGTTCAGTCACCCAACCAGCACTTCCCTTCTTTTTTCTACTATATAGTATACCTTCATTTTTCCCAGGAACGTTTTCTTTTTACACCTTTGGGTATCATTTTTATAAAAGCTAAAGGAGTGACAGACATGCCTTGGTCAATGAAAGATTATCCGAATTCGTTTAAAAATCTTGATAAGCCTGTGAAGAAAAAAGCGATTGAAATCGCCAATGCCATGATTGATGAGGGCTATGAAGAAGGACGCGCGATTCCGATCGCCACAAGCCAGGCGAAGGAATGGGCGCAGCATGCACCGAAGGATGAAATTGATGATTTCGTTAAACATGATAATGTAACGAAACGGGATCGTGACAGCGACAGCGGCGCCAGACCCGAGCTGATGGACAAAGCCGAGCATGTCATCAAGCATAAAGACGGATGGGCCGTTAAAACGGAAGATGCGAAGCGGGTGACTGAAGTCAAAGATACGAAGCAGGAAGCCATCAGCCGCGCTAAAGAAATAGCTGAAAATAAAGGCACTGAAGTCATCGTTCATAAAGCGGATGGCAGTGTCCAAAAAAAGATGGACATGGAGAAATAACAACGGAAAGCGCAATTATGTCAGCAATATGCTTTCAGATGTTTGGAACATAAACAGAACGGCTATTGATCAGTAAATAACCAAGGAGAGGTGAATACCATGCTAAGCTTTTTAGTATCTTTACTTGTTGCAATTGTTATAGGTTTAATCGGAAGTGCGATTGTCGGAAATCGGATGCCCGGAGGAATTATCGGATCTATGATTGCCGGACTTATCGGGGCATGGATCGGTCACGGACTTCTCGGAACTTGGGGTCCAAGTCTCGCAGGATTTGCGATTATTCCCGCCATTATCGGCGCAGTGATCTTTGTTTTCTTATTAAGCCTTGTGTTCCGCGGATTGCGGAAGGAAGCTTAAATTCATTATCAGAAAACTGACAGCCGGCACCGTTTCTTCAATGAAACGGTGCCTTTATTTTATGGACCTTTATTTAAAGACTTTACATATCATGTTACATATCAGGGAAACATTTTACGGTCAGTTTTTGACAGTCATTGGTTGACAACAGAACCTGATGGTCATATGATGTAGATAAAATAATTTGGGCTAAGGAAACTATTTGTTATACGGTAAAAACATAAGAATTCAGGTGATGACATGATGGATAAAGACATCTCAGCACAATCTCCGCGCACGAAAGCAGTACAGGACGCCCTTGACGGAAAAATCAGGGGATTCAGAGGGCTTCTCCCTTTCTTAGGCCCTGCTTTCATAGCGGCTATTGCTTATATTGATCCAGGTAATTTCGCGACAAATATATCAGCGGGCTCTAAGTACGGGTACATGCTGTTATGGGTTATTTTGTTTTCTAATATTATGGCGCTTTTGATACAGTCTCTCTCAGCCAAGCTTGGTATCGCAACCGGCAAAAACCTGCCGGAAGTTGCGCGGGAGGAATTCCCAAAACCGGTTTCCATCGGTTTATGGATTCAAGGGGAGCTCGTGATTATAGCGACCGACCTTGCGGAATTCATCGGCGCAGCTCTTGGGCTTTATTTGCTGTTTGGCATTCCGCTGCTTGAATCGTCTATTATCGCGGCTATCGGTTCGTTCGCGATTTTAGAGCTTCAGCGCCGCGGCTACCGCTCGCTGGAAGCAGGCATCGCCGGCATGCTGTTTGTCGTGGTGATCGCTTTTGCCTTGCAAACCTTTTTCGCAAAGCCGGATGTCGGCTCAGTGATGAAGGGGCTTTTCATCCCGACGTTCCAAGGCACTGACAGCGTGCTGCTTGCCGCCGGAATTCTGGGAGCCACCGTTATGCCGCACGCGATTTACTTACACTCCGCCCTTACCCAGCGGCGGGTAGTCGGCACGACGGATGCTGAACGGAAAAAGATATTCAGATTTGAATTTATTGATATATTAATAGCCATGTTAATCGCGGGTGCGATTAATGCCAGCATGTTGATTGTGGCCGCTGCACTGTTTTTTAAAAACGGATTATATGTAGAAGATCTTGATGTTGCGTTCGACCAATTCGGAAGCCTTGTCAGTCCCATATCCGCCGTTTTATTCGGTATCGGTTTGCTGATTGCGGGGCTGTCCAGCTCATCTGTCGGCACACTTTCGGGCGATGTGATCATGCAGGGCTTTATCCGCTACCGCATCCCGCTTTATGTACGGCGGTTCATCACCATCATCCCGCCGATTGTCATTATTGCATCAGGAGTAAATCCGACTTCGGCTCTTGTACTGAGCCAGGTTGTTCTTTCCTTCGGCATCGCCTTCGCATTGATTCCGCTCATTATGTTTACGAGCAATAAGCGGATTATGGGCTCATTAATCAATGCGAAATGGGTGACCATGATTTCCTGGGTGATCGCAGTGTTGATTGTCGCTTTAAACATATTTTTGATTGTTGATACATTCCGATAGAAAAACCGGCCAAGATGGGCCGGTTTTTTTCTGCCTAAGAGATGATGGTACCCGCTCCGTCAACGTGAGCGGCGCATGATCATGATAGCGTTGCGGATGATGAGTCCGGAATGGTATACATGAATATCTTTTTTGACATAAATTTGTTATGATTAGAGAAAAAATCGGGGTTTTGCATATGTCAGTATTTATCCTCTTTTATTTATGGATCGTTCCAATCGTCATCGGCATCTTATGCTCAGTCATCGCCTATAAGGTGACAGGAAAGAAAAAGCTCGTTCCAGGCTTTGTGATGATCGTATTAAGTATTATTTCTTTAATTGTCGGGCTCTGGATCGGCAGCGTTAATTATCATGTCTTTATTGGCGGGATGTTTTTATTCGGGACTCTATTGGTCGGTTCTGGATTCCCTTTCTTTTTTGCGCTTTCGAAAAAACAAAAATAAAACAGGCGTCTGCTATGGGACGCCTGTTTTTTTTAGAATAATCGTTTTAAACTTTTCTTCAATGAAGGCATTTCTATTTTTTGATTTTCGAAGAAATTTTTCAGCATATATTTGCTGAAGCCTTTTGCTTGTCCATATGTGATTTTCCCTGGAAGCGGCGGTTCATTTCCGATAATGGCGTCAATGACAACGGGCTGATTGGAATTGAGCGCTTCATGGAAAGCTGGAGCCAAGTCTTCATGCTTTGTCACTTTAATTCCTTTTGCCCCGCAGCTTTCTGCAAATGCGGCGTAGTCCACCTTCTGGAGTGTGGTGCCGTAGTCAATATTGCCTTTCACCTGCTGTTCATATTCGATCATGCCTAAGTTTTCGTTATTTAAAATAACAACGGTGATAGGCAAATTATATTTCACGGCGGTCGGCAGATCCTGCATTACCATGGAAAAGCCGCCGTCTCCGCATATGGCGATAGCCTGACGTTCCGGTTCAGCCAAGCTTGCAGCGATGGCACCCGGCAGGCCGCAGCCCATTGTCGCGAGCCAGCTTGAAACGATGAAATCCTGATTCGTCATTTTAAAATGGCGCGCCATCCATACCGTCACTGTGCCCACGTCTACTGATAACACGGCGTCATCAGCCGCCGCATCCTGCAGTCTGGCGATGACTTGCTGCGGTTTGAGCGGGTTAGTGGCTTCTGTTTCATCCTTTTCGATCTCATTCCACCAATGCTTCATATGATCTGTGCACGCATTCAGGAATCGTCTGTCCTCTTTGCGTTCGATATACTCTGTTAATTCACGCAATCCAAGTGCCGCGTCACTGATGATTCCTGCTGTGACCGGATAGCGCTTGCCGATTTTCTCCGGATTAGAGTCCAGCTGGATCGCCGGTGTGTCCTCTGGCAAATAATCACGATAAGGAAACGACGTCCCGAGCATGATTAACAGGTCACATTCCTCCATTGCCTCGTAGGCCGGTTTCGTCCCGATCTGGCCAAGGTTGCCGAGAAAGTGCGGATGCCTGTCAGGCACAACGCCTTTTGCCGGCAAAGTGACGACGATTGGCGCGGCGGCTTTGTCCGCGAAAGTGAGCAGCTCCTGTTTTGCTGATTTCAGCCCTTGCCCTGCTAAAATAATCGGTTTTTTCGCGTTATTAATATATTGGGCGCAAGTGACAAGCTGTTCTTTTTTCGGCTCGATATTCCCTTCAATATATGTCGGTGATGTATATACCGGCTTTTGTTTAATCTTTTCCGCAAAGAGATCGTCCGATACCGTCAAGACCGCAACGCCTTTTTGGCTGTAAGCGGTGCGGATCGCCTGATTCAGAAGATCTGGCAGAGATTCTGCTGTATGTACCTGCTGGTTAAATACCGCCACATCTTCAAACATCTGCTCCAATTTAATTTCTTGAAAATAATCCCGTCCGATTTCATTGGATGATACTTGTCCCGCAATGGCAAGCACCGGAACACCGTCTGCTTTTGCATCGTACAGGCCGTTCAGCAAATGTACGGCTCCGGGCCCCGCGATGGAAAGGCAGACGCCGATTTTGCCGGTGAGTTTAGCCTCAGCCGCGGCAGAAAGCGCAGCCACCTCTTCGTGGCGGGTCTGAATGAATGTCAATTCGTTTCTTTCATGCCTTAATTCTTCAATAAATTCGTTAATGCTATCTCCGGGAATTCCGTATACATGGTTGACTCCCCATTGTTCTAGCAATTCTGTTACTGCTTGTCCTGCTGTTTTGTGTGACATGCCGTATCCTCCTTTTACCTATTGCATACCACAGGAAGAGTTTGTTAAAACCTAGAGGATACGTTTGATCAGGTGAATTTTTTCCTAAACAGATCGAGAGTCGCAAGGACACTGTGATCCGTTTTTTGTGACATTTTCATATTATACAGGCAACAATCCATAAGAAGCCGTGAATGGTCATAAAAAAAAGAGGCTGATGCGCCTCTTTTTATGATTCGTCCCGCCCTCTGTCATTTTTTCTTTTTCTTCGCCGTGCCGTATACCATATTAAGACTGCGGCTATGACGATGATGGCAGCCAATAGGCTGATATACAGAAGGTCCGGCTGGTTGTCTTGTTCTGCTTTTTCTGTTTGAGAATCATTATTTTTTGATTGCAGCTGCTGGTGGTTTGTGAATATCTGCTGGCTGCTTGTTTCATTGATAACAGTCGCTGTGTCATTGTTGCTGTCCAAGAAACTGATCATTTCTTTTGTAATTGATGCGCCTTTCCCCGATAAAGGAGCAAAAACAGCCATGCTGTAATCTGAATCCCATAAAGATGCTTGTATAAACGCGACTTGTTTCGTCGTTTCATTCAGCATATCGAAGCCCGATACATCATACGTTCCGTTTTTATCCGATGGAACAGTAAGAGTTGACGCTTGCCCCTTCAGAAGCGGGAATTGGTTCACGCCGCCGACAAAAATGAGATGGCGGCCTTTTACATCTTTCCCCTGTACTTGTGATGATGTTTTTATCTTGAAGGCTTTCTGGGCGTCGCTTCCAAATGAGTCTGTAAGCAGCGACAATTCTTTCAGTTTTGACACACTTACGCCGTCAGGAAGGATGATCAGCGTCGGATTGTTTCGGTCTCCGGCGTAAGGAAGCGGCCATGCTTGAAAATCGGCTGATGCCGCTGTATCGCTTACAGGGAATGACAGCGTGCTGCTTTTATCAATAAAAAGCCATTTCTCTTCATCCGTATCTATACACGGGTTGTTTTGTTTTAATCCTGTCGCCACAAATTGTATATCTATGTAGCGGTTCTTCTGCACTAGTTTTGGATCGACTTTCAGTGAGACGTGATAATATCCGGCTTTATCTTCTTTGCCTAACTCATCAAGTCTGACAGAATGCGGCTGTCCGTTAATCATGACTTTCAATTCGGCTGTGCCGCTTCTTGTTTCCGCTTTTTGAATGGTTTCAGATTTTTTCAGCTTAAGCGACAGCTTTGCCGATTGATCTTTATCGTAAACGGCTGTTGTTGGGTAAAAGTAGTGCGGTGATGATGTATTCGCAGACCCGATGGTAATATCATCCGCGCCAAAATTCGCCAGTGTCAGTTCATTGTCCGCTGTTTGTTTATTGTTTTGCAGCTTGTCTATCATTAAGGTTTCGCCGCTCAGCTGTGATGTGTATGTTTGATCGGTGATAACACTGATTTTATCAGCCATCACATGATCTGATTTCGCCGTCACAAACAGAACAGGCTGCTGCTTGTCCTTTGCTTTCAGTATTCTTTCAGCCAGCAGAAGCTTTTTTCCTTCCGGTTTCAAGCCGGCTTGTTCAAGAAGCTGTTTTACCTTGCCGTTCCAATGTTGATCAGCTCCTATGAAAATGGTCGGTTTATCGATTTGTTTCGCTTCTGATTCATTGAGATACGTAATGTTGATCTTGCTGTCTGTAGATTTGAGATAGCCCTCTGTTTTGACGGCTGCTTCAATCTCCTCAGAACTTGGCTTGTCCGGGATGACAATCGCCGTTTCTTCATCAGTATTTCCTGATTGGGCAAAGGGATAAGGAAAATGATCAAGTGTCACTCCCTTTGATTTACTGTTTTCGGCAAGCATCAGACGGCTGTCGGGATATATTTTGATCCAGTTGCCCGACGTATCCTGCCTGACACAAACGCCCTCCTTCAGTACGCCGTAAAAATTCAATGACATGCTGTGATAGCCTTGCGCAGATTGGCTTTTGTTCAATGAAAGCTTCAATGACTTGTGCTTTGATATCCCCTCAAGCTTTAAGGTTTTTACCGGTTCATTATCAATGGCAACGGTTAAAGAAGATGGGGAAATTAATAAGTCAGAGGCCTCATACTCGATCACTAGCTGCTGGTTTTCAGAAGACGCCCCCGCCGGAATTTGGTAAGTCAATTCGGAGCTGTCTCTTGATCCGTACAGTGTAATCAGATCACTTGTGAGCGCCTGCTGCTTGGCCTGGGCACGGTCTCCTTTTCCTAAAATAGAACTGTCGACCTGCAGCTCTTGGGATACGGCAGCCGCACGGCCCTCCATTGCGATCAGCATAAAGGCTGTACATAATATGATTGCTTTTTTCAAAAAGGTCACCCGCTTTTATTTTGGTTATATCGTTCGGTTTTGTACCATTTCACTTCCTGTCTGAACAGCCGATGTTTGATCTCAACAAATAATGAATAGATGACGAGCACAATCCATGCTTGTGAGTATGTAAAATACATCAGAAACACGATGAACACGTTTTGCCTGTTCATTTCTGTTTTTTCGATGCTTAGCGTGATCATAACCTCCGTCATAAATAAGAAAAAGGCAAGTATCCACAAAATCATCGCCAACAATCCGACTGACAGGTGTAAATCATAAAATAAATTCACAACAAAAATCGTATTTGACATAATGACGCCAAAGAAAAATAAGAAATACGTAAAGAAAAAATAAAACAAATCAAAGATAATTCGTTTTCGTTTCAGCCTGAAAAATTGCGCCAAAAATTTCAGTACGACATACTGATTGCCGCGCGCCCATCTTGTCCGCTGGCGCCACCAGACCTTCCACGTTTCCGGTTCTTGCTCCCATGTGACCGCCGCAGGGAAAAAGCGAATATGATAGCCGAGGTTATAGACGCGGATGGTGAGTTCAGTATCCTCCGCCAGCGCTTTGTCATCCCAGCCGCCAAGCTTTTCGATAATGCTTCTTCTGATAGCAAAATTGGTGCCCGGTATTGTCGCGATTTTAAACCATTTCCATCTTCCGCCCTGTGCCATCCACTGAAAACAAATGGTCTCAATGTTGATAAACTTCGTCAGCAGTGTTTTCGCCGCATTGATGACGCGGAATTTCCCTACAACCGCGCCTGCCTGCTGATCATTCATTAAGCCGAGAACAAGGTAATACACCGCCATTTTTTCCGGCGTATTATCGGCGTCATATACACAGATCACATCACCGTTTGATTCAGCAAAACCGGAATTAAGCGCCGAGGATTTTCCCTTTCCGGCGTTCGGGGGTTTGGTGACGACCATTTTGATAAAACCATATTGCCTCGAAAATTCATTTACGATATCACCCGTCCGGTCCGATGAATTGTCGTTTATCACGATAATTTCCAGACGGTCCTTCGGATAATAGAGATTGACCATTGCTTTTAGCGTCTGCCTGATCACAACCTCTTCATTATGGGCGGGTATGAGGACGCTGACCTTCGGAAGCTCCTTCATGTTTTCTCTCCACTTCGGGATATTCCGCTCAAAGGTCATGTAGTGGCGAAATCCGCCCTGCATCAGAAACATGTGGTAGAGAAGCATAACCCATATTAAACTTAGCGAGATAAAGAACAGAACATTACCCAAGGTTTCTTCTCTCCTTAAAGATTCGTTTTTTCAATGTGGCTCTTAAATAAAAGGTATAAATGACAAACATGACAACAAATAAAAGCACCACGGCCGATAGAATCCACAAGGCCTTTTCCAGCGGGCTTTGCTGGTGATGTTTAACGAACTCCGTAAAGGCGTTAAGCTTGTTTTCCACATGGATGGTGCCGTCTCCGTTTGTGGTGATCTTGACTTTGTCCGTTTTAACAGTCTGTTTTGTTTTCTTTAAATCAAGCCATTCACCGTTCGGAATATGCTCCATTTGATCCACAAGCTCGGGCAGATACTTCATGCCGAGATACGGATGATAAAATCCTCCGGCAACCCCGCCTTCAAAATCAATCATACGGGAAATGTGATCCTCTATATCACCGAGGGGGTTTTGGTCAGACGTATCGACAAATCCAATGGTCTCAGGATACAGCGTCATTCCGTGAAGCATGCTCGGGGTTGTCAGAAACGGAGCGGTGCCGGATGTTTTCCACGTTGTATCGCTGAGCTGCACCTGTCCGAATATGCTTGAGAAATAGTCTGAAGTAATCTTGTAGCCTTGCTCAGACATCGTATAGTGAGGCGCTTCAAAGGACAATGGGTACAGGCCGGACGCTGTTAAATCCTCAATGGCAAGCTTCAGCTTTGTTCGTGTGTATGTGTTTTCATTGTCCCGGTACGGACGGAGATAGCTGTGATACGCCGTTTCATTCGGGAAATTCTGCTCTTTTTCCAGGACGGCAGGCGTGTCTTCCGCGTTTTCCTCTGTAATCGGCTGATCTGCCTTGGCATCCCAAAATTCGAAGCCTTCCCCGGTTTCACTGTACCGATAGGCATGTGTGTATCCGTGAACGATCACACTGCCTCCCATACTTTGCAGTTTTTTTAAAACTTTGACCATCTTAGGCCTGTCAGACAGATAGACCTTGTCGCCTGTTTCCGGATTCAGATATACCGGAATAACGGACATGACAAATGGGATGTTTCTTTTAGACAGAAAGGAACCTGCCTGAAGCAGCAATTTTTCATCCGACATCGGGCTGATATCCTCAAGCCGCAGGTAGAGCAAGGTGCTGCCCGGGGTTTCACCGAAGGCTTCTCTAAGCTGCTTCGCCGTAATCAAATTGTCGTTTAATAAATCAGTCAGGCCGATATAATAGTCTGACGTTTTCGTTTTCCAGATAAAAGGATGTGTCTGTCCGTCAGATGATTTATAGGTAACCAACGCCTGTCCTTTCAAACCCGATACATCCAGCACGTTAAGCCCGTTCTCCAATGAGAGATCGGTTTTCTCTTGATTGCTGTGAATCTGATGTATGTTTTCCTTGCGTTTCAGACTCAGATGTGCAAATCGGCTGAACTGCTCCGCGTTATAACCGAGGCTGATCAGCGACTCTTTCCTATCATTGATAAGAGCGACAAGCTTTTGATTAAGCTTTCTTTTTGTTTGTCCGTAATAGATCACACGGTCTTTATCTGCCATGTCAGATGCTTTGACATCTGTATCCTTGCGCACAGTGACATGGGAGGAAAAATGCCCGGCCAGCAAATCGAGTTTTTTGACATTTGCTGACTCTTTTCCGTCTACACTTGAGTAGATGATCAGAATCCCGTTTTGTTGCTTCGCCTCAGCCCGGCTTGGAAAATAAGCAAACGATACCAGAAGCGCCGCGGCACACAGCAGTCGTATTACGTTATAGTTCATTCATCATCATCTCGTTTTCCAGTTCTTCTAAAAATTGTTCAACGGCTTTTAAGTCTTCTCGATAAGGCAAGAAGCACACATGAAAGGTTAGTGATACATATTTTCCGTTTTGCAGCCGATAAGTGTCCAATTGTGTTTTTAATTTTTTTAAAACGGCCGGCATGTGTTCTGCCGGCGTATGCGTGAGCACAATGCCGAACCGTTCCTCAGAGGGACGGAATTTTTTATCCGTTTCCCTTACACTTGATCTGATTTGCCGGCTGACGAATGTAAACAGGCGGTCTGTTTCTTTTTCTCCGTATAAGGATTTAAACTCCTTAAAGTAGTGCATGTGGAGCAGCAAAAAGACGAAGGAATTGCCATATCGCTCTGCGCGCTTCATTTCCTCTGATAATTCAAGCTTCATTCTCTGTTTGTTATCGAAGCCTGTCACTCTGTCCACCGCTACAAAACTCTTGATCTCGGCTTGCAGATGCTTGACCGACTTGCCCAGCCCTCCGGCCAGATCGTGAATTCTTCCAGAAATAAAGGAAAACAGGAGCAGTGCGGCACCCCATATCACAAGTGTTTTAAGCCCTTCTGCCGCGGAAAAGAGCGCAACTTGTACGGACTGAAACCAAAGCATTAAGCTCCCGAGAATAAACAAAACGATGAGAGTGACCACAAGCGAGTACACCGGGCCGAACCATACCCCGGCGCCAATGACGAGCAGGGTGATGCAGATGATGAGAATGCCTTCTGGTTGCTGCGGCGATACGTAATAAATAAAGATGGATAGCGCCGCAGCCAGCAAAACAATATAACTAAAGATTTTTTGAGTGTCATTGAATGATATTTTCATTAAAAAGCTTCCTTTCAGCCAAAAGCGGCAGCAAATTGTCGAAAGAGTGCGTGTCATTGCCGCTCATATATCCTCCATAATGTGTCTTCAGCGGATCAAGGATTTCAAACCCGGTCATTTTTTCATATAATGCCTTGCTAACGGCGGTGTCTTCTTTTTGTTCAGCCAAAAATAGGATAGCCAAGGCGTAAACAGACGGTGATTCATATTGGACCGCCGGCTTTTTTGTTTCCGCTGAATACCGTCCGTACAGCTTTCCGTTTGCTTCAAACTCCTGCTTAACCCAGTTTGCTGCAGCCGCAGCTTTTTCATCTCCCTTTTTCAAGTGCAGTGCGGCATACAGCTGGTCGATGACATTGACTTCACTGTCGTACTTATATTCTCCCGTCTCTGTGTTGTACGTTTTCGGCAGAAATCCGTTCTGCAGAGGTGCATGATAAAGAACGTTCAGATTCCGCTGTTCAGTTTCTTCATCTATCAGTCCGTTCTTCTTTAACACTGCTAACGCATCCGGCATGATATAGGAAAGGGTGACGTCTTTTCCCGCTGCTTGAGAGCCGGAATCGTAAAAATCAGTAAACACGCCGTTGTTCATATTGTGCTTTTTCAAAGCGGCGCCGATCTGCCGGGCCGTTTGAGCATATTCATTGTGATTCCAAAGAGCCGCCGCCTGGTCCAGACACAGCATGATTCTGAGATCGTCTATCAGAGCGTTGGACTTAGCGGGTATATTGTCTTCAATCTTCCACGTAATCAGATTGTTTTTCATTAGAAAGGATTCGGCAAGGTGCTGATATTGTTCCTGAAAATGAGAGGCGTCCTTTTTGCTGAGTAAAAATTCCATCCAGAGGCCGAGTGATTCCGATAAGTAGGCGGGATGATCTTTTAGATTTGTTTGAATCCAGCCCTTTTCGTTCATCAGATTTTGATAGATAAAGTGTTCCGCAGGCTGAAGCGGAACACTGTTTGGTACATCCGCCGATTCCTTATGGTCAGCTTTCATGCATCCCGCTGAAAGTCCGATTGAAATCAACAGGATCATGACAAAAATACTCACGTTCTTCACTGGCAAATCTCCCTTTTCATCTGAAACTCAGTCAGACGATCATTATATATGGCTGAGAAATAAAATGTAAGAATCAAATTATTATAATACTGGGTATTTACACCTAAACTGCAAATTATATTTACTATAAAAGAAAAAATTGAAGATTACTAGCTTTTTTTCCTTTGATCAACAGGAAAAAGATGACTTTAGACCAATAAAAAAAAGAAACCTGCTGATCAATCGCAGGTTTCTTTTTGATTATTTATCCAGACCGAGCTTTTTCAGCTGTTCCGCCAGCGCGTTATTAATCGGCTCGTCTTTGTTTTGATGTTTCAGATATGAGGATACATCCCGTTTAGAGGCGCGTCCTGTTTTTTCTTTAGATTTGCGTTTTTCAAAAACGGACAGTTTTTCGCGGTGGCCGCAGACGCACGCGAAGATTTGTCCTTCTCCCTGCCCGCGCAGCTCCAGCTTCTTGTGGCAGTTCGGACAGCGGGCATTTGTTTTTCTGGCGATCGTTTTTCTGCTTCCGCATTCCCGATCCTGGCATACAAGCATTGTGCCGCGTTTGCCGTTTACTTTCAGCATCATTTTGCCGCACTCCGGACAGGCTGTTCCCGTCACATTATCGTGCCTGAAGGTTTGGCTGCTGTTTTTAATGTCTTTCACTGTTTCGTTCGCATAGGCCTTCATTTCTTTAATAAAGACAGATGATTTCAATTTCCCTGCCGCAATGGCAGAGAGTTTTTGCTCCCACTCTCCTGTAAGAGCCGGTGATTTTAGATCCTCAGGAACGAGCTGTAACAGCTGTTTTCCTTTTGAGGTGATGAAAATATCTTTATCCTTTTTCTCAATTAAAAAGCTATTAAACAGTTTTTCAATGATATCGGCACGGGTTGCGACTGTGCCTAACCCGCCGGTCTCGCCCAATGTTTTGACAAGATTCTTCTCATCTCCCCGCATAAAAGCACTTGGATTTTCCATGGCGGACAGGAGAGTTCCTTCATTGAAACGCGCAGGCGGCTTTGTTTGGCCGCTTGTTTCCTTCAAGGCGCGCACTGGCAAACTATCGCCTTTTTGGAGAGCCGGCAATGTTTGGTCTCTGTCTTCGTCTTGATCGTCTTCCTCGTCATAAGCATCGTAAACAGCCTTCCAGCCTTGAGACTGAACGGTTTTTCCTTTAGCGGTAAACGTTTCTCCCCCGATGTCGGCAATGACCTTTGTTTCCTCATACTCAAATGCCGGCATCAATACGGCAAGAAAACGCTTCGCGATCAGATCATACAGCTTGCGTTCTTTATCGCTCAGACTGCTGGGGATAAGCGGTTCTTCAGTCGGAATGATGGCATGGTGATCTGATACCTTCGCATCATTCACAAAGCCTTTATGCGCTTTGATGCCGCGTTTTAAAATTTTTGTGACGTACAGGGCATATGGTTTAACTTCCATGCCTTCCAACCGGTCCTTTAATGTCGGCACGATGTCGTTTGAAATAAATCGTGAATCCGTACGCGGGTACGTGACAAGCTTATGCTGTTCGTACAGCTTTTGTAAAACCGACAGCGTCTCTTTTGCAGAAAAACCGAACCGTTTGTGCGCGTCTCTTTGCAATTCAGTTAAATCATAAAGACCCGGCGCAAAACTTTTCTTCGCTGTTTTTTTCAGATCAGCAATTGTTGCGGATTTACCTTCCAGCTTGTCCAGCAATCGGGTAGTAACGGCTTGATCAAATGTTCTGCTTTGCTTCGTTTTTTTGTCCTGCCAGGTTAAGGTCATCCCTTCAACGGCCGCACGAATACCGAAATACGGTACCGGCGTAAACGCTTGAATATCGGCTTCCCGTTTCGCAATCATCGCCAGTGTCGGCGTTTGTACACGTCCGCATGACAGCTGCGCGTTGAATTTTGTGGTCAGCGCGCGGGTCGCGTTGATTCCGACAATCCAATCCGCTTCCGCTCTGGCGACGGCTGAGTGATACAGATTTTCATATTCTTTGCCGCTGCGCAGTTTTTGAAAGCCATCCTTGATCGCTTTATCAGTTACTGAGGAAATCCACAGACGTTTGATCGGTTTATTAACGTGCGCTTTTTCAATAATCCAGCGGGCGACAAGCTCCCCTTCACGTCCGGCGTCTGTCGCAATGACAATGCCGCTTACATCCTTGCGGGTGAGCTGGGCTTTCACCGCATTGAACTGTTTTCCGGTTTTTTTAATCACGACGAGCTTTAAAGGCTCTGGAATAATCGGCAGATCTTCCAGCCGCCATGATTGAAACTCCTTGCCGTAGCCCTCAGGATCAGCGAGCGTCACCAAATGGCCGAGCGCCCAAGTGACGATATATCGGTCTCCTTCTAAATATCCGTTTCCCTTTTTATGACACTTCAGCACCCGGGCCAAATCCCGGCCGACTGAAGGTTTTTCAGCTAATACAACTGTTTTTGACATGCTTTATCACTTCTCTTTCTTTCACGCTCATCCTTTTATTATAACAGACGGAGCGGCCTCTCTCTAACCGCGCCCGTTTTTCATCTCAACTTCTGAAAAAATGACATGAGTCACGGTTTGAGCGTACGGTGAGGTTTGATTGATGAATTCTTCAATGGCTTCAAGGCTTTCGGCGTTGATTTTCAGCATATAGCAGGCAGACCCGGCGATGCGATAGCAAAATTCTATATTCGAAAACGATTGAATATACGTTTTAAATCGTTCGTAATCTCCGTTTTTGACGGTTGCTTCTATCATGCAGGAAATGGGAAGTCCTATTTTTTTCTGATCAACTTCCAATGTATATCGTTTAATGATGCCGAAGGACTCCAGCTGTCTGACCCGCTCTGTGACCGACGGCGGAGACAGCTTGATTTTCCTGCCTAATTCCCTCATTGACAGGCGGCTGTCTTCTTTAAGTTCTCTGATTATGCTGAGATCGAGTTTGTCGAGTTTCATTTGGCCTCATACTTCCTTCTGCTCTTTTGTTCATATTATCGCGGGATTTTGAAAAAAAGACAAGGAGACCGATTCCCATTAATTGACTTTACGAACTAATATATACATTACATAAAGACACATATAAATTCAATTGGAGTGAGTAAATGGTTAATTGGGTTAAAATGGCTCGGATTGAAAAAGGATGGACCCAATCTCAGCATGCGGCTCACGTCAGTGTCACCAGGCAGACAATCGGGCTGATTGAAAAAGGCAAATATAATCCGACATTGCAGCTTTGCATCGCATTAGCAAAAGCCTTGGATCAAACGTTAGATCATTTATTTTGGGAAGGGATTGAAACAAAATGAAGCTTCCGTTTTTACAAGCCTCCTCCGGGCGGACCGATGAATACGTTGAAAAGAAGATGAATCAATTCTACGGGGAAGCAGGTTTAATTGTGGCTGCTCTCATGCTTTTGGATCTCATCATCAGAGGCGGAATTCTACACAAAGAACCTATTGAATATATGGTGAGCGGTATTGGTTTGATCGTATATGCAGGATATATCTTACTTCGCTGCCTATTATCAGGCATGGAGCATCCGGACATATCGAATAAAAGGGTCTATCGGAAAAAAAGAAAGGAAATAACCGCCGTCAGCGCCTGTACCGGCCTTATTTTTCTTGCGGTCAGTTTCCTTTTTACCGGATTCCCGCAGAACTCCGAGGATTGGTTTGATGCCCTTGTACTGGCCATATTGTTTACGATCTTTTACTTCATGGTTCATTTCATAAGCCTGAGCATATCCTACCGCAAAAATAAAGATATTTTCGATGATGAGTAAGTTAAAATTGAAGGTTTTTTGAACATTAGCTGAACTTGTCATATTTGTCCCCCTGATCGTATATAGTATAGTTGAAAACGTGTACATAAGGAGGGCGATTTATGCTGCAAACACCGATCGGAAGGCTTCGTACGATGGGTTTTATTGAAGGAATGTCTCTCTTAATCCTGCTGTTTATCGCTATGCCTCTTAAATACTGGGCTGATCTTCCGCTTGCCGTTACGATTGTCGGTTCCGTGCATGGCGGATTGTTCGTTTTGTATTTGCTTGTGCTGGCTTATGTGACGCTGTCTGTCAAATGGTCATTAAAATGGTCTGCCGCCGGATTCGTCGCCGCTTTTGTTCCATTCGGAAACTTTTTATATGACCGGGGATTGAGAAATTATAAATAAATGATTATGCATTGGCTGTCAGGCATGCCGCGAGTCCGTCGGGCGCCTTTTCGAATGCCCCTTTCACCGAATCTGTGCAAGTCTGATCCAATGCCATGTCTTTTTTAGACTCAAGGTGTAAATTTTAAAAGTTTGAGTAAAATCCTGTATTAAAAATGCAGGGTTTTTCTTTTTTCATTTTTCTTCATGTTCATTTCTTCCTGACGAAGTCTATCAGGACACTCGTCCTACGCTGAAAGAGAATATGCTGATTTAAATATCATTAATCAAATCAACAGTTGGACAGCTGTAGGAGAACATTAAAGCGTGCAACAAAAATGCCAAAAGCGAAATCATTTATCATGTAATGATTTCGCTTTTGGCGATAGGCAGCTTTTTTAAAACCACTTTGTCATCCACGCAATATAATAGGCGCCGGGGATAAACATGAGCTGGGCGAGAATCGTGCCCGCCACCCTTGAGGTCACCATCGTTACCGATGTCCACTTTAAGTAAGTGTAACTTCGTTTTCCCTTTGCCACGTCATCAGCGAGCACGGATATTTTCGGATCGACAAAGACGGCTAAGAGCATTGTGGCAATGCCGTTAATCAGCCCGGAGGCCATCACTGCCGTCGTGCTTCGTTCCGGCGCGAGCAGTCCGGCATAGAGTGCTGAGAGCACGCCGATCGTATATATTGAAGTGATCACCATGTTGATGACAAAAAGGCGCTTTGGAATAAAGCGAAATTGAAAACCTTTGAAATACGAAACAGATGGTTTTCTCAAATAGTAACGGGCGTTTTTTAGTCCGTTTATTGACAAACCTTTTTTAAATACTTGCAGAACGGACCCTCCCCCGCCAGCAAGGTGGATGATCGCCCGTGAAAATATAGCGACAAACGTCGGTAACAGAATGATTCCAAGCATAGTGCCGACTGTTGATCCGAAAATCAAAAATCTGAATTGCTCTCCTACAACCGTGAGCGCATGCTTTCCGGCGTCGTCAATTAAATGTCCTGTAAAGGGCTGCTGCACCATATTCGACATTCTGGATACGATGACCATGACATTGAAGAGTGAAAGAGCGGACGCGATAAACCCAACCCGCGCTCCTGAAAGCCTTGTCGCATATGCCAGTGTTTCAATTGAGTGAATCAGCAGTAAAAAACAAAAAATGAATAATACCTGTAATGTGATAACTTCCACTATGTCTTCCTCCACTTATTGATACAGATTAGACTGATTGAGGAAGTCCGAGGTTTCGTACCACATTACCATTTTTTAAGCCCAAGCAATTTTTCACCTAATTCAGTTAAGACGGCTCGGCTGTATTTGGTTTGTTCCCAGTTTCGCGGATCTCCTGGAAATGCCTTGCCGTCTGGCGGAATTCGTTCGCTCCATTGAGAAATTCTTGATTCGCGCAGCGCCTCATTATGTTCTTGCGCAGGAAACATGGAAATGTACTGGGCAAGCCGCGGCTTTGTCGAGTGATTCGCCCGAATGCCGTGGGCCAGCATGCTGTTAAAGATGAGCAGATCACCGGCTTTTGTGACGACTTTTGTCGGTGTAAACCCGGCTGTATCAGGCCGATAAGGATTTCGATCCGAAGGCTGTGTTTGCACCCATTCCTCAAAATTGCGGTACAATTCAGGGATGCACTGGAATCCGCCCATTTCTATATCCGTATCCACTAAGGATAAGACGCCTTGCACATTGACCGGAACTGGGTCTACTGAGGTATCCACATCCCAATGGATAAAGCCCTCATACTCATAGCCCGGTTTGATCGGCAGATTGAGATTGCATCTGTCAATGGTCGCCCATAGCTTTTCAGTGCCCCAAATATCCACAAAAGCGTTGTACACCTTCTCATATGTGCGGTTGTCCCACAAATATTGATGATGATAAAGCTCTACCATACCTGTGTTTTTCAATTCTTTCATTTGGATTTCACGGCGGGCTGGCGCGTACCAATCAGAAGGGTTCTCCGGATCTTTTTCTTCAAACTCCCAAATCAGAGTGGCTGTGCGCTCAATGTAATCTTTCGGCACAGCGTCATGGATGACGACATATCCGTTTTCCTTCCAAAACGCCCAATCCTCTTCACTCAGCACTCTCATAGGCTCTTGTTGAAGCCGCTTGTTTAATGACTCGGTAATCGTAAGAATATTATTCTTTTTGTTCATACAGAAACCTCCCGCACCATTTTGTGAAGCGCTTACAATATTATAATAAGGGCTGAAACGCGTTTCACATCAATAGACAATACAAAAAAACCGCCCGGGGTTGCCGAGCGGTTTGTCTTATTCTTTTCTTACGCAAATAAAAGGTTATATATTCCGCCGTAGTCGGACGGTTTAGATTCGTCTTTAAGATTGTTCCGATAGAATCATCTTCGAAAGTAAACACCATGGAAGTTCTTGATAACAAGACAACGAAAGCCCTACCTCTCAATCGTCACTGCGGCTCCGAAGCCGCGCCGGTGTGAATTGTAAAACAAAAAGTCTTTTTTCCATCTCATCGTTAGGGGCGAGTGTCAGAGGGAAAAGAATAAGGTCAGCTTTTTTGTACCATAGCTGTATGGAAGCGGTAAAGCTTCTCTCTTAAAACAGAAAAAAGAAGTTTACTTTCTTTATTATTTGCACATTTATCTTTCTTAACAACTTATTATACTACATCGCCCTGAATAGTACAACACTTTATTGAGATAAGTTTAATGAAACAGATGTTTTTTCGCCTGCATTCATTAATCTGATGTCGGCCGGTTCAATTTCAAGAATGACCAGATTCGGATCGTCCTTGCCGTCAAACCAGCGTTCAAGCTTGCTGTTCCAGAGCTTATCTTTTAGTTCAGTTGAATTGTTCAGCTTAGCTTTTCCGGATACTTCTACGTACGCATCACCGAAACCCTCACAATCATATCCTAATAAAACATGCACATTCGGGTTGTTTTCTATTTCTTCTGTTTTATGTGTCTCTTTGCTTGTCGGCGTATAAATGGTCAAGCCGTCATGGAAAAACGTCATATAACGGGAATGCGGTTTGCCCTGTTCAACGGTGGCAAGTGAACCTACTTTATGGTTATCCAGTACATCCAGCACTTTTTTTTTAATTTCTTGTTGATTCATTATGAATCACTCCTTTTTTAATCTCCGCTGTTACTTTTCCACATTCCGGAGAAATTTAAACCTTTGAATGCGCGCATCTTTATAAGTCAGTGATGATCATAAAAAAAGGATGGGCATCTCAGCCCCATCCTTATATTCTTGAATCCGTAAATATATCGTAATCGTCCGTGCTTGTTGAAGACATTTCGGTTATGACTGCACCTTCTTCTCCCGCCTGAAACCAATGTTTCGTATTGGGCGGAATGGTGTATTGCCCCCCTGCCTCCAGTTCGATTTCGTGCCAGACGGTATAGTACTTTCTGTCTTCATGGGGCGGAAGAACCTTCGGAAGCTCCGTTTTTTCTCCCTCTACATAAAGATAAACTTTACCGTATCGGCAGCGGAAAGTTTCTTGTTTTCCTTCCTCACCGTTCACAGGCGGATGGCGGTGTTCCGGGCAAGTCTGTCCCGGGAACAGCACCAGTTCCTTTGAACAGTATCGGTCCGTATTGACGTAGATAAAAAGCTGCAGCCCGACTTTATCAAGCTTTCCTAATCCATAGTCCATCATTTGAATTTGGTCAACTTCATCATCTGTCAAAATAATTCCCGCTTTTTTATAATAGCTGTTTACGTCTTCCTTTGTTACCTTCACACTCATCACTCCCTATTATGTCGTCACAAAGTCTCCGCCGTTAACATGGAGCGTCTGGCCTGTCATATAGGAAGATTCGTCTGAAGCAAGCAGAACATAGCAGCCCACGTGCTCAACCGGTTGTCCAGGACGGCCCATCGGTGTGTTTTGACCGAATTTGGCGACAGTTTCATCCGGGAATGTAGCCGGAATTAACGGTGTCCAAATAGGACCCGGTGCTACTGCATTTACACGGATTCCATCTTGAACGAGCGCTTGAGCCATCGTTCTTGTAAAGGCATTGATTGCGCCTTTAGTCGCCGTGTAATCAATAAGCTGGGGATTTCCTCTGTATGGGTTAATGGATGTTGTATTTATGATCGCACTTCCCGGTTTAAGGTAGTCGATCGCTTTTTTAGTCAAATAAAATTGTGAGTAAAAGTTGGTTTTGAATGTTCTGTGCAACTGTTCGCTTGATATATCCTTAATGCTTTGCTTCGGATGCTGTTCTCCAGCGTTATTTACAAGGATGTCAAGGCGCCCAAGTTCATTCACCGTTTTTTCCACAGCTTCATTACAGAACTCCTCTTCCCCTACATCTCCTTGGATCAGCAAGCATTTTACGCCTTCTTGTTCTACACGTTTTTTTGTATCTTCCGCATCCCCGTGTTCATCAAGATAGACGATCGCAATATCAGCGCCTTCTTTGGCATAGGCTACAGATACAGCGCGGCCGATTCCGCTGTCGCCTCCTGTAATTAGCGCGACTTTTCCTTTTAATTTGTCCGCCCCTTTATAATTTTCGTACTCATATACGGGACTTGGATTCATCTCGCTTTCAATTCCAGGCTGCCGATTTTGTGATTGCGCCGGTAATTCGTTTGGATAGTTTCCCATGTGTTTTCTCCTCCTCTTTTTTCATGTGCTATTTTCTGTCTACCTCCTGCATTCTTTGTCTAAACATAAAAGAGCAGGTTGGAAATGCTTTTTCAGAAAAATGTTTCACATGAAACGTTTGGAGGGATTAAAACACAAAAAGGCGGTGACAAGATGATTAATGCAATTTCAAAAAGGTTCAGCCGGCCAAAAGGTTTGATTGGCGTAATTGCCGGATACATCATGGCCGCTGAAAATAAAACATTAAATAAATGGACGATTGATCAGCTTACCTTAAAACGCCATGACGTTGTCCTTGAAGTAGGTTACGGGCCCGGATACAGCCTGAAGCAGATGCTAAAGCGTGAGCCCACGGTGAAAATTGATGGGATTGATGCTTCGGGGGTCATGAAAAAACAGGCGGAGCGCAAGGTCAAACAGAAGTCGGTGCGGCTGATGAAGGGCGGCATTGAAACAGCCCCTCTCCCTTCCGCTTATTATGATAAGGTGCTTTCGGTTAACAACTACACCATCTGGAATGATCGGCAAAAAGGCGTGCACCATATATATCAAGCCTTAAAACCCGGCGGCAAGACGGCCATTTCGATGCAGCCCAGAGAAGCAGACGCAAGTCCGGAGAAAACAAAAGCATTCGCCAAACAGATATATGCCGATTTATACGCGGCCGGTTTTGAAGACATAGAGATTCAATTTAAATACATCACACCAGAACTGTCAGTTTGCGTAACCGCAAAAAAACCCGGCATCTAATAGAGCCGGGTTTTCTATCTTATGAGTGAGTGGCTTGCTTGCGCAAGATATCTTTCTTCACTTTGCCGAGATTGTTTTTCGGAAGTTCGTCTACAAATTCAATCTCCGGAATTTTGTAAGCGGACAGTCTTTCTGTACAGAAGCGGGTAACATCTTCTTCCGTCAGATCTTGAGTGCCGTTTGTGACAATAAACGCTTTCGGTTTTTCTCCGTAGAGCGGGTCAGGCACGCCGACAACAGCGGCCTCAAGAATGCCAGGCACTTGCTGAACAACCTCTTCAATTTGGTCAGGATAGATGTTATCGCCGCCGTAAATAATGACGTCCTTATAGCGTCCGGTAATAAAGATGAAGCCATCCTCATCTATATAACCTGAATCGCCTGTGCGGAACCAGCCGTTTTGCAGCACTTTTTGTGTGGCTTCCGGGTTTTCTTCGTAGCCTTTAAACAAAAAAGGACTGCGCACGACAACTTCTCCGATAGATCCTTGCGGCAGCTCTTCTCCCGTTTCAGGATCCTCGATTTTCACATCAACAACGGACATCGGTTTTCCTGCTGAAGCGGCTTTGTCCCAGCCCATTTCAGGGCTCCATGTGCTGATACCCCATGCCTCAGTGCTGCCGTAGCCTTGTACTAGAGGCACTCCGATTTCATGATATCGGCGAATCAGGCTGCTCGGCACCTTTGTTCCGCCAGTCATAAAGTATAAGACAGAGGATAGATCAGTCTTGCGGGCTTCCCATTCCTCCAGAAGATAGGTATAAAAAACAGGAAGAGCCATCACGCACTGAATCTTTTCTTCCTCTATCAGGTTCAGAATATGAGCGGGATCCTGATCATTTGTAAAAATGATCGTTGCGCCTGTTATTGTGCCCTGCATTAAACAGATGATCGCACTTGTGTGATAAATCGGATGGCAAGCAAGAAAACGAAGATCTTTCATGCGGCCTCCGCTTTTAATGGTTTCAGTTACATAATTGTAAATTCCGCCGTGCGTCAGCATACATCTTTTTGGGTTGCCAGTGGTTCCTGAAGTGAACATAAGCAGTGCCGTATCATCTTCAGATACCGTTTCTGCTTCTGGCAAATGGCCGGGACCTGCAAAAAGATTTTCAAATTCAGATGTTGTTTCCGAAGCGGTCCCGGTTACGATTGTTGTATGCAGTGATGAAATATCCGGAAGCACTTCTTTCATGGTGTCCTCAAAATCACTTCCGTAAAATAAGGCTTTTGGCTCACAGGCTTTTAATATTCCTTTAAGCTCATATGGCTTCAGCTGCCAGCTTACAGGGACCACCGCTGCGCCAATTTCAAGCGCGGCAAACATAACAGTTGATGCAGCATTGCCGTTTTTACAAAGCAATGCGACCCGATCGCCTTTTTTGATGCCCTTTTGCAGCAGGGCGTTCGCAAGCTGGTTGATTCTTTTGCGGTAAACGGCGTATGTCTGTGTATCCTCTCCGGTTTTCACAGCTTCTATCTCTTCGCTGTTCGGCATGTCATGCAGAATCAGATGCTGTAGTGTCTTCATAATTTCATCTCCTATATGATGTTGAAAATTCAATTGTCCCGTTAGATTATCTTCCTTTTCCGAATCCATTTTAAACCAAAAAAGATAACTTGTAAAACAATTTCGTTTTGGAATGATTTTAACTCAGAATGATAAAATAGTCCCAGTTTCAGTTATTTTCTGCTATAGGAATCCTTCGCATACATCACTTTATGACATACAAAAACACACGCCGTTTTTCCTGCGTGTGCTCTTTTTCACTGATATAAATTCTCTTTCATCCATGCATGGAACAGCATGTTCAAACGCTGATAAAGCGCCTGTTCTCCTTCATTCTGAAATGCTTTCATGCTCTCTTTGCTTTCGATAATAGCGGAACTGATAGCGCTTAATATTTCCGACCCCTCAGCCGGCAGATCAGCGGGCGCCATCATGACAAGTACACGGCTCATACTGAGGGGCTTTCCGTCCATGCCATTGACTTCATACGGCTTGCTGAGATCATAAATTTTGAAAAAAGGCAGGACGATTTCTTCATTTTTGAGATGGTAAAGCGCCATCCCTGTTTCAGGGATGCCCAATCCCCCCTGCTTTTCCCGCTCCAGCAGGCAGACAGCGGCCTTTTTGGCGTCATGAATCAAGCCTTCCGCCTCCAGCAGACGGAACATCTGGTGCGGCAGCGGTTCATCATCGGGCTTCGTGTCTATGTTATTGACGGTGAAATTCTTCAGGACATGTTGAATCGCGTCCAAATATCGACCCATTTTCTCCGCTGTTTTCAGGGTATCGGGGATGTCAGTTTTTTCACATGGGCTATTATCCGGTCTGCGTTTTTTCTCCAGAATCAGCGGGATCTTTCGCTTAATGTACTGCTTGACCTGATTGGCGTCTTCTTCATTCAGCAGCGGGCTCACCACAATGTAATCTATGTTTTCATAAGGAATCGGCACTGTGGAGACGATCATATCATACGCCCCGATATCCCGGTCCTTCAGCTCGATCAGCGAGGACATGTCGAATGATTGGATTTCGGGCAGTTCTTTTTTCAGCCTTGACGCGAGCATCTTCGAAGAACCGATGCCGCTTGAACAGACGATCAGCGCTTTGATCTTCGCTTCTTCTTTCTTAAGCTCCAGCGCTGAACCGAAATGAAGCACGAGATAAGCAATCTCATCATCAGAAAAAGTCATGTCCGGAAAACTTTTTTCCATCCCTTCTTCGATCGCCATGTAAAGGAGAAAGTAGTCGCGTTTGATCTGTTCCTTCATCGGATTGTAGATGCCCATGTCTTCCTTTATCCTGTTCATCGCCGGCTCCAGATGGGCAATGAGTCCTTCGTATAATGAGCAGTTTTCAGTGAGATCCACCCTGATTTTTTCAGAAATAAAAGCGATCAGCCGTTTCGTTTGCAGCGCGATTTCCAGTTCGATATCCTGCGCTTTGTATTCGGTTTCATATTTACGATTCGCGCTTCGCAAATGGATGGTAATATAGCCGACTTCCGCTTCGGGAATGGTGACGCCGAATGCCTTTTCGAGCTCACCGGCAATCTCAAGGGCTGAGCTGTATTCCTTCGTATTTTTCAATGTATGAAGCTCTTCAGCCTCCATACTGATGGTTTCGCCAAGCTGGATGCGCTCCATCGCAAAGGTTAGATGAACGACAAGGGCGATATACGAACTGTCAGAGAGAGCGTATGCGGTTTTTTCTTTCAGACGGAACAGAACCCGTTCCATTTTCAAAAACTCTCCTTTGCTGACGACGCCGAACATTTTTTCTGATGTGTCCGTTTTGCCCTTAATATTTAATTCAACAGCTTCTAAAAACATCTGAATATCTAAACGGTTGACGATCAGGTTTCCGACGATTTTCCGTTTTGCGTCCTCAGGCCCCATAAGCTGAATGCCAAATCCCCTTTTGCGGATCAGCGTTAATCCGAAGGGCGAAATCCATTCCTCCAGCTCATCCAAATCATAGCTGACGGTCGCATTGGTCACCTGTAAGTCCTTTGCTAAGGTATACAGCTTAATCGCTTCCTGAGACTCTAATAGCGAACAGAGAATCAGAAGCTTCCGTTCATCGGCGCTGTACTCATGCTGTTCATGGGACAAGTCGGTCAAGAGCTTTTGTTTGCCTTCCATACTCCCGACCATCTTTAATCCCTTGCCGGGCTGTTTGTCGAGAGTCAGGTTATATCGCTGCATGATAGGCTTGATAGATTTTAATTCCCTGTGAATGGTCCTTGTGCTGACTTGCATCTCCTCAGCCATCTCATTAACCGTCACATACCGGCTTTGCGATAAAAGAAGTTTCATAAGCTTTTGTTCTCTAGCAGTCATATACATGAAATGTGCCTCCAGACTTCCGTGATGCGGTATTTGTTATGAAAGGGGAGTATACAGGAGCAACTGAAGAGGTTTCCTTATAATATAAAACGCTTTCAATACATATTCAACAACTACTAAATGGCAATTTGGCACTGGACTGTGTGACAGGATTGAAAAACATTGTACAAAAAAGCATCAGCCATAATGGCTGATGCTTTTCCGTTATGGAATATCATACCCCTGCACACTTGTGTAAATCCGAAACCATTGTTCGTGGCTTAGCTTGTGTTTTAGCGCATCTATCGCAGCAGAAAGCCGTTCGCGTTTGCCGCTTCCGACAATCGGCATAATGCCCGCAGGGTGCGTAAACAGCCAAGCATACATGACTTCATCCATCGAAGCGGCGCCGATTTCTGACTGGACGGCTTCAAGCGCCGCCCGTATTCGATAATCTTTGTCCATTTCTCCGGAAAAGACTTTGCCTCCCGCAAGCGGTGACCAAGCCATCGGAGCGATGCGCTTCTCTTGGCAAAAATCCAGAGTGCCATCATGAATATTTTCCAATTCATAAGCGGACAGTTCAATTTGATTGGTAACAAGCGGCTCAGGCAAATAGGATTCAAGCATCCGGTATTGATGATCTTTAAAGTTAGAGACTCCGAAATACTTGACCTTGCCTGAGCATTTCAGCGCCTGAAACGCTTCAGCCACTCCCTCAGGGTCCATGAGCGGGTCCGGTCTGTGAATCAGCAGGACGTCAATATAGTCTGTGTTCAGATTCAGCAGGGATTGCTCAGCGGATGCCAGGATGTGGGACTTGGTTGTATTATAATGATGCGATCTGTGGCTCGGCCGTTCCGGTGATTCAATGACAATCCCGCACTTCGTGACCAGCTCTATTTTTTCTCTTATGGAAGGCGAAAGGGCGAGGGCTCTGCCAAACAGCTTTTCGCATGTGTACCCTCCATAAATATCAGCATGATCAAACGTGGTGATGCCGTGTTCCGTACACCACTCGATAAACTGAAGCAGCTCCCTGTCTGAATAATTCCATTCATTGAGGCGCCAAAGCCCGTGTATCACTCGGGAAAATTGAAGATCTTCCGCCAACTGTACGCGCTGCATATAACTCCCTCTTTTCTTTGAGCTGACTTTAGAAGCTTTTAGAAAGTGCTTCATGCTTTTTTATTCGGCTTTTTCCGCCCTTTTTCCTTTCGCCTCACGAAAATGCTTTTTTATTTAGATTGAAATTGATTTTTCGCTTTTTCGACGACATAATGGCTGCCGCCGCGTTTTTTGACGTCTTCAATCATCATAGCCACCAGCAAGTCTTTGTTCTTGTAATCATATCCGACAAACCAGCCGTTTTCTGCGCCGTCTTCATCTTTTGATTTTTTCAGCTCGGCTGTTCCTGTTTTTCCGGCTACGGTTATTCCTTTCACAATCGGCTGATAAGCTGAGCCGCGCTCGTCTTCCACAACGCCTTTTAATCCTTTTGTGATTTCTTCCGCGCCCGCTTTAGAAACAACCTGTTTATGCCAGATGTCGGCTGTTTTTGAATCTTTTTTCACGAGACTCGGCTTCACTAAATTGCCGTCGGCTGCAAATGGCGTATAAGCCGCCGCTAAGTGAAGCGGAGACATTTGCATCTGCCCTTGGCCGTAACCTGAATCCGCCAATAAAATGTCGGAATCAAGCTTGTCATTGGCAATGGATGACGTTTCAACCGGAAATTCATATGGGATATCTTCCGCAAATCCGAAAGTTTTCAGGCCTTTTGTAAAGGTATCCGCGCCCATATCAAGCGCGTTTTGTGCAAAATAAATGTTATCCGATGTGATTAACGCGTTCTCCAGATTGACTTCGTCAAGGCGCTCTGACACCCTTGTAACGGAATAGCCGCCCCAGCTCGAATCCTTCTGCCATTCTTTTCCCGTGATTTTTTTCTTTTCTGCGGCGTCAAGTGTCCCGTTTTTCAGTCCGATAGCGGCTGCAATCGGTTTAATTGTAGAACCGGGTGCGTATGTTTTCTTAAACTTGGCCGAGAAAGGCAGATGTTTATTTGAGTTTAATTTTTTCCATTCTTTATCGTTCCACCCGAAAATAAATCCGTTCGGATCGTAGGAAGGAGCGCTGACAAGAGCAAGTGTCTCTCCTGTTTGCGGCTGAAGCGCGACTGCCGCTCCGCTGTCATCCTTCAAATCGTGATACAATTTCGTTTGGGTTTTCATATCAATTGTAAGGTTCAGATCCTCACCGTTTTTCGCTTTCTTTTCGGCGATAACATCACCTGTTTCAGGCACGTATATTTTCCAGCCGGTTGTTCCTCTCAGCTTGTCTTCATATACATTTTCAAGGCCTGCGATTCCAATCTTGGAAGTATCGCTGTATTCGCCGTCTTTCTTTTTCTTTAATTCTTCGGCTGTAATCGCCTTGATATATCCTGTAAGATGAGCCGTTTTTTCGCCGTAAGGATAATAGCGGGAGCTTACGCTTGTTTTCGTCACTCCGTCAAGTGAGGTCAGCTCCGATATTAAATCCTTTTCATCCGGTCTTATCTTTTGAAGCGGTACGTATGAGTCATCTTTCACCCAGTTTTGTGAAAGCTTTTTCTCAATATCGTCTTCAGAAATCTCCAGTTTTTCAGACAGTTTTTTCAGCACCTTGGCTTTTTTGTCTCCGAGCTGGCCTGGAATAATGCCGATTTCCGGCACTTCTGTGTTGATGGCTAAGCCTTTGCCGTTTTTATCGTAAATTTGTCCCCGTTTTGGCTCTTCGCTGGCGATTTGCACGGTTTTTTCATCTGCCAGCTGCTTAAAGATAAAGGATGGGTCCCAATCTATATTCCAAGATTCCCCGTCGTCCGTTTTCTCTTTTTTGAGCACCGCTGTATTTTCAAAGGCTACTTTGCCTGCTTTTGTTTCCATGCTGACTTTGTATGGAATATGCTGCATGTCCTTATTTTCCGTATCTTCTTCATCCTGTTTGCCTGCAGTGACTTTTAAGTTTTTTACACCGGCCTGTTCATAGACGGTTTTGTATCTGTTCACAAAGTCTTTTTTTGATATGTCTTTTTTGGCATCTTTCGACAGGCTTTGATACATTTGTTCAAAATGCTGGCCGTTCCATTCTTTAACGAACTCTTCCATTCTGTCTTCGGCCGAATCTACTTTTGAACAGCCGATAAGCCCTATAAATAATAGTAATAAAATACACTTTTTCAACACGTTTTCCCCCTGCCTTCCAATTGTTATTTTCTCCTAAAATGAAGGACCCATGCAAGGATTTTTTTTCTAGGAAGATCTAAGAAATAGAATATAAGCCTTTTTTCGGCGGAAATATCTGGTACACTTTGTCTATAAGAAAGGGAGCGATCACATGATTAGAGAAGCAGCCATGCTGTATGTAAAAGAAGGGCTTGAGGATGAATTTGAAGAGGCGTTCCGCCGGGCGGTCCCGATTATATCCGGGATGAAGGGTTATATGACACATTCTTTATCAAAATGTATGGAAGAAACTCATAAATATCTGCTGCTCGTAGAATGGGAAACACTTGAGGATCACACAAAAGGCTTTCGCGGGTCTGCTGAATATCAAGAATGGAAAGCCTTGCTGCATCGCTTTTATTCTCCGTTTCCTGTGGTCGAGCATTTTCAAGATGTTTAATAGAGTCAAATGACATTCAGCGTAAACCCGATAAGAGAGACAGACCATACAAAACCGGCGGTGTAGAAGTTAAATCTTCCAGTGCTGTCGTTTTCCCTTTTCCGTTCTTCAACCCCTTGAATGAACATCACCGCCCCCAGAAATACCAGCATAACCGACTGAATGACAGAGGTATGTTCAGCATAATTAAATGCATAAATAGCAAGCACAACGATAATAAATGCAAGAGACATTTTTATGATGCGAATCAAAAGTACCATCCTTTCTCATATATGAAATATTGAAGCGCAATACCTATATTTGACTTTGTCCTCCATTATTCTAGCGCACTTTTTTTGTCTATAGAACAGAGAATGGTAAATTTTAAGTTTCTTTTAATGTTTGAACATCCGCTCCGTCCGCCGCCTAAAAAAGCGCTCTGGACAAGAGCGCTTTTTGATATCAATGAGCTATTTCTCCATAGCCGATCTTTTGCAGCGTATCAGCCATGACTTGATAGCCTTGACTGTTAGGGTGGACGCCGTCAAAGGATAGGTATTCTTTCTCCTTTCCTTTAAAAGCGCTGTATACATCAGCGATTTTCACATGGGGCGCTAAAGCTAATTGACTGAGGTGTGAGTTATAGGAAGTAATCCATTTATCCGCTATTGGGATGTCCGGAAAAGGGTTATATAAATTGAAGACGCGGATAGCATAAGGGGGAGCATTTTTCCACTTGATGCGGGCAATCTGGGTGATCATTTTTTCGAAGTTTTCGTGGCAATGCTCGGATGCGCGGCGAAAAATGGTTTCGTCCGGGTTCTCTTGAAACGCTCTGACAGACTCAAAAAGATCGTTTCCGCATCCTGTAATAGTGATCATATCAGCGGTTTTTATCCGCTTTTGAACATGTGGCAGCGACAGCAGGTGCAGGATTTCTTCTGTTTCAAGCCCGGATTTCGCGAAGACCGATACGGAGACTTCTGCCTCTAAGTCCGCTTGCATGATATGACGGAAGCGCTGGACGAATCCGCTGGAAAACAGCCCCGATCCTCTCCCTACGGTCAAAGAATCGCCGAGCGCCGTATATTCAATCATCATATTCTTTCCTCCACTACGTTATTGTTGATATCCTAATGTACGCAGCGGAGGGAAATTTGGCTACTGTGTGTGCGGGTGTCAATACCCCATTTTTTCAGAAATCTGAAAAGCGGCTGCTTTGACCTTTTCGGTTAAGTAAGGCAGCCGGTCTTTTGTAAATCTTGCTTCAAAACCCGCAATACTGATGCCGGCCGCCACTTGCCCTTTATGATTGAATATCGGAGCGCCGATCGCCGCTGTATAGTTTTCAAGTTCGGAATAGCTGACAGTATAGCCGTTTTCTAAAGACGAACTGATGGTTTGAAGTAGCTCTGCCGGGTCTGTAATGGTTCCTGAGCCGATCGGGACAAACTCAGTCTGTCTGATATATGTTTCAATTTCTTCCTGCGGCAGAAAGGACAATATGCTTCGGGCGCAGGCACCGGCATACAGAGGAGAGCGGCGGCCGATGGCTGTATACAGGCGGACTGTCTGTGTACCTTCGATTTTTTCGACATAGATCGCTTCATTTCCGTCCCTCATAATCAGATGTACGGCCTCGTCCACTTCTTGACAAAGCTCTTCCATCACCGGTTTTGCGATTTGTCTGATATCCAGACGTTCCGACACAAGCTGGCCAAACTGCAGGAATACAAGACCCAATGTATAGGCGCCATTGCGGTCGCGACTGAGAAGTCCCATTTCCTCCAAAGAGCTGACCATTCGGTGGACAGAGGTTTTCGGCATTCCCGATAGAGAAATCAGCTCGCTTAGCGTGAGCTTCGGTTCAGTTAAAAACAGATTGAGCAGCGCCATAGATTTTACGACCGTTTTGTTTTTGTTCTGCATCATTCCATCCCCTTTTTTAAGTGAGCCATTCCATCTTGATTCTCGTCTGCAATTCTTTCAAGTGCTTTTCTCTCTTGATGACAAGCGCTTCCGCCTCCTGAAGAGGAACAGCCTGAAAATGAATCTGCTCTCCCGGCATGATCTGAGAGGCAACGGGAAGATCAGCTGCAATGATGTGCGCGATTCTCGGATATCCCCCTGTCGTTTGTCTGTCCGCAAGAAGAATAATCGGATTTCCGTCAGGCGGGACCTGCACCGTGCCGAAGGATACCGCTTCTGAAACCATTTCGATCGGCTGCTTTAGTTCAAGCGGTTCTCCTTTAAGCCTGTAGCCCATCCGGTCGGACTGCGGTGTTACGCGAAACGTTTCTTCGTAAAATCGGTCTTTCGCTTCATCTGAAAAATCGTCAAATTGCTTTCCTTCCACAACTCGAATAACGGGATTTTTCTTCAGCGGGAGAAATCTGTACTTGCTGACGCTCCAATTCGGCGCTGAAAAACCATTATGATCCGGTTCTGTGCTTAATTTAGCAGCGATTTTTTTTGAAAGCGCGGTCATCTCTCCGATCGGAAGTTCGTCTTCCTTTTGCAGCGCTCTGCCATGAAACCCTCCGATTCCGGCTCTGACATATGTGCTTTTGCTTTCCATAACAGCCGGAACATCAAATCCTCCTGCAGCTGCCAAATAAGCACGGCAGCCAAGCTTGCAAGGACCGAAAGTGACTATGCTGTTTTCCCGGACGAATACCGGCTTCCACAGCGGAGCCTCTTCTTCATTAATGCGCAGAGTAAAGTCCGCTCCAGTCACCGCGATTAACGCCGGTTGTGAAAAGTAAAGCGACGGGCCGGGACCCATTAAGGTGATCTCCAGCCCGGCTTCTGTCTCGCTGTTTCTGATCAGCATATTGGCGATGCGAAGCGAGACGGTGTCCATAGCCCCGCTTGCCAGCACGCCATATTTTTGATAGCCGGTTCTGCCTGTATCCTGGACCGTTGTGAGCAGCCCGGGTTTTAATACTTTCATGCTCAATTGGCTCCCTCCTTATAGCCGCTGTATTCAGCCTCCGATATTCGTACAAATTTGACTGTATCGCCTGCTCTCAGCAGACTCGGCGGATTTTCTTCAGGACGAAAAAGAGCAAGCGGCGTTTTGCCGATCAGCTGCCACCCGCCGGGAGTAGAGATGGGATAAACGCCTGTCTGACGCCCGGCAATCCCTACTGAGCCTGCGGGAATCGACGGTCTTGGCGACGATTTCCGAGGAGCCGCGATGCGTTCCGACATGCCTCCTAAAAACGGAAAGCCCGGCGCAAAGCCCAGCATATAAACCATGTATTCTCCTTCTGTATGTATGGAAATCACTTCTTCACATGTCAGCTCATTCATTTGCGCTACCTCTTCTAAATCAGGTCCGAATTCGCCGCCATAGCAAACGGGTATCTCGACTACCCTGCGGCTGCTTTTTTCTCCTGCTGACAGGCGGTTTACACGCGCTGCCACATAGGCCTTCACTTGTTCATAAGGAGAGCTTACTCCTTGAGCCATGTGCTGATACACTTCATATATATTATAAAAGACCGTCACACTCGTAAAAGCCGGAATACATTCAATGAATCCCGGAAACGGCTGTTCCTCAATACAAGCAGCGGCTGCGTGGACAAGGCCGTTTACCTGTTCATTAATATCTTCGCCGAACTGAATCACAATTGCAGAATCGCCGAGCGGCTGCATGTTGACTATCGTTTTGGCCATCTGACTGTTCAATTAGATCACCTCGTTTGGTTCATTGTTGTGTGTCACAGCACGCCGAGCGTTTCGTCA
This sequence comes from Bacillus sp. HU-1818, assembly GCF_022695965.1. Lineage (NCBI taxonomy): Bacteria > Bacillati > Bacillota > Bacilli > Caryophanales > Bacillaceae > Bacillus > Bacillus sp. HU-1818. The sequence goes on from NZ_JAAPBE010000004.1 coordinate 161,738, forward strand.
CGAATATCGGTTATCAGCATGTGCCCGGGCGCATGTGTAATCATCATCTCAGGTTTAACCTGCATTGCGACGGCTTGCGGCGTCACTCCGCATGCCCAAAAAATCGGAACCTCACCTTCCCGAACTGTAACCGCATCTCCGAAATCGGGCCTGTTCAGGTCATGAATGCCGATGGCTTGCGGGTTGCCGATTTGAATTGGACCGCCATGCACAGCCGGGAATCGTGAAGTGACTTGAGCTGCGCGGACAGCCTGCCATTCCGGCACAGGCCTCATACTGACAACCATCTGTCCACGGAACGGGCCCGCCGGAACACAATCTATATTGGTTTTGTACATCGGAACATTTGTCCCTTCTTCAATATGTCTGACACCTATTCCGTTATTAATGATCGCCTGTTCAAAGGAAAAGCTGCATCCAATTAAAAACCCGACAAAATCATCTTCCCAGTATGGTGTAATATCCGTCACTTCCTCAGCCAAAACACCGTGTTGATAGATTCGGTATTTGGGCAAATCAGTTCTGATATCAGCCTGCGGGGCGATAATTGCCGGAACGGGAGAGCCCGCTTCCGTTACATCCAGCACGGGGCAAGGCTTTTGGTTGCGCTGGCAAAATAATAGAAAGTCAAAAGCAAGCTCTTTTTTTAAAACGACGAGGTTGGCCTGCGCATAGCCCGCGGACATTCCGGCGGTCGGTCCGCTGATTTTCCCCTCCCGTATCAAAGCACGGACATTCTTCGGCGCCATTTCGTTCCACGAACACTCCATTTTATCAACTCCATAGAGTAGGCATTTGTGTAAACAATGTGTAGATCCCCAAAATCGCCATAATGACTACAACAAATATGCCTGCGCACGTCAGCCAGAGCGGATGTTTATAATCGCCTACGATGTTTTTCTTATACGCAGCCACAAGAAGGGTTCCTAACGCGATCGGCAGAATCAATCCATTTAAAGAGCCGACAAGCACGAGGATTTTAGCGGGCTGTCCAATGGTGACAAAACTTAATGTCGATATCACGATAAAACCCATGATGATTCCCCGTGAGTTTTTCTCAATTTTCGGTGAAAAGGTTTTAAAAAATGAAACGGAAGTATAAGCGGCTCCGATCACAGAAGTGATAGCGGCACTCCACATAATCAAACCGAATATTTTGTACCCGACATTTCCCGCCGCAAGCTGAAACACAGATGCCGCAGGGTTGCTTTCATCAATGTGCAGACCTCTGGAAACGACGCCAAGCACCGCAAGGAAAAGGGCAATCCGCATAATAGACGTAATTAAAATTCCCACGACAGAGCTTTTTGTCACTTGGGGAATAGATTCCTTCCCTTTAATTCCGGCATCAAGCAAACGGTGGCCTCCGGCAAATGTAATATAACCGCCGACGGTTCCGCCGACTAATGTCACGATAGCGAAGATGCTGATATCTTCCGGGACAAAGGTTTTAGCAACAGCCTGTCCGACCGGCGGAGAAGTTGTAACCGCAACATAAACCGTCAACAAAATCATGACGAATCCTGCAATTTGCGTAAAGCGGTCCATTGCTTTACCGGCTTCTTTAATAACAAATATTAAAATGGCGATGACTGCGCTGATCAAAGCGCCCATTTCAGGCGTGATGCCGAATAAAACCTGGAGTCCGAGCCCCGCGCCGCCTATGTTTCCGATATTAAACGCAAGACCCCCAATCACGACGAGGAACGCGATCACATAACCTAAGCCCGGTAGTACCATATTCGCGATTTCCTGTCCGCGTTTTCCGGAAACTGCAATAATCCGCCATACATTTGTTTGGGCAAAAATGTCCAAAATAATAGAGATTAAAATGACAAAGCCGAAGCTTGCCGCCAATGTATTGGTAAAGGTGGCCGTTTGTGTCATAAAACCCGGGCCGATGGCTGACGTTGCCATTAAGAATGCCGCCCCCATGAGCAATGACCAGCTGCCTGACTTCTTTCCTGCTGCTTTTTTCTGCTGCTCCATCTATTGTTCCTCCTTTTCGGATTACTCTTGGGTTGAAATAGGGGTTACTTGAATTCCAGCCTGTTTCAGTTCTTTTCTGATATTTTTCGCAAAAGTCAGCGCATGGGCGCCGTCTCCGTGAATGCATACCGTATCAGCCTTCAACGGCACATCCCGGCCTTGCTGGGATGTCACGGCTCCTTCTTTCACCATTTTGATCACCTGTCCGACAGCCGCGGCATCATCTCGGATTAATGCATCCGGCTGCGAGCGCGGCGTCAATGTACCGTCTGCTTGATAGGTTCGGTCGGCAAAGACTTCTTGAGCCGTCTTAAGCCCGATTTTTTCTCCGGCTTTGACCAGCTCGCTTCCGGCAAGTCCAAAAAGAATAAGTTCCGGGTTAACGTTGTACACGGCTTTGGCAATTGCATGTGACAGCTTCTCGCTTCCTGCAGCCATATTATAAAGTGCGCCGTGCGGCTTCACATGCTGCATCTCAAGCCCCTCGGCTTTCAAAAATCCTGAAAGCGCGCCGATCTGATAGATCACAAGGTCATACCCTTCCTCAGGCGTAATCTCGATATTTCTTCGGCCGAAGCCTTGTAAATCCGGCAGTCCGGGATGCGCGCCGATCTTCACTCCGTTGTCAGCCGCAAGCGCAACGGTTTGGCGCATCACACCGGGATCCCCAGCATGAAAACCGCAAGCAATGTTCGCAGATGTGACAAATGGCAAAATATCTTCATCAAGCCCGATTCTATAGGCTCCGAAGCTTTCTCCTAAATCACAATTCAAATCAATCTGAAACATAAGACCCCTCCTGATTCGCTTCATTTATAGCGTTCCATTAGTCGGAACCACTATTCCGAATTTTTGAACTTTATTTGATTATATCAATTTTGTCAGATTGCGAAATACTTTTGTCAGAAAACCTACCATTTACCCAGAAACTGCTCGATTAGATTACACACAAGTCCTAAAAAGCCGCCAGCACTTAGGGGATAGCGCTTACATATTTTCAAATAACAAAAGCTCCCTGACAACGAGGGAGCTTTCACTTTATTCTTATAATACCCAGTGCCGTATTGCTTTAGCGACACCGTCTTCTATGTTTGTATCTGTGACCCAGTCAGCGGTTTCTTTTACGATATCTTGCGCATTGCCCATAGCGATGCCGACTCCCGCTTTTTCAATCATCGCGATATCATTCAGGCTGTCGCCCATCGCCATGACATTTTCCATCGTGAAGCCAAGCTTCTCCGACACCTTCGCAAGCGCGGCGGCTTTGTTAATGCCGAGTGCATTGACTTCGATGTTTGTCGGGCTTGAATTCGTGATTTCAAGTTCTTTGTTTTTCTTCAGCTCTGTGAGCACTTCGTTTCTAATATCGTCATCTTCTATATCGAAGCCAAATTTGAGCCATTCATGGTCAGTGATGGTTTCAGGAAATTCACCTCTCCACACTTTATCCACAGTGGAAGCCCAGAAATTTGTATTATGCTTATTTTTTAAATCCCACATCATTTGAATGTGATCCGTATGAAGCAGCTGGCGCTCTACCAAGTTAAACTCAGAATCCCAAATCTCGCTTCCGTTAGCTGTAATTAAATAGGATGACAGCTTCAGTGACTCTGCCAGCTCCCGGCACGTCATCAGCGTCCGCCCTGTGCTGATTACCACGTAAACGCCTTTGTCCTCCGCTTCGCGTATCGCTTGGCGATTTCCTTCTGATATCAGCTGCTCATCATTCAGCAGGGTGCCATCCATATCAATGGCGATTAGTTTTATATCCACTTCTTCTCTTTGTATTGGCATATATGTACCTCACTTTATCTATTTTAGTCGGTCTCTTGTCTATTCTAATACATTATACCCAACGGGACAAAAAAGCGATTTCACATGTTTGGTCATAAGAAATAAGAGGAAAACAATTGGAGAGGTGATAAAAATGAAAGAAAGAAAACAGCAAAACCATAAAAATGAGAATCCTGAACATAACGACTTGACCGATCCGATTCCGCTTGAAGAATTAAAGGAAAATGCGAATGACGAAAAGCACAAACGCGATCAAAGAGAAGACTCACAAAGCGAACAAGACTATGACAAAAAATAACGGAACCCCTCACGGTTTATTGTGAAGGGTTTTTTTCTTCAGAGCGGCTTCCCGTACAGCCCAGCTTTGGTGTTCATGAAACAGCCCGCCGATTGCGTCTTCTGAGGGCACCCATTCATAATGATGGTCTTCCTCCGTTGGCTCGCATATCTTTTCACCCTTTTTACATATATAAAAGTGCCCGATGCTTAAAGAATCCATATGTTCTTTTGTTGAATAAAAATACCCCTTGGCGCTTCCTATATACGCACCGACCGAGATGGCGGAGCCCATTTCCTCTCTCGCCTCCCGCTCGAGACATTGTTCATGTGTTTCCTGACCTTCAATGCCGCCTCCCGGCAAAAACAATTTGCCGCAGTCTGTCCGGATGAGCCCGACTTGATCCAAAGAAGGATGGAAGATGACGGCATACACACCTGTTCTCGTTTCGTATACCGCTTCTTCTTTTTTTAAGCCAAATACCTTCATGATTGTTCGATATAGATGCCGATTTCCGCCTCTGCAACGGAGGTTCCATTCACAGACGCTTTGGCATGGCCAAAAACAAACCCCCGTTTGTTGCGGGTGACTTCAAAGAGCAGGTCAAGACGGTCCCCAGGCATCGCTGATCCGTTTTTTTCCGCTTTCTTCACCGATGACAGCAAGCCCAGACGGTTCTCATCCGTAATGCCTGTGAAGGCTGCTGTTTGGGCAAGTGCTTCAATCACGAGAGAAAACGGCATTTCTCTTTGTGTATCTGTGATAAACCAGTCGTTTTCACTAATGAGCTTATAAGCGGCGGCCTGTTTTCCTGGCTCGCTTTCCGTTACGCCGTCAATGAATAAAAATGGGTAGCGGTGAGGCAATGATAATTGATTCATTGAGCTTCAATCCCTTTTTGATTCATTATACCTCAGCTGACTGCCGTCTGATAGGATATAATGGAAAACAAAACGGGAAGGAGACCCTCATGTCGCAGAAGCCGCTCGTCATTCTCATTCATGAAATATACGGAGTGAATTCGCATATAAAAAAAATGGCCCGGCTCATCAAAATGGCGGGTTATGATGTCGTGACGCCAAATCTTCTCGGAGATCAAGAGGTTTATTCATTAAAAGAGGAAAAGGCGGCATACGAACAGTTCTCAATGCATAATCGTCTGACAGCCGGGGAAAACATCATCAGAAAGTTGATTGTGCGTAACAAAAACGCCGGCCGGATTATATATGTCATAGGGTTTAGCGCGGGGGCAACCATTGCGTGGAAATGCAGCAGCATGCCTGAGGTGAGCGGCGCCGTTTGTTATTACGGCTCTCGAATACGTGATCACCTTGACATTCACCCGGCATGTCCGGTGTTATTGTTTTTCCCTGCGTATGAACCGTCGTTTGAGGTTTCAGATGTGATCACTCATATAAAAAAGAAAGAAAATCGGTTTATTAGCCTTTATCAATTCGATGCGCCCCACGGGTTTGCGAATCCTGACTCAGCCTATTTTGACAGAGCTGTTTTTTTAAAGTCTCTTTCTATTATGACAGACTTATAGAAGGCAAAAAAAGCCCGCGCCTTTCTTGGCGCGGACGATTATTGATTTAATTTCTTTAGGACGATCGCATGCAGCTGTTCATCAGGCTGAATGCCGCAAACCTCTTGAAGTGTGCCGCTGTAGCCTTTTTCAGTGATCAGCGCTTGCAGTTCAACAGCTTCCGGGTCGCCGCTGAAGTCAAATCGAAGCGCGGCGGCAATACCTTCCGCCAATGCGTTAGGCTCTTTTATTTTTTTGGCAGGGCCTATCAGTCTATCATTCGCTCCGAGCTTTCTGAGCGGTGATCTTGCCACCCGGGTGAGATCATCGGAAATAAATTCATTTTCAAAGCGGCCGATGATTTTCTTAATATATTGCTCATGATCCGCTTGCTTAAAGCCGTACGTTTTCACTAGATACTCGCCTGTCTCTAAAAGCGCCGCATGAACAACACGGCGGATTTCCGGATGGTCAATGGCTTCTTTCACCGTTTTTAATCCGCGCTGATAGCCAACATAGGCTGTGACCGCATGGCCTGTATTGACGGTATACAGCTTTCTTTCGATGAAAGGGGTTAAATCATCAACAAATAGCGCTCCCTCAATCACCGGTGTTTTCCCTTTAAAGCCTGATTGATCTATCACCCATTCAAAAAACGGTTCAACTGACACTTTCAGCGGATCTTCATGATGCTGAATCGGCACAATCCTGTCTACAGCGGAATCAGGGAAACCGACAGAGCGGCTGACAGCTTCCTGCTCCGCTTCCGTCAAATGGGTATAGATTTCTTTTTTCAAAAAGCTGCTTCCGCCGATCATATTTTCACAAGCGATGATATTTAATGGATTGGCTGAGCTTCTTCGTCTCAATCCTTCGGCGATAGCGGGGGCAATCAGCTTCAACACATGAGGCCCGACAGCTGTTGTGATAAGCGTTGCATCGTTGATCAAACGATACAGCTCCTCCGGCTGGCTGCCGCTGTTGATCGCGCTGACCGGCCCGATTACCTCAGACGAATGTCCGGCTTCGGCAAGCTCCACTGTATATTCCCGCTTTTCATTGAGGGCATCAACCACCTCAGCGTTCACATCCGCAAACACCACTTCATAACCGGAATGATGAAGCAATGCGCCGATAAAGCCGCGGCCAATATTTCCGGCACCGAAATGTAAGGCAATCATATTAGTTCACCTCGTTGAAAATGGCGATCAGTTCCTCTTCACTTTTCGCGTTTATTAACCGTTCAATGTTTTCTTCTTCTGAACAAATGATCGCAATATTTGACAAAATATCAAGGTGCTCGTTATTTTTTCCGGCGATGCCGAACACCACTTTGGCAGTGTTGCCCTCACCGTACTCCACTCCGTCCGGAATGTGAATGATGGAGATACCTGAGTGAAGGACCTCTCCCTTCGCATCCTCCGTGCCGTGCGGAATGGCAATGAAGTTCCCCATAAACGTTGATGATGTTTCTTCCCGTTCAAACATTTTGGCAATATAGTCATCTGTCACATAGCCATTTTCAATCAGCGTCTGACCCGCCAGGCGAATCGCTTCTTCTTTTGACTTCACTCTCTGATTCAATTTAATGTTTTCTTTTGCGAGTACTTGCATCATAAACACACTCTCTTTCTCTTAACTAATTATTTTTTAAGCTTTTCAATCAGCTCATCGTATTTCGGGCTGTTCAAGAAATTATCAACCGAAATGTGCGTCACGTTTGGCAATTTCGCTTTTGCTCGTTCTGTTAAATCCTTATGAGTGATGACGATATCCGCGTCACTTGGCAGGTTGTTGATCGCCGTGTTGGTGACACTGATATCAAGCTCTGCTTTTTTCACCTTGTTTCTTAAAATAGAGGCGCCCATTGCGCTTGATCCCATTCCTGCATCACATGCAAAAATGATTTTATTTACGTTTTCATGTGTTACTTCAGCTTCTGCTGCTTCTTTTTCTGTTTCTGTCAAAGCGGCTGCCGCTTGGCTGTTCTTGCCTTTCATTGCCTGCATTTTTTCCGCTGCGGCCGTTAAATCTTCTTCACCCGCTTTAGAGGATTTTAAGATAACGGCTGACACGATGAACGATACGACGGTTGCCACAATGACACCGGCAATGACGCCCAGATAGCTTCCTCTCGGTGTCATCGCAAGGATGGCGAAGATGCTTCCCGGTGAAGAGGCTGCCACAAGGCCCGCGTTAAAGATCGAGAATGTTAACAGTCCGCTAGCTCCTCCGGCGATGGCCGCAAGGATCAGTACCGGCTTCATTAAAATGTACGGGAAATAAATCTCGTGAATTCCGCCGAAGAAATGAATGACCGCCGCGCCTGGTGCTGTTGATTTTGAAGAGCCCTTTCCAAAGAACATATACGCCAGCAAAATGCCTAAGCCAGGTCCCGGGTTCGCTTCAACCAAGAACAGAATGGATTTACCAGTATTCGCAGCCTGTTCGATTCCGATCGGGCTTAAAATTCCGTGGTTAATCGCGTTATTCAGGAACAATACCTTTGCCGGTTCGACGAACACACTCGCAATCGGCAATAAATTGGCGTGTACAATCACTTCAACACCGGCCGCCAGAATTTTATTTAAAGAAAGAACAACCGGGCCGATGGCGTAAAACGCTATAATCGTTAAAATTGCTCCGATAATGCCTGCCGTAAAGTTGTTGATCAGCATTTCAAAGCCTTGTCTCACTTTATCTTTAAACAATTTATCAATCTGCTTGATCAGGTATCCGCCTAACGGACCCATGATCATGGCACCTAAAAACATTGGAATATCTGATCCGACAATCACCCCGATGGCCGCCGTCGCTCCGACGACTCCGCCTCGGTGGCCGTAAATCATTTTTCCGCCTGTATACGCTATCAAAAGCGGCAGTAAATACGTTATCATCGGGCTGACTAATGTATTCAGCTGCTCATTCGGAAACCATCCCGCCGGAATAAAAAGCGCCGTGATAATCCCCCACGCGATAAACGCGCCGATATTCGGCATGATCATCCCGCTCAAATAGCTGCCGAAGCGCTGAATTTTCACTTTCATGCCAGCCTGCTGCTCATCTTGCTGCTGCATATATAAACCCTCCCTGTTGTGCTGTCGTCATAGGGCTTTTCATCATGTTGTCTGCCCCTTACCTACATATTAAAACGCTTTCATCACGCACACAATTGAAAGTAAAAAGGAGTTTGGCACAGAGGTTGTGACAAAATTTTAAAAATAAAAAAAGACACCTGCGCAATCAGGAGCCTTTTCTTTTTCCTTTATAAATAATCGTTCCATTACTGATCACGTACTTCGCCATCAGCCGTTCACTTACGATAAAAACGGGATACGCACAGACGAGCGCAAACACAGCCACCGGAATATGCTGAACCGCTGGAAGGATTGGGCTGACTGCATTGCGAATGATTTCTGCAAGATAAATCAAAAATACGATCAAAGCAAGCGCCGCAATCATAATCGGAGCTGATACTTTATATTCATGAAGCCGTTCCCGGCAGTGTCCGCAGCGAAATGCACATGGGATATTGGACGATCTGACCATGTCGCCTGTTAAAGGTTTGCCGCAGTTTGGGCATAATGTTTCTTTCATGTGGTATTCCTCACTCTCAATCATTCGGTACGCTCTTTATTATAACAGAGACGATTGCGATACGTTTTGTTGCTGTTCAACACATTTTCACATTTTTCATCATTCTCATACTTGTATACACCTGTAAAATCATCTACGCTAAAGATGAACTAAAACAAAGGGGTGAATGAACGGTATGCTCCCGATTAACAGGCAGCAGAAGCTGATCGAGTGGCTGAAGGAAGAAGGCGCCCTAAGAATAGCAGATATCAGCGCAAGATTCGGTGTTTCTGAAATGACGGTTTACAGGGATGTGAATCAGCTTGCGAAAACAAAGCAGGTGATCAAAACGTCCGGCGGCATTGCGCTCGCTGAAAGCAGTTCTTTACCAGCGGCAAATCTGTGCAGTTATTGTCTGAAGCCGGTCAATCACACATATTCAGTCCAGCTGATAACCGTGGGTCAGGAAGTTGAACAGCTTTGCTGCGCCCATTGCGCGTTTTTGCGGTACGAAGATAAAAAGGAAGAGGTCTCTCATCTCATCTGCAAAGACTTTCTGCTGCAAACAACGGTCAGTGCCGCGTCTGCTGTTTTTCTGCTGCATGCCGAGCTTGATCTGCACTGCTGTCAGCCACAGGCTATTCCGTTTGCGTCGCTTGACCATGCGGAGCGATTTCAAAGAGGCTTTGGCGGAACAATCTGCACCTTCGGCCAAGCGCTCGAAATCATTTTAAACGACAGGCAAAAGGGATGCACCTGCACCAAGACATAACATTATCTATTGCGGAAGGTGGTGTCTGAGTAATGAAACGAAACAGAATATGGATCATCCTTCTGCTTTTTCTTGTTTTCATTCCGAAAACAAGCTTTGCTCACGCCTATATTGTCAATTCGACGCCAAGTGAAAACAGTGAATTAAAAAAAGCGCCATCACAGGTTGAGATTGAATTTAATGAACCTGTAGAAGAGGGCTTTCATTACATTAAAGTGTACAATTCATCTGGCGAACGGGTTGATAAAGATCATACAGACATAAAAAAAGATAACAAACACATTATGATCACAAAGTTGAAAAAGAACCTGCCCCATGATATTTACAGAGCGGAATGGAATGCGGTGTCAGCTGACGGGCACCCGGTTTCCGGCGTCATTCCGTTCAGTATCGGAAAAGCCGATGGGGGGTTCGGCGGCCAGAAGGCTTCGGGTTCCGAGCTTCACCCTGAAACAGCCATTGACCGCGCCGTTTTATACACAGCGTTTTCTCTGTTTATCGGAACGGTATTATTTCATCTCGTTTGGTTTAAAGCGGCCGCGGAATTGTCTGACCCGCTTATACAGCGCACGAGGAACATACTGATTCTATCAGTTGTGTGTATGGGGCTTGCCCTCTTGCTTCAGCTCCCCATCCAAACAAAGGCAAATGCGGGCGGCGGCTGGACGGCGGCGTTTCAAGCCGGCTATTTAAAGGAAACCTTGCTGCAAACCGCGGGAGGCGCCATCTGGATGATTCAGATCGGGTTATACGCGCTGCTTGTCCTATCCGTCATCCCGGCTATGCGCAAGAAACGGTTTGATTCGTTCAAATATTGGACTGCGCCGCTCATCTTCTTTTTCGGCCTGCTGCTTGCGAAGGCGTTTACCGGGCATGCGGCAGTCGTGGAAGAAAAAACAGTCGGTGTCTTAATGGATTTCCTTCATCTGTCGTCTGCCTCCATTTGGGTCGGCGGAATTGCGGCTCTCACGCTGTTGCTTTGGAATGAATGGAAACACTCTGACAAAACGCTCGCATCGGAAACCGTCAAACGCTTCTCACCATGGGCGCTCGTGTCTGTCGGGGTTATCTTGTTCTCCGGATTGCTGAATGGATTCTTTATCATTCGGTCGATGGAGTCGCTTTTCCATACAGCATACGGCCAGACCCTCTTACTCAAAAGCGGCCTGTTTGTCATAATGCTCATATTCGGCGCGATCCATTATATTTCAACAAGAAAACCGCGCCAAAAAGGGATCGGAAGGACAATGAAGGCTGAATGGGCCATCGGTATTGCCGTGCTGATTACAGCTGCCGTCTTTACAAGCCTGCCAAGTCCGCCTGAACCGGTGCCAGAGCCATTTTTCCAATCAAAATCCATTGAAAAAGGCCAAATGGTTTCACTCAGCATCAGCCCGAACCAGCCGGGGAAAAATGAGTTTGACCTGAGAGTGACCGACCATAACGGCGATCCGGTTAAAGACATCCAACAGATCAGCATCACCGTATATAAAACGGGATTGTCAGGCAATCAAAATAAGAGCACCTTCCAATTAAAAGAGTCAAAGCAAGGTGTGTTCGAAGCAGAGAATTTGTCCATCAATGAAAAGGGCAACTGGAAGGTCAAGGTCCACGGGTTAACCGGTGATTTTAATGAAATCAATATCATGTTCTCAAAAACCAATTAAAAAGGAGTTCTTGTCATGATCAAAAAATATGCAATCGCTTTTCTTCCCGCTGTTGTGGCATCGTTATTATTTTTCACAGTTCCGGCCAGCGCACACGTGTCTGTGAAGCCGGCTGAATCAGCAGCAGGCTCATGGGAAACGTATACAATGAAAGTACCGGTGGAAAAAGACCAGCCAACGACAAAGCTTGTGCTGAAAATGCCGAAGGGCGTAGAATTCCAGCAATATGAACCGATTCCAGGCTGGAAAGTCTCAAGCACAAAGCATGATGACAAATCAGTATCTGTCACTTGGGAAGCAACGGACGGCGGTATTCAGCCCGGCCAGTTCCAGCAGTTCACTTTTGTAGCGAAGAATCCTGATACAGCAGAACAGGCTGCTTGGGACGCGTATCAATATTACAAAGACGGCAGCATTGTAGAATGGACCGGAGATGAGAACGCGGACACGCCGCATTCCATCACACAAATTACAAAATCAGCAAATGTAACAGATGAGCATGGCGCTACACAGACGAAGGAGGAATCCGATGCAGCAGCATCCGGCCCTTCAGCGCTTGATATAACAGCCATCGTGCTGTCAGCAGCCGCGATTATTCTATCCATTGCCGCACTTGTAAAGAAAAAGCGCGCATAATAAAAAAGCGATCCAGATCAAGTATCTGAGATCGCTTTTTTTGATTACCCGCGTCCTGCTTGGAATGATGGATATTTGGTCATTCCTCCATCAGCAAACAAAGTAATACCCGTTACATAGCTGGATTCTTTGGAAGCGAGCCATACCGCTACAGAAGCGATTTCCTCAGGTTCTCCGATATACCCCATCGGAATCATGCTTTCTACGTCTTTCTTCTGCACTGGATCTGCGAATTTTTCCGCGTTGATCGGGGTGTTAATCGCACCAGGACCGATATTATTGACACGAATGCCTTTCGGCGCGTATTCAAGCGCCAATGTTTCGGTCATTAATTTGATGCCGCCTTTACTTGCCGCATAGTGGACAAATAATGGCCACGGGATCATTTCATGCACACTGGACATGTTGATGACATTACCTTTAATATTGTTTTCAACGAAATATTTGATCGCTTCACGGCTTCCTAAAAAAGCGCCGGTCAGGTTTGTGCTGATGACTTTGTTCCAATCATCAAGCGGCATCTCATGAGAAGCAACAGGATTTTCACGGCCTGCATTATTAATCATGACATCTAATGTGCCGAACTCTTGGATCGCTGTTTTGACGATATTTCTCACATCATCTTCTTTCGTGACATCTCCTTGAACGACCACCGCTTCGCCGCCGGCTTGAACGACTTCTTCTTTTACGCTGTTTGCGTCCTTTTCATTGTTAAAATAGTTAATGACCACTTTCGCCTGCTCTTTTCCGAAACGAAGAGCCATTGATTTTCCCAGTCCTGATGACGCCCCTGTAATGGCAACGACTTTCCCTTTTAAATCTGTATACATGTCCATCCTCCTAATATGTGTTATGAATTTGCTTTAGCTATCCCTAAAAATACGGCTGCTACGATAATCAGTATGATGCCGATCGCAATGGCGATAAGCTGACGTTTTGTTTTCTTTTCCCGCAGGATAAAAATGCCGCCGAGCGTGGAAATCACAATTCCCATTTGGGACAGTGAAAAGCTTGTCGCGACTCCGACCCTGGGCTGAGAAATAAACAAAAACATATTCCCCGCCGCCCAGATCAGTCCCGGAAGAATATTCCTGACGGCATACTTGTTAAAGGGTTTGTGCTTATAGGTTAATATCACTCCGCCAATCACCATTCCGATCGCCTGCGGAAAAAGAGCCGACCAGCCGGAAACGCCGAACAATCTCGCCACGACGACATAAATCAAATAGCCGAGTGTCGAAATCAACAGGATGACAATGCCTTTTTTAAAGTTTCCAGGCTCACCGTCAGCCTCTCCCTTTTTATCATTTAATGAAGTGAGTACGATTCCAACAATGATAAAGATAAGGGCAAGGATTCCTAATGTTATTGCGATGGGTGTGGACCATTCTTTAAAAACGATCACACCGAACAAGGAAGTTGATACAAGCTGCATTCCGGTGGAGATGGGCATCGTCTTTGATACACCCATTAATTGAATGCTTTTCAGCTGGTTGCTTTGCCCGAGTGACCAAAATAATCCGGACACAATCCCAACGAGGAAAATCTTCATCGAGAGCACGGGATGAACAAAAAAGTAGATCACAATTGAGACAAGCAGCGCTCCGATCGTTGTTCCCAGCGTTTGGCTGTACGGTCCACCGCCTAATTTGACATTGAATAACACAATGCTCCCCCAAAACAAAGCTGGGAGAAGAGCCAATAATAAATCCATTGATGGGGAACCTTCTTTCAAAAGTATTTGTCATTATTTTGGCTAGAGTATGCGTAATTATTCCGGATATCTTGAAAGAGGGACAGATGAGGAGTTTTCGGCATGCAAAAAAAGGCCGCCGATCATGCCGGCAGCCTTGTGAAGCGTGTTTTTTTATAAACCGATGGACAAATATTTTGTTTCAAGGTATGGCTCGATGCCTTCAGAACCGCCTTCACGGCCGACGCCGCTTTCTTTCATTCCGCCGAATGGCGCCTGAACCGCAGATGGTCCGCCGTCATTCCAGCCGATGATTCCGTAATCAAGGTTTTCAGAAATATAAATGCCGCGGCGGTAATTTTCTGTGAAGAAATAGGCGGCAAGTCCGTACGGTGTGTCGTTTGCAAGTTCGATGGCTTCATCAATATCAGAATAAGAAATGATCGGCGCAACCGGACCGAATGTTTCCTCGTGCATGATGTTCATGGACGTATCCACATCACCAAGCACTGTCGGATGAACAAAGTAGCAGCCTTTGTCATCGTTTCGGTCATATGATCCTCCGACAAGCACTTTGGCGCCTTTTTCAACAGCATCGTCGATCTGGCTGACGATTTTTTCGAACCCTTTTTTATTAATGATAGGGCCGACGTTTACGCCCTCTTCCAGTCCGTTTCCGACCTTCAGCTTAGCTGCTTGTTCGCTCAATTTCTTCGCGAATTCATCTTTGACAGATTCATGGACAATCAAACGATTCGCACATACGCAGGTCTGGCCCGCGTTTCTGTATTTAGATACCATCGCTTGTTCAACGGCGAGGTCAAGGTTTGCGTCTTCATCGACGATGAGCGGCGCATGTCCGCCAAGCTCCATTGAGACATGCTTCACTGTTTCCGCGCTGTTTTTCATTAGAATTTTCCCTACAGGCGTCGATCCGGTAAAGGTGATTTTGCGGATTTTCGGGCTGTTTGTAAAGACATTCCCGATCTCTTCTCCATCACCATTTACAACCTGCAGCACGTCCTTTGGAATGCCGGCTTCATACGCAAGGCGGGCAAGCTCTAACGCTGAAAGCGGCGTATCCGGCGCCGGTTTAATAATGAAGGTGCAGCCAGCGGCCAAGGCAGGCGCGGCTTTTCGGGTAATCATCGCATTAGGAAAATTCCAAGGCGTAATCG
The DNA here is from genome assembly GCF_022695965.1 of Bacillus sp. HU-1818. Lineage (NCBI taxonomy): Bacteria > Bacillati > Bacillota > Bacilli > Caryophanales > Bacillaceae > Bacillus > Bacillus sp. HU-1818. The sequence goes on from NZ_JAAPBE010000004.1 coordinate 176,845, forward strand.
CCGCGACCGGTCCGACAGCCTGCCGTGTGACGACAATGCGTTTCCCTGTGGTTGGCGCAGGCACGGTTCTCCCGTATACGCGTTTTGCTTCCTCTGCGAACCATTCAATGTATCCCGCTCCGTATAGGACTTCGCCGACAGCTTCCTGGTACGGTTTTCCGTTTTCCGCCGTAATCAGTTTTCCAAGCTCATCTTTATGTTCAACAATCAGTTCATACCATTTTTTCAAAAGGGACGCTCTTTCTGAGGCTGATGTTTTGGACCAGGTTTTAAACGCTTGGTGTGAACGTTCAATGGCTTCTTCCACTTCCTTAGCCGATTGCTGAGGAATGGACTTGATCACCTCGCCTGTAGCCGGGTTATAAACCGTTAACTTATCTGGCATATGAAACATTCCTTTCTATTTAATATAATCAAGTACCTCATGCATCAAAGGTGAATCTATATTAAAAGGATATCAGACGCAGCCCTCTGTTTTCCAATGATTGAACTCGGACTTGTCACAGCCCCGCTTCAATAATGTCCAGCCCTTCCTTCAGCTGTTCATCTGTAATAACAAGCGGTGTAAGGAACCGGATAATATTGCCGTTGATTCCGGCAGTCAGCAAAAGAAGACCATTATCATTCGCATAAGCTGCGATGGCGGCGGCTTTTGCTTTATCAGGCTCACGAGTCTCCGGATCTTTAACGATTTCTATCGCGGCCATCGCTCCCAGTCTGCGAATTTCACCGATAAAGGCATGTTCTTTCTTCCATTCAAGCGCCCTTTCTTCAATGATTCTTCCGATTTCCTCAGACCGTTCATTCAGCCCTTCATCTTCTATAATATCCAACACCGCTAGTGCAGCCGCGCAGCCGAGCGGGCTTCCCGCATACGTGCCGCCCAGTTCTCCGGGTGCCGCCGCGTCCATCATCTCCGCTTTCCCAATTACGCCGCTTAACGGAAGACCAGCTGCGAGTGATTTTGAAACCGTGATTAAGTCAGGTACAATGTCAAAATGCTCGATCGCAAAGTAAGTGCCCGTTCTCGCAAAGCCGGTTTGAATTTCATCAGCGACAAACACAATTCCATGCTTCTTGCAGAAATCGGCGATATGCTGCACGAATCGTTTAGAAGGAATGATGAAGCCGCCTTCCCCTTGTACCGGCTCCATGACGACACAAGCCACTGTTTCCGGCGCCACTGTCGCAACAAAGAAATCGTGAAACGACTGAATGATAAAGTCATCATAGCTCTCATCGCTCATTCCGGCAGGCTTCTGATAATAATACGGGAACGGTGCTTGATAGACTTCCGGCGCAAATGGGCCGAACCCGAATTTGTAAGGCTTCACTTTGCTTGTCATGCTCATTGTCATATTTGTACGGCCGTGAAAGCCGCGCGTAAAGGTGACAACTCCTTGACGTTTCGTATATTTTCTTGCGATTTTCACGGCATTTTCCACCGCTTCCGCTCCTGAATTGAGAAAGATCGCTTTCTTATCGTGCTCTCCCGGTACAAGGCCGCACAGCTTTTCGGCTAATTCGATATAGGACGGATACATCATCACGTTGAAGCCCGGATGGATCAGCTCCTCCGTTTGGCGCTTCACAGCCTCGACCACTTTCGGATGCGAATGGCCGACATTTAACGTTCCGATCGCACCCGCAAAATCAACAAACCGACGGCCGTTCAAATCATACAGCACAGCCCCTTCTCCCTTTACCGCCAGACTGCGGTTTCCATTGCTGACACCTTTGGATACAAATTGATCACGCTTTTGCTGCCACTCCGCGCTTGTTCTCATTTGTTTCGTTGTTTGGCTCATATTTACATCCCCCTGCACATTATTTTCTTATCATTCTGACTTCTTTTTGGTATGATGAAAAGTACCAAAATTAACTTTTCGATGGTATCAGAGGGAGAAAATATGATGGACATGATCACCATTTCAATCGACCATTCGGAACAAGCCGATTATATTTATCAGCAAATTTATCAAAAAATAAAAAAAGAGATTTTGAACCGCAACCTGCTTCCTCATACACAGGTTCCATCAAAACGGGAGCTTGCCGGAAAGCTGAGGGTCAGCGTCAATTCAGTGAATGCCGCTTATCAGCAGCTCCTCGCGGAAGGATATTTATACGCGATAGAGAGAAAAGGCTTTTTCGTCGAGCAGCTGGATACCTTCTATACCGAGGAACAGACATCCTCATTTGTTTTGCCTGATGATCTGAAGGAGCCTGCTGAAGATCGCGGCGAGTGGATTTCCTTTTCTCATATGAGTGTAAATATGGCTCATTTTCCGTTAAAAAACTGGTTCCGCTGTGAGCAAAAATCCGCTGCCCGCGCCTTTCACACGCTTGGCGACATGGCTCACCCGCAAGGCATTTACGGTGTCCGCGAAACCATCGCCCGGCTCATTTCCCTTACGCGGGGTGTGAAATGCAGCCCTGAACAAATCGTCATCAGTGCCGGAACCCAAATGCTGATACATCTGTTAACCGAGTTGCTTCCGGACGATGCGCTGTATGCAATGGAGGAGCCGGGCTACAGGCGAATGTACCAGCTTCTCTGCAGCGTCGGAAAAGAAGTGAAAACGATCAGGCTTGATGATAAAGGCATGTCCATGCGGGAGATTAACAAACAGAACCCCGATGTGTTAATCACGACCCCGTCTCACCAATTTCCGACAGGAGTCATCATGCCGGTTTCCCGAAGAATTCAGCTTTTGAACTGGGCGGCTGAGGTTGCGGACCGCTATATTATTGAAGATGATTATGATAGTGAATTTAAATACGATGTAGACAGTATTCCGGCGCTTCAAAGCCTTGACCGTTTTCAAAACGTTATCTACATGGGCACGTTTTCAAAATCCCTGCTTCCCGGCCTTCGCATCAGCTATATGGTTCTGCCGCCGGAGCTTTTGCGAAAATATAAGAAACGAAGCTATGACTTGCAGACATGCAACACGCTCACCCAGCTTGCCTTACAGGAATTTATTGATTCGGGAGAATATCAAAAACACATAAAAAAAATGAAACAGATGTATAAAGAAAAGCGGGAAAAGCTCATCCATGCTTTAGATGAAGCTTTTGGAGAAAAGATAACGGTAAAAGGAGCGAACGCAGGCCTTCACTTTGTCACTGAGTTCGATACAAACCGGCCGGAAAAAGAGATATTAGCACACGCTTCAAGGCTGCAGCTTGAAGTTTTCGGGATGAGCCGCTTTCAGTTGGAAGAAGGCCGCAAAAAACAAAACACCCCCGCACTAATCATCGGGTTTGCCCGGCTGAAAGACGAGGATATTGACGAGGGAGTCAAAAGGCTTCAACGAGCGGTTTACGGGTAATAAAAAAATCCCCTTCTTTGGGGATTCGTTCTACCAGCGGTCTTGTTCCACATTCAGAATGACTTCAAGCAGACCCGGAAACGCCTGTTGAAGATCATCGGTGCGGAGCGAATAATAACGATGCTTCCCTTCTATACGGACTTGAGCGATGCCCGATTCTCTCAGCACTTTAAAATGATGGGACAGGGTAGATTTGGCGACTTGTATATCTGCGCACGTGCTGCACGTTTTTTCTTTTGTTTCAGCTAAGCGCTTCACAAGCTCAAGCCGAAGCGGATCGCTGAGAGCGTGAAGAACTTTTGTCAGCTGCAACTTTTCTGTTTTTGGATGGTTTGGAATGTTCATGACACAAATTTAACACACAACCGCGCATGATGACAATTTTACTAGGTAAGGGTTTTCGCTTTACCTCTTTTTCATTACATGTTACATTTAGTTCGATGAAATTCGAACAATGGATAAATCAGTAATAAGAACACAAACTACGAAAAAGTGTCTAACACAATAGGAGGAGATTTTATGATCGTATTACAAGCTTACATGAAAGTAAAACAAGAAAAACGCGAGGAATTTTTAGCAGAGGCCCAATCACTGCTCAGTCACTCCCGCGCGGAAGAGGGCAACGTTCAGTATGACCTGTTTGAAAAAGTAGGCGAGGAAAATACCTTCGTAATGCTTGAGCAATGGAAAGACGAAGCAGCGATGAAATTCCATAATGAAACAGCGCATTTCCAAGGGTTTGTGGCGAAAGGCAAAGAATTTCTGAGCGCACCTCTTGATGTCGTCCGCACAGAACTTGGAGAGTAACGAAAGGATGTCCGATATGAACGAAGTACTCAACACCTTAACAGATCACCGCTCGATCCGAAGCTATACCGATGAGCCAGTGTCTGATGCACAAATAGACCAAATCATTCAAGCTGTACAATCTGCCCCGACATCTATCAACGGTCAGCAGGTAACAGTGATTACAGTTCAGGATAAAGAACGCAAAAAGAAAATATCTGAATTGGCGGGCGGCCAGCCGTGGATTGACCAAGCTCCTGTCTTCTTGCTATTCTGTGCTGACTTTAACCGGGCCAAAATCGCGCTCGAGGAATTAAACAACATCGAACTGAAAGTGACAGACGGATTGGAATCTGTTCTAGTAGGCGCCGTTGATGCCGGGATCGCGCTTGGCACCGCAACTGCCGCTGCCGAATCGCTCGGTTTAGGCACTGTACCGATCGGTGCCGTCCGCGGAAAACCGGATGAACTGATTGAATTGCTTGAGCTTCCGAAATATGTTTTCCCTGTCTCAGGGCTTGTCATCGGACACCCTGCGGACCGCTCAGCGAAAAAACCGCGTCTGCCACAAGTTGCAGTACACCACAAAGAAACCTATCAAGCGGAACAATTAAAGCCGCTCATTGAAGCTTATGATGAGCAAATGTCCGAGTATATGAAGCAGCGCACGAACGGAAAGGAAACAAGAAACTGGTCACAAGGCATCGCGGCCTATTATCAGCGTCTCTACTACCCGCATATTCGTGAAATGCTTGAGAAGCAAGGATTTAACGTTGAAAAATAATCATATTCACCAAAGCCTGCCGGTCTCGCTCGGCAGGCTTTTTTTGCTTATTGCCTATATGTCATTCATCCTGTCAACTATCCCCTCCTTTCCTCACAAATCTTGTTCATATCGTGCTAAAATGAACAGCATATCATCTACGTGAAAAGAGGTGCATGTCTTGAATAAAATACCGTCTTTAGAGGTTGCAAATGTATTAAACGATTGGTATGTCGCTATCAGAAAGCTTCAAGTGGATAAGTCGATTGAATTGGCCGAGAAAGCAAAGGCAATGACAGATGAAATGGAAGAAGACCAGGAGCTTTTGATTTATTATTCTTTACTCGAACACAGACATAAAATACTGCTTTATGATTTAAGAGGCACGATTATTCCCGACAGAGACAAGCATGTGTCAGATTCTTTCCATAACGCTAAAACCTCTGAGCTTACAGATTACTATTTCTTCTTATTTGAAGCGATGTATGAGGCAAGCAACAGCAATTATGACATTGCAATCGGCCTATACAGAGAAGCTGAACAAAAATTATCGGCTATTCCTGATGATATTGAAAGAGCTGAATTCTATTTCAAAATGGCATGGCTGTATTACAGGTTAGACCAGCATGTTCTCTCGCTCCGCTATATTAGAGATGCACTCGCCATTTACAAAGAAAAGCCTGATTACAACAAAAAACAAGCCTTGTCCCTGTTTTTACTGGCCGGAAACTGTACAGAGACCGGGCATTATGAAAAGGCTGAATCATATTACAATGAAGCTGAGAATATGATTAAATTAATAAATGATCCGTTTCTTGAAGCCCAATTGCATCATAATAAAGGAATCTTATATTCTCATTGGGGCAAATCAGCATTATCCATCACACATCTCGAAAAAGCTCTCACCCATTCAGACTATTATAAATCTGAATATTATTATAATTCTTCGTTTATGCTCATCAAAGAATTGTGTATCATAGGTGATAGAAGCCGGGCGCAGACTATCTTGACGGAGGGGCGTAAGAGAGCATCCGACGATACATCAAAAATTTTTATAGCCAAAACAGATATATTGTCCATCCTCTATCTGGAAGAACATCATGATAACAGCCTTCTCAGAATAACAGAGAAGCTGGACCTATTAGAGAACTGCCGCCATACGGATAGTGTAAAAGAATTATCACGGCTTGCAGCCAAGGTGTATGAAGACAAAGGGTTTTATCAGCATGCCGTGGCGCTGCTTAACAAGTCGATTGAAGCAGAACAAAAATTAAAGAAATTGGAGTGGATGTAAAATGGGTAAAAAACTTACATGGTCAGCATTAATTGTATTGGGACTTACGGTTTCAATCGCGGCTCTTCAACATTCAGGTTCAGCCTTTGAAGTTGCCGAGAAGATTATCGGAGGATAATAAAACTTCCGCCTCCCTATACGACATGATCAAACACCTGCCCGGCTTCGTTTATAAGTCAGCAGGTGTTTTGTTTTCCCTTCCACTGCCCCCCTTATATTAGTTCAAAAACATTGACTTCCGCTTCGAAAAACTGCTAAAATTTTCGCTATAAGTACTCATTGGTTTTTGTTGAACCAATGGGTTTTCTATGTTTTTGAAGAAAGAAGGAAGCCATGTCGATGCTTGAGAAAAAAACAGATATCTTATTAGCGGCAAAGAAGCTTTTTTCCGAAAGGGATTTCACATCGGTTTCAATGCAGGCCATCGCAGAGGAATGTAAGATGTCAAAAGCTTCAATTTATAAATTGTTCCAATCAAAGGAAGACCTGCTTTTGGAGCTGCTGGCATTTAATCAAAAGAAGATGATGGCAGCGGCCTCACTGCTTCATGAAGAAAGCTCGCTGACCCCTGATGAACGTTTTGCCAAAAAACTGACAATGGAGCTTGAGGGCTTCCGGCGGGATCAGCAGTTTTTTAACATGTTAACCTACGGAAATTCATCTTTAAATAATGACAGAGTAAAGCAGCACATCATGCAGGCCAGATCAACGATTATCTGCTGGCACCGCGATTCGCTGATTCAAAACTACGGCGAACACATTACACCGTTCGTGTGGGAGTTAGTAATCATTCTTCACGGCATGATGAGGGAATTTCTCATGCTCATCAAACTTGAACATAAACCGCTTGAGCTGGCTCCAATTGCAGATTTTATCATCAGCACGCTTAACCAGATTGTGAAAAACAGAGGAACGGAGCAGTCCGGACTTCAGCCGGAAGTCATTGAGCTATACATCAGCTCGGCCTCATCGCATCAGCCGAAAGACAAAGCGATTTTGTTATCCGAGAGCCTTCAAGAGCTGAAAAAAGCGATCTCTTCTCTGCCGGAGCACGATTATCAGGTAGATGAGCTGTCATCAGCCGCTGATTTGCTTGAAGAGGAGGCGGTGAAAGACGAACCGCGGCCTTTTCTGCTAAAAGCGCTGATTGGCTATCTGGAACAAACCGGCAAATTAACGCAGCCTATTTCGATGATTAAAACATTACTAACTTTATAGAGAAAAGAAGGGATATGATTTGAATACCAGTATTGAACCAAAGCCTTTTAACCGATCTGTGATCGTTGGCATATTGTTGGCGGGAGCTTTTGTCGCCATTCTGAACCAGACGCTATTGATTACAGCTCTTCCGCATATAATGCGTGATTTTAATATCGATGCCAACCAGGTCCAGTGGCTGACCACTTCCTTTATGCTAACGAATGGGATTTTAATACCGATCACCGCGTTTCTGATTGAAAAATTCACAAGCCGGACGCTGCTGATTACTGCGATGAGCATATTTACGGCGGGAACGATCGTCGGGGCATTCGCACCAAACTTTCCGCTGCTTTTAACAGCCCGTATCATTCAGGCTGCCGGAGCCGGCATTATGATGCCGCTCATGCAGACAGTGTTTCTTACGATTTTCCCGATCGAAAAACGCGGGCAGGCGATGGGTATGGTCGGATTGGTTATTTCCTTCGCTCCTGCAATCGGACCGACATTATCCGGTTGGGCAGTCGAAGCCTTCTCGTGGAGATCGCTGTTCTACATTATTCTTCCGATCGCCATCATTGACCTGCTGCTTGCGATTATTTTGATGAAAAACGTGACGACTCTTAGAAAAACACAAATTGATATGTTGTCTGTGATTATGTCTACTCTAGGCTTCGGCGGTTTGCTGTACGGATTTTCAAGCGTCGGCTCTTACGGATGGACAAGCTCAACCGTCCTTATTTCACTGATTGTGGGCATTGTTTCCCTGCTTTTATTTATCACAAGACAGATGAAGCTTACAAAACCGATGCTGGAATTCCGTGTATTTAAATTTGGCATCTTCAGCTTAACAACACTGCTTGGAACCATTGTATTCGCTTTGCTGATCGGTACAGAGACGATCTTGCCGCTTTATACGCAAAACGTCAGAGGCATATCAGCATTTGATACAGGATTAATGCTTCTGCCGGGGGCAATTGCTATGGGAATCATGTCGCCGATTATCGGAAGAATCTTTGATCGGGTCGGCGGAAAAGGACTCGCCATTCTCGGCTTTTCCATCATCCTTTTGACTTCTTTACCGTTTACGCAGCTGACGGAGCATACATCACTCACCTGGATTGTGATCGTGTATACCGCCCGATTACTGGGAACGGCGATGATTATGATGCCGGTCACAACGGCGGGCATCAACGCGCTGCCGCGCCACCTGATCCCGCACGGCACAGCTATGAACAACACCATTCGCCAAGTCGGCGGCTCCATCGGTACAGCGCTCTTAGTATCTGTCATGAGCAATCAGGCAGCACATGCGGCTGCTTCCAGTTCAAGACAGGCGGCTTTGCACGGCATGAACGCAGCCTTTATCGTGGCGGCCTGCATCGCACTCGCCGGCTTCCTGCTATCGTTTACTTTGAAGAAAAAACCGCGGCCTGCCGAACAGCAGCCTGCACGATAAAAAAACTCAGCCCTTCCGGGGCTGAGTTTTTTGTTTTGAATTGATAAGGCAACAACGCTTAGAAAGATGCCCCCTTCTGAAACATTGGGAATCTGATCAAAGAATTCACACAGAAGTAACTCTTCGCTTCATTTTAAAGCTTCAAATTCAGTTAACGAATTGCCCCTTCCCCATTGCTATTAATGTTAAGAATAACTGGGCACCAGAAATGAACTATCGTAATGAAGAGAAAACAAAAAACCCGATCAAGGCCCCCATTTACAGGTTCCATTGATCGGGTTCTTCTTCATTTATTTCTCTAAACCATCTTTTACTTCTTTAATCATTTGAGCCATAGACTCAAGTCCGCCGCCTGATAGGTACCATGTTGCTGAATCAAGGTAGACAACATGATCGTTTTTCACAGCGTTTACTTTTTTCACATAATCGTTTTCAACAACTTGCTTCGTAGACGATGTTTCGCCGATCGCTGTGCCGCGGTCTACAACAAACAAGTAATCAGGGTTTGTTTTTGAGATGTACTCATAAGATACACTTTGTCCGTGGGAGGATGCTTCAATATTTTGATCAGCAGGTGTCACGCCAAAGACATCATGAATCAGGCCGTATCTTGATTTAGGGCCGAACGCGCTGATTTTGCCGTCGTTCGCCATAACCACCAACCCTTTTTTATTTACTTTCTCAGCCGTTTTCTTCACATCCGAAATCGAATCATCAATTTTTGCAAGCTCGCTCTTCACTTCATCTTCTTTGTTAAAGATTTTTCCGATTGTTTCTGTGTTTGACTTAAAGGATTCCATATATTTTGTGCTATCTGTATCAAGATAAATGGTTGGTGCAATTTTTGAGAATTCTTTATAAGAATCAGATTGTCTGCCTGCAATAATGATGAGATCCGGTTCTAGATCAGCCACCTTTTCAAAATCAGGCTCTTTTAAACTGCCGACATCCGTATACTTATCATTTTTGTATGAAGAAAGGTAATCGGGAAGGCTATTCTTTGGCAGTCCCGCAACGCTTCCTTGTAATCCAAGTTTATCAAGTGTATCTAAAATACCAAGGTTGAAGACAACGACTTTTTTAGGATTTTTGGTAACTTTTGTTCCGTTTTTATCTATATCGTGCTTCACTGTGATTTGATCCTTTTTGTTCTCTGACCCTTTACTGTCTGAGCTTTGGTTTCCGCATGCTGAAATAACAACCGCGGTAACCAAGGCGATGAAAAGCAATGCAAACTTTTTCATGTGATTCACCTCTTTATGTTTTTAAGAAAAATAGACACCTATTCTTTGATTATCTATCGTTTCAATCGGAATGGTCATATCGTAAATCTCCTCTAGCACCGAGGTCTCTATGATTTCTTCCGCTGATCCTTCTTTTACGATACGGCCGTTTTTTAAGGCCACGATATAGTCGGAATAGACGGACGCAAAGTTAATGTCATGAATGACGACAACAATCGTTTTGCCCAGTTCCTCCACCAATCGTTTCAACAGCTTCATAATTTCCACAGAATGCTTCATATCCAGATTGTTAAGCGGTTCATCCAGAAAGATGTAATCTGTATCCTGGGCGATTACCATCGCGATAAACGCCCGCTGGCATTGCCCTCCGCTTAATTGGTCCAAGTACTTATCCTGAATGTCTTCAAGCTTCATATAACCGAGAGCCTGATTAATATGAACCCAGTCTTCCTCTGTCAGCTTCCCCTGTGAATAAGGAAATCTGCCGAAGCTGACAAGGTCTTTGATCGTCAGCCTGATGTTGATCTGGTTCGCCTGTTTCAGGATGCTGATTTTTTTCGCCAGATCATTGCTGTCGCAAGAGCCGATCTCCTTGCCGTCTATTTTGATTTCGCCTGAATCTTTCTTAATCAGACGGCTCATAATAGACAGCAGCGTGCTTTTGCCGGCGCCGTTAGGACCAATAAATGAGGTAATTTTGCCTTTTTGGATCGTGACTGACGTTTCTTCAAGGACAATTTTTCCTCCATATTGCTTGCTTACGTTTGTGATTTCTACCATGATTTATTCTCCTTTAACAGCAAGTAAATAAAATAAATCCCGCCGGCAAAATTAATAATAACGCTTAAAGGCGTTGAAAAAGCGAATACCTTTTCAACCACAAACTGGCCGCCGACAAGCGCAATAATACTGATCAGCACAGAACCAGCGATCAAGTATGTATGCTTGTACGTTTTCAAAAACTCTCTGGCAACGTTCACAACGAGAAGCCCCAAGAACATAATTGGTCCTACAAGAGCCGTTGAGACGGAAACGAGAATCGCAACGACAACCAGCATCTGCTTCACGACTTTATCATAATCAATTCCTAAATTGACGGCGTGTTCTCTCCCGAGAGACAGCACATCAAAAAACCTCGTGAAACGCCAGGCGTAGAAGCCGACAAGCAGAAAGATGATGCACGCCAGCCATAAAAGATCCGTATTGACGTTGTTAAAGCTGGCAAACATCTTATCCTGCACAACTTGGAACTCATTCGGATCAATCAGCATCTGCATGAAAGAAGACAAGCTGCCAAACAGCGTGCCAAAGACAATTCCGACGAGCAGAAGGAAAAAGATATTCCTGCCCTCTCCTTTAAACATGATCTGATACAGCACAAAGGAAAACAAAATCATCAGGAAGACTGAAATCAAGAAATTGACGTTCTCATTCATCATGACGACATTCATTGAACCAAACAGAAAGACAATAACAGTCTGAATAAGCATATACAGAGAATCCAGCCCTAAGATGCTTGGTGTAAGGATGCGGTTGTTCGTAATCGTTTGGAAGATCATCGTTGAAAACGCGATGGCTCCGCCTGTCAGAATAATAGCGAGCACCTTTTTACATCTTCTTGGAAAGGTATAATCCCAATTGCCCAAATCATAAAACAAAAACAGGCCGATACAAATCATGGCGATTCCAATGAGCAGCGTGATTTTCATATTTTTACGCATAGGCTTTTCTCCTTAACAGCATATACAGGAAAATGCCGCTGCCGATGATTCCGACCATCAAGCCAATCGAGATTTCGTACGGAAAAATGATAATCCTGCCCAATATATCGCAAAGCAGCACAAAAACGGCACCTAAAAGAGCTGTGTGGGGCAGGCTGCTTTTCAGGTTGTCTCCCCTGTAAATGGATACGATATTCGGAATGATTAGCCCAAGGAACGGCAGCATACCGACAGTCAAAATCACGAGGGACGTGATCAGCGACGATATAATCAGCCCGATATTCACAATCCGTTTATATTTCAGGCCAAGGTTGACGGAGAAGCTTTCCCCCATCCCTGCTACTGTGAATTTGTCAGCAAATATATATGCGATTATCACAAGCGGGATACTCAAGTATAAAAGTTCATATCTCCCTTTCACAATGAGAGAAAAATCTCCTTGAAGCCATGAAGAAATATTTTGGATTAAATCATATTTATACGCGATAAATGTCGCAATCGAGCTGACAATGTTCCCAAGCATTAAGCCCACGAGAGGGATAAAGATCGTATCGTTAAACTTTATTCTCTCAAGGATTTTCATGAACAGGAAGTTGCCCGCAAGCGCAAATATAAAAGCAATCAGCATTTTTATCAGCGGACTGGCAGAGGTAAACAGCATTAATGAAATCAAAATCCCGAGCCTCGCCCAATCCATCGTGCCGGCAGTTGTCGGCGAAACGAATTTATTACGGCTGATCTGCTGCATAATTAAGCCGCAGATGCTCAGGCTCATGCCTGCAATAATAATGCTGATTAATCTCGGCAAACGGCTGGCGAAAAGCGTTGAAGCCTCTTCTTTATTCATATGAAAAAGATCCAGCGGCGACAGATCCTCTACGCCGATAAAAATAGAACAGAATGCAAGTAAAATAAGTAAAACAACTAAGTAACGTAGCTTCATGCTGCCTCCTCACACCCTTACAACAAAAGACCTTGCTTCCCTTTCCGCAAGAATTCAACAGATTCGCAGATAACAGTAAATGATTATCATTATCAACGACAATATAATCTTATCACCTTTCTCGCTATAGTCAATATTCTTTTCTGAAAAAGCTTTGCTGAGCCGGCCTCTCTAAGAGTCATTCAAAATATATCATTATTTAAGTCTACCAAGAATTTGAACCGCTTTCTATATCCATCCGTTCTCTGTTTAGCATTTTTTTCATTTTGGCGCAAGATTCGCAGAAGGAAACCTGACATCACCGCACTAATTCCTCCCTGGAAAAACAATTGTTCACACCACGTAGAAAATAACCCTTGATTTCAAGAACCGAAAGAGAGATAATAAGTACTAAATTTGTGTGAAAATTTAAACATTAGGAGTTGTCAACATGAAGGTCGTTAAATTCGGAGGCAGTTCTCTCGCATCTGGCGCTCAGCTTGAAAAAGTGTTTCATATCGTAACAGCCGATCCCGCGCGCAAAGCTGTTGTGGTATCTGCGCCGGGGAAACGTCATTCCGAGGATAGAAAGGTAACGGATCTCTTAATCGCCTGCGCGGAGCAATACATATCATCGGGTAGTGCGCCCGAACTTTGTGAAGCTGTCATTGAACGATATGCCGAAATCGCTCAGGAGCTTCATTTGAATCAGCATATTATAGAAAGAATACGGGATGACCTCTTCAGTTTGTTAAATGGAGACAAAAGCAATCCCGTGCAATATATAGATGCAATCAAAGCAAGCGGCGAGGATAACAATGCTAAGCTGATCGCCGCTTACTTTCAGCACAAGGGCATTCAAGCAGAGTATGTGAATCCTAAGGACGCGGGTCTTTTCGTCACAAATGAGCCGGGAAACGCTCAGGTGCTGCCTGAATCCTATGAAAATCTGTACCGCTTAAGAGAGCGGGACGGTCTTATTATCTTTCCCGGTTTCTTCGGCTTCAGCAAAGCTGGCGATGTGATCACTTTTTCAAGAAGCGGGTCAGATATTACGGGTTCTATTCTCGCAAACGGTTTACAGGCAGATCTGTATGAAAACTTTACCGATGTCGATGCGGTTTATTCCGTCAATCCATCTATCGTGAATAACCCTAAAGAAATCAGCGAACTGACATATCGGGAAATGCGCGAGCTTTCATATGCCGGCTTTTCCGTCTTCCATGATGAAGCCCTGATCCCCGCGTTCAGAGCGGGAATTCCGGTTCAAATTAAAAATACGAACAATCCGGCAGCGCAAGGAACACGTGTTGTCAGCAAACGGGACAACACGAACGGCCCAGTTGTCGGGATAGCCAGCGACACCGGATTTTGCAGCATTTATATCAGTAAGTATTTAATGAATAGAGAAATCGGCTTTGGGCGGAAAGCCTTGCAAATTTTAGAAGATTACAGTTTAACGTACGAGCATGTCCCGTCCGGAATTGATGACATCACCATTATATTGAGACAAGATCAAATGGAGGCCTCCATGGAGCGTCAGCTCATCAGGCGAATTGAAGAAGACCTTCAGGCGGATGAGGTGATTGTCGAGCATAACCTGGCGCTGATTATGGTCGTCGGAGAAGCCATGCGCCACAACGTCGGCACAACGGCAAGGGCGTCAAAAGCATTATCTGAGGCTCAAGTAAACATCGAAATGATCAACCAAGGGTCATCAGAGGTGAGTATGATGTTCGGGGTAAAAGAGGCGCAGGAAGAGCGGGCAGTCCAAGCATTGTACCAAGAGTTTTTTGCAGGGGTTTTAATTTCTTAACGTTTTAATAGCCGAAATTCTCATTTTTTCTCTTGTCCACTAGTATCTCTATCAATTTGTTGCCTCCTGCATATCTTATAGTATTCACACATGGAGGTGACGCTGTATGTATCCATCTAATGGAAACGGCATCAGTTCTTTCCCTTTAATCGTCGTATTGTTTATCCTATTGATTATCGTAGGAACATCTTTTTTTAACGGTGGTCTTTTCTAGATCAAACTAGTATGACCCTGTAACCTCCTTATCGCAGAGGTGAGCGCCATAAGACCATATCTTATGGCGTTTTTCCTTTTGGGCTGCCAAAATATCGGGCGCTGGTTGATAGACTTATTTTTTTCTCATCTGCACGTTTACCCTTTACACTCTAGTATTCTGCGCATATCTTATAGTATTCTCACTTGGAGGTGATGCCTTATGTCAGGTTGCGGATCTGGTAACGGCTTTAACTCTTTCGCGTTAATCGTAGTGTTGTTTGTACTATTGGTTATTGTGGGAACATCCTTTTTTAATGGCGGCTTCTAGAACAGACTGGCAGCCCCCATATGTAAGAACCTCCTCTTGTAAAGGTAAACGCCATAAGACTTGTCTTATGGCGTTTACTGTTTATGTTTAAAACGGCAAAGTCCCTTCTTTTCGGGAAGGGACTTTTGTTTTCTTACGTCATTCCTCTTTCTGTCACCTGATAATCTGGCGCTTCAGCATTGGACACTCCAACTGTTGCAAACACAGCAGCTGCAGCCAAACAAATAATGAGCAATTTAGATTTCAATTTCATATAAACCTTCACTCCTTTGTATTTGTTTTCTGGCCTCTTCTACTTTGAGAAAGTAGGAAGATGACATTTCGAAGTTTTTTTGTTCATAGTAGTATTTAGCTACTTCTAGTGCTAAATCCTCTATATCAGCATACATATTTTTATTTTTTAGGTAATAAAAGCATTTTTCGATTCCTTGTTCATCCGGCTGGGCTTGATATAGAGTTTTTAAAAATTCAAATTTCACCATGTAGTCAATATCATCTGTTTCTTTAGCATATTCATAGCCCCTGCTGTGATATTCCACTGCTTTAGAATTATTTTTACATTTATAATAAATCTGCGTGATCAGAAAATATGCCTGAGGAAGGGATTTAATGATGTCGTTGCTTTCGAATATAGAAACCGCTCTTTCAAAATAGTCAATGGCAGGCTCAAGAAGATCTTGATTGTAATAACACAACCCAATATTATAAAGCGCTCTTCCGACCAATTGTGCTTTATTTTCTGATTCCGCCATATGTAATGCGAGTTCAAAATGGCGCGCGGCTTGTTCGAAACGCCTTTCATCCATCAAATTTACTCCGAAAACAAAATGACACTGTATAATTCTCACATTATACGTTTCTTGCTCAGCATATATTTCGTAGGCATTTTTGATATGAATCAGTGAGAAATACGTCTGTTTCATATAGTAATAAGCTTCGGCTACTTTAAAATAGAACTCGGCTCTTTCAATATGATCCGCTACAAAGGAAAGTCTTTTTTCAGCCTGTTTGTAATAGGTGATGGCTGAAATGAATTCTCTTTTATCAAATTCGTGCATCCCCCGAAAAAAGTTTACATAATAATCAAGCAGCCCTTTTAAATCAGCCTGATTGCTGTCAATGTTGCGCAGTAATTCTGACAAGCTAGGCTGGTCCTCTATTTTTAATTTTTCTAACGGCTCAAGATAATCAAGCATCAGCTGGTGGCGGAATTCCATTAATGAGAAATATAGCAGCAAGTTCGGATCGTCTTCCATATGTTCAATTTCCCGTTCAATCTCGGCTTTTAGAATTTCTGCGTCCGGTACACTGAACGTACGAATATACTTATACCACTCGTTAATTTTTTGACCGACTGCTGAAGAAGGAATCACCTCGCTCTTCATTCCTTCACCCTCCCCATCCAAAACCTGTTTATGACATATTTTATCATGTTTCCAGACGGCCACATCCCGAAAAACACGCAAACTTTGTTTTCGGCAGAGCGCAATAAATACATGAAGCGCCGAAGCGGTATGAATTTGAAAGGCAGATGTTTGTTCAAAACACACAAAAAAACGGCAGCATGGAAGCCTGCCGTTTTTATTACTGTTTCGTATTCAGCGGTAGACGAATAGTGAATTTTGTCCCTTTTCCTTTTTCACTCTCGATTTCCACTGTGCCTTGATGCATTTCAACGAGCTGTTTGACGATGGACAGGCCGAGGCCGTATTCGCCGTACGCTGTGTTGGTTCTGGAAATATCCGCTTTGTAGAACCGCTCCCAAATATGCTCGATATCCTTTTTCGAAATGCCGATTCCGGTATCTTCAATTTCGATAATGGTTTCTTTATATCCCGCTGATCCCCGCAGCCAAATTTCCCCGTTTTGCGTAAATTGGATGCTGTTTTTCGTGATATTGGCGAGAATTTGAATCAAACGGTCATAATCCGCATGAACGATAATGTTATCCTCAACCTGAATCATCAGCTTGTTTTGTTTTTCTTCAGCCTGCTGTTCTAGGTGCTCTTTGATAATTTCAAACACCTCGATAAGCGGAACATCCAGCTTGTTCAGGGTGATTTGCTGTGATCTGATTTTTTCGTAATCCAGGTTTTCTTTCACGAGCCGCAGCATGCGCTTCGTTTCCTCACTGATAAGCGAGAAGCATTTATCTTTGTTCTCTTCAGGAATTGTATTGCTGTTCAGCCCTTCGACCAAGCCGTTGATGGTCGTGAGCGGCGTTCTTAACTCATGCGAGACATCGGCGATAAACTGCCGTCTCCGTTTCTCCAGACGGTCGATTTCATCTCTTGATTGCTTTAATTTTTTTGCCATGATATTAAAATCAGACGCCAGAATTCCGATTTCATCCTGATGTTTGTTTTCAAGATGGATGTCATAGTCTCCGGAAGCCACTTTATCCGTTGCATCCCGCAGCTTTTGAATCCGTTTGACATGGAATTTTGACAGCAGCCAGCTGACCAGAATCGTAATGACAAGCGTGCTGATAATGGCATAAAACATGTATCGGTTGACCTGATTGATCATTTGCTCAACTCCGCTGATCGGAGAAATCAGCAGCACTGCACCTTTAAACTCGCTGTTGATAAAAATAGGCTGAGCAACAAGTGAAACTTCTTCATTAAAACGGCCATCCGTTCTGACCATCACCGTCTGCCCTTTTTTCAGCTTCGTCCACTCCGTATTCTTCAGCTTTTCCCTCGGGTGAAAGCCTTCAGGCAAGAAATAAGGCTGCTGCTTTTCATCAAAGATAATGAACTGTGTTTTTCTTGTTTTTAATATATCCTGGTACGGATACAAGCGCCGCAAGTCCACATGCTGCCCGTCTTGAAACTCCGTCGCGATTTGGCTGGCGTAAGACGTAAGCTCCTCCACTTTGCTTTGATAGGCAAACTCCTTCACAAAGTGGGAAAACAGAGAAATAATAATGACAAATGCTAAAATCAAAATGCTGATATGGCTCAGCAGCAGCTGATATAAGTATTTAATCCTCATCAAATTTATAGCCTACCCCCCATACCGTGTATAGAAAAGACTTGTCCTCGCTGGCAAGCTTCTTCCGCAGCCTTTTAATATGAACATCAACGGTACGCTCATCTCCGTAGAACTGGTATCCCCATACCTGCTCCAGCAATTGTTCCCTTGAAAACACCTGCCGCGGATTTTGCACAAGATAATAAAGCAAATCAAATTCCTTTGGCGTGAGGTTTTCAACAGGCTGTCCGTTTAGAAATACTTCTCTTGTCTTCTTATTAATGGTAAAGCAAGCCGTTTCAATCATATCGTTGTCATTTTTAATTGCACTTCCGGTTGCCTGGTATCTCCTGATCACGGCTTTAATGCGCGCAACCAAGGTTAATGGGCTGAATGGCTTTGTGACATAATCATCGGCCCCCATCTCAAAACCGATCACCTGATCAGACTCGGTATCTTTTGCGGTCAGCATAATAATCGGAACACTGCTCGTTTCTCTTATTTTTCTGCAAATGGTCACGCCGTCCATAGACGGAAGCATGATATCAAGAATGACCAGATCCCATTCCTCTTCCGTAAAACGCTGGTATCCTTCTAATCCGTCATGAACAAATTCCGCTTCAAAGCCTTCCTTAAAAAAGAACATCTCAGTCATCGTACAAACACTAACGTTATCTTCTATCATTAATATTTTCATTGTTTCCTCCGATTGTTTTGACGCTTTTTTTATAATAGCACCATTTTACACAGAGGGTTTTGGGTTTCACAATTGTTAGTTTTTATTTAATCAACTAGAAATAGATTGTTCATACTTTTTTCATACCTTTGAACTACTATAAATTTATCAACAAACGGACCTGCTTCGGACGGTCTTACAGAGATAAACTTACCAATACGGAGGAACATAAATGAACTTTATCAAACGGGCCTTTTGGAGCATGAAGGCCAAAAAAGGGAAAACATTGTTGCAGTTATTTGTTTTTACAGTCATATGCATTTTCGTTCTGTCGGGTCTTACCATCCAGTCGGCAGCGCAAAAATCAAGCGAATTAGCAAGACAGGAGCTGGGCGGAAGCGTGACACTGCAAGTTGACCGCCAAAAGCAAATGGAACAGCAAAAAGATGACGGAGAGAAACGAAGTTTTGAATCAACGCCGATTTCGGTATCTGATGCGAAAAAGCTGACAAGCCTCGATCACGTGAAGAGTTATAACTTTATCACGTCAGCTTCAGCCAACGCCGGAAACTTCGATGCGATTGAAAGCTCAAGTGATTCCAGCTCCAGCTCTGATAACTCAAATTCAAATTCAGATTCGAAAAATAACCAAGGCGGCGGACAAGGCGGGCCGCAGATGACTTCAGCTGATCTTTCGATTGAAGGTGTAGTCAGCACTTCATTAGTAGATGAATTCTCAGACGGAGATTCAAAAATTACAGACGGACGCTCGATTACAAAATCAGATGTCGGCAAAAAAGTCGCGGTCATTAATGAAACGCTTGCGGAAGAAAATAACTTAAGCGTCGGTGATTCCATCACGGTTGAATCAGCAACAGATGAAGATACAACCGTTAAGCTGGAGATTGTCGGCATTTATAAAACGACATCTTCCGGAGATGGCCAAGCCCAGAATTTCTCTTTCTTAAATCCTTACAATAAAATCTATACGCCTTATACGGCAACTGCCGCTTTGAAGAGTGACGATTATCAAAACAAAATTGATTCAGCTGTTTATTATATGGACGATGCTGAAAATATTAATGCTTTTGTTAAAGCATCGAAAAAGACGTCTATCGATTTTGATACGTATACACTTGAAACAAATGATCAGCTGTACCAGCAAATGGTCGGCCCGATTGAAAACGTAGCTTCTTTCTCTAAACATGTCGTGTATCTTGTATCAGTTGCAGGCGCGGTAATTCTCGGTCTGATTGTCATGATTTCTATCAGAGAGCGCACATATGAAATGGGCGTTTTAATGGCAATCGGCGAAAAACGCTGGAAGCTTATCGGGCAATTCCTGACGGAGGTTCTGATCGTTGCTGTTATTGCGATTGGCATTGCTTCAGTGACAGGCAACCTGATTGCAAATCAGCTCGGAAATCAGCTCTTATCGCAGCAAATCAGTTCATCAACTGATACGGCACAAACAGCAAGCAGCAGCCAAGGCGGAGGTCACATGCCTGGCGGCGGTATGGGCGGAGGCGGCATGTTCGGCCAGAGCTCATCAAGCGCTGATGTGATTGACTCATTGAATGTCGCAGTCTCTATGAACGATTTATTGCTTCTCGGCAGCATCGGCATATTGATCGCGGTCATCGCAACATTATTGCCGTCTATCTCAGTACTGCGGCTTCATCCTAAGACTATACTGACAAAACAGGAATAAGAAAGAGGCGAATACACATGAGCTTATTAGAATTTCAACAAGTCGGCTACTGGTACAAAGACAAAAGCCAGTCCCTATTTCAGGATATCAATATCAATTTCGAAAAAGGGAAATTCTATACAATCGTCGGTACGTCCGGATCAGGAAAAACAACTTTCCTGTCTCTGGCGGGCGGACTTGACGTCCCGAAAGAAGGAAGCATCCTTTACGAAGGAAAGGATGTTTCCAAAATCGGCTTAACGAATTTCAGAAACAAATATGTATCCATCGTTTTTCAGGCATACAATCTGCTTCCCTATATGACCGCTGTTCAGAATGTGACAACAGCGATGGAAATTACGGGTTCGAAAGAGACGAATAAAGGAGCGTACGCGCTGGACATGCTGGAAAAGGTCGGCATCAGCGAAAAACAGGCACGTCAAAAGGTGTTAACTTTAAGCGGCGGACAGCAGCAGCGCGTTTCGATCACTAGAGCGTTCTGCTGTGACACAGACTTGATTGTAGCCGATGAACCGACGGGGAACCTTGATGAGGATACCTCAAAAGAAATCGTCCGTCTCTTCCAAGACTTGGCGCACAAAGACGATAAATGTGTAATCATGGTGACGCATGATGAACAAATCGCAAAAGTGTCTGATATCAACATCAGACTTTCTAGAGGAAGCTTTACGTTGAAGGAAAACAGCGCAGCGGTTTAACAACTTGCGCCTCTGCCAGTGCAGACAGGGGCGCAGCCTATATCCCCCTTTTATATAGAAGTGAACGTAAAAAGAGCGGTGGCTGCATCCCCCCGCTCTTTTTATTTATATATGCGATAAATAGCTTTGAATGTCGGCCTGCTCAATGGCAGTGATCAAACTTGCCGCTTTTCGTTCGTTTCCTTGAAGCGCAAGTTGCAGCTTCTCTTTTATGTCTTCCTCAGACAGTCCGTTTCCCGGCGCACCCTTGGGACAATTGACGCGGGCTTCGTAAACACGTCCGTCTGACAGAAAAACGCGTACGATGGTGAAGCGGCCCTTTGGAACGGCTTGCGGGTCTGGCTGAATCTCAGCGTCATAAACACGCTGAATACGCGACAGATAGGCTTGAATGTTCTGTGGTATCGTCTCATTGTTAAAATGCCCGGCCGCCGTCAGCTCCCGGCCGTGCAAAGCAAGGGCGATGACGTATTCCACACTGAAACGTCCTTCCTCTCCTGTTTTCGGCTGTCTTTCCGTCAATGCGGCGTCTCCGCCCGGAGGATAGACTACTTCGATCCGGTCTGTCTTGTCAGCAGATATCCCATGCTGAACCACCAGCTTGCGGATGGCGTCTGCGGCGTGATGAGCGGCGGAGCAGAACGGATAAATTTTAAACCAGAGGCCTGGCTGAACGATTCTCCAAGGTGCTCCCCAATTGCTTAAAAATGTGGATTCCGCCTTTTCCGGATCACCGTAGAGGCTGAAAAACCCTTTATCTCCATCCAGTGCTGTGTGTGAGCCGCCAAAGCCGGTTTGCGCCAGTTTGACGGCAAATAAGGCGGATTGAGCCGCCAATCCGGCGTGCAGCGGTTTCATTTCTGTGCCGAATTGAACTCTCATTCCGCCGGCTTGCGCAGCGGCAAAGCCGATTGCTCTTTCCATCTCTTCCTGGGACAGCTCTTCTGCATAACCGATCGCACAGGCAGCCGCTATCGCTCCAAGCGTCCCTGTGTTGTGCCAGCCTTTTTCATAATGGCGTCTGCCAATCGACTCACCCAGCCTTGCCATCACTTCTACGCCGACAATATAAGCGCCAAGAAACCGCCCGCCATCTCGGCTGGCGGCGGCAGAAGCAATGAGCGCCGGAAGAATAACGGCGCTCGGATGCCCTCTGACATCAGAATGGACATCATCAAAATCAAGCGCGTGGGCGATAAATCCATTCAGCAGCGCCGACTGCGAAGGTGATGCCTTTTTTCCTTGTCCGATAAGAGGGGCAATTGGCTCGCCGCCTTCTCCCTCGATCAAGTTCAACAGTTTGTCAACGCCGCTGTCATTTCTCCCTGCAAAAGAAGCCGCTGTAAAATCAAGCAGCCCCTTCTTTGCTTCACGCATCGCTTCAACGGAGGCTTCAGGACGTGATGATCTCACAGACTGAGCAAGGCCTGCCGTCAGTTCTTGTATGTTCATTCGATCGACTCCAGGACAGTAACGGCGAGCTCAGCAAAATAGCGGGCTGCCACCTGCAATGCTTCTTCATCCAATGTGAACGCCGGATGATGCCATTCTTCTGTTCCGTTTGTTCCCATCCAAACGAAAAAGCCTGGAATTTTTTCTTGATAAAGAGCGAAGTCTTCACCGCCTGGCGACTGTTCAGCGGGAACAGTCTGATAGCCGAGACGGGCTGCGGCTTCTGAAGCGGCATTCAAGAATTGACCGTCATTCATCACGGACGGCAAATACGGGAACCAGCGAAATTCCGCCTGTGCTCCGTATCCGGCCGCAATTCCTTCAGCGATCCGTTTCATATGTTCCGGAACGGCTTCTCTTGCTTCTTTTTGAAAGGTTCGAACCGTTCCTTCCATTTCTGCTTGGTCTGGAATGACGTTCCATGAGCTGCCACCCTGTATTCTCGTGATGCTGACGACCGCATTTTGCAATGAACTGATATTACGGCTGACGACAGATTGCAGGCCGCTGACGATTTGGCCTGCCGCGGCAATCGGATCAATGCTGTTATTTGGAATACCGGCGTGTCCGCCTTTGCCTTTAATGACTAACTCAAAGCGATCAACGCTTGCCATCAGCGGACCTTCTTTCAGACCGATGGTGCCGACCGGCAGATCCGGTTTATTATGCATGCCGAAAATAGCAGAGACGCCGTCCAACACCCCTGCTTCTATCACTTTTCTCGCTCCGGCGGCAATTTCTTCAGCGGGCTGAAAGATGAAGCGGACTGTTCCTTTCAGCTCGTCCTTTCTTTTGTTCAGCAAAATCGCTGTGCCGATAATGGAGGCTGTATGAAAATCGTGTCCGCATGCGTGCATTGTTCCGTCAGTTTTAGAGGCAAACGGCAGGTTCGTTTGTTCATGAATCGGAAGCGCGTCAATATCCGCTCTCACCGCAATAACGGGACCGTCCGCATGCCCTTTGATTTCCGCAATCACGCCTGTTTCAAGCTGAGGAACGTCAAGAATCTCGATGTTCTCTTCTTCAAGCCAGCGGCGGATTTTTTTCGTCGTTTCAAATTCTTCAAACGACAGTTCAGGGTGTTCATGAAGGTCACGGCGCATATTAATTAAACGTTTGTTTAACTCCTCATTATACTCTTCGGCCATTGTTCTTCTTCCCTTCTATATAAGTTCGGCAGGCTCTCCCACCTGTTTGATAAACTTTTTCGTCCGTTCGCTTTTCGGATGGTCAAACAGTTCTTCCGGGGTTCCCTGCTCGATAATATGGCCGTCCGCCATAAAAATTACCTTATCAGCGACTTCTCTGGCAAACGCCATTTCATGAGTAACGATGATCATCGTTGTTTGTTTTTCCGCAATGGATTGAATCACTTGCAGCACACCCGCTACAAGCTCCGGATCAAG
Organism: Bacillus sp. HU-1818; assembly: GCF_022695965.1. Lineage (NCBI taxonomy): Bacteria > Bacillati > Bacillota > Bacilli > Caryophanales > Bacillaceae > Bacillus > Bacillus sp. HU-1818. The sequence continues at coordinate 200,821 of NZ_JAAPBE010000004.1, forward strand.
CGCGGAGGTCGGCTCATCGAGCAAAATCGCGTGCGGGTTAACGGCGAGCGCCCGCGCGATGCCGATCCGCTGCTGCTGCCCGCCGGACATCGTAATCGGATAGCTGTTCGCCTTATGCTCCAAGCCGACCTGTTTTAAGATATCCATACCAATGCGGTTTGCTTCTTCCCGCGATTTCTTTTGCGAGACGATCAGCGCTTCTGTAATGTTTTGCAGTGCTGTTTTATTTTTGAACAGATTGTAATTTTGGAAAACCATGGCTGTCTGCTGGCGAAGCTGATGCGCTTCTTTACGTGTATATTTTTCAGCGTTCAGCTTGGCTTCTCCAATTTCAATCAAGCCTTGATCAGGGCGTTCCAATAGATTCAGGCAGCGGAGAAGCGTTGATTTGCCGGAACCGGACGGGCCGATGATCGCCACGACTTCCCCGCGTTTCACTTCAAGGTCGATCCCGTCCAGCACGACGAGATCTTTAAAGGCTTTGCGAATATTTTTGACTTGTATCAACTGATTTCACCCCTAGGTTCGGTATGGCTTGCTGATAGCGCGTTCAAACAGGTCCTGCAAGACGCTGTATATAATTGTGAGAATCCAGTACACAACCGCAACCGCCAAGTAGGTTTCGAAGTATTTCAAATTGCCTGAAGCGTACATCTTCCCTTGCGCGAACATCTCCATAACGCCTAATGTAAATGCCAATGATGTTTCTTTCAAAAGGCCGATAAACGTGTTTCCCGTTGCCGGAATCGCGTTTCTGACAGCTTGCGGGAGAATGATCCGCCTGTATGCCTGAAGCTTCGTCATGCCGACAGACAGACACGCTTCCAGCTGCCCTTCATCCACCGAGTTCAGTGCGGCGCGGAAGATCTCCGCTAAATAGGCAGCGTTCTTTAAGCTTAAACCGATGATGGCAGCCGTTAAGGCAGTCATTTTGCTCATCTCCGGGAACAGCTGCGGCAGTCCGTAGTAAATTAAGAAAAGCTGCACCAGCGTCGGCACACCCCGGAAAAATGAAATATAGACTTTTGACAGCTGATGAAGCACGGGAATATGGTTTTTGGTAATAAGTGCGAGAACAAGTCCTCCGATGACCGCAAAAATCATGGCCGCTACAGCCATGAAAAGGGTGATCGGAAGGGCTCCAATTAATGTCGGGAATGCCGAAATCATGAATCCCCAATCGATCGTATTCATTCTGGTGGTTCACCGCCGTTTCTTATTGCTTCTTTTCTGTTGTGATGTCTTCTTTAAAATACTTTTCTGAAAGCTTTTTAAGGGTTCCGTCTTCACGGAGTTCATCCAATGCTTTATTTACTTTTTTGCGGATCTTATCGTGCGCGTCATCCTTTGCGAACGGGAATGCGACTTGCTCGTAGACAATCGGGTCTCCGGCAAGCTTCAGAGGCAGACCTGTTTTCTTTATTTGTGCGAGAAGCACACTCCGGCTGTTGACGTAAGCGTCCACACGTCCGTAAGCCACGTCTTTCAGCGTACCTTCTTGTGTTTCGTATGTTTTGATATTGATTTTTTTATCAGGATCTTTGCTTTCAAGGTTTTTCGCATGGTTCGAACCGAGAACGGCCGCAACTGTCTTTCCTTTTAAGTCGTCTACTGACTTAATATCCTTGTTATCATCTTTTACGACAATCTGTGTCCCCGCGTAGGAATACGGTTCTGTAAAGTTGTATACTTCCTTGCGTTCGTCTGTTACGGCAACCTGGTTTGAAATCGTGTCAAGCTTACCTGTTTGAAGCTCTCCCATCAGCCCGCTGAATTCAAGCAGTTTCCAGTCAAGTTTCATATCGAGTTTTTTTGCTACGGCTTCCATGACTTCCACATCAAAACCGGTCAGCTTGCCGTCATCTTTATAGGCGAACGGATAGCTTTGTCCGGTCGCGCCGACATGAAGTACCTTGTCATCCTTATTATCACCGCTGTTTCCGTTACCGCATGCTGACAATACAGCTAATAGCGCAGCAACGAACAGCAAAGTCCATTTTTTCATTTTCATGTTATTTTCCCGCCTTTTTGTTTTATATATCAGTCCGCAGTTCTTTTTTCATATAAATCGTGATGTGTCCTTTGCCGAGATCTCGTTCCCCGGCGCGGACGTAGCCTTTTCTTTCATACATGTCAATCAGCCACGGATGTTTATCCGCTGTTCCGAGCGATACGAACGGAACCTTTAAGGTATCGCGCAGCACGGTCTGCTCGACCCATTGCAAAAGCTCTGAGCCTACGCCTTTTTTGCCGGTATCCGGATCTACTGCAAACCACCAGATGTGAGGCACTCCGTACGGTCCCGGCTGCTGTCCCCACGGCATCCGCAAGGAAATCGTAGCGATAATCCGTCCATCGTCTTCCATTACATAACATGCGTTTTTCCGGATATTGTTCAATACAAGCTCCAGGTCTGCATGTGCGGCGGCAAAGTTGATGCCGAGCTTGCGAACCGGTTCATAGGCCCGCCATGTCAGAGCGAGAAGTTCTTCGGCATCACTGTCTTTCGCCAGCCGGTATTGTCCCTGCATCGCACGTTCCTCCTTTATTTTGTATAACGGTTAACCGGTTTTTCCAAACCGAAATGTTCTCTTAATGTCGTACCTTCGTATTCTTTTCTAAACACGCCGCGTTCCTGCAAGATCGGAATCACCTTGTCCACGAATAGTTCGATCCCTTCCGGAAGGAGCGGCGGCATGATATTGAAGCCGTCACAGGCCTGTTTTTCGACCCATTCCTCCATCTTATCTGCAAGCTGCTCCGGCGTGCCGACAAAGATGTGATGGCCTCGGGAACCTGCCACGTATTTGTAAAGCTCGCGAATGGTCATGTTATCGCGCTTAGCCATATCCTGAACAAGTTTGAAACGGCTTTTCACCGCGTTTGAAGCTTCTGCGTCCAATTCAGGCAGAGGCCCGTCAAGCGGATATGCGGACAAGTCGATGCCGCCTAAATAATTTTGAAGGATTTGCAAACCGACTGACGGAATGATTAAATCCTGAAGCTCTTGATATTTCGCCTGCGCCTCTTCTTCTGTATCGGCAATGATCGGAAAAATCCCCGGCATGATCGCTATTTTTTCAGGATCACGGCCGAATTCGGCAGCCTGTTCTTTAATAGATGTATAAAATTCTTGAGCGGATTCCAAATGGTTTTGCGCCGTGAAAATCACTTCCGCCGTTTTAGCGGCCAGCGCTTTTCCATCTCCTGATGAACCTGCCTGAATAATAACCGGCTGGCCCTGCGGCGTTCTCGCGATGTTTAAAGGCCCGCGAACTGAGAAATACTCTCCTTTATGATTAAGCTCATGCATTTTTTCCTTCTCGAAAAACTCTCCCGATTCCTTATTTCGAATGAAGGCATCCTCTTCCCATGAATCCCACAGCCCTTTTACCACATCAACAAATTCCTCGGCCCGCTGATAACGAAGATGGTGTTCAAGGTGCTGTTCCCCGCTGAAGTTCAGCGCTGTTGATTCAATAGATGAGGTCACAACGTTCCAGCCGGCCCGCCCGTTCGACAGATGATCCAAAGAGGCGAACTGTCTCGCAATATGAAACGGTTCACTGTATGTCGTGGAAGCCGTAGCTGCAAGTCCGATCTTGGAAGTAACCTGTGCCAGTGCAGAGAGCAGCGTAAAAGGCTCAAACCTTGTTAAGACATTCGGATGCGACTTGCTGTCTATTGATAAGCTATCGGCCAAAAACAGCATATCCAGCTTGCCCCGCTCCGCAGTTTTTGCAAGTTCTTTAAAGTAATCCAAATTCATGCTTGCGTCCGCAGGAGCCTTCGGATGTCTCCAAGATGCAACATGATGCCCCGTACCCGCAAGGAAAACCCCCAATTTGATTTCACGTTTTTTGCTTGCCATGGTGTGTTTTCTCCTTTTATCTATTTTTTGGCCAAGCTGAATATTCCGACAGCTTAAACCTACATTTCCTAGCTTTTTAATATGAATAAATCAAAATGTACAATTGTCTCGTAAGTTTGTCAATTAGTTGAGCAGAATTATTTTTCTTTTTCAGCACAAAAAAGCCCGAAAGGCAGACGGGATCAACTGTTTCTTGTTAATGGGGTTTCTTTTTTCCTTTTATCCGTCTTTTCAAGAAAGCGATAAGCAGGAGCACAACGGGGAAAATGACTTGAAACGGCAAATGGACGGTGATCGGAACAATTTTCAGCCCTTCGCTCATATGCTCTGAAAAACTGCTTGCGATTGTAATGGATAAAATTAAAATGCCAAGACCGACCGGATAGGCCAATTGAGATGGGTTCTTTTCCTTAAACAAGGTTGAAATCCCCATAACGACAGCATACAGGTAAAGGCTGACCTTGAAAAAACCTCCTATTACAAGCGCCAGCATAAAAAAGACATCCAGACGATCTAAGAACTCTTCGATTTTAATCGTCTGAATGGTGGTAAGAAGCGGAAATTGAGAACGCAGGGTGAGATTCACATCCAGCACACTCATTGTAATTGCAATGGACAAAGCTAAAATCAGCCCGCTGATCCCTATTGCCCAAAGCCCTGTCTTTTTTGCGTATCTCTGGTTATTTAAATAAGGAAGTATCATGACAAATACGATCATTTCACCAAACGGAACATACAGAGTCTGCGTGAAAACGGAATGAATGACAGGCGAAATCCCATCCGCCAGAATGGGCTTCAAATTGGAAAGATCAATCTTGCCGGAGCAGATAATCAGGATCAATCCGACCGCTGCTAATAAATACATCACACCAAAAAGAAGCTCTCCGGCTCTGGCTATTACCTCAATCCCTTTTCTGACTGCGTATATACTGACGACTATTAATAAAGCGTTAACCACCACAATCGGCGTATCGGGATATGCAAACGTCAGCAGCATCTCACCAAAGTCCCGGAGCACGCGTGCCGCGATATAGGCAAAATATAAAATATACAGCAGGGAAATAAGCCAGCTAATCTTGTTTCCTAAAAGTTCATTCATATACTCTTTCGGCGAGCAATCCGGATAATATTGGTAAAGAGCCTGATACACATAGTAAAGGAGCAGACCGACGGCACATCCAAGCAGAACTGCAATCCAGGCATCCCGCCCGGCTGTCGTTCCCGGCGGAATTAATAATGAGCTGCCCAATTCAAAAATCAAAATCATGACAAACAGCTGTCTTCCAGTAATTCGGGCCTTCTCCATCGGTCAAAAGCTCCTTTCTTCACGTTTAATCACGGTCAAGCTTATCTTGAAGAGGATTGTTCCTCAAACCAGTTCTTCTGATAAATGTTTCCACTTTAATATCAACCGGCAGATTGGGCAGATATTCAGCTTCCCACTTCGGTTCTATTTTTTTCCACACTTTAGGATATTTTCTAAAGATCGGATCACCGAATCCGACAATATCAACTTTGTTCTTTTTAATAATCTGGACGGTGCCGGCAATATCCCTTTTCAACTGTTTGCTGAGAATCCGTTCTAGCTGCTCCAATACTTTAGGATCTGATAAATGAAATGGATATTTGACTGCGTCCACTGTCCCTTCGACTGTGATATGGACGTGAATGTGCGGCTGGCCATTTTGAAGAGAAGCGGACACCTTTGTTTTTTGGCGGCTCACTTGAAGGCTTATTGCATTTTCAACCTGTTTCCAATCGGCGTTGATATACGTATGTTTGATTCGGTTCAGCAGCCACATGACTCCGATTCCGTTCTTATCCTCAATCCAATATTGTAAGCGGCCGTCGTGTTTAAATACGGCCAGTCCGTCTGCCTGAAGAACGGCTTTCGATTCTGTGGACTGCGTATTCTCCAAGCTTTTTCCCTTTTCACTGTCACCCTTCATGGTAAATCCGGTTATAATGGGTGATTTGGTCGGGACAACAAGGCATTTTATGATATCCTGTATGTTTGTTTTTATATTTTTTCCATATTGGGATTCTGTAAAATCCAATGTTTTGTTCACTTTATTGGACGGGATTTTATCAATCGGTGTGAGAACCTTAATGATATTTTCCGCTTTTGTTTTATGAGCAATCACGACAGTTGCCGTTGTCCTGAACTCTGTATCGCGTTCCAGGCTATCAAATACATCATTCAGCCCTTCTTCTCTAGCCAGCTTTTCACTGATGACCACGAGATTTGTGTGAGAGAAATACAGCCGTCTTGATATCTTTACAGATGCGCTTCTCATCGCTTCCGTCAGATTATCACCAGCTACGGAATAAACGGATACAGGCGGTCTGTCTCCCGCCCCGCCGCCTTGAAGCCCTCCAGCTACATTGCCCGGATTAATAATTTGAAAGTGGAGCACGTATTTGCCGTTATTTTTCTTATCAATCCCAATCGCTGATATGAGGGCAAGGTCTGTCAGTTCCCGTTTATCCCAGCACCCCGGCAAGAATACAATGCTAACAAGCATCAATACGGCTAAAACCCGCTTACGAATCATCACGTCCACCATCTTTCAGATCTTTGTTGACCATTCCCCGGGAAGAATCCGGCTGAGGGCGCTGATGTTCGGCTTCCCGAACTTTATTTTTCCCGCCGATGACCGCCGGCCTTTTTTTATCCGCCCACCACGGCACCCTTACGAATGTATCTTTTAACCCCTGAAACGAAAACGGGGCGAGAGGTGACATATAGGGAACACCAAAGGAACGCAGGCTGCACAGATGGACAATCATCATAATAATGCCTAAGATCAACCCGTAAAAACCAAACGTGGCGGCTGCAATGATAAAGGTAAAGCGGATCAGACGCGCCGAAATGGCCATGGCGAATGCCGGTGTGGCAAAACTCGCAATCGCGGTAATCGCCACAACGATTACCATGGCGGGTGATACGATTCCCGCCTGAACCGCAGCCTGTCCAATGACAAGCGCTCCGACGATCGAAACGGCGGAGCCCACAACCCGCGGCAGACGGACACCCGCCTCTCTTAGAATTTCAAAGGCGACTTCCATAGTAAGCGCTTCAATCACGGCCGGAAACGGAACAACCTCCCGCTGCGCCGCAATCACAATCAAAAGCTGGGTCGGAATCATTTCTTGATGAAATGTGGTAGCCGCTACATATATCGCCGGCGCAACCAGTGAAATGAAAAAGATTAATATCCTCAAAAGCCTGATGCTTGTGGCAATATCAAAGCGCGAATAATAGTCTTCAACCGATTGAAAAAATTGTATAAAAACTGCCGGCGCAATGAGCACAAACGGCGTTCCGTCCACGATAATCGCAAATCTGCCTTCTAATAAATTTCCCGCTACAATATCAGGCCGTTCTGTATGATAGATAGTCGGAAACGTGGTATATGTTTCATCCTCAATGAGCTGTTCAATGTATCCTGATTCTAAAATGCTGTCGATATCAATTTTTTTCAGGCGCTGCTTCACTTCTTTTATTGTCTTGTCTTCGCAGATGCCGTTAATGTACATCAGGGCGATTTCTGTATGTGTAACGGTGCCGATCTTCATTTTCTCCACCCAGACATTCGGGTTTTTAATATATCTGCGAATCATGGAAATATTCGTTTGAATGGATTCCGTAAAACCTTGACGAGGTCCCCGAAATGAAACTTGAGTACCCGGCTCTTCGATAGAACGCCGCTCTCCCCCCTCCGTACTTGCGATAAGCGCGCGGTCGGCTCCTTCTGCGAAAATCAATGTATTTCCCAGCATTAACGCTGTTAAAAGCCCGTCCCACGTTTGTTCCGGCTTGACGCCCCCGAGCGCTACCGTTTGTTTGAGCACCTGCTCGATCGTGTCATCTTTTTGAAGAGATTTGTTGCTGATTAAAGCTTCAATTAAGGATTCATTCACTGACTGATTATCAACTAATCCGGCTATATAAATGACGGCAATGTGTACGCTTCCCTTTTCTCCGATTTCGAGTTCCCGGATCACCACGTCAGAACTGCCGCCCGTTTTTTCTGTGATATCTGCAAGGTTTTCCGAAAGAGCACAATGGATGTGTTTTGAGCTGTCTTTTCGGTCTTGTTGATCTGCCTTTTCTTTCGCCTCAGACACGTTCTTTTCGGGTTCTTCTTGATCGGTATTTTTCTTTTGCTTTCGTTTAAAAAATTGCGGCATGTCGTAAAATACCTTTCCTTCACATTTTTTCGTATTTTTCCTGCACATCTGAAAAAATATACATATGAAGCATCTGAATAACCTTGCGTAAAAGAATTAAAATAAAAAACGGAGCGTGATCTCATTTGAAAATTTTCGCAGTAACGGCATTTTTAATCGGTTTGATGCTCGTGATATCGGTTTTAATGGATATGGTTCAGGGATTCAGCCTGATGGCAGCGATCCAAAATAATTTGAACACCATCAAAATGACAACCTTTGCAGAGTGGGTTACATTTTTTATTTTTTTCTCAGTCCTTCTGAAAGAGGCGATTTCGTTACGAAAACTAAAAAAAAACAACCCCTGATCTGGGGCGTTTATTATGCTTATACGACAATATTGCCTATTGAAATATCCGTACTGTGTCTCACGATGGTTCCTTTGATGATTCGGTTGGCGATGATGCGTGAATTTGTGGATGTGTTCGTTTGGATGGCAGAGGCCGTGTTTGCTGACAGGTTGTGGATCGTATTGCCGGAGATCGTTGAGCCTGAAGAACTGTTCAAATATATAGCAATTGGTGTACCCGCTGTTCTGTTTACGGTGATCGTATTATCCATAATGTCATGGGTGCCGGAGTTGATATAAATGGTCACGAGGAGGGGGGATTGCTCAAAGTGGTTGCCGATGATGGAGGTTTTCGCGTTTGTGGCGCAGTAAATCGGATAATTTTTAAAACTTCGGAATGTGTTGTTCTTGATAATAGCTGAGGCATTGTTCGTAATGGATACGGCATAGGATTCCATAAAGCCTTCAAAAGCATTCGGAACGAGCGTATTTCCTTCAATAACCAGGCTGCCTTGGGTAACCCAAATTCCTCTGCTGAACGATTTCAGGACGTTCTGCTTAACCGTTATATCACCGCCGGATATGTTGATGCCGTCAATGACTTGAGTAATGCTGTTATTGGCAAATATCGTATCGTCCGACAACGTTGCTCTGAAACCTGTGCTTCGCCTTGTCTGGGATATTCCGTTTTCAATGATGTTTCCCTCGATTAACACGTTCGAAGCCTGATAGACGGATATTCCCGTATTATCGAAGTTTTTGATTTTGTTATTGGCTGCAAGGACACTTTTGCCTCTGATATCAATTCCAGTGGAGAATCCAGTGATGAGATTGCTTTCAATAACCGCATCGCTTCCGTCTTTCCCTTGTGATACGCCCAGTCCCGCAATTCCGACACTCTGTATAATGCCGTTCTCAGACTTAATGATATTTCCTAAAATGAGAGTCTCTGTTCCGTAGCCGTAGCTGATTGTATTGTCGGCTTGATTGCCCTCTATAATGACGCCATAGCCGTTAAAATTGCATACTGAACTGGAAACGTTCCCATTAAAAAAGTTGTTGCGAATCGTAATATTCAGCGCTTCCTCATAATCTAAATCTCCTTCGCCATACCCCTCAATATCAATTCCGAATTTCGGCGCTATGCCATTTCCTTTTCCCGCATCCTCAATGATACAGTCTTGCACAGTGACTGTTTCACCTCCTGTAATCGAAATGTTATTTCGCCGCGACCGTCTGATTTCACAGCGCTGAATGGTAACATTTTCTGACGTGGTGTAATCAGGATTTGTCTTTAACCCTCGAGGACTGACGATAATCCCGTCTCCTGTAAAATCTGAAATGCTGACATTGTCGACCAGAATGTTCGAGCTGCCCTCTATACATATACCGAAGCCCCATTCATGGGTCTGTCTGATGCCTGCGTTTTTATACGTATGCTCATCCCGATCTCCGATAATTTGTCCGCCGGAAATAGTTATATTCTTTTTTCTGCCGACATAAAATGCGGAATACCCCCACGAATCATTCGGTATCACTTTTATCACACACTCTGGGTCCATTATGATGGCCAAGTCGTCAGGAACTTGTATACCCGCGTTTCGGAAGGCCTGATCCGAGTCTCCTCCAAGGGTTCCGTCAACCATATACGTGCCTTTTGGAAACCAGACAGTATGGTATCCCTTTTCAGAAGCGGCAGTTAGACATTGATTAATCATTTCGGTCGAGTCCGTCTCACCGTCTCCTAAAACGCCATAGTCTGTCACATCCAATACAAATTCAGCCATGATGAAAGCATCCCCCTATCTCGTTTATTCATTTCATTTTATGTCGCATGTCCATATCCGCTTGGACAGGTATCTAAAATTTTATTTAAATATTTTCTTAATATATCTTTGTAAGATTATTTAACAAAGGAGTTCTTAAGAAATAGGAAAAACACACTACTTATCTATGATTTTATTTTTCGATAATGGAACTTTTTGAAATGAGTATAATTCATATTGACACGCGTATTATATAAGAATATTATTTTTATAATACACTTCTTTAAGAAAGGGTTTGGCTGACATGGCTTCGATTGATAACGAAAGTATCATTAAAAGCGTCCCGCAAAAAGGGTTCTTTGGTCACCCGCGAGGACTATTCACTCTGTTTTTTACAGAATTTTGGGAGCGTTTCTCCTACTATGGCATGAGAGCAATTCTGCTTTACTACTTGTATACAGAGACAGTAAACGGCGGTCTCGGCTTCGACAAAGGCACAGCGGTTGCCATTATGTCGATTTATGGATCTCTTGTATACATGTCAGGCATCATCGGCGGCTGGCTCGCTGACCGGTTATTCGGTACGGCAAACACTGTGTTTTACGGCGGGATTTTAATTATGTTCGGACACATTGTACTAGCCTTTCCAGGAAGTTCGACAGCGTTCTTTATCAGCATGGCGCTTATCATTATTGGGACGGGTTTATTAAAACCGAACGTTTCCAGCGTCGTCGGCGATCTCTATACAAAAGAAGACCCGCGCCGCGATTCAGGTTTTAGTATCTTTGTGATGGGAATCAACCTTGGTGCTTTAATCGCGCCGCTAATTGTCGGAACACTCGGACAAGAATATAGTTATCATCTCGGCTTCGGAACTGCCGCAGTCGGAATGCTGCTCGGACTCATCGTATTTGCGTTAACCAGAAAAAAAAATCTTGGGCTTGCAGGCTCAAATGTGCCAAATCCCCTTTCTAAAAAAGCAGCGCTTGGCACCGGAATCGGCCTCGTCTTTGTAGTCGTTGCAGCTATCATTGCGATTCAAACAGGAATATTAAATATCGAACGATTCATTAACCTTGTCAGTATCCTCGGTATTCTCATTCCAATTGCCTATTTTATTGTGATGTTTACAAGCAAAAAAGCGACAAAAACAGAAAAATCACGGCTTGCCGCGTATATTCCTCTGTTTATCGCAGCTATGATGTTCTGGGCGATTCAAGAACAAGGAGCGACCATTCTTGCGTTATACGCCGATGAGCGCACAAAACTGTCATTGGGCGGATTAGAGCTTCAGTCATCATGGTTCCAATCATTAAATCCATTATTCGTGGTTATTTTCGCCCCAATTTACGCATGGCTTTGGATGAAGCTTGGTAAACGCCAGCCTTCCACACCTGTTAAATTCGCGATTGGGATTATTTTAGCCGGACTGTCATTTGTCATCATGATCTTCCCTGCGATGCAAGGAAAAGATGCACTCGTCAGCCCGCTTTGGCTGGTTCTCAGCTTCCTGCTTGTGGTGCTTGGCGAGATGTGCGTGTCTCCTGTCGGCTTATCGGTTACAACGAAACTTGCGCCGGCTGCTTTCTCAGCGCAGACCATGAGCTTGTGGTTTCTGACAAATGCTTCAGCCCAAGCGATCAATGCAAAAGTTTCAGTATTTTTTGGAAAAGTATCAGATACAGCTTATTTCGGTACAATCGGTTTGGTCTCTATTATTCTCGGCGGCATCCTGCTGCTGCTCTCGCCTGTCATTAAACGGGCGATGAAAGGTGTTTTATAGAATAGAAACAGCCCGCAGATCAGCTCTGCGGGCTGTTTTTATTTTCTATCCAATCGGCCAAACTTTGCTCAAAGGCTTGCGGTTCTTCCAGCATAGGGTTATGCCCGCTCTTTTCAAAAACAACCTTCTTCACATGCGGATACGAGTCATCAACGGCATCCCATAAAGAAACAGGGGCAACTACATAATCATATCTCCCTAAGCCGATAAAAACCGGCACCTGAACATCGGCTAACATTTGAATAAGATGAAGTTCTGCGAACGCTTTTCCCCATAAGTAATCCATGATCGGCATATTGGCGGAAACGCCATCCCATAGAGCAGCAGCATCGGATCTATCGTTGTAAAAGTTCTTGGCCGCAGAGCGAATGCACATATGCACAAATCTTCTTTCCGGGTCTATTTCAATGTCGCCCGCCAATTTAGTAATCTCTTTTTCATATCGGCTCTTTCTCTCGGGGCTGGCTGTGTTCTCGAAAAATGCCTCGCTTTTGCGTTGTCTGTTTTCACTATTGTCAGGGGCCGTATTTAGTAATACAACCTTCCGAACATGTTCAGGATATGTTCTGGCATATTCTGCGGCCATAAAGGCGTGTCCTGAATGCCCCATGATCACAAAATCCTCAAGCTGAAGCGCTTGCCTCATTGTTTCGATATCCTTCAATACGCGATCCAGCCTTTGATCTTCCGGCTGTAATGGCCGCGTCGGCTTCGCAAACCCTCTGTGATCGATAAATATCCATTTGTATTTTTGTTTGATCTCCGCTGAAAAGAGACGCGGATAGTAAACGGCACTGCCTATCACCAGAATAGGTGTACCTGCCCCTTCGATATCATAAGATAAATCAAAACCATCAACCCGGTATACCCCTCTGTTTCCCATCGAAATGTCCCCTTTGGCTGTAAATGAGTTACCTTTTCATTATACAATTTCCAGACAATAAAAGCCTGACGCATAGCGTCAAGCTTTCTGCATTAACGTTTTAGTTCCTCAAGCGTTACGGCCCATCTTTTTAGCACTTCTTCCGGGTTGTGCAGCTGAATGCTGACACCGGAAGTCAAGTCTGCGTATTTCGCTATATCTTCCTTTACTGAAACGATACGGCAGGAAAAACGTTCTCTGTCGAATGCCGCGTCCGCAAGCGCCGGGAGCGGGTCACATTGGAGCTTCACATAGTGAGCGGCTCCCTTCCACCATGCGGCGAGCTGGGCTTGTCCAGTACGAATCATGTTGCCCGCAGTCGTTGTGTTTTTCCATAGGGCGATTCGGAGATCGGTCCGGCCGGCTGCTATGATTTCTCCCGCGCTGATCATCGCGGCATGGGGCCAGCCGTCCTCCGAAACAGTTTGCAGAACAAAGGCCTCGTGCTGTTTTTCTTTTAGGCGGGTCCCGTCCAGAAGCTCAAAGAGGCGGTCTGACATACTGTTCATATGTCAGGCCTTTCTTTCCGGAACAGCCGGCACTTCAACAGCTGTTTCTGTTTCCTTCGGATCGATCTTAAATGACGGATTGTATTTTTTCGGATTTGTAATGCTCTCCGGTTCACATGATCTCCATGTGAAGAAACATGTTCGGCATTGATAGACTTCCCAAGCGCCTTCTACAGGCGATTTGCTCATGATTTCTCCCTTATTTGAATCGCATCGAGGACATGTATGCATGTCGGATCATCCTTTCTCTTATTTATTCATCAAGTCCATTAGTTTTTGTTCCCATTCTTTTGTTGTTAAAGGAGAGTCAAGCGGCTGTGAATAATGGCCTCTTGTTTCCGGCGCAACAGGTGTTGTGGCATCGAGAATCATTTTGTGAGTAATGCCGGATGGGTCTGATCCCGGATCAAGCGGCAGCACGGATAAATCAGGAATGGTTACGGCATCATGCTTCGGATGCATCTTTGTTGAAAGCGCCCACATGACTTGCGGCAGGTTGAACGGATCAACATCTTCATCCACGACGATCACCATCTTACAGTAGCCGAGTCCGTGCGGTGTAGTCAGGGCTCTCATTCCGACGGCTTTCGCAAAACCTCCGTAACGGGTTTTTGTAGATACGATGGCGATTAAGCCATGTGTGTACATTGCGTTCACAGCGACAATTTCACTCGGATACGCTTCTTTCAGCTGCTGATAAAGCGGAACGCATGTATTAATGCCGATCATGTAATCGCACTCTGTCCAAGGCATGCCGAGATATAAATGTTCAAATATCGGATGATTTCTATGAGATACGCGTTTGATTTTGATAATCGGCATGCTGCGTCCGCCTGAATAATGGCCGGTAAATTCGCCGAACGGCCCTTCATATTCCCGTTCTCCGGCAATGATTTCTCCTTCAAGCACGACTTCAGCGCCCCAAGGAATATCAAGGTCAGACAGCTTTGATTTGACGATTCTATACGGTTCGCCCTGGATCGCTCCCGCCATTTCGTATTCTGATTGGTCATATAGGAGCGGAGTTGACGCCGCGGTCGTAATGACAGGCTCACAGCCAAGCGCGATGGTGACCGGAAGATTGACGCCGCGTTCTTCTGCTTGGCGAAGATGAATCGCGATGTCATGCTGCGGAACAGGCTGAATGCCGAGGCGGTCTTTCCCTTTTACCTGCATGCGGTAAATTCCGACGTTCTGCTTGCCGAAGTTGTCAGGGTCATCCAGATCACGGGAAATGACACACGCTTTATCTAAATAATAGCCGCCGTCACCCTGGTTAATTCTGAAAAGAGGCAATATATCGAACAGGTTGATGTCCTCTGTGATTTCATTTTCATGAAATGGCGCAGTTTCTTCCCGTTTGACTGGCATCGGAAACTGTTCGTATCGCTTCGCAAATTCAAAAAACTGCTCTTTCACCGGTGTATCTTTCGGCAAGCCAAGCATCATCGCGTGGTTCGGCCAAGAGCCGATGACATTCATCGCGATTTGCGCATTGTTGTAGCCGTAAATATTGTTAAATAAAAGAGCCGGGCTTTTATCGCCGAGGTTGTTGGCTGCGCGGGCTGCGGCTCCTAAATCCGGCTCCGGCTTCACCTCTTCATCCACTTTTAATAGCTGTCCCTCTTTTTCCAGGGCAGCGAGAAATTCTCTGAAATCTTGATAAGGCATGATCAAGCTCCTCCTTTTTCTTTTTCAATTCCATTCCAGCGTTTTGCCTCAGGAAGGCGAATGCCGAATTGATCCAGCGTTCTGAATACAATATGGTCCACCATTTCATCCAGACTGGCCGGCTGATTATAAAAAGCCGGCATTGGCGGAAGAATAATGGTTCCCATCTTTGTTAATGCGAGCATATTCTCTAAATGAATCTGATTAAGCGGCGTTTCTCTCGTCAGCAGGACAAGCTTTTTTCTCTCTTTCAGCATGACATCCGCAGCCCGGGTCAGCAGATTGTCCGCCATTCCCGTGCGAATGCTAGCGAGTGACTTCATACTGCACGGGGCAACGATCATGCCGTCCGTTTGAAAAGATCCGCTTGAAATGGCAGCTGCCTGATCCTTATGAGAGTACGTATATGAGGCAAGCTCTTCCACTTCTTTTAAGCTATAACCTGTTTCATGTTTGATTGTGACATGAGCCCAAGGAGAAACGACAAGGTGGGTTTCCGCTCCTGCGGCCTTCAGCCATTCTAAAAGCCTGACTCCGAAAATAGCCCCTGTAGCTCCGGTCATCCCGACAACGAGTTTCAATATGACCCCTCCCTTACGCTTGAATTATGTCTTCAAATCCATCATACTCCTGATATATCCATATGAAAAATATTCATTAAATCTATATACGATACCTAAAAGGTATAGAAAAAAGGAGGAGTCCATATTGGATATCCGTCAGTTACGATACTTCGTGACAATCGCTCAAGAACAGAAAATCACGTCAGCCGCAAAAAAACTTCATATGGCGCAGCCTCCGTTAAGCAGACAGCTCAAACAGCTGGAGGAGGAATTGGGAGTCATCCTTTTCGACCGCAATAAAAAAAAGCAAATGACTCTGACATACGAGGGAAGCGTTTTTTTAAAAAGGGCAAAAGACATTTTGAACAAGTTTGAAGACGCAGTCATTGAGGTACAGGAGCTAAAAGAGGAAGTCGCGGGAACACTGGCAGTCGGTTCAACCATTTACTGCGCCGCTCTGATGCTGGAAAAAGTGACGCAGATTAAGGAAGCATATCCCCACCTCACCTTTAACATCTGGGAGAATGAACCGGTGATGCTGTTAGAATTATTGGAATCACGACAAATCGACGCGGCCGTTACCACCACCCTCCTGAAAAGCGACGGCATCCAAACAAAGAAGCTCGAAGACATTCCGTGTGTCTTCATCATGTCAGAAGCAGCAGACAACACTTGCGGTGACACGATCAATATGGAAGACATCGCTTCGTTTCCGCTCATCCTTCTGCGGACTGTAAATGGGAGGGGCGTGTATGATCAGGTTATTAATGAGTTTAAACGGCTGGATCTGGAGCCGAGGATTGTTTGTGAATGCCATGATTCGGCGACTCTGCTCAGTCTGGTGTCATCAGGCTTCGGGGCAACCATTCTGCCTCTTACCATGATACCGGTTCATATGAGAAACCATATTCATACGGTACATATTGAGGACAACCCGTTCATCATGACCCCCGCTGTCATGTGGAGAGCGGACAGTTATCTGCCAAAACCGGTCCAGCAATTTTTGAATTTATTTTAATGTGACGGGACATTTTTTTCTTTCATGAAAACCAATTACTTGACTCATACTAAAAAAAAGTTATGCTTTACATTTGTGAGCTATATTTTTTTAACTCAATAAAATTAATCAGAAAAGTGGGGAATAGGATGAAAAAGGCATTTTTCGCTTTATGTATGATGGTTAGCTTTGCGGTTCTCGCGGCTTGCGGATCATCAAATGACAACGGGTCGAAAGATAACGCAAAAGACAGCGATCTTTGGGCTTCTATTAAAGAAAAAGGAGTCCTTACGGTTGGGACGGAAGGGACATATGAGCCTTTCACCTATCATGATAAAAAAACGGATAAACTGACTGGTTATGACGTGGAGGTTATCACGGAAGTCGCCAAACGTCTCGGTCTGAAAGCCGAATTCAAGGAAACTCAATGGGACAGCATGTTTGCAGGTTTAAACTCCAAACGGTTTGACGTCATCGCCAACCAAGTCGGCAAAACGGACCGTGAAGGCAAATATGATTTCTCAGATAAATACACAACGTCTAATGCAGTTGTCGTGACTAAGAAAAACAACAAAGACATTACATCTGAAGCAGATGTCAAAGGGAAAACATCCGCTCAATCATTAACAAGCAACTATAATCAATTAGCAGAAAAAGCCGGAGCAAAGGTTGAGGGCATCGAAGGCATGGCTCAGGCGTTTCAGCTCATTCAGCAGGGCCGTGTCGATATGACATACAACGATAAGCTTGCCGTGCTGAACTACTTGAAAACATCAGGCAACAAAAATTTAAAAATCGCGTTTGAAACAGGCGATCCGCAAGATACGTTCTTTGCTTTCCGTAAAGGAAGCGGCGAGCTCACAGACCAAGTGAACAAAGCATTAAAAGAAATGAAAGAGGACGGGACTCTTTCTAAGATCTCTAAAAAATGGTTTGGCGAAGATGTTACTGAATAATCTGCCTGAACTGACGCTTGGGACAGCAATTCCTTGGGACCTTGTGGAGCAGTCATTCTGGCCGATACTTTCCGGGGGAATCTATTATACGATTCCCCTTACCATTCTTTCTTTTATTTTCGGAATGATCATCGCGCTTGTGACGGCGCTTGCCAGAATGTCAAAGGTAACACCATTGAGATGGGTGTTCGGCGTGTACGTTTCCGCGGTGCGCGGCACCCCTCTTCTCGTTCAATTGTTTATCATTTTTTATATGTTCCCAGCGTTCAATATTACATTGGACCCGTTCCCAAGCGCAATTATCGCTTTTTCATTAAACGTCGGCGCTTATGCTTCTGAAATTATCCGGGCATCTATTTTATCCGTGCCGAAAGGTCAGTGGGAAGCCGGCTATACAATCGGCATGACCCATCAAAAAACACTGTTCCGCGTCATTTTGCCGCAAGCGTTTCGCGTGTCGATCCCGCCTTTATCAAATACATTCATCAGCTTGATCAAGGATACATCGCTTGCTTCTCAGATCTTGGTTGTGGAATTGTTCAGAAAAGCGCAGGAAATTGGGGCGCGCAACCTTGACCAAATCTTGGTCATATATATTGAAGCCGCCTTTATTTACTGGATCATCTGCTCTTTGCTTTCCCTCGCCCAGCATCTGATTGAACGGCGGCTCGATCGCTATGTGGCCAAATAAGGAGGTTTCCGTATGCTGACTGTCAACGGATTAAATAAATCATTCGGTCAAAATGAAATTTTAAAAAAGATAGATATGAAGATAGAAAAGGGGAAAGTCATCGCCATCCTGGGGCCGTCCGGTTCAGGAAAAACGACCCTTCTCCGCTGTCTGAACGCTTTGGAAATCCCCAACCGCGGCGAGCTGGCGTTTGATGATTTCTCTATCAATTTTAACAGCAAAGTGAAACAGTCTGATCTTCTGCGGCTGCGCCGGAAATCCGGCATGGTTTTTCAGGCGTATCACCTGTTCCCGCACCGCACCGCTCTTGAGAATGTCATGGAAGGCCCCATTCAAGTGCAAAAACGTGACAAAGCAACAGTCAGAAAAGAAGCGATACAGCTTCTTGAAAAAGTAGGCTTGGGGGACAAAATGGACTTGTACCCGTTCCAGCTTTCAGGCGGGCAGCAGCAGCGTGTCGGCATCGCCCGTGCGCTTGCGATTCAGCCGGAGCTGATGCTGTTTGACGAACCGACATCAGCGCTTGATCCCGAGCTTGTCGGCGAGGTGCTGAAGGTCATTAAAGACTTAGCCAATGAAGGCTGGACGATGGTTGTCGTCACCCATGAAATCAAATTCGCACAAGAAGTGGCGGATGAAGTCATCTTTATCGACGGCGGCGTCATCGTTGAACAAGGACCGCCGAGCCAGATCTTCTCCGCTCCGAAAGAAGAACGGACACAGCGGTTTTTAAACCGGATTTTAAATCCGCTGTAAATAAACGTGTAAACAGGTGCGCCGTAAAGGCGCCCTGTTTTTTTATGATAGGCCCCGACGCAAAGCCTATTTCACCCGTTTTCAATCTATGCTACAATGGCAATCGAGTGCTTGATCAGAAAGAAGGGAAAACGTGTGAAGCGAGAATTTGTTTTGCGCTGGGCATTTTATTTTATCGGTTTGCTGATTTTGTCTTTTGGCATATCACTTACGATTGAAGGAAAAGCTCTCGGCATCAGCCCATGGGATGCCTTTCATTACGGGCTGTTCCAGCGTTTTGGGCTTACGATCGGCCAATGGGCCATTATCATCGGCGCGATCATCGTGTGTTTAACCTCTGTATTTACGAAAGCATTACCTAAAATCGGCGCGATTCTGAATATGCTGCTGATTGGCATTTTTATAGATTTCTTCAACATCCTCCTGCCCGAACCGCCTACTTATACGGTATCAGTGATTGTCTTCTCTCTCGGCGTGCTGCTGATCGGATATGGCGTCGGTGTATATGTTTCGGCGGGGCTGGGAGCGGGTCCACGTGATTCGCTGATGATGCTCATCTCGGAAAAAACAGGCTGGAATGTGCAATGGGTCCGAAACGGAATTGAATTAACCATTTTGGCCGTCGCTTGGGGAATGGGCGGACCGATCGGCATCGGAACCATCATCACAGCCATACTGACCGGATTAATTTTACGGTTTTCCCTCCCGCAGTCCACGCAGCTCTTGCGTTTTATGCTGATGAAACGGGTTGAAAAGGTGTCTCAGACCGGCACTCCATTATAAAAAGCTGTTATCGATTTTGGATAACAGCTTTTTTATTATCCTTCCACATGGAGATGATCGCTTTTGCGCCTAACCTTTATCCATCGACTTTCCCTCAAGAAATATTCCCGTCCACATTCTTCTAGTTAATGTAAAAACCTGATATGAAGATCAGGAATGTGACTGCCCAGCTATTTTTTTATTCTTTAAAGCAAAAAGAAGTGATAGGATAGTTTTAACAATCATTTGCAGACGGAGGATAGCGTATGAAGATCTACGGAATTTGTATGGAGCGCCCGCTGATGCAGCACGAGACTGATAGCCTGATGTCTTTTGTGTCAGCAGAAAAACGGGAAAAATGCGGCCGATTTTATCATGAAGAGGATGCACACCGCACGCTGCTTGGCGATGTGCTTGTCCGCTCTGTCATCAGTGAGGAATATGGGGTGAATAAAGAAGACATTGACTTTTTCACACAGGAGTACGGGAAGCCGTACGCACCGGCTTTCCCCGATATCGACTTTAACATTTCCCATTCGGGCCGCTGGGTGATTTGCGCCATTGATGCAGAGCCGATCGGCGCTGATATTGAAAAAATGAAACCCATCAGCTTGGATATCGCTAAGCGCTTCTTTTCGGAAACTGAGTACAGAGATCTTTTATTAACACACAAGGATGAACAAATCTCTTATTTTTATCATTTGTGGTCGATGAAAGAGAGTTTTATTAAACAGGCCGGAAAGGGCTTGTCACTGCCGCTTGACTCTTTTTCGGTCCGTTTGCGCCAAGACGGACGTGTATCGGTGGAGCTCCCGGAAAACCATAAGCCTTGCTTTATCAAAACGTATGACATTGATCCGGACTACAAAATGGCGGTATGCGCGGCTCATTCGCGTTTCCCTGAAAATGTCGTGATGAAAACGTATGAAGAGCTGCTATAGGCTCTTCATGATCAGCTTGATACCGTGTTCGATCTCTTCTTTCTTCACGTTGGAAATATTGATTTTCAGCAGATTTTCTTTCGGAAAAGACAAAAGATAATGGCGGTCAATCGGCTCGAGGAGCACGCCCTGCTTCTTCAGCCGCTGAATGACCCGCGAGGCCGGCAGCTCCTTATTCAGTACAAGGTGAGTATGGATACAAGGAGCCTGGCCGTCTGAATAGGTAAACCGCCCGTTTTGTCCGTGGGTTTGAATCGCTTCATGAAGCAGCAGGGATCTTTCCGTATAGGATTCTCTGATTTTCTCCCTGTGCCTCCGGAACATGCCGCTTTTCACATAGACCTCCAGCGCCGCCTGAGAGATCATCGAACAGTCAATGTCATTCAGCCTTTTATACGTATTGAAGGTATCAATCAGCGCATCCGGTAAAACAGCGGCTCCCACGCGAAGACCGGGAAAAATGATTTTCGAAAAGCTCTTTACATAAATGACCCGTGAAGCCAAGTCGTAGGCGTACAGCGGGTCTGCTTTTTTGTTATCATCCAAATCCCCCAAGTAATCATCCTCAACAAGATAGACGTCATATTTCTCAGCAAGTCTTACCAGTTCTTTTTTATCCGCTTCTGCCAATGAGCTTCCGAGCGGATTATGAAAGCGAGGCATCGTATAAAAAAATTTGATCGATTCCGTTTTAAACAGCCGTTCTATCTCCGCCAAATCAAGTCCCTGCGCCGTTCTTTTCACGCCGACCGCGGGTATGCGGAGCGCTTCAAGCTGTTCAATCATCAAATGGTAGCCCGGCTGTTCAACGGCAACCTTCTCTTTTCCATTCGGGAATGGCATCGCACAAAGCAGTGATAATGCCTGCTGGACGCCAGATGTAATGAAAATATGCCGCTCCTCTGCGAAAACCTGATGGTCCGCAAACAGCTTCTGAAGGACAAGGATCAGCGAAGGAAGGCCCTTTGGTGTTCCGTAAATAAATAAATCGTTTTTATATGTATCAATCGCTTTATTGATGCAATGCTGAAAATCCCGATACGGAAAAATATCGGGGTCCGGCGCAGAAGCCGCAAAGTCAATCGTACCCGATTGGCCGCTTTTCAGTTTTCCTGTCTTTTTCACAATGTAATAGCCGCTTTTCGGAACAGAATAGATGAGATGACGCTTTTCAAGCTCCTGCAGCGCGCGGATGACAGTGCTTTTACTGACACGATAGCGATCGGACAGATTCCGGATAGACGGCAGCCTGTCTCCCTCTTGATAGGCGCTGCTTTGCATCATCTCTTCTACTTTCGTCAAGAGATTCATATACTTCTCCATTCGTTCTCCCCCTGTTTTGTACCGGTACAGTTCATTGTTTTTCTCATTGTACCGTTCCTATCCTCCTCATACAATAAAAGGGAGCGGCCGGCGCTACTTTTTTTCTAAAGGAGAAACTATATGCACGTTTCAGATCGTCATACGTCAGCTTACATCGCTGCTATTTTAAACGCATTGATTATTGGCTGTTCTTTTCTATTTGTTAAAATCGCACTTCAATCGGCCAATCCGTTTGATATACTGGCTCATCGCTTCACGCTGTCTTTCGCGGCAGCAACAATTCCAGTTTTATTCGGATGGGTTAAGCTGTCGATCAGCTTGAAGGATGTGCTCTCCATTTTGCCGTTGGCTCTGTTATATCCGGCTTTATTTTTCAGCTTTCAGGCATTTGGACTCGTTTACTCCTCATCATCTGAAGCTGGAATTATTCAGGCGGCTATTCCCATTTTTACGATGGTGTTTGCGGCTTATTTTCTAAAGGAACGTCCGTCGCGGACCCAAAAAGGGTTTACGTGTTTATCAGTGGCGGGTGTGATTGTCATTTTTGCGATGAAAGGCGTTCAGGTTGAATCAGCCAGTTTAAAAGGCTCCGTGCTGATTTTGCTGTCAGCACTTTCATCCGCAGCTTATAACACGGCGGCAAGAAAAATGACGCAGCGTTTCAGACTGATGGAACTGACATACTTGATGTCTGCAATCGGATTTTTGACCTTTAACGGTATCGCTCTTATACAGCACGGAACGGCCGGGACCATCAGCCAGTATTTCGCTCCGTTTCGTGAGACCGATTTTATCATCTCTATGATCTATTTGGGCATCCTGTCTTCGTTGGTTACATCGTATCTGTCAAATTACGCGCTGTCACAGATCGAGGCGTTTAAAATGAGCGCCTTCAACAATTTATCTACACTTGTCACGATGCTTGCAGGTGTTGCTGTTCTGCACGAAACACTCGCATTCTATCATCTGATTGGCGCGCTCTGCATTATCATCGGCGTCCTTGGCAGCAATGCTGCTATACGCAAAAGAAAAGGACAGCGCTGACCGCGTCTGTCCTTTTTCTTATTTCATATAATTCAGCACCCAGCAAATGCCGTTTTTGTTGTCAGTGACTTGTCCGTGAATCGCGTTGAAAAACGTATCCTGCAATTCAACCGTCACCTCTCCGTCCTGAAGCAGCAAATCGTACGTCTCCCTGATTTCCTCCTCACTCTCAAGCTGAAGTATGATTTTCACGTTTTCAGCTTTTGGGATTCTGCCGAACGTGTCAGAAAAATGAATCAGATTGCTGCCCAGATGAAGTTCGGCATGCATGATTTTTCCTTCGTGTTTGTTGAGTATTTTAATATCCCCGCCGAAATACTCGACGGATTCCTTACAGTTATCCACTACTACAAACGGGCTTGCGCTTTTCATATGCACCCTCCGTTTTTGTTTTTATACTGTCATTGTGCCCAAACGGCAGGGAAAAGTAAAACAAGCGGACAGAAGTATTGTCCGCTTGTTTTTTATTTATGAGAAACAGCCGGCTTGCAGTGATTCAGGATAGAAAAAATCTCTTCTGCCACTTTTTCAGTCTCAGACAGCAAAAACATATGTCCGCCGTCAAATTCATGATAAACCGGATTTTGGGCCCACCGATCCCAGCCGTGCGCATCTCTCATGCATTTTTCATCCTTACGGCCGTTAAAAATATGGACAGGTGACTGAAGCTGCGCCAGGTCACGGGGCTCAAACCGTTCGAGCGCCCGGTAATCAGATCTGAAGGAAGGGAGGAAAAATGACATGACTTCCTTATTTTCAACAAGTTCTGCCGGCATACCGCCCAACTCCATAATATGTTCAAGAAACGCCTCATCCTCAAGGTGCGAGACCTTCTTCCGCTTCACATTCGGAGGCTGAATCGCAGAAATGATCACCGCATGCGGAAAGATGCCTTCGCGTTCCAATTGTTGCGCAAGCCTGAAGGCGATCATGCCGCCCATGCTGTGTCCGAACAGCACAAAGGGGCGATCAGGACGGAGATTCAATTCTTGCTTGTACAACCTGACAAGCTCCTCCAAATCCTCAATGGCAGACGTCTGGTTGGTGCCATGTCCGGGCGGCTCAGCAGCCAGCATTTCACACTCTCCCTGCAAATAGGCATGGAGAGGGCGAAATGATGCCGAGTAGCCTCCGGCAAATGGGAAACAAATGAGCTGTGTTTTTTCTGATGTATCAAACGATCTGAAGAGTTGACTCATTGTCGTCTCCCCCTTTCATCAATTCATTTATGAGAGCTTGATTGTTTCTTCACTTAGAAATTCGAGCAAAATCTCGGCATTCCTATCAAGACTTTTTCCTTGCAGCATTTCCGCATGTGTTCCCGCACCTCTTTTGACACGGTAAGACCCTTTTGTGGCTTCTTCCCATGATTGAAGCCACTCAGGCATTTCAAAATCAGTATCAGATGTAAGCAAATCAATATCTGCTTTTATCTGCCCCGTGCTGATCAGGTTGACGAAGTATGAATAAAAAGCGTGTGTTTTTTTCTTTAAGCCTTGCTTAACGGCTTCGTTGTGAAGCGCCTCATTGTCTCGGTTTACATTCATGAGCGCTTCGACATCGTTTTCTACTGTGCGGCCGTCCAGGTCACTGACACCCTGTTTCTTATAGGAATCCACCATGACCAGCCTCTCAACGTTGCGTCCTTGTTCTTCGAGTTTTTTGGCTGTCTCAAATGCCAAGCTGCAGCCTGCCGAATAGCCGAACAGTGTAACAGGCCCTTCCGGCTGAAGCTCATGTATCATTGCGGCATAACGATCAAGCCGGTCTTCATCCTCAATGAAATCGAAGGCGCATATTTTGTATGCTTGCAAGTGCTTCGCTAGGTTTTGATACATTAAGCCATAACCCAATACCGGCGGGAATGCGAAAATGGTTTGATCCTGATCCGCATTCATGACCGTAACGTCCTGTAGTCCAGTTGAGTTTCCGTTTTTCAAATAGTCTGAAATGCCGGCAATCGTCGGCGCTTCAAACAAAAGTTTAACCGGCAGCTCGATTCCGAGTTCTTTCTTGATGCGGGAAGCGGCTGTCATCGCTTTTAAGGAATGGCCTCCAAGTGTGAAGAAATCATCATGGATGCCGATTTTGGTTTTGCCGAGGACATCACACCAGATTCGGCAGATCATGTCTTCGGTTTCGTTTCGCGGTCCGATCCATTCGTCTCCGGCTGACAGATCAGCCTCTGCTTTCGGCAGCAGGCGTCTGTTCACTTTCCCGTTTGGCGTGAGCGGCAGCTGATCAAGGAATGTAAACGACTGCGGCACCATGTACGCCGGAAGCTGCTTACTGATAAAGGCTTGAATCTCCTTGGAAGAAGCTTGTGTTTCGCACACAAGGTATGCGTTGATTAAAGCATCGCCTGTTTCAGTTCTGTCCACGACGACAACAGCGTCTTTTACTCCCTCGTATTCCTGAATCTGCTTTTCAATTTCTTCAAGCTCGATTCTGTGTCCGCGGATCTTAACTTGGTCATCTATCCGTCCCGCAAACTCAATCGTACCGTCCGGCAGCCAGCGCGCTAAGTCGCCGGTGCGGTACAGCCTTTCTCCGGGCTTGAAAGGATGCTGGATAAATTTCTGCTTTGTCAGTTCCTCTCGGTTGAGGTACCCTTTTGACACGCCCATTCCGCTCAAGCATAATTCACCGACTGCCCCAAATGGCTGAAGCTGGCTGGTTTCTGTTAAGATGTATGCTTCTGTTTCGTTAAGCGGTTTGCCGATCGGAATCGCGGACATTGATTCCGGAACTTCCTGAACCTGATGAGCAGTGGCAAAGACCGTAACCTCTGTCGGTCCGTATACATGAATCAGTTTATGAGGACCCATGGTTTGCAAGGCTTTGCGAACATGGGCGGCCGACGCACGTTCTCCGCCGAATAATACATGCCGGAGCCCCTTCATCCATTCTTGTCCAGCATCGACAAGCAGATTAAATAAAGCGGTCGTGACGAACATGACGCTGATATTCTCATCTCGGATGAGCGTCATCAGTCTGTCTGTGTTCAAAATGGTTTCCTGTTCTGCAATGACAAGTCTGCCGCCATTCAAGAGCGCCGCGTAAAGGTCAAAGGTAAATCCGTCAAATGCATAATTGGAAAGCGATAAAATCGTATCACGCTCAGAAAGCGCAATATAATTCGTCTGTTTTACAACCCTTTGAATATTGGCATGGGTTGTGATATTCCCCTTCGGTTTTCCAGTTGTTCCCGAGGTGTACATGATATACGCAGGATCATCCGGTTCACCGGCTTCATCCGGATCAGCGCCGGACTCTTCAAAACGGCTGGTATCGTCAATGTACACAACCTCTCCCTTGTATGGAAGCTGACCGGCCTCATTCTGAAGCGGCAGATGGGTTAACAGACAGTTCGCTCCGCTGTCCTCAAGCATATAAGCGATTCGGTCTTCCGGATATTCAGGATCTATCGGAAGGTAGGCCCCTCCCGCTTTTAAAATCCCCAGTATCCCGATGACCATCTCAGGCGAACGTTTCGTAAAGAGTGCGGTGACAGACCCTTTGCCGGCTTCTCTTTTTCTTAAGCGGTGAGCAAGCCTGTTAGCCTCGGTATTTAATTCGTGATAGGTCAGCGTTATACCCCCTGCTGTGAGGGCCGGAGCATCCGGCGTGCGCTCCGCGGATTGTGTAAACCATTCTGTCAGTCTTTTTATCTCAGGCTTTTCGGCGGACGGATTCAAGCCCGTTAACAAGTGCTGACGTTCTTTTTCTTCAATGATATTGATATGGGCAACAGGTGTATCCGGCTGCTGCACGATTTGCTTGATGGCTGCGAGAAGCTGCGATTTTAAGCGCAAAATAAAGGCTTCATCAAAGACGTTTTCATTGTAGGCCAGCTTGATCAGCATTTCGTCTGCCGGCGATGCCATGAGGTTGAGATCATAGTTTGACTTCTCAAAGACATGGACGTCCTCCATTTCAAAGCCATTTTGGCTGTTTCCATTGCTGTTTGCATCCTGAAGCGGATAATTTTCAAATACGATGATATGGTCAATCAGTTTCGGCTGATCGGCTTGGCTCTGAATATCGTAGAGCGGAACGTATTGATGCGCCTCTGATTGTAATGACTGCTCCTGCAGCGTCTGAAGCAAGCCGTTAAAGGAGATGTCCTCAGTCAGCCTTACCCGTTTTGGCACAACGTTGATAAACAGGCCGACCATATGCTCAACGCCGCTGATCTCTGCGGGCCGCCCTGAGACGACAGTTCCGAAGACGAGATCATCTGTCCGCTGATACCGGCCCAGCAAGATGCTCCAGACGGCTTGAAGCGCCGTGCTGAGAGTGGTTCGCTGAGATTTCGCAAGCTCTGTGAAAGCTTTTGTTTCCGCTTCCGGCAATGAAAAGAGCAGCTCGTTCGGTTTATAATCCGCTTTCTCTTTCTTTCTTTGCTCCGCGAAAGTCGTTTGCCCTTCAAAGCCTGACAAGTAACCCGTCCAATACTGAAGTGATGCTTGTTTATTCTGTTTTTCCAGCCATTTGATATATTCCTTGTATGGTTTAACAGGCTTCAGGCTGTAAGGCTTTTTCTCACGCAGGGCGTTGTACACTTGAAACAGATCCTGCACAACGACGCCGAAGCACCAGCCGTCCAGCAAAATGTGGTGATAGCTCCATACCCATTCGAAGCTTGCCTCACCCTTCTTAAAAACAGCCGTGCGCATAGGAATGTCACGTGTTAAATCAAAGCCTTGGCGCTTATCCTGTTCTTTGTATTCATTTATTTTTTGCTCTTGCTCTTTCTCAGATAAATGGGAAAGGTCGATTTCTTCTATCTGAAATGGCCGCTTTTTCAGCACGACCTGAACGGGCCTTTTTACTTTTTCATGAATGAACACGGTACGAAAAATATCGTACCGGTCCATCATCACGTTCATGCTTTGTTCAAGCAGTTTTACTTCAAAGCTGCCCTTCACCTTCATTGTAATTTGTTCAATGTAAAAGCTTTGGCCGGGATTCAAAAGGGTGTGAAACAGCATCCCTTCTTGCATCGGCGATAGATAATACATATCCTGAACCTGATCTTTGCTAAATTGACTCATCTGTTTTGCTCCCGCCTTTTATTTCAAATTCTCCTCAAGCATGTCAAAGATATCTCCCATCTCGTCCATTTCCAGATCTTCCGCACTAAAGTCACTCGGCGTGAATTCCTTGTCTTCCTTTTCTGTACAATGGCGGATGAGCAGCAGGAGATTGTCTTTAAAACGTTCCATTAGTTCCTCAACCGTGCTTCTGTCGTATTCCTTTCCATTGTATGAGCAAGAAATGACGAAACGATTGTTGCGGACCATACCGCTGAAGCTCAAAGCATAAAGTGCTTCCGACTCCTCGCTTACTTGACGGCCCATATCGTATGAGGACGGCTCGAAAAATTCAGTCTTCACTTCACTGTCAAACTGGCCTAAATAGTTAAAGCTGATGTCAGGAGTGAAGCCTTTTTTCTGCTTAGATTCAGATAGATAGCGGAGAATTCCGTATCCGATGCCTTTATCCGGAACGCGGCGCAAGCCCTCTTTCACCGTTTTGATGACGGCTGAGAGATCGCGTTCTCCTGGCATATCTAATACAACAGGATATTGAGCCGTGAACCATCCGACAGTCCGGGATATATTGACGTTCGGAATAATGTCTTCCCGGCCGTGCCCTTCTAGGTTGATGCCGATTTTTTGCTGCTTTGTCCATTCTTCCATCGTTAAGCCGAGAGCGCTGAGAAGAAGATCGTTGATCTCCGTTCCATACGGGTGGTGAACATCCGTCAAAAGATGTTTCGTCTCTTCCTCAGACAGCTCAGAAATGACAGATGATGTATGTTTCACAAGACGTTTTTCCAATTCGTAATCTTTAGGCACCGAAGAAATGTACTCGGCGTCAATCTGCTCCCAATAGTCAGCCTGCTTTGAAAGCTGCTCTGATTGAGAGAAAGCCAGCAATTCTTCTCCCCAGTCTTTAAAGGAGTTTGTTTTTGGCGGGAAGACAATGTCCTCCTGCTTCTCAGCCTGAAGATAGCCCGATGCGAAGTCTTGTAATAAAATTCTCCATGACACGCCATCGACCGCCAGATGGTGAATGGCGATCAGAAGATGATCTCCTTTTTCCGTACGGTATTGCTCCGCCTTTACAATCGGCCCGTTATTAATATCAAGACTGCTTTGCAGCCGATCGGCCAGCACCTTGATCTGGCTTTTCAGCATGTCTTCATCGGAACCGTACAGATCCACAATTTCTAAGCTGATCTTGCATTCGTCTATTGCTTGGAACGATTGAATGACGTCTCCCTGTTCTTCACGATAGACCATACGAAGCGCGTCATGATGTTCCGTCAGTGCCTGTAATGTTTTCTCAACCGCTATCGGGTCAAAGCCTTTTGGTGCGTGAAGCATCACCGATTGGTTCCAATGGTGCTGATTCGTAAACTTGCGGTCAAAGAACCAGCGCTGGATCGGCGTCAAAATCGCTTCTCCTTCTACAGGACCCTGATCAGCCTCTTTGCCTTCCGTGCGTTCTACGTAAGACACCAGCTCTTCGATCGTCGGATGCTGGAAGAGATCCTTCATTTCCAGCTTCAAGCCGTGCTGGTTCAGGCGGCTCGCCATTTGAATGCCTTTGATGGAATCGCCGCCAAGCGTGAAGAAGTTGTCGCTTATGCCGATGTCCGGGATGCCGAGGACATCCTGCCAAATATCAGCTAACAGCTCTTCCATTTCCGTTGCCGGTGCCTTATATGCCGCGCTTTGCGCTTCAATATCAGGCTGAGGCAGGGCTTTGCGGTCAACCTTTCCGTTGGCGGTCACAGGAAGCTCGTCCATCGTGACCCAGTACGCTGGGATCATGTAGTCCGGCAGTGTGTCTTTTAACGCTGACTTGAGTGATTCGGTATCAGCGTCTTCCGGTGTGACATATGCACATAACGCGGTGTTGCCCGCTTTATCCTTCACCGCAGCCACTGCCGCGTCTTGCACAGCCGAAAGCTGGGCGAGGCGAACCTCAATTTCTGACAGCTCGATCCGGTAGCCGCGCACCTTGACCTGCTGGTCGATCCGGCCGATGTACTCGATGCCGTGTTCTGTCGTCCATCTGACAAGGTCGCCCGTCCGGTACATGCGTTCACCCGGCACAAACGGATCGGCGACAAACCGCTTCGCTGTTTCGTCTTCGCGGTTCAGATAGCCGCGCGCAAGCCCGCGGCCCGCAACGCAAAGCTCTCCGGCCACCCCTTCGGGCTGGACCTGATCGCCGTCGCCGAGAATGTAGGCTCTCGTATTGGCAATCGCGCGTCCGATGGAAAGCGAACCTTCCTCAGGATCGATTTCTGTACTTGTGGCAACGACCGTGTTTTCAGTCGGGCCGTAGTTATTGACGAGCGTGTATGGCTGTTTCACCGCCCGTTTCAGCTTATCTCCCCCTGTCAGAAGCACTCGGAGCGATGTGTTTTCAAGCTCCATAAACTGCTCCGCCAGCTGGGTCGGCAGGAAGGTGATCGTGACGCCGTTTTGTTCGAAATACTCATTCAGGCGGATGATATCGAGACGGATCGCTTCATCAATCACGTGAAGCTCGGCACCGATCGTCCATGTCGGGAACATTTCCCAAATGGATGCGTCAAATCCGAAGCCCGCGTATTTTGCACTGCGGTCCTCTGCCGTCATACCAAATGCGTCGTGATGCCAGAAGCACAGGTTCACAAGCGCGTGGTGTTCGACCATGACACCCTTCGGCTGTCCAGTCGTTCCTGACGTGTAAATCATGTAGGCGAGGTGATCCGCGTTTGTCTCTGTCTGCGGATTCGCCCGGTCGTTCTCGTCAAGCGGCAGGCTCAAAATGGAGCGCTCCCCACTCAGAAGAATGACTTCTCCCGTGTAGCTTTCCGGCACACTGAGTTCTTCCTGTGTGAACAGAAGCTTCGCGCCGCTGTCTTCTAAAATGTATTTAATACGCTGATCCGGATACTCAGGATCAATCGGCACAAATGCCGCGCCTGATTTCAGCACGCCCAGCACCGCGGCGGACATTTCGAGCGACGGCTTCGTAAGAATGCCGATGCGGTCATCCGCACTGACGCCGCAGTCGATCAGAATACGCGCCAGACGGTTCGCTTTGGCGTTCAGCTCGCTGTATGTCCATGAGCTTCCGTTGTACGTGACGGCTTGGCGAGTGCCGAAGCGATCAGCGGTTTCTTCAAACAGCTGATGAACTGTTTTGTCGCGCGGCACAGAAAGCGTTTTGCCTTTCCATGCATCAAGCAGGCTTTGTTTTTCTGCTTCGTCAGCCAGTGACAGGCTTGAGAGCTTTTGGTCAGGGTTGGCGGCAACCGCTTCTAACAGCCGCAAAAGATATACGCTCCATTGTTCGGCCGTTTCTTTTTTAAATAAATCGGTCGCATACTCCAGCTGAAGGCCAATACCGTTTTCATCCTCAAATCCGCCGAGAGTCAGGTCAAATTTAGACGTGCCTTGATCGGCTTGATATGGAGTGATTTTCAGATTTTCAAGCTGAAGCTGTTCTTTATCAGGGTCTTCTGTTGTCACCATGACATTGAACAATGGGTTTCGGCTCATATCCCTTGCCAGATCAAGCTTTCCGATCAAGTCTTCGAATGGATAATCCTGATGCTCCAATGCCTCAAGATTCGTATGTTTCACTTGCTCAAGAAGCTGGGCAAAGGTTTGGTTTTCACCTGCTTCGTTGCGCAGCGCAAGCGTATTGACAAACATACCCGGCATTCCCTGCAAATCAGCATTTGTTCTGCCCGCTGTAACTGAGCCGATGACTATATCCTTTTGTCCGGTGATTTTGCTTAAAAAGACATGGAATACGGTATGCAGCACCATGTGCAAGGTTGTTCCGGTCGCGGCCAGCAATTCTTCAATCGCCTTCGCCGTCTCTCTTTCTGTTTTGAAGCGGATTGTATCCCCTTTAAAGCTCTGTACGGGAGGACGAGAATAATCAAGCGGAAGGTCAAGCTCCGGAAGATCGCCCGCAAAAGCCGAGAGCCAGAACTCCTCGTGTTCCTTCATCTGTTCAACTTGCGCTGATTCATTCTGCCAAACTGCAAAATCTTTATAATGAAGCTGCGGTTTAGGAAGGGTTTCTCCCTTATACAGCGATGCCAGTTCTTGTACAAAAATGCTTCTGGAAACTCCGTCAGCGATAATATGATGCATATCCAATAGCAGAAGGTGTTTCTTCTCCCCCAAGCGGATCAATCCAGCGCGGATGAGCGGTCCTGAACTTACATCAAACGGACGGATAAATGCTTTGATCCGCTGTTTTGCTTCCGCTTCTTCAGCTTCAAACACATGCAGGTCGATCTCAGCTTGCTCCATGATCGTTTGGACGGGCTGGCCGTCAGCCTCTGCAAATGAGGTTCGCAGCGATTCATGGCGGTTTACAAGCTGGTTGAGCGCCTCCTGCAAACGCGCGATGTCGAGATCCCCTTCCATCAGAAGAACGGACGGCATATTATAGCTCGTGCCGTTTCGATCAAGCTGGTTCAACACATACATCCGTTTTTGAGCCGAAGACACCGGATAGACCTCACGCTTTTTGGCGGGGATAATTTTCCGATAACCGCCCGATTGAGCCGAGGCTTCCATATAGGCAGCCAGCTGGCGAATCGTCGGCTGCTCAAAAAGTGCTTTTAACGGTACTGTTTTTTCAAGCTCAGCCTGAATATTGGCGATGAGCATCATTCCTTTTAAGGAATGGCCGCCGAGATCAAAGAAGTTATCATCTATGCCGAGCGTTTCAATGCCAAGGGTATTCTGCCAAATACGGCAAAGCTTCTCTTCCAGATCAGTTTCCGGAGCAGCCGACGCGAGATGCCCGGTATGAGCCGTATTTGGTTTCGGCAAAGCGCTTCTGTCGATTTTCCCATTTGCGGTGAGCGGGATTGAATCAATCTGCACAAAGTACGCAGGCAGCATATGAGACGGAAGCTCCTTTGCAAGCAGCTTGCGAATTTGAGCCCCTTCATACGCTTTGTCCGCTTTATAATAAGCGCAAAGTTCCTGAAGCCCGCCTTCTGAAACTGCCAGAACGACCGCTTCTTGAATGCCGCTTACCCCGAGCAGAACGGTTTCAATTTCTTTCAGTTCGATACGGTATCCGCGGATTTTCACTTGATCATCGGCACGTCCGATAAATTCAATCGTTCCGTCAGAAAGTCTTCGCACCACGTCTCCGGTCTTGTACATCAAGCTTCCCGGTGAATATGGATTTTCAATGAATCTCTCGGCTGTGAGCTGCGGACGGCGGAGGTACCCTCTGGCAAGCCCCCGGCCCGTAATATAGAGCTCGCCGCTCGCTCCTGGAGGAACAAGCTTTAATGCCCCGTTTAGCACAAGAGCGCCTGTATTGGCAATCGGCCGCCCGATTGTCGGACGTTCTGCGTATTGCGCGAGGTCTGACAGATCAATGCGTCCGGCGACTGTGCCGATCGTTGTTTCTGTCGGACCGTAATGATTGATAAAAGCTGTATCGGCATAGGCCACATGGAAGGCACTGACATCAGCCGGAATAATTTTCTCTCCGCCGAGCACAACCAAACGGAGCGAGTCAAAATGCTTCTCTTCTGAAAAACGGGAGGTGTTGACAATCGTGTGAAACAGTGACGGTGTCAGTTTGATATAGGTAATGCCGTGTTCCTTAATATAACGCCCAAGCTGATCCGGCGCGGTGTATGTCTCTTTCGGCACGATATGAAGCTCGCCGCCTGAGGAGAGAACAGGAAACAGACTTGTGTAGCCCAAATCAAATGAGTAGGACGACACCAGTACCGCTTTATCTCCTTCTGTCAGCCCGGCCTCCTTTGAAAACCAAGACACATAGTTCACGAGATTGTGATGTTCAATCTGCACGCCTTTAGGCTTTCCGGTCGTACCGGATGTGTAAATGACATAAGCAAGATTGCCAGAACCTGCAACAGGTTCTAGCCGCTCCTTGCTTTCCCGGCGCCAATCAGCAGTATCAATATTGACTATTTCTCCTTGATAACCGGCAATGGCCGTCATATTTCTCTCGTCAGCGAGAACAATCTTCGCTCCGCTGTCTTCCAATGAATAACCGATTCTTTCTTCAGGTGTATCCGGATCAATCGGAAGGAAAGCGGCACCAGCCTTCATGACGCCGAGAATAGACACCATCAAATTGACAGTCCGATCCATGACAATGCCGACGATCTCTTCACTGCCGGCTCCATGTGTGCGGAGATGACGCGCCAGCTGGTTTGCCTGCTCGTCCAGTTCGCGATAGGTCAACTTCCTTTCACCGAAAACCGCTGTCCGTTCAGGTGACTGCTGCGCTCTATTTTCAAATAAAGATGCAAATGTCGTATGCTCCGACACGTCCGCTGCTGAATGTGTTTCTTCAGTCAGAAGAGCTTCCCGTTCCGCTGGGGAGAGCAATTCCAAATCAGCGAGCCTCATATTCGGATGTTCCGCAGCAGCTTTTATCATGTTTATGAAATGGCTGCTCCAGCGCCGGATGGTCTCGTCTTTAAACAAAGCTGTCGCGTAATCGAAGCTTAAACCAATCTCGTCTCCGCGCTCCACCGCTTCTAAGGATAAATCGAATTTAGCCACATGATGATGCATGGAATAAGAGGAAATCTGCAAATCTCCTAATCTCAATGACGGAACCTCCATGTTCTGCATGTTAAATAACACGCTGAACAGCGGACTCCTGCTTGTGTCTCTTGTCAGCGGCAGTTGTTCGATTAATTCCTCGAGCGGGTAGCTTTGGTGCTCAAATGCCTGAAGGCTGATTGTTTTCACTTCATCTAAGAACTGTTTAAAGGTTTTCTCACCTAAAGGCGATGTCCGTAAAGCCACCGTGTTGACAAACATGCCCGGTACGTCCTGAAGATCAGGATGCGTTCTGCCCGCGGTCGGAGAGCCGACAACAATATCTTCCTGTGATGCATATTTAGCCAGCAATACATGGAAAGCGGCCAATAAGAACATATACATCGTTGTGTCCGTGTCAGACAGCAGCTTCTTAATTTGTGCGGTGACTTGTTTGTCGATGCCGAACATAACCCGTTCTCCGGCAAAGCTGCGTTCGGACGGACGCGGATAATCCGTCGGCAGATCGAGAACCGGCAAATTCCCTTTAAATGTATCCAGCCAATATTCTTCGTGCGCTTTTTGTTTTTCTTTTTGTGTTTGATCGTTTTGCCAGACAGAAAAATCTTTATAGTGAAGCTTAAGCGTTTCTAAGTCCGCGCCTTGATACAATTTAGCCAGATCCCCGATTAAAATGCCCGTCGAGCTGCCGTCTGTAATAATGTGGTGCATATCAATCAGCAGCAGATGGCGTTCTTTTTCAAGCTGGATCAGCTTCGAGCGGACGAGCGGCGCGCGGTTTAACTCAAACGGCCGGATAAAATCTTTGATCAGTTCTTCCGCGTCTTCTTCCCGGGCCTTGGCAGTCTCCAGCTGAAAAGAAACATTTTTATGAA
The DNA here is from genome assembly GCF_022695965.1 of Bacillus sp. HU-1818. NCBI lineage: Bacteria > Bacillati > Bacillota > Bacilli > Caryophanales > Bacillaceae > Bacillus > Bacillus sp. HU-1818. The sequence continues at coordinate 236,370 of NZ_JAAPBE010000004.1, forward strand.
TGATCTGCACGACTTCTCCGTCTATCATGTCAAAAGAAGTACGCAATGTTTCATGGCGGTTGATTAACGCCTGAATCGCGGATTCAAGACGATCTCTGTCTACTTCTCCTTCCAGCAGAAGTACAGCAGGGACGTTGTAGCTTGTGCTTGTTTGTCCAAGCTGATTGAGGATATACATCCTTCGCTGGGCCGAGGATACAGGATAATGCTCTTGATAAGGCGCTTGCTGTATCGGTTCAAAACGCTGTTCCTCCTTGTTGTTTTCTTCCAAAAATTGTGCCAGCTCCTGGATCGTCGGCTTTTCAAACAGCACTTTAATCGGAACGTCCTTATGAAACTGCTCTTGGATTTTGGCCGTCATCATCATCGCTTTAAGCGAATGGCCGCCGATCGTAAAGAAATTATCGGTAACTCCGGCTTTTACGCCGAGAATCCCTTCCCAAATGTCTGCTAATTTTCTCTCCGTCTCCGTCTGCGGTGCGGCATATTCCGGCTGCACGGCATCTGACTGAGGCTCCGGCAGCGCTTTTTTATCGACCTTTCCGTTCGCCGTGAGCGGCAGACTGTCCATTTGAATAAAATGAGCTGGAATCATATATTCCGGCAAAGTTTGCGACAGCGACTTGCGGAGCTCAGCTGCAGACAGCTCACGATCAGCGGTGAAATACACACAAATTTCGTTTTCATCCGCTTTATTTTTTCTAATGACAGCGGCAGCCTCTGTCACGTGGTCTGCCAAACTGATTTTTGTTTCAATCTCACCCAGCTCGATTCTGAAGCCGCGGACTTTTACCTGATTATCAATTCTTCCTAAGAACTCGATATTTCCGTCCGGAAGCCATCTCGCCAAATCACCTGTCCGGTATATTTTTTCCTCTGGTCTGAAAGGATCTTGGAGAAATTGCTTTTCTGTCAGTTTAGGTAAGTTTACATAGCCCCGCGCCACTCCGTTTCCGCCGACACACAGCTCGCCTGGTGCCCCGATCGGCTGAAGGCGCTGCTGTTCATCCATAATGTAAGCGGTGGAGTTTCCGATTGGTTTCCCGATCGGTATCGAGCCATTGTATTCCCGATCAATAAGAAAGCTCGTTGAAAAAGTCGTATTCTCTGTCGGTCCGTATCCGTTCCAAAGAGAAAGCTCCGGAGAAACCCGTTTGACTTGGTTCACGATATGCGGAACTAAAGCATCGCCGCCTATGATTAAATGGCGAAGCGTTTGGAACATGGCGGCATCCTTTGCGGCAAGCTGGTTGAATAAAGGAGACGTCAGCCACATCGTCGTAATGCGATGCTCACGCAGGAATGCCGAAAAGCCCTTGGCGTCCAGCAGCGTATCCTTTTTGACAGGATAAAGCGCCGCGCCGTTTAACAATGCGCCAAACACCTCAAACGTTCCGGCGTCAAAGCTGACAGCCCCCGTCTGAGCCATCCGGTCCTCTTCATGAACAGGAACATACCCAGCGTTTTTCACCAGTCGGATGATATTTCTGTGTTCGATCATGACGCCTTTTGGCTTCCCGGTAGAACCGGAGGTGTACATAATGTATGCCAAATCCGCAGCGCGGGCAGGCAGGTTCAGATCAGCGGCGCTCACAGCCTGATCTGAGCCGCTGTCCATCATAACGGCAGGGACTTGTAACCATTTCACCTGCTCTTCATATGCCTTTACAGTCAGCACAAGCCGGATGGAACTGTCGTCCGCCATGAAGCGAACCCGGTCCTCAGGGAAGGATGGATCAATCGGCACATATGCGGCGCCTGCCTTCAATACGGCAAGCATGCCGATCACGGTTTCGGCCGAACGGTCATTCATAATTGCAGCTGTCTGTCCTTGCTGCAAGCCATGTTCGATAAGTTTTCTCGCCAGACGATTCGATGCCTCATTCAACTGCCGATATGTCAGCTCTTGCTTCCCGTATACGACAGCGAGGCTTGCCGGCGTCCGTTCCGCTTGCGCTTCAAACAATTTGTGAACGGCTTGTTCTTCCGGAAGCTCTGTCTTCGTTTCGTTAAAAATTTCCACCATCTGCCGTTCTTCCGCTCCATCCACAAGCCCGTGATCCAGCACGCGGGATTCCGGATGCCGGACAGCCGCTTTGATCATGCGTGTCAGATGGTTCGCTGTTCTTTCTATAAATGCCGTATCGTACGCGGCGCTGTTATATTTGATTTTGACCGTCCATGTTTTCCCCGGATACACGATCAGGTTAAAATCAAAACTTGTCTGTTCAAAAGCGCTGTCTACCTTAATGGAAAAGCCGAGCCGGTCTTCCATACTTCCGTTTTCCAGCTCTTTATCAAGAGGATAGTTTTCAAAAGCGACAAGATGGTTAAGCAGGCTTCCGTCCAGTGCTGAACGCTTTTGAATGTCGTAGAGCGGCACGTAATCATAACGCTCCGCTTCGACGGCATTCTTTTGTACGGCTGAAAATACATCGGAGAAGACAGATTCAGTTTCATACTTTACGCGGACCGGTATGGTGTTAATGAACAGCCCCGCCATTGTCTCGATCCCGTTAATGTCAGATGGGCGTCCGGAAACCACTGTGCCGAAGACGGCATCGTTCGTAAAGTTGTATTTGCTGAGAACTATTCCCCAAATAGCTTGAAAAAGGTTGGGTCCTGTAACCTGATGTTGATTCGCCGTTTGCTGAATAAGCGATACCAGCTCCTCATCCCATACAAAGCTGTACTCTTCACTTTTGTACATGCCCTTTTCGGCAGAAATGCGGCCCGGGAGCACGCTTGGCTGTTCAAACTCAGCCAAGCGCTCGCTCCAATAGCGTTCCGCTTCTTCATTGTCTTGCTTTCCGAGCCATTTAATATAGTCGGAGTAAGGCTTGCCTTGTCCATTGACAGCCGGGCGTCCCGAGCGGAGCGCTTCATAGTTTTGGAACAAGCTTTTCATGAGCACTCCCATACTCCAGCCGTCCATCATAATATGATGATTGCTCCAGACAAGATGCAGATGATCCGCATCCAGCCGGAAAACCGCCACTTTAAACAGGATATCCTTCGCCAGATTAAAGCCCTGCTGCTGCACGTCCTGTTTATAACGGTGAAGACGATCTTTTTGTCGCTGGGCGTCTAATTGAGTTATATCTTCATAATGCACAGTGGTCTTACGCTCCGCCAATACGACTTGGCGCGGCTTTTGAAGCTGCTGATGCACAAATACAGTGCGAAGAATATCGTATGACCGTATCAGCTCATTGACGCTTTTTTCAAAGATTTCAAGGTCAAAGACACCGTGAATGCGCAGCTCTAATTGTGTGAAATAAGAGGAAGAATCCGGATCAAGCATCGCATGATACAGCATCCCTTCCTGCATCGGTGTCAACGGGTACACCTTCTGAATCGTTTTTTTGCTCATATGCCACCTCTGTCTTTTTCTATTAAAAAATTTCCATTAATTTATCAAGCTCATCTAGTGTCAGATCATCATCACCAAGATCACTAGGCGTAAGCTCTGTGCCATCTTGGGTTAAGCAATGCTCCATTACTTTGAGTAAATGGGTTTTAAAGCTGTCGCTGAAAGCCTGGATGGTTCTTTCATGAAATTCCAGAGAATGATAGGCCAGTGTCATCGTCAGCGTTCCATTCTCGATATAACCGACGATATCCAGCGCATTCGGTTTTTCTGTCTCAGGGCTTAATGATTGTCCAGATGGCATTGAGGATCTTGTAAACAATCCGGAATCCGCCATTTCGTTAAATTGCCCTAAGTAGTTGAAGCTGATCTCCGGCTGAATAGAGAATTCGAGTCCTGTTTTATGTTCCGGCGCTGTCAGATAACGTAAAATGCCGTAGCCGACGCCTTTGTTCGGAACGTGTCTGATATCTTCTTTCATTTGCTTCAGCTGATATGCCAAATCGTCGGCATGCTCCATGTTGAGCACCATCGGGTACATGCTTGTAAACCAGCCGACTGTCCGCGAAATGGATATATCTTCGAGTATCTCTTCACGGCCATGCCCCTCTAAGTGAACACTTACTTGGTCTTGGCCTGTCCAGTTCTTCATCGCCAAACCGAGCGCTGTCAGTAAAATATCATTCATTTCCGTGTGATAAGCCTCGTGAACCTTTGTTGTCAGCTTTTCTGTTTCTTCGGCAGTCAGCGAGAATTGAACCGTTCTTGTATGCTTCATTCGCTGATCGCTGGATTGACGGTCTTTCGGAAGCGGCGTCTGTATTGTGTTTGCCTCTAGTTGTCTCCAATAATCTGTTTCCTTTAAGAAGGCCTTCGTGTTGGCGAATTCTTTTAATCTCTCGGCATACTCGGCAAATGAATGGGTCTTCTGCGGAAGGACCGGCTTATTCCCTTGCTCCATCTGGCTATAGACGGAAGCGAAATCCTCCAGTAAAATCCGCCAAGAAACACCGTCTACCGCTAAGTGATGAACTGCAAGCAGTAAATGGTCGCCGTCCTCCGCTTGGAAAAGCCCGGCTTTTAACAGATTGCCAGTCTCCAATACAATGCTGCTTTGGAGATGGTCTGCTTCACGCTCGATTTTTTCCTCATTGTCAATCGCCGGCCCGTTGAGTTTGAACACCTTCATATCTACAGATGCTTCGTTGAGTCCTCTGTTATATTGAATGACGTCTCCCTGTTCTTCGCGATAGACCATACGAAGCGCGTCATGATGTTCTGTCAGCGCCTGTAATGTTTTCTCAACCGCTATCGGGTCAAAGCCTTTCGGTGCGTGAAGCATCACCGATTGGTTCCAATGGTGCTGATTCGTAAACTTGCGGTCAAAGAACCAGCGCTGGATCGGTGTCAAAATCGCTTCTCCTTCTACAGGACCCTGGTCAGCCTCTTTGCCTTCCGTGCGTTCTACGTAAGACACCAGTTCCTCAATCGTCGGATGTTGGAAAAGATCCTTCATTTCCAGCTTCAAGCCGTGCTGGTTCAGACGGCTCGCCATTTGAATGCCTTTGATGGAATCGCCGCCAAGCGTGAAGAAGTTGTCGCTTATGCCGATGTCCGGGATGCCGAGGACATCCTGCCAAATATCAGCTAACAGCTCTTCCATTTCCGTGGCCGGCGCCTTGTATGCCGCGCTTTGCGCTTCAATATCAGGCTGAGGCAGGGCTTTGCGGTCAACCTTTCCGTTAGCGGTCACAGGAAGCTCGTCCATCGTGACCCAGTACGCTGGGATCATGTAGTCCGGCAGTGTGTCTTTTAACGCTGACTTGAGTGATTCGGTATCAGCGTCTTCCGGTGTGACATATGCACATAACGCGGTGTTGCCCGCTTTATCCTTCACCGCAGCCACTGCCGCGTCTTGCACAGCCGAAAGCTGGGCGAGGCGAACCTCAATTTCTGACAGCTCGATCCGGTAGCCGCGCACCTTGACCTGCTGGTCGATCCGGCCGATGTACTCGATGCCGTGTTCTGTCGTCCATCTGACAAGGTCGCCCGTCCGGTACATGCGTTCACCCGGCACAAACGGATCGGCGACAAACCGCTTCGCTGTTTCGTCTTCGCGGTTCAGATAGCCGCGCGCAAGCCCGCGGCCCGCAACGCAAAGCTCTCCGGCCACCCCTTCGGGCTGGACCTGACCGCCGTCGCCGAGAATGTAGGCTCTCGTATTGGCAATCGCGCGTCCGATGGAAAGCGAACCTTCCTCAGGATCGATTTCTGTACTTGTGGCAACGACCGTGTTTTCAGTCGGGCCGTAGTTATTGACGAGCGTGTATGGCTGTTTCACCGCCCGTTTCAGCTTGTCTCCCCCTGTCAGAAGCACTCGGAGCGATGTGTTTTCAAGCTCCATAAACTGCTCCGCCAGCTGGGTCGGCAGGAAGGTGATCGTGACGCCGTTTTGTTCGAAATACTCATTCAGGCGGATGATATCGAGACGGATCGCTTCATCAATCACGTGAAGCTCGGCACCGATCGTCCATGTCGGGAACATTTCCCAAATGGATGCGTCAAATCCGAAGCCCGCGTATTTCGCACTGCGGTCCTCTGCCGTCATACCAAATGCGTCGTGATGCCAGAAGCACAGGTTCACAAGCGCGTGGTGTTCGACCATGACACCCTTCGGCTGTCCAGTCGTTCCTGACGTGTAAATCATGTAGGCGAGGTGATCCGCGTTTGTCTCTGTCTGCGGATTCGCCCGGTCGTTCTCGTCAAGCGGCAGGCTCAAAATGGAGCTCTCCCCATTCAGAAGAATGACTTCTCCCGTGTAGCTTTCCGGCACACTGAGTTCTTCCTGTGTGAACAGAAGCTTCGCGCCGCTGTCTTCTAAAATGTATTTAATCCGCTGATCCGGATACTCAGGATCAATCGGCACAAATGCCGCGCCTGATTTCAGCACGCCCAGCACCGCGGCGGACATTTCGAGCGACGGCTTCGTAAGAATGCCGACGCGGTCATCTGCACTGACGCCGCAGTCGATCAGAATACGCGCCAGACGGTTCGCTTTGGCGTTCAGCTCGCTGTATGTCCATGAGCTTCCGTTGTACGTGACGGCTTGGCGAGTGCCGAAGCAATCAGCGGTTTCTTCAAACAGCTGATGAACTGTTTTGTCCCGCGGCACAGAAAGCGTTTTGCCTTTCCATGCATCAAGCAGGCTTTGTTTTTCTGCTTCGTCAGCCAGTGACAGGCTTGAGAGCTTTTGGTCAGGATTGGCGGTAATCATCTGGAGCAGATGGAGCCAGTATGTTTTCCATTTTGCAATGGTTTCTGGTTTAAACAATGCCGTGTTGTACTCAAGTACAAACTCCAGCCTTCCTTCTGTTTCATCAGCCGTCAGTGTGATATCAAACTTGGCCGAGTTCCGTTCAAACGGATGCGGTTCAAGTTCAATCCCTTCCATCGTCAAGCCTTTTATATTTGCATTTTGCATAGAAAACACAGCGTCAAACAGTGGATTTCTGCTCGTATCCCGTTGAACCTGAACTTTTCCGATCAGTTCTTCAAACGGATAATTCTGCGCTCCAAAGGCGCCGAGTGCTGTATTCTTGACCTCTTCAAGATAACCTGTAAAGGTTTTTTCTCCCTTCGGATACGATCGCATGGCCAGCGTGTTCACAAATACACCTATCACTTGGCTGATATCCGCATGTGAGCGTCCGGCAATCGGTGAGCCGACAATAATATCGTTTTGTCCGCTCAGCTTTGACAAAAAGGCGCTGTATGAAGCCAAAAGAACCATATACATGGTTGAACCGGTTTCCTTCGCCAGTTTGCGGAGGGCATGTGTCTGCCGGTCTTCCAATGAGAATGTGATTCGGTCCCCTTCAAAGCTCTGAACAGCAGGGCGGCTGTAATCCGTCGGAAGCGTCAAAACAGGCAGTTCCCCGTCAAGCTCCTTAAGCCAATGATCCTCTTGATTCCGGTACAGTTCAGACTGGATAAACTGCTGCTGCCACACCGAATAATCTTTATACTGAATGCGGAGCGGCTCCAACGTTTCTCCTGCATAGAGCTGCGACATTTCTTCAATCAATACGCCGACAGACGCACCGTCGGATATAATATGATGCATATCAAACAACAGCAAATGCTCTGCATCAGAAAGCTTGATGAGCGCCATTCTGACCAAAGGCAGCTGATCCAATTTGAACGGACGGATAAACGCGTCAATGATACGTTCCGTTTCCTTTTCAGCGGCTTCTGTATATTCCATTTCAAACTCAGCCTTGTCCCAAATGCGCTGCACGGTTTCTCCATCTTTGATTTCAAAGGTTGTTCTGAAGGCCTCGTGACGGTCAATCAGCTGTTTCATGACACGGTTGAGCTTTTCAATATCCAGCTCGCCCTTCAGTCGCAGAACCGACGGCATATTGTAGCTTTTTTCGGCTCCTTCCAGCTGCTGCAGGACGTACATCCGTTTTTGCGGAGAAGAAACGGGATAGGTTTCTTGTTTCTTCGCCGGAGCAATGTGGACGGCTGTCTCCTTATCGGCAGATACGATCGCTTGCGCTAAGCCCTCCACTGTCGGAGACTGGAATAGCTCCTTTAATGTCAGCTCCGCCCCAAATTCCTGATGAATCAGAGCTAACAGCTTCATACCGGCTAAAGAATGGCCGCCGATTTCAAAGAATTGGTCATAAACTCCGACCTGTTCAACCTGAAGCACTTCAGTCCAAATATCCGCCACTTTTTGTTCTGTTTCATTTCGCGGAGCAACATATGACACACCGGCAGATACGTTCACATCAGGAACCGGAAGCGCTCTGCGGTCGATTTTCCCGTTCCCCGTCAGCGGCAGCTCATCCATTTGGATAAAAACAGCCGGAATCATATAAGCAGGCAGATCCTTCGCCGTATGCTCTCTCAGCTCCTGGCTCGAGATTTCTCCCTGTCCGACAAAGTAAGCGCAAAGCAGTTTGTCTCCTGCGCCTTGATCGACAGCAAGAACAATGCTTTCCTGAACACGGTCATGGCTTTGCAGCTGGTGCTCAATTTCTCCCAGCTCGATCCGCTGTCCGCGAATTTTTACCTGATGGTCAATCCGCCCGATAAATTCGATATCGCCATTCGGAAGCCATCTGGCCAAGTCACCTGTTTTATACATGCGTTCTCCGTCTTTAAACGGATGCGGCACAAATTTTTCCTCAGTCAGTTCAGGGCGGTTGTAGTAACCTTGGACAAGCCCCTCTCCGCTGACGCATAATTCACCAGCAACGCCGACCGGCTGCACTCTGCCTGACGGATCAAGGATATACACCTCTGTATTGCTGACAGGCTTGCCGATTGGGATGGAAAGGGTATGTTCTTCAATCTCATCAACCGGGTGGTATGTCGCGAATACAGTGCTTTCCGACGGTCCGTACATGTGAAGCAGCTTGCCTTTGCCAACGGTTTGCAGCGCCTTCTTGACATGGTCGACGGACGCCCGTTCTCCGCCAAACATAATCTTGCGGATATTTGACAGGCACGATGGGTTCAGATCAACCAGCAGGTGGAACAGCGCTGTGGTAATCATGAGAATACTGATGTTCTCTTCTTCAAGCACTTTTGACAGGCGCGGCATATCCAGAACAACGTCCTTCGGTATCAGCACAAGCTTGGCTCCGTTCAAAAGAGCGCCGAACATATCAAACATAAAGGCATCGAATACATAATTTGAAAGACCGAGAATCGTATCTTTTTCAGTAATGTCAATGTAGTTCGTTTGCTTGACCGTGCGAAGAATATTGGCATGTGTCACCTTATTCCCTTTTGGCGTTCCTGTCGTACCGGATGTGTACGTCAGATTCGCCAACGTATTCGAATCAAACGGCAGCAGCACATCAGAGGCATCTGTATGATAGCTCGCCTCGTCATCAGCCAGCACAATCACGCCTTCAAAACCCGCTTCTTCCGCAAGCGGCTTCAAACTCCGCTGTGTCAAAAGCACCTTCGCTCCGCTGTCATTGAAGAAATGGCGAATACGTTGTATCGGATGTTCCGGATCAATCGGCACATAAGCGGAACCGGATTTTAATACAGCCAGAATAGAAACAACCATGTCCATTGACCGTTCAAACAGAACAGCCGCCGGCCGTCCGTCACCAGCCCCAACCGTCAGAATATGCCGTGCAAGCTGATTGGCCTGACGATTCAGCTCTGCGTACGTCAGTGTCTCGCCTTCATATTGAAGCGCGGGCTGATCCGGTAATTTAGAAGCTTGTTCCTCAAACATCTGTACGATAGTCTTCTCTTTCGGATATGGCGTTCTTTCTTGATTAAATTGCTGAACCTGATGAACCGCCTCCGCATCACAAAGAAGCTGATAGTGCGCGATCTTTTTCTCGGGCTCGGCCGCCGCGCTTTCCAGCAGATTAGAAAAATGCGTCAGCATACGCTCTGCCGTGCTTTGTTTAAACAGTTTTGTGCTGTAATCCAAATCAATCTCAATGCCTTGATCGGTTTCCTTGGCTTGAAGCGTCAGATCAAATTTTGCAATATTGAAATTGGTCTCGTGTATGGATAACGTCAAGTCGCCCACCGCAGGGATGCCTTCGGTTGCATTCTGTAAGCTGAACATCGTATCAAACAAAGGATGTCTGCTTAAATCCCGAGGAATATTCAGCTCCTCGACCAGCCATTCAAACGGATAATTTTGATGAGCAAAAGCGTCAAGCACTTGCTGTCGGACATTCTTTAGAAGGCTGATAAAGGACTCACCCCGTTTTACCTCGCTTCTGATCGCAAGCGTATTGACGAACATCCCCACAATTCCTTCTGTATCTGAATGATGTCTTCCGGCTGACGGCGTACCGACGATGATATCCTCCTGACCCGTATACTTGGCCAGCATCGTATAGTAGGCGGACAGCATCACCATATAAAGGGTAGCTCCATTTTTCTCTGCCAGATGGTGCAGCCGTTTCTTCAAATCTCCGTCAAGCCTAATTGACACCCGGTCACCTTCAAAGCTTTGTACGGGCGGTCTCGGATAATCTGAAAGCAGCTGAAGCACAGGCAGCTCGCCCGCAAAAGCTTCCTTCCAATATGTTCTTTCCTTTTGGTATCCTTCAGACGCCTGTCCGCTTTGCCACACCGCATAATCCTTATATTGCAGACGCAGCTCAGGCAGCTGGCCGCCTCCGTATATCCGGGCCAGATCCTCCAGAATGATGCCGATGGAAACTCCGTCAGAAATAAGATGGTGCATATCAAACAGCAGCATATGGCGGTTTTCTTCAAGCTTCACTAGTCCGATTCTGAATAATGGCGCCTGTGACAGATCAAATTGGCGGACAAAGGAAGTCATCACCGACTCATTCGATCTGCCTTCTCCATCAATGACTTCGATCTGAAACGGAACGTCCGTGTGAATTTTTTGTCTCGGCGTACTGCCTTCCAGAATAAAAGAGGTTCTGAGTGATTCATGCCTCCTGATTAATGCTTGAAACGAGCGTTCCAGCTTCGCAATATCTAAAGGCCCCTCTGCGATGGCCGCTGCCGGCATGTTGTAGCCGATCCCAGCATCTTCAAACTGGCTGACAATGTATGTCCGCTGCTGAGCAAGAGAAAGCGGATAATGCTCTTGCTCTTCTGCTGATTTTATTGCGGCAAACTCTTGTTTTTCAGCATCTGAAGCGAAGTCGGCAAGAGCTGCGATTGTCGGCTGCTCAAACAAATATTGCAGCGGAATCTCAATGCCGATTTGTTTATGAATCTTTGTTAAAAGCGTCATCGCTTTAAGAGAATGTCCGCCCGTTTCAAAGAAATTGTCATAAATACCCGCAGCCTCGACATTCAGCACATCCTGCCAAATATCAGCCAGCGCTTTTTCCATATCATTTCTCGGCGGGGCATACGCTGTTGCGCTAACCGCCTTCACATCAAGCGCAAAAAGCTTTTGACGGTCCACTTTGCCGCTTGGCGTCAGCGGAATTTCCTGTATGTCGGCAAAATAAGCCGGCACCATGTAGTCAGGAAGCCGTTTGGCTGCATACTCCCTGTACTCGGCAGGAGCAAATTCATATTCCGGCTTCTGCACGATGTACGCGCACACTTCAAGATTTCCTTGTTCATCCGGTCTGGCGAGCACCACTGCTTTTGCAGCTTGAGGCGCCTGCTGCAGCACGGTTTCGATTTCTCCAAGCTCAATCCGGTAGCCCCGGACTTTGACCTGGTCGTCTTCCCTGCCAATATATTCAACCGTTCCGTCCGGAAGCCAGCGCGCAACATCTCCAGTCCGGTACATTTTTTCCCCAGGTACAAATGGGTCGTTCAAGAATTTTTCAGCGGTGGCTTCCGGCATATTCATGTAGCCGCGGCCTACTCCGTCTCCAGCAATATAAAGTTCTCCGTCTATGCCCTCCGCCTGCAAGCGGCCATTTTTATCCAATATATACAAGCGATTATTTCCTAAAGCTTTGCCGATCGGAACATATGCGGCTTGCGTATCCGCAGATTTAGCTGATAGAACAGCGTGAACAGACGCATCCACACACGTTTCAGTCGGGCCGTACACGTTTGTTAAACGGGGTTCCAGACCCGCCTGCTTAAAGAGGTTTGCCAATTGATTCGCCACAACAGCGGATAAGCCTTCTCCGCCGATCAGGAGATGGCGCAGCTCAATGCCGGTGACATCTCCAGCTGCGATAAGCATTTGTAAGTGAGCAGGCGTTCCGTCAGTTGCTTCAATGCGATGCGTCCGATAATAGTCAGCCAGGGCCGCACCGTTTGTCACCGTTCTCTTCGGCACAATATAAAGCGTCTGCCCTAAAAGCAGCGCCGCAAAAATCTGTTTAACAGAAGCATCGAAATGGAACGGCGCCAATAAAGCCATTCGCAAAGTTTGATCGCCGCTCTGATAAATCTCCTGCTGCAGTGACTGAACCAAATGGTGAACCTGACGATGCTCAATCATGACACCTTTCGGCCGGCCCGTTGTTCCCGACGTGTATATGATGTAAGCCAAATCATGAGCCTCACCATATTCAGGCAGCTCTCCGCCGGTTTCCCCAGCCAGTGCTTGATCAAAATCAATCAGTTCAGCAGATGTTTCAGGAGCTTCCAGATGTGATTCCGTCAGAACAGCTGCAGCACCGCTGTCTTTCAAAATATACTGAATGCGGTCAGACGGGAAATCAGGATCAATCGGAACATAAGCGCCGCCGGCTTTCAAAATACCCATAATCGCTACAATGACCCGCTCTGACCGTTCCAGCAAGACGGCAACCGGACTGTCCGCTCCGACCCCTTGCTTTCTGAGTCTTTTCGCTATGCGATCGGACTGTTCATGTAACGTTCTATAGGACAATTTTTTCTCTCCAAACACAACCGCAGGGTCATCAGCAAGCGCCTCCGCCTTTTCTTTAAAAAGAGCCGGAATCGTCATCTCCTTACGATAATGAACTTGTTTACCGCCAGCTTGCAAAAGCAGCCTTTCTTTCTCATCATCAGGAATAAGTTTCAAATCATCAATCATACGTTCAGGATGCAAAAGCGCATCTTCCAGCAACGTGATGATTCGACCCAAGATCAACTCCATTTCACCCGGAGTAAACAAATCACTGCGATAATCCATATCAATTGTCAGCTTTCCAGTATCCCATCGTTCCTTTACATGAATCGAAATGTCATTCGTACCGCTCCCGCTGAAAATAGGATCAGTCAAAAAGGAAAGATTCTCTTTTTTCTGCCACTGCATCACTTGATATTCAAGCGAAACCGTAAACAGTTTGTTCAAAGAACTTTGAGTCTCACGCAAATTGTTAATCAGCAGATTATACGGATACTTTTGATGGCGCAGAACCTTCATCAAATCTTTCATCCGCTCTTTCACAAAGTCTAAAAACGCCTGATCGCCATTCACGCTTGTCCGCATCGGAATCGTAGAAACAAACATGCCGAGCATTTGCTTTTCTTTTGCGTTCGTCCGGTTTCCCATGAACGTTCCCGTTACCACGTCATTCTGCCCGGTCACTCTGTACAGATAGGCGGCAAGAGCCGATTGGAACAGCGAAAGCACACTGACTTTATGAGTCTCACAAAATGACTGAATACGCTTATGTACCTCTTGATCTACCTCTCTGGACAGCCTGCTGGCATCAAGTCCTTGTTGAGAGGAAGCATTACGTTTCAGCGAAACAAGCTCTGGAATGGTTTCATACTGGCCGGTCCAAAACGCCTTATCTTTTTCAAACCGCTTTGACTGAACATAATTCTGTTCTGACATCACATGCTCGATAAATGAAGGAGTTCCGCTTTCATTATCGACAGTGCCGGCTGCCAACTCTAAATAAATATCTGTAATTGTATTGCCAAGGATTGTCATTGAAATCCCGTCAGAAATCACATGATGAACATTTACATAAAACCAGACCTCATTCTCACTAATGGTAAACAGAGCGAACCGAAATAATGGGCTGTCATATAATGCAAGCGGTTTTTTGACCTCTTCCCGTCCCCACTGAGATAGTGATTCCTTTGAATATCCGCCTTCATTGATATCTGTATGCTCTATTTCCAAAGGCTGGTACTCGCTTACATACTGAACAGGCTCCTCATCCTCATCCAGTCTCAAGCGAAGCCGCATAGACTCATTTCTGCGGATAAACTCTTGAATCGCCTTTTCTACAAGCTTCCAATCTACTCCCTCATCTGAAATGAGCTTACCAAAACCAGCCAGATTAGAAATACTAGTGTTTGGATAAAACTTTTCTGTGTACCAAATTCGTTTTTGTGCATCCGTTAAAGGGTAAAAAGTCATTTCCATATTTTGCGCCTCCCTTAATTCCAATAGATTGTGAACATTGCTCTTCATTTGCTACTTATCCCCTCATCCGTTCTCCGCCTATTGATTCAAACAATACAAGAGTCAAAAGAACTACATCCCGCAAAGCCGTCATTCAAACAAAAGGCTGCTTTATGTGCAGAAAAAAGCCCGCCCCGTATCTATAACGGAGGGACCCGAATGCCTTTGCAACCTATCAACCTGCCGCTAATTTTCCAGCGGCTTCAAGACCGCAAAGCGCCGAGTCCCTAAGTTAAAAAAGTTTACCTAATTCTTCTTTTTCTTCTATATTTTTATCCTTACTAACGTTCACTTTAAATGAAAATATTGTTTTTATCACCGAAAAATGGGTGAAAAGTTTCATGCGGCATGCCGCAAAAATCCAGTTCATTTACAGGAATATTTTTGCGGTATACCGCAATTATTTCCATAAACACATTTAACAGAAAACACACACTACTTTTACCTATAGACTTTGTCTATAGGTACCTCAGCTTTAAGCTGTTTACATTCTGGACAATAATTCCATCCAGGGCGCAAAAACCGAAATGTCGCCTTATATATTTCCCGAGTCAATTGCTATGAATTGTCCTCCGGAGCCATAAATCTGTCTTTTCATCGTAAACATCAAAAAAAAAAGCCCTCTGAAATTCAGAGCGGCTCATGACAGGTTTTCCTTAATGACCTTTTTATCAATATCAATTAATTCCATATATCCTTTTCCCCATTCATACATGGCGTCAAGGATCGGCATCAGGCTTTCCCCTTGTACGGTCAGCGAATATTCTACCTTTGGAGGGACGACCGGGTACACTTCCCTGTGAATGATCATATCCTGCTCCAGCTCTCTAAGCTGGTTCACAAGTATTTTTTGAGTGATATCAGGGATTAAAGATTTTAATTCATTAAATCGTTTCGTTCCTTCTTTTCCTAAATGCCACAATATCAGCATTTTCCACTTACCGCCGATCACGGCGAGTGTTAATTCTTTTTCGCAATTAAACACTTTCTCATCCATGCGACTCATTTAATCCACCTCCGGTATATGCAATAAATACTAGATTACATTTTATTATGCCTCTTTTTATTATACTAACTTGAAGATGGCGCAGAAAGAAATCAGTTCGGCCCATCCGGTCTTCCACAGTATCCTGCAAGTAACTATTTGACTTTAAAGTGCCTACTTCCCAACCGTTAGACCGCTCTATAGAATGTAAGATACATCTTGATGAGGAGTGGATTTTAATGGAACTGCAATTAGCATTGGACCTTGTGAATATTCCGGAAGCAATTCAATTAGTTAAAGAAGTGGAAGAATATGTCGACGTTGTTGAAATCGGAACTCCCGTTGTCATTAACGAAGGCCTCCGAGCCGTTAAAGAAATGAAAGAAGCGTTTCCGAATTTGAAAGTGCTGGCCGATCTTAAAATTATGGACGCGGGCGGCTACGAAATCATGAAAGCTTCAGAAGCAGGAGCCGATATCATCACTGTTCTCGGCGCAACAGACGATGCCACAATCAAAGGCGCTGTAGAAGAAGCAAAAAAACAACAGAAGAAAATCTTAGTTGATATGATCAACGTGAAAGATATTGAAGCACGCGCAAAAGAGATTGACGCACTTGGCGTTGATTACATCTGCGTGCACACAGGATATGACCTTCAGGCGGAAGGCAAAAACTCTTTTGAAGAATTAACAACGATCAAACATGCCGTACAAAACGCAAAAACAGCAATTGCCGGCGGAATCAAACTTGAAACATTGCCTGAGGTTATCAAACAAAAACCTGACCTCGTGATCGTTGGCGGCGGAATTACAGGTGCCGAAAATAAAGCATCTGCCGCATCGAAAATGAAACAGCTCATCACTCAAGGATAAGGCTTAATGAAAACGACTGAATACTTAACGAAAATTTTGAATGAGCTAAACCGCTCAGCCTCATTTATAGCCGATGACGAAGCGGATAAGCTTGCCGATCATATTCTTTCGTCCAATCAGATCTTCACAGCAGGAGCGGGAAGATCCGGCTTAATGGCCAAATCCTTTGCTATGAGAATGATGCACTTGGGCCTTAACGCGTACATCGTAGGCGAGACATTAACCCCGCCGCTTCACGATGGAGATCTCGTGATTATCGGTTCGGGTTCAGGTGAAACAATAAGTTTGATCCACACAGCAGAAAAAGCAAGAAGTTTGAAAGCCGTTATCGCTGCTTTAACGATTAATCCGGAATCAAGCATCGGCAGCCAATCTGACTTGATTATCAAAATGCCAGGCTCGCCAAAAGACAAATCCAACGGTGACTATAAAACGATTCAGCCTATGGGTTCTTTATTTGAACAAACGCTGCTGCTGTTCTATGATGCAGTTATTTTAAAGATCATGGAGAAAAAGGGCCTGAACTCCCAAACGATGTTCACAAAACACGCAAATCTCGAATAGAAACGATGCTGCCGGCCATTTATTGATGAGCCGGCTTTTTTGTATCCTCTCTCTTCCTCTAATAAAACTTTTAGCCTTAACACCCGATATGTAATAAGACCCAAAAAAATTAACATTAGGAGGAATCATGTTGAAGAAGAACATGAGATTTAAGCTTGGAACCAAGATATTATGCATGGTTCTTACAATTATTCTTTTATTTTCAGTATCAGTCGGAACTGTCATTATCAAAGACATAACGAACAGTCTGAAAAAAATGGCTACCGAAAAGGCAAAAGGGGATCTTGCTTTAAGCAGCCGCTATATTGATGATGTCATCACCGGTGATTGGAACATCAAACATAATGAACTGTACAAAGGAGACACACCCATTAACAATAATGAAAAAATCGTTGATATGCTCGGTGAAAAAACTGGTGATACAATCACTATTTTTAAAGAAGATACAAGAGTCGCCACAAATGTTATAAAAGACGGAGAAAGGGCTGTCGGCACTCAGGCTTCTCCAGAGGTCACTGATGCCGTGCTGAAAGGCGGACGGGAGTTTTATGGTGAAGCAAATGTTGCAGGCTCTGTCTATCAAACGGCGTATCAGCCTTTAAAAGATAAAGACGGGGCAATCATCGGCATGCTTTACACCGGTGCCAACCAAAACATACTGACGTCACTCACCCAGTCATTGTTCACCCAATTCGCAATTGTACTCACGGCAGCCATTATCTTATCTATTATTCTCGTTCTGCTGTTTACAAGAAGAATCAACAAACGTCTGAATGCTCTCAAGGGTGCTTTCGAAGGAGCTGAAAACGGTGATTTTACAATAGAGATAACGGACAGATCCAGTGATGAATTAGCTGATTTAAGTGTTTGCTATAATAATATGAGAAAGACTTTAAGCAAAACCATTCAAACCGTGCAGCAATCAGCCGTGCAGCTTGCATCATCTTCCCAGCAGCTTGCAGCAGGAGCCGAAGAAACGAACCAAGCGTCAGAAAAAATCACAGAAGCAGTCCAGCACATTGCCAATACTTCAGATTTTCAAATGACAAAAGTAGTGAACAGTGAAAAATCACTGGAACAGGCCGTGGCGGACATTCAATACATTACTGAGAAGGCATTGTCTATTGCCGAACAAGGACAGTATGCCCAAGACAAGGCGGAAGTTGGCGGAAAAGAGATTGCTGATACTCAGAATCAAATGGATACAATTCATCATTCTATACAAAAAAGCGGCGAGATGATTCACCGGCTTGATGATCACTCTAAACAAATAGGACAAATTTTGTCTGTTATCACCCAAATTGCCGATCAAACAAATCTTCTTGCATTAAATGCAGCCATTGAAGCTGCCAGAGCAGGAGAACACGGGAAAGGTTTTGCAGTTGTTGCTGATGAAGTGCGTAAACTCGCAGAAGAATCACAACGATCAACTGGCCAAATCTCTGAATTAATCACAGAAATTCAAAGCGACATGAACCAGTCAGCGTTATCAATTGAAACCGTAAAAACTGAAGCAATTGAGGGTGTCAGCATGATTCAGCGCACCGGAGAAGTATTTAAAGAAATTGTCTCTGCAACAAAAGAGATCAGCGTTGGCATTTCGGGACTTTCATCCGCGACACAAAATATTTCAGCCAGCACTCAAGAAATCGCAGCTTCCTTTACAGCAAATACAGCAGCTATCAAAGAATCAACTGAGAATTCTCAGCAGGCTGCGGCTCTTACAGAGGAGCAATTTGCCGCCATGCAGGAAATTACCGCCGCATCAGATACGCTTTCTGACCTGGCCGGCGAGCTTAACGCCATAATAAATGAGTTTAAGATCGATTAGCAACAGAAAATTTTGCAGATTCCCGAGTTTCATAACTCCTAAAATATCATTATTGAGTCCCTATCTCTTTTTAAAAAAGTATTTCACTAGGCAAAATGATAACTTTTCGTTAATTAAATAGTTGCAAAACGCAAAATTCAAACCTTTACGGCCAAAGGCTTTTGCTTTATTCTGTGAACAGTTTTTTAAAACCGCCGGACTAGAGGAGGTGATAATCGCGAATGGACTTATTGAAATCATTGCTGCTCTTATTGGTGATCATTGCTGCCGCCATTGCCGGGCTGATTAAAGGCGATTTTTTCTCAGAAAATCAAAAGGCGTCTGAAGACAAAGAATATGACGAAACGATTTCTTTCCCATCAGATCGTTATCCTGAAACTGCGAAACATATTCAAGATGCGATCAATGAAGGTGAGTCAGATGTGTGCACAATTGACAGGGACGGGGCTGAAGAACGACGAGAACAATCTTTAAAAGATGTGGCAGTCAAAACAGGATACGATCGGGACGAATGGCCGATGGCAATGTGTAAAGAAGGCGGAGAAGGTGCGTCTGTGGAATATATCGCACCGTCGGACAATCGCGGGGCTGGCTCATGGGTCGGTCATCAGCTCTCTGATTATCCAGATGGAACGAAAGTGTTATTTACCATTCAATAAGGCAGGAGGAAGATAACATTGACTAATTCATGGAAACCGCAAGAACTCATTATCTCATATCATCAATTTACCATTTTTCAAAAGAATTCAAAGCCGCCTATAATAGATTGGACGGATGAAGCGATTGAAAAAGGATATGCAGAGGCGGACGGAGCCGTTTCATTCGAAGCGCAGAGAAACTCCAAAGTGTTTATTATCTTGCGTCTCAACAGCTCAGACATAGTTGAATCCTATGAAAAAAAAGCAACTGTTCCTTTTCATGTTTCAGGGGACGGGATAAATATAGAAAGTGTCATGTCAAAAAGGCTGTCATTTGATTTGCCGAAAGGTCAATACGTCTTCACTTGCTATACCGTTCCCGCTGAAGCGTCAGACCTGCATGCAGATACATATATTATTGACGCTGCGGCACAATAAAAAAATCCCTGAGAGAACTTTCTCTCAGGGACATCTTCACAAATTTTCTCCATTTGTTTTTATGACGTTTTGATACCAATAAAAGCTTTTTTTCTTTATGCGCCTTAAATCATTTTCATTCTCTTCATCACGATTAATATATACGAATCCATACCTTTTCTGGTAACCGTTCAGCCAGCTTAACAGATCGGTAAACGACCAGCTGCAATAGCCGATGAGGTCCACCCCGTCACTGATTGCCTGTCTGCATTGCTCAAGATGAGAACGTAAATAATCGATTCTGTAGTCGTCCTGAATGGATCCGTCTTTTTCAACTTTATCAAATTCTCCTAAACCGTTTTCTGTTATAAACACCGGAAGCTGATAGCGGCTTGTAATTCGGCGTAAACCAATGCGCAAGCCCGTCGGATCAATTGTCCAGTCCCAATTGCTCGTTTCAAGGTTAGGATTTTTCTTCGTTTTGAACAATCCTGGCATGCCTGTTTCCTGGTTGCTTCCTTTTTGTCCGGTTGTATTCATTTCTCCTTCTGAAACACCGTCCAGCGGATTTCGTTCATATGTGATTGTTTGATAATAGTTCACACCGACAAAATCAGGTTTGCCTTTGGCGAGAAGCTCCATATCTCCCGCTTCTATTGTTGGCGCCCATCCCTTTTCTTCCAGGTACCGAAAAGGAATTTGCGGATAAGTTCCCCAGCAGTACATGTCAAGCCACCAATTGTTCATAAACTCTTCGGCATTTTCGAAAGCTGTGATGTCCTCCGGGTGGCTTGTAAGAGGATAAGCCGGTGAATAAGCAAAGCTTGGACCAATCTTCCCGTCAGGAACATACTTGCGGAACGATTCAATCGCTTTGGCATTTGCCAGAAAAGCGATATGGTTTGCTTCATAAAACCGCTTTCTGTCTTTTACGCCCGGCGGATGCATCGCTGTGATAAAACCGTGATTAAAATTATAATTTTGTTCATTTAAGGACACCCAATACTTCACCCGGTCACCAAAGCGTTTATACAGCGCAACACAGTATTGATTGAAATCTTCTATCATCCTTCTTGACTCAAAACCGCCGTATTCGTCCATAAGCGCCTGTGGCATATCCCAATGGTACAGAGTCAGAACAGGTTCGATGTTATGGGAGATTAATTCATTAATCAGGTCATCATAAAATGCTAGACCGGTTTCATTAATTTCTCCCTTGCCGTTCGGAAAAATTCTCGGCCAGCTGACAGAAAACCGATACGCCTTCAGCCCCATTTCAGCCATTAACGCTACATCTTCTTTATAGCGATGATAATGGTCAACCGCGATGTCCCCATTGGTGCCTTTAAATGTTTTTCCCGGAATCTTTGTGAAGACGTCCCATACGGAAGGTCCTTTGCCGTCTTGATTCCACGCCCCTTCTACTTGATAAGCGGCAGAAGCTGAACCCCATAGAAATGTTTCCGGAAATGCATCTGGTTGTTGATGAATCATAATTTTCACTCCTACTATGTCTGATATCTCTATCATACGTTATGAAACGCGTTTCATAACAAATGGATGTTATTCACGAAATAGTTCATCCAGCATCCTATCTCTATGTTGGAGGAAATATTTTGTCAGCTGTACGTGCTCGGTCTGTTCATATTCTGTTTTATGAATTCTGTTATCATCAAAACTTAATATTTCAGCATCAGGATAGCCAAGGAGAATCGGTGAGTGTGTCGCGATGATCATTTGCACATTTTTCTCCTTCATCAATTGATGTATCACTCTTAAAAAAACAAGCTGGCGCGCGGGAGAAAGAGCTGCTTCCGGCTCATCAAGAAGATAGATCGCTTTCCCGGTAAAACGGTTTTGAAACAGCGACATGAAAGATTCTCCGTGAGATTGCATATGCAGCGGCTTTCCGCCAAATGATTTGTACGGCTGTTTAGCACCTCTGTCCATCTCGTCAAGATGCAAGGACAGCTGATAAAAAGACTCTGCTCTTAAGAAAAAACCATTGGTTACTTTCGGAAGCCAGGATAAACGTATGTAATCACCTAAGTGAGATTCGGACGCCTTAACATCATAGAAATTGTTCCTGTTTCCTCCCGCAGTATTGAATTCACATTTATCAGCTATCGCTTCCAGCAATGTTGATTTGCCGGAACCGTTCTCACCCACAAAAAAAGTCACATTCTTCGTAAATGTAAGTTCATGCAAATGTTTAACTATCGGGATAGAAAAAGGATACTTTTGAAAAGAAGAAACCTTATCTCTTAGAAGTGTTACCTTTTTTAAAAACATGACATTCGCCTCTCTGTTTTTAATTGAGAAAATATTTGAATACTGCTTGCTGCACAAGTAAAAAAGCGGCCCATCCCACTATACTTAAACATACAGATAAAAAGAATGGCATAGATGCTCTAAGCAAAAGCGCCAAAGTCACTAATAAACAAATAGTCGCCGGCAATCCAAAAAGAACACCTAACGCAAACCGGCTTAGGGTTTCTGTTTCTTCTCCTTGTACTCTCATCCAGAACAAACTCAATAGACTGAGTAACGGTAAAGCGGCGATCATTCCTCCTATGGCCGGGTATTTCTTTGAAATTCCTGAGATCAGCCCGATCAGAAGCGCTGAGACGAGTATTTTACTTACAGCTGCCATTGTTTTGCTTCTTTGCTTAAAATATAAAAGGCTTTTTCAATCAGTTCTCTCTCTGACACACTGATTCGCTCCAGTATGCTTTTTAACTTTTCTTTATCGAGCTGTGTATTCCGCTCCAGAACAAGTCGCCCCTTTTCCGTTAAGGCAACAAAAACTTTCCGTTCGTCATGCTCACTTCGATATTTGGCTGCCAATCCCTTTTGAATTAAACGTTTTGTATGCTCAGATGCCGTATTATGGGAGACAGACAAGCAATCCGCTAAGTCGCCTATTGTCGATTCGCTATTCTTGTCAATGTACTGTAATAAACGTACTGCTTGGTGAGATATATTGTCTTCGTGCTTGTAATGCAGTGAATAATATATGTCCGTCCATTGAAGATTCAACTGATTTACTGACTGATCTATTTCCATCAGATCCACTCTCCTTTATTTATATCTTATTATAAGATATATTCTTAAAATAAGATATAAAAGAAATAAAAAAACATCCAATTCACATTGGATGCTTTGAGGCTTAATGTCTTTTTTCAATTTGATGAGGGTGGAGCTTTGGGACGAAACCGTTTTGTTTCTTCATTTCATAATGTTTTTCTATATGGGTTTTGATGTGTTCGCCTTTTTCTTTAGCCAGCACGCCGTACTCCACATATTTTGAAATGACGTTTTTGCGTTTTTCTAATATGTCTGTTTCGAGTTCTTCAATTTCTTTCTTTTGTTGTTCTGTCAGTGAGGCACTTTGCGGCACTTGGGGCTGCTGTTTTTCAGCTGCTTGTGCTGGGCCTGCCAGAGACATTGCCGCTGCAGCAATCAGTAAAGCGATCAGATTAACTTTGATTGTTTTCATCCAATTTATTCCTCCTGTCTTATTTTGTCATATGTTTTGTTATAAATCAGTTTTTATGCATTTCTAATAAAAAAGAGCGAATCATCATTCGCTCTTAATACTCTGTTCGTCCATATTCATTTCTGTTTCACCGGGTTCGGCATACGTGACGTAGGTACCTGCAACAAAATCATGGATGGATCGTTTATCTTCTCTAAGGCCGACCATGAAGGCGCTGACAATGGCTGCAATTCCGAACGTCAATGTATAAATAATGCCGCCGACTATTACTCTTAGCACCATTGCCAATATGCCAACTTGAGAGCCGTCTTTTTTCACAATCCTAATTCCGCAGATTTTTTTACCGACAACATAACCATTCCACAACACCGGCAGTAAAATCGAGTAGATTGCCATAATGACACTGATAAAGGTGCTTTCATCCGGATCTTTTCCTGTTAACAGCCAAAAGATAAGCAAAATGGGTAATGATATAATCAAATAGTCTAATAACGATGCTCCCAGCCTGATCCAAAATCCAGCCGGTTTGTAAATATTCATGCTATCCCCTCACTATGGTTTCAGTATGACTTTAATGTTTCCATCTTCCTTCTTGTCAAATATATCATATGCCAGCGGTGCTTCGGCAAGACTCATTTTATGCGTGATGATGTCAGTCGGATCAATTTCCTTTTTTTCAACCATTTGATACAGCATTGGCATTAAATGAATGACCGGAGCCTGGCCCATTTTTAAGGACACGTTACGTGTAAAGAAGTCCCCGATCGGAAAGCCGTCTGCTTGTGAAATGTAGGCTCCTGTCAGATGGACCGTACCGAATTTTTTCACTGCCTCTGATGCAGTGAGAATCGGGCTGATCGTTCCGAACTGATTCGGTTTTTCATCGGCTTTTTCCTTCGGAAGCGGCGTGCCGTCCATACCGACGCAATCAATGACGACGTGCGCCCCGCCATGCGTCTCCTGATGTAGCAATTGTCCGATTTCATCATGTTCGGTAAAGTTAAACGTTTCTGCACCATTTGTCCGTTTTGCATGCTCGAGACGATGAGGGACCTGATCAACGGCAATGACCCGCTTCGCACCCTTCATCCAAGCGAATTTCTGTGCCATCAATCCAATCGGACCCGCTCCGAGGATCACGACAGTATCGCCTTTTTTTACTCCGCTGTGCTCCACACTCCAAAAGGCTGTCGGCATGACATCTGATAATAATAACACCTGTTCATCTTCAAGCTCGCTGTCAGCAGGAACGATGAAGGAAGAAAAGTCTGCGTAAGGAACCCGCAGATATTCGGCTTGGCCTCCCGGAAAATTGCCGTTAAATTCGGAGAAACCAAATAACCCGCCGGCATCGGTGTGGGGATTAGGATTAGACTCATCACACTGGCTCTCCATTTGGTGCTTACAGTAGAAGCATTCGCCGCATCCAATATTAAAAGGGATTACCACGCGGTCGCCTTTTTTTAGCTTTTTCACTTCGTTCCCGACTTCCTCCACAATTCCCATTGGTTCATGGCCGACAATATAATCCGGCTCGGCACGAATTCCGTTTTTATATAAATGAAGGTCAGATCCGCAAATGCCGGTTGCCGTAATTTTGACGATTACGTCCTGGGCATGCTGAATTCGGGGATCAGCGACTTCTTTTACTTCCATGTGTTCTTTTCCTTGGTAAGTCAGTGCTTTCATCTTTGGACAGCTCCTTTTTCTTCACTCCTTCCCTTCTCGTTTTCTCTTAAACTCTTCTAAACCCATTTGTCTACACAATTCGTACTTTTTAAAAACGGAATATAAACGTTGCCACCCTGTATGTTCAATGCTATCTTTTTAGTTGATTACAGATTGGAGGAATGAAAGGTGAAATCATTTACACGTTCGAAAGCCGCCGTGCTCATCTTGACACTGGCTTTCTTTCTCATAACGACAGCCTGCTCAGGCAAAGAAGAGGCTGATTCCAAAACATCTGATTGGGATCAGATTAAGGAGAAAGGCAAGATTGTTGTCGCGACGTCTGGGACTTTGTATCCCACTTCGTATCACGATACAGATTCAGGATCTGATAAACTGACCGGCTACGAGGTGGAAGTTATTCGCGAGGCTGCCAAACGGCTGGATGTAGAGGTTGAGTTTAAGGAAATGGGAATTGACGGGATGCTGACAGCTGTCAACAGCGGACAGGTTGACGCGGCGGCTAACGATATTGATGTCACGAAAGACCGCGAGAAAAAATTCGCATTCTCCGCCCCATACAAATATTCATATGGGACAGCCATTGTCAGAAAAGATGATTTATCAGGCATTCACACGCTAAAAGACTTAAAAGGGAAAAAAGCGGCCGGCGCCGCAACCACTGTGTATATGGATGTCGCCCGTAAGTACAGGGCAGAAGAAGTCATTTACGATAATGCCACGAACGAGCAATATTTAAAAGATGTCGCAAATGGCCGCACGGATGTCATATTAAACGACTATTACTTACAGACGCTAGCGCTTGCTGCCTTTCCGGATCTAAACATTACGATCCATCCCGATATCAAATACATGCCGAATACACAAGCGCTTGTCATGAAGAAAGGCAATACAGAGCTTCAGAAAAAGATGGATCAAACGTTGAAAAAGATGGCAAAGGACGGCACTATTACCAAGCTGTCAAAGAAATTCTTTAATAAAGCAGATGTATCAAAAAGACCGGATGTTGACGTCCAAGACGTTGATCTGTAACACGAGGTTCAGGATATGTATACCATTCAATGGGAATATATTTTCAACCTAAAACTTGCAATTGAATCATTTCCTTATGTGATCAAGGGAATCTGGTACACGCTGCTCATTTCATTTGTCAGTATGTTAGCCGGAACCATGCTCGGCTTGTTTATCTCCCTTGCCAGAATGTCCAAGTATGCTTTACTGAGGTGGCCCGCGAGGCTCTATATTTCCTTTATGCGCGGCGTACCGATTTTGGTGATTTTATTTATTCTTTATTTCGGCTTTCCTTATATCGGCATCGAGTTTTCCGCTGTCACTGCGGCCTTGCTCGGCTTCAGTCTCAATAGCGCTGCGTATATCGCAGAAATCAATCGTTCCGCTATCTCATCTGTCGATAAAGGCCAGTGGGAAGCGGCGGCTTCTCTCGGCCTGTCTTATTGGAAGACGATGAGAGGTATCATTTTGCCGCAATCTGTGCGGGTCGCGCTGCCTCCGCTTGCAAATGTTCTGCTCGATCTTATCAAAGCTTCTTCTCTCGCCGCGATGATTACTGTGCCGGAACTGCTCCAGCATGCGAAAATCATCGGCGGCAGAGAGTTTGATTATATGACAATGTATATCCTGACAGCACTTATTTATTGGGCGATATGCTCTGTTGCGGCGGCTTTTCAGAATATACTTGAGAAAAAATACGCTCATTACTTATGATATAACAGCCAGTTACGCATCACGAAGCGTGACTGGCGTTTTTTATAATAGTTGTTCTTCAACCTTTACCATCAAAGGGCTCAAGTATTTAAACAAACGTTTCATTAAATTAAAAAAGCCGCCTCCACAGGAGAGACGGGCAGTTTTTAATACGCCTGATTGATATTCCATTTGAAGGGGTCTTCCAATTGCGACCAATCAGAATCAAACTCTGATTCAGTCAGCAGGCATTGATCAAGTTCTTTTGTAATGGCTTCCGGGTCCAAGTCCGTGCCGATAAAGACCAACTTTGTATGGCGGTCGCCGAACTCAATATCCCAATCATCCAAGATTTGCGGCTCCTGTTTTTTTATTTGGTCCTGTTCAAGTTTCGGCATCGCTGCCACCCAATAGGATACCGGCTCAATCGTAACAGACGGGCCGGCTTGAGACATAAGCAAAGCGAGACTGTTATGAGACGCGCACCAGGCTATCCCTTTCGCTCGTACAATATTTTCAGGCATTGAGTGATGAACCCAGTTATCAAAACGGACTGAATGAAACGGCAGACGTCTGGAGTACACAAATGAAGAAATGCCGTATTCCTCTGTTTCCGGTGTATGCTCCGCATGGCCGGCCGTCAGCTCTTTTATCCAGCCGGCAGATGCGCTGGCTTCTTCAAAATGAAATAAGCCGGTATGTAAGATATCCTGCGGCTTGACGTTCCCTTTGACAGAACGGATGAGTTTGGCTCTAGGCTGCAGTGTGCGAAGCACTTTCTCAAGCTGAACAAGCTCTGATTCACTTACCAAATCGCATTTGTTTAAAATCAAAACATCACAAAACTCAATTTGGTCAATCAATAGGTCAGCTATTTCTCTCTCATCCTCTTCCCCAAGCGCTTCCTTACGGTCTAAGAGACTCTCGCCTGACTGAAAATCATGCCAGAAACGATTAGCGTCCACCACTGTCACCATCGTGTCTAATTCACAAAATTGTGTGAGGTCTATTCCCATTTCTTCGTCTATATACGAAAAGGTCTGGGCAACCGGAATCGGTTCGCTGATTCCGGTTGACTCAATCACGATATAATCAAACCTTCCGTCTTTCGCCAGCTTTTCTACTTCTATGAGTAAATCTTCGCGGAGTGTGCAGCAAATACAGCCGTTTGACATTTCCACAAGCTTCTCATCTGTTCTGGAGAGTCCTCCTCCCTGCTTGACCAAACCCGCATCAATGTTCACTTCACTCATGTCATTTACAATCACCGCAATTTTTAATCCTTCACGGTTTTGCAAAATGCTATTTAAAAGTGTTGTTTTTCCCGCGCCAAGATACCCGCTTAATACTGTAACCGGAATTTTATTCATGAGAATGTCCTCCTTTATTCCGTAACAAAATAGAATCTTTACGATTTAAATCGTATGCTTTGCCGAACCTGCGCTGCAAATGCGGTCGGTATTTCTCTTCCAGCTTTCCAGCGATCGGTCGTGAGGTACAGTGATCGTTGACTGAACCCCCCGCCTTTCACCTTGTGATTCCGCTGCTATTTAAGCAACAAAACGTAATTGTTACGATTTAACTCAATCGTATGTTCTTTTATTCTTTTTGTCAAGCCGATACTAAACAAAAAGCCTTTTCTCTTATTAGCTGATCACCACTTTTGTTTTTTCAGGTATGTTTTCATATATCCATTTTGCATCTGGGATCGTAAATCTGATACACCCGTGGGAAGCTTTTGTTCCTAATTTTTTGGCTTCTTTTTCAATCACCTTTTTATCCTCGGTCATTGGGACGCTGTGGAATAGGAATTCTCCGTGGTTTTTCCATGACACCCAATATTCCGCCCCTTCCTGATATCCTTGGGAAAAAAACCACTCTCCCCGTTCAGGTTCAACATAGTAATTACCCTTTGGCGTTGAATCGTCATCCGTTTGATCGAGCCCGGACGAGATGATCATCGTATAAATTGTTTTGCTGCCTTCTTTTATATAAGCCTCTTGTTTTTTCGCGGACACATCAATCCAAATGGAATCTTTATGTTTAATGTCAGGATATTCCCCGCCTGAGGGCTTTGTCCAATCTGTTTTTTCTTTTGCTGATACGGTTTTGCCCTTTTCATTAGATTTGCTTGTTTCAGAGCTTGCCTGTTCCGTTTCATGATGTTGCTGTGAGCATGCCGCCAGCAGGCTGGCTGGCAATAGGACAGCCAGCATCAATAATACAACCCGCCGCGTTTGTTTCATTTAAAATCCCCCCTCACTTACAATCTATAAATCTTCATCTTGACGTTTTTACAGCCCGCTTCTGTCAAAGCACAAGGATTTATTTAGAAAAACTCAGCTTCGCATAGGCATCGTGCAGGTGAATGGATTCTTCATTGTGACATTCAATCTCAAAAGCCGACACCCAATCAAGCTCGTACAAATCAGCGGCAATAAGACGAATGAGATCCTCGACAAACCTTGGATTTTCATAAGCGGTTTCTGTTACTGCTTTTTCATCAGGCCGCTTCAAGACAGGGTGAAGCATGGCACTCGCATTTGATTCCGCCGCATGCAAAAGATCCGTTTTAAAATCCTTCGGCAGTGGTGCTTCCGGGTGTATGTCGGCCAGAATGTTGACCGTCCCTCTTTGATTATGGGCGCTGTATTCACTGATTTCCTTAGAGCAAGGGCAAAGGGTCGTGACTTTTGCTGAGATGCCGACACGCTGAAGGTACGGCTGGTCCTCTTGATACGACATGTGAATCGTTATATCAGCATGCATCAATCCCGCTTTTTGCAACATCGGGCTTTTCCGTTCAAAATACCAAGGAAACCGCACCTCAACCGCAGCAGACTTCTGATTCATCTTCTCTGCCAGCTCTTTCGTAAACTGCTGGAGGGAGTCTAATGAGAGAACCCAGCCTCTTTGATGATAGTCTTGAAGCTGTTCTGTTAACCGGCTCATATTAATGCCCTTTTGGTTCCGCTTCAGATTGGTGGCCATTGTAAAATTCCCGACCGTGGCCTGTTCAAAAGGCTCCATGGCTGAAGTGATCGACATCGGGTGAGACACATTGGATATCCCTACATGATCAATCTCAAAAAAATAATCTTTGTTTGTATTTTGAAGGTCCTTCATTTTCTCCTTTTCAACAGGCTTTTCGCCTTTCACAGGATCAACCGAACCGAAATATTGATGGCGCTCCGCCTTTTTCGGCAGCATGATGTTTCGTTTCAATCAGAAAACTCCTCTCTCTAACAAATCGTAATAATTACTATTTATTTTGATGATTTCCCTTGTTAAAATCAAGAGAAATGTTGAATGACTTAAAAAAAGACCCGTAACAAAACGGGTCCCGCAAAACTGACAGGCGGTCCAGACTAAGAAGCATCAGCCGGCTCACTGCCTGCGCGCCACGCCTTTCTCCAGTAATATCCCGCCCCAAGCACAAGTCCGAAAGCCAGCAATGCGATACATGAAAATGTGATAAATCCAATGGCATAAGAACCGGTCATCTGTTTTAACGTTCCTAAAATGTTCGGCAGAAAGAATCCTCCGATTCCCCCCGCAGCGCCGACGATGCCCGTCACCATTCCAATTTCTTTTCGAAAACGCTGCGGAACAAGCTGAAATACCGCCCCGTTCCCCATTCCGAGACTCATCATTCCGATAAATAAAAGAACAATCACAATGGAGAGCGACGGAAGACTGCTGACCCCGGCCATACAGAGGGCTACAACGATAAACAATACTGAAAGAACCTTAGTGCCCCCGATCCGGTCCGAAATCCAGCCTCCCACAGGGCGGAAAAAGCTCCCTGCGGCTACGCATAATGTCACGAAATCACCCGCGTGAATTTTCGATAATTGGTATTGATCGACGAAGAAAATAGCTAAAAAGCTGGAAAGGCCAACAAAACCGCCGAATGTGACACTGTAAAGCAGACAGAAATACCATGTTTCCTTTTGTGTAAACACATGCAGATAGTTTTTCAGCGGCTGCGGCGCAGGCTGTGAAGGGGAATCCTTGGCAAAGGCGACAAAAATGATAAAGACGATAGCAAGAGGAATAAGAGCGATTCCCATCACACTGTGCCAGCCAAACTGTTCTGCAAGACGGGGGCCAAACAGCGTTGCGAACAAGGTCCCGCTGTTCCCCGCACCGGCAATCCCCATCGCGAGCCCCTGAAGATTCGGCGGATACCATCTGCTTGCCATCGGCAGTGCAACCGCGAAGCTTGCGCCTGCCACTCCCAGAAGAATCCCGATGGCATAAAGTTCAGGAAGAGAGCGCCCCCCGACCGTTCCCCAAAGCAACGGAACCATGGTCACGAGCATGCCGATCACTGCTGTTTTTTTCGGACCAATTCTGTCAGTCATGACGCCTAAAATCAACCGAAACACCGAGCCTGATAAAATCGGAACAGCAACCACAAGCCCTTTTTCAAAAGGTGAAAGGCCAAAATCTTGAGAAATATATACGCCAAGCGCACCCAACATCACCCAAATCATAAAACTTACGTCAAAGTATAAAAAAGAGCAGGCCAAAGTGGATGGATGTCCGCTTGTTTTGAGATCCCACAGCTTCATAACATTCCCCTCTCAAATCGTTTTTTCATTTCAATTTTCTGAATTAAGAATATCTGAGTGCAATTTTCCAGAAAAGACATGTGTAAGTAAATGTGACACGTTTAATGCGTTAGCAATGTAATATGCCATAATTCTTAAAAAGAGAGTTTTTACAAGCGGCGTTATGAGGAGGTCTGGCAAATGAATAAGCAAACGCTGATTTTAATAGGGAATGGCATGGCCGGCGTTCGCTGTATTGAAGAAATTGTAAAGCTTGATAGCAACGCCTTTGAGATTGTCATTATCGGAAGTGAATCGCATGTCAACTACAATCGAATTCTATTGTCCTCCGTTTTGCAGGGTGAAGCCTCACTGGATGAGATTACACTGAACAATAGCGACTGGTACGCCACACATGGAATCACCCTTTATACAGGAGAAACCGTTGTTGATATAGATACAGATAAGCAGATCGTTATCACGGACCAAAAGCGCAGCTTGTCTTACGATAAGCTGATTGTGGCTACAGGCTCATCACCTTATATTCTCCCGGTACCCGGACATGACAAAGAAGGCGTGTACAGCTTTCGGACAATAGAAGATTGCCAGTCATTTATAAACATAGCCGGTCATTATCAAAAAGCGGCCGTCATCGGCGCTGGGATATTGGGCCTTGAGGCGGCAATCGGCTTAAAAAACCTCGGAATGGACGTAAACGTTATTCATCACTCTTTCTCCATTATGCAAAAACAGCTGGATCAAACAGCGTCACATATTCTGAAATCAGCGTTGGAACGAAAAGGGCTGGCCTTCCTATTACAAAAAGATACTGAAGCTATTTTAGGAAACTCGCGGGCAAGCGGCGTCCGCTTTACAGACGGTTCATCCATAGAAGCCGATTTAGTTGTGATGGCAGCGGGCGTCAGACCCAATATTCAATTGGCCGCATCTGCAGGTATCTCAACAAACCGCGGCATCATTGTTAATGAATACATGCAGACCAGCATGCCGAATGTGTATGCCGTTGGAGAATGCGCTGAACATAACGGAATCGTATACGGCCTGGTAGCGCCGCTTTATGAACAAGGAAAAGCCCTTGCAAAACACATTTGCAGCGTTCTCGGCGAGGGGTATCAAGGCACTCCCCAGTCAGCCGCGTTAAAAATAGTCGGCATTGATGTTTGGTCAGCAGGAAAGGTACACGCTGACGAAACCACAACAAGCATCCAGCTCTATGATGAACAAGCCGGCATTTACAAAAAAGCGCTATTCCAAGATGATAAGCTGTCCGGTGTTATTTTATTCGGAGACACCCGTAACAAACAGCAGCTTCTCGACAGTCTGCTCAAACAAAGAGACATTTCAATTGTCAAAAAACAACTCATTGAACCGAATCAAACCGCAAACGTATTCAAATCGATGCCAGCCAGTGAAACCATTTGCCAATGCAACTCCGTGACGAAAGGTTCGATTATGGAAGCCGTTTACACAAAAGGACTGAAGACAGTCGAGGAAGTCAGAAACTGCACAAAGGCGTCAGGCTCTTGCGGAGGATGCAAACCGCTCGTTGGGGAGCTTCTGGCATACGTGTTAAGCGGCGAACATACAGAAAAAGCGGGCAAAGCGCCGTTTTGCGAATGTACCGGCTTCACGGAAGAGGAAATCATAGCCGAACTGCAGCGCCGTCCGTTCACTGCTCCGGCAGAGGTCATGAATCATCTGGGCTGGAAAACGGAAAACGGCTGCCAAACCTGCATTCCAGCGATTCAATACTACTTAGAAATGATACGGCCGGGCCTTGTGCAAAACCATGAAACAGCCATGAAAAAAGGAGATACATGCACCCTGATCCCCCAAATGTACGGCGGGTTGACCAATGCGGAGGAATTAAGAAGGATAGCCGACATCATTGAAATATACAACATCCCAAGCGTTTCAATCACTCACAGCCAAAGACTGCGGCTCTCCGGAATCAAACCGGACGATCTCCCAAACATTCGTCAAGCCTTACAAATGCCGATTTGCTCCAATCCTCACTACACGGTGCATAACGTGACTTCCTGTACGTGCGGTCAAAATGGTTCCTTTCAAACGCTGGCAGGCAGCATAGAAAAGAAAATCGAAAACCTCTCCATGCCGGCTCCGGTTTCGATCAGTCTATCCTGTGAAAAGGACTGCGCGGATGCGGCCATACAAGATATCGGTGCCATTCAAACCTATGGAGGCTGGGACATATACGCCGGCGGCCGCCGAGGAACACATGCACGTGCCGGAGAACTGCTTTGCGTTACTGAGAATCAAAAAGACACTGCAAACATGATCAAATGTCTTCTTCAATATTACCGAGAAACGGCAAATTACTCAGAAGTACTTCATCAATGGATGAGGCGCCTCGGCATCATTCATATCAGAGAGATTTTGTTTGATCAGGATATGCGGATACAGCTTCTTAAAAGTCTTGAAACAGACGTGTCACTGATTCAAAATCCGCTTACACATGTAAAGCGCTCATAAGAAAGGGTGAGGCATTATGACAGAACGACTGCTAAAATATTTCCGCGAGAAACAGCAAGACATCCAATCAGAAAAAACGTATGACACCCAATGCCCGTTTTGCAGCATGCAATGCAAAATGCAGCTCATTGAACAAACCATTGTCACACGAAAAAAATATACGGCAATCGGCATCGACAATCCAACGACACAGGGCCGTTTATGCATGAAAGGCATGAACGCCCACCAGCACGCCCTCCATTCAGCCCGCATTACCCACCCGTTACTCAAAAAAAACGGCGAATTCGTGCGGGCTACCTGGGATGAAGCCTTAAACTACATCAAGGAACAAGTCACAACGATTCAACAAGAAGACGGCCATGACGCAATGGCGGTCTACGGGAGTGCGTCCATTACAAATGAAGAAGCCTACCTTTTAGGTAAATTCGCCCGAGTCGGCTTACAGACAAAATACATCGATTACAACGGCCGGCTCTGTATGTCCGCGGCAGCGACGGCAGCCAATCAAACATTCGGCGCGGACAGAGGCTTGACGAATGCTTTATCGGAGATTCCCCATACACGCGTCATTATTCTGGGCGGTACCAATATCGCTGAATGCCAGCCGACGATCATGCCTTATTTTGAAAAAGCGAAAGAAAACGGGGCTTATATCATTGCCATCGACCCCCGAGAAACGCCGACAACTAAAATCGCCGATCTCCACCTCAAAATCAAACCCGGAACAGATGCCGCACTTGCCAATGGATTAGTCAAAATCATCATAGAAGAACAACTGATCAACGAAGACTTCATCCAGACCCGGACAACCGGATTTGAAGAACTCAAACGTCATACGGCGGCTTTCAGCTTACATGACATTGCTGAAAAGACGAGTGTTCCTCTTGAATATATCCGAAAAGCCGCTGTGAAATTTGCCAAGGAAGAGTCCGGTATGCTGTTTACAGCGCGGGGAATTGAACAGCAGACAGACGGAACGGCAGCTGTCAGAGGTTTCTTAAATATGCTTTTGATCACAGGGAAAATCGGCAAGCCTTACTCAGGCTACGGCGCAATCACAGGGCAGGGAAATGGGCAAGGCGCCCGAGAACACGGACAAAAAGCCGATCAGCTCCCCGGATACCGTTCGATCGAACACGAAGAACATCGCGCGTATATTGCAAAAGTGTGGGGAATCAGCCAGGACGATCTGCCGCGAAAAGGCGTCTCTGCCTATGAATTGATGGAAAAAATCAACGAAGGCCACATCACGGGCATGTTTCTGATGTGTTCAAATCCCGTTGTCTCCAATCCAAATGCCAACTTTGTCAAACAGGCTCTGGCAAAACTGAAATTCTTTGTCGCTATCGATTTGTTTATATCAGAGACTGCGAGACTCGCTGATGTCATCTTGCCCGCCTCCTCTTACTTAGAAGATGAAGGCACCATGACAAATGTCGAAGGCCGCGTGACTCTAAGGGAAGCGAGCCGACCTTGCCCCGGAGAAGCGAAACACGATTGGCAGATCATTTGTGATATTGCGTCTGTCCTCGGGAAAGGACAGTATTTTTCCTATACGTCAGCAGAGGACATCTTTAACGAACTCAGAGAGGCAAGCCGCGGCGGCATTGCCGATTATTCCGGCATCACATACGACCGGCTCAGACAAGAAGGCGGCATTCTGTGGCCCTGTCCGGAACCGGGTCACCCGGGAACTGAGCGATTATTTGAATCTTCATTCGCCCATCCGGATCAAAAAGCAAAATTAAGTGTCATCCAAAATGAACCGGCTGTGCAAAAAGAAAAGCCGACAGCCGAATATCCATTATTTTTAACTACCGGAAGAGTCATGTCCCACTACTTAACAGGTGTCCAAACAAGAAAAAGCGCCGCACTTGCCGCCAGACACTTTGAATCGTTTATGGAAATCCATCCGAAAACGGCTGAAGCATACAATGTCGAAGACCGTGTGCTCATTAAAATAGAATCCCCGCGAGGAAGCATTGTTGTTCGAAGTAAATGGTCAGAACAAATGAGACCAGATACCATTTTTGTCCCGATCCATTGGGCGGATTCTCAAAATGTGAATGATCTGATTGGCGATGACTTAGATCCAACCTGTAAAATGCCGGGTTTTAAAGTTTGTACGGTACGAATCAGTTCTGCATAATTTTTCATAAAATTTTTAGAAAGTTTCGTATTTTTTGTTACATTTTATAACATGCATCTTAAATATTTCTTTTTACTGTGCTACTCTGGGAAAAACATTGATAAGGAGCGGATCATCTGATGGGAAAAAAACAGCTAGTCCTTGTTGGAAATGGAATGGCCGGGGTAAGGGCCATTGAAGAAATACTTAGCGTTTCAAAAGACGAATTCCAAATCACAATTTTTGGTTCCGAACCGCATCCCAACTACAACCGAATCCTTCTGTCAAAAGTGCTGCAAGGCGATACCGATATTAAAGACATTACCTTGAATGATTGGAACTGGTACGAAGAAAACAATATTCAATTGTATACAAATGAAACAGTCAGCAAAGTGGACCCGGAAAACAAAACTGTGATCACCGATTCAGGCAGAATACAGCCTTATGATGAACTGATCTTGGCCACGGGTTCAGTCCCTTTTATCCTTCCGATTCCGGGTGCAGATAAAAAAGGCGTCACAGCATTCAGAGATATAAAGGATACAGACATCATGCTTGCCGCGTCAAAAGAATATAAAAAAGCCGCAGTGATCGGCGGTGGCTTACTGGGCTTGGAAGCCGCGCGCGGGCTGCTGAATCTCGGGATGGACGTGTCCGTTATCCACCTCGCTCCCTTCCTGATGGAGCGTCAGCTTGACGCAACAGCCGGCCGCCTTTTACAAAACGAGTTAGAAAAACAAGGAATGACCTTTTTACTTGAAAAGCAAACAGAAGAAATTTACGGAGATGACAGGGTCGAAGGCATCAGATTTAAAGACGGCACAAGCATCGAAGCTGACTTAGTCGTCATGGCCGTCGGTATCCGCCCGAATACCAAGCTTGGAGCGGAAGGCGGGATTCCGGTCAACCGAGGAATCATCGTCAACGACTATATGCAAACCGAAATCCCGCACATTTATGCGGTCGGCGAATGCGCCGAGCACCGAGGAATAGCTTATGGACTCGTCGCGCCTCTTTATGAGCAGGCAAAGGTACTGGCCAAGCAGATTTGCGGCATTGACACAAACCCATACGAAGGCTCTGTTCTCTCCACTCAATTAAAAGTATCCGGAGTCGAGGTTTTCTCTGCCGGTGACTTTAACGAATCCGACGATAAAAAGGCCATCAAGGTATTTGATGAGCAAGACGGCATTTATAAAAAAATCGTGCTTCGTGAAAACAAAATCGTCGGTGCTGTTTTATTCGGTGACAGCAGCGAAGGCAATCGCCTATTTTCAATGATCCAAAAAGAAGCCGATATCTCTGAAACATCTAAAATCTCAATTTTACAGCCGCTGAATCAAGAGGCAGGCACCAGCCTTGTCGCCGCCATGAGTGATGATGAAATCATTTGCGGCTGTAACGGTGTGTCAAAAGGAAATATTATTCATGCCATTCAGGAACAGGGCTGTTCGTCAACGGATGAAATCAAAGCATGCACCGGAGCATCCCGCTCATGCGGAGGCTGTAAACCGCTTGTGGAGGAACTCCTTCAGTATACGCTGGGATCAGATTTTGACGCATCGGCGCAAAAAGAAGCGATTTGCGGCTGCACATCATTGTCGAGAGACGAAGTGGTGGAAGAAATCAAAGCCAAAGGGCTGTCACATACGAAGGAAGTCATGAACGTTCTAGGCTGGAAAACGCCAGAAGGCTGTTCCAAATGCCGCCCGGCGCTTAACTACTACTTAGGCATGGTCAATCCGACCAAATACGAGGATGAAAGAACATCCCGCTTTGTCAATGAACGGATGCACGCGAATATTCAAAAAGACGGAACTTACTCTGTCGTGCCAAGAATGTACGGCGGCGTGACCAACTCACATGATTTGCGCAAAATTGCCGATGTGGTAGACAAGTATGAGATTCCGCTCGTCAAAATGACAGGCGGCCAGCGGATTGATCTGATCGGCGTGAAAAAAGAAGACCTTCCGAAGGTGTGGTCCGACCTCGATATGCCGTCAGGCTACGCGTACGGAAAAACGCTCCGCACGGTAAAAACCTGTGTGGGCGAACAATTCTGCCGCTTCGGGACACAAGATTCCATGGCCTTAGGCATCGCCCTTGAAAAAAAATTCGAAGGACTGAACACGCCTCACAAAGTCAAAATGGCTGTGTCCGCCTGTCCGCGAAACTGCGCAGAGTCCGGCATTAAGGACCTTGGCGTTGTCGGCATTGACGGCGGCTGGGAGCTTTATGTCGGCGGAAACGGCGGAACCCATTTGCGTGCGGGAGATTTATTAATGAAGGTCAAAACAGATGAAGAAGTCCTGGAAATCGCAGGTGCTTATCTTCAATATTACCGGGAAACCGCCAACTATTTAGAGCGTACTTCCGCATGGCTGGAACGCGTCGGTTTATCCCATGTCCAATCTGTATTAAATGATCCGGAAGAACGGCAAGAGCTGAACGACCGAATGAATGAGACACTCTCTGTCCACAAAGATCCGTGGAAAGACTTCCTGGAAGATAAACAAACCTCTAAAGAATTATTTGAAAATGTCGTGACCACATCATAATGACGGAAACAAACATTGAGGAGGAATGGACATGGTGAACAAAGACGTAACGAAAGTATGTATCGGGAGAATGGATGAATTGCCTGAACAATTAGGAAAAACAGTGTATATTGAAGATAAGGAGCTTGCGGTATTTAAGCTCTCGAACGGGAGCATCCGCGCGATTGAAAACCGCTGTCCCCATAAGGGAGGCGTCCTCGCAGAAGGCATCGTCAGCGGCGAATATGTCTTCTGCCCGATGCACGACTGGAAAATCTCCTTAGAAAACGGAATCGTTCAAGAGCCTGATCACGGGTGTGTCAAAACATACGAAACGCTGATCGAGGGAGAACTTGTTTATCTTGTATATTGATCAAAGACCGGATCACTTTCCAAGTGATCCTCAGATTGTTGACAAAATCCTAAAACAGTTTAATGGTTTTAGGATTTTGTCATCTTTTCAGCGTGATTGAAAACCATTGAAGTCTAGGAAGACCGAGCATCGGAGCGCAGCGAATGTTGAAATTCGTGAGTACCGAAGCGCAGGACTGACAACGAATGCGATGGTTTGTCGGCACGCTGCGGATCACTTTCCAAGTGATCCTTCATTTTTTACAGTGACGGAAGGATGGCGTTATCATGAAAAATGGGATCGTGTATTTTGTGGGAGCCGGACCTGGAGATCCAAGGCTGATCACCCTGAAAGGAAAACAAGCGTTGGAGGAAGCGGATGTGATTCTATACGATCGGCTTGCAAACCCCAAATTGCTTGAATATGCTCAGCCGGCCTGCCATTTCATTTATTGCGGAAAACTGCCTGACCGCCATTTTATGAAGCAAGCAGAAATTAATGCCTTGCTGATTGAAAAAGCATCAGAAGGCTTAACCGTTGTGCGTTTGAAAGGCGGAGACCCGAGCGTTTTCGGCAGGGTCGGCGAGGAGGCCGAAGCCCTCCATCAACACGGTATCCGCTATGAAATGGTTCCGGGCATTACATCAGGAATTGCAGCGCCGCTATACGCGGGAATCCCCGTTACGCATCGGGATTTCGCCTCTTCCTTCGCCATGATCACCGCACATGATACATCATTAAAAGGCACTCCGAATCTTGACTGGGAAGGGCTTGCCCGCGGTGTTCAAACCCTTGTATTTTACATGGGTGTTAAGAATTTGACCTTTATCTGTCAACAGCTCATCGCATACGGAAAATCTCCCTCCGTCCCTGTTATGGTCATTCAATGGGGAACGTGGGGCCGGCAGCGCAGCGTAAAAGGCACATTAATGGACATCCATCAAAAAGCGGCAGATGAACAGATTAAAAACCCTGCGATTATTGTAATCGGCGATATCGTCTCTTTTCAAAAGCATAGCTGGTTTGAATCAAAACCTTTAATCGGCCGCCATATTATGATGATTACATCTGGTGAAGAAGAAAGCCCCCTCGCAAAAGAACTGCGCGAAAATGGAGCAGATGTCATCGAATGGCCAAAATGGAACGTGCAAAAAACACCGATCGATGAAAACATATTGAATCGGCTTCAATCCTTTGAAGACATATTATTCACGTCCCGGCGTGCTGTATGTGAATTTTTTCGTATGTTGGCATCAAAGAAGACGGACATTCGCCAACTAAGAGGCCGTCTGTCCGCTGACTCTTTATCGGCTCAGGCTGAGCTTGAAAAAAGAGGATTCGAAATTGCGAGTAACATTCAGTATAACGGAGCCTTATTAATCATAGGAGAAAAACAGATCGTTCAAGAGAGATTTCATCATGCGGACTTGTGCAGCTCTTATGACGTATTCATCACTCATGAAAATGTGATTGATGACCGATTCACATCTATTTTCAAACGGTCGATCGATGAAACTCCATTACATCTCATTTTGTGTGAAAACAAAAAATGTATGGAGCAGCTTATTCGTGAGAAAGAACGAATTGGAGTTTTATCCGAACCAAGCAAAGAGCCGATACCGGTTGTTTGTTTAAGTGAGGAAGCTGAAGAAACGGCCAGACAACACGGGTTTCCGGATGTCCATCGTGTCAAAGCTGACGGAACTTCTCTAATCGAATATATTCACAATCATCAGCACCACGCAGAAAAAAGACTCCTTCACAGCTGATATACCATAAGCCCTTGCTTTCGATCATCGCAAGGGCCTTCTTTTATTTATGGATTAATTTCTTATGATGCGTCGAATACATCGCCATGTTTTCCGCTTCTGGGTCGAGATAGGCCTTCGCGCTGTTGACCGCTGTCGGACCTTCAGTGAGACCCCCGGCAATCAATCTGAGCTTACTCTCGTAACTAGCGGCATCACCCGCGACAAACACACCGGGAAGATTCGTCCGCATATGTCTGTCAGCCTTAATCCTGCCCTCTTCAATATCTAAACCCCAGTCTAGCATCGGACCGAGATCAATTTTAAAACCGTGATTAATAATGAGTTCATCAAGGTCGATTTCTTCGGTATGCCCAGACTCAGTATGACAAACGGTGACGCTTTCGATGCGTTCTTCTGTGCCGCTGAGATGTTCCAGCCGATAAGGAATAAGCACCCGTGCAGATGACTGCTTCATTTTCGTCACGCTGCTTTCCAGTCCGCCGAATTCCTCCCGGCGGTGCACGACAGTAACAGACGCCGCAATCGGTTCCAGCTCATTGGCCCAGTCGACCGCAGTATCTCCCCCGCCAGAAATCACGACCCGTTTGCCTTTAAACGCATCAAGTTTCTCCACTTTATAATGAAGATTTTTCCCCGCATACCGGCTCGCATTCTCGCTGTCAAACTCATTGACCTCAAGCGTGCCCATACCGACAGCCAAAATGACGGTTCGTGTATAGTGCTTTTCCCCCTCAGCACTTGTCAGCACCATGGTTCCGTCATCCAGACGCCCAAATCCGGTCACTCGCTGATTCAGGACAATATCAGGGTCAAACGTTGCCGCCTGCTCCTTCAGCTGTTCGATCAGCTTCTCCCCGGCAATCCCCGGTATCCCGCCGATATCGCGAATGATTTTCTCAGGGAAAAATAAAGACACCTTTCCCCCGAGCCGCGGCAGAAACTCGATCACTTTCGTTTTCAGCTCCCGCATGCCGCAGTAAAAAGCCGTAAACAGCCCGATCGGTCCCCCGCCTATAATCGTGACGTCATACACCTCTTGGTTCTCAGCCATCCGTCCTGCCTCCCGTTCAAATCTATTATCAACGTTGCTTCATTTTAATTGAGAATGAATATCAATACAAAGTATATCATATTTCAAGAGTTTGGTGTCCATTCATTTCATCAGCTTGTGGAAAATAGTCAAAGATCCTATAATAGTCAGAAAACAAACGAGGCGAAATTGATGAAAAGACGAGTCGAAACCATAACAGTCGAAGGCCTTACACTTGAATATTCGATCGCCGGCAAAGGAGTGCCCCTCCTTCTCATGCATGGCGGACATGCCAATTGTTACGAAGAATTTGGATACACGGCACTGATTGAACATGGTTATTCAATCATCACTCCTTCAAGGCCTGGTTATGGACAAACATCAAAAGAGATCGGAAAAAGTCTTGCCCAAGCCTGCCAGTTTTATGTAAAACTATTAGATCATTTACACATAGAAAGCGTTCACGTACTCGCCATATCAGCAGGAGGTCCGAGCGGCATACGCCTTGCCTCACAGTATCCAGAACGAGTTAATAGCCTGATTCTGCAATCTGCAGTCACCAAAGAATGGCTCACCCCTCAAGACACGGAATACAAAGTGGGCAGAATTTTCTTCCGTCCGCCGATTGAAAAGTGGGTGTGGAAGCTGGTTTCTTCCCTGAATAATGCCTTCCCTCGCATAATGTTTGCCGCTATGAGCCCCCAGTTCAGTACGCTTTCTTTTCAGCAAATCAAGCCCATGATGGCCGAGGAAGACGTGGAAGCGTTTCGGAAAATGAACAGCCGCCAGCGCTCAGGAGAAGGATTTCTGATTGACTTGTCACAAACCGGCTCCGTCTCCTCAAAGGATCTGCATGCCATTTCATGCCCTGCCCTTATTATGCACAGCCTTAACGACGGACTGGTGCAGCAGTCGCACGCAAATCACGCAAAAGAACACATTCCTGACGCTGTTCTCTGTTCGCTTCACTCATGGGGGCACCTGATTTGGCTAGGGACAGAAGCGGCTGAAACCGATAGTATAGTGCTGGATTTTTTGGAATCGCAAACTGGGTGAAACGATCCTTCCTCCTCTTCCGTCAAACAATAAGTGCCTTTCTTCATGATATAATCATAGGCAGCTTTAAAAAAAGCGGAGGTTTTATATGACGACACAATCTTCTTTTCTTCAGCTAAATTCTATTTTTATCAGTATATTAATAGAAGCCATTCCATTTATTTTGATTGGCGTCATTCTTTCCGGACTCATTCAAATGTTTGTTTCAGAAGAAATGATTGCAAAAATTATTCCGAAGAACCGGTTCCTGGCTGTGCTATTCGGGGCGCTGACCGGGATATTGTTCCCGGCCTGCGAATGCGGCATCGTGCCGATCACGAGACGGCTTCTTCTCAAAGGGGTGCCGCTCCATGCGGGCATCGCCTTTATGCTGACAGCACCTATCATTAATCCGATTGTTTTGTTCTCTACATACATTGCATTCGGAAACAAATGGAGCGTTGTCTTCTACCGGGGCGGGCTTGCGCTTGTCGTGTCTATTGCTGTCGGGCTGATTTTATCGTACCAGTTCAAGGACAACCAGCTGCTTGAGCCTTCCGAACCCGCACATCAGCATCATCATACACAAAGTTTGCTGCAAAAATTGGGCGGAACGATGCGGCATGCCATTGATGAGTTTTTTTCAGTGGGAAAATATTTGATTATCGGCGCCTTCATCGCGGCCGCCATGCAGACGTATGTCAAGACATCCACTCTGCTTTCAATCGGGCAAAATGATGTGTCCTCTTCCCTTGTGATGATGGGTCTGTCGTTTGTCTTATCTCTCTGTTCAGAAGTAGATGCCTTTATCGCATCTTCCTTCAGCAGCACATTTTCATTAGGATCGTTAATCGCCTTTCTTGTTTTTGGCGCGATGGTTGATATTAAAAATCTGTTAATGATGCTTGCGGCTTTTAAGAAACGATTTGTTTTCCTGCTCATTACGTATATCGTCGTGATTGTATTGGCGGGATCATTACTTGTGAAGGGGTGATCGGATGTTTCGTCTATTAGTGCTGATGGGATTTACCTTTTTCTTTTATCATCTGCACGCCTCAGGAAATCTGACAAAATATATTAATATGAAATATTCCTACCTGTCCTTTATCGCGATCTTCCTGCTGGGCATCCTGACAGTCGTTCAGGCGTATCTATATATCAAAACGCCGGAAAAAGGAAAACACCATCATCATGATCAAAACTGCGGCTGCGGCCACGATCATGATCATGAACAACACAAGCCATTTTACAAACGCTATTTTATTTATCTTGTTTTTCTTTTTCCTTTGGTTTCAGGCATTTTCTTCCCGATCGCCACGCTTGATTCAACGATTGTAAAGGCAAAAGGCTTTTCATTCAAAGCCATGGAATCCGGCGATCACTACTCGCAAACCCAATATTTGCGGCCGGACTCCAGTCTTTATTATGCTGATGACAGCTACGACAAGCTCATGAAAAAGCTGTATAAGAAATACTCGGGCCAGAAACATATTTCTCTAACCGATGAGGATTTCTTAAAAGGGATGGAAACCATCTACAATTATCCGGGTGAATTCCTCGGACGAACGATTGAGTTTAACGGATTTGCTTATAAGGGGAATGCCATTAACAAGAAGCAGCTCTTTGTGCTGAGATTCGGCATCATTCACTGTATCGCAGATTCCGGCGTATATGGGATGCTTGTGGAGTTTCCGAAGGATATGAATATAAAAGATGACGAATGGATTCATATTAAGGGCACACTGTCCTCAGAATATTACCAGCCATTCAAATCAACGCTTCCCGTCGTGAAAGTGACAGACTGGAAGACGATTAAGAAACCTGATGATCCGTACGTATACCGGGGATATTGAAAATTTGAAACCAGTACAAGTACTGGTTTCTTTTTTAATCCTTTTTCATCAGGATCAAATCAAGATAAAGCTGGCACCTCGTTTTGAAGTCGCTTAGATCAATGGATGTCATTTCGAGTATCTGCTTAATGCGGTAGTTTAATGTATTTTGATGAATA
Organism: Bacillus sp. HU-1818; assembly: GCF_022695965.1. Classification (NCBI taxonomy): domain Bacteria; kingdom Bacillati; phylum Bacillota; class Bacilli; order Caryophanales; family Bacillaceae; genus Bacillus; species Bacillus sp. HU-1818. The sequence continues at coordinate 280,711 of NZ_JAAPBE010000004.1, forward strand.
AACAGCTGTTCTGCGGCTGGTTTTGTTTTGCAATTATTCAAGAGATAGATTTCCAGTGTTTTCAGCAGCTCTGTACTGCTTTCCCTGTCCTTCGCCTTTATTAATGCCAAGTCTTTATTGACATATCCGAGACGCTGATTCTTTTCATCTATGCTTTCAAGATAGCGGTAAATGCCGAGTTGGGCGTATTCATACGGAATGTTCTCCTGATTACCCGTGATTTCCGCAGCTTTAATGACTTCCAATGCTTCTATGTAACTCTTGCCAAGGTTCAAAATGTTATCATAAACGTTACCGATACCGATATATATTGGGGTAGGAATTTTTTGAAAGTGAAAATGAGTTAACAGCTTGTTAATAAATTCAGCAGCTGCTGAGGAGACGGAGCTTTTTTGGGAAAAACTCGCTACGACAATTACAATATTCGATTCAATGGTTAGCACATGGCTGACCTTATCCCGTAAATTGAGGTATGATCTGATGTTTTCTTTTAAATCCTCCACGGCTTCTCCATCCCCATTGGCAGCGTGTAAGATCACGACAGAAAACACGGAAGGCAGCACGGTGTTGATTTTCTCAGCTTCCCGCCTGAGTTCCTTTTCGGATGAAAATTGCTGATAAATAGCCCTTTTCACCAAGTCTTCCGATCTTTCTTCTTTTTCCTGTTTCAGCTTTTTTGTTTTATATATGATCTTCCCTACATGAAAGGAAGTCTCGTACAAAAACGCCAGCTCTTCCTCTGTAAGATTGCAATCAAGCTCTTGAATCCAGATGTAGCCCATGACTTCCCCTTTGTGCTTAGCACTCACGACCACCCTCTGGTTTAACCCGATGCTCTCTATTTTTGTGACTCGAAATGGTTCAGGAACCGTTTTTAACTTTTCTATGATTCCGTCTTTCAAAAATCTCTCGAATATTTGCACCGGACACTTCTTCGAGAAAATCGTCTGCTGGTTCGCGGAATCAAAATGGTTAATGTAATAAGAATTGTAGGCAAGCAAAAAGAAATCCGCGCTTTCCAGAATCACCGGTTTTTGTAATTCATAGCTGATAAAATCAATTAATTTATCAATGTCTGAAAATGAAAAAACTCTCTCTAAAAGCTCTTCCATACCTTTTTTCTCCTATGCTTTTTTACTTTAATCATACTTTGTACAAGGGCTTGTTGTATAGGAAAATATAAAGATTGTTTCCTAAATGCTCTCCTCAAGGAAAAAAGAGGAAGAAAGATAATTCCCTTCCTCCTCTTTTCTATATCCCCTTTACTGTGACAGCGTATCTTTATAGTCGTTAAACTGCTCTGCGACTGCTTTTGACGGAGCCTGTGTCAATAAGCTGACAACAAAGACAGATAGCAGACTCGCGGCAAAGCCGGGAATCATTTCATACAGAAAGTCCGAAAGACCGGCATTCGCCCAAATGATTACAGTAACTGCCCCTACAATCATGCCGGCGAGTGCCCCCCATTTGGTCATCCGTTTCCAAAACAAACTGAGCAAAATCACTGGCCCGAATGCTGAACCAAAGCCGGCCCAGGCATAACTGACCAAGCCCAAGATCGTGTTGTTTTTCTCCCATGACAATAGTAAAGCGACGATTGAAACAGCAAGCACAGACAGCCGGCCTAATAACACCAGTTCTTTATCTGAAGCTGAACGTCTGAACATCGTTTTATACAAATCTTCTGTCAGAGAGCTGGATGTCACCAGCAGCTGAGAAGAAATTGTACTCATGACCGCGGCTAAAATAGCGGAAATCAAGAAACCTGTGATGATTGGGTGAAACAGGATGTTACCTAATTGAATAAAGATCGTCTCCGGATCATCCAAGGTTAGGCCGCGCTGATGATAAAAAGCGAGTCCTCCTAAGCCGGTCAGCACTGCACCGACAGCCGAAAGAATCATCCAGCCCATTCCGATTCTGCGCGCTTTTTTAATCTCTTTGACAGACGTAATCGCCATAAAACGCACAATGATATGCGGCTGTCCAAAGTAGCCCAATCCCCAGGCAAACAAAGAAATAATACCAAGCACACTAGTGCCTTTAAACATGTTAAACATATTAGGATCAACAGAACGAATTTCAGCCGTTGTTTCTCCGATACCGCCCACATGGAAAATCGCGACAACTGGCACAAGAATCAATGCTACAAACATAATGATTCCTTGGACAAAATCAGTCCAACTGACTGCCAAAAAGCCGCCAAACAAAGTGTATGCTACTACAACACCAGTCACAACCCATAAACCGGTATGATAATCCATACCTAGTATACTGTTGAATAAAACGCCGCCTGACACCATTCCGGACGATACATAAAACGTGAAAAAGACTAAAATGACAATCCCTGAAAACAGTCTGAGAAGCCTCGATCGATCTCCGAAGCGATGCTCAAGAAACCCAGGAATCGTAATGGAATTCCCCGCTTTTTCAGTATATGTTCTTAAACGCGGCGCAACATAAAGCCAGTTCGCCCATGCGCCAAGGCAAAGCCCGATGGCTATCCAAACACCGCTCAGCCCTGTCGAAAACATAGCGCCCGGAAGCCCCATTAAAAGCCATCCGCTCATATCGGCAGCCCCCGCACTGAGAGCGGTTACGGATGGGCCTAAAGAGCGCCCTCCCAACATATAATCCGTCAGATTTGACGTACGTTTGTAGGCAAAATAGCCGATCAACAGCATGCCTGCCATATAAATACAAATCGAAATAATCAGCTGTGTGTTTTCTATGGCCCTTCCTCCTCTGTTTTATGATATATGGATGAAATGGACATCCCCGCAGGGAGGATGCCCATTTAGTCCCGGTTAAAACATTTCACTGATTGTTTTTGCCTGCATGTGCAGAGCCAAGTAATCCGGACCGCCGGCTTTTGAGTCCGTACCGGACATTTTGAAGCCGCCAAACGGATGGTAGCCGACAATCGCGCCCGTACAGTTACGGTTGAAGTATAGGTTCCCCACATGGAACTCCTGTTTTGCGCGTTCAATATGTTTGCGGTTGTTTGTGATCACCGCGCCTGTCAGACCGTATTCCGTATTGTTCGCCACTTCTAAAGCTTCATCAAAATTGGACACTTTAGAGAAACCGACAACAGGTCCGAAAATTTCTTCCTGCATCAATCTTGCATTCGGATCAAGGTCAGCGAAAATGGTCGGCTTGATGAAGTAGCCTTTTGAATCGTCACCAGTGCCGCCGCTCACTAAACGGCCTTCCTCTTTTCCGATCTCGATATAACTCATAATTTTATCATAAGAACCTTGATCAATGACAGGTCCCATATAAACATCTGCGCTGTCAGGGCTTGCCGTCACTTTTGATTCTGTGATTTCAATTACGCGCTTCAATACTTGATCATACACTTTTTCATGAACCACTGCACGTGATCCCGCAGAACATTTTTGGCCCGCAAATCCGAATGCTGATTGGAAGATCGAATTTGCAGCCAATTCAACATCTGCATCCTCATCGACAACAACCGTATCTTTACCGCCCATTTCAGCAATCACGCGCTTCAGGTGCTGCTGGCCAGGCTGTACTTTTGCGGCGCGCTCAAAAATTCTTGTGCCGACTTCTCTTGATCCCGTGAACGTAATAAGGCTTGTTTTCGGATGATCGACAAGGTAGTCGCCCACTTCAGCGCCGCTTCCCGGAACAAAGTTGACAACGCCTTTCGGAAGACCTGATTCTTCAAGCACTTCTACGAACTTAGCAGCGATGACCGGTGTTGCGCTGGCCGGTTTCAGAACAACCGTATTTCCTGTCACAATCGGCGCTACAGTTGTACCTGCCATGATCGCAAATAAGAAGTTCCAAGGCGGAATAACAACCGCTACACCCGTCGGCGTGTATACATATTGGTTCTTTTCGCCTTCGCGGCTGTTTACAGGCTTTCCTTTTGCCAACTCAACCATCTGGCGCGCGTAATATTCCATAAAGTCAATCGCTTCTGCCGTATCAGCATCCGCTTCATTCCAAGGTTTTCCCGCTTCTTTCACAAGCAAAGCCGAGAATTCATGCTTTCTGCGGCGGACTTTGGCAGCAGCGCGGAATAGAACAGCCGCTCTTTCCTCAGGAGTTGTGTATCTCCACTCTTCGAACGCTTTCGCAGCGGCTTCGATTGCCTGTTCTGCATGTTCTTGTGATGCTTTTGAGACCCTGCCGACAACTTCTTCTTTATTCGCCGGGTTGATAGATACGATTTTTGATTCTGTTTCTACTTTTTCTCCATTGATGACAAGCGGATAATCTTTGCCTAAATATTCGTTTACAACGGCAAGCGCCTTTTGGAATTCCTCAATATTCTTCTGATCTTGAAAATTTGTGAATGGCTCGTGTTTGTAAGGTGTTGTCATAGTAATCTCTCCTTTTGTGTTGGTGTTATTTCTTCGTCATACCTTTAAATGCGAATGCGATGTTTGACGGGCGTTCGGCCAGACGTCTCATAAAGTAGCCGTACCAATCGTTTCCATATGGGAGGTACACTCTCATGTTATATCCTTCTTTTACGAGGCTTTGTTGGGTTTGCGAGCGCATGCCGTACAGCATCTGAAACTCAAACATGTCTTTCGTGATGTTATGCTCACTTGCAAGCTGTTTCGTAAACTCAATCATTTTGTCGTCATGCGACGCAATTGCAGTATAGTGACCGTTTAAAAGCTGCTTTCGAATGATCTTTTTATAATTGGCATCCACATCAGCCTTTTCAGGGTAAGCAACCTTCTCTGATTCCTTATAAGCCCCTTTTACGAGACGCAGGAACGGTTTTAACGAATCCAGTTCATCAATATCCTGTTCCGTCCGATATAAGTACGCCTGCAAAACTGTGCTCACATACTCGTAACGGCTTCTGAAATCTTTGAAAATATCAAGCGTTTTCTGGCATCTTGTTTCATCTTCCATATCAATCGTGACCATGATCTTGTGTTTTTCCGCCGTTTGAAGGATCTTCGTCATATTTTGATAGACAAGATCAAGATCTATATCAAGACCTAATGACGTCATTTTTAAAGAAACATGCGAATTTAATTGCTGGTCCGCAATCGTCTCGATCGTCCGGATACACTCTTCAGTCCGTTCTTTCGCGACTTCACTGCTGTTTACGAATTCACCCAAATGGTCGACAGTAACTGACAAGCCCTGATGATTCAGCTGTCGTATTGTCGGGATCGAACTGTTAAAATCATTGCCCCCGATAATTTTACCCGCCGCCACCCGGCTACCCCAGCTTTGCGCCATCTTATTCAATAAGTTGCTTTTGGACAAAAATAAGAAAAAATCTCTTGTAATCACTTCCAACATTAACACCCCGCAATCTAAGAAGTATTTGTATGTGTTTATTGTAAAGGGACAAAACCACCGTTCACAATATTCTCAAAAAACAAAGATTCTGATTATTTTTGTGGTTTTACCACAATCAGCTTCGTAGAAAGGGGGCGATATTTGTCGAAAAGAAAGAACAGAAAGCGACAAGATTCATCATCTTTCCGTTCCCTGTTTAAGGAGTCCACACCTCTTCAACGGTATGCAAAAGCAGGCGGTCAAGCTCTGGGGTGATATCCGCTTTATCCGTTTTTAAGGCCCTTGCGAATTGGGCGATGCCCTCTATCTCGGTCTCGATAAACTCATGTATCAAATGAATTCTCGGCTCCAGATCGAGTTCTTCTCCCCTCCTTTTGCGGTCCAGCAAGTGTTCAATCTCAGATTTCAGTCCGTCATCCGTAATAAGTTCATTCATAAGCTCTGAAAAATCCATTGGCGGAATGATTCCGTGTTTTCTAATCCACCCGCATGCCAGTATCGGCCGCAGGACATAAAAATATTTCTTGATCTTCACTTCGTCCTTTTGCAAGTAATCCTTGACGTTCCCCTTCGCCATATTGAGATAGTGGTACACACTGGCTTCCGGAGAAAAAGCCGCCGCCCGCAGCTCTCTCAGCCGATCTGCTGTGGTAAATGCTTCGTAATAAACAATCTCGGACGACAGCCATTCCAGAAGCGGCGGATTTGATTTTTTAAAAAGGCGAAGGGTTTTCCGCAATTCCCAGCCGCTGATGTCAAGCAAATCATGAATCGGTTCTTCAATCACGTCCCTTTGAGGTTCGATGGAAAAGTACCACTCTTTTTTCGGCACGTAAATAAAACGGACATCATAATCGCTGTCTTGCGACGGAAAGCCCCATGCACGGCTGCCCGATTCAACGGCATATACAATTTTGACTGCATATTTTTCTTCAATTTGTTTCAATTCTTGAAGGATTCTCTTTTTCATATCTATTCGACTCCCGTCTTTTATCATTCCCCTGATTTTACAGAAAAAAAGCCGCCTGCTTACTATTGGCGGCTTACACGTATCTCAGCCTTTTAAATGCTGCTTGAAATAGGCGAGCTTTTCCGTTTGAAAGGCTGGGATATACTCATGGCCGAAATAGCGGTATACCTTCAGTTCCTTTTCTGTTTTCAGGTGATTATACGCAGCAAACACTGTCGACGGCGGGGTTACTTTGTCAATCAGGCCGATTGACATAAGGACAGGCGCTTTCACCCGGTCAGCTAAGTTCATAATATCAAAATACGCGAGTGTCTTCATGGCCGTTTCTTCTGTTTCAGGGCTGCCGTTTTTTCTGAAAAAGGAGTTAATCTCAAGGTATGGCTGATCAAGAGCGACATCAATGGCACGCTCAAAGTTGCTTAAATAAGGATACTCCGCCACCGCCGCTTTCGGAATGTCTGACAAGGCGGCTGCGGCGATTGTCAGGCCGCCGCCTTGGCTTCCGCCCGTCACGCCGATTCTCGTTTCGTCCACCTCGTCAAAGCTGCTGATGACTTCAAGCGCGCGTACGGCATCTAAATAAACACCTCTGTAATAGTACGTTTCTTTATCTAAAATTCCCTTTGTCATCCAGCCCAATGCGTGCCCGTGCGGAGAAATGCTTGTGTCCTCACTGCTGTGCTGCCCGCGGACTAGCATACCGAATGCAGCGTATCCGTGAAGCGCCCAATTCACCATTTCATGTATTTCGCCATCATAACTCGCATTGTAACCGTGATATTTCACGATCGCCGGATGTGGGCCTGTTTTATCAGGCACAGCGTACCATCCGGCAATTTTTGCGCGCCCGAAGCTTTTATATGTCAGGCGGAACACCTTAACTCCGGCAGCGGGATAATCCACCGGCTGTAAGTCCGGCTCTGCTTGAACATTCGCAAGCTCCGCCAGTGACGCCTCCCAAAAATCAGAGAAGTCATCCGGTGCTGTTTGTTTTGGCTGATAGGTTTTAAGTTGATCGAGCGGCATATCGAATAGTTGCATTTCCGATTAAACTCCTTTGTTTTATATGATTTAAAGTTTATGTTTCTATAATATCATGTTCACCTCTCATTTTCGAAATTTTTTTACAACAGCCTCAACTCATATTTGATTAAACGTTTGTTTTAACGTATCCGGCTGATGTCCATAAAGGTTTGCGCCGTCAGACTGACATACTGTTACTTCAAAAAGCAAAGACAAGCGTGCGGACGGAGCGGATTGAAGAGTAAAATACATGTGATTCAAATGGTATGCCGGACGCTTTTTGCTTAAAAGCCATCCTCATCAAAGGGGTAAAAAGATAAATAAAAGCCGTGCGCATGAAGCGGCACGGCTTTATTTCATGGGCTGGTACAAATCCCATCCGATCTTCAAAGTGTCAACAATATAATCCGCAATCTCTTCAGGAGCGAGGTTGTCTGTTACTACTTTTGAATTATGCTTATCATATATGCTTTTTCTTTCGTTAAAAAGCTGTTCCATTTCATCCATGGTGCGGTTATGCAGAACAGGACGGCTTTCAATCAGCAGATTCGCCCGCTGCTTCCAGTTTTCCCACGATAAATCCAAATGGAGCACAAGACAATTTTCAAGGCAGCACTGTCTGATCTCCTCTTGTTTAAAGGAGCCGCCGCCCAAGGAAACGATTTTAAACTTTGTATTGCGGCAAATATTCAGGATATAGTCCTTCTCCGTTTTCCGGAAAAAGTCCTCCCCTTTTTGCTCAAACATTTCAGGTATGGTCATGTTAAAATCTTTTTCAATCGCAAGATCAACATCTATAAAATCTCTATATAATTTCTTGGCGACCAGCTGGCCGATTGTTGTTTTTCCTACACCCATAAATCCGATCAGTACAATATTTCTTTCTCTCACAGGAATGGCTCGTTTTGCGTTCATCTTCGGCGAAATCCTCCTAAGGAATGAAAAGATTAAGTTTATTATATGACAATTCAGTGTTTAATTATATAGGAGTTCGTGCATTTTGGATATTTGCTGGTAAGACACTTTTGCTTTGCGTTATTCTTTTTTCCGGCATACCATTATCCCCCTTACTCGAATGAGATTAATTGTACAATAATCCCGAAGAAATTTTAATACTTTGACGCGAAAAAGTGATAAATTATACATGAATATACTTCCGAAAATTATCTTACGATAGCACCTCCGTGTATATCTCCCCAGCAAAATTAATCTCCCTTGCCACAGCGAAATGCCGACATTCTGGCTGCGGTGATAGAAGGCGCTCTCAAACAGATTTGCCTTTTTGCCGCTCAGCAGTCCTACGCATAGCAGCAAGTATAGTATTACAAAGTAAGTTTTTTCAAAAAACTGTTTCATCTGACTTTCAGTGCTGTTTACCTATGATGAACGAAGGGAATAAGGTAAAAAATGACGGAATGAACGGAGGCATTTTTTATGAAAGTAAGCTTTTGTACAACAGGGTTAAAAAAACAGAATGTATTGGATGTCATTTCTTTTGCTGAGGAGCACGGCTTTGATGGAATTGATATGTGGTATGGCCACGTTGAGCAATACGAGCAGCAGCACGGTCCGCTCGACAGTCTGTATGATCTATTGCAGGAAAAAGGACTGAAGGTGCCTGCCGTCAGCTTGTACACTGATTTCGTGTCACAGGGTGAAGAACAAACCGAACAGGCTGTTCAAAAAGGATTGAATGCGGCAAGACAGCTTCACAGTCCTCTTATCAGAGTATTTGCAGGCAATCTCGCTTCCAACAGAACGTCTCCCGAAAAGTGGCAGAGTGCGGTTGACCAATTTCAAAAAGCGGCGCACATGGCAGATGACTATGAAGTGAATATCGGTCTGGAAATCCATTACGATACATATGCGGACACACCCGAAGCCGCGCTGAAATTTTTGGAGGATGTCGGACATTCGAGACTTCGGACGATTTTCGACGGTTCGAATCTTCACGTCAATCACATAGACCAGCTGCCTGCTTTAGAAACCGTCTTTCACACCATCAGCCATATCCATCTAAAGAATTACAATTGGAACTTCGACAGCTGGTATTTGAGTGAACCGAAACCTATCTTCCAAGGGGATCTTGATCAAAAAAGCTTTCTGAACGAATTAATGAACCGGCAATATGAAGGGTTTGTCTCATTAGAATACTTTGGAGAACACAGCGTGGCGCACATCAAAGAATCGCTGACAGAATTAGAGGCCTTTTTTACGCAAAAATAAAGCCCGGACCTTTCCTATGGAAGGGTCTTTTTTATGTATAATACACAATGAAAGGGGATGCGGCAGATGATCATTTGGATTAACGGCGCTTTCGGGTCAGGAAAAACGCAAACGTCATTTGAGCTGCACAGAAAGTTGAAACAATCTTATGTGTATGATCCTGAAAAGCTTGGTTTTTCAATGCGGTCAATGATTCCAAAGGAGATCGCCAAAGAGGACTTTCAATCTTACAGTTTGTGGCGGGAATACAATTATTCCATGCTGAAATATGTGGCTGCGGAATATAAAGGCGTGATTATCGTTCCTATGACAATCGTCAATCCGGAGTACTTTGAGGACATAATAGGAAAGCTCAGAACAGACGGACTGCACATTCAGCATTATACATTGATGGCATCAAAACACGTGCTGCAAAAACGGCTGAGAAGCAGAGCTGAAGGAAAAAGTTCATGGGCCGCAAAGCAAATTGACCGGTGTACAGAAGGTCTCGCCGATCAAATCTTCAAGGAGCACATTGATACAGATTATATGTCCATTGAAGAGGCTGTCGAAACGATCGCCTCCAAAGCTAATTTGACGCTGGAACCTGATACGAGAGGGCGCTTCCGAAAAGGTGCTGACAGATTACTCGTTAAATTAAAGCATATCCGTATATGCTGAAACATCCCCTTTTATCAAAAAGGGGATGTTTTCAATCAGCCTATTTCCACCAGTCATCAAACATAGAAGCCGGAACTTGGCGTTTATGCTCTGTGCCGCGGTAGCGCTTTTCAATTGCTTCAGCAACTTCTGCTGATACAGATTTACCTTCTAAATAATCATCAATGTCATTGTACGTAATGCCAAGCTCAGTCTCATCCGTTTGCTGCGGCTTTTCGTCTAACAAATCTGCGGTCGGCGCTTTTAAGTATAGACGTTCAACTGCACCCAGCTCTTTTAACAAGCTTCTGCCCTGGCGCTTCGTCAACCCTGTCAGCGGCAAGAGATCCGCGCCGCCGTCACCGTATTTCGTAAAAAAGCCTGTGACCGCTTCAGCGGCATGATCCGTTCCAAGCACGAGGAGACCTTCTTGTCCGCCGACCGCATATTGGGCGATCATTCTCGCTCTTGCCTTCACATTTCCTTTGTTAAAGTCTGTCAGTGTATCGCCTGTATCTTTCTTATATTGCTCAGCAAATGCGCTGACAGTTGATTGGATATCAAACGTCCACGATTTATCAGGCTTAATAAACTGCAAAGCCAACTGGGCATCATCTTCGTCCTGCTGCTTGCCATGCGGAAGACGGACGGCGATAAACTCAGCCTCACCGCCTTCTTCCCTCACGCTCTCTACAGCAAGCTGGGCAAGACGTCCAGCAAGCGTTGAATCTTGTCCGCCGCTGATTCCCAATACAAACCCTTTAGCGCCTGTTTTCTTTAAATAGTTCTTTAAAAAGCTGATTCTGTCCTCAATTTCTTGTTTTGGATCAATTGAAGGCTTCACATGTAAATCGCTTATAATTTTTTCCTGCATGCTCATCCCGATCATTCCTCCTGCACATTTTCACTGTTTCTTACTGATTCATTTCCCTAAAAAAGTGAAAATAAATCAATTCAATATGTATCTTTTTTAACTATAGCACAGGTCCCGATGGCAAGTGAATAACGGGGCAGGGTCAGGTGATTTCCACACGCAGCGCTGTGATACTGTCCCCGTTGCATATCCCTTTTTCAATCGGGCAGGAAGAAAAAGCCACCACAAGATCCATCTCCGCCCTCAGCTTCACATAATCTCCCGCTTTGGAAAGCGGCCTTTCTACTGACAGGTTCCCTTTTTCATCTAATACCGTATTCATAAAGATCGCAAACGGATAATGCATATGGGGCCTCGGAACCCCGAATGGTTCAAGCGCTCCGCTCATATTGTCATAACACGTATCCTGAAGCTCATCTTTATGCTTTCCGTATAACAGCCTGTTCATTTCCGGCCGGCATGCGGGAAGCAGCAGATCATGCTTGCCGACCGTGTCCTCAATTAACGTCAGCATCGGTTTATACAGATTCGAGTAAATATGATCATTTACTTTCACGTGTATGGACTGGTTGGCATCAATGGTCGCGCCCTGATCGAGATGTTCGTAAAAATCTTTGGCATGATACGCGACAAAGTCTGCGACTTGCTGCCCCTCGACATCAACCACTTTCAAGATTTGTCCTTTATGCACTTTCAGCCCCAAGCCTTTTTTCGGCAGAACGATAAACTGCTGTGTCATCGGCCAGCTCCTTTTTTACTCTAAGTATTTGTGTCAAACCTTTGTTTCATGTACAGCATCAGTAAAATTCCCGATGTATATTACACCCCGGCACGTCACATCATAATCCTAGATAAAAGGGGTTGAAACTTATGAGTCAAAAAACAAAAAACCAGCCAAAAGGAAATCTGGCGTGGTGGCAGCTTTCATTAATCGGAATCGGCTGTACGATCGGCACCGGCTTTTTCCTGGGATCAAGCATCGCTATAACGAAAAGCGGTTTTTCTGTGCTCTTGTCGTTTCTCATCGCGGGTCTCGGCACTTTTTTTGTCTTTGAGCAGCTTGCCAAGCTCTCAGCGAAACATCCTGAAAAAGGTTCTTTTTGCGCTTATGCAAGAAATGCATTCGGAAAATGGGCAGGCTTCAGCAACGGCTGGCTGTATTGGTCCTCTGAAATGCTGATCACAGGGAGCCAGCTGACAGCTATTTCTCTATTTACAAAGCACTGGTTTCCCAATGTGCCGCTTTGGGTGTTCGCTTCTATTTACGCTGTTCTTGGGCTATTGGTTATTTTCACCGGGCTTTCCACCTTTGAAAAGACAGAAAATATCTTGGCAATTGTCAAAACGGCCGCGATTTTTATGTTTATCGTCATTGCGATTTTGGCTCTGTGCGGGGTTTTGTCCGGAGGCAGACCTGATGTGCAGGTTCCCAATGAAACAAAGGAATTTTTCCCTTTTGGCGCAATGGGGTTATGGACGGGCTTAATCTATGCGTTCTACGCATTTGGCGGAATTGAAGTCATGGGGCTGATGGCCGTTCACTTAAAGAAGCCGGAAGAAGCGTCAAAATCAGGAAAACTGATGCTCGCTTCACTGGCGATTATTTATGTCATATCCATCGGACTTGCTTTGTTATTGGTTCCTTTACAACATTTCTCTGAACAGGACAGTCCGTTTATCACTTCATTAAAAGGATACAATCTCGATGTCATACTGGATATTTTCAACGGCATTTTTATTATCGCCGGCTTTTCGACCCTTGTCGCCTCCCTATTTGCGGTGACAACACTGCTTTGCACAATGGCCGATGACGGTGACGCGCCTAAATGCTTTACATTAAAAGAAAACAAAAAAATATGCTGGCCGGCGCTCGGTTTGACTTTTGCAGGCCTGATCCTGTCTATCGTTCTTTCTTTAGTGCTGCCTAAAAATATCTACGAACATATGACCACTGCTGCGGGGTTAATGCTTTTGTATACGTGGATGTTTATTCTATTTTCCAGCAAAAAATTGACCAAGCCTTCGGGAATGGGAAAGATGCAAATTTTTTGCGCCATGTTCCTTATTGCTGCGGCTGTTTCAGGCACGTTATTCGAAAAGTCCAGCCGCCCGGGGTTTTTTGTCAGTCTGGGGTTCCTGGCGATTATCGCCATTGTCACGTGGATTGTACAAAAAAAAGCAGGGGGAACGAAACAGCCCTGCTAATGCGTTATCTATTTTGATCCTTTAAACATGTTCTTTATATAAGAAAAAGGACATTTCGAAACCTGTTTTTCATCATCGCGGAGGAAATACTGCTTCCACTCCAGATTGCCTTTTCCTCCGTACCATCCTAAATGGGGATGTATCGGTGCTTCATCATATTTCTCCAAACGCGAGCGGATCATTTTGCTCATTTTCCTGCCGAATGCCGTAGAAGCGTTTAGACCCTCGAATACCCATCTTGGCTGAAACGCCAGCATAAAATAGGGAAAACTTCTGCTTCTTCTTGCCTCATGCGCGGGCGTGGAGCATAAAATAAAATAAGGCTCACCATGAAAACAAAACTCCCATTTATAATGCTCTGGATCAGCCGGAAAGTCTGCGGGCCACTCCTTTTTATCCTGTTCGCTCAGCCTGTTCAAAAACGTCCAAAACAGCTCTTCATACGCTTCAATTGAATAATGCTCAGCCAAGTCCTCCGGCGTTTCAAAAAAAACCAGAAGCGACGCGTATTTACCCGTTTCCCTTGCCAATGCGCCATACTCAGCCAGCAAAGGAGCCAGCTCTTCCGCCGTGCTATACTCCCTCGGATCTCCGGCAAACACGAAGCGAAGCTGATTTGTAAGAAATCCCTGGCGTCCGGGAATACATGGGAATGCATTTGCTTCATCGGCCACAGTTTCAGAGAAAAGCTCAAACGCGATCCTTTGCCATTCCGGCAGTTCTGACCGTTTTTCCTCAAGGCAACTTTTGGTGTAAAGTTCACCCACCATGATCCACCTCCAGTATCGTCTGGATACTATATTACGAGAGGCGGCGGCGAGTGACTGTCCCCTTCCATATTACCCCAACAGTTCTTTCACACCTTGATAACCGAAGTACACACCAAACACGATCAAAGACACACCGGCAATCGCGGTCAGCCCTCTGAGAAATTTTTCATTTAACAGCGATCTAAACGCGCCGGCTAACAGCGCCATACAAAAATCCCAAATCAAAATGCCAATCATGATGCCTGAGCTATAGAGAAGAAGCTGATTCATGCTGTAAGCTTCTGCTGTCTTTGCCAAAATACTACCGTAAATCCCCAGCCAGAATAGAATGCTCAACGGATTGGACAGTGAAATAAAAAAGCCGGAAGTGAATGTCTTTCTAAAGGTTGCCTTTCCTTTAGAGCTTCGGACATTCATCGCTTCTCTGACGTTTTTTAACGTTTCAATGCCCGTATACGTTAAGACAAAAAAACCAAAGAGCCACAAAAAGGTTTTCACAAACGGCGCCGTCAAAAATTGGGACAGCCCGAAATAAATCAAAATCATATAAAGCCCGTCCGCTGCCATCGCGCCTAAACCGAAAACCCATGCATGCCAAAATCCATTTTTGATGCCCTTGTCGATTTGCGCAGCGTTTACCGGCCCTACAGGCGCTGACAATGACAAGCCCAAGATGATATAGCTAAAAAAGATATTCACTGGCCCGAACTCCCCTCTTTTACTCAACTTGTACAATTTATTCGGGAGAGGGCCAGGCTATGCCCAGAAATAAGTTATTGTTTCAGCCGTTCTAGCTCTTCTTCCATAATAGAAGAGGACTTTCTCAAAAAATCAAAAATAAGTGTAAGCTCTTCTTCCGTGTACTGCCTGCAAAGATTTGCAGTTGATTCCGATAAAGAAGAAAACAGTTGTTTCACCTGTTTTTTTGACTCGGTTAATGGCACAATGATCACCCGCCTGCGGTCGTTCGGGTCTTTTTCCCGAATCACGTATCCCGCTTTTTCAAGCCGGTCAATAAGTGCGGTGACTGATCCTGTGCTGAGACCCGTCTTTTTTCCAAGCTCTCCGGCGGTCATTGGACCCCATTCATTTAATAAGTCAGCTGATTTTAAATCGGTGGGAAACAGTCCGAGGGATTGAGCGGCAGCCTGATGAAAAAGGATTGTTCTCGTACCCAATTGACGAAAAATTTGGATGGCGGTCTGCTCCAACTCATTTCTGGAATTTCTTGTTGACAACTGACAGTCCTCCCTATAGAATCTATTTATCTTGATAATCAAGATAATTTACGGCCAAGATATTTATATCATAGCAAAACTGAATAAAAAAAGTAAGATGAAGGAGGTAGAACATATGGAATCAACTGCTGGGAAGGATCCTTCCACTAAATTTGTGGTCATAGGTCTCTTGCTGGGCATTTTAATGTCGGCTATGGATAACACCATTGTCGCCACAGCTATGGGAACTATTGTGGCTGATCTCGGAAGCTTTGATAAATTCGCCTGGGTCACTGCGTCCTACATGGTGGCGGTCATGGCGGGAATGCCGATTTACGGAAAGCTTTCGGATATGTACGGCCGGAAACGTTTTTTTCTGTTTGGACTTATTTTTTTCTTATTGGGGTCTGCGTTATGCGGAATCGCGCAATCCATGAATCAGCTCATCTTATTCAGGGTGATTCAAGGAATCGGAGGAGGCGCACTGCTTCCGATTGCCTTTACCATTATATTCGATCTGTTCCCGCCTGAAAAACGCGGCAAAATGTCAGGAATGTTCGGCGCCGTATTCGGCTTGTCCAGTGTTCTCGGACCGCTTCTGGGCGCTCTGATTACAGATTCGATCAGCTGGCATTGGGTTTTTTATATTAATGTTCCGATCGGTGCATTTTCATTATTTTTCATCATTCGCTACTATAAAGAAACTCTGGAGCATAAAAAGCAAAAAATCGACTGGGGCGGCGCTGTTACATTGGTCGTATCCATCGTATGCCTGATGTTCGCGCTGGAACTCGGCGGGAAAACCTACGATTGGGATTCCGTTCAGATTATCGGCCTGTTTACCGTATTTGCTATTTTCTTTATAGCCTTTTTTATTGTGGAGAGAAAAGCGGAAGAACCGATTATTTCGTTTTGGATGTTTAAAAACCGGCTTTTTGCCACAGCTCAAATTTTGGCTTTCCTTTATGGAGGGACTTTTATTATTTTAGCTGTGTTTATTCCGATTTTTGTCCAAGCTGTATACGGAAGCTCAGCAACAAGCGCGGGCTTTATTTTGACGCCGATGATGCTCGGCTCTGTTCTCGGAAGTATGATCGGCGGGATCTTCCAGACAAAATTCCGCTTCCGCAGCTTAATGATCGTATCTGTTATTTCCTTCTTTATCGGCATGCTGCTGCTTGGAAATATGACACCGGATACGGCAAGAGCGTGGCTCACTGTGTTTATGCTGATATCGGGCTTTGGCGTCGGTTTCTCCTTCTCATTGCTCCCGGCAGCATCAATGAACAATCTCGATCCCCGTTATCGAGGAACGGCCAATTCAACGAATTCATTCTTGAGATCGTTTGGCATGACACTTGGTGTGACGATATTCGGTACGATTCAAACGAACGTATTTTCAAACAAGCTGACAGACTCTTTCAGCGGCATGAAAGGCTCCGCAGGCGCGGCGGCCCAGAATATGGGCGACCCGCAGGAAATTTTCCAAGCCGGCACTCGGTCGCAAATTCCTTCAGCCGTACTAAACCGGATTATTGAAGCAATGTCAGCCAGCATCACCTATGTATTTATGCTTGCACTCATCCCGATTGTGATCGCCGCAGTGACGGTTTTATTTATGGGAAAAGCAAGAGTAAAGACAACACAGGAAATGGAGAAAAAAACGGGTTAATGAGAAAGCAGTACATGCGAAACGGCATGTACTGCTTTTTTTGCTAGACTCCTATTCTTGCAAGAACAAACGTCCATATACATATGATCAGCAGCAAAATTAGACTATAACCCACTGTTCGTTTAAACAGCTTAGATTCCTTCCCTGTCTGCCCGACAGCAGCTGCGGCGATGGCAATTGACTGCGGAGAAACGAGCTTCGCCATGACGCCTCCTGCTGTATTCGCGGCTAGAAGCAAGTCAGATCCTGTACCGATTTGTGCTCCGGTTACGACCTGCAAATGTCCGAATAAGGCATTGTTACTGACCACAGAACCGGTAATAAACACGCCGATCCAGCCGAGAATGGGGCTGACAAACGGGAACAGATCCCCTGTTTTGGCCAGCGCCAGACCGATTGAAGAGCTGAGTCCGGCGAAATTCGCCAGATTGGCAAACCCCATCACAAAGCAAATCGTCAAGATTGGCACCCACAGTTCTTTCCCCGTCTCTTTCAGACAGGCCGCACTTTCTTTATATGAGAACTTTTTGCTAAACAGCCCGGTCACAATGACAGCCGCAAAGATAGCGGTACCCGTGGCGGACAGAATATCCAGCTTAAACACGGCATCAAGCGGTACGGCTGCCGGCGCAATGGGCGGCATTTTGATAATCTGCTGATGCAGAAAAGGCATCTTCAATAAAACAGTGGTTTGATATAACAAGCCGCCTTCTTTAAAAAGCGCTTGAAATGCAGGAAGACTCCAGACCGTAATCGCCGCCGTTAAAATGTAAAAAGGAGACCATGCCTTGGCAATTTCCGAAACGCTGTACGCCTTTTGTCCATGTGTTTCCTGAGCGCCCTCTTCCCGGTAAATGTGTTTCGGCTGCCATTTACGAAGAAACAAGGCAAGCCCTCCCATGCTGAACAAAGCGGCCGAAATATTCGCTAATTCCGGGCCTAAAACCGCCATGGTCAAGACCTGAACGGCGGTGTAAATTCCGCTGACAATGATCAGGGCGGGCCAGGTTTCTTTTATTCCTTTCATTCGGTCCAATAAGAAGACGAGCAGAAACGGAATAAGAAATGAGATGACCGGCAGCGTCCAAATCAGCGTACGAGACAGCTCAAGAGCTGATAAATCACCGATCTGCGCACCTGTGATAACGGGAATGCCTATGGCGCCGAACGCTCCTGAGGCCGCATTGGCAATCAAACACAGCGCCGCCGCCTTTAATGGTTTGAAACCAAGCTCGACCAAAAGGGCTGCGCTGATGGCAATCGGAACGCCGAAGCCCGCTGCTCCTTCCAAAAACGCGTTAAAGCAAAAACCGATTAATAATAGCTGTAATCGCTGGTCGGGAGAAATTCCCGCAATGCTTGACCGAATAATAGTAAACTTTCCGGTTTTGACTGCAATTTTATACAGCCACACCGCCATCAAGACAATATATCCGATGGGCCACAGCCCGTTTCCGATTCCTAATATAACAGACGAAATCGCTTTCTCAACCGGCATATGAAAAGCAAGAACAGCGATGAGAAAACTGACAATCAGCGTAAGGCCCGCCGCAAGAATGCCTTTCATTTTAAAAACCGTTAAAGCCAATAGAAAAAAGAGAATGGGGGTGAGCGCCGCTAGTGCGCTCACATATTCATTACCAAACGGATCATACAATTGCTCCCACATTGACATTCAGCCCTTTTCTTAAAAAGTAGACGTTTAGTTAGCGTTTTTTTCTGTGAAATGGGGTTGTAAAATATTTTTCAAAACAGTGGCGCTGTGCTGGAACTGTTCCTTTTCAACCGCGTTTAGGTTCAGCTCTGTAATGCTTGAAATTCCGCCGCGGTTCACAGTGGCCGGCACGCCGATATACACATCATCCGCTCCGTATTGTCCGTCCAGATGCGCACTGACTGTTAAAATGCTATTTTCATTATGCAAAATCGCTTTTGTAATACGGGCAAGGCTCATTGCCACCCCATAGTACGTGGCGCCTTTTTTCTCAATAATGTGATACGCCGCGTTTTTCACATCGTCAACAATTTGATCAAGATCTTCTTGTTTATACGAATCGTTTTTCGCTATCAATTCGTTCACTGGCACACCGCCGATATTGGCGTGGCTCCAAACAGGCAGCTCCGTATCTCCGTGTTCTCCGATAATATGCGCGTGTACATTGTGAGCCGCCGTGCCGAAATATTCACTGAGCATATAGCGGAATCTCGCAGAATCAAGAGTTGTGCCGCTTCCGATCACACGCTCTTTCGGAAGGCCGCTGAATTTCCATGTCGCATATGTCAAAATATCAACCGGATTTGTCGCAATGAGGAAAATTCCATCAAAGCCGCTCGCCATGACCTCACCGACAATTCCTTTGAAAATATTCAAGTTCTTTTCCACCAGTTCAAGACGTGTCTCACCCGGCTTCTGGTTCGCTCCTGCACAAATGCATACAATATCGGCATCTTTGCAATCGTCATAAGTTCCGTAAGATGTCTTGACCGGATGCGGAGCAAACGCCTTCCCGTGATTTAAATCCATGACATCGCCCATTGCTTTTTCTTTATTTAAATCAATGACCACAAGTTCATCTGTGATCCCTTGGTTAATTAACGCAAATGCATAACTGCTTCCAACAAAACCCGCTCCGATTAATGCAACTTTATTCACTCGTTCGTTCATCATTTATCATCATCCTCCAGCGTACGTATCGTTGTTGTTTTTATATTGTGAAGTATTTCACATTTATATTGTGCAACATTTCACATACTTTTGCAAGAGAAAAGTTTTGTCTGATTTATGACAAAAAAAAACCGAAATCACAAATGATGATTTCGTCTTTACGATCTTTTATTTGATCTTTTAAATAATAGAATCACAATGATATATCTAATCAGGAAGAGAACGGCACCGCATAATAAGCATAACAATAGATATTTAAACCAGCCCGTAAAGGTATGCGGAAAGCCGATATCGTACATGGTGAACCATGTGATAATCAGCGCGGCAGCAATTGATTCGATCAGCTGCTCCTTCACCCTTTTTCTCTTTTTTTCTTCGGAGTCTATCTTCGGCAGCAGTACTCCAGCTATAAGCGCTCTGATACAGTAATAAAAGGTTATAATGAAAAAAACAGCTAAGCTCCCGGACCACTCTTTAAACGGCTCATCCAATAAAAGCCCCCGGATGATCACATCCAGCAGCGTCAGCGCAAATCCAAGCTTTCCCACTTCAGCCCATATCCGATGTTCTTTTTCTTTCACTCTCTCAGTCTTTTCATTCAGGCTTGAGAACCGATTCCTCAGCTTATTCATTACTTTCCTCCCGCTTTCTATGGTTACTCCTTATTAAGTATGACTTACATCTTACAACAGCTGAACGCCCGCCTGCAATAACGGACCCTTGAAAAAAATTGCCGGCCGCGCCGGCGAGCTCTCTTTAAAACGGACCCCAATTGATCATCACACCGATACAAATAAACACAAGCCCGATGACAAACCAAATCAGCGCAAGCGGCAGCATAAACCGAAGCCATTTCACATACGGAATGCCGCTGGCCGCAAGCACCGCCATAAGTACGCCGGAGGTCGGATTCACACAGTTGACCACTCCTTCTCCAAGCATAACCGCTTCAACAGCCACCTGCCTTGTGATTCCCATCAAATCAGCAAGCGGAGCAAGAATCGGAATGAAGACGACAGCTTCTCCAGATCCCGAGGAAATCAAAAAATGCAGCAGCGCGCTGGCGATATACATGCCGATCGCGCCGGCCATCGGACTGTACCCGTCCAATACGGATGCCAAACTGTTCACAACCGTATCAAGCAGCTTGCCGTTTTCAAGGATCACGGAAATGCTCCGTGCCATTCCGACAATCAGTGCTCCGTAAACAAGGCCCTGACAACCGGTGATAAAGGTTTTTGCTATATCATTCGCAGCCAGACCGCCTATTAAGCCTGCGAGAACTGAGATAAATATAAAAGTAGCAGCCATTTGCGAATCAGACCAGCCAAGCTTCAGCGCGCCATACAAAAATCCGATCAGTGATAAAGCCGCAACAGCCAAAATCAGTTTATGGCGAAGTGTAAAGGGAACGGGCTTGTCCTCAGCGTCAGAATCAGCCGCTTCTCCTCCAAGCCCGCTTGCCGGAAACCAATCACGGCCTAAAATGCTCGCATCCTTAGATTTTTTTAGTTTTTTCGTATATAGATAGATGTAAATAATAGTGGACAGCAAAAAGCAGATGTAGATGATCACCCGCAGACCGATTCCTGAAAAAAGCGGCAGATCCGCGATGCTTTGCGACAAGCCAAGCGGTGAAGGCGATAAGATCGTCGCATTAAAGCCGGCGTAACAGCCAATATAGATAACGGCCGCTCCCGCGACGGCATCCCATTTCAGCGAACGGGCCACAATCAGACCGATTGGGATAAACCCGATGACTGAGTTCACCACAATACCCGTTGTTCCGAGAACTGAAAACAACGCGCCGACAATACAGATAAATAATAGCTGCTTCGTGCGAAACTTGCTGATGACGTTATGTATCAATCCATTAATCGCTCCGGTTTTCTCTAAAATCGCAATCGTTCCGCCAGTAAAGAGAATCAGAAAGATGATGGAAGCAGAGTATGTCATTCCATCCTGAATGGATGTGAAAAAACTGACAAGACTGACCGGAGTTTGTTCAATCGAATGGTAGCTTCCGGGGACCGCCGTCGTCACTTCTCCCTTTGTCACCCGGTCAAATTCTCCGGCCGGTACGACGTATGAAGCAACGGCGCAAATGAAAGCAATGGTAAAGAGAAGGACGTAGGCATCGGGCATTTTAAATGTCGGGCGCTTCTTCTTTGTTACGGTTTCGGCTGTCGGTGCGCTCATGAGTGTTCATCCCCTTTTTAGAATATATATACTATTCAGAAAAATGAATATATGTGCTATATTATATACAGACCATTTACCTGTTTCAATATAAAAAAAAGAAAAGAAATCAAAGTCTTATTTCTATCAAGGAGGTCAATTTGGCATGAAGAAGCTCTCAGGAAATATGAAAGAAACAATCATGGACATATTCGATCACCTCCATACCCACCCTGAAGTGAGCTGGAAGGAATACAAAACGACTGAATACCTCACAGCAAAGTTAGAGGCATCAGGCTGCCGTACGCGCACTTTTTCTGATTGTACGGGTGTCGTCGGCGAACTGGGCGAAGGCTCGCCTGTGGTGGCTGTCAGAGCGGATATCGACGCTTTGTGGCAAGAGGTAGACGGAACATTCAGGGCAAACCACTCCTGCGGACACGATTCTCATATGACAATGGCCCTTGGAACATTAATGCTGTTGCAAAAGCAGCAGCTTCCTAAAGGCACCATCCGTTTTATCTTTCAGCCTGCTGAAGAAAAAGGCGGCGGGGCGCTGAAAATGATTGAAAAAGGCGTGTTAGATGATGTTGATTATTTGTACGGCGTTCACGTCCGCCCGATTCAGGAAACACAAAACGGCCATTGTGCGCCGTCCATCCTTCATGGCTCAAGCCAGCATATTGAAGGCACCATTATCGGTGAAGAAGCCCACGGCGCCCGGCCTCATCTCGGTAAAAACAGCATAGAGATCGCCGCTTTTCTTGTTCATAAACTCGGGATGATCCACATTGACCCGATGGTTCCCCACACGGTGAAAATGACGAAGCTTCAAGCCGGCGGAGAAAGTTCAAACATCATACCGGGAAAAGCATCCTTCAGCCTTGATTTACGGGCCCAGACCAACGAAGCGATGGAAGCGTTGATACAGGAAACGGAAAGAGCCTGTGAAGCCGCCGCTGCCGCATTCGGCGCCAAAATCGAATTGCAAAAGGAACACAGCCTGCCGGCAGCCACGCAAAATAAAGAAGCGGAAGCGATTATGGCTGAAGCGATCACAGATATCATCGGAGAGGAACATTTGGACGAACCGCTCGTCACCACCGGCGGGGAGGATTTTCATTTTTACGCCGTACGGGTGCCGAACATCAAGACAACCATGCTCGGGCTTGGCTGCGGACTTCAGCCGGGGCTTCACCATCCGCACATGACATTTGATCGGGACGCCATCTATACCGGGATTGAAATCTTAGCGAAAGCGGTTTTAAAAACCTTTCACAAAGCGGAAACGCTTGCCTCAGCCAATACTGCGGCTTCATAAATAAAAAAGCAGCCCTGCACGGGGCTGCTTTTTCCTCTTACTTCTTCAAGTCTTCTATCGAATTTACGTTTTTCATATATTGCGGAACGACAAGTCCCATTTTCACACCTGTCATGCTGACGCCTACATCATCATATTTTCCTTTGTATTTGGCAGCATATGCTTTATGGGTATTCGGCAGCCATGCAGATAAAGAAGCATCTGCACTGCCGGTTGCGATGGCAGTCCACATTGGGCCCGCCTCAACCTGTGTCAGCTCTACATCATAACCGAGATCTTTAAGGACTTTACCGACGACATTTGTACTTGCAATTTCACTGTCCCATGCAACATAGGCAAGGTTGATTTTATCTCCCTTGACCTTATCGACGCCTTTTGTCCATTTAGCGATCTGGTCTTTATGTTTCTTCACATAGTCTTCAGCCGCTTTTGCGGGCTTTGTGCCCTCTTCCACAGCGATCATGACTTCTCCCATATCGTCTTCCGTCCATTTAAACTGGCTCAGAAGTTTGACGGCATTCGGCTGTTCTTTGCTGAAGCCTGTACGGGTGATCGTATGAATCTGCTCTGCTTCACCGTAAGATTTTTTCGGATCATCGAGATATTTTAATTTATATCTTGAGAACATCCAGTGCGGTGTCCATCCAGTGACGATAATCGGTTTCTTACGATCATATGACTTCTTGAGCGTAGCCGTCATCGCGGCACTGGAAGCGGAAACCAGCGTCCAGTCATTCAAATCATAATCTTTCATCGCTTGATCCGTCAGTCCCATAATACCTGAGCCCGGATCGATCCCGATGATGGTCTTGTTGACCTGGTCAGCTGCTGATGAATTTTCATCCGCCTCCGAACCGCAAGCGGCTAAAGATAGAGCCAGCATAGCGGAAACGCCGATCCCGATGATTTTTTTAAACATCAGGCATTCCCCCTGCTCTTCTTCTTCACTTTAATATTTTGAGTAATCCGGTCAAGTGTGATAGCTACGATAACGATTGCGATACCGGCTTCTACGCCAATACCCGTTTTCAATTGTGTAACTGCGCTGTATACTTCAGAACCAAGTCCCGGTGCTCCGACCATAGCCGCGATAACAACCATGGAAAGCGCAAGCATGATACTTTGGTTAATACCGGCAAGAATGGTTTTCGTCGCAAGCGGCAGCTGCACTTTGAACAAACGCTGTGACGTTGTAGAACCGAACGCTTCAGTCGCTTCAATCAGGTCAGCAGGCACTTGCTTGATGCCAAGAACCGTCATGCGGATCGTTGGAGGCATTGCGAAAATAACTGACGCCACAACCCCCGGTACGACACCGATGTTGAAAAAGAAGATCGCAGGCAATAAATAAACGAAAGCAGGCATTGTCTGCATCAAGTCTAAAATTGGTGTTACGATTCTGCGGACTGATTCTTTCTGAGACGCCCAAATTCCAATCGGAACTCCCACTACAACTGAAATAATGACTGATGTTAACACAAGAGCCAATGTTTGCAGCATTGGATCCCAATATCCTAAATAATCAATAACAAGGAAACCAATTAATGTAAATAGTGCAATTCCCCTCGTACTGATCCACCATGCTAGAGCTGCAAAAATGAGTGTTAACAGAATGGACGGGATATAACCCAGTCCGGTGACAATTCCGTTTACGAAAACGGCAAGTCCGGTAGCGATTCCGTCAAAGAAGCCGCCGAATGTTATAGTAAGCCAGTCGACAAACCGGTCAATGATATCTGCTAAAGGTATTCTAGGCAATCTGTCCATCTATTTCACCTCCTGAACAGAAGGGTTTTGTGCTTGTTCATCAGTGCCTTCAACATTGATGTAATCGTTGTTGCCCGCAAGCGCGCCGATCAATGCGCCTCTGACGACAATCCCTTTCATTCTTTGCTTTTCGTCTACAACCGCGATAGGGATATTGGCGTCAGATACGACGTCAAAAATTTCTGTCAAATACGTGCTTTCAGGCACAGTCGTAAATTCTGTATTCAAAATATCTTGAAGAGGTAAATCCGACTCGGCTGCTTTTTTCGCATCTGCTGCATTAATGACGCCCAATAGCTGCTTCTGTTTATCAACAGCGTATATAGAAGAAATACCGAGGTTTTTCATCAACGTCAAAGCAACACGAGGCCCTTTGTCAATCCGTACTGTCTCAGCACGTTTCATGATATGGCCCGCAGTCAGTACTTTTGATAAATCAACGTCTTCAACGAATTTTTCTACATATTCATTGGACGGGCTCATGAGAATCTCTTCTGGCGTGCCGATTTGAACGATGTTTCCATCCTTCATCAGCGCGATTCTGTCACCGATCCGAAGTGCTTCATCAAGATCATGGGTAATGAAAATAATCGTTTTTCCGACCGTATCATGCAGATCAAGCAATTCATCCTGCATATCTTTGCGGATCAGCGGATCAAGCGCACTGAATGCTTCATCCATCAGCAATATATCCGGATCATTAGTCAACGCCCGCGCAAGCCCGACACGCTGCTGCATTCCGCCGCTCAGCTGGTCAGGATACTGTTCTTCATATCCTTCAAGTCCGACAAGCTTAAGTGATTCAATCGCTTTTTGCTGCCGCTCTCCCTTTTCGATACCTTGCAGTTCCAAACCGTATTCAGTATTTTCAAGGATGGTTCTGTGAGGAAACAGAGCGAACTTTTGGAAGACCATGCTGATCTTTTTCCGGCGGACTTCCCGGAGCTGGTCTTTTGACATATTTGTTATCATGTCACCATCAATATAAATTTTTCCGGCAGTCGGTTCAATCAGCCGGTTTAACAGCCGCACTAGAGTTGATTTTCCGCTCCCCGATAGACCCATGATGACAAATATCTCTCCATCGTATACGTCAAAGTCTGCTTGATTGACACCAACGGTTGATCCAGTTGCTTTTAAGATCTCTTTTTTACTTTTACCGCTGTCAAGCATTTGAATGGCTTTCTTTGTCTGTTTGCCAAAAACTTTAGATACTTTTTCGACTTTTATCTTAATTGGCTTCTCATCTATACTCATATTTTCCCTCCATATTAAGCAATCTTTTATACCGTAACATGTTTGTAACAAGACCACCAAACATCATAATCCCTTTTATTCTGTACCATAACTCGAAAAACATCCATGTGTCTTAATATCCTCGAGAATGCTTCTAAATGCTCTCTAATCCTCCTTAATTAATATATTTTATAGGTAAAATTCAGTCTTTTTAACAGTTGAAAGCGATTACTACAAATGTGCTTTCCAGGTAATATCATCGGTTTTTATTCCTTATCATGGAAATTGGAGTTATGAAACAATCATAAGTTCAATCCCGAACACAAATATTTTATGACTACACACTAGTCTATGCACGCAGTGTGAAACTGGCTGATTTTCTGACAAATAACGCTGGGAACTAGAAAAAGGCACCCATAATGCGGCGCCCTCACAAATAACCTGCCAAACAGTTAATGGAATAAATTTCATAATAAACCTCATACACTGGTATCTGAGATAATATTTCAAATATATGGAATTTACTTTCTCTAGAACCTTCTTCCCTTGCCGGGTGAACTGCAGCTCTCTCACTTGATCTTTCATAGGAAAACGCCATGTTATCCCCGAACCTTTGCTTGGACACCGAAAGTCAAATGGCTTCCCTGCAGGAGATTATCGATTTGATTATTGCAGTAAGTTTGTTATGAAGGTTGTGCTGCGGCGTATGAATCATAACGAAAAGAGCCAGACCTTTCCCTGCAGTCCGGAGTCTCGAAAACGGAGCGAAAAGCATTCATAAATTGATGCTCATTCCGCAAGCTCTGTTTGTTTCGTTTCTTTCCCCATGATCAGAATACTTGCGACCGCGATCAGAATCGCTATGCAAAAGACCGTAAAAATAACTGAAAACGATACATGCTGTGCTGCTAGCGTACCGACTAGAAGCGGGCCGAAAATGCCGCCGATTCTGCCGCACGCTGCCGTTGTTCCCGAGCCCGTTGCACGGATGGATGTCGGATATTGCTCCGGCGTATACGCGTACAGCACGCCCCATGCTCCAAGGTTAAAGAAGGACAGCAGCATGCCGGCAGTCAGCAGCAATGCCAGTGAATCCGCGGTGCCGAAGAAGAACGCGCTTCCTGCCGTACCCAGTAAATAAATGACCAAAATGCTTTTACGGCCAGCTTTTTCAATCAGCCAAGCGGCGGAAAAATAACCCGGCAGCTGTGCAAGAGTCATCAGCAGCACATATTCAAAGCTTTCGATCATGCTGAATCCTTTCATCAGCATCACGCTTGGAAGCCACAGAAACATCCCGTAATAAGAAAACACCACACAAAACCACACAACCGACAGCATGACCGTAGGACGCAAATACTGTCCCGACCAAACGCTTTTCACATTATCCCATACCGATTTCTTCTGAGGCTGAAGCGATTCATATTTAGGCGAATCAGGCAGGCCCGTCCGCAAATACAGCGCATAAAAAGCCGATAGCGCGGTTAAAAGCAATGCCGTTTGCCACCCATAACTCGGGATGACAAAGTAAGAAATGACAGCGGCGGCGAGCCATCCTACCGCCCAAAAGCTTTCAAGCAGCACAATCACCCTTCCCCGTTTCTCAGGGGCAACCGCTTCAGATACCAGGGTTGAAGCAACGGGAAGTTCACCGCCAAGCCCCATGCCGATAAAGAAGCGTAATATAAGAAAAGCGGACAAGCTTGTCGCAAATGCTGAAATGCCGCTTCCGATTGAGAAAAATAAGAGCGTGATAATAAATACTTTTTTCCGGCCGATCCGATCAGCCAGCAATCCGAACATAAACGCGCCCGCTGCCATGCCGATGGAATTCACACTGCCGATCCACTTCATTTCACCGGGAGATAAATTCCATTCCACATGCAGTGCGGCGATAATAAACGATAATATTCCGACGTCCATTGCATCAAACAGCCACCCAAGTCCGGCGACCCCCAGCAATTTTCGCTGAGAAATAGGCTGTTGTTTCTTCATTGACAGCACCCCTGATCGAAAAGTAATTACCGTTTCAGTTTACACATGTCTTTACACCTTGTCATTAAAAATTTTATGGGCGCCTGTCCGAACAAAAAAACCCCGCTTGTCCGTAAACAAGTGGGGTTCCCTTTATTGCTGCAATGCCGCTTTTTTAATATTGTCTTGAAGCTGCTGAATGCGTTTCGCTCCGTCTTCACGCAAGCGTTTGTTTTCTTCTTCGATTTGTTTTGTTTCCTGCATCCCGCTGACGATTGTATTCCAAGACGATTCAATTGTTTCAATATCAATACTTGGTCTTCCCGCCATTCTCGCAATTTCAACACTTTGGCTTGAAATGTTTTCGGCGTTTCTCTTCAGCATTTCATTTGTTCGGCGATCCAGTTCACTCATGGAATCAGCCACAAGTTTTTGCCGTTTTACTGTTACAGCCTGAATAATTCCGTTTTTAAAAATCGGAATCGTGATGATAAAGGCAGAGTTGATTTTTCCGATCAGCTTTGTATTACCGCGCTGCAGCAGGCGGATTTGCGGTGCGGTTTGAAGTGCGACCATCCGCGCCATATCAAGGTCGTATACCCGTTCCTCCAAAGCCTGAATACCGTTACGGAGCGTATCAAGCTGCATTTGCGCCAGCTGATTGCCGCCAGCTGCTTTTTCTTCGTAAGAAGGTATGATAGACTGCATTTCCTCAAGCTTCATTTGACCGGCAACCACATACTTTTCAAGCTCCATGTAGTAATTGATGTTGTTTTCGTACATCTCGTCAAGAGTATGAGTTGTTTTCGTCATTTCATCTTTATATTTTGAAATCTCGACATGAATTTTCTCAATCTCTCCGCCGAGTGTCTGGTACTTTTTAAAGATTTTTTCAACCATACTGCCACCGCGCTTGAAAATCTTGGCCATCAGGCCTTTGGGCTCGTCAAAATCATTTTTGTCAAAGCGGTCCATAATTTTCCCAAGCTGCGTAAGCATCGTACCGGAATCTGTGACGCTTGTTGTTTTCATCATTCCTAAGATACGGTCAGAGAACTTGGAGATCTCAACGGCAGGCTCCTTTCCGTACTCTAACAGCTCCAATTGGTTTTTCACGTCAATTTGCTGGGCAATGCGCTGCACCTCAGGTTCCTGGCGCAGCTGCAGGCGGATGTCATCCGCTTTTTGCTCAGAAATTTCTTCATTTTTATCAAGAACAAGCAAGTTATTGTTATCTGTTGTCATGCTTTTCTTCTCTCCTTACTTTTGGGTAATGGTTCTGAATAATCTTCTCACGATTGAAGGCTCTTTATAGTCCTGTTGAAACACCATATCCTCCAGCCAGTGAATATCGTACTGATCCTCTTCTATATAATGTTCGATGTCTTGATGCCCGGGAGGATTGTAAATGGCGATATCAATTCCGATCTCATTCAAAAACAGAAGCGCCGCCGCATCTGAGCGTGTCAATTCCCCGTTGAATTCCGTGTGATACAGGAGAAGCTTCGGCACGGTTTGCGCATAATCAAATGTTTGGATCAATTTCAGCAATTTGGCGGGAAGATTTGTCGTTTGTTTAAATAAGTAGATTTGCACATCTTTTTCCTGTTCCTTATTTAAAGCCTTCAGCCGCGGATTCCTGCACATTCTGGAAATGGTTTTGGCGATTGCGGACTGAATCCCTGACGGCAATTGCTTGTATTGCCATACATTGCTTTCCATCAGTTTATCCGGGTCAAGGATGCCTTCATGATTAAGCGCGTGGCTGTAATGAAATTGATAGTTCGATTTGATTTCCTCTGTAAACGGGAAGCTTCTGACCATTTCAGTTTCTTGGTATTCCGCCATCGTGTGCAGCCTGTTCCAATATTCTTTATTGTCCTTTGACACACCCATGATTTTGGCAAATACGTTCGGAATGTCGACCGATTGCTTATCCGCTTTAAAATTAGGCCTGATAAACGCGCGCTCCTTCGCGATTAAAAACAGTTCATCATAAGTGGTTTTCAGCGTGACGGATACCGGCGTATGGTCTCTGAATTGCCACGGCTTGTACAGCATGGATTCCTCATGGTTCAGGACATGCTCGATTTCCTTTGTTGACCGATAGGCAACCGTAGATTTCCGGTCGGGCTTCTCTTTCGGAAAAGGCTGAAGCTCTGATACATCCGGAAGTTTGAGCGTAAATGTCAGCTGCCGTTGCGGATCAATCTGTATGAGCTGGTCTGTTCCCTCCGGATGAAAAAGGAGGACATCACAGCCAATCAGCATCAGATAATATAAAAAATACAACTGGCTTTTCGATGCGTCCCCGTACCAAACCACCTTCGGCATCTCTCGCTCTATATCGGCTTTTTCAAGCCACGGATTCAGATGATTTAACGAAAACTTTGAAACATCCAGCAGCACTCTTCTAAAATCGGGATGATTCAGCCCCTGCTCATGGTTCGCCGCAAACGTATGTAAAACCGTCATCAGGCATTTTCGCAAATGCCGGTGCATGAGTGGATCAGAATGCTTCGCAATCAGCTGCTCCCCGTCAAGAAAGGCGACAAAGCGGCCGACAGACAGCCCTTTTTCTTTTTGATTGATGGTATGAATGTGCTGAAGCGCCTGAAAGGTTCCCGGCGCGATTGTTTTATCCAGCGTTTCGCTTAATACATGGATATTCTCATTGGCTGACAGCTCGTACAATTCAATATAGTAGTCGGTCTCATCAAAGGGCGTACCCAGAATTTGCCCCGCCAGCCGCGTGAAGGCTGGTCCCGGCTCTTTCTCATAAACAGCCCGCTCCGGCAATGGCTGAAGCAGAATGCTCTTCCAATCATCATTCACCGGCTCGGCCTTATGAATGGTCAATTCTTCTTGTCTCATCATATCCTCCTTTCTCATGCGTCATTTTTTTCATTACACTTGTTTTAAACGGGACAGGCGGGACAAAACGGCCGCTGTCATTTCTTCTCCCGCCAGGATACCGCTGCTTTCTGTTTTGCGTAAATTCGGGTAATGCCGAAGCACTTCGCCGTGGGCTGGCGCTATGCCAAAATCAGCTTCTTGAATCAGCTCAAGGTCCAGCAGCGAATCTCCAGCCGTACAGACCTCTTCAAGTGACAGCTTTGATTTCAAATAAGCGACAGCCTTCCATTTATTGAGCGGATTTGGAATAAAGTAAAGCTTCCGGCCCTGTAAGGACACCTGCCAGCCTTTACTCGCGCCCCATTCCTTCACAGCGGCACTGTCAATGTGCGCTATTTTTTCTTCATTCAGTATCAAATAGACAAAATAGTGATGCGCCGTGCGGGTTCGTTCAACTGCGGCCGATAGAGGCAGGCTTGCGATTTCTCTCAGCATTTGCTCAATCGGGAGACAGGCTGCCAGCTGTTCTTCTATGATCTCAGCCCATTCTGCCAGAGGTTCCCCATTCTTTAATATGCAGCCGCCGTTTGTAGTCACCGCGTATTCCGGCACAATATCATGCTGTAAAAATTGAAGCCTCTTATACTGTTCGTTAGTGCGTGTCGTGACTGGGATAAAATAGTTCTCTTTCTGAATCCGTTTCAAGTTTTCTTTTGTGATACCGCTAATATAGGAGATTTCCCTGCCGTGCAGCGTTTCCGTCAGTTCAATGCCCGCTTCCATTTCGGCTGCTCCAACCATGCGTCTGGAATAAATTAATGTTCTGTCTAAATCACTGGCAAATGCGTTCATAGGCTTTTCTCCGCCGGACGGATCAGCCCGCAGCAGCTATAAGACATATTTTCGTATTCTATCACCGGAACTCCCCGATCTTCCGCAAGCAGCAAAATGTGCTGAAGCGCTTCCTCGGAGCCCGGTTGAATAAGGATCTTCCAAGGCACCCGCCGTAAAAGCACACGGGTTGTTTCGCCCACTCCAGGCTTAATCAGATTTGTGTTGCTGATTCCAAAATCTTTCTGGATCGACTGAATGGAGGCCAGTCCGCTCCAATCAGGCGCTTCCCGCTTTTGCTGAAGCAGAGCGGCTCTGTGTTCGGCTTCTTTCTCAATAGACGGAAATTGGCCCGTTATCGTTTCAATATAAAGATTTGAAACGTCTTCTGCGAGTAGCTCACGATAATACTTCGCCCCGTGGAAATCGGACGGGCTGATCCATTTTTCATTCAAAACAGTGCGGCTCACAAGACCGGATACAGTAGAGTTTAAGCACGCACTCGGAATCAGGAAATCCTCCTTCGTTCCGTAAATATCAGCGCAATGTCCGGGGTCCGCAAGCACCGCCAGTTCTGAGGAAAGCTCTGTGCCATACTGTTGATTAAACCGCTCCACTGAACGGGTCAGCTCTTTTGTGATAGCGCCTTTCCCCGTCCACCCGTCAATAAAGGCGACTGCCCCGTTCGGGTGATGATTCAATATATAATGCAATGCATTCTCATCAATTCCTCTATCGCGTATAATAGATATGCTGTAATGAGGAACAGAGGTGCGATACTTTCTCTCAATATATCGTTTGATTAAAACACCGATAGGCGTGCCCGCTCTTGCCAGACTGCACAGCACGGTATTCTTCCCGCTCCTGGCGAAAATTTGCTCCGCGACAATGCCCGCCGCCAGCGCAACCTTTTGTTTGCTTTCTTCAAGCGATGCATAAAACAGCTTCATATATTCATCTGTCGGCTTGTATTCAATCGGCAGCATTTCAGAATAATGAGTCCCGCTTTGAATCGATCGTTCCCGCTCTTCTGTGCTTTTTTCTATTGAAATATGGGATAGATCTTTTAAAAGAAACGTAACATCCTCTTTCGCATAGCTCCCAAGCTGGTCTACAACGTCTGCCAATGCAGCTCACGCCCTTCCCGAAATGGTCACGATATGAATATGTGACATTCCCTTTTCTTTAAAAATATCGAAAATCGGCTGTAACGACTCGTCTGAAACCGCCTTTTCAAAACACAAAAAGACTTCATCATAGCCTTCATCCGGTAGGTTATAGACAAAATGGCGAATCGACTCATCTTCAGGGTTCATAAAGGAATACCCGTTTTGCACCGCGTACCCCTCTCTTGCAGCAGGATGAATCGGACTGCGGGTTGTTGATTGATAAAACACAGCGCCGCTCAGCTCTGCTGCGATTTTCATCGGGACATACATCAGTTCTCCCGTTCCGAGCACAAGCGTCCTATTCCCCCTGCGAAAACCCTCGATATGATGAGCGGCTTTTTGGCAGGCTTCGTGTACGGACACTCGGTCAGCAGGCGTCAAACCGAATCTTCCCGTTTCTTTTACATAAGGAAACGGACCGGCTTCTTTAGGCGCTGTTTCGGGCTGATAAGCAACGGATGTGAAAAATCCAGACAAATCAATGTCCGTTCTGCATACATGGGAACCTTGCAGCTTCGGCCGGTAATTGTGGATTGAATCGGATAACGGCTCGCCCCGGAAGGAAATCCGGCCTGATAATAAAGCGGCAGTTGAAATCGTAATGCCCAATTCCCGTTCTGCTGCTGAAAAAGCCTGCTGATGCTCCTCTGTACGCCAATCCAATAATGACAAAACGGCGTATTCCTTACGGGGATATTTCGACTGAATATCTCGAATGATGTTTAATGCAGTGTTGCCCGTTGTTAATTCATCATCTACAAGAATGATCGGACATTGACTGTCCAAGACATGATGTTCCGCATAACAAACCTGATCGGTCGCATGGGAATGTTCCTCCACAAATGTGATCGCAGGCTCTGTATCTCTGATCTGCTCGCGTGTGGTATGAACATATGATGCGTTCTCTATGCAATCATAGACACCGTGGCCGAGGGCTGTGGCTGTTTCCGCGAATCCAATCACCAGCGGCGCTTCCGGAAGCGTAAATCGCTGTGCTTGTAAGGTTTGATATGCCGCTTGAATGTCGCTATGGTTTTCTGAAAGGAACCCCTTTAAAATGTCTTTTTTATCCTTCAAAGGCCGTCCTGTTTTTTGCTCTGCATATTCAAAAGCCAAGAGACCCGAGGCCAAAAGCGGTTTCAGCGGGTGCACGGGAATATGTTTGCCGAGCACTTTGCTGACAAATAAGAAACCCCTTTTTTTGTTCACCCGAGCCGCCATCTCAAACAAATGATGTTCCGGTATGGACAGCGGGTTGTCTATTACGGAAAGGTCAACCGCCATATTGTCCATAATGTGCAGTGTTTGGCTGTTCTGTGAGCAAGTCGGTGAAATGTCGGTTTTCATGAAACACCCCGTATATATCTGATTTTAATAGAATGGTTTCAGCCCATTTCATATGCGGCTTCATTTCATTCATTTTATTTGAAAAATTGCTTTTCAACACACCGAGTGTGCCTTTCGCATGATGAGCAATGTGTAAAGCATCCATGTAATCTTCTTTGGAAACAACATATAGGCTGTTCACGACTTTCAGTTGCGTCGGATGGATCACCGTTTTTCCGTGAATGCCGTTTGCGATATCAAGCGTTGTTTCCTTCACAAGCCCTTCCATATATTCACTGAAATCGGCAGCTTGGTGAAAAGGATGAGGTGCAGCTTTCAGGGAAGGATCGAAATACTCCCACACAGGGCCTGAAATCGTAAAATCCGCACCGAAATAATTGATGATGTCCGCCATAAAGTCTGAAATTAGGCGGATATCGTAAATGGATTGGTCAGGCTTTCTCCTGATGCCGTATAGTCCGCAAAGATCGGTAGCGCCGATTCTTACGTTTAAAATCACGTCTTTGTTTTGCTGAAAGATCATATGTAATTCAGACAAAACATCCATTCTTATCTTTTTAGACAGCACATCAGGCGTTTCTAAAATCGGCATTCCGTAGAGTACGGTCCCATATTGTTGAGAAACCTCCTGAAGAGCTTCAAAATAAAGATTCGCATTTTCTATTGAACATTTAGGAAAAACAAAGCCGGTTAACAAATGGAGAGAGTGTGGCAGCATATCAGCCAGCGTTTTTAGCTGCTGCGGAGAACGTACACGCACGAACATAAAAGGGAAATGCTCCGCCAATTGTTTTCGCTGCTGAACCGCCTGATCAATACGCTCTAATTGATGCTTGAGATTGTGTTCAGCCTGTTTGACTTCATCATCGCCAATCGCATCCTCCAAACAGAAAACAACCGAGGATAAATCTTCATATTTTTGATTCGTTATAACAGCTGCAATGTCATGGCGTGTGGCGGGCATATACAATACGGCCCCCAGCGCTTGCTCAAGCAGCTTCTTCGGAGCTTCTTTTGTGACCGGTTTCGGTTTTTGATAAAATACATTTTCTTGCTGCAATCCTGATAAATAATGGAAATACCGCAAACCTGCCGCCTCTTTTCTGTAACAAAAAAGGAAGGAGTCAATCTCCCCCCTGTTTTGTTTTATTCTTCTTTTGATGCAGCCGTTTGTTCACGCACCTGTTTCTGCTTGTTCATAAAGTGAATAATAAACGTCACCACAAATGCGGCAATAATGATACCGAAGAAATAAACGTGCGGCATTTCATAATGGAACGCACTTGCACCCATTTTCAACGCGATGATACCGATTAAAACGAAAGCTGTATTTTCAAGCTCAGGTATCTTATCAATTAACACAAGGAACAATTTTGCGACTGTACGCATCATTAAAATTCCGAGCATACCGCCGATCAGCAGCACCCAAACTTTTTCTGACACCGCAAACGCGGCCAAAATACTGTCAACTGAAAACGCCAAATCCATGAGTTCTACAGAAAGAACGGTAGCCCAGAAGATTCCGAATGTACGGACCATCCAAGTATTTTTCTTCATACCGTCTGTTTCGTCTTCTTTTTCCCCGATTACGAAATGCTGAATGACGAGCCAAGCCAGGTAAAGCGCGCCAAGTAATTTAATCCACCAGAATTTGATGAGAAGCATACCGAGACCGATGAAAATAAAACGGAAAATATAAGCCCCGAACAGGCCGTACGTTAATGCTTTCTTGCGCTGTTTTTCCGGAAGATGTTTAACCATGACAGCAAGCACTAACGCGTTATCCGCAGACAGAAGACCTTCCAAAAGAACCAAGGAGCCGATCAGCCCCCATGAAACAGGGTCAGTCAGAACTTCCCCCCACATTTCCCAATCGAAAAATGAAGCGTAAGTTGACATTATATGATGTAAAAATTCCAAGTTTTTTCCTCCTAATTATTTAAAAAACGGCGGCTGTTTCTATAGGCCGCTCGCTTAAACCTGTAAACCGTAGTTCCGGCAAAGAGAAGCCAAGCCGCCGGAAAAGCCGCTGCCGATCGCGTTAAATTTCCACTCGCTTCCGTGTCTGTAAAGCTCGCAAACAACGACAGCTGTTTCAATGGAGAAATCTTCTCCTAAATCAAAACGAAGCAGCTCATTTTGTGTATTCTCATCCACCACACGGACAAACGCGTTGGAAACTTGTCCAAAGTTTTGGCTGCGTGCATCCGCATCATGAATAGTTACTGTAATACCGATTTTCTCAATATTGGCAGGGATTTTAGAGAAATCAACGATCAGCTGCTCATCATCTCCGTCCCCCTCGCCTGTGCGGTTGTCACCCGTATGGATGACGCCCCCGCTCGGATGCTCAAGATTGTTGTAGAAGACAAAATCAAGATCATTCACACAGTTATCATTGGCATCAACCAGGAAGGCTGAAGCGTCCAAATCAAAGTCTTCTCCGCCTGAATACTTGTTCGTATCCCAGCCTAAACCGACCACTGCTTTTGTAAGCCCCGGATTTGTCTTTGTTAAATCAACACGCTGTCCTTTTGATAATTGAATGGCCATGTTGCATGTCTCCTTTCTGCTTCTGTAATTTTAGTATCAGTTATCCGATTTGCAGACCGTAATCCGTTGCGATGCGGGCAAGGCCGCCTTGATAGCCTGAACCGATAGCCGAGAATTTCCACTCGCCGTTATGTCTGTATAGCTCTCCTGCGATAATCGCCGTTTCAATCGAGAAGTCCTCCGCAAGATCGTAGCGGATCAGCTCTTCATTTGTCTCTTCATTTACGATACGGACAAAGGCGTTAGAAACTTGTCCGAAGTTTTGGCTGCGCGCTTCTGCTTCATGAATGGTGATGACAAATGAAATTTTCTCAACATTGGCAGGAACGGCGTTAAGGTTCACCTTCACGCTCTCATCATCGCCTTCGCCCTGTCCTGTCAGGTTATCTCCTGAATGAACGACAGAACCCGCTCCGCCTTCAAGCTGGTTATAGAAAATAAAATCGCTTTGAGACGCGCATTTACCCGCCGCATCTAAAAGAAAGACGCTTGAATCCAAATCGAAGTCATGCCCGCCGTCATATTTATTGGTATCCCAGCCTAAGCCGACAACGACTTTTGAAAGGCCCGGATTTGTTTTTGTTAAATCTACTTTTTGTCCTTTTGCCAGTGAAATTGCCATGATTCTTTCACTCTCCTTTTAAAAATTATGCGTACCGTCTGATCAATTCTTCTAATCTAGTATCGTTTGTGCCTTCGCCGACAGCCGCGAATTTCCACTCGCTGCCCTGACGGTAAATTTCGGCCGCAATCAGGCTTGTTTTCCCTGAATAGTTTTCTTTTAAGTTGTATTTGACCAGTTCTTCATTTTTTGATTGATCAACAACACGGATAAACGCATTTTGGATCATGCCGAAATCTTGTTTTCTTCTGACACAATCATAAATATTTACAACGAATACCAGCTTATTAATGTGAGAAGGCACTTTTGTCAAATCGACGAGAATTTGCTCGTCATCGCCTTCGCCGTCACCCGTCAGGTTATCACCTGTGTGCTTCACACTTCCGCAGCTGCTTTTTAAATGTCCGAAGTAAATTAAGTTTTTCTTCTCTGTAAACTTATCATTGTCCAGCATCAGAACGGAAGCGTCACAATCAATATTCGCTCCGCCGCCTCCGAACAGTTTGCCGAGAAACCCGCCGCCGGCTGATACAGGGTCCCAGCCGAGTCCGATCAATAATTTGGAAAGCCCCGCTTTACCTTTTGTTAAATCAATCCGCTGACCTTTTTCTAAAGAAATTGCCACATGATTCACTCCTAATCATCAAAATGTGAATATAGTCACATCTTTTTTCACCTGTAAATTCGACAAATGCTAAGATGGAAATGTCGTAAATTATTTATATATACGTTTTTTATTATATCAAAGTTTCATAAAAGTTAAGAATAATTGGCGAAAATCCTCGAAAAAAATCTCCCATAATTGAGCGTTATTTGCAAATCATAAGGTTCATGATTTAAAAAAGCCTGTCAAACAAAGCATTTGACTCCAGAGAGCTATTTTTCCTATTCTTGTGACAGATCCTAACATAGAAAGGAAGCGGCCTATTGATTGAATTGAGTATTCTTGATCAGGCTCCTGTTTCCAAAGGGGACAGCCCTGTTACGACCCTTCAGCATTCGGTTGAACTTGCAAAGCTTAGTGAACTGTGGGGCTATAAACGTTACTGGTTCGCAGAGCATCACAGCACGAAAGGATTGGCAAGCACTGCGCCGGAAATTATGATCGCTCATATTGCCGCACATACAACGACAATCCGTGTCGGTTCCGGCGGCGTTCTTCTGCCGCAGTACAGTCCCTATAAAGTGGCCGAAACATTCCGCCAGCTTGAAGCGCTCTATCCGAACCGGATTGACCTCGGAGTCGGACGTTCGCCCGGCGGTACGACAAAAACACGGCTCGCGTTAACAGATGGCGTCAAAAAAAGTTTGACTGATTTTAATCGGCAGCTTCAGGACTTGTCCTATTTCCTGACAGATTCGCTGCCCGCGGGCCATGATTACGCGGGCATCAAAACAGCGCCCCTTATTGATACGGCCCCTGAACTCTGGGTACTCGGACTTGGAGAAAACAGCGCAAGACGCGCAGGCCAGCTCGGTATCGGGTATGTTTTCGGCCATTTTATCAACCCTGAACGCGGTGAGAATGCGTTTCGCGTGTACCGGGACAGCTTTAAGGCTTCCGCCCACTTTTCATCCCCGGCCGCGCTATGCACCATTTTTGTGGTGTGCTCTCGAACAGATGAAGAGGCGGAGGAGCTTGCCTTGAGCCAAGACTTGTGGCTTCTCCGTGTGGGAAAAGGCTTGGACAGCCGCGTGCCGAGCATTGAGGAAGCCCGATCATACACCTATACCGCTTCAGATAAAAAACAAATAGCAGAAAACCGCAAGCGTATGGTTATCGGTTCTCCAGGCTCAGTCAAGCAGCAGCTGACGGAGCTTGCCGGCCGCTATGACACAGAGGAACTGATGGTCCTTTGCAACATATATGACTTTGAAGCTAAAAAACAATCCTACGAGCGGCTTGCAGCATTATTTTTATAAAAAACGCCGTTAAGAGCAGATCAGCAGTTTTTCGCATATCTCAAAAAACTGCTGACAAGCCTTAACGGCGATGTTTTTTCCGTTCTGTTTCCTTCTTGATGAAATTCCATATTGCCTGAAGCAAAAATCCGATGATCAACAGGGCGATCAGAAGCAGCGTGATGGACGGGCCCGGCGGTGTCCCCAGCTGATAGGAGGACGTAAGGCCCATGAACACACTAAATAAAGAAATCAAGATTGCCGCGGTAAAGACCATTTTAAAACCCTTTGCAAGTCTGATCGCAAAAGCGGCCGGCAATACGAGCAGGGCTGATACAAGCAAAACGCCGATAATCGGGATAATGACTGAAATCGCAAGACCCGTCACAATGCTAAATGACATGGACAGCATATTTGTATTAATCCCTGACGTTTTTGCCGTCGCTTCATCAAACGTAAGCAAATAGAGCGGTCTGTTTAAGATAATGAAGTAAAGTAAAATCAGCAGTGTGACTCCGCCGATAATATAGACCTGCTGCTGGTTCACCGTTACGAGCGAACCAAACAAATATTGGTCTATGCTCATCGTCGTGCCGCCTTTTGACAGGCTGATTAAAAACATCGCAAACGATAATCCCGCAGCCATCAAAATAGCGATGGACACCTCTGAATAGGTGCGGTAAGCACGCCGCATGTATTCAATACCGACCGCGCCCGCCGTGACGACGATGATGCTGGCCGCGGTGATATTGGTGTTCAGGAAAAAGCCGATGGCAACCCCTGACAGTGAAATATGCGAAAGCGTGTCCGCCATTAACGCCTGTCTTCTAAGTACAAGATAAACGCCTAATATCGGCGCGATAATTCCGATCATGCTTCCGGCTAAAAAAGCTCGTCGCATGAATTCCAAGTCAAACATTTCCATCCGCCTTTTTCCCCCCTTTCCAAACGTATCACTTTGTCTAAGTACTGCTGAACTTCATTTTGCTCATGCGTCACCATCACAACCGTTCGATTGTGGTTTTTCACTTGGTGGTGCATAAACTCGTAAAAACCTTGTCTGCTTTCATAATCGACCGCAGTTGTCGGTTCGTCCAACATCAGCAGATCAGGGTTGCTCGCCAGCACTCTGGCAATACAGATTTTCTGCTTCTGCCCGCCTGATAAATCACCGATTTTGCGATGGCGCAGGTCCCACATTTCAACCATTTTCAGGGCTTTTTCCACTTCTTCATGATCTTCTTCACTCAGCCGCTTGAACCATTTCCCTTTTGTATATCGGCCGGACTGCACCAGTTCAAGCACGGTGCTTGGAAATCCCGCATTAAATGAAGAGATTTGCTGAGGCACGTAGCCGACGGTTAGGCGCTTGCCCGCTTCATTCTTTTTACTGAGGGTTACAGTTCCTTCCCACGGCTTCAGCATGCCGAGCATGACTTTGATGAGCGTTGATTTCGCCGCTCCGTTCGGTCCGGTGATTCCGACAAACTCACCGCTTTCGATCTCCAGCGAAACCTTATCGAGTACGGGCGTATGTGAATAACCGAACACGATATCTTTCAATGAGACGAGATTCATGTATGCTCTTCCTTTCTCACAAAGAAATAGTGTGCACCCTGCGGCGCACACTATCTTTATTTATCCAATAGTGAATCTTTAAGGGCATCCAGGTTTTTCTCCATGATCTCGATGTAACCTGTGCCTTTATCCTGTTCTTCTTTACTTAAACCTTCCAGTGTATTGAGCACTTCTGTTTTCGCGCCAATTTCACCGGCAAGAGTATCGGCAACTTTTGATGATGCGACTTCTTCAAAATAAATGATTTTCACATTGTGTTTTTTTGCAAACGTTTTGAGTTTAGCTAAATTGGCCGCACTTGGCTCTTGATCAGGTGA
Source organism: Bacillus sp. HU-1818 (assembly GCF_022695965.1). Classification (NCBI taxonomy): domain Bacteria; kingdom Bacillati; phylum Bacillota; class Bacilli; order Caryophanales; family Bacillaceae; genus Bacillus; species Bacillus sp. HU-1818. Next base: position 321,924 of record NZ_JAAPBE010000004.1, read on the forward strand.
AAGACCGGAGATCGGAACTTGTGTCAGACCGTATTCTTTTGCCAAATAGCTGAAAGCCGAATGCTGTGTGATAAATTCTTTTTTCGAAGCTTTTTTTACTGTTGTACGATATAGTTTATCAAGATCTTTCAGTTTTGCAATATATTCTTTACTATTTTTCTCATAATATTCTTTGTTATCCGGGTCCTGTTTTACAATTTGTGCAGTGATATTTTCAACTTCTTTTTGTGCAAGAACCGGGCTGAGCCATACGTGAGGGTCCATTTCATGGCTGTGCTCGTGTTCGTGTTCCTCTTCATCCCCGTGCTCATGCTCTTCTTCCTCTTCATGAGAACCTTCCATCAGATCAATGCCTTTGCTGGCATTAACGAATGTGGCGTGGTCTTTGTCCATGCTTTTCTCAGCAGACGGCACCCATGTTTCCATGTACTTGCTGTTGTAAACAAACAGATCTGCGTTTTGAATATTGGCAATGTCCTTCGGTGTCGGCTCCCAATCATGAGGCTCAACAGAAGACGGTATCAAAAGATCCACATCGCCTTTGTCTTTTACGATTTGTTTCGTAAATTCATACATTGGATAGAAAGTAGTGACAACTTGCAATTTGCCGTTTTTCTTTTCAGATGACCCCGATGATCCTTTAGATGATGAATTGCCGCATGCCGCGACTAACAAAAAGCATGCTGCGATCATAAACAGGCCGCTCCATTTCTTACGCATAGTAATCCCCTCTTTTTTTAAAATGACTTTATGATTCTGTAAATCAAAATGATAACGATTTTGAAAATAAACTGAGATATTTGTTTTGCATCCTTTATAATAATAAAACGAAGTAATTACGTTTTGCAAGGATAATTTATAAATTTATTCGTTTAAAAAACAGACGGCACAGACCGCCTGCTTGTTTAATGGCGGCTGACTCCAAAGCCAGCCGCCATTATGAAACATATGTGGGGCCTGCGGGCATATGCCCGAATTCGGTCTGGAAAACCAGAGGCTGTTTGCCCGTAACAGGTTTGCGGCGAAGAGGATTGAGATCTGACTCAATCCCTTTTTAATAGATACACCCTGCTTTCAAACGGTTTTAATTCTATGGATGGAAGAGCTTCTCTGCCGTCATCATAGTTGCTGAGAAGAAGCTGTGCCGTTTCCCGTTCCAGCTCGTCCGGCCATTGGAATATGGCTTCTTTGTCAGAGAAATTGTTAATGACCAGCAGCTGCCGGGTGTCTGTCTGCCTGATATACACAAACAGCTGCGGATCGTCCGGCAGAAGCAAGTCATAGCTGCCTTTCATAAGGTCCGCGTACTGTTTTCGCAAGCTGATCAGCTTTTTGTAATAGAATAAGATGGAATCGGGATCAGCCAGTGCTTCGGCGGCATTGATGGATGTATAGTTAGGATTCACTTTCAGCCACGGCGTGCCGTCCGTAAAGCCCGCATGCTTCCCGTCATTCCACTGCATCGGCGTCCGGGCGTGGTCGCGGCTTTTTGCCAAAATGGATGTCATCACCTCTTTTGGATCATAGCCTTTTTCATACACGCGTTTATGATACATATTGACCGTTTGAATATCTTTATAGTCTTCAATCCGGGTAAACGGCGCATTCGTCATCCCAAGCTCTTCTCCCTGATAAATATACGGCGTTCCTTTCATCAAATAGAGCACGGAGGCAAGCATCTTCGCGGATTCTTTGCGGTATTTCCCCTCATCGCCAAAACGGGAGACAATTCGCGGCTGGTCATGGTTGCACCAAAACAGCGTGTTCCAGCCCTTGTTCTCAAGCTTCTTTTGCCATTGTGTCAAGACGGATTTCAAGTCAGAAAGCTCAAGGGGCTTGAGATCCCAATGTTCCTTTCCCGGCTGCTGGTCAAGCTCCATATGCTGAAAATGGAAGATCATATTTAATTCATGCTCATCAGTTCCCGTGTATCTTAAACCTTCCTCGGGTGTCACGGTTCCTGCCTCTCCGACAGACATCACATCATAGTGAGAAAATACCTCTTCGGTCATTTCTGTCAGGTAATCATGAATCCGCCCGCCGTTTGGCTGAAAGGGCTTCGGTTCAGCCTTGCACTGAACGTAATCCTCGTATGACGGAAGATATTCTTTTTTTGATATGAGATGAAGCTGATCAATCCGCAGGCCGTCCACCCCTTTATCAAGCCAGAATCTCATCATTTCATACACAGCCTGACGTACGTCTTCGTTTTCCCAGTTCAAATCCGCCTGTTTCACTGCGTTCATATGCAGATAATACTCACCCGTGTGCTCCTCGTACTGCCAGACTGACTGCCCATAATCAGACTGCCAATCTGTCGGCGGCCCATGTTTTGTGCCCGGGCGCCAAAAATAGAAGCTGCGGTATTTGCTCGTTTTGTCTAGTTCCGCCTCTTTAAACCACGCATGCTCAGTAGACGTATGATTTAACACAAAATCCATCACAAGCTTTAAGCCCCGTTTATGTACCTCTTCCAGAAGCTCATGAAAATCTTCCATTGTCCCATACGATTCCATCACCGTTTTATGGTCTGTGACATCATATCCGTAATCGACGTTCGGAGAAGGATAAATCGGGCAAACCCAAATGACATCAGCACCTAGCTGTTTGATATAATCAAGCCGGGAAATAATCCCCTGCAAATCTCCGATTCCGTCACCGTTGCTATCTTGAAAGCTTCTCGGATACACTTGATAAACGACAGAGTCCTTCCACCAATCCTTCTTCATGTCAGCATCCCCCTGTTTTTTTATTGTTTATTTCCTTATTTTGAAAGAAATCAAACAAAAAAGAGAAGGCTTCCCTTCCCTTTCTCTCTGTTCTTCTATTCCAACTGAGACGGATACAGCGTCATGCCGCCGTCTACAAAGAGTGTGGTGCCGGTCACGTAGCTTGCCTCCTCTGATACGAGCCATGCTGCTGCGGCGGCGACTTCTTCGGGTTTGCCGAATGTTTTCATCGGAATTTTTTTCAGCTGTACTTGTTTATGTTCTTCCTCTTGAAGATCATCGTTTGATTCCGTTGCGATCGTTCCCGGCGCCAGAGCATTGACTCGAATGCCCTTGTCAGCATAGTTCAGCGCTAACGTTTCTGTCATGAGCTTCATGCCGCCTTTGGATGTGGAATATTGTACATTCAGCGGACGCGGAATTTGCTGATGGACGCTGGAGATGTTTAATACATTTCCTTTGATGTTGTGCTTCATCATGTGCTTCAGCGCCGCCTTTGCCCCCATAAAGGTTCCTGTTACATTCACATCAATCACCTTTTGCCAATCTTCCAGACTCATTTCGTGCGGCATTGCTTCAGCGCCGTTAAAACCTGAATTATTGACCATCACATCGAGTGTGCCAAACTGTTGTAAGGCCGTATCCATCAAAGCCTCAATTCCTGCTTCCGAGGACACATCAGCCTCAACCGCTACAGCTTGGCCGCCGTTTTGCTTGATCGTTTCAATTGTTTCCTCCGCTCCGCTCGGGTCGCTGTGATAATTCACAACAACGTTCATTTTTTCCTTTCCGAAGCGTTCGGCAATGGCTTTTCCTATTCCTTTTGATGATCCTGTCACGATCGCTGTTTTTCCTTGTAAATCTTCATACATGTTTTCTGCCCCCTTAGACTCTGTTTCGATTACTGACAAAATACCCGTTTTGCCGTCTAAGAAAACAGGACAAAAAAAGAGCGCGGAAAAACCGGGGTTTCTCCGCACTCTTTATACATTGTAACAGTCGCTGCTCTGCAAGCGTTTTTTAATATGTGCAAGCTTGCGGTAAAAATAAGCCGCTGACTGATAATTTTCCTTTTTATTAAAGTAATCAGCTGCATCAAGCACTAATTCCTCAGTATCTGCTAAAAGCTGTTTCGATTCCAGTTTATCAAAAAGCGCATCAAGCACTGCCTGATCACCTTTTTCGAAATAAAGCTCATTCAGAAGACGGAATTTCGTCTCGTAAATGTCATCTCTCCACTCTGAAGCGCTTTTCATTCCGCGGTGATAGGACTCTTTTGCTTTACTGTATTTTTCTTCTTTAAAATAGATATGGGTCAGCGAAAAAATGGCTTGAATGACCTGCTGAAAGTTGTGCTCCTCAAAAATGGCGGCCGCTTTTTCAAAATAGCCCGCCGCCTTGGAAAAGTCACCCAAGCTGTACATACAATGCCCTAAATTATAATGGGCCGCCGCTATCATATAATCTTCCTCAAGCAGCTGTGCGTGGTGCAACGCGCTTCGAAGGTGTTCCATCGCCTTCTCGTGATGATAAACATCCGTCAAGTTCCCCGCAATGACAAATTCGCATTGCACTCTTCTCGTTCCATATAACTCATATTTCGTATAAATATCAAGCGCCTGACTCGCATAACTCATCGAAAAATACGTTTGCTTCATATGATAATAAACCTCGGCGACTTTAAACAGGAATTCAGCTTTTTCAATATCATCTTCAACGTACTCCAGCTTTTCCTCCGCCTGCTTATAATGAGAGATTGCCGAAATGAAATTCTTTTGCTTAAATTCATACATTCCGCGGAAATAATAGAAATAATATTCCAATAATCCCGTCAGTTTTTGCTGATTCATTTCAATGTCGTTCAGCATTTCAGAGAATGGAGGCTGGCTGCCGCTGTCTTTTACAGGCTTCAGTTTGTCCAGCATAATCCGGTGCCGGAATTCCATCAAAGAAAAATATAATAGTAAGTCCTGATTTTCTTCCATGTCTTTTAATTCGCGCTCGATCTCTCGCTTTAATTGATCTGCTTCGTCTGCTTTAAACGCGCGAATGAGCTTGTACCATTCGTTTAGTTTTACTGCAACTTCTTCGGATGGAATCTTTGATTTCATCATCTGCCCCCTTCCTCCTGCTACTATTTATGTTATATTTTATCATAGCTATGATTTTTTAGAGAGTGCGAATTACCTAAAACAGAATGTTCAGCACATCCTTAGAAAGAGTGACCCAACATGAGATTGTCCGCAAGAATACTGATGATTTTATTCATTCTATTAGCGCTGCATCTATGTATGACGTATGTACAGCATGATTGGCTGCCAAAGCAGGCATTAAAGGACAGGCCGATCCCGGAAGACCTGCATCCGATCGTCAAACAAAACACGGAAATTCTAAAGGCGGCGGCTGAGAAAAAAGGCATCTCCATTGTAATCACGGAAGGATTCAGGTCAATCGAGGAGCAAAACGAATTGTATAAACAGGGACGGTCCAAAAAGGGGAATATTGTTACTTATGCAAAGGGCGGCGAATCCTATCATAACTATGGGCTTGCCATTGATTTTGCCCTTCAGCAAAAAAACGGCAGTCTCTTATGGGATATAGAATATGACGGCAACCAAAACGGAACGTCGGATTGGCTGGAAGTTGTGGCCATTGCCAAAAAACTCGGATTTGAATGGGGCGGCGACTGGAAGCGTTTCAAGGACTACCCTCATCTGCAAATGATTCCTGATTAACCAGGCGGAACTAGAGCCGTTTCTTTCGCCTTTTGTGTGCGTCAATATATGATGGGTACACCGGGGTATATACGAGCTTATAATCATACTCACTGTGAGGGGAGAAATCGGGCTGCCACTCCAGCTTCAAATCGAACGCAGACAAAAATGCCGCTCTGGCTTCTTCAGCAGGCACGTCCGGCCGATGCTTGATTTTTTCCAATACTTCCGGGTCAATATCCGGCGCCATATACGCGTCAACATGGCCAGTCTCCCGATTGACGATGATGCGGGCCGCTCCAAAACGTAAAGGGACATCTTTATACCAAACCGAAAAATGGTTTCGAATCCTGCCTTTCTCGTCTGTTCTGGATGGGTTGACTCTGAAAAACTCCCTGGCTCGCGGAAAGAGCGCATACAAAAATCGGAGCGCTATTGTCTCGCATTCTTCTTTCGAATACTTGATGTCGCCCTGTTGTTCTACAAATGAAATAAAGGCTGTTATATTCCCTGTTTTTTTATCCGTTTTCATTTTCATCGTGTTTTGGTTGCGGCTTTCAAAGTAGCTTCCAATGCTTAAATCCTTCCGCTCCGGTGCTTCTCCTTTGCGCCATGTGGTACCGTATACGTCCCCAAAGTCCCGTTCACCGACTTTTTTCATGTCATTGGTAAAACCCATCATCTGATAGATATCAGGTTCTTGCCCGCTTTTCTCCAAAAGAGGCAAGGGCGCTCCTTGTTCCGTCCTTTCATCGGAGAGATTCTGGTCCGGGACAATTGCACTTACATCGGCTGGATAGCTATAGCCGGGCATGATCGGTTCATATACAAGACGAGGCGCCTTTTCATTATCGATGACATCATACACCAGCTTGAAAGACAGCGTATTTACATAATGAGAAATGACCTTCTCTTTCTCCACAAACTCTTCGGGAATGTCGGCTCTTCCTTCTCCTCCGTAGTATAAAAAGCTGACGACGCGTCCGCTGCGGCTGATATCAATCAGAAAGCCTGAATTGGGGAGAGGCAGCTCCAGCACTTTTTTTATATAAATAAAACGGACATGATGTTTCCGTTCTTCTTTTGCTTGAAAATGAAAACACATAAAAGTTTCCGGATGATGGCCGGCCGCAAATTGAAGAGCCGTCAGCTTCAGCTCAGCGTCCGAAAGCCTCTTATCTGGCATGGGAGAGGCAGTAGTTGAGTATTTGAGCAAAGAACCGTCCATCCCCAGCTCGACCGAAATTTTCTTTTCTGTAAGTTCGGGGTCTTTCCAAATAAAATAGGCTTTAGCCTTCTTTTTTTGCCTTTCGTCATAATCCTCTATTTCAAGTTCGTAATGGGGCGGCACATTTCCGATCTCCATCGCCTTCTTTTTCAGCTGTTCTTTTACCAATGAAGTCATCCTTTCACAAAAGAGTTAACGGCAGAGAGAACCGAATTTTATTATATAAAAAGACCTTTCTTCTTTACAGTGAAGAAAGGTCCCTTTCTCTTGTTAAATTTTTTACCATACGAAGAGATGAGATACGGTTTACTGCCCGTCCTTCTCTTTCATGTGACAATCCTCACACATTCCGTAAAACTCCAGACGGTGATGCATGACTTTAAACCCTGTCATTTGCGCGGCAAATTCCTCAACCTCATGCAAGTAAGGATAATGAAAATCAACGATCTTTCCGCACGTTTCACATATGACGTGATAATGCTCGTCTTCGGCTAAATCAAAACGGACAAGGTCTCCAAAGCCCATCTCCCTTATCAGGCCTTCTTTTTTGAAATAGCGGAGTGTATTATACACGGTCGCTGTACTGACTGCCGGAAATTCAGTCTTCAGTGATTGATAGATGTCATCCGCGGTCGGGTGGTGTCTTTTGACCAATAAATCATGATAGATTGCGAGTCTCTGGGGCGTAATCCGTATTCCTTTCGCTTTTAATTGCTCTAAAGTTTCTTGTTTCAGCTCAGACATTCTTCTAACACCTCTTTTTTACATCAACTGCTCTTTGCCCGACTTGATGTGATACGTTCATCGCAGGATCAAGTCAGATTTTTCAGATGACACTTCTTATAACTTTTCCGCTATGAGCTTCAATAAAGCTCGGAAAAACCGGCTGATACACAAGCTGGTAGCTCATGCTGGCATCATCGCCGTATTGCTTATCCCAAGCCAGCTTCACGTTGAGCGCATCGAGAAAAATGGATCTGGCCTTTTCTATTGAAACCGAAGGAACGGGGTCGATAGATTGTAATGTTTCAGGGTCAATATCCGGCGCCATATATGTAGTGACTTGGCCCGTTGTACGGTTCACGCAGATCCTTGAATAACCGAATCTCAGCGGGACACCGTTGCAGACTGCTTCAAATGTAAACCCGACTATCGTTTCCGCATCCTCCGGTTCATCATATTTTATTTGAAAACATCGCTCAGCATTGGGAAATAGGGTGAACAGAAACCGGAGCGCCCTTTTCTCACATTCCGCACGGGACAAATGGAGCGGCCCTTTTTTGTCCATAAAAGACATGACTCCAGCCAATTTCCCGGTTTCTTTGTGACGGATCATTTTCATTACCTTTTCCATCCTCCCTTCAAACCAGCTTTTCATGCTTTTGTCTTTTAGCTCCGGAGCGGGGCCCTCGCGCCAAACTTCGCCGATCGTTCCGTCCCCCATATCTGCTTCCCGTACTTTTGTTAAACCATCATGCCAACCGATCATGCTATTGATATCAGCTATTTCCGTAACACCCTCGAAAAGGGGCAGCGGGAAGCTTTCTGATTCAATTTCTCCGTCCTTATATTCCGTTGGATATTCTGATAAATCAGCGGGTAACGGCCTTAAATAAGGCTCATATACCAAATGAGGCTTATCATCTCCGGACTCATATACCGAGCTATGAAGAACGGTAAACATGAGATTGAAATTAATATCCTTTACATAATAGGCCAGAGCCGTTTGTTCATCCGCAATGTGTTCCGGCTTGATAAGAGCCTCCGCGTGCCCGTAGTAACGGAAATTGACTATCTCCCCCGCCAAGGATACATCCGCGTACCATCCGGTCATGGGAATCGGAAGTCCGTCCGCCATCTGAATATAGGAGAATCTCACTTTTCCATTTTCTGCCTCATCTTGTTCTTGCAGCACAAATTGCGACGAAGCACCGGGATAATGAGTTTCTGTAAACTGAAGCATTTTTTCAAACAAAATCTCATCAGACAGCGTATTCTCTTCTGGATCGGCGACATAGCGGCCAAGCGCTTCAAGCTGACCATCCATGCCAAGTTCAACGAAGACAGCTTCATCTTCATCATCAGGCTTACCCCAACAAAAATAAGCCCTGTTTTCTTCAACGTCTTCTCCATAATCTTCAATGTTCAGCCGGAAATGTTTCGGTGCATTTCCGATCTGCCGGGCTCTTTCTTTTAACTCCTCTTTCTCCAAACGATCACTTCCTTTCATTCATCATTTGCCAAGTCATGAAATGAGACCCATTTCAAAATAATCTAAAAGTTCTAGTCTAATACTCACACGATTTCCATAATTGGCAGTACATCCAGAACATTTTTCACCAAAAATAGTAGGATGAACCTATTCAATATAAAAGCTAATAATCTTAAAATTAAACACGTTGTAACATTTTTATAGGTAATCTATCGTGATGGAGGGCCGAATTTTCCAAAACCGGCATACAAAACCATGAGAAAAGAACTGATTTTTGCGTATGAATCAAAAGCCATTCAAAAAGATCCATTTCTCTAAGACAAAAGCCGCGTCCCATCCGTAAATGAATTGAGGGGGAAATCAAATGTTCAAGAAAAAAACGTATACTGTTTTCCTTATACTGATCCTGACGCTTTTTACAGCAGCTTGTTCAGGAAGTAAAGCGAATGGGGAAAAGAAAAACTCAGATTCTGAGAAGAAATCAGATACGGCTGAAGTAAAGATTGATAGTACCGAGTACACGCTTCCGCCGCAATATGACAACTCTGCTTCAAAAGATCAGCTCGTATTAAAAGTAAACGTTTCTGTGAAAAACACAGGGAAAGACATTTTATATGTCAACAGCAATGATTTCACCTTATACCAAGGGGACACAAAGTCTTCAGAGTCTACACCTGACGATTATAATGAACGCCTCCAGAGCAGTTCTTTGAATCCTGATAAAGCAATCAAAGGCAGCCTGTTCTATGTAGTAGACAAAGGCAAAAAATATGAGCTTGTCTATAATCCGCCAAGCAGCGGCAGCGATAAAAAGGAAAAATCGTTAACATTTAAAATTGATGGAAGCAGCAAAAAAATCCTTGCTACCGCCGACCAGCTTCAAAACCCGGCAAAGGCGCTGTCTGCGTATGTGGATATCCTGTTATTCGGAAAGGATAACAAAGATTTCGAAAAAATTACGGGCGATAACAAAAACAAAGTGGTAAACGAATTTAACAAAGCGGCAAAGGAAAGCTATGTATCTGCTTCCGGTCTTTCCAGCCAATACGCAGATGATAAAACACTTGATAAAATACTTGGTGCCATTACATCAACGTTAAGCGAAAAATCTGCCATTCAGACGAAAACAAAATCCATCACAGGAGACGAAGCGATTGTGGAAGCCACGATTAAGCCCGTTGACGCATCCTCTCTTTCCGACCGTATCAAAGACCGGGTGGAAGATTACTATAGCAAGAACTCTGGTTCAAGCTATGAAGATGCAGTCAAATACGCCCTAAACGTATATCCGGACGAATTCAAAAAGCTCGGTCCTGCGTCAACTGAAGAAACAGTAGAAGTCAAAATGAAGAAAAACGATATTGACCAATGGCAGCTTGACCAGAATGATTACAGAGCATCTGAATTCGCATCAGCTTTCATTAAAGAATAATAAGGTAAGAGGAAATAGCAGCCGCTATTTCCTCTTGTTATTTTACTTAAATATGGCGCTGATATATTCAGCTTCATCATCCGTTAATTGAATATCGAGCGTTCTCAGGTTGTTTTTTAGCTGATCAGGACGTTTGGCGCCTGGAATGATGGCATCAATTGCAGGTCTCGTTAAGAGCCATGCAAGAGCGAGGTGAGCCGTCTCTGCCTGCTTATCTTCGGCAATGGCTTTCAGCTTGTCTACCTTCTCCAAATTCTTAATAAATGTTTCTCCCTGGAACTGCGGATTGTCTTTTCTGATGTCGTCAAAAGTCGCATCCTTAGTGAACTTTCCTGTTAACAGCCCTGATGCGAGCGGGAAATACGGGATAAATGAAATGCCCTGCTCTTCACAATAAGGGAGCAAGTCTTTCTCAGCATCACGGTGAATTAAAGAGTACTCGGATTGAAGAACCTCTAAATACCCGTCTGCGTTAAACTCCTGCAATTGTTTAAAATCAAGGTTAGAAGCGCCGATCGCTTTAATTTTGCCTTCGTCCTTCAATTCCTTCAGCGTTCCCGCCACCTCAGCCAGAGGCGTTTTGCCATCCGGGAAATGAACGTAGTACAGATCAATATAATCCGTTTTCAGGCGCTTCAAGCTTTTTTCAACTTCGCCGCGGAGAAATTCCCGGCTGTTGTCTAACTCAATGTCTCCGTTGACCTCCTTATGCGCTCCCTTAGAAGCGATAACCAGCTGGTCCCGTCCGCCTCTCTCGCTTACAATCTCTCCGATTATTTCCTCAGAACGGCCCAATCCATATATAAAGGCGGTATCGATAAAATTCACGCCGCCGTCTAAAGCAGTGCGAACCAAGTCCCTGCCAGTCTCATCATTCAAATTCGGAAATAGATTATGTCCTCCGACCGCGTTAGCTCCAAAACCGATTCGTTTCACCTGTAAATCTGTTTTGCCAAGAGTACGAGTTTGATCCATTGTTCATTCTCCTTCCGAAACGATATATTTTGCCATTTCCCTATTTGGGTTTTCATAAAAATAAATTTGCGTCACGTTCTACTATTAGATAAGCTAAATTTATTTTCCTGCTTTTTTCAGCATACAAAAAAAGGAGAAAGCTTATTTCTCCTTTTTTTGACTTATTTTTGGCAGCACCCATTTGTCTTTCAGAAAGATCTTTCATTTAGAAATTAAAATACCGTTTCAAAAGAAAAAACCTTGAGAAGCCGCGGCTTCTCAAGGTTTTTATCTGCTGTTATGATGTCATTGCTGCTGCAAAGCTGTCCGCTTCGCTCTTTAACACACTTTCAATTTCTTTATAGCGGCTGGAAATGGTCGATGCGCTTACACCGTATTTCTTCGCCAATTTGGCTTGTGAAAGGGAAGTGCCGTTTAGAGAAATGGAATTCACATAATACTCGACCGCCGCAGCAAAAGCTTCAGGCTTTCTGATAACAGGCTCTTTTTTCTCACAGAAGGTTTTCCACAGGCCGATGACTGCCGGAATCAGCTTGTCCGGATATTCTTCTCCGCTCATTCCTTTTTCGATGGCAAGGGCTGTTTCCTTCTCCAAGTCGTTTGCCCACTCTATGCTTTCTTCTTCAGCAGCCGGCTGTTTCTCTTCTTCGCCTAACAACGCAAAAAGAACTTGTTGGAAGTCTTCTTTCATAAAGCTTTCCGGCGTTTTGCCTTTTTGCAAAGCAGGATCTGCAATCTTCATCACTTTGCTGATCAAAGCGTCTGTTCTCTTTGCCGGGAAGATAGTAAACTGCATGAAGAATTCAGCTTTTTCCGCCTCGTGAATCGGATAGCCTAAAATCAGGCTTCCAAGCGGCGGAAGCTCTTGCTTTTTCACGTCCATCTCGACATTAAATTGCTTTTTCGTCACGACGTCTTCAAACTGAATGACTGTCTCGTCCATTTCTTTCAACAGCAGTAAAGCCGGAGTCATGCTTTTCCATGATTCAACAAGCTCACGCGTTTTCGGGCGTGTAATGGAATCGGCTTTTTTCTGAAGATAGTCTTCAAAGATCGTTTGATTGCCGGCAAGCGGGTGAAAGAATATTCCCCAGATGCCTAAGTTAAACACGCTGATGTCTTTTGTCTGCCTGTCCATAGCTGAAAGAATGTCATACTGATTGATAAATGCTGAAATGCTTTCTCTATGTACTGTAAAGGCATACTCCATCAAGTCTTCCTGAATTTGTTTCGCTTCTTTTGCTGCCATTTCTGCCGGAAAATCGACAACCTTATTTCCGCAGCATTTTTTATATTTCTTACCGCTGCCACATGGGCAAGGGGCATTTCTTTTCACTTTTCCCACGATAAACCCTCCGAATTCTATTGTAACTTTACTATTTTAACAAAAATAACTTCCGAGGGCTTGGTTTCGAGCGAAAAAAGAATTTGGAAATGAGTGACGATATATCCCCTTATATACGTAAAGCCTTGATGAGCAAGCACTCTTCAAGGCTTTAAATCTATTAATTAGTATTTTCCCCGCCGCCGTTAAGGCCTTCTTTAATCAGCCCGTTTACTTTGCTGTTCATAAGCAGGCCGATGTGGCCGACACCGTGAATTTGCACATTTTTCGCTCCGATTAATCTGGACAGCGGGTTCATGACAATCATGTCAGCTGAGCTATAAACGGATGTGTATAAAATCTTTTGGTTCGGATCGGTACCCGGCAGCGCTCTGTTTGTGACCAGTCCGTTCGCTCCGCCAAGAGTCACGACGTTAGCGATCTTGTCTCCGCCGTCCAGGTTTTTAATATAGTAAAGAGTATTAGCGCCGCCCATGCTGTGCGCGACAATATCCACTTTACTCGCTCCCGTTTCACTCAGCACTTTTTTCACATATGATGATAATCTAGGCGCATTGTTTCTGTTATTCCCTGTTTTATCCAAAAAATCAATTGCATACAAGTCTTTGCTCGACCATCCTTGGGACACCAAGTAAGATTTAATTCCCGCGAAGTTAAAGGACGCCCCGCCAATACCATGGACCATGACCACTGGATTGTGTTCTGAGGCAGCTTTTGAAACGTTTGGCTGGATCGTAAACACAGACACGACACTCAGCATACAAATCATTAATACGGCTAAAAGTTTAGATTTTACAGCATTCATGATATTTCCCCCTAATATGTAATGATTTAACAGACTTTATTCTATTAAAGAAACAGAGGGAAATATAGGGTATTTTTTCCTCTTTTCGACAAAAAAAATAACCCTTAAAAAATGAGTACATTTGACCTTTCGCAACGCATTTATGCTTTTATGCGTTGATTGGAAAAATCTGAGGGCAGAAGGCCCCTCAAATTTTTTCAGCTTTTTCCTCTTACAAAATGGACCATCATACAATATTTAGAAATATGAGGCATGCTTAATTTGCTCAACTTTTAATAATCATACACATTAAGGTATGTCCGGTTTAATAGGAGGTTATCCTGCGGGTTTTTTTATTAAGTCTTTCTTGACATTCATTCACCTGACAAAGATAATAGACCAGTCACTATATTTTAGCTATTGCATTTTTAAGGTGGGAATTATATGAGTCATGGAGATTCTCGTGAAAAAATACTTTCAGCTGCGACTCGTCTTTTTCAGCTGCAGGGATATTACGGAACGGGACTAAATCAAATAATTAAAGAAAGCGGCGCGCCTAAAGGATCTCTTTATTATCACTTTCCCGAGGGTAAAGAACAGCTGGCGATCGAAGCTGTGAATCAAATGAATGAATATGTCCGTTTAAAAATAACCGAAAGCCTTGAAAAATGTTCAGATCCTGCGGAAGGCATTCAATCATTTCTGAAGGAACTGTCCTGTCAGTTCACATGTCCGGAAAATATTGAAGGATTGCCCGTTGGTTTACTTGCGGCGGAAACTTCATTAAAAAGTGAATTTTTACGTCATGCGTGTGATCAAGCCTATGAAACATGGGAAAACGCATTTGCGGAGAAATTACAGCAATCGGGTTTCTGCGAGAATAAAGCGAAGGAAATAAGCACCGTCATTAATTCAATGATTGAAGGCGGCATTATTCTTTCTATAACGAGGAAAGACAGCAAACCGCTTCTGCATATCGCCAACCTTATTCCAAAGCTGCTGAAAACTTAAAATAGAGACATCTTAACTACATTTCATACAGACTGGTCTATTGCCGGTTATAGAGAGGAGAATCGTTTTGGAAACAGCTGCACCTTCTAAACAATATAAAGTCATGCCTATTATGATTTCATTACTGCTCGCCGGTTTTATCGGCATGTTCAGTGAAACAGCATTAAATATCGCCTTAACCGATCTCATGAAGGAGCTGAACATTACGGCGTCAACCGTACAATGGTTAACGACCGGATATTTGCTTGTCCTCGGAATTCTTGTTCCGGTATCAGGACTTCTCCTTCAATGGTTTACAACCAGACAGCTTTTTATCGTATCGCTCGCCTTTTCAATTTTGGGGACACTGATCGCTGCGATATCACCAAGCTTTTCATTTTTATTAATTGCAAGAATTGTGCAGGCCCTCGGAACAGGATTGCTGTTACCGTTGATGTTTAATACCATTTTGGTCATATTCCCGCCGCATAAACGCGGAGCTGCCATGGGAACCATCGGGCTTGTCATTATGTTTGCGCCGGCCATAGGACCGACGTTTTCCGGTTTGGTTTTAGAGCACCTTAACTGGCATTGGATCTTTTGGATTTCTCTTCCTTTCCTTGTGTTAGCTCTTATTTTCGGAATAGCTTACATGCAAAATGTGTCCGAAATTACAAAACCAAAAATTGATGTCCTTTCTATTATTCTGTCGACGATTGGGTTCGGAGGCGTTGTGTTTGGCTTTAGTAATGCAGGTGAAGGGTCTGGCGGATGGTCAAGTCCTATTGTTATCAGCTCACTCGCTGTCGGCGTAATCGCCCTTATTTTGTTTTCAATCCGCCAGCTTACGATGAAACAGCCAATGATGAATCTTCGTGCTTTCCGCTATCCGATGTTTGTCCTTGGCGTGCTTATGGTTTTCATCTGTATGATGGTTATTCTATCTTCCATGCTTCTGCTGCCGATGTTCTTACAAGGCGGCATGGCCTTAACGGCATTTACAGCAGGACTTGTGATGCTTCCCGGCGGAATTCTAAATGGTTTTATGTCGCCGGTTACAGGACGCCTGTTTGATAAATACGGACCAAAATGGCTTGTCATTCCCGGTTTTGTCATTGTTACAGCCGTTCTCTGGTTTTTCTCAAATGTCACCACAGCGTCAACGGCGGCAGTTATTATCGTGCTTCATACATGTTTGATGATCGGTATCTCTATGATCATGATGCCGGCGCAAACAAATGGACTAAACCAGCTTCCGCCGAAGTTTTATCCAGACGGCACAGCCATTATGAATACACTTCAGCAAATGGCAGGCGCGATCGGTACTGCGGTGGCGGTCAGCATTATGGCCGCTGGACAGCAAGATTATATGAGCGGCGTGAAGAACCCGGCTGATCCGTCCCTCATTCCAAAAGCTCTGACCGCAGGCGTGCAGCATGCATTTATCTTTGCAATGATTGTGGCCCTCCTCGGTCTGGTCTGTGCTTTCTTCATTAAACGTGTGAAAGTAGACCAATAATAAGAAGGCAGACTCTTTTAGGGTCTGCTTTTTTTATTGATATGTGCATCATCGGCAGGCAAATATATTTACCAGCTCATCAATCACATACTCCAATTCATCCTTTGTATTATAAAAATGAGGAGCCAGCCGGATGACATTATTCCGCGGTGCACAAACAATCTTTTGTTTTTTCAATCGTTCCGCTGTCTCCGATGCCCGCTCATCATAAATGGAAATCATCCCCGGCCGCTGGTCGCTAGATGCCGGCCCCATCACCCGCAGCCCTCTTTCACTTGCGTATTGAAAAGCATATGCACTCAGCTCTTTTATATAAACATGTATACGCGAAACTCCTATCTCATTAAGCAGCGACAAACCTTCATGTGCGGCATACAAACTGATAAAGGACGGCGTTCCTGTTTCAAAACGTTTAGCTCCGCTTGCATATGAAAAACGGTTTAAGTCAAAAGCCGCCGCGCTTTGCTGGCCAAACCAGCCTGAAGCTTTCGGCCGCAGCCGTTCCGCCAGCTCTTTTCTCACATAAAGAAAAGCGGTTCCCGGAATTCCGAGCATATATTTTCGTGAACCTGCAGCCAGCATATCAATCCCGCTTTCCTTTACATCTATCGGGACGTGTCCGGCGGATTGATAGGCGTCTACAAATAACAACGAACCTTTTTCCCGCGCAATGGCTGCGATTTGTTTGATATCTTGAAGAAAGCCATTATAGTAGTTGACGTGAGGCACACAAGTCAGCAGGGTCTCTTCACTGATACATGCTTCATAACTCTCAATCGGCACCATTCCATCTGAAGAAGGAATAACTTGTAAATCATAGTCTCTTTGCGCTTTCCAAATGTGAGCTGCTGCGGGAAAATCTATTTCTGTATAAACCACTTTCTTTTTTTTGCAATCTTGCAAAGCAGATGCGACCGCAACAATTGCATCGGAAACTGAAGGCAAAACCGCAATCTCCTCAGGCTCCGCGCCAATCAGAACAGCAAATTCATTTCTGGCGCTTTCTGTTTTTTTAATCGCTTCATTCCAGTTGGCTCCCGTTTGCAGTAAGCTGTCATGGTACTCTTTTATAGCTCTTGAAACCGGCAGTGCCAATGCGCTTTGAGAGCAGCTCGCAAGCATAGTATGCGTATGCAGCACCGGAAAAAGTGACCGATATTGCTGAAAAAGATCCTTCAATATGATCCACTCCTTTTACTCATTGTCCGCCACATTTCAAAAATATTCAAACGATAAAAAAAGAAAAGTTAACGCTTGATTCTGTTAATAATTGATAAATGAGAAAACGGTTTCTGTATTTTCGAATAGATTCAGAGATGATTTCTAAAAAGCAGAGATTTACAATAAAATAGATGAAAAGGGGGAATTAGTATGAAACCAAAAGTGTTGTTCACAGGCTTTGATCCTTTTGGAGGTGAAACAGTAAATCCGGCGTGGGAAGCTGTCAAACAGCTGAACGGCGAGGATGCCGATCATGCTGTAATCGTGTCGGAACAGGTGCCTACCGTATTTAAAAAGTCACTTAAAATCCTGGGGCAGGTCATTCATAAACATCAGCCGGACATCGTCATTTGTGTGGGACAAGCAGGCGGCAGAATGCAAATCACGCCGGAACGTGTGGCGATTAACCTTGATGACGCACGAATTCCTGATAACGAAGGGAATCAGCCGATTGATGAACCCATCTCCGAAAATGGTCCCGCGGCTTACTGGACGGGGCTGCCGATCAAACGAATGGTTGAGCACATGAAGGAAAACGGCATTCCTGCGGCCATTTCCCATACTGCCGGGACATTTGTATGCAACCACCTATTCTATGGGCTGATGGATGAGATCAACAAGAATTCCCCAAAAATAAAGGGCGGCTTCATCCATATCCCGTACATCCCGGAACAAACCATAAATAAACAAGCGCCGAGCCTCAGCCTCGAAATGATCGTCAAGGCACTAAGGATCGCCGCTGTTACTGCCGCAAAGTACGATACAGACATCCGCTCTTCCGGCGGTTCACTCCATTAAATTCCGTCATGTCATCAATGGTTCACTGGCCAGTTTCTTTTTATAGACAAACGCGGACAGGGCCACACTTACTTCAAACAGGACGAGAAGCGGAACCATGACCAAAAAATCAGAAACAAAATCCGGGGGCGTAATCAGAATCGACACCACAATCAGGAGAAAATAAGAAAGTTTTCTAGCCTTCGCCAGCCGCAGAGGGTTTAGAATGCCAAGGCGGGTTAAAAACATGACGACCAGAGGCATCTCAAATAAAAAACCAAACGGCAGGCTCAAATTCACCATAAATCGAAAATAGTTATCGGCGGTGAACATTGTTTCAAAATGCCCTGACGACAGCTTCATCAAAAAGCCAAGCACAATCGGATACAGCACAAAGTATCCAAACGAAATGCCTGTCAGAAATAACGCAAATAATCCCGGAATATACAAAAGAGTCACCTTGCGTTCTGTTTCGGTCAGCGCCGGGGCTACAAACCGCCACGCCTGGAATGCCGCTACAGGAATGGAAGCGGCAATGGCGCATACTCCGGCGATCATCATGTACACCCATAGAATTTCACTCGGCCCCAGAACAGCCAGTTTTCCATCCAAATCTCTGCTTAGCCAGTCATAAATATCCTGTACAAATAAAAAAGCGGCAATCAAAAACACGACAAATGCAGCTAACGTCAGAATGATTCTTTTTCGCAGCTCTTCCAAATGTCCGATCAAATGCGTTTCTTTTTTATCCATGCCGGAAGCCCTCCTTATCAAATCAGTAAAGAGGCAGATACTGATTGATCTGCCTCATCAGCATTCAGCCCGCTGGTTTGTCCTTTTTGACAGCCGTTAAGTCAGCTGATGGTTTTTCCTCTTCTTTGTCTTCACCGGACACAAGAGATTTTGTCGCGCTTTTGAATTCAAGGAGGGTCCGTCCTGCCGCCCGGCCGATCTCCGGAAGCTTTGAAGGTCCAAAGATAATCAAAGCAATCACAAAAATTAAGATTAAACCGGGTATCCCGATGTTTGAAAACATGACATTCAGCTCCTTATTTTGTTATTTTGGCTCTTTTCTTTATCACTTGTTTTTCGTGGGCTTTATTATGGGCAAAGAAGCGGTCTTCTTCTACCTCATTAGACTGCTTCAAGCCTCCCGGAACAGCCGCTGCCGATACTTTTCTTAATCCGGTTTGATCCTTTTGATACACAAATGATGCTCTTGTCGATAGGGATGCTCCAGGTTCAGTTACAAACGGTACTACCCGATAATCCGCTCTCCATTGTTCAGGGGTCACTGTGCAGCGGACATAGCCCCGATAGTCGTTGAAAAATTTAATGTGAGGATTTTGTTTTAAGATTTGATCTGTATCCGCTCTCTTATCTGCTCCGTTCCCGCCGGATGTAATAGACGTTCCGACAAATTCGGCTCCGAAAATAGACGAATTGGTTTTATTAAAATCGGTATGAAGATTCGACGCCCAGCTCGCGTGGACATCTCCCGTCAAAACGACCATATTATTTAGATTTTTGCTTTTAATAAAATTGACGATCCGTTCGCGCTGTGCCGGGTAGCCATCCCAAGAATCCATACTGTAGATCGGACTTGCGCTTGTCCCGAAATTCCATTGGGCGAAGAAAATCTGCTGAGCCAGCACATTCCAATGAGCGGTTGAGCTTCCCAAGTTATTGAACAGCCAATCTTCCTGTTCTTTCCCCAGCAATGTGCGGTTTGGATTAAGCGATTCATCTGAAGGCGGCTTATTCCCGTCGCCATTCGCTTGATCGTCTCGGTATTGCCGTGTATCGAGCACATTGAACGATGCCAAGTTTCCATAAGAGAAATGGCGGAAAAGCTTCATGTCCGGACCGTTTGGCAAAGAGGATCTGCGAAGCGGCATATGCTCGTAATACGCTTGATAAGCCGCGGCACGGCGCAAGACAAATGCTTCAACAGACTGCCCTTTTTCCGGTATCTTATTGGCGTAGTTGTTTTCCACTTCATGATCATCCCAGGTCACAACCCATGGAAACGCCGCGTGCGCCGATTTCAGATTCGCATCGGAACGATATTGGGCATGGCGATTTCGGTAATCTTGAAGTGTAATGATTTCTGCACTGCTGTGCGTGCGTACATTTCCTGTTTTTGATACGTACTCATTCGGGCCATATTCATAAATATAATCGCCGAGATGGAACACCAAATCGAGTTTTTCCTTGGCCATATGTTTATACGCCGTATAATAGCCATGCTCATATTGTTGACAGGAGGCAAAAGCAAAAGTCATTTTCGAAACATTTGCTCCCGCGGCAGGCAGGGTTTTTGTTTTTCCGACAGGGCTTAACTCGTGGCCGCTTTTGAAACGGTAATAGTACACTTGATTCGGCTGAAGCCCGTCAGCTTCAACGTGTACCGAGTGCGCAAGGCTCGGCTTGGCCATCTCCGTTCCGCGCTTTACGATGCGGCGGAAATGCTCATCCTTCGCCAGCTCCCATTTCACAGGAACAGCCTGTTTGGGCATTCCTCCGCCATTCAGCGGATCGGGCGCAAGACGGGTCCATAAAATGACACTATCAGACATCGGGTCTCCCGAAGCGACACCGAGTGTAAACGGATAACTGGAGAACTTAGGCGCGGCATTCACTTCAAATGCGCCGACCGATTGAGCAATGGTTAAACCTAGAGAAAGACCCGCGATTTTACCCGCCCCTTGAATAAAACGGCGGCGGTCAAACATATTGTTTTCAAAGCTTTCTTCCTTTAACTTCTTCACCCACTCATCTAAACGGCTGTCATGTGTCATTTAAGATCCCCTCTCTTCTCATTGATCGCCTTCATTATAGGAAACCTTTGTTAAATGAATGTGAAGAAATATAAACGTATTGTTTGCCCTTAATATGACAAATAGGAAAACCTTCACAGGCCATTGATCGAAATGTGTCGATTCACGGAAAAAAATCGTGTTTTCAGTAAAATTCCCTTTTAATCAACTGCTCTTTTTTCCTATTTTTCTTCACACATTCTTAAAGAATAAAAAAACACTGGAGCGGTTAAACATGAACCACTCAGTGTTTCCGATACCATTAAGTAAAACACCGCCCGGTGATTCGGACGGTGTTTCTGAACTAAAATGTATTATAGACATTCTCGCACGTTTCCCCTGTCGGCTGGTAAAAACAATGGGACTTGAATCTGGCTACCAACGGCTGGTTATACCATTGTGCAGGGCAATTCCCGCCCGGCTTAAAATACCATAAGCTGAATTTGGCAGGCCAGAATCGTTCTCCATTAATGGTGCGCCGCGCCAGCCTTCTTTCACTTTCTCTGGGCCTTTGATAGAAGTATCCATGTGTCACCGCCTCAAATGCGTGCGGCTGATAGATCATTTGCCGAATCGTGCGCAGTCCTTTAAAATCAGAGCAATTGGCTCTTAACCGATTGACCCCTACATTTCCGACAAGCAGCATTCCCTGCTGTCCTTCACCTTCGGCCTCCGCTCTGAGCAGTCTTGCCATCAGATCGATATCCGCACTTGACGCTTTCACGACTGCCATCGTGTCACCTCCCTGTATCCTCCTTTCATCATATTGCTGGACAGTCAAGGAGATGACGGGTGAACAGCAGAAACTTTTTATTTTACTCAGCAGGCTCTGCCACAGTCCCCAAAAATAAAATGCTTTTCGTCTTTTCATCCGCTATTACGAATAAAAAAGGGTGGTTCACCGACAGCGACAATTCAGGCTCAGAGGCGGATTCAATGATCTCAACAGACGTTGCCGCCGCTGCTTCTGTTCCTGTTTCGTCCGTTTTGATAAACGTATGGTGATTGACATCATCGATTTTTGCATCCGTGCTTTTGTCTTGAAATAGTTTTGAAAAATCAGCTTTGCCAAATGCTGTTTTCATTCCCAACTGAGCCAGTATACCTCGCAGATTGTATTTTTCTTCAAAGGAAAAACGCGGAAGACTCAGCTTCACCATTTTTTCTTCCCAGCGGTTCTCCCATTTTTCCATATTCTCATGCGTCAATGCAGCAGTGAGTGATGAAAGGTTCTTATCTTTCTTCGGCAAAAATACAGCAAAAGACAAGTCCTTATTCTTATAAGAAAGCTTTACAGCTTGAAACAGCTCGTTCTCTTGGTATGGGAGGAGAGCCGTCTGCTTCATCATCGGATGCTTCTTTTCCGTTCCGTTCTGTAAATAAAATGGTTCAACATAGGTCATTGCCTTATCAAACGGTTGTGCCCAGTCTCCTTGAAAGTAGATTGTACTAAGTAAAACAGCGATTGTGTTCGGGGACAGATTGTCAGCAATATCTTCTATATGGCCTTTTGTTTTTTTCGCGGCCCATTCATTGATCTTCTTCTTTGCTTTTTCAGGATGTGGTCCCAGCTTACATGCTTTCCCGTCAAAATGTTGTTCAATCGTTTGTTTAAATTGCGGATTGATGTCAAGTCCTGTCCAAACAGAATGGGCCGCAAGCAATTCACCATCAGAAAGGGTACGGAAGGAGTTCATGAGGGTGTTCGCTGCTTCATTGATTTCACTGTCTTTCAATTCAGATAGAAGCAAGGTGTTCTTCATTTCTTCTTTTGTCTCTCCATCGGCTCCATTTGCCGCCATGACAAGTGCCTGCTGAATGCTGTATGGCGATATAAACACATTTTTCTCTGTGCCCTGCTGTTCAATCAGGTGATGAAATACTGAAATTCCAAAAAGCCTCTCAGCTTCTATAAACTCTTTATGTATTCCGTCCGCCGACCGTGCAGATGGAGACGTCTTAGATGAAGGCGTTTGAGAGACCGGGTGTTCAGCAGATGGTTGTCCGCACCCAGCCAGTGCAAACAACAATAAGAGGAACATCATCCATCCGTTTTTTTGTCTGCACTTCATTGCAATCACCCTCTTCAAAGCGAATTTTATCACCAAAGACACTAACACCGAATGGGAAATATTTCAATGCGAAAAGCAATATAAGGTTTAATTTTGTTGAATTGAGGAAACATACACATAACAAAATATAAGATTGGAGGAGGAGTTTAACATGGTTCACGTGAAAGCACTTGCTATCAAAGGAATTATGACAATTATTGTTTTGTATTTGATTCTTGGCCTTGGCTTTAATTTCACTTTTGGCGATACACTGCTGATGACGATCGTCTTAGGGGTTATTTCTTATTTACTCGGGGATCTTTATGTATTGCCTAAATGGAACAATATGATAGCGACTGTGGCTGATTTTGGCTTAGCCTTCCTCGTTGTCTGGCTGATGGGAATGCCGCTCTCTATGGGGTTATCTCCGGGAATGCTGGCGCTGGCTGCCCTCTTTGCGGCCATTGTCATGGCAATCGGGGAATACTTCTTCCATTTCTATATGATGAGTAAAGAGCTGGGCAAACCACGCTTCATTGAGAAAACAGAGTAACGCTGAAAGGCCGGTTTTATACGGCCTTTTTTACATTACATCTTCCTGATCTGTCTTTCGGATCGTCCGGTAAGCGATAATGATACCGACAGCAGCAAGGGCTAAAGGAATATAAATAATGTTAGCTAACGATAATTGTGAGCTATTTTGACTGATCAATATCATCAAGATAACTGACGAGACAATGGTTGCAGAAACAGAGTGTTTTCGCATTCCAAAGTATAAGGGAACAAGGCATAATCCCGCAGCTGCAGCCGCATATACCAGCATAGCGCCAATCTCCCCGCCCAAAGCATGGAACGCCAGCTTACCTGAACTGAAATGAAAATAATCATTTACCTTAAAAATGATGGCCGAAAGCACCAGTTCGGACACAATAATAGTGACAAAGGTCAGCCCGGAAATGATCAATAGCTTGGCAGTCATCAGCTTTTTTCGGCTGATGGGATAGGTGAACATAACCGTGATCGTCTTATTTCTATACTCGCCGATGACCAGTTTGGCAATGAGCACTGCCGCAAAGACGATATAAACTGATCTGACAAAGAGCCCCAGTATGGATACTGTTGAGGCCGCATCAGCAAACGCCATTTTGGCGGTAGAAAGTGTTTTTTCCTCTGAACCTATCAGACACATAAAACAGAAAATACATAGATTTGCAATGACGGCGCCCTTGAAATACCATCCTAATTTTGTCTTTTTCAATTCTAATTTCACCAATTTTAACATTTTGTTATCAACCCCCCTATAGCACATCCGTTTTATCTACTTTTCTGACAGCCAAGTAAGCAAAAACGAAGCCCGCGGCAGCCAGGGATAAAGGAATATACACAATTGAGGACAGTGAAAATTCCGAGGTTGTTGAACTCATGGCCATGACAATAATAACAGACGAAATAATGGTTGCCGGAACAGAGTATTTACGCATCCCAAAAAAGATGGGCACTAAGCTTGTTCCAGCGGCGCCAAAGGCGAAAACCGCCATTTTCACAGCTTGCTGAGAGACCATATCCGATGTCACTTCCCCGGGAATCACATGATAGATTGAGTTCAAAAAAAAGAAAGCAAAAGCGACAAATGCATTTGATATTAAAATCGTGATAAAGGTCAGTCCGAACGCAATCATCAGCTTGGCTGCCAGCAGTTTTTTTCGGTTAACCGGATAAGTGAACAGCACAAGAATTGTTTTGTTTTTAAATTCCGAAATCACTAATCTTGCAATCAATACCGCCCCGAAGATGATGAAAACCCCTCTGACAAATGTCCCGATGATGAGGAACGATTCATCAATGGTTTGCATGGTCTCCTCGCCTTCCATTTTTTCTACATAGCAGACCATCCATAAAAATCCCAGAAGGATAAGATTTGCGATGATTGCTCCACGCGCATACCAGCCCAGCTTCATTTTCTTTAATTCGATTCTCATTAAATTCCACATTAGCTCCGCCCCTTTTTACGCACTGATGCTGTCACCGTTGATCAGGCTTAGGAAATAGTCCTCCAGCGAGGTATATTTTTTGTTGATTGACTCGATGTCTATATCATTTAGAATCAGTGCTTTTGAGATGGCTGCCTGTGATGCCTCAGAATCATAGATCCGTACGGTTTTATCATTCAATATTTTGAAATTGGCGATGCCCAGTTCATTCTCAAGCACAAAACACGCCTTCGTCCGATTTGTCGTCACCAGCTCAATGTATTCCGTATTTTGCCCTCTGATATTGTCCATGGAAACCTCTTCAAGCAGCCTTCCGTCCCGAATCACTCCGATTGTATCGGCGATTTGCTCTATTTCACTGAGCATATGGCTGGAAATCAGCAGTGTCATGCCATACTCTTTACTCAGCACTTGGAACAAATGTCGGATTTCCTTAATTCCGACGGGATCAAGTCCGTTAATCGGTTCATCTAAAATCAGCAATTCAGGCTTGGTGATAATTGCCCGCGCTATGCCGAGCCGCTGCTTCATACCAAGGGAGAAGGTTTTTACCGCCTTTTCCTCAATATTTTTCAAATTCACCATGCCGAGCACTTCTTGAATTGAATTTTTATTGTGATAACCCATGTACTCACAATGCAGTTCTAAATTCTCTTGTGCTGTCAGTTTTTCATAAAAAATAGGATATTCAATCATACTGCCTATTCTGCCCAGTACTTTGTATGACGTATTTGTCAATTTATGTCCTAGGATTTCAATCTCTCCGCCGGTCGGTTTTACAAGGCTCGTAAGCATTTTCATGACGGTTGTTTTACCCGCGCCGTTCGGTCCTAGAAATCCGTATATTTCTCCTTTTCGTATATGCATATTTACATTTGATACGACTTCTTTGCCTTGAAAGGTTTTGGTGAGGCCGTTGATATTCACAATATAGGTCATTATCTTTCTCCTTCCGTCTGAACCTGTTTTCTATTGTAGCCGTGAGCGGTGTCATTTTTATTTCCTGTTTCTTAAGAAAATCTTACGTTTAATACGTCATTCTTTTTAATGTGATGGTAAACACTGTCCGTTCGTATGGTTTGCTTTGAAGGGAAATAGCACCGCCCATTTGTTCAACAAGCCTTTTTGTAATCGTCAAGCCAAGCCCGCTCCCCTGAAATGATTTATTTCTTGATTCTTCAAGCGTGTACAGCCTTTCGAATACCCGCTCTTGTTCCCGTTCGCCAATCCCTTTCCCCCGGTCCCACACGCTGATATAGACATGCTGCTCATCGCTTGATAACGACAAACCGATAACCTTTCCGCCGCCTCCGTATTGAATCGCGTTTGATAACAGATTTTGAAAAATCCGATCAAGCGCTTCTTCATTCCCCTGCGCATACACCGGAATGTCAGGGATGTCGATTGCAGCCTCATAGCCTTTCGCCTGAACCACGTCATAGAAAGAAAGGATATTCTTTTTACATAGTTCATTCATATGTATTTTTGTAATCCGAATCTCTTTATCTCCTGATTCCAGTTTGGCTAAGTCGAAAAATGAATTCATCAGCCTGATAATTTCATATGTCTTTTGGTGAAGCTTTTCTAATAATGCCTTTCTCTCTGCATCTGCCAGATCCGAATCATTTTGAATCGCTTCGATATAGCCCAGAACGACTGTCAGAGGCGTTTTTAGATCATGTGACATATTGGTCAGCATCCGTTTCATAGAGTGTTCGGTTCTTGTAAATCGGGCTGTGATTTTTTGATTATCATCCAACAGCTGATTGATTTGCACCAAAAGCGCCTGGAGCTTCCGATCGTCAGTCACAAGCAAAATCTGCCCGGCGGAATGCTGTTCGGTCAGGCTGTTTAGTTTTTTTGTTATATACTCGAGGCTCCTGTCGCGGCTTCTCTTCATTTGGTATTGCGCCATATTGACAACCGCCAATATAATCACAGCGCCAATCAATAAAGCTGTCATGCTAAAACTCTCCCAATTTATAGCCGATTCCCCAAAGTGTTTTGATATATTGAGGCGATGACGGATCGTCTTCAATTTTCTCTCTCAGACGCCGCATATGGACGTTAATAATATTTTCGTCGCCATAGTAATCCTCATTCCAAACCGAGCGATAAATCTGTTCTCTCGTAAATACTTTTTTAGGATTAGTAAAGAATAGCTTGATGATCTGCCATTCTTTTGAGGTCAGCTGAATCACTTCATCATTTTTTGTGATAAGGACATTTTCAATATCAAGCGTCAGCTCATGTACGCGAATGATATTCGTTTCTGCCGGTTCATTTACGGCATACTGTGTCGCTCTTCGGATTGCGGCCTTTACTCTTGCGGACAGTTCGATCATTGAAAACGGCTTGGCGATATAATCATCCGCGCCGAACCCCAGACCCAGCGCCTTTTCCACATCACCGTCTTTAGCGGAAATGATCAAAACCGGAATCTTGCTTTGCTCTCTTATGATTTTCAACAAATCCATCCCATTCAGCTTAGGCAGCATCAAATCTAACAGGATCAAATCAAACGCATTCTGCCGAAACAGCTGAATGCCCTCTTCGCCGTCAAAAGCATGAACTACGCGAAACCCTTCCTTTGTTAAATAATGATCAACCACTTCACTGATTGACCGGTCATCCTCCACAAGCAAAATCTGCTGCATTTTCTCCACCAACCTCTTTAAAAATAAGAAACACACGTTTAATTACATTAAGTGTAATCAAAAACGTGCGTCTTTTATATAACATATTATGTTTTTTCTTGATCCGTTTCCAATATTCCATAAAGGTAATCACTATCAATACAACCAGACATCCCGTCCATTGAATTCGGCTGAAATGCCCGCCAAGATACAAAGCGCCCAGCAGAATTGTAATGACCGGTCCCGGGAGAAAATGCGCTATCAACGGAATAACCCGCCGCTGTTTTCGCCCCCAAATAAACAGCCCATCGCTATGCTAGCAGCAGACATTCCATAAGCATTCAGACGGATGCCTCTGATGTGATGGACTAGATGGCCGGAAAGGACCAAGCAGCATGCATATACCACTGAAGACAGGATGATCAACGCCGTACAGAACAGGTTCGATTTGAATAGCTGTGCCTGAAAAACAAAGCCGCGTCGGACGTTGCACCCTGAGCGTACGCCCGCTTCATCAAAATTGGCTTTGAAGCGAAACAGACGGTGCCGCAAACCAGAAGGGCCACTCCTATGACAGCCTGACGAACCTGACTCTCCTCAACTTGACTCATCTCAGCCCACTTACCTCCGTTATCTCTATTTGTTTAAATGTTTTTTGATAAAATGCAGCAGGGTGTTTCCTTGAGCGGTGAGAATGACGCCTTTTCCGTCGCATTTCGGACAAGGCTTTCCATCTTCCTCCCCCGTTCTTTTACAATGCGGGCAAGTTAATTCTAAATCATCTAAAGCGATTACCATGCTTATTCCTCCTTTTTGATTGATAAGTCTCCTGCACCTGTGTTTTTCCAGCCTTCTTCCATGGCCGTCACCTCCTTTAAAAACACAAAAAAAACCCCCATCCATATCAAAGGACGAGGGTTTCGCGGTACCACCTTTATTAACAGCTCAAAAAGCCATTCACTCATAAGTACAGAAAACGTAAGTTTCGATACTCCTCTCTTGGTAACGGGGAGAGAATCCCGGCAGCGCCTACTATTGTTTCGGCGATGCAATTCAGAAGCCCATTCGGTATCAGGGGAGGATCGGTTCTCAGCAGCCACCGACTCTCTGGACCCCGCACACTGATACGTACTTACTCTTCCTCCAGATTGTTGATCCGTTCTTTATTTGTAAAATTTATAATACTCCGTGAGTTAAAGGAAGTCAATCCGAAATTTCTTCGATCCTTTTGGTTTTTTTCAATATGGGCCGACTGCATATTTGATGTTTAAGAATACCAGTTTCAAGGAAACCAGTCATTACATAGGGTGATCATTTTAAAAAAATCACTACAACTGCAAAGAGGTGAAGCATATGAACGCTACAGCTAAAAAGTCGATGCTGAAAGGTGTCATTCTTGCGCTGGCAGTCTTGTTTTTAGTGTGTACGCACGTTGTAAATCTTTATGTTTGGCTTATTTTCATGTTTGCCGGCATAGTTGGTGATAAATTCATAACCGTTCAGGAAAAACGAAAAGAAGCTGAAATGGAATCCGATTAACCATCGCCCGGCCTCATGACCGCCCGCTTGCCGGAGCGATCATTTCATTGATCCAAGCCAAGCGCCCCCCGCGCCATTTCCATATGATCATCTTGTTTTGTCTGCAGCGCAAACTTTGCGATATCGATCGGATAGGCAGCCTGCATTTCTGTAATATGCTCCTGCATCCCCTTCCAGATTCCTCCTCCTTCCTCACCATAATGCCTCAGCAGGCGCGCTGTTTCTTTATCGCCTAAAATCATTTGATACGCGACAAAATCCTTGGCCGGATCGGCGACTTTTGCTTCCGTCCAATCCAGAAGACCTGTCACGCGCTGATTTTTCCCAATCAACATATGCGCGGGATGCAAGTCGCCGTGAATAAGGGCGGAGAACCCCGGCCAGTATGAATCGTCACTCATCCACTTTTGCCATCTTCGCCAAAGGTGATCGGATACGCCCAGCTCTCTCTTTATGTTATCCATGGATTCCGCTATTGACTGCCGGGTATTGTCCGGGCTTAACACTTCAATGCCGGCTTCAGCCGCGGCCGCTGGATCTGTCCCATGTAATTCAGCTAATATGCCGGCAAGCGATCGGACAAAATCATCTGAAGGCGGCTGATGGTCCATATTCCATACATATTGTTTCTCTTCTAGATCAATACCGGCAGCGGGTATTCCGTCAAGCCTTGGATAAGCAATCAGTTCCGGCGTATGAATTCGCCAATCCGGTACGGCGGCCGATAGATGTTTGCGGACAAAGACGAGTGCATTGCCTTCTGCGGCGGCTCTTTCAACCACATCATGCCGGCGCGGTTTTCGCAGTACCCATGGCACACCGGTGTCATCATCCGCAAATACAACTTGAAAATCCATACCCGTTTCATTTATTTGCGCGCTTTCACGGTTTACCATAAGGCCATTTTTATGTGCAAGTCTTACAATTTCCTCAATGGACTGTTGTTCGTTCTGATTTGTCATCTGCTTTTCCCCTTTTCCCTATTTGCTAACACATAAGGCTCCGCCTGCGGTTCAGGATAATGGAGAAGGATTTTTGAAGACACAAAAAAAGAAGGCAGCATAGCCTTCCCCTATTTCATACAATATTAGGGCTCCTAATTATAGGCAGGCCAATCCCGATTCCCCCGCACACAGGCAAAGACTTTGTTCACTATTTAATTAGTGTGACAAAGTGTGAAACGGAATCTTATGAATGCCATACCAGAACCCCTCCGTTCTTTATAAGTTAAGACCATTTTACAATACATTCCATTTAATAACTACTGTAAATCTAAATCAATCAAGTCACCGGCGATGGATTAAAGAGACACAAATCATTGTGAAGCCCCCAATGGTCGGCCCACGTTTGTTTGCGGCCGCTGGCGACGTCCACGATCAACCGGAATATTTCCCAGCCGATTTCTTCTATACTCGCCTCACCCGTTGCGATTCGTCCGGCATTCACATCTATTAAATCTCCCCATTGCTCTGATAACGAATGCCGGGTTGATACTTTAATCACCGGCGCTGCTGCCAGACCGTACGGCGTTCCTCTTCCTGTCGTAAATACCTGCACATTCATGCCGGCCGCAAGCTGAAGTGTTCCGCAGACAAAATCACTTGCCGGAGTCGCCGCGAACAGTAAGCCTTTTTGATCCGCCTTTTCACCGGGACCCAGCACGCCGGAAATAGGGCTTGTGCCTGACTTCGCCACAGATCCCAATGATTTTTCCACCACATTTGATAAACCGCCCTTTTTATTGCCCGGCGATGGATTGGCGCTTCGATCCGCTTCCCCACGCTGTAAATAGCTGTCATACCACTTCATTTCATGAATAAGTGAGTGCCCGACCTCTTCATTGATTGCCCGCGGCGTTAATAAATGGATGGCATCTCTTACTTCCGTGACTTCTGAAAATAAAACAGTCGCCCCCGCCCGAACCAACAAATCAGATGCATACCCTACCGCCGGATTGGCCGTGACGCCGGAAAACGCATCGCTTCCGCCGCATTGCAGGCCGATCACCAAATCAGAAACAGGACAGGTGACACGGGTTCTGCTGTTTAGTTTAATTAACCGCTCTTCCGCCATTTCCATTATGGATTGAATCATATTCGTAAAGCCTTGCTGGTCTTGTAATGAAATGATATTTGCAGGTTCGCCGTCAGGCACAATTCTTGCGGGAAGGAGTTTTTCACAGCCTAAGCCGACCACCATTACTTCCCCGCCGAAGTTAGGATGCTTTGCCAAGTTTTGAATCGTGCGGATGGGGATTACGGCATCCGGCGCATTGATCGCCACACCGCATCCATATTGATGATGTAACGGCACGACATCATCAACGTTAGGGTATTTCGGAAGGAGGTCTTCTTTGATGCGTTTTACCGCATAATCAAGGACGCCGATGACGCATTGAACACTGGTGGTAATTCCGAGGATGTTTTTTGTCCCCGCGCTCCCGTCCTCGTTTCGATAGCCATCAAATGTATATCCTTCAAGGGAGGGCAGCGGGCTGGGCACTCTGGTTGCAATGGGCAGGTCCTCTAATACCGGAGGGGCGGGCATTCTTACAAGTGTTTCTTGCAGCCAGCGTCCCCGATTGATCTGCCGGTCGGCATATCCAATCACTTCTCCGTAACGTACAATAGCAGCACCTTGTTTCAAATCAGTTAAAGTCACTTTATGACCCTGCGGAACATACTCCTCAAGCGTAAGGCCGCATGGAAAATCAGTACCTGCCGGCAGCCCTCTGTCATTTACAATAATCGCCACGTTGTCATTTGCATTCACTTTGATGTAAAGCGGCGATTGATTTTGTTTGAGGTTCAAAACCATTAGAAAAACACTCCTTCCATATATTCGTAAGCGCTTTCCACACTCCTTATAAAAAAAGCCGCAAAGATGAAATCCAATCTGCGGCTGGTGTGTACGGCTATTTTCCGTCCATGCCTTTTATGATCTTGTCACGCACAAATTTCAAATGCTCATACATGTGATAATGGGCTTGATAAGGATCTCTTTTGGCAAGGGCGTCATAAATTTGTTTATGATATTCAACCGTAACGTCCCTTTCTCTGTACGGGATTTGACTGTCTATTTTCGCATGGGTGATCAGCAAGGATTGAATCATTCCTTCGACAACCGGGTTATTGGCGCTCAAAGCAATAATTCTGTGAAATTCTTTATCCGCTTCACCGTAATTATTGTCTGTGCTATTGGCGATGTCGTCGATGGTTTTCTTTAAACGCTTGAGCTCATCTTCGTTTATTTTCTCCGCGGCAATCGTCACCAATCCAAGCTCTAATGCCATCCGCGCTTCTATGATAGCCGGCAGATTATCAAGTGCTAAAGCAAGCATGACGGAAAACGGGTGCATGCCGATTTTATCGTTGAAATAGGTTCCGCCGCGGGTTTTTCTCGTAATCACGCCAAGCGTTTCAAGCGAACTTAATGCTTCTCGAAGGACAGGCCTGCTGACATGTAAAATGTCCATCAATTCCATTTCGGTCGGTAATTTATCTCCTGCCTTCAATTGGCCGCTTGATAATAAGTGGACGATCCGTTCAATCACCTGTTTAGCTAATGTTTTACGATTGACTGAATCCACTTTCAGTTCTTCTAAACCTTCATACACGAACAACTCCCCCTTCAGTTGTTCAATTGTAAGACAAAATAAAACTTATTACAATATTTAGAATCAATTCTTACCGAACGAGACAAGGCCGTTTGTGGTTAAACTCCCAGTTATTGATCAAAAACTGCATAGGAACCGCGTCATTGCGCGCGCCTACATTCATTTTTTGATACAGCGCATTCGCCTTCTCCACTTGTTCCATATCAATGTCAATCCCAAGCCCCGGCTTATTCGGCACCTTCACATAGCCATCGACAATCTCAAATGGCTGTTTCGTTAAACGCTGCCCATCCTGCCAGATCCAATGGGTATCAATCGCAGTAATCCGGCCCGGAGCTGCGGCTGCCACATGGGTAAACATGGCGAGTGAGATGTCAAAATGATTGTTAGAATGAGAGCCCCACGTCAATCCCCAATCATGGCACATTTGCGACACCCGCACAGAACCCTGCATCGTCCAGAAATGAGGATCGGCTAACGGAATATCGACGGCATGCAATTGAATCGCATGCCCCATTTCCCGCCAGTCGGTCGCAATCATATTGGTTGCGGTCGGCAGCCCTGTCGCGCGGCGGAATTCAGCCATCACTTCGCGAGCGGAATAACCGTTTTCTGCCCCGCATGGGTCTTCGGCATACGCAAGCACGCCATGCTGTCCTTTACATAATTCGATCGCTTCGTCTAATGACCATGCCCCGTTCGGATCTAGGGTAATTCTCGCATCAGGAAAACGTTTGGATAACGCGGTGATGGCTTCCATTTCTTCCTCTCCCCGCAGTACGCCGCCTTTCAGTTTGAAATCCTGAAAGCCGTAGCGTTCATGAGCGGCTTCCGCAAGGCAGACAATAGCCTCAGGTGTCAATGCTTCCTCGTGGCGAAGACGGAACCACTTACAATCTGACTCATGATCGCTTTGATACGGCAGTGACGTCCGTTTACGGTCACCGATGTAGAATAGATAGCCGAGCATCTCCACTTTATCCCTCTGCTTGCCTCCTCCCAGCAAAGCCGCGACCGGTTCATTGAGAAATTTGCCCAGCACATCTAACAATGCCGCTTCCAATGCTGTCACGGCGTGAACCGTTGTACGCAAATCAAACGTTTGGATACCGCGGCCTCCGCTATCCTGGCCTGCAAACTGCTTTCTGACCGTTTGCAAAATCAACTGATACGCGCCGATTGATTTTCCGATCACAAGCGGCTTTGCCAGCTCCAGCGTGCGACGGATTTTTTCTCCGCCAGGCACCTCACCGACGCCCTGATTCCCGCTGCTGTCTGTTAAAATAACAATATTCCGGGTGAAAAACGGGCTGTGGGCTCCGCTTAAATTCAAAAGCATGCTGTCGTGACCCGCTGTTGGAATAACCTTCATTCCAGAAATTGACGGAACATTCGATCTATTTTCTTTTTGAACCTGCTCCTTTATTGGTGAACTCATTTTTCATCCTCCTCATGTAAAGCGCTTTCAAAATTGTTAGACAGGCAGTGATTGATCGGGGTTTTGCTCTTGTTTCTTTAACACGACCCGTTTGATCGGCCCGACAAGCAGCAAATAGCTGAGAATCGCCGCGATCGCGTTAGCGCCTACAAAGACGAGCGCGCCATTAAATGATCCCGTTGCGTTTACAATATAACCGATAATAATCGGGGTGGTGATAGAAGCGATATTGCCAAATGTATTAAACAAACTGCCGCTTAATCCCGCACACTCTTTCGGAGACGTATCGGAAACAACAGCCCAACCCAACGCGCCGAAGCCTTTTCCGAAAAACGCGAGTGACATGATCACAACGACAAGCCAAGCAGATTCTGTATAGTTGCAGATGATCATACTGCAAGACAGCAGCATCCCGATAATGATCGGCACTTTTCTGGCAAAAGTGAGTGAACGGCTTTTTTTCAGTAAAAAGTCAGATACGATGCCGCCAAGCACTCCGCCTGCAAATCCGCACAGCGCCGGCATCGAAGCCACAAATCCCGCTTCAAGGATGGACATTCCGCGGGCTTGAACCAGATATACCGGAAACCATGTCAGAAAGAAATAGGTGAGCGTTGTAATGCAATATTGCGCGATGTACACGCCGATTAACATACGGTTCGTTAATAATTGTTTGATATACGGCCATTTGGATTCCTTTTTCTGCTTGCTTTCTTCCCGACTGTCATCCATTGAAATCAGCCCGCCGCCTTTTTCAATATACTCGAGTTCAGCTTGGTTGACCTTCGGATGCTTTTTCGGTTCATACACCGTTTTAAGCCAAACAAAAGTTAGAAGGATTCCCGCGACACCCATGACAACAAAGACAGAATGCCAGCCGAAAGAATGGGTGAGCCAGCCCATTAAAGGAGAAAAAATAACGATAGCGAAGTATTGAGCTGAATTAAAGAAGGCTGAAGCCGTGCCGCGCTCAGCGCTTGGGAACCATGAGGCTACTACTCTGCCGTTCCCCGGAAATGACGGCGCTTCAGAAATTCCCACCAAAAAACGCAGTGTAAACAGCAGGATAATAGCAGTCCCAGCGGAAAAAAATCCAATCGCGCCTTGCAGCAGCGTAAAGAATGACCAAAAAAAGATGCTTAAGGCGATAATGGTTTTAGAACCGAAACGATCAAGCAGCCAGCCTCCGGGAAGCTGCGCGATGACATATGCCCAGCCGAAAGCGGAAAAAACATACCCCATGGCGACTGAATCCAATCCAAGGTCTTGCTGGACAGCATCACCCGCAATGGAAAGCGTCGCGCGGTCCGCGTAATTGATTGATGTCACAACAAACAGCATAAATACGATGAACCAGCGCACAGAAGTTTTTTTGCCCGCAGGTGAAAAATTCGCATTGTCTTTTTTCATAACATCTTCTCCTTTATCAATTTAGAGAAAAATATGCTGGCCGGTAATAGAGATTGGAAAGAGACAACCGCCCCTTTCCAACGCAAGGGATCATTACTGTTTAATAAAAACCGTTTTAATCGCCGTGAAAAAGTCTTTAGCCGCCTCGCCCTGTTCGCGGGAGTGGGAGCTTGATTGTTTGAGGCCGCCAAAAGGAGCCTGAAGTTCAACCCCTGCGCTTTCTGCGTTGACCCGAACAAGTCCTGCTTCAATATCATCTATAAAAGACAGCATATGGCCGATGTTTTGCGTGAAAAGCGAAGCACTTAGTCCAAACTTCACGTCATTGGCGATATCTAAAGCCTCTTCCATTGTGTCGACCTTCAATAAGGCGATGACCGGTCCGAAAATCTCTTCCTGGGCAATGGTCATGTCAGAGGTGACGTTGTCAAAGATTGCGGGCTGAACATAGTAACCATTTTGATAGTCTCCAGCCTCCAGCTTTTCCCCCCCGATCAAAAGGGAAGCGCCCTCTTGTATTCCTTTTTCGATATAGGAAAGGCAATGATCAAGCTGATTCTTGCTTGCGATCGGTCCCATCCATACATCTTCTTTTAAGCTGTTACCGATGGTAATGTCTTTAGTGCGCTGTATTAATTTTTCTTTGAATCTGTCGTAAACCTCACTTTGTACAATGACACGGCTGGTGGCTGTGCACTTTTGGCCGGTCGAACGGAATGCTCCGGTAATCGCGGCTTCCGCGGCGGCATCAAGATCGGCTTCATTTGTTACGATGATCGGATTTTTCCCGCCCATTTCAAGCTGGTACTTGGCTCCCCGTTCTAAAGCGGCTTGCCCGATGATTTTTCCAACCTGGTTCGATCCGGTGAATGTGATGCCGTTCACTCCATTATGCTCGGCAAGTCCTTGGCCGACGACTGATCCCCGGCCTGTCACCAAATTGATAACGCCCGCCGGAAGCCCCGCTTCTTCAAAGCATGTGATGATTTTCGTACAGGTAATGGCTGTTTCTGTCGCTGGTTTAATGACAACGGTATTGCCGTACACCAATGCCGGAGCCATTTTCCAAATCGGGATTGCGACCGGGAAGTTCCATGGAGAAATAACGCCGACCACCCCGAGAGGAACACGGGTTGTAAACATCAGGGCGTCTTTGTCAGTAGACGGGATGACATCGCCTGTTTTGCGCATGCCTTCTCCGGCAAAATATCGAAGAATGGCAATCCCTCTGGCGGTCTCCCCTTTTGCTTCCGGCAGTGTTTTACCCATCTCGTGTGTAGCGCAGGCTGCAATTTCATCCAGACGCTGTTCCATGATATCCGCCGTTTTGTACAAGTATTGGCCCCGCTCAGCGCCAGACAGCTTTCTCCATGCCGCTTTCGCTTCATTTGCAGCCGCTACGGCCCGGTCCACATCTTCAGCCGTCGAGTTTTGCACATAGCCCACAAGATCATGGATATCAGCCGGATTCTCGATCTTTACCATATCGCCTGAGTGGGATTTGACCCACTCTCCATTAATATAATTGAGGTATGTGTTTTTTTCCGTCATCACAGACATGCCAATTGCCCCTTTCCTGTTTTGAAATTGATCGTCACACCGTTGCGGCTTTTTTGGGAAATCGGTCTGCCGCCCGTTTTAAAATTGTTTCTAATTGTTGATAATGCTCTTTTTCTACCGGTCCGACTGGCGGTCTGGCTGTATTTCTTACATTCATCCCCATGATCTCCATACCGGCTTTAATCAAAGAGACAGCGTATCCATTTCTTTGTTTTCGAATATCGTTGATAGGCAGGATTACATGCTGATAAAGTTCCTTCACCAATTGCTGGTCTCCGTTTTTTAAGGCTTCAAAAAACATTCTTGAAATGTGCGGAATATAATTGGAGATTGCTGAAGAGTAAGAGTGAAAGCCGATCGGCATATAAGCCGGCATCGTCACTTCAGCCATCGGCATCCCGTTGAGCCAACCTAAACGGTCTCCTATCGTATAAGCGAGATTAATATTCAAATCCATGTTCCCCAGACCGTCCTTCACGCCCACAAGCTGTTCAAGCTCCGTCAGACGTTCGACCTGCCGGAGAGAAAGCACCGCGTTATCACGCTGATAGAGAATAGCGTTAAGGTCCGTGCTTTCAATAATCGTCTTCACATATTGGTATAAGCCTTCCTGCTCGCCATGCACCAGGTAAGGAGGCAGAATCAAATAACCGTCCGCGCCTTTTTTCTGAGATATTTCCGTCCAATCCAGCGCTGTACTGAGATTGCCTCCCACTCCTGTGTATACGGGGACCTTTCCGCCGGCTGCCGAAACCGCGACTTCCACCATTTGCTCATATTCTTTCTGACTGAGTGATTGAAATTCACCAGATCCGCAAGCGATAAAAATCGCCTCCAAGCCCTCTTCTAACAAAAACTCGATATTTTGAAAAAGGGCTTCCTCCTCTAATTTGCCTTGCGTGTTAAAAGGAGCAACTGGAAAACCTAAAATTCCTGTTGGTGCTTTCCTTATACGGCTCATCATATAACCCCCTATAGTTTGTGGTGATTTGCTTCAGAAATATGAAAGCGCTTTATAAACAAACCTCTGAAACTCTCTCCTTTCCCTTCAGTCTTTTGTTTTATTGTAAGACAAATAAACAATATGTCAATATCTTTATTTTCAGATTTCTTTGTCTTTGTGGGGAAAAGATCAGGGGAATTCTGTGCTCCAAGGAATATTCAGCACAAAAAAAGACAGCCGATCGAGACCGGCTGCCAGTGTTTACATCCTTCTTTCTCTTCCGTTTCTGAAATTCTCACACAAATACTTTGCTTCCAAAAAGAACACGTGAATGAATTTTTTTGTATTCACTCTTGCAGGTGCGACAGGTCTTTTATCATTGGATTGCATTTCTTTCATTTTCAGGCTGACGACCGGAAAATCAAAGAATTTCGATGCGTAGTTTTCAAACTTAGGATTTGAAAAATCTGTTGTGCCTAACGAGGCAAAATGGTGTAACGAATGGAT
Organism: Bacillus sp. HU-1818; assembly: GCF_022695965.1. NCBI lineage: Bacteria > Bacillati > Bacillota > Bacilli > Caryophanales > Bacillaceae > Bacillus > Bacillus sp. HU-1818. The sequence goes on from NZ_JAAPBE010000004.1 coordinate 360,360, forward strand.
AATGGCTCTGCGTATACGTTGTTCCGAAGCTTTCGTTTCCCGATTAATATCAGCCTGTGATGCCGCCGCCCCGAGTTTTCGTTCTGCGACATTTGTGAAGATCTGTTTTAAAGACGGCATGTTTTTTTCAAAAGGCGCGGCTTGTTCATACTCAAATAAATACTGAAGAATCGCCATTAAGTCGTGTGCTCCGCTTTCTCCCATAATGCCCAGCTCTGATAGAAGAAAGGTTCCGGTTTCTTTTACGCTTTTGCCATTTTTATTTTGAGGGCGGGCATTTGCAGGTTCATTCCGATTGACCAGCCGGCTTAAGGAGTTTTGAATATCTCCAATTGAGCGTTCCAATTCCACCCGTTCTCTCACCTTTCGCAGAACGCTTATCATTTCAATACGGTTAATGGGCTTATGGATAAAATATTCAATCCCGAGAGAATATGCTTCTCCTACCATTTCCTTTGCTTCCACTTGCGAAATCATCACCATTTTTCCAGAGTAGGAGTCTTTAAGATGGCGTATCGTCTCAATGCCGTCGCGTACAGGCATTAATAAATCAATTAACAAAATATCGACCTTTTTAAAATGCAGCGTATGCCCTTCCACTTGGCATCCGTCCTCTGCCTCACCCGCCACTTCTCCCAAATCTTCATCTTCTATGATCTGTCTCAGGATGGAACGAACCGCACGGTCATCATCCGCTATAAAAAAACGCATATATGGAATCACCCTTTCTGAATCAAATGCCGGGCCGGCAGCCTGATGGTAAAAACCACACCACCGTTTTGCTTGTTTTGAAACCTGATGTCTCCGTCAAGCTCTGTCACGATTTCCTTTACATATGAGAGTCCGATTCCTGTCGAGGGAGTGCCAAATTCGTCATATTTTGAGGTAAACCCGGGATCAAATACAATCTCTCCGATTTTCTCAGGAATGCCGGGACCATTGTCTTCCACCTGAAATTCTACCATACCTCCTTCAAGCTCACGAAGCCTAAGGACGACCATTCCCTTGCCCCCCATTGCTTCAACCGCATTAGCCGTCAAGTTATTAATAATAGAAAGAATGATAAATACATGATAATCGGTATGCTTTCCCTCTATCGAATAGTGAAACGCAATATCTTTTCCCAAAGATTCCGCATACTTTTCATTCATTCGAATGACAAGCTGAATTAAATCGGCGGCATTCATATAATCTCTGAGACTTTCATTTGAAATCAGTTTTGATAGACCGGCAAATATTCTCTGATTGTCTTTTTTCACTTCATGAATCTCACCGGCCAGCCTTAAGATTCTGCTGCTGAGCAGCTCATCTTTCCCAGTCAATTCCCGGTACAGCTGGTACGATTCGTTCGTCACGTGTTCTGTCGTTTTCAGCGTTTTTTTCAATTGAACCGTTTCCTCGTATAAATTCGATACGATCATCAGCATGTGCTCATTTTGTCTTCGGGTTTGCTTTTCCCTTGATTGCGCCTCATACAGCTTCATCACATTAAAAAAGCTAAGAACGATAAACGTGTGGGAAATGGAGATCACCGCAATATCTGTTATTTTTTCCGGTGTCACAACCGTCCGATAGATGAAAAATTGCACGGCCAGCTCGATGCAATCAGATGCAATTTCGATCATAAACCCAATAAAACCAAGCATAAACGGCCGATCACGAAAACGCTTTACCTTTAAGAAATAAAACAAACATGCATATGTAAGGTAAAAGAAAAAGCTGGACGATTGTTCACTCAAAACGGAAATCAATTCGGCATGTTCCCCGCCGTATAATTCAAGGAACACACGAAAGGCGACAACCGCTGTTCCTGTCAAAAGCCCCGGCAACACCGCCGGCACATGTCTTAACAGTAATAAGAAAAAGAAAAAAGCCGGTGCGCCGAAGCTGATTCGGAATTCTTCATTCAGTGGATAAAATTTCAGTTCGCCGGCAAGCGGCACGGTAATCAGCATGAGAGCCAAAATATAACCGTCTTTTTTCAGAAAATACTCAAGTTTTATCGTGATCACTTCCTCCTTTTTTATTTTGGATAGTTAACTGAATACCTGCAAATCTCTTTTGACCCAGTATGGAAGCACGGACCTCCTTTTTATAAATCCATCGGCTTATTTTAAAAATGTTTTTGTCGTATTTTGTATGATTCTGTAGTTGTCATTATACAGTAAATATACCTTTTCCATTTCATGAAAACGTTTAACACCCTTCCGCTGCTGCTTCTCTCACATTTTGATCTGCTTCCCTCATATTAACGAACACATAATAGCTAGGAGGAATTTTATGAAAGAACTCGTAAAGGAGCGCCCTGAAACAACGGATTGGGCTGCACTTCTAAATGACTGGGTAAACCATTACCGCCCCTTTGCCGCCAATGGCCGAAGCGCGAATTATATCCCCGCTTTAGGAAAAATCAATGACTCACAGCTCGGCATTTGTATAACAGAGCCCGACGGAAAGATGATACATGCCGGCGATTGGAAAGTCCCTTTCACGCTGCAAAGCATCTCAAAAGTGATCAGCTTTATCGCAGCATGTATGAGCCGCGGTATTTCCTATGTGCTCGATCGTGTTGACGTTGAGCCGACCGGTGATGCGTTTAATTCCATCATCCGGCTGGAAATGCACAAGCCGGGAAAACCATTTAATCCTATGATCAACGCAGGCGCCATTACCATCGCCTCTCTTCTTCCCGGAGAATCGGCACACGATAAATTAGAGTATCTTTACTCCATTATCGAGAGAATGATAGGCAAACGGCCCGGAATTCATGAAGAAGTCTTCCGGTCTGAGTGGGAAACCGCCCATCGAAACAGGGCGCTTGCCTACTATTTAAAAGAAACAAACTTTTTGGAAGCAGAGGTTGAAGAGACATTAGAGGTGTACCTTAAACAATGCGCCATGGAAGGCACTACGGAAGACATCGCCTTGATCGGATTGATCCTCGCCCATGACGGCTATCACCCGATCCGGCAACAGCAAGTAATTCCGAAAGACGTGGCAAAACTGGCCAAGGCATTAATGCTGACATGCGGCATGTATAATGCCTCAGGCAAATATGCGGCATTTGTCGGCGTGCCCGCCAAAAGCGGTGTATCCGGCGGAATCATGGCCTTGGTTCCCCCAAGCGCGAGAAGAGAGCAGCCCTTTCAAAATGGCTGCGGGATCGGCATTTACGGTCCGGCCATTGATGAGTACGGAAACAGCCTGACAGGCGGAATGCTGCTGAAGCATATCGCACAAGAGTGGGAGCTCAGCATTTTTTAAAAAATCAAAACAAGAGGTGATAGGATGCAGCAAATTCTTCAAGAATTCATTGGGTCAACAAATGATTTTCTTTGGTCGAAACTTTTAATTGTATTGCTTCTTTCCTTAGGACTGTACTTTACGTTCAGGCTGAAATTCTTACAAGTCCGTATGCTGAAAGAAATGGTCCGCGTTTTAAAAGAAGGCGCGGCGGCTCGGTCTAAAACCGATATTTCTCCATTCCAAGCGTTTTGTATCAGCATGGCGGCCCGTGTCGGAACAGGAAATATCACGGGAATTGCCATTGCGATTGCTTTGGGCGGACCCGGCGCCATCTTCTGGATGTGGATCATTGCGGTCATTGGTTCGGCTTCAAGCTTTGTTGAAAGTACGCTGGCGCAAGTGTATAAAGTGAAGGATCAAAACGGTTTCCGCGGCGGCCCGGCTTACTATATGGAAAAAGGGCTGAAAAAACGATGGATGGGCGCACTGTTCGCTATTTTAATCACCTTATCGTTCGGTATCGTATTTAACTCGGTCCAATCCAATACGATCAGTATTGCATTTGAAAACGCGTTCGGAACGGACCGCCTCACCTTGGGAATCATCTTAATCATTGTCTTCGGCGCTATTATTTTTGGCGGTATCAAACGGATTGCAAAACTATCTGAATATATCGTTGTTGTGTTAGCCGTGTTATATATCGGAGTAGCTTTCTTCGTTATTCTCACAAACATTACACAACTGCCCGGAGTGCTGTCACTGATCGTGAAAAATGCGTTTGGGTTTGAACAGGCGGCAGGCGGCGCTTTGGGCGCTGCGTTAATGCAAGGTGTCAGACGCGGGATATTTTCAAATGAAGCAGGGATGGGAAGCGCGCCGAATGCAGCCGCAACCGCAACAACAAGCCACCCTGTAAAACAGGGCCTGATTCAGGCATTCGGTGTTCTGACAGATACGTTAATCATTTGTACAAGCACCGCTTTCATCATTTTGTTTTCCGACGCTTATCACCAGCCGGGACTAAGCGGAATCGCATTGACCCAAGCCGCCCTTAGCTCGCACATCGGGCCGTGGGCATCAGGGTTCCTTGCCATCCTGATATTATTATTTGGATTCTGTGCGTTAATCGGAAACTACTATTACGGAGAAACCAATATTGGGTTTTTAAACAAAAATAATAATAAAATATGGTTATTTATCTATCGAATAGGTGTACTGGCAATGGTCGTATTCGGTTGTGTTTCGAAAGTCCAGCTAGTCTGGGATTTGGCTGATTTATTTATGGGCTTGATGGTGGTTGTGAATTTAATTGCCATTTTCTTATTATCAAAAGTTGTTTTTGCTGCATTGCATGACTATATGCGTCAGAAAAAAGCAGGAAAAGATCCCGTGTTCTATAAAAATGTGCTGAAAGACCATGACGGCATTGAATGCTGGGAGCACTCTGAAGCTATAATAGATCCAAAAAATAAACACATATCATAATATAAAGGTGTTCAGATATGACCAATCTGAACACCTTTTATTACTTTAATGGGATGAAAACCTTCATTGACAAATAAGAAGCTGTCCATTACCATTTTCATATATTTTTAAAAAATCAGAAAGGAAGCGTTCAGGTGCATACCATGAATCCTATTACACACATTTTAGATACATTTCCCATGCTCATATTAGACGGCGCAATGGCTACTGAGCTTGAACGCAATGGCTGTGACTTGAATGACAGCCTCTGGTCTGCAAAAATCCTGATGGAGCAGCCCAATCTTATTAAACAGGTTCATACCGATTATTTCGCGGCTGGGGCGGACTGCGCGATTACCGCCAGTTATCAGTCCACGATTGAAGGCTTTGCAGCACGCGGGCTAAGCAGAGCGGAGGCATTGCGGCTTATTCAGAAGTCTGTCCATATCGCGGCGGAAGCAAGGGACGAGTTTTGGGAACAACACAAAAGTTCAGACCGGCCGAAGCCTATTGTCGCCGCGTCGGTCGGCCCTTATGGCGCCTTTCTTGCTGACGGCTCCGAATATCGCGGAGATTACCAGCTGACAGAGGATGAACTGATGGATTTTCATCGGCCGAGGATGAAAGCCCTTATTGAAGCCGGAGCTGATATTTTGGCTTGTGAAACCATTCCATGCCTCTCAGAAGCAAAAGCCATTGTCAGGCTGCTGCAGGAATGTCCCGGAACGTATGCCTGGATCAGCTTCAGCGCAAAAGACGAGGAGCATATCAGCGACGGAACCCCGGTTGCCGAATGTGCAAAATGGATCGATCAGCACGGCCAAGTGGCAGCAGCGGGTATCAACTGCACCCCGATCCAATACATTCCTTCATTAATCAAAGAATGGAAAAAGAATACAGCGAAACCGATCATCGTCTATCCGAATTCGGGCGAGCATTACGATCCGGACACCAAAACATGGAACGGTGCGGCATGTGCAGAGCCATACGAAAAAAGCGCCCGAAACTGGCACAAGTGCGGCGCACAGCTCATCGGAGGCTGCTGCAGAACGACTCCTGAGGACATCAAAGCCATTGCTGACTGGGCGAGGTCTTAAAATCCGCTTGACTTATCGGAATAGTTTGTATATTCTATGCTAAAAGTTGTTTCACCGAAGTCTCGTGTCACCTGACATGAGATTTTTTATTAGATAGGTATAAAAATCGTTCTAAAGAAAGTTGGAAAAAGATGAAATCCGCTAACAACAAGAATGAGACAAACTTTCAGAGAAGTATGAAAAGCAGACATCTCTTTATGCTGTCACTGGGAGGCGTCATTGGCACCGGGCTTTTCTTAAGTTCCGGCTATACGATTCATCAAGCTGGCCCCGCGGGAACCATCCTCGCATATTTAGTCGGTGCCGGAATCGTATATCTTGTGATGCTGTGCCTTGGAGAATTATCCGTTGCCATGCCGGTTACAGGCGCATTCCATACTTACGCAGCGAAATACATAGGACCCGGAACGGGGTTCACTGTCGCATGGCTGTACTGGCTGACATGGACCGTGGCATTAGGCTCTGAGTTCACCGCCTCCGGGTTACTGATGCAGCGATGGTTCCCCCATACCTCAGTCTGGATGTGGAGCGCTGTTTTCGCCCTGTTGATCTTTTTATTAAATGCGTTTTCTGTGAAATTTTTTGCTGAATCTGAATTTTGGTTTTCAAGCATTAAGGTGTTAGCCATTTTATTATTTATCATTTTAGGCGGAGCGGCGATGTTTGGCATCATTCCGATCAAAAATTCAGAATCCGCGCCGATGCTTTCAAATTTCATGGGAGAGGGTGGACTCTTTCCGCATGGTCTTCTTCCAATTTTTATGACCATGCTCTCCGTCAATTTTGCATTTTCAGGCACGGAGCTGATCGGCATTGCCGCCGGAGAAAGCGTTGATCCTGAAAAAAACATACCGAAAGCCATTAAAACAACTGTTTGGCGGCTCGCGCTTTTCTTTGTCGGGACGATATTTGTTCTTTCAGGAATGATTCCCATTAAAGAAGCGGGCGTCATCCAAAGCCCGTTTGTTGTCGTCTTTGACAGAGTCGGCGTCCCCTATGCCGCTGATATCATGAATATCGTGATTTTGACCGCGCTGCTTTCCGCCGCCAATTCCGGGCTGTACGCTTCATCACGTATGCTGTGGTCACTATCTAAAGAGAAAACACTGCACCCTTCCTTTGCGAAGCTCACCTCCAAAGGAATTCCGTTTAACGCTTTGATCTTCAGTATGATCGGCGGTATTTTATCATTATTTTCCAGCGTGTTCGCACCCGGCACTGTCTACCTGGTCCTAGTATCCATCTCAGGGTTTGCGGTCGTTGTGGTCTGGATGGGCATTGCCGCATCCCAATTCATGTTCAGAAAACGTTTTTTGGAAGAAGGCAACAAAGTCACTGATTTAAAATACCGGACTCCTTGTTATCCCGCTGTACCGATCGCCGCGTTCCTATTATGTCTCACGTCCTGCATCGGCATCGCGTTTGATCCGAATCAAAGAATTGCCTTATATTGCGGTGTGCCGTTTATGGCCTTGTGTTATGCAATTTATTACGCGAAGAACCGAAAAAGCCGTTCAGCTGCCAAAGTGACTCATTCAACATAAAAAGAAGAACCTGTGCCGTGCAGGTTCTTCTTTTTTCATCATACTTCCACTACCCAATGAAATGCGTCTTGCTCTTTTCCAAGCTGGATACCGGTGAGGGTCTGATACAGTTTTTCTGCGATTCTTCCGATCTGGCCGTCATTAATCGAAAGCTTCTTCCCATGCCAATTCAATTCCCCGACAGGTGTAATAACAGCAGCCGTTCCCGTTCCAAAAATCTCTGTTATGTCTCCCCGAACCGATGCATCGTAAATCTCTTCTATTGAGACCCGCTCTTCTCTGACAGGAATATTCCAGCTTCGCAACAGATCAATAACGGAAGCGCGTGTGATCCCGCTCAAAATGCTCCCGTTTAACGCCGGGGTGACAACCTCCCCGTTGATAACAAAAAAGATGTTCATGCTCCCTACTTCTTCCACGTATTTCTTTTCAATAGCGTCCAGCCACAATACCTGATCGCATCCTAATTCGTTCGCTTTTTGCTGGGCCTGCAAGCTGGCGGCGTAATTTCCGGAAGTTTTGGCATTGCCCACTCCGCCGTTTACTGCTCTGACGTACTCATCTTCCACATAAATCTTAGCCGGCTCTAATTGGGATGAATAATATGAGCCGACAGGAGACAGCACGATCATAAATGTATAACTCTTTGAAGGCTTGACGCCTAAACATGGTTCTGTCGCAATAACAAAAGGCCGAATATATAGAGACGTTCCCCTTTCCCTCGGCACCCATTCTTTTTCCAAATCAATTAACTGAATCAGCGCCTCCAGCACGACGTCCTCATCCAAAGAAGGCATACTCATTCGCCGGCATGATCTGTTTAATCTTTTTATATTTTGATCGGGACGAAACAGCAAAATCCGGTCATCCGCCGCTCTATAAGCCTTTAGCCCTTCAAAAACCGCCTGGCCGTAATGAAAAACAGAAGCAGACGGGGCTAACGTGACTGGCTCATACGGAGCGATCCTAGGACGATGCCATCCTTTCCCTTCCTCATAATCCATCACAAACATATAATCAGTGAAATATTGCCCGAATCCAAGTGAGGATGGGTCCGGTTTTTCTTTTCTTTCAGTCACCTTAACTCTTTCAATAAGCTTATTCACGATACGCACACCTTTCCATTCGTAGTTGTTTAAATTTTCTGTTAATTTAGATTAACAGATCCTGACCGCCTCTCCTATCAACAGGCTGCTTTATCACCCGGCAGTTTCACTTACTCTCAACCGAGAAGATGATCTTATACTGGATTGCAACAAAGTATTTTCACAATATTCAGTATGATATTTGTTCATTATACAATACATGATTTGTAAGATGAAGGGTGATTAGGGAAAAGAATAAAGAAAAAACAGCCGGGCTCCCTCCGGCTATTTCATTAACGTAACGCTAACCACAAAACAACAATATGAAGGATTAGCAAAACATACACCACATAGCAAAGCCGGGCAGCCGTGTTTCTTAGAAACATAAAAACAATCATAAGAACGGGCAGAACCAAGACACCTATTATCTTATTTATCAACATATCCGGTTGAATAGTTACATCATAATGAATGGGCATATCAGCCGGAAGATACGGATAAAAAGCAATCGACAAGATAAAAGCAATAACAACCGATCCCCACAGCACTCTACTATTCATTAAAAACATACGCACACCTCTTCGTTTTAAAGATTCATACCGCTCGTTGTTTTACTTATCCGCTTTTAAAACTTGCTTTAAATACGAATCACATACTAAAGGGAGTTAAACGATTAAAAATCTGTCGAGCACCGGCACTTAATAAGCGGTTTCTTTCTTCTGAATATTATAAACGATACGTTTGTTCCACCATAAATTTGGTCCGGTCGCCCCTTGTGATAATTTGGGCGTATTCCACGACTTCCTCATTTTCATCATATGTAAGGGACTCTGATAAAAATGCCGGTGTTCCAACGTTGGTTAATAGATGGCCGCTGATCGTTTCATCCGTTAAAATCGGTTCAATAGACTCCGTGCCGCGGCTGATTTGTATATTGTATTTTGTCCTCAGCAAAGCAAACAGCGATCCCGTGCATTCTTCCTGACCCAATCCCGGAGCGGCTTTCCACGGTATATACGACGTGTGATATTGCAAAGGCTCATCTTCCGCATATCTTACTCTGACCAGTTTGTTAACGGGATCATTTACCTCCACTTTCAGAAGCTCCGCGATGGAGTGATCAGCGGGTATCACAACAAGTTCAAGCACCTTTGACTCTGAACGAAGCCCTCTCATTTGTTCTGCAAAACTCGTGATCTTATGCGGAATCGGCGCTTGGATTTTTGCCGCTGACACAAATGTTCCTTTTCCTTGGATTCTCTTAATATACCCCTCCAGCTCCAGCTGCTGTAAAGCCAGTCTCACAGTGGTTCTGCTGACATCATATTGCTCGCAAAACTCACTTTCTGTCGGCAGCTGATCATTTGCCTGGTATTTGCCTGACTTGATCAATTCAATGATTTTAAACTTGATAACTGAATATAGAGCCGTCATAGCGTTCCTCCCTATCCTGAATACATAACGATCTTATATGGTTGTCCCCATAATATCATTTACAAATGATTTATAAAAGATTGGTATTATCCTTTCATAACAAGTATTCTGAAAATGATATTGACAATTCCCTGTTTAAGGTGCTAAATTCGTAGTAACAAATATTCAATTTTCTAATACAAATTTTATATTTTTCTATATCAAAATAGGAGGTGCCACATGAATATTATCATTGCAGATCACTATGATAATCTTTGTAAAGTAAGCGCTGACATTGTAAAGAAGTGCGTTCGAACACAAGAGGCGGCGGTTCTCGGACTGGCAACCGGCAGCACGCCGATCGGCTTGTACAAAAAGCTCATTCTGGATTATCAATCCGGGGATGTTGATTTTTCAAATGTTACTACATTTAATTTGGATGAATATGTCGGGCTCTCTCGCTCGCATCCTGAAAGTTATAACAAATTTATGAAAGATCATTTTTTTCAGCACGTCAATATACACTCGGACAACATTCACATTCCTCAAGGGGATCACCCTCATCTTGAAGCTGAGTGCAAGCAGTATGAGGATCTCATCCGCTGCTCAGGAGGGATTGATCTTCAAATTCTCGGGATCGGCTCTAATGGCCATATCGGCTTTAACGAACCAGGTTCTGATCCGGAAGCCAGAACACGAGTAGTCCGGCTGTCAGAAAGCACAATCCAAGCAAATGCAAGATTTTTTGGCGATACTGCGCTCGTTCCCAGACTCGCGATTTCAATGGGTATCAAAACGATTATGGAATTCAGCAAGCACATTGTCTTATTAGCAAACGGTGAAGAGAAAGCGGACGCGATTCAGCAAATGGCTGAAGGCCCCGTCACTCCGGACATGCCGGCCTCCATTCTGCAAATGCATCAAAATGTAACCGTTATCGTCGATAAAAAAGCAGGGCAAAAATTAAAGAATCAATCTTTATACCGCACATCATAACTTCATGTAGAAAAGGAGACTTCCGTGTTTAAAAAAGCATTCCAAATCTTACAGCAGCTTGGCCGGGCATTAATGACGCCAGTCGCCTGACAAAAATTCAAAAACAGCGGCTTTTAACGTTCGATTTGAATGATATAAAAGAACACGCGGCTTCAGGCGGTTACACCGATGATCTATCCGAATAGAACCGAAGAAGAGATGAAGCGTATACGCATGAACTAATCCCCCTGTAAACGGGGGATTTTTTGGTTCCTCTGTATTCCCTATCATAATGTAAGCGTTATCAAAATAAAATAGTAAAATCCTTTCGACTTGTCAGAAAAATTACACAACTTTAAACAATTAAGGAGGTGATTTCAATCAAATAACGAATGTCCCTACTATGGAAGTTAACACCAGTTTATATGAGGGGGATTGCTTTGAAAAAATTTATTGCTTTTCAGATTTTAATCGCGTTGGCTATCGGAGCAGTTATCGGACACTTTTTTCCTGATTTCGGTATGGCGTTAAGGCCGATCGGAGACGGTTTTATCCGCCTGATTAAAATGATTGTAGTGCCGATTGTATTTTCTACGATCGTTATAGGGGCTGCTGGAAGCGGAAGCATGAAAAAAATGGGCAGTCTCGGTGTGAAAACGATTATCTGGTTCGAAGTCATTACCACCATCGTGTTAGGTCTCGGACTTGTTTTGGCCAACGTATTAAAACCCGGTGTCGGACTTGATCTCTCTCATCTGGCGAAAAAAGATATCGGAGAACTGTCTGGCTATACTGAAAAAGTCATTGATTTTAAACAAATGGTCCTCGACATCATCCCCACTAACATTATTGATGTCATGGCGAGAAATGATTTGCTGGCAGTCATTTTCTTTGCGATATTATTCGGTGTGGCGGCTGCCGGGATCGGAAAAGCCTCTGAACCCGTGATGAATTTTTTTGAAGCCACGGCGCAAATTATGTTTAAGCTGACTCAAATCGTTATGGTCACAGCGCCGATCGGTGTGCTTGCCCTCATGGCCGCTTCTGTAGGCCAATTCGGAATCGAGCTTTTAATTCCAATGCTAAAATTGGTCGGTACGGTTTTTCTCGGCCTGTTCATTATCCTCTTTGTGTTATTCCCGCTTGTCGGTCTCATCTTTAAAATCAAATATTTTGAAGTGCTGAAAATGATCTGGGATCTGTTTCTCATAGCCTTCTCCACCACCAGTACGGAAACGATCTTGCCGCAGCTCATGGATCGGATGGAGAAGTACGGATGCCCGAAAAGAGTGGTTTCATTTGTGGTTCCATCAGGATTGTCTTTAAACTGTGACGGTTCCAGTTTATATCTATCAGTTTCCTGTATATTTCTGGCTCAAGCTTTCAATGTGGATATGTCCGTCTCAGAGCAGCTGCTTATGATGCTTGTGCTTGTTATGACAAGTAAAGGCATCGCAGCCGTGCCTTCAGGCTCACTTGTTGTTCTTTTGGCCACAGCCAACGCCGTCGGGCTGCCGGCTGAAGGCGTCGCCATCATTGCGGGTGTAGACCGTATCATGGATATGGCCCGAACCGGTGTCAACGTACCTGGACACGCGGTAGCCTGCATCGTTGTCTCTAAATGGGAAAAAGTCTTCCGCGAAAAGGATTGGACACCGCCAAAAGATTACGGACAAACAGAAAGTCTCTGATACGAACGTATAAAAAAACCTCTGAGACAACCATGTCTCAGAGGTTTTAACATATATTTTATTCAGCAGACGCCTGATCTTCCGTTTCAATCGCTGCCAGTCTGGCGTTGATTTCTTCGGCAGTCATGCCGTGTTCTTTCACATATAAGTTTCGCGGATTTGTGCGGCATTCGTGGCTGCAGCTGCGCATATATTTGTATTCATTTTCCGGTGTGCAGATCATTTTCTTATTGCATGACGGGTTAGCGCAGTTTACATACCGTTCGCACGGCTCACCCGTAAAGCAGTCTTTCCCCACGATCACATGCTCCACACGGTTGACGGGCACGCTGATTCTTTCATCAAAGACGTAGCATTGACCGTCCCATAGCTTCCCTTGTACTTCAGGGTGCTTCCCGTACGTGACGATTCCGCCGTCAAGCTGGGACACATCCTCGTAGCCCTCTTTCATTAACCAGCCAGAAAACTTTTCACAGCGGACTCCGCCTGTGCAGTAGGTCAGAATTTTTTTGCCTTCGAGGACTTCTTTGTTGTCTTGAATCCAATCCGGCAATTCGCGGAAGGCTTCAATATCCGGTCTGATGGCTCCTCTAAAATGACCTAAGTCATACTCATAGTCATTACGGGCATCAATGACAACCGTATCATCTGACTGCATTTGCTCAAAGAATTCCGGCGGGCTCAAATGTTTGCCTGTGATCTCATTCGGGTCAACGTCATCTTCCAAACGAAGGCTGACAAGCTCATCCCGATGGCGGACATGCATTTTTTTGAACGCGTGGCCGCTGGCTTCATCAATTTTAAACGGCATATCAGCAAACCGCGGGTCCGCTTTCAGCGCCTGCATATATTGCTCAGTTTGTTCGAACGTGCCGGAGACTGTGCCGTTAATCCCTTCTGCTGAAATAAGGATACGGCCTAACAAACCAAGTTCTTTACAAAACGACAAATGCTGAGCCGTAAATTCCTCCGGCTCTTCTATCGGAACATATTTATAATAAAGTAATACTCTGTATTGATTTTCCATTTCAAACACCCTGTTCAATTATAATTAAGTTCTTTGCATACTCTACTATATCATACAGGAAAACACCATAAAGTTGAACATATCAGCCCACGCTCTATTTTTACGCAGAATGGCTGATACATGGGGGCAGAAAAGGATTTTGACCATTTTCATATGATTTTTCCCATTAATTTACTAATAGGTCGATTTGCTGTTTCTCTTACTCCATCTCTTCTTCAAACGATAAATTCACGGGTTCTTCCAAAAGTTCAGAAGCCATTTCCATGTTCGTCGACGGTACATGTTCAGCCACTTCTTCAAAAGACACTTGATCAATCCAAATCTGGCCAGGGCCGGATAATAAAACGCCAAATGAAATCACAGCGCTATTTTCCGGAACATCTAACACAACAGAATAATAATTCCAATTCGTTGTGCCGGTAATCGGCCTATTACTCATATTGTCGAATTGAAGAATATCTCCCGCTGCACTATCCACCCTCATCCAAAGTGAGGAAAATTGCTGAACCTGTTTCGTCTGAATAAACCCAGAGAGCCTGATTCTTTTTCCTATATAACGCCCAGCTTTAAACTGCTGCATCATCGTAGCAAATTCATCGGCATCCTGCACTGTTTTAGACTTTACATACCCCGACGCCTTTCCTTGATGAACATTTTCATGATCAACCCCCATTTCATAATGAAACGGGTGGCTTCCGCTTAATACCCAGCCTTTCACTTTCCTTTCCATCCATGATTCCCCCTTTTTCGATATGATACTCTTCATGATTTTTCGATATTTACCGGGCGGCAGATGATATATTTTCTTAAATGCCCTTGTGAATGCTTCTTGTGATTCAAATTGGTAATGCAGCGCAATATCCAAGATCCGATGGTCTGTATGCAGCAAGGCAGCCGCTGCGTTTGCGAAGCGCCTCCTCTGAATGTAAGAAGTGACAGACATCCCAACCGCAGATTGAAAAATCCTGTGAAAATGGTATTTCGAAAACCCGGCGACATGCGCTATATTCTCGGCCGATATCTGCTCGTGTAAATGAGATTCAATCCACTCGATCGTCTTTTGAATGATTTGTTCATGATACATACAGGTTCACGGCTCCTTTCTTTATTAGAATAAATGACAGCCAGAATGTTTTTTTGATTATTTTTGCGGATATCATAAAAAAATCCCCTGTTGTTGGACAAGGGACTTTAAACTTTGCTAGTATGTCGGACTAGATAATAACAGAAGGAGAAATATGTTCAATCCAAATCACACCGTCATACTGCTCCTTTAATATCATCTCTTCTTCATTGTTCCCCCAGTACAAAGCCGTACGCGGGGTGTAAATCCATGATGTGCCTTTGCGGTTTTTCGTATGAAGGAAATCGACGAAGGTGTATGGGTGCCGGGCACTTTTGAGTAAGGCTTCCAAGCTTGTTGGCTGATGCGAGCTATTGACTGGCGCAATGGTGCCGTCATTACCTAAACTCTCTCCTGAATACGCATAGATGCCAATGGTGTAGGTTTGCTTTTTGATACGTTCCGGCAAATAATCACCCATATTGGGACCATTGGTTTGGATCCAGTCTTTGATTACCTTTGTGTTTTGCTTGCGCAGGTGGTAGTTATGCCCCCATACCATGATTTTTTTATCAGGATATAACTCCTCTGCCACCCACTCCAATTGCTCCGCCATCATCTTGTCGCGCAAAAAGAAAGTCAAATTCTCCATCTGGTCTGGCTCTGGATATATCTCCAGCTTTTCTCTCATTTCTTGTAAAAGATACGTCTCCATGATCTCCATCCTTAATTGGAGGCTATGTTTTACGATATCAAGAGACTTTGGGTGGCGGGGATTTTTAAATGCTGAAGAATGGCTGTCAACAAACTTTAATAACTCACTATATTCCTTAACCAACGCTTCTTTTTTCTTAAGAAATTCTTCAAGAGTGCTGCTGTCGGAAACAAGTTTGAAATACTGATTCTCCGCTTGAGTCAGCTGCTCGGCTTTCACAGGATCAATTTTTTTAAACAAATCATGAACAGACTTGTTGAATTTGCCCGGCATATCTTGAATATCAAAACCGGTCAAAATGAGAGGGTCTCCTTTTTCTTTTTGTTCTTTGATATATTGAAATAATTCCAGCACATCTTCAGTGTGCCAAACACCAAAAATAGAATCCTTCATTAGGCCCCTGGCAGATAATTGATCCATATTGCGATAGGAGGCATTTGTATCGGAAAACCCTGATTCAAATGCAATCACATCATAGCCTAATTGTTCATGAAGATATTTGATCAGACGGACTTTTGTTTGGTTCATTTCGGCGGCGCCATGTGTGGTTTCTCCCAGTTGAACAATTCGTTTATCTTTTAAAACGTTCTTTAAAAATCGCAAATCTTTCTGTGAAGAATCTGACATTTCTATAGGATGCGCGTTTCGTTTGATCCATCGCTCCCAATGTTTGATATCCTTCTCTCCGGCAGCGGCTTGGACTGAGGCAGTCAAGGGGGTGAACAACAAACAAACAGTGAGCAGCAGCATGGTCACTTTCAATAACGTGTTTTTCAATTGAAACCTCTCCTTTTTGATCAATCTATCTTCCTCTTTGTTACGAGATAGATATAACAAAAGTTTCCTTCCCCAAATAAAAAAGCTTGTTGACCTGCCTCAAAAGGCCCGATCAACAAGCTGATTCCAATCAAGCTATCTTTAACTTTCCACTACCACTTTTACAGGTTCACTTTCCTTTTTCGTGGTATCGGTTGCTGTAACGTACAGCACTGTTCCCGCTTTTTGCTTTGCTATCTTAACAGAAAATTTGCCTTTGCTGTCTGCTTTAGCTGATGCCAATCTTTTTTTCGATTTATCCATCACTTTAATATTGGCATTGGCGCTTGCTTTTCCTGTGACAGCCATGTCATTTACCGTGACTGAGTTGACTTCCGGCTTGGCCGGGGGCTGTCCTTCTTTTACGACTGTCTTTATTGATGTTTCAGCTTTTCCTTTTGTTCCTTTCACATGAAGAACCGTGTTTTTCTTTTGCAGCGGGATTTTGACTTGATATGTTCCCTCTGCCCCGGCAGTTGCTGTGCCCAATGTCTTGGTCCCGCTCACCACTTCGATTTTTGTGCCTTCTTTTGCAGAACCTTTGACCTTTTGCTGATTATCGTTCACCTGATTGACTGCCATATCTAATTCAACCGCGCTTACCGCATGGAACGCGTTCAGACGCCCGTTGCCTGAGTACCAGTCAATGCCGGGGATTTTCGGATCTGTAATCGGATCACCGTTTTCATCTGTCGGAGCTTCTCCCCCGCCGTCCACACTGTCAAATGTGATATTATCGGCCGTTTCATCAAGGATTTTTTCAACTTCACTTGGTGTTAAGCTTGGATTTTGAGAAAGCAGCAAACCTGCCGCGGCTGTGACATAAGGAGTGGCCATAGAAGTCCCGCTCATGTATGTCACATTTCCGTTTGGAACAAGGCTTGGAATATCTGATCCAGGCGCCGCCAAATCTAATCCTTCGCCATAATTAGAGAATTCTGATATGACATCAAGCTTATTTGTAGCCCCGACGGAAATGGCATAGCGTGATGAAGCTGGATAACCAACTTCCGGCGCGGCTTCATTTCCGCTCGCTGCAGCCACTGTGACACCGTGAGACGCCGCATAATTCAATGCATACTCAAGCACGCGGCTGTATCCGCCGCCAAGGCTTAGGTTAATGACTTTCGCACCTTGATCGACCGCATATTTAATTCCCAAAGCAATTTGTTCTGTATCTCCCATTCCTGTAGAATCCAACACTTTTACCGGAATGATCTGTGCATGGGCATTCAATCCTGCCATCGAGTAACCGTTATCCTGCTGTGCCGCAATAATTCCGGATACATGTGTGCCATGCCCTTGATCGTCGAGCGCATTATCGTTCCGGCCGACAAAGTTTTTGCCTAAATCTGTACGGACTTTTCCTTTTAAATCAGCTAAAGTGCTGTCGACTCCCGTATCGACAACCGCGATCAGCGTATCTTGTAATGTTTTATTGCCGAGAAGATTTTGCATCGCCTCAAATCTCACATCAGATCCGCTATTTCCGCCATCTTTTCCCGAGTTATGAAGCGGCCATTGATGAGGATATTGAACATCGTTAGAAAGGCTGCGATAGGTTTGCACAGGCTCCGCAAATTCAACATCCGGCATGTCGGACAGCTTCTCCGCCGTGCTTTCTGCTTGAGCTTTAAATGCGCCGTCAGATTCTTTTTCACCATTGATATCCACTGAATACATGTCATCAAACAGCTCATCACTCTTATCCGGGCTGGATACCTCATTTGATTGGATGCCGTAGCCCTTCATGCTTTTTTGCAGAGAGCTCAGGCTTTTTCCATGCTTCATTTTGACAATGACTTTACTCGTTTGGCCGGCGCTTTCCGGCGCGAGCTTTTGTTTGGAAATCAAATAGCCTGACGATTTCCCTTCAAGGTTTGTCAATCCGATCTTTTCAGCCTGTTTTTCCATGTCTTCTTTTATAAAGTCAGGCACAGACTGCAGCGTCAATTTGTAGAGGCTGTTGATCGCTTTTTGTTCTTTTTCTGTTACTGTATGCGAGCTGTTTGCGCCGTTTTCCGCCACGTCTTTAAAGAGCGGCTTTAACGTCACAAGGTTCTGATAAACAGCGTTTCGGTCATCCTTGTTAGCAACCAGATGGGAGACAAGGAATGGCGCTGTTTTATAGTAAAGCCCTGACAGCTTCTTGCCCTCCTCCGTCTTGTTCAGCCATTGGTCTCGAATGGTGCGCAGCTGCGACAGGATCGTCTTTCCTGACTTTTTTTGATCCACACTCAGTTCAACCGGGCACTCTTCCTGAGAAGCCGCCTCTTGATCTGATGGCTGAATTGTGATCCCGTCATAGCTGATCGTATATGTCGCTTTTCCCGGTGCTTCGGATTGCACCTCGCCTTCCGGAGGTTCTTCTTCACCGAGATATTCCACCTTTATGTAGTAAGGCCCTTCCCACGCATGGGGAACGTTAACTTCAGCCTTATGTTCCGCGGCCGTGCTCACTCGATATTGATCAAAAGTGTCATCTTGCTTCGCCTTTTCTTTACTGGAGTAAACAGAAACTGCCAGAAGCTCATTGCTCTTTACTTTCAGCTTCATGTGAGAATCCTTGGAGATTTCCTCTTTTGAAGGAGATATTTTATACATTTGTGACTGCTCAGGTTTTTCTAGTGTTCCCTCTGCTTCTTTGCCTTTGGTCAGGCTGACTGCTTGGTCAATTCCGTTTTCCGCAGCGGCTTTGCTTGCTTTAGCAGGCATAAACAAGCCGAATAGCAGCATACCTGTAAGAACCAATACCAAAAGCGGACTGATTTTCTGATTTTTCATTTGATAACCTCCTGAAAAATTGAATCTTTTAGCAGGTTATCATGAATGCGAATACGCCTTAAACAGTACATAGGACTAGTTTCGAATAGAAGAATAGAGCCGTTTTTTCAAGAGAATCGGTATTCTATGATGGTTTTGTAATCTAATCAGTCTATAATTTATACTGAAAGATAGATAGAAAAAAACACGTTTATAGGACCTGAGAAATCCGAATCTTACATCAAAATTTATGTAAAAAGCGCCTCATTTTATTTTTCTCTCATGACCTGCTGAAAATAAAACCGATACGTATTCCGCAAAAACGTCTCAATAGGCAATTGCACCTCTTGCCGGTACTTACCTATGATAAACGGAAAACGTTCCATTCCTTTTTGCCGCAGCTCATCTGCTTTTTCCGGCTCATTCTCTTTTACAAGCTCACGAATGAGAGTCTCTACAACCGGCCAGCACGCTTCCCGAAGGTTCAGGAGGGCTTCGTGATCGCCCGTATTCTGAAAACGCTGTATCCAGTTCATCAGTTGTTCTTCCATTATTATCACCCCTTACAATGATACGCCGCCCGAAATCATCTGCCAAACTGTTCGTTTATCGTTTGTCAGATTTTCTACATGCGCTCCTGTTTGCATTTGTTTCTATTCTCCCGCATTTATTGAAGCTTTTTTCCCTGTTTTTTCATTTGAATGGTAATTCATCTCATACCAGCATCAGTTTCATCTATTTTCCATATTGATTAGAGATAGCCAAACTTGTAAAATGTACCACAATATGAAATCTAACAAAACATATCAACTTATTTGTCAGATTATCTCCATTATTTTTTAATACTTGATGGAAAAGGAGAACTGAAACATGCCTACCTTAGAAGATGTAAAACAATCCGACTTACAGGCCGCAGCAGATTATGTGAATAAAGTGTATAAAGCTGTGGAGCAGCGCAACCCTCATGAAGCAGAGTTTCTTCAAGCAGTAAAAGAAATATTCGATTCCCTCCCGCCAGTCTTAGCCAAACATCCAGAATACATCAAACACAATATCCTTGAAAGAATCGCAGAACCTGAACGAATGATAACGTTTCGCGTCCCATGGGTTGATGACCAGGGCTGCGTTCAGGTCAACCGCGGGTTCCGTGTACAGTTCAACAGCGCGATCGGTCCTTACAAAGGCGGTTTGCGGTTCCACCCCTCCGTCAATGCCAGCATTACAAAATTTCTGGGATTTGAGCAAATTTTCAAGAACTCCTTAACGGGCCAGCCGATAGGAGGAGGAAAAGGGGGATCAGATTTTGATCCAAAAGGGAAATCAGACGGAGAAGTGATGCGCTTTAGCCAAAGCTTCATGACCGAGCTCTGTAAATACATAGGACCGGATCAGGATGTGCCTGCTGGCGATATCGGTGTCGGGGCGAGAGAAATCGGGTACCTGTTCGGACAGTATAAGAAAATAAAAGGCGGCTATGAGGCCGGCGTATTAACAGGGAAAAGCCCCGGCTTTGGCGGAAGCTTAATCCGCACAGAAGCTACCGGCTACGGCACGGTTTACTTTATGCAAGAGCTATTGAAAGACAATGGACTTACTTTTGAAGGCAGTACAGTTGTTGTTTCCGGCTCTGGAAATGTGGCCATCTACGCGATGGAAAAAGCCGCAGAACTTGGTGCGTCCGTTGTGGCATGCAGCGATTCAAACGGCTATATTTATGACGAAAACGGCATCAGCCTTGATACACTGAAGTGTTTAAAAGAGGTTGAACGCCATCGGCTCAGCGAGTATGTGAAAGAGCATCCGCAAGCGCAGTATGTCGAAGGCGGTTCTGGTATATGGTCCATTCCATGTGACATCGCTTTGCCGTGCGCCACACAAAATGAAATTGACGAGACAGCCGCAAACATTCTCGTGAGAAACGGCGTAAAGGCTGTTGGAGAAGGCGCGAACATGCCATCTACACTGGAAGCCATCGAGGTTTTTAGAAGCAATCAAATTCTTTTCGGCCCTGCGAAAGCAGCCAATGCGGGCGGTGTCTCCGTGTCAGCCCTTGAAATGGCGCAAAACAGCGCCAGATTGTCTTGGCCGGCGGAAGAAGTAGATGCCAAACTGCACGATATCATGGTCAATATTTATCGTGACAGTATGACGGCGGCTGAAAAATATGGCCAGCCGGGAGACCTGATCGCAGGCGCGAATATTGCCGGATTCCTAAAAGTAGCAGACGCCATGGTTTCTCAAGGCGTTATATAAAAGCAAAAAGGCGCCGGGCTTATCAAAAGCCGGCGCCTCTTTATTATTTCACATAGCCAATTGCCTGTCCCACTTGCACTTCCCGTCCTTCTGTCAGGTCAGCGGCCGGCTCAAAAGCATGTTTTTCAAAAATTAAAATGACTGTCGAGCCAAACGAAAAATACCCCAGTTCCTCTCCCAGTTTCAAATGATCCTTGGCACTGGTTTGCACAATGGTATTAATATTCATGGCTCCCACAGGAATCATCAGCATTTTCTGCCTCTCTCCAGTAAGCTCATACACGTAACGATAGTTTTTAGAAAGCACATCCTTGCCATACGTCAGACCTAATTGGTTCACCGGATATGATCGCTTCCCAAGCTCCGCTAACTTTTGATAAGTACAGCTGATCGGGGAGTGAAACCGGTGATAATGTCTGGGACTCAAATACAGAACCGCAAAATAGCCGCCGTTGTAATTGTGTTCCATACTATTAAATCCGGTCAGCTCAGCGAATGAGTAATCCTTCCCTTTCACTCTGTATGTCTGATTCGAATTGATTTTCCCCACTGTCTGAACCACACCGTCAACTGGGCTGACAACGGCGTTTTCCTCTTGAGCAACAGGCCGAAGCTCCAGATTAATATTACGTATAAATAAGGCTGAGAGCGTCTCATATTCAGCCGCAGACCCATTTACGTCATTCCAGTTAATATGATAATACTTTGAAAATAACGGTATCATCGGTTTGCTCATTTTCGATTCACAAAAACGCTTTAATAGCCTGGAGGTTAAAGGATTATTTGTCAGTTCAATGAATGATCGGTAAAAAATCTTTAAGGCTGCATGTTTAAACATTGATAACTCCTATACACTTTCCGATAGTAATAAAAATAAAACACCACAAAAAAGCGCCAATCGCCGCAAATGAGAGATACGTTTTAAACTCCATTTTGCCAATTCCGGAGAAGTAACAGGTCACATGTCTGACACCCGGAATAAAATAACCCAAAATAATCGAGTACGGACCGTATTTCTTCATCCATCTTTCCACTTTCACCATTCTTTTTTCTTTCAGCCCAACCCATTTCCCATACTTGTCTATGAACGGGCGCCCCGCTTTTTTGCCGATAAAATAACTGATAATCATCCCTGCCAGCGCGCCGACAAAGCTGCATAACAGGGCAAGCTCATAATTCAATACATCACTGTTCGTAAAATATCCAACGACCGTCATCATCACCTCATCAGGAATCGGCAAGCCGATAATCCCTAACGTCAGCATAAAAAAAATGGCAATGTAGCCATATTGAGATAACAGATCTTGGACTAACTCCATCTTCTTCTCTCCAAATTTTCAGCTGCATGTTTTTTAAAATGAGGGAATTTTACTCTGCTGACCATTAAGTAAGATAGTATGCATGTACCCAGCACCAGCAATATTGAATTGTTAATAAAACTTAAAATCGTTAAACACATTCCCGCAAAGGGAATCGGCATCCCAATAAATGTCGGCAATTTACTTTGCTCCACATTAAATTTCGATAGGCGAATCATCCCGCAGACGCTGTACGCCAAGGCACAAAAAATGCCGAGAAACGGCAGCGTATACAGTGACACAGAATAGGCCAGCATTGACGGCGCCACACCAAACGTCACCAGATCGGCAAAGGAATCCAGCTCCCTGCCGACATCCGAAACGGCATTCAGTTTTCGAGCTGCCATACCGTCAAAAAAATCAAGAAACATACCGGTAAAAATGAATATGACTGCTGAATGAATGTTATGAAACAATAGGGAATGAATAGCTAAAAGCCCGCAAATAAAATTTCCAATTGTAATCATACTAGGTATATAATTCACAGTTTATACACACCTCCGCTAAAAGAAACCGTTTTATATAAAGCCTTTGATCCTGAATATTTCAAAAGAAGGCAATTGGTTCATAAAAAAGCTTAAATTTATGGAATTCAATTACTTTCATAGAGACTCATGAAAATACATACACCAAATTCTTTCATTATACTACATTTATTAGGATTTGGACAAGGGCAGTCTTTCATTCCGCATACCTATTGGCCAATCTTTCTTACAATCTATAACACTCTCTGGCGTGTTAAAGGGGAAATCATTCCCCCAAAAACGCCAAAACACGTTTATTGACGTACTCAGGCTGCTCCATTGACAGTACATGGCCCGCCCCTTTCACCATCTCTGTTTCAATATGGGGAACTAGTGCCGCGGCCCGCCGCAAAGCCAACTCTCGATCACAAACCACCTCATATTCCCCAGTCATCAACAGCATCGGAACCGTTACCGATTTTAATTCCTGATCAGAAAACACATATGGAAAACCATTTTCTTTCGGCTTCAGTCCTCTTTGCGGATCCTGCCACATGATCCCCGCATGAAACTGCTTTTCAAAGGCGGGATGCAAATCATACCGATCCGCCATCATCCATTGTAAAAACGCTTCAACTCCGTCAGGCTGAGCGAGGCCCATTGAATATTTGTAAAAGTCAGGGTGAAACGGTATAAATGCCTCAGCCGGACTCATGATGACAGCGCGCTCTACTCGCTCAGGTGCTTCCATGACAAAATTCACGGCATGAAGCCCGCCTAGCGAAAGCCCCGCAACATGAGCCTTTTCTAATCCAAGACAATCAAACACCTCCGATAACCAGACGGCATAATCTGTCCTTGTAATGCAAGGCTTGTCAGGCATGCTTTTATTCTTATCACCTATGATATCAACCGCATACGTCCGATAGCGGCTGCTCCAATCCGCTATATTCGGATACCACATCACCGAGCTGAACAAAGCGCCGTGCAGCAATATAAGCGGCGGTGCATCGTTTGGACCGCTCGCTATAATATGAGTTTGGCCGAAACTTGTAGAGACATGGAAAGTGTCATATGCCACTGGCCACAAAGAAAGACTCTCATCATAAGCCTGATAAAAACGCGCACCGCTTTTACTTGTAATTTTATTATGTGACATTGAAATTCCCCTTTCATTTATAAAAGAATTCGAAATGCTAATGCAGGAGACACAATGTTACCCGCAGTATGCATGAAAATACTTATGTACATATTTTTCTTCATCGGAAGTAAAGCCGGCAGCCCCGAAAACAGGTTTCTTCAATAATAAACGGCTTCCAATCCCCTTAATAAAATAGCTGCTATGAAAAGCGCAAGATTGACCCCAGAGCGAGTGCTGCTCTAATCTCTCACGATTTCATATAAGAAAATATACCTAGTTATTATCTCATATTCGCTTTTTCCAGTATATAGTCTTCTAATATAGATTAAAAACATTACGAAACGTTTCAATCCGATTACAAATTGGAAAATTACGCCCAAATGGTTTCTTTTTCACTCAAGATCATTTAGAATGCGCACTAGATCATTTTATTGATTGATGAAAGGAGATACACGATGAAATCATTGATGTCCCCTCTATTAATAGGTGTAATGGCAGTGGCTCTAACAGCTTGCGGATCAAATGACGAAGGAAAAAAAGAAGCAAACGCTGCGGATCAAACAAAAACAGCTCAGACTGAACAGCAGCAGGATCAGGCAAAGCAGATGGAAGCCATGCAGAAAAAGCTGGATAAGCAGAAAACAGATGATGAGAAAACCGTTGCCGTTGTCAATAATGAGAAACTGACGGGCAGTGACTATAACAGCGTGCTGACGTCCGCGCAAACGCAATATCAGCAAAGCGGGCAGGACCCGACTTCAAAAGATGCAGCAAAGCAAATCAAGAAACAAACCATCAACAGCCTCGTCGGGCAGACACTTCTGCTTCAAGAGGCCAATAAAAAAGGCTACAAAGCATCTGATAAAGAAGTCGACAAACAGCTCGCCGAAAGCAAAAAACAGTACAAAAGCAATAAAGAATTTAACGCTGCCCTTAAAAAGGCAGGTTTGAATACAACGAAACTGAAATCAGAACTGGCGGACAACATCAAATACGAAAAATATGTTGAAAAAGAAGTACCGAAAGATAAAGTAACCGATAAAGAAGTGAAAGACTACTATGATCAATACGCTGCCAAGCAAGGCAGCAGCGAAGGCCAAAAGCTTCCAAAGCTGTCTGAGGTAAAAACGCAAATCAAGCAGCAGCTTGAGCAGCAAAAGCAACAGGAAAAGCTTGTGAAACAAGTGGAAAAACTCAAGAAAAACGCGAAAGTGGAAATTAATATATAAGAAAAAAGGCGGTTCCCTTGGGAAACCGCCTTTTTTAATTATTCTACAGTCAAATGATCCAGTGCTTGCTTCGCGTTTTCTCTCGCTTTTTCGACTGTGTCCGCGGCAGAAAGCGCAACCGCCATGCGGCGCCCGATTTTTGTGAGAGGTTTTCCAAATACGCGAACTTGGGTATTCGGCACTGCCAAAGCTTGTTCCAGTCCGCTTACTGTGTAATCCGCCAGCTCTTCCGGCGCTTTCAGCGGGCGGCTCGCTCCCGGCGAAAGCTGTGTAATTTCCGGGATCGGAAACCCTAAGATAGCCCGTACGTGCAGCGCAAATTCTGACAGCTGCTGTGTGACGAGCGTGACCAGCCCTGTATCATGCGGACGGGGGGACACTTCGCTGAAATAAACTTTATCTTTCGCAAGGAAAAGCTCTACGCCGAACAAACCGTATCCGCCAAGTTCGTCCGTAATCGTCTTCGCAATATGCTTCGCCTCTTCAATTTGCTGTTCTGTCATTTGATGAGGCTGCCATGATTCAATATAGTCTCCGTCCTTTTGGACATGTCCGATCGGCGCGCAAAACGCAGTACCGTTCACCGCACGTACAGTAAGAAGCGTGATTTCTGACTCAAAGGGAATAAACTCCTCCACAATGACTCTGCCGTTTTTCACTCTTCCGCCTTCCATTGCCATTTCCCAGCAGCCTTCCAAATCGGCTTCTGAGCGGCACACACTCTGCCCTTTGCCTGAAGAGCTCATAAGCGGCTTCACAACACAGGGAAAGCCGATCTGACCTGCCGCTTGGGTGAATTCTTCATATGTATCCGCAAACTCATAGCCGGCCGTTGACAGACCCAAGGTTTCAGCCGCCAGCCTTCTGATGCCTTCCCGATCCATCGTAAGCTTTGCCGCACGCGCATTCGGAATGATGCGGAATCCTTCTGCCTCAAGCTTTAACAGCTCATCCGTGGCGATTGCCTCCACCTCTGGCACAATCAAATCCGGTTTTTCTTTCTCAATCACTTCTCTGATCTGCTCCCCATTCAGCATATCAACAACATAGCTTTTATGCGCAACTTGCATGGCCGGCGCATGCTCATAACTATCAACCGCCACCGTCTCCACCCCAAGACGCTGCGCTTCAATGACTACCTCTTTCCCCAATTCGCCTGAACCCAGTAACAAAACCTTCTTTGATTGATACATGTCTTTAGCCCTCCTCTATTCACCCACCATTATAAACTGAAATATTAGAAAAATGAATTTTCCAATTAAAAAAGGCAAGATAAGAAACTGCCCTTATTTTGCCTTTTTCACTCTTTATTCTAAAGATTCGATCGCCGCAATGACATCCGCTTCACTAAATGCCCCCATTAAGCATAAAGATTCCTCCGGCTTACAAGCATGTGCGGCAATGTCCCGTTTCGCTTGCTCCTGATTTTCCAGTATGCCTAAATCGCTCAGCTTTACCGGGAAGCCAAGCTTTTGATAAAACGGAATGATCTCCTGAATTTCGTTTGTCCGCGCTTCTAGGGCAAGCTGCACCAATATTCCATACGCGACCTTTTGCCCGTGCAGCACATGATGGGTTTCTTGAATAAAGCTAAGCCCGTTATGAATCGCGTGAGCCCCTGCCATTCTGCCATAGCGCCCCGCATAGCCGCCCACAGTGCCCGCAAGTGTAATAATCGTTTCCAAGACATTCGTTAAGGAAGAGGAGGACTCTCCTTTTTCAATGCTTTCCACCGCCTGAAGGCCTTCGTTCAATAAGATATCGCGAATATAGACGGATTGCCTTAAACCCGCTTGGACCATCAAGGAAAGAGAGTCCTTTGTGTTCCTGACAACCGCTTCCGCTTCATACCACTTGGCGAGAGTATCACCGATTCCGCTTTTGACATATTCAATCGGTGAAGAAAGAAGTAATAACGGATCAACGAGCGTCACATAACTTGAGCGCTTATGATAATCCACCCTGATAAAATTACCTCGTTCATCGTAGATTACGCTTAACGGCGTGCTCGCCGCGCATGTTCCGGGAATCGTCGGAATGGTTATCACTTCTATATCTAAACGATCAGCCGCCGCTTTCGCCGTGTCTAAAACCGTTCCACCGCCAATTCCGATCAAGACATCTGCTGCACCTGCTTCCTCAGCAATCCCGCGGATCGCTTCAGGCGAACTATATCCCTCATGCTGAATCACTTTCCATTCTGAAGGGAACGCCGTATACGTTGTAAACGCTTCATATGATTTATTTCCTGTGACCACGACAGGATGGTGAAATCCATTCAAAAACTCCTGAAGCTCTTTTACGATTCCTTCCTTACATACGTATTGATTCGGACCGCTTCGCACAATATCTTCAGGCTGCATATGAATCTCTCCTCTTTTTTCTACCCATCATCTCACTCTCATGAAAAAGTTGTCAAACATCTATGACGAAAGAATCGCTGATCAGCGCCCCGCCGGATTGGAGGGACGAACTACGTGCCGTTTTGATGAGTAAGGGTAAATGCTGGGGATATATCACACTGCTTCGGTGCAGCGGCGAGCCTTTTTTTCAACCAGAGGAACGCGACCTCCTCGCAGCAGCGGCGCCGGTAATCGGCAATGCCCTGCGGCAGTTCAGGCTGGCACTCCCAAACGGAACAACGCAGCGCATACAAGACACCGGAATTCTGATCATGTCCCGTACACTTGGAATCGTCTCACACAATCAAACAGCCCGGAAATGGCTTACCGTCCTGCGTCAATGGGAGAAAACAGACTCGGAAACACTCCCAAGACCCATTCGGGCCGTCTGCACAAACGCACTGGAGAACTCAACGGCTAAGGTTCTGATCACCATCCCCGACCACCCTTATCTCCTCCTGAAAGCGAGCCTCTTGAAAAGTACGGCTGAACCCGGCCAAATCGCGGTCTCGTTTGAACCCGCCGCTCCGCCGGATACCATGCCGCTCCTGATAGATGCCTGCGGTCTGACCGAACGGGAGACAGACATTACGGACCGCATTATACGAGGGCTTTCAACAAAGGAGATCGCGGAGGTCTTGCACATTTCCGCCTATACAGTGCAGGATCATTTGAAGTCAATTTTTGCAAAAACGGAGACAGGAAGCCGCCGCGAGCTGATGTGGAAGATGCTCTCTTATGTACTGGAATAAGCATTATGCCTGCCGTTCGATCAGCGGGATATCCATTATTCTTGAGCAAGCTCATCCAGGCGCTCAATGGCATCCCGTTTTTCAAAAGTGCTGAACCACAAATCATCATAGGAATCTAAAATGCGATAATGCTGAGAAATCAAATTTTGCTGTAAACGGAAATCTCCCTTTGCCTTCATCTCTCTCCACCACACTTTCCCGCCCATCGTCTTTCCTTTAGGCCGGTCAATACTCCGATGGGCAACTGTTTCAATCACCTCTAACGGCTCATCCCCTAACACCGATTGCAGAACTTCGCTGTTTTTAAACAAAGCACACACAGCCACCACATGCGCCCATCCAGCAAGTGTCCTCTCCTTTTCAATCTGAACAAGTGTTTTCTTTGAAATCCCAAGCACTTCTGACATTTTTTCTTGCGTATAGCCTCTTTCCATTCGAATTAATTTCATTTTAGACGAGACAAGCTCAATCATGTAATCTTGATCCATCTTATCCTCCGAAGCTCAATGTAACGTTTAGTGTAATTTTACACTTTTTGTTCCCTTTTTCAATACTTCTTTTTGCAGATGTTCTAAACCAAAAGAATCAGTAAAAAAGAACTGTTTTTTCTATTTTTTTCAATTTTAATCCATTCTTCTCAACCCTCATGGTAATATATTTACAGCAAAAAACAGGCGAAAGGACATAGCACATGAAAATACTAGAAGCACACTCCCTCTTGGAATCTGCCGAAACACGTCTTAAAGCCTATGAAAATATGAGAGAAGAAATGGCCGCTCTGAAGAAACAGTTTAAGGGAATGGCGAACTTGGACGATGCCATGACAGGAAAGGGCGCAAACGCAATCAAAGCCTTTTACAACGAACAAGCGGAAGGCGCGGGCTTATGGCTTGATCTCATCGACATGAAGATCGCTTTTTTCAAAAGCGTTCCAAGAGAAATAGAAAGCGCCAAGTTTGATGACAATGCATACGTCGAAGAATCCTATCTCGACAGCGAACTCAATAACGCCATCCAAAAAGCAGACGGCATCATAGACGCACACCATAAAGACATGAAATCAATCTTACATTCTATTGATGGCATCATCTCATTGACGCTTTTTGACAAATCAACAGTAACTGATCAATTGGATAAAGCTGATCACAAACGAAAGAAAACCATTACAGATTTACATAAACTTGATGAAAAGCTAAAAAGCGATTATGAAGCCGCTGAAGCCCTCGAACAAGAGGTTCAGGCGTTTTTTGAAACCTTGACCGGCTCCACCAATAAAGGCAAAAGCATAGATCCCATAACCTTTAACGCAAAAGCGTTTCACGAAACCGATGCCTACAAAAAGAAAGCCGACATCCAAAAACAAGCCCATCAGTATCTAAAGGTTAAACAGCAGGAAGAAATCAAGCATCTTCAAACAAGGCTCGACAAAACCACAGATCCTGACGAGTATTTAAAGATCGCTGATGAGCTTGGGGCTGACAACCTGACAGCGGAACAATTACAATATTACTCAAACCTTGTCTACATGAAAGGGCTGCAGGAAACTGGAAGAATATTAGCAGACAGCACAAAAGGCTTTGTCGTCGCACTGTGGGATGCAGGCAAGGACATCGTCATCGGCGCTTACGACCTGGCCGTCGGTTCATATGACCTCGCTGTTTGGTCCTACAGAGCAAGCGGAAAAATGGGAATCAAAGAACAAGTCAAAGCCGGACAGGAATTTCAAAACGTCATCTACAGCGCGCCAGAGACATTTGATTATATGGTCGAATCATTCAAAAAATCCTGGAACGACAATATGATTCACGGAGACGCCTACAGCCGCTCCCACTACGTCACCTACGCCATCGCCTCCCTCTTCGGAGCCAAAGGGCTCGGAAAAGTCTCATCAACAACCAAGGCCGGGAAGTTTGTGACGAAGGAAACGAAGGCATTTTTGAAGGATCAGAAAGATGTCGCAAAAAACATTACTGAAAAAGCGAAACCTTATTTCAAAGGACCAAACGTCAATCAACTAGAACCATCTTTACAAGGTGCCGGGGGTTTTGAGAATCCTGTTTCGAAGCTTAATAAAGAGTTGGATAAGAAGCAGGAGAGTGTTGTGCGGATTGATAGCAGAGAAAGTGAAGTTTTGGGTGGAGGAAACCTTAAATATAAAGAGGGTTACTATATTGAACATTTAACTGGAGAAGTAACAAAATGCACCAAACGACATGGCGTAAGCGGCGGACATAACTACGAAGAGTTTAAAAAGTACTTTCATAATAGTGAGCAATATAAACTGGAGGAAGTCAAAAAAAATGAGCATCCTAACATTAAAGGCATATACGATATAGAGTATAGATTAAAAATTGAAGTAAAAGATTATCGAGGGCAAGGAACTGGGAAGTTTAAACTTGAACCGAAGGAAGGAAAAGATCCCTTACGTAAAACGATATATGATCCTAGTGTAATTTCAGATGAAGAAATTATCAAACTCGGTAAAGAAGCTATGGAAAACGGTCTCTTAAAAAACCAAGTAGATGAATTAGGATATCAAGATAAAATAAGGGGAACATCAAGTAATGGATTAAAGTTTGAAGGATTTAGAAACAAAGAAACGGGAGAGATTAGTAACTTTTATCCAGTTATTGAATTTAGTAAATAAAGGAGGAAAATAATGAACAACGAAAACTTCACATCAGAACGAAAAATTTTTAGAGATACTTACTTTAATAAAAATTTTAAAAAACAAAATGTAATCAATGTCTTAGTAGAATTAACTCTAGATTATAACTTTATAGAAACATTACAAAGATTTTTAGTTGAAAATGTTGTAAGAAGAGATACATTAGGCGTTGTGTATTCTGATGAATATGATCCTTATGAGGAGGAATATTTCGGGGAGGATAAGGTTCTTTTCTATTATTATTATGGGTTAGATGAAATAAAAGAGGACATTGTTACTCATGATGAACTTTGTAACTACTTAGAAGTGGCGTGTGACTTCTATATTAAGAAACACCCTAATAAAAAAATAGAAGTGAAAAATCTATTAGAACAAATAAAAGAGAAATATCAGATTAAAGAAAATTAAAGTCTTCTCTTCCTTGATCGGCTAAATGCCTTTCAAGGTTTTTTTCAGGCAATATACTGGTGTCGATTATAAAAAATTAATGATTATTTAATAGGGAATAGTGATTTTTAAGATGATATAGATTTAGATACTATTTATGATATAAAGAATAGATTGGATAAAGCAAGAGTTCCAAACAATATGCAAGTTTATAGAGGGTTCAGATCACAGACCTTTAGAATCATTAATTTAATAAATAGTGGGTGAAAAAATGAGAGGCAGAAGAATGATAGATAGATGGGAAGATGACAATAAAAGTTTTGTTAAACTTAATATAAAAAACAAAGTACTACCGACTATATACGGTGGAATTATTGGGGATATATTAGGTGTTCCAGTTGAATTTAAAAAAAGAGGAGAGTTTCATATCCAAGATATTGTTGGATATGGAACTTATAATCAACCTCCTGGAACCTGGTCTGACGATACATCATTGACCTTGTGTCTGATGGAGAATATGGTTGAAAAAGGTAATGAGAATGACTTAATGAAAAAATTCAAACAATATCAAGACGAAGGCTATTGGACTCCCTACGATGAAATGTTTGACATCGGCAGAACAACCGTTGAAGCAATTACTAGATTCAAGAAAGGCGTTCTGCCCGAAAAATGCGGAGGTCAGTCTGAATTTGATAATGGAAATGGCGCATTAATGAGAATTTCACCATTGGTATTTATTTTACAAAGGGAATTTGATTTTGTGAAAAAAACAGAGATGATTAAGAAATATACTGAAATAACTCATGCCCATCCCCGTGCTATAGTTGGTTCAATTATTTATATTGAGTTATTACTAAGGCTATACCATAACAATTCAATTGAAAAATCTCTACGTGAAGTACAAGAGCTGTTCGATGAGAATTTTGAAAAAAGTCATATATATCATGAAGAGTTAACAAAATATAAGAGAATTTTCAACAAAGATTTCTTCAATACACCTAGAGAAGAAATTCAATCAGACGGATATGTTGTTCATACTTTAGAAGCGGCGATATGGTGTTTCGGGACTACATCTTCATTTACAGAAGCAGTACTAGAAGCAGTAAACTTAGGAGAAGATACTGATACCGTAACATCAATAACAGGTTCAATAGCAGGAATTTATTATAAGATGGATGGAATCCCTGAAGAATGGTTAGAAAAAATTGTTCGCAAACAAGATATTGATAAGTTAATAAAAAATTTCTACGAGTATTGCGCAAATAAAGCTATTATTGAGGAGTATGGAAATCTCTAAAAATCTCCAAAACAGCTAATGCTATTTACACTTGATGGGATAAGAAAAATGCAACACTCTAAATATTGTATAAAGCAGACCAATAATGGTCTGCTTTCTCTACTTTTCAAACAGCAACATCATACAAGAAATCCCCAATAACCATGCTACACTTAACCCATCAACCATCACACCACCGACAGGAGGTATCATCCCATGCAAAACGAAACCCGAACACCCGCATCTTAATATAGAAGCCTACCGTTTTAAGGGGATTATGCAAAAATTCCCGAATCACTTTCACGATTATTATGTGATTCGTTTTATTGAAAAAGGGAAGCGGTATCTGGCCTATCAAGATCAAGAATATATCATCAATCCAGTTGACCTTCTTCTCTTTAACCCCCGTGATACGCACAGCTGTGAGCAGATTGACGGGCGCACGCTCGATTATGGTGTATCAATGTCATGCCGGATGTCATGGAGAAAGAAGGAGATTACCGGTACGGGGCATCTCCCTTATTTCTCCAATCATGTTCTATACCAACACAAACTGACGTCCAACCTTCAGGAATTGCATGTCCTGATTTCTCGGGGGGAGAACAGGCTTTGCAGAAGGAGGAGCTGTTCTTTCATCTGTTGGAATGGCCATTATTCAGATGTCACTGTTCACAGCGGCTTGCCTGAACCGTCCAACGAAGTCAAAATGGTTTGCGGATTTTCGGAAGAGCATTATACCGAAAAATGTACAAGGGAGTACCAGTTACATCTCCTGAGAGTGAATTGGCATTAGACTGGAACTCTTATAATCAATATTTATTTCCTGTAGTAGGAATTGCCGCATTGGTTGTTGTTGGACAACTTGGTAAATTAACCGATAATAAAGGAGAAGAAGCATCGGCTAAACTTGCTGCGTTATTATTCGCGGTTTTCTCTTATATTTCTAGCTAATAAATAATAAAAACTGCATGAATATCATTTATGATCATTCATGCAGTTTTATTTTTTCATACTAATTAATAATCATTTTTGGGGGACTAACAGAAATGAAAACAGATCAAATTATTTTTGATAAAGCTAAAAAAATCGCTGAACATGTTGAGCATTTGAAAAATGATCAGGATATTATAGATTATCTATACAAACATGATTCAGTTACACTCAATCAATTAAAGCAATACTATTCTACTCCCTATTTGCCGCTGCAATTTCTTGTGAAAATAGCCGTTTCGTGTATGTTTATCGCTATGGCACTAGCCTCTTTCTTTTTCATCCAGGTCAAAACCTTTTTTGCCGTCCCTATATCGGATGTACTACCATTTGCATTTACAATTTTTACAGTTTTAATTATCATTCTCACTTATTTAAAGATCATAAGAGGAAAAAACAGAAAAAATACAACTCATTTCCTCCAACAAACCAGATCTTACAAAATGAAAAACTTAGTTAATGCAATACTGTTAAAAAAATACACAAATCAACAACAGACCATGGAGTTTGAATCTAATTACACACATAAAGAAGATACACATCAGAACTTAGATGCTGTTGCAAAACAAGTACTTACATATTGTAAAAATGACAAAGACCTTTTTAACTTTTTGTATTCTCAGGATGATGAAGTGTTAAGCAATTTAAGAACGTATTTTTCTCCTCAACCATTAACTGTTTCTGAATATATAAAATGGATGTTTATTGGAAGTATAATTGTCATCTATGCAACTACTTTATTGTCAGGTCAAATTAGTTACATTGATATACCATATTTTTTTTCTGTTCTTTTAATCTTTATATTCCTAAAAAACTTAATCAACGTGGTTAGACTCTTAAGTATAGTAAGAAAAGGACAATTGCACTCTGTTTTACATTTTGCAAAAAGAGCCGAATATTTACGAATTACAGGAATAATAGATTTTATTTCAAATGAAAAATACAATACACTGATTAAGTAAACTGATATTTTCACCTTTGGAAGCATAAACTTTATTTTTTTACAAGAGGATATATATTCCGAACAGCAGAGGCAGAGTTACCAAAATAGAGTTTTGTCGCAAATATGTCAACAGGTTTCAGCGGCAACCTCGGCTACCCAATGCCGGATAACTGGGCGTTTGATCAATTTTATGAAGGAACAATCGGAAGCGGAGACGGAAGCATCGCGATTGATAAAGATAGCTTTTCCGGCAGAGATAAGGCTGTTGCAAGCGTTGAACCTCCATCTGACCCCGTTTACGACGCTCGATTACGTACATTAACGAATATCCTGTCTAGCATTCCGGCGTTAGACAATTTAACGGGGCTTGCTAATGCTATGTTTGAATTTGATACGACTGAAACGATTTTCACATCACCAAATTTGGATATCATTTTATCCACTTCACTTTTAGCTACAATACCTAGTGAAGGGTCGCCAAATACGATAACCGTTACAAACGGGAAACCTGGGACATATATTACTGGTTTGTTAGGGGATACACAAACGTCATTAACAGCATCACAAATGGATTCTTACCAAAATTTATTAAATAACATCAGTCTATCAGTTAGAGATGGTTTTATAGAAATATATATTCATCCATCCGTGATTCACTAGATATTCAATTTAAAGTATATACACCAGACATTCCGACAGGAGACGGGGCTACAACCGGACTTACTACTATTACATTTAAAATAAAACAAAAGCATTTTCAATTACCGGAAACAGAAACAGTTTTTTCACCAGATTGGGAATCAATTCTTACTGGCACGGCTATAGGAGCGGGTGTGGTATTAGGAGTTATTGTCTTAATAACCGCTGCTCCTGAAGCAGTAGTAGGAGGAGGTGCTACAGCGTTTATAAGTGCATTTTTAGCTTTATTCCCTTCCGCAAATAAATAATAGCTTAGCACTACATGATAACGATACAGTTAATCATGTAGTGCTCTAATTTTTAGGAGGTCACTGTATGAATCTAGATCAACAAACATACAAAGAAACCCAAAAAACAGCAGAATCTATTTTACTACAGTATAGTAAAAATGATAATGAACTACTGGCTTTTTTAAAAAAACAGGACTCTTTCATGCTTAATCAATTAAAAATATTCTTTAGCGAGCCTCAACTGACACTTATCCATAGTATAAAAATCGTAGTCTATGGAACATTGGTTACTTTATTTATGTATTTTGTAACTAATGAAATGCCCCATGTATGGAGTTTATCTTTTAGATTATTTCTTGTCGTGATAGGATTCATCTGGCTCGCCTCTTGCTTTAAAAACGCAAAAGCCATTCAAATTTCCCAAAACTTCAAAAAGAAATCTGAACACGCTAGGATTGTTGGGATGATAGAATTCATTTTAGAAAATAAATATAAAGACAGCATTAATAAATAAAAATGAGAAAAGCAGATCCACGTCCGATCTGCTTTTCTTTATGTTCTTATTTAGATACAGCTGCAGTTTCCTTTCCAGATCCCTTCCCATCATCAGGATCTGGCAATAGAACATGCTACATTTATGACAGCTCTTTTTCAATAACTGCTGATTTCATAATGATTTTCTTTTTATCACAGCCATCGTAATGTACGAAACAACAAGCGAGGCCAAGCTATAAATAACAGCCCATCCTAAGAAAGAAACATTAAAAACAGTAAAAGTGAGAACAAGAGAAATAATCAAACTGAACAACGGCATAATGTAGGCTTTTTTAAATAAATACGTCCCCACGATGGATAATACAATAATGCCAAGCGGCAAAACGACAAACGCAAGATCTAACTCATCCATTAAAGAACCTCCTCTTATATCACTTCATCATATGTTTGCTTAAGGATATGATCACTAAAAAGATATTGTTTACACAAACATTTCACAAAACCTATACATCATCCCAGTATATTCCTTACTACTTACCCTTTCCTGTCCCTGAAAAACCAGTCTTGCACCTCTGCCTCACATCTCACATCTTCAATCTAAAAAACTTTAAAATTCAAATGTGACAAACTATTTACATTTTCTGCGGACTGTGATAATTTAAGAAAGCGCTATCACATACAAGTTAATAAGTTGGACGGAGATGAGGAGAGCCAGAAGATACCGCCCCTTTTGACAGGGGGATTTTCTGGCTCTTTTTGTTTTTTGAAGGACGGAATGTCGTACAGACATACTGAACTATTTCCAATAAAGGGGAGGATTATATGTTTAATATTTTCAAACCGGCTCCGCATATCGAGAGACTGGATGAATCAAAGACGGATGCAGCTTACAAGCGTTTAAGACTGCAAGTGTTTATGGGGATTTTCATAGGCTATGCAGGCTACTATCTGCTGCGGAAAAAC
The DNA here is from genome assembly GCF_022695965.1 of Bacillus sp. HU-1818. Lineage (NCBI taxonomy): Bacteria > Bacillati > Bacillota > Bacilli > Caryophanales > Bacillaceae > Bacillus > Bacillus sp. HU-1818. Next base: position 397,509 of record NZ_JAAPBE010000004.1, read on the forward strand.
TTCGCTTTTGCGATCCCTTACCTTCAGGAAGAAGGGTTTTCAAAAACCGAACTGGGCTTGGTGCTTGCCGCTGTGTCCATTGCTTACGGATTCAGTAAGTTCATCATGGGGATGGTGTCTGACCGCTGTAATCCGAGGTATTTTCTCGCGACTGGCTTATTTTTATCTGCCATTGTCAATATTTTGTTTGTTTCTATGCCTTGGGTGACCTCAAGCGTCACCATCATGTTTATCTTTATGTTTATCAATGGTTGGTTTCAAGGAATGGGCTGGCCTCCATGCGGAAGGACAATGGCCCATTGGTTTTCCATCAGTGAACGCGGCACCAAAATGTCGATATGGAATGTAGCCCACAATATAGGCGGCGGTATTCTTGCGCCTCTTGTCACTCTTGGAATCGCTATGTTTGTAACTTGGAAAAGCGTGTTCTTCTTTCCGGCTATCATCGCTATTATTATCTCATTTTTGATTGTTCTTCTTGTTCGGGACACGCCTCAATCTGTCGGTCTTCCGCCAATTGAAGAGTATCGGAATGATTACCCGAAACACGCTTTTAAAGATCAAGAAAAAGAGCTGACAACCAAAGAAATCCTTTTTCAATACGTTCTTAACAACAAATTTCTTTGGTATATCGCATTTGCGAATGTGTTTGTATATTTTGTGCGGTACGGTGTCGTCGACTGGGCGCCTACCTATTTAACCGAAGCAAAAGGATTTTCTCCGGAAGATTCTCGCTGGTCTTATTTCCTTTATGAATATGCAGGAATTCCGGGAACCATCTTATGCGGCTGGATCAGTGACCGCTTTTTCAAAAGCCGCCGCGCACCGGCAGGCGTTTTGTTTATGGCGGGCGTTTTCATCGCCGTGTTGGTGTATTGGCTAAATCCTGCGGGCAATCCGTTGGTAGATAACATTGCTCTCATCAGCATCGGCTTCTTAATCTACGGACCTGTTATGCTGATTGGTTTGCAAGCGATTGACCTCGCACCGAAAAAAGCCGCCGGAACAGCTGCGGGTTTGACCGGATTCTTTGGCTATATCGGAGGATCAGCCTTCGCCAATGCGATAATGGGATTTGTCGTTGACCAGTATGACTGGACTGGCGGCTTTATCATGCTTATCTCTTCTTGTGTGCTGGCTATTGTGTTCTTGGCGCTAACATGGAATACAGGAAAAAGAGCGGAGCAAGTTTAAGAAAGAATTATGATTTGAAGCTCGTCCATACAGCAGCAAAAATTGAAAAAATCTTAACGAAAATAAATAAAAGATTAATATTTTCTAAAAACGCTATTCATATCGTTTTTTTATGATGGGGATGGATCACAATTGCTGCACTGTTTAATTTAAGGGGGATTATAGAATGAGGAAAAATAGATTACTAGTTTTGGTATTGTTATCTTTTAGCTTGGCGGCATTTATTTGTCCGCCTGTCTCTGCCAAGTCAAAGGGGAACCTGCTGTCTCCTGATCGTATCCTGACTGTCGCTCACCGGGGAGCTTCCGGCTATGTGCCGGAGCACACAATATTGTCCTACGAAACGGCTCAAAAAATGAAAGCCGATTATATTGAATTGGATTTACAGATGACTAAAGACGGCAAGTTAATTGTGATGCATGATGAAAAATTAGACCGTACCACAAACGGAGAAGGCTGGGTCAAAGACCACACGCTTGCAGAAATCAAGAAGCTTGACGCGGGATCATGGTTTAATGAAGCTTATCCGGAAAAGGCAAAGGCTCGGTACGTCGGCCTTCAAGTTCCTACATTGGATGAGGTATTAGACCATTTCGGAAAGCATGCCAACTATTACATTGAAACAAAATCGCCTGATACGTATCCTGGTATGGAAGAAAAACTGATCGCTTCCTTACAAAAACATAAACTGATAGGAAAACATAAAAAGCCGGGACAAGTTATCATTCAATCATTCAGTAAAGAAAGCCTGTTAAAAATTCATCAATTGAATGCTAACTTGCCGACTGTTCAGTTATTAGAAGCAGAACAGATTGCATCTATGACAGATTCTGAGTTAGCAGAAATCAAAACATACGCGGTTGGGGCGGGACCGGATTATAAAGCGCTTAACGCTGAAAATGTCCGAAAAATCCGCAGCCACGGCCTTCTGCTGCACCCTTATACCGTGAACACAGAACCTGATATGCGCCGCCTGCTTGGCTGGGGTGTTACCGGAGTGTTCACAAACTATCCTGATGTATTTCAACATGTTAAAAAAGACTACAAAAAAAGCTTTGAATCCTAGGATTCAAAGCTTTTTCTCATCAATTTTCACCAAGTACAGCCTCCGCAATATTCACCGCATGGTCGCCGATTCGTTCCAGGTTGCTGATCATATCGACAAACACAATACCAGCTTGTCCTGTACACAGTCCATCATTAAGACGGATAATATGTTTTTTGCGAAGCTTCCGTTCCATCTTGTCAATTTCATCTTCTTTTTCAACCACTTGTGCGGCTATCTCGTCATCATCATGCTTCAGGGCTTCCATAGACGTCTTCACAGTGGAAATCGTCAGATCCAGCATACTCGTTAAGTCCGCCATAGCTGACTCTGTAATGATGACTCGATGCGCCTGCTGATATTCCACCAGTTCAATCACATTTTCGAAATGGTCGCCGATTCGTTCAATGTCTCTGACTGTGTCCATAAGCATATGATGTTCCTCTGACTCATGGTCTGAGAGAGAGCTTGAAGAAAGCTCGATCAAATAATCTGTAATTTTTCGGTCAAGATTGTTGACCGCATCCTCTATCTGATATGCGCTAGAAGCGTGTTTCGGCTGTTTTGTCACTAGAAATTGTTTTGTTACTTCCAGCCCTTGCACTGCGAAATTTCCCATTTGCAGAACTTCTTCTTTTGCTTGTCCGAGAGCAATGGATGGAGATTGCTCAATGAAAATCGGATCAAGATGTGATTTGTATTCTAACATTGTATCCTTGCCCGGTATCAATTTTGTTACAACTAAAGCTAACAAGCCCACAAAAGGAAGCTGAATGAGCGTATTTGATGTATTAAAGATTCCGTGCGCAAAAGCAATCGTCATTTTAGGATCAAGTCCCATCGAAGCCTGGAACCATAAAATTAAGGCTGTAAACGGCTTAAGCAAAATCAAGAATATCGCCGTCCCGATCAAGTTAAACAGCACATGGGTCGCCGCAGCCCGTCTCGCTGCGACTGAAGCGCCAATAGACGCAAGAATTGCAGTGATGGTTGTCCCGATATTGTCTCCAAATAGAACGGGGAGCGCACCCTTGATATCAATCAGCTGATCCGCAAATAACCCTTGCAGGATACCGATTGTGGCGCTGGAACTTTGCACGAGAACGGTAAACAAAGTACCGATGACAACGCCAAGAACCGGATTCGAACTCATATTAACCGTTAAATCATGAAAAGCCTCAAGCGACCGCAGCGGTTTCATCCCGCCGCTCATTAATTCCAATCCATAAAACAGTGCCCCAAAGCCAAAGACAATCTGGCCCGCATTTTGCACTTTTTTTTGTTTAAAGAAAAACAGTAAAAATCCGCCGGCGGCTATAATCGGCAAAGCGTACGCCCCAACGTTTATACCAATAATAAACGCTGTAACCGTTGTTCCGATATTGGCCCCCATAATGACCCCGATGGCCTGTCGAAGCGTCATAAAGCCCGCGCTGACAAGGCCAACCGTTATGACAGTCGTCCCGGAACTGCTTTGAATTAAGACCGTCACAATGATTCCGGCCAAAACTCCCATCAGCGGGTTGCTTGTAAAGCGATCTAAAATATTTCTTAATCTATCTCCAGCCGATTTCTGAAGGCCTTCTCCCATAAACTTGATCCCAATCAGGAAAATACCGAGACCTCCGAGAAATTCAAACAATAATGTCTGTACATCAATAGTCAACGCGTTCACCTCTGTTTACGACATTTATCAACAAACTCTCTATGATTATGTTTGAAGTCCCTAGGATTGTAAATAAGTCACCGGTTAATTTTACAATAACTTAACAATCAGTCTGATAGACCTAATTCGAATTTACATTTGTGTAACATTTCGTATATTTGATGACTGTCAGACTAGAAAAAAACACCCGCATCTGCATAAAATCCTCATTTCTTCCTATTATCCTCTGATACCACTGCCGTATGAGACGCCGATGGTTCACCTCCATCTCATCGTTCAAATATGAATACAGGCAGCACGTTCGGTACGAACGACGCAAGGTTGCGTCTTTACCGTCCGGTCACAGCTGCAGAAACACCTTTTGCTACTGGAAGGTTTAGTTTCAAGGATGGCGGGAATATAATATGAAACATTACCTTTAAAATAGAAAGGAGTTCATCAACATGAAACAAAAACTGTTAATCTCAGGTCTTGCTGTTTCTACTGTCGGCATCACTTCTTATCTATTGAAAGATCAATCAAACCGACAAAAGGTTAAAAACTTTATTTACGATGTGAAAAGAAAATTTTCCAGTGAGCCAAACATTGATGCTTTCCCCGTAAATAAAGCAGGCAATCCGCACCCCGAGGATATTGAAGACAACAAAATGGTGTCCGAAGGCTCTATGTTTCCCGTGCAATACCACGATGAAAAGACAAAATAAAGAGCGAGGCAAGACTGTTGGCGGTTTATTGACCCAGCAGTCTTTTTTGCAATCTTTTGCGTCCTCTTTTTTACCGTCCTGCCACGCTTTATAACTCGTATGTAAACTCAAATCGAATCCAACCAAAAAATGGCCTGCAAATGATTTGCAGGCCATTTTCATTTCCGTCTAATACGGCTCATAACAAATCCGCTTTCAGGCAAGGACGGCATTCTGACCAAGCTGTAACTTAGATCTTGCTCAGGAACTTCATATGCAATGCGGTTAACGAGAAAATCGAGAGTTACTTTCATAACTTCAATCGTAATGCCCTCACCCGGACAGCGGTGTCCCTTGGCAGGATCGCCGCCTCCTTGGGGAATTAAATCAAATAACTGCTCCTTCCGATCCCTAAATCGTTCCGGACGGAATTCATTCGGGTCTTCCCACAGGCGGGCATCATGATTCGTACCGTATAGATCAAGCAAAACCAGCATTCCTTCTTTGAATTCGCATTGATTCCAAACAAAATCATTTCGCACCTGGGCACCGAGAAAAGGACCAAATGGATAGAAGCGCCGTACTTCCTGGACAAACATTTCAAGATCATCGCCATTTCCTGACTTCAGCTTTTCTTTATACTCTGGATGATTATGTAATGCTAAAGCAGAAAACGTGATAAAGGTTGAAATCGCCACAATAGGCCGCAGCACATTGATGAGTTCAACCGCAGCCATTTGGGTATCCAGCCGGCTTCCATTCAGTTCAGTGTGAAATGCCATTTCGTAAAGCGCCGTACCTTTCTCAGCTTCCGTCTTTCCGGCTCGCACATTTTCAATAATGTCCCGAATCCACTCTTCAGCTCTCGGTCTCGCTCTTCTGCCTTTCCAGTGCCGCGGCCCAACAGCCCCAAATGCATCCACCATCGCACTGAAGTCATCCGCACGCTCTTTGACTTCCGATTCCTCTAGGGGAACCCCGGCCCACTGGCAGGCAATTTTGCATAACACGTTCTTGGCTTCCTCAAAAAGCTCAACCTTCTCTGCACCTTCCCATTTACTGAGAGCTGCAAGCCACTGCTCCATGGCAAGCTCGGCTAATCGTTTTTGATGCGGCGGCGTCATTAATGACATAAAAAGAAGCTTTCGGTGAGTATGAGCATCACCATCCATTGTCTGAATGGCATCTACCCCAAATAACGTCTTCAGTAATCGCTTCGGCAATGCGCCATTTCGCTTCATTCGCTCAGGATCATAAAATACCTTTGCCGCTTCTTCCCCGCTCATACAAATCGCCTTTTGCCCCAGCAAGCGCGTTTCAAACAGGTCTGACTGATATCTGTCAACCCTATTTTTAATAAACAAATATCCTTCCCGCATCATAGCCAGACTGTTGTCCAGAGCTTTATCATGCGGGACCTGTTTATCCATTGACATCACTATCTACTCCTTTTGTCTTGTCTGGCAGTTTATACAATGAAAGCCTTTCCTTTCTTTTTTTCACATTATAAAACGAATTAAACATCATCTACCCTTTAAGTATTGAAACACCCAGCCGATTTTATGCGCATCAACCCTATCAGCCATTCGGATAAAAAATTCTTACAAATATATTGGCTGAAGCAGTACACTTAGATAAAAGGCAATACAACAGGATACATAGAAATGTTCAAAGAAAAACAAAGGGAGGCAACGGTATGAAAAAGTGGTTGTATGTATTCATTATATTTTTGGTTACAGGGTTAGGAATCACATCATCAGCTGATGCAAAAATGCCTGGTGAAAAGAGTGTGAATGTAAGCAAACTGAACGTAGACGAATTCTTCAAAGACCGCGACGGAACTTTTATTCTCCATGACGTACAGAAGGACAAAACATTTATATACAATGAATCAAGAGCCAAAGAAAGACAAACCCCGCAGTCCACATTTAAAGTGCCGAACGCTTTAATTGGATTGCAAGTAAAGGCGGTTCGTGATGAATATGATGTGAAACGATGGGACGGGACAGAGCGCGAATTCGAATCATGGAACCGGGATCATACCCTCGGCTCAGCGATGCGCGATTCTGTCATCTGGTATTATCAAGAGATGGCCAGGGATATCGGCGAAGACCGGATGGCCGATTGGCTTCATCGTATCTCTTACGGAAATGAAGACATAAGCGGCGGAATCGACCAATTTTGGTTACAAAGCTCCTTGAAGATTTCTCCATTGGAAGAGAAAGATTTTATAGAGCGCCTGTATAAAGAAGATCTACCTTTTGACAAGCCTATTATGAAAACAGTCAAACGAATGATGATCCAAGAAGAAGACGATCACTATACACTGTACGGCAAAACAGGAACAAGATTAACAGACTATGGATTGGGCTGGTTTGTTGGGTTTATTACAACGGATAACCATTCCTATATATTTGTCACAAATGTAGATGCCTCAGGAACCGCAGCGAAAAACATCACAACCGATATTTTAAAAAAGTATCATCTGATAACAAACTAAAAGACGCCTAAAAGTCCTGTATACGGAGTACAGGACTTTTTAAGCTTGGCTATATATTATGTTCAAAGCAATAATGATTCACTAATTCTTCTATCTCATCATGATCAGGAAATTCACCATTGAATTCAAAACGAATCTCCTCCACAAACTTTCCGTGATGATAGACATGAATGGCCCCGTTTTGTCTGATTACACTAAATTCCGGCTCAAACGTATAGCCATTTCGTTCAATGGCACCCATTCCGCTTCCCGCCTTTCCTTACTGCCCTCACATCATCAGAACAGCAATTCATAAACCTCGTTTAACTCGCTTGCCCGCTGTTGGTCTTGTTCATTTTGGGCGTACTTGATTTCTTTTTCTAATATAGTGTTCAGATAAGACATTTCATCATCATTTAAATCCTTTACAAAGTTGCCTTCCCCCGTATAATGCCGAGTTAACATCTTCTTGTAAATTCGCTGGCATACATCGTTATCAAGATGATTGGAAAGCGATTCCCGTAAATAACCCAAGGTTTTATCCATTCAATGATCTCCTTTGCTTCAGATCTATATTCTATAGGTTGCTGAAATGAGCATAATTCATACAAACAATTTCAAAAACCCCAGACACTTTACCTCCAAATTGCACCTTCGTAAACAAAACATACAGCAAGACATCACCAGACTGGATAAAACCCAAAAAGAAAAACCTGTTTATTGAAAACAGGTTTTTGGTCAGTTTATATGTTTTATCAAAATGAATGATGAGTTCGTCAGTTCGACAATTTATCATCGATTTGTGCATCTAGCGGGACACGCTTGCCAATCCCGAATGCATAATAACTAATGACCACAAGGCCAAGAAAAATAATCCCTACAATCAGAGAAATACGTGTATCATCATTAAATCCCATACCGATTAACACCATAATTAAGAATGCAATCGTTAAGTAGTTTGTCACAGGCGCAAAAGGCATTTTGAATGGATGTTTATCTATCTCAGCACCTTTTGCTCTTCTGAATCCAATATGGCTGAACAAAATGATAAACCATGGAATCATACCCGGAAGCACGCTCGCACTGTATACGTACACAAATATCTTCGGCGGCGCAATATAGTTTAAAACAACACCAACTGCCAAACCGATAAGTACAGCAATCGTACCGTATAACGGCACACCATTACGAGAGATTTTCGCAAAGAATTTCGGCGCTTGTCCATTTACTCCCAATGTATAAAGCATACGTCCCGCACTGAAAATACCGCTATTACAGCCTGACATTGCCGCTGTAATCACGACAAAGTTAATAATACCAGCCGCTGCTGTAATCCCAATTTTTGCGAAAGTTGAAACAAACGGGCTTCCAAGTGAATTCAACTGGTCCCAAGGATAAACTGTGACAATCACAAAAATAGCACCGATATAGAAAATTAAAATACGCCAAATAATACTGCGAATTGCGCTTGTTAACGTTTTTTGCGGATTTTGCGCTTCGCCGGCTGTGATCCCAATCAGTTCAACACCTTGATAAGCAGCGATTACAAGAGATAAAGCAAAGAAAAATCCAGAAAAACCGCCTGTAAAGAAACCGCCATGTGCCCAAAGATTAGATAAACCGATGGCATGTCCGCCGTTACCAAAACCAAAGAAAATAATACCGAGCCCAGCAATAATCATTAATACAATCGTAACGATTTTAATCATCGCAAACCAAAATTCAAATTCACCGAATGATTTAACCGAAATTAAGTTTGCCGCTCCAAGAATTGCCATGGCGATGATACCGGGTATCCATGCAGGCAGATCCGGAAACCAGTACTGCATATATGAACCAACAGCTATAATTTCAGACATTCCGACAATCACCCACTGGAACCAGTTACTCCAAGCAGTCATGTAACCGGCTAATGGATGTATATACTTATGGCCAAACGTCGCAAAGGAACCCGTACTTGGCTCTACATACAACATTTCTCCCATCGCACGCATCACAAAAAAGATAAATATTCCGCAGATTGCATAAGCAAGCAGAACAGACGGACCCGTCCATTTAATCGTGCTGGCTGAACCCATAAATAAACCAACACCAATTGTACCGCCCAACGCAATCATCTGAATATGACGCGCTTTTAATCCTCTCTTCAACTCTTTATTTGCCACTCCGCTTCCTCCTCTTAACCGCGCTGATATATTTGAAATAATGAAGCAGAAGGTGCACCTTTTTGAACCTGACTCACTCTTCATTTCTCGCAATATTGGAAATTTTCTATTTTTCTATTGTTATAAAATCTCCAATTTCCTTTTCTCATCATAATAAATTTCCGTGGAAAATACAATTGTTTTTTTCAGGTAAACACCTTCCGATCTTAAGATGACCACTCCGAATGAAATCGCTTTCATTTTATTGAATTACGAATATTAAGATAATAAATGATAGACAGCCGCGAAAATAATAGTCACTCGCTTTTCATCTCATGCCCCCCTGTCTGAAAGAAATGTATCAGGCGAACCACGCCAGTCGTCCCCGTTTTTCCCAATTCAAAATAGGTGAAGCGATTGAAACCTCCTCACCTTCTTTCATTCTCCTTCAGATACACCATAATCCTGCTTGTCCGGCACAAATTTCCATTCTTTTTATGAATCAATAAATCCTTCATTCAACCGTATTAACAACTTGCCGAACAGTTCTTTTTCATCACCTGACCAATCTTCAAGCATACGATGATACCGTTCAAGCCGCTTCTGTTTATCAGCTTTTAATTTCTGCTTGCCGAGCTTTGTAATTGTAAACAGGCTGACCCGTCCGTCAGAAGGATCGGAGAAGCGATAAATCAGCTCTTTCGCCTCCAAGGCCGCGGCTTGTCTCGAAATCGTGGAAATATCCAGCTTAAAGGAATCTGCCAATTCTTTGACACGCGCCGGCCCAAACTCGTCTAACTGCCTTAATAACAGATACGCGGCCCTTTCCAGATTCCCGATTTTCCGGTCCGAGGTATCCAGATAAACAGCCCGCCTGATAAAAGTGGTAAGCTCATATTCAATTAATTCAATCGGATCTTGTTTTTGCAAATGGAATCTCTCCTTATAATTGACAACAGCATAATTAGTTGTATAATACAAACATATAAACATTCACTCTGCAAACATATAAAACAGGTTTTTTCTACATATATTTGTATATTACAAATATACGAACAAAAAGTAAAGAAAATCACCGGGACACCGGCACCAAGAAAGGGGGAAGCTGTTCTTTTTCAAAGAACAGCACCTTGTTGTGAAAGCTATACGCATCATTTTACAAATTTTGATTTTATACGCTTTTTCCATGATCGGAGAGGCCGCCCATCAGCTGTTTCATCTTCCTCTTCCGGGAAGCATCATCGGCTTAATCTTCATGATCATTTGTTTAACAACTAAGATTGTTCCAGTGAAAATCATTGAAGACGGCGCAGGCTTTTTACTGTCTTTTCTTCCGTTATTATTTATACCGGCAATGGCGGGCGTGATGAACTATCCGTCATTGTTTTCCGCAAGCGGAGCCGCTTTGCTTGGCATTATTGTGCTGAGTACCGTCGTCACAATGATCGCTGCGGGATACGCCAGCCAGCTGCTGGAACATAAAGCTAATAAACGAAAGGAGAAAAAGAAGTGCAGCAAGCATGTATCGCAATCCTTATAATTGCAGCAACCGCTGCCGCTTATTTGGCAATGGTAAAATTATATATACGCTTCTCCTATCCATTTCTCATTCCGGTACTGACTACGACGATTTTGATTATTGTGCTGCTGCTCGCCTTTCACATTCCGTATAAAGACTATATGATCGGCGGAAAATGGATTAATTCACTGCTCGGCCCCGCTGTCGTCGCATTAGCTTATCCGCTTTATAAGCAGCGCCGCATCTTACTCAAATACAGCTTCCCGATCATAGGAGGCGTATTGGCGGGCTTATTTTCAGGAATGGTGAGCGGCCTGCTATTCGCAGAACTGTTTGGCATCGACCGGAATTTGATATTGTCTATTATTCCAAAATCCATTACGACCCCTGTCGCCATTCAGATCGCCACCGGACTGGGCGGCGTTCCATCCATGACAGTGGTGTTTGTCATGATCGCGGGCTTTTCAGGCGTCATCCTCGGACCGCTGCTTCTCAAATGGATTCGCATCCACAGTTCACTCGGAAAAGGAATCGCATTCGGCAGCGCCTCACATGCGCTCGGAACCTCAAAAGCGATGGAATACGGGGAATTAACAGTGTCCATGAGCTCCGTTTCCATGACGCTATGTGCAGTATTAGGCTCTGTATTCGGCCCGGTTGTGGCGTGGATGTTTCAGATTTAACAGCAAAAAAGCTGACGGCCTATTGTCAGCTTTTTTATATGCGCACACCCAGCTGCTGCAAAGAGCCATTTTTGCAACTCAATTTTTCCCTTATCACCAACTCATCTATCACATTCACTCTCATTTCCATTATCATGTTTTAATTGTAAGAATAATGGTAAATTAGAGTGAAAGGGAGGGATTCATAATGGATAAAGCAATACCGGAAATGACACTTAATGATGGTACAACCATTCCCGCTATCGGCTTTGGTACATACGCTCTTAACGGGAATGAAGGAGTTAATGCCATTAACAGCGCCATAGATATTGGCTATCGTTTGATCGACACCGCTTATAACTACGAGAATGAGGGAACTGTCGGAGAAGCCATTCGCCGCAGCTCAGTTCCCCGGGAACAGTTATACATTACATCCAAACTTCCCGGACGCTATCATGAATATGACAAAGCCGTCACAGCTATCCAAGAGTCTTTATACCGGGCTGACTTGGATTACTATGACTTGTACCTTATTCATTGGCCAAATCCAAAACAAGGTCACTACACAGAAGCTTGGCAAGCATTAATTGAAGCCAAAAAATGGGGTCTTATTCGTTCCATTGGCGTTTGCAACTTCTTGCCTGAACATATTGAACAGCTTTACCGTGAAACAGGCGTTAAGCCAAGTATTAACCAGATTGAATTGCATCCCGCTTTCAATCAAGAACACCAGCATAAATGGCATGAAGAACAAGGCATTCAAACAGAATCTTGGAGTCCTTTAGCCCGTGCCAGTGAGATTTTGAAAAATAAGCAGCTTGTGCAAATCGCAGAGAAATATAATAAAACAATTTCACAAGTGATCTTACGATGGCACTGCCAGTTAGGTGCTATTCCAATTCCAAAATCAGCATCACCAGAGCGTCAGCTTGAAAACATTTCTATTTTCGATTTCTCACTTGATGAAAAGGATATGAAGGAAATTGCTTCACTTTCTCGTCCGGATGGAAGAATTAACGACCAAGATCCGGCGGTTTATGAGGAGTTTTAAGGTAGAACGGACAGAAGCAGGACCACGGCAGCGATAATGCCAAATAAGATTTTTAAGACGAAAAAAGCCGAATTTCTCATTTATAATGCTGAGAAATCCGGCTTTTAATATTGGAATTTCCTTAACGTTGTAAATCCGCATTTTCCTGAACTCCTCGGCTTGGGAGGGAAGTAATGATATGGATGTCATGAATGAACAGGGAAATAAAAATATGGATCTTTCTCATAAGAAAGAAGCGCTTGCAAGCTTATCTTTTAATGAAAGCACGCGTTTGAATATAGCAAATAACGATCTAATGAGTAAAGAGAAAATAAGTAAGAGAAGAAGTGTCCAGCCTTATTCAGCAACGCATGGATACGATGTGCTTACTTCCTCTGCCAATGCTTTGATTTTCATCATGATGTGGAGCATTTCTTCTGTTGTCGTCCTTGGGTTGATGGAACAAAGTCGAATAACCACTTTCTCTTTCAATTCGGTCGTACTTAACATGGCAAATCCGCTGTGAGTAATTTCTTTCACCAGTTTTTTGTTTATTTCATTGATTGTATCTGTTGATGCTAATTCACTAGGGATATAACGAAAGGTAACAATTCCTAACTGGGCAGGCGTTACTACCTCCCAATCTTTCGCTTTCCCTAAAAACGCTTCAACTTGTTCAGCCAACATGATGCCATGATCAATTGCCTGGCGAAAAGCTGCGACTCCAAACACTTTAAAAGACAGCCACACCTTTAACGCCCTAAATCTGCGCGAAAGTTCAATTCCACATTCTCCAAAATTGATTTCTCCTTCTATATTGGTTTCCGAATCCTTAATATACTCTGGGATCATACGAAATGTTGTGCTTAAGTATTGGCTGTTTCTAATGAGTACACAGCCCACATCGTAAGGCTGAAAAAGCCATTTATGAGGGTCCAACGTCAAGGAATCGGCACGATGAATTCCTTGAAGCAAAGCACTTCCTTTTTCACTGAGAATGGCCGGGGCACCATATGATCCATCCGCATGCAGCCATACATCTTCGTCATTACAAAGATCAGCCAACTCATTGAGGGAATCAACCGCTCCGCAATTAGTTGTTCCAGCATTAGCAATGACACAGAATGGTTTTTTTCCTTTTGTTCGATCTTCTTTTATTTGCTTTTTCAAAGCACTGACTGAAATTCGTAAATGTTCATCCGTTTCGATTCGGCAAATTTGATGGTGTTTGAAACCCAATACTTTTAGTGCCCGATCCACAGAAAAATGAGTCTGGTCGGAATAATAAACAACCGCATTTTCTATGTCATTATTAAGCTTGACCTGTCTAGCTACTGTAAGCGCGGTCAAATTAGCCATGGAACCTCCGCTTACAAATAGCCCTTCAGCCGAATCAGGGAATCCTAACATCGATTTTAACCAATTGATTGTCGTTAATTCGATTTGCTCAGCACCTGCGCCTGCTATCCAAGCTGTCGGAAATACATTAAATCCACTTGCTAAAAAATCTGCTACTACTCCAACATAATTATTGGGACCGGGCACAAATGCCAAAAAATGAGGATGATCCACATGGGTAATCTGATTAAACACGTTTCTATTAAGAAAATGAAGGAGCTCTTTCGGATCGGATCCGTTTTCTGGGATCGACTCTGTCAGCTTGTTTCTGAGAATATCACTATCAATCGTTTCGGATACTGGTTTGCTTTTCAAATGAGTCATATGATCAATGATCAAATCAACTGCTTGATATCCTAACTGACGCATCTCTTCGGCTGATAACTGCAGGTTTTCCGACACTTGTTTCACTCCTATTCAATTTTAAGAGGCGAGTTGTTGCTCGCCTTTTCATTTTTTATAATTGGTAATCGTCGATTGTCTGTGTTGGATGATGAACGATCGTATTGATTAACGTATGGAGGTGATTCAATATTTCCTGTATTTGCTCCGCTTCATAGATATTTTGATCATATCCAAACTTTATTGTAAGTTTCTCTTCTGGGAAGCATATAATTCCGTACTTCACATGCGGCTCATCAACGACTTGGTAATCTGTGATGGCAAAATTTCTGTTCTCATTTGAAGAGAAAATGGCTGGGTTGGCCGGATAGTTTTCAAACACCCACAGATGGTCGGTCAACTGATCGTTCAACTCACTTTGCTTTTGGATCTCAACAAATGAAAAGTAAGCATACTCATTACATTTCAATGTTTCTTGTTGAACTATTTGCAGGAGATCCACAAAAGATTGCGTTTCTGCCCAGGCTACTCGGATAGGCAAAACATTTGTGAACAGACCAAACATATTTTCAATCCCTTCCACTTTGGGAGGTCTGACTGATACCAGATTGGGTAATACTACTTCTTTCGTTCCATTGTATTTGCCAAGCAATAAACCCCATACAGCTAGTAAAGCCGAATTCATGGTTACATGGTGTTTGGTTACAAATGTCCGTAACTGATTGGTCATATCCTCATCTAACGTTAAATCCATAAATGTGAAGCTTAATCCTTTACTTTGAGTTGGTACTTGCTTTTTGGGAATGCTGATTTTCCGATTGTAGCCTGATAAATAATCGCGCCAAAAATGGCGTGCTTTCTCATGGTCTTGAGCTAAAGTCCAGTCAATGAATGCTTGAAAAGGTTTTGCTGGAGGTAATTCCACTGTAGTTCCCGCATTTTTCGCTTCATAGAGTTGGAATAATTCGTCTAACAAAATACTGACACTCCAACCATCACACAATAGATGATGGGCACTCCAAACTACCTTATGCTCGTCATTCCCTAGTTGAAACACACAGAGACGGGTCATGAGTTCATCATGATTGAATCCTCGACCTGAATTTTCACTCATCCATTGGTCCAAGTATTCCTGCTGCTCCTGTCTCGTCATTTCAATCAGGCTTTGTACCTCTGAAATCATTTGAACATCTTGTAACACAGCTTGCCAAGGCTGTTCTTGTTCATCTTGCACAATAATCGTTCTTAGAGAATCATAACGGTCAACTAATTGGTGAAAACACTGAATAAAGAGATCTACATCCAGTTTCCCCTCAAGTGTCCAAATCGTTTGTTCAAAATAAGCATTGGTATCTGGTTCAGCTACAGCATGTTCATAAATAACTTGTTGGAAGGGTGCCAATGGATAGATTCGTTCTATTTTTATATCCGGCATTTTTTCTTGTATTTTGTTAAGCGTATGTTGATTAAGCGGTTTATCACTAACATTCAGTGATGTAACTTTATTTTCTTTCTTTTTGTTTATATCATCTGTTTGTGAGTGTGAAGGATGGTCTAGTTTCTTAACAGAATGAACCATATCACCTAATACAGGGAAGTCAAATAGACTTTTAGGGTCTAACTGAAATCCTTGTGCATAAAGTCGTACAGAAACTTGAATGGCCTTAATCGAATCACCACCCAAGGCGAAGAAATGATCATTTACTCCGATTTGGTCTACTTTGAGAACTTCTTGCCATACAATGGTCAAGGCTTTTTCCATTTCAGTTTTTGGAGCAATATATACCTCATTTGTTTGTTTCTCCGGAGCAGGAAGCGCCTTTCGATCTAATTTTCCATTAGGGGTCAAGGGCAGTTGCTCCAAATAAACAAAATAAGAAGGGATCATGTACTCTGGCAAGTGGTCTCGCAAATGTTTTCGCAGTTCTGTTGTACTGATATCTTGCTCAGTTACCACATATGCAACTAAAAATTTCATCCCATTCTCATCTGTCTGATCAATCACTACAGCTTGGTCTACTTGTTTGTAAGTGAGAAGGCAATGGGCGATCTCTTTTAACTCCACTCGGTATCCTTGAATTTTGACTTGGTAATCTTGACGTCCTAAAAATTCAATATACCCCTCGGGATGCATCCTGCCACAATCCCCTGTCTTGTAAATAAGACCAAGGTCTGGATGTGACACAAACACTTCGTTCGTTTTCTGTTCATCATTCAAATATCCTTGGGCAAGACCCACTCCCCCAATATATAAATCACCGATCACACCAACTGGGCACATTTTCTTATCGTAGTTCAGCACATAATACGTTTGGTTTGCCAAAGGCATCCCATACGGAATGCTGTTCCAGTGTGCTTCCACCTGATTGACTGGATAGTAAATCGACCAAATTGATGCTTCTGTTGCCCCTCCCAGTGAAATGACTTCAGCAATCGGGAAATGTCGTTTTATTTTTTCTGGTAAAGGAAGTGGAATCCAATCCCCGCTATGTAAAACCAAACGCAAGGAAGAATTTTCAAAATGAGAACCTACCTGATCCAATGCCAAATCCATGATTGCAGGTACTGTATTCCAGATCGTAATTCCTCTGCGCTCGACCGTACGGATCAATTCTTGCATGTCTCTCGGATCACGAATCATTACCAACATTGCACCTGTACTTAACGTTCCAAAAATATCGTATACAGACAGGTCAAAACACATGGAGGAGATACCAATAATGCGATCGTCTTCATTCACCTGATATTTTTGATTGATATCTTGAATGGTATTTGCAACCGCTTGGTGAGTAATGACCACTCCTTTTGGTTTTCCGGTACTTCCTGAAGTATAGATAATATAGGCAAGATCTTCCGGACCAGCAATGGCAGGCAGATCTTCGGCTGCATATGATGACAACTGTTTCTCTTCATAAAGACCAGATTCCAACAAAAGTTTGCATGAGCTATTTTCTAAGATATATGTTTGTCGATCTGGCGGATGATCGGGATCGATGGGTACATAAGCAGCACCTGCTTTTAATATCCCCATCATATTAACAATCGTATCAACCCGTCTCTGTGCCAAAAGACCAACTCTGTCACCTAGACCAATCCCTTGTTCTTGCAAATAGTGAGCAACTTGATTGGAGCGTTGATGAAGGTCCAAGTAAGTCAACCACTCTTGTTCAAAGACCACTGCCACTTGATCTGGTGTGCGCTGTACTTGGTCTGCAAACAATTGATACAGGGTAGCGGAAGGTATCTCTTCTGCTGTCTGATTGTACTGCTCAATTAAAGTCTGATCCGATTTTTTCACTTGCAAAGAGGTTACATCTCTTTGTTTCACCAATTGTTCCAACAGATCGACAAATTGAGAAAACATTGCTTCCATCACATCAACATCAAACAATTCTTCTACATAGTTCCAGCTAATCAATAACTCTCCATTTTTTTCAATTACCACATTATCCAAATATACTTGCGGAGTCCGAGCGTGAATACGGCGGAGAGAGCCGAGCTGCTCCCAAGCAAAAGCACCTGCGCCTGCGAGCATCGAGGTGAAAACAATTGGCATGACTGCTTTTGGTCTCATTTGGTGATAACGAGTAAAATCTCGGATAAAGCTAACTCCATCATAATGACGATGTTCAAGTCCATCTAACAAAGTCGATTGAGTTTGCTCCACTTTGGTAAAGAAAGATTGCTCCGGGTTCACATCCACGTCCAACAAAATGAGTGACGTGAAGTCTCCCACAATCTGCTCTACTTCTTCATGAACAGGATAACGGTTAAATACAGTCAAATTAATTGCCAATCGACGTTGATTACTCCAATATGCCAACACTTCCCCATATATCGTACAAAGAAGGGCGGAAGGAGTTACTTCTTTCTCTTGTGCCAGCTTTCGTAACTTCGTCCATTTGTCTTTGTCCAAAATCTTAGTAAGTGATTGAAAGGTAGGTGTAGCAATCTCTGCGGGATCCTTTTTTAACAGCAGAGTAGGGGCAAATGGAAAGTCAGGCAGCTTGCTTGTCCAATAATCTTTTGCTTTTTTATATTCTTTGCTTTGTTCCATTTCATCATAGATGAACATGTAATCTTGAAAATCAAAAGAAAGAGGTTCCAATCTTTGATCCGGTTTGTGATAATAATGCAACAAATCATGTCCAACGATATTCATGCTTGCCCCGTCCATCAATAAAGCATCATATCGAAAACATAACAAATAAGTGTCTTCTTTTAAAAGAAAGGCTTTCAATTCAAACAAAGGCCATTGCCCCAAAGGAAATACATGGTTGGTCATTCGAGAACGTTCTTCTTGCAATCGAACATTTTGTTTTCCATCATCTAAACCAGTGAGATTTTCTATTTCAATCTGATAATCAGGAACGTCTTGTAAGATTTGCTGTTTTCCCTCTGGCAAGATCACAGCTCGTAACATAGGATGGCGCTGAATTACCTTTTGGAAACTTTGCGAAAGCCGATTGATATCCAATTTTGTTTCATATTCAGAATACGTTTGAGGTGAAATGCCGCTTAATTCAAACTGCGGATTACGCCCTAACATGTAAGCTGTCTGAACTTCTGTTAAGGAAAATGGCTTGGACAAATCTTTAGCACGGGTTGGTGTTTTATCTAGGCCTTCTTCTTTCTGCTCCACTTCTACACAAGAACTAAGTTGAGCAATCGTGAGATGTTTGAAAATATCCCTTGTACTTACTTTCAGATGGTCTTTTCCTAATAAGTTGATAATCTGTAGTGCCTTAATTGACTCTCCTCCTAAGGCAAAAAAGTTATCATGAATACCGATCCGCTCGATCTCCATCACTTTTTCCCATGCTTGCACCAATTTCTGTTCGATTTGATTACGCGGGGCCGCATATGGGATGGATATTT
Organism: Bacillus sp. HU-1818; assembly: GCF_022695965.1. Classification (NCBI taxonomy): domain Bacteria; kingdom Bacillati; phylum Bacillota; class Bacilli; order Caryophanales; family Bacillaceae; genus Bacillus; species Bacillus sp. HU-1818. The sequence goes on from NZ_JAAPBE010000004.1 coordinate 416,549, forward strand.
GATCTGCTTGAGTTAAATCCAACAACCTTTTTCGATCCACTTTCCCATTTGGATTCAGTGGAATCTCTTTTACCTGAATCATTTTTTCGGGAACCATAAACTCAGGCAATTTATTGTTTAGATATTTTCTGAGCTCTTCAAAAGGGATCTTCTTATCCGATACATAGTAAGCAGCTAACAATTTTCTATTTCCATCTGCCTGATCAACAACCACAGCTCGGCTTATCTCTGGATGTCTCTTTAGCTGAGCCTCGATTTCCCCTAATTCAATCCGATATCCCCGTATTTTCACCTGATGATCCATTCGGCCGAGATATTCAAGTTCTCCATTAGGTAACCATCGGACGAGATCACCAGTACGATACATCATTTCTCCAGCCACAAAAGGATTCGGGACAAATTTTTCATCTGTCAATTTAGATTTGCCAAGATAACCCCGAGCTACCGCCACTCCGGCAATACAGAGCTCTCCCGGCATTCCCCAAGGTTTCATTTGACTATATTTATTCAATACATAAGCACGATAATTGGGATTCGGTTTCCCTATCGTCACTTCTTTGGCGGTACTCAAATCTTTTAATGCAGCACAAAGGGTTGTTTCTGTCGGACCATAGATATTTAAAATTTGCGCTTCGCTGATGCTGCGAATTTTTTCAATCACATCAATCGAAAATGCTTCTCCTGCTAACAAAATGGCCTTTAAATCTCTTAGAAACTCTGCCCCTTCTGGATCACTCAAAATCAATTCCATTCGCGATGGGGTCGATTCCCATAAATCCACCTTATGTTCTTTAACCAAATGAGCCAATTCTTTTGTTGCAAACTGTCCCTCTGTAGCAATGACTACCTTCGAGCCTTGAGTTAAAGGGATACATACTTCTAACAGAGATATATCAAAAGAAACACTGGCAAGAAACAAGAACGACTGATTATCTTTTAGCTTTTCTCTCATAATACTTAAGAAATGGACGAGGGACCTCTGTTCCACCATTACGCCTTTTGGATTTCCTGTTGATCCTGATGTGTAAATAACATAAGCCAAATCATTAGGTTCACTTTCTCGATCTAGATTGCTTTCTTCACCTTGAAAGAGATGTTCCTCATCAAGATACAACACCTCACCGGCAAATTGCGGCAATTCTTTCTCTGTTCGCTTGCTCAGTAACCATTTTGCTTGACTATCTTGTAACATATATTCAATTCGTTCAATGGGATAGTGAGGATCGATTGGCAGATAAACCCCTCCGGCTTTTAAAATCCCCATCATCCCAATAATCACTTCCAATGATCGATCTACCATAACTCCAATAATACTTTCTTTGGATACACCCTTACTTTGAAGAACAGAAGCCAATTGATTTGCTTTCTTATTCAATTCTCTATATGTCAAAGATTGATCATTACAAACAACAGCAATTTGATCTGGGGTTTTCAACACTTGCTCCTCAAACAAATCCTGAAATGTTTGAGACAAGTCTATGCCCATCTGAAATTGATTAAATCCTTCCAGCAACTCTTTTTCTTCTTCCGAAATGATACAGATGTCTTTCACAGCCAGATCAGGATTTCTCAACACTTGCTTTAAAACATAAAGATAAGATTTGGCAAACTGTTGCAAAGGAAAAAGAGAATGAGGCTTGCAAGAAATTTGAAATTCACATTCATTATGATTTTCATTCCATTTTCTTTGTACCCAGATGGCTAATTCATTCTCTGAGCATTCTTCTATTGAACTCTTATTATGTAATCCTTCCATCCCCAAAACGATTTGAAATGGAGTTGAATGGAGCTTCGCTAATAATTCAGAGAGTGGATAACGCTGATATTCATAACCAAGTAAAGTCGTTTGTTGAACCTGCTCCACTACTTGCTTAAAGGAGTGATGGGGATGGATTTCAGTTCCTATAGGAAGCAAATCATTCAGATGCTCTCTTTGTTCGTGATCTTTTCCGATTACAGGAACCCCGATTGTGATCCTTTCTTGGTCTGTATAATGTACCAAGCAAACTCTTAAAGCAGCCTGTAACCAGTTAAATAAAAATAAATCCTGTGACTTACTTACTTTTTGTAAACGTTGACTAAGCTCTGCATCCATTACGAATTGAACATGGTCGCATGGATTGTCTTTATTCATTTGATAACCGTTATTAAATAACGAATAATCGGGTACATCGGAAGATAATTGCTCTTTCCAAAACGATTCTGTCACTTTATACTCATGAATCGAACTCAGATCTTTAATTTGCATTTTTATCTTCAGCCCCTCAACATTAATTTCCATCTATTCGCTGATTTTCAACCCAACTTCAATCCCGTGGAGAAATACTTGATGGTTGTCCAAACTTAAAAAGCGATGAATCTCCTCAAATTTCATATGCCCAACGGAACAAATTCCCAAGTTTAATGTCTCAGCCACCATATTTAACGTAGCAGTGATGATGCCTGATTCAATGCAAGCAAACAAATAGCCATCTGAACCATATTTAGGAATGGAAGCGTTTGCACTATAGACTAGATAAACCGAAAAGGCGGACTGGGTAAATAATTCCTGGTTAATCATCTCATGGTCACTCTTGATCACTTGGTCAATGTTGTTTACAAGCAAAAGACTATTTTCTGATGGGCTATAATAATAAAAACCAGCTTTCATACCTTCTACACGTTTCGGTTTTATATAGACAAAAATATCAATGGGATAAACTCCGCCCGCACTGGCGTAATGGTAATAGATTTTTTCTTCTTTCCTCTGTTTGAAAGTTGAAAACAGTTGTGAAATTTCTGAAAAAGGCACGGGATTTTTCATATCAAATTGGCGGCAAGATCTGCGCTCCCTGATCATGGCGGGAAGCTCATCTTTTGGTTCGAGCTGAATTCCGGTTGACCGCACAGCAGGATGCATTCGATTTAATTGTTCACTGATATACTTATCTAGATCATCTTTAGAGAAGCGAATCTGATCGCTGTATGGATTCGGAAAAATTTTTTCTTGTGTGGAGAATACTTCTCTTGGATGTAATATGTTACTTACTAACACCCGATTCTTTATCATAAGTTCTGCTATTTTTTGTGCCTCTTCTTCACTCCCTACCGAAAAGCGCTCTAATAGCTGACTAATCGTCACCCCCTTTTGAGCAAGAAAATAAAACTCAGGAAACCACTCAGACACAACACCTGTATATCTCGTTTCCCCTATCAAAACTCCGTTATCCCACTTCTCCCAATGCTTAATAGGAGACCAATAATAAATTTGCTCGCTCATATTCCCCTCCATAAAAAGGTTAATTTATTTTAAAAATGCAATCTTCCAACCCACAAAAAAACAACCTTTACATCGTACATAAAACTATTCTATAAATATGATTCTATTCCCTGCTAAAAAATAACTCTATCAATCCATGAATTTCTACTTCGATATGAAAATAAATAACTGGAACAGTTTTATTTTCATATTTGACTTTGCCCTTACGGAAAGGTGTACATTTGGAGCATGGAGGTGATCGTTTGCTATCAATCGGTGAATTTTCGAAGATATGCAAAGTATCTACAAAAACATTGCGATACTATGATGAAATCGGATTAATCCACCCCGAAGACATTAATCCTGAAAATGGATATCGATATTATTCGATCAGGCAGCTGAAAGAAATGCTCTTGATTAATCGCTTAAAGTCGTATCATTTTTCTCTGGAAGAAATCAAAAACATTCTCGATGTAGAAGAGGATCAGGCAGAAGAAAAGCTTGGTTCTGCCCTTCATCGAAAAAGAAAAGAAGTACAGGAAAAGATCAATGCTTATGAATATACCCTTACACAATTGAACTACGATATTCTGCGTGCAGAGAAAGGCAAACCAATGATGTCATGGCTTGACGATATAGAAGTAGAGCTTTCCGAAACTCAGCCAATAAACATCCTTTATGTACGCCAAATGATGAGCAGTGATGACTACACCCTAGGGTATGAGAAGTATTTCAGCAGGCTATATGAAAGAATTGCCGTTGATAAACTTACCTTGCTCGGTACGCCCATGACAATTTATCACAGCCCTGAGTACAACCCTGCCGGCAATGATACAGAGTTTGCGATTCCAATAGAGGAGACTGTAAAGGGTACGAGAGATCTGCCCGGAGGCCTTTGTGCGAAGTCTGTTTTAAAGGGGCCATATGCAGAATTGACCTCGGTATACGCTAAGCTGAGGGAATGGGTCGAAGATGAAGGCTATGAATTGGCGAAATCACCCTATGAAGTGTATGTAACCGATCACCTTCATGCCGCCGTTTCAGAGGATATTGTGACCGAAGTGTATTTTCCAATAAAGAAAAAAGAGAGGTAACTGTCATGCAAAGAAACGACTGGCCAACTGCAAACCGGGCAGCCTTGGGGATGGATGCCGAAAAACTGTCTGAGCTTGATCCTAAGATAAAGTCCGAATACAGCAATATAAACAGTATTGTGGTTGTGAAAAATGGCTGCATCGTTTATGAGCGCTATTATCATGGCTATGGCCCGGAAGATGCGCATCATGTGGCATCTGTAACGAAAAGCATCATATCCGCCCTCATCGGGATCGCCATAAATGCAGGATACATTAAAAACATCGACCAAAACGTTCTCGACTTTTCCCCGAAATATATACCCCATCCTGCCGACAAACAGAAACGAGACATCACCATACGCCATCTTCTCACAATGACGGTTCCCTATCCATTTGAAGACTGGCACGAACCGCTCGACAAGATGTGTATGCAGCCAGATTGGATCACCTATACGCTGGATATGCTGGGCCAAGGAGGAACAACCGGCACATTTAAATACTCCACCGCAGGCGCGCACCTGCTGTCAGCCATCATCACCCGCAGCACAGGCAAAAGCGCCCGCAAGTTTGCCAACGAACACTTGTTTAAACCGATCGGCATAAAAGAAATCCCTGATTATGAAATGAAATCATTTGGCTTTGACGATTTGTTCGGGAAAAACGTGAAAGGTTGGGTGAACGACCCGGACGGCAACTCAACCGGAGGATGGGGGCTTACACTGACTCCACGGGATATGGCACGGTTTGGTTATCTTTATTTGAATCATGGTACTTGGAACAATCAACAAATCATTCCGAGATCATGGATTGACGAATCAACAGCGATGAACCCCAATAACTACGGTTATCTATGGTGGCTGCGTGATGAGGACGGCGTTTTCTCATACTCAGCACTGGGCGATGGCGGCAATGTGATTTGCTGTGTTCCAGAAAAAGACCTGGTCGTAGCGATCGCATCAGAATTCACCATGAATGCTCGTGATAGGTGGCAGTTAATTAAGGAGTACATTGTCCTGCCTATGAATGGTTAAACTTAAAATGGAGAAGAAAAGTATCGAAATAAGCGGCAGCCTTCTCAATATCTGTCTCCTTGGAGAAGGCTTCCAATAACCGCCAATGAGAAAATCTCGTCCCGTCAATTTTCTAGTTTCATCGCGAACTAAATAGAGAATGAGAGTTCCTTATGATTATTTTTACTAAAAATCCCTGAAGGAGTTATTTTCTTAGTCATACAAAACTTTCCACACCTACTACCCTACTTTCAATCCTCCTTATCCTTCAGCTGAAAAGCAATCAGCTTTCCTAATGCCTCTTCAGCCGCAAACGGCGCAACCATTCCTGAAGGATGTTCATGCTCACGTTTTAGGCATTCATACATCTTCGGTTCAATGTAAGAAGGATCGATCCATGCAATACACCAAGACGCCCAAAAGCATGATTGCTCTTCACTTTCTTGAGCGATTTTGATGACAAAGGGCAGACTGGGCTTCCCGATTCTCATGAGTGAAATGGCCGCAGCCATTCTTGTATCTTCAGCATGACTTTTTAATAAATATGACAGCTCCTCCGCTGCTTCACCCGCATCTTCCCCAAACTCACCTAAAACAGCCGCAGCGATATTACGCAAAGAGCCTTCCTCTTTTAAGGCCTCAACCAAAACAGGTATTGCATCTTTTCCTGATTTCTTTAACTCCCCTATCGCTTGAACAATCGTGATCTCATTTGTGTTCGCTAAATTCTGAACAGACAGCGACAATTCATCCCCATTTGATTTCATAAAAGAGCCCCTCTCTCGTTTGATAACAGACACTCAGCATATATATTTTCCCGCAAATATATACCAGCAAGGTATCACCTTCCAATTAACATATAAATACTACAAACACTGTAAATAATCCTGTGAGGAGCCAATAAAACGTCTAACAAGCTGACCGTTTTGACATCATATACTAATGTTAACTTGTTTATCAGTTAGTATCAGTCCTACTATAAGAAACTCGGCTGCCTTTTTAAATGTAATCTCGCAACTTCCTTGACGTTTCCGCGGATGCCTGTTGCCAGTGCGAATACTTAAGTACTTTGTTCGACAAGACAATCGTGCCGCGCTTCAGCTCTCCGTCGGCAAAAATCTCTTTCGCCTTCAGTGGGCCTTCTACATGACGGACTTTGAACAGCTAGTAAAAAAACATCCGCTTGCATTGACGAGCGGATGTTAGATCTTTCAAAATGAACCTATTGCATTTTTAAAAGTAAAACAAAGCAGTGTTATTGATTGATATCCTTTAGCGCCTGTTTCGGTTGTGAATTAAATATCATCAATGATGCAATAATTGCAATCATAACCCCTAATGCACCAATCCAGGTAATCGAGGCCAATGATACGTTTTCTACAAAAACCCCTCCTATTCCTGCGCCGACTGCCATGGCTAATTGCATCATTGAATGATTAATACTAAGCAAAACACCTGACATTTCCGGTTCTATTGTAGCCAGGTGAAATTGCTGTGTCGGACCGGTAGACCATGCGGCAAACGACCATAATATCAGAATCACCAACACTCCGATATAGGAATGGCTGACAAGTGACAGCAGAATCAGTGTGACGATATGCAATGTCATCCCGCCAACGAGTGTAAAGGGCACTCCCCATTTATCGGTGCTATATCCCCCAAACTTTGATCCAACCAAACTGGCAATTCCAAATATAAGCAAAACACCGCTAAGCAGCTTGCCGCTTATTCCTGAAATGTTCAAGAGATACGGTGACAGATAGGTATAAGCAACAGAATATCCCCCGAGCCAGAAGAAAGTGATTGATAATCCCATCACTACTTTTCGTTTTTTAAAAAGAGAAAGCTGTTGAAGCAAAGGTACGGGCTTATCCCCTTCAGTATGCGGAAGAGTATAGAATATAACTGCCATTGCGATCAATCCCAACAAAGCAATTGCACCAAATACAGACTTCCAGCCTAATGCTACTGCTATCATTCTTCCAAGCGGAACACCAATGATTAAAGAAGCGGTAAATCCCATAACGACCGTAGCGATGGCACTGCCCTGCTTCCCTTCCGGCGCAATCTTAGCGGCAATCGTTAATGCGGTGACAACAACAACACCTGCTCCCATCGCCATAATGATCCGCGCTGCAATAAACCATCCATAACCAGGCAGGACAAAGGCCAAGATATTGCCGAACACAAACAAACCGAGAGCATAAATCATCAATCTGCGTCTATCCATACTTGCTGTCAACGCCATGAGTACGGGTGTGAAAAGAGCATATACAAGTGAAAAGATCGTAATAAGCTGGCCCGCGGCAGCCAAGGTTATCCCGAGTGTATGAGCAATGTGATCCAAAATACCGGAAATGATGTACTCTGAAGTTCCAACTAAAAAGCTGACAATGGCTAAAATATAAATTTTCCGAGTGTTAGACATAAACGTTCACTCCTTAATTATTAATATAACTACATATCACGAAGTATCGATATGTTAGCTTAAAAAATAAACACATCGTAATATGTCGATATGTATAGCGTAAAAATAAACATCTATTGATGTTTATTTTTATATCTCTGTTTTAAGAAAGTCAGCAAGTTTCCCAATGGCTTCTTCATCTCTTTTGTAATACGTGTACTTTCCGATTCGTTCAGCCTTAATCAGGCCGGCTCTTAAAAGGATGGTGAGATATTGGGAAGCCGTTGATTGCGTCATTTTCAATTTGTCTGTTATTTGACTGACACATACCCCGATTGTATTCATATCAATCCCTTCATGGGGTGCAAAATGACGATCAGGTTCCTTCAGCCATTGCAAAATTTGCAGCCTTGATTCATTTGATAAGGCTTTGAATACTTCAATTGGTTCCATATCGATTATTATATCGTTATATTCCGATATGTCAATTCGTTTTTTCATTTTTGATGACTGACTTCTTTTTAGACATTAAAAATCTGAAGACTTATTTCAGTCCCGTTGGAGGTATTACAGAACTTAACTTTCGCATATCTACTGCTAGATTGACCATTAGACAGCGCTGCTTTATATATACTTTGCTCTCATTCTGCTTGTTTATCTCCCCAAATATTATAGATTTTTCTCCAGATCATTACATAATTTAAATACCATCACTCGTTCACCTGTCCGAGAGCTTAAATCAGTATGAAAACTTTTCACTTTTTCTCCAGTTATCGTTAGGATGATATCCTTAAGACCATCTATACCTGATTCAACTAACTCCGAACGAGTTTGTTTTATAGATAACATACCCTCTTTTGTTCGACAAACTGTATATTCAGCTGGTGTTAAAATTCCCTTTAAATTAACGATGATCATATCCCGCAATATATCAGTCTTAACAGACACAGACCCGCGCCCAAGATAATCCTTTTCCCATTGCGTAATTGACTTACTGATCTCTGATTCATAAGAACCCTTCGATTTCTTCATATATAAAACATCTCCTGGCAAAATAATTAGCAGCATATTCTATTTGTTAGTTCGTCTCATTAATATTCTCTTACAACATGTCCTTCATATACACCTTCAATATCCAAATCAGTTTTACCGTTTCTTAAGACCACTATCATTTTGGATAACATATTTGCTTCCATCATAGAGTGTACATGCAAAATACGAATGCTCCCTAAATGGGTTTCCTCAACTTCTTCATAAGATTTTAAATGATAAAAATGAATTGCTTTTCTTATTACTTTTTTCAAACATTCCATATTTTCACGATCAAACGAGCTCATTTCCTCTATTGTTTTCGTGACAAAATCAGTTATATTGGCGCCCATTACATTCTCCTTAGAACTGCTTTCTCCCATATATGGGTGTAGAAGCTGACCACTTCACTCCATCATGACAAGCAATGATCAGGTAAGGCTTGACCTGTTTTACTAGAAGGAACCTCCACAATTGAGGATTCCCCATCCTTATGATCAACGATTAAACCTCTAACTTTAACATATGACGGCACTAGTGGATGATTACGAATGATATCAACACTTTTTTCGATAGCGTCATTACTATTTTCATCCCCATTTAGCCATTCATCGAATGTACCACCTGAAAATTCAGGCCTGCAATTTTGAAAAAGATAATCCAATGTTTGTATTTTATCTTTCATTGTTTCAAGTTGAGTTAGTACATGACCTGTTGAAGTCCTCTTATCTTTTGTTCCTACAACAAAAACCTCCTCAACATTTTCCTGATAAATTGCAATAATAACAGACCTCATTATTTCTTCATAAGGATGTGAGATAGCGGCACCATAGCTTTGTATAATCAGCATATTTTCTGCTGGAGTGTTAGTCACTTCTTGTAAAATAGGCTCCAAGCCGTTTTCAATGTCCGTCAAAAATAATACTTTTTTATTTTTATTTACATTCATATAGCACACCTCTTCTTTATGTTTATCATTTTTATATTGAGTAACAAATCCATTTGATAAATGTTTCTATTAATAGTTACCAGCTTTCCCAACATCCTTCTGGATCAATACTAGCCAGTCGAACCCATCCATTTTGAACTTTTTGCAGAAATACTGAGTCATTATTTAATAACCGTTCTACATGTTGTCTAGGTGCTTGGATGACAATCAACAAACGAAGAGGAGAATGATAAGCCTCATGATCTGATTGCATGACGGATTGCCAAGGCAGTCCGGCTAACAAGTCACTTGCATTCCCCTGCATAACTCCGAGACCTGCAGTAACGGTTTGAGTTGCTTTATTTCCGCTGCCATAATAATGAGGTGCTACTGTTGATGCGTAATATTGTAAATTAATCCATTGGGCCACAGTTCCAGGTCCTGCAATAATATTTGCTAGGAGTTCACCGCTTTCATCCTGCTTCCAATCATAGTTATGAAGAAAGGCTCTTCCTTCCAAATCACAATCCTGAGTGAGTTCACGTTGTCCGATAATAAAAGCGGCATTACGAGCCAGTCCCCATTCCGGACGTATCTCACTCCAATCTTCCGCAAATCGGTGTGCCTCAGCCTTCGGATTTTTAAGTTTCGATTGGAAATTCGGTAATTGGGCTAGACGTTCTGCATTTACGTTATGTCTCACTTTCGGCATAATAGCTTCGATATGGTCAAATGCTTCCTGTGCAGCTTCTGAAAGCTCTGGTACATAAAGCCAGTGTAATTCATCCACCGTTGTATTATGTTCAGCGGCGGCAAAAACCGTATCCTCAGGGATTTTCATTCCTTCAGTTAAAAGAACTTCTCTTACCTCTGAAAGATTACATAAAGCAGCTAAAACTCTTGCATTAAATCCGCCGGCCGCTCCACCGCAGGCACCACAATCAAGGGCTGCCGCATAAGGATTATTGGTACTTTGACTGCCATGTCCGCAAATCACAACTAATGGTGCGAAATTTTCTGTTAACCCCATCATTTTTAGCGCTTGGCGAGCATAGTTCACTTTTTCTTCTTCAGTAAAACCCACAGGTATTTCTGCCTCTTTGTCATCATGATGAAGTGAGAGTTTTGTATCCGGTTTGCGTAACCAAGACTCACGAAGATTACGAATGAAACGATCCGCTTTTCTTGGCACAAAGCTGCGTGCCACCATTTGCAGACTAAGCCAAGGTCCGCTTAGCTCAGGCAGAAGTAAGCTCGTAAGTACATTCTGTTTCATCGTTTTAAATGTATGGCTTACGGAATGAACTGCCTGCTTGCGTTGGTTGTATTTTTCGAGTACATCTTCATCTACGAACTCTTTTATTTTATGTTGTGGTTTTTGTATGACCGGCAAGGAGGCATGACTGTGTTTACTGCCAAGTTCGCAAGTTGCAATCGGCACCCCGAAGAAACCAGCAATACCAATCGTTTCAAACGGACCTTCTTTTTCTAGTTGACGACGAAAAGGTTCTGATCGTACATCGATGCAGAATGCTAATTGAGCTAATGCAGATTTTTTACCATTGGTTTCACGTTGTTTCGAGATGATCTTCTGACTTAATCGATCAGTGTATGTTTGTTCCCAAGCTTCTAACCAAAGTTTCCTGCGAAGTTTCTCATCAAAGCTGTAGGCAAATGATAAATATTCGTTTTGTTCATCGGCCGACATCTGTGACCATTCCTCTAATGTAATTCCCCCCCAGTGAATCCAAGCTGCTAAAAGGGGAGTAATCGAAACGTTTTTCTCAGATCGTTTATGAGTGAAAGGTAAATATGGCTTTATAAGGGCCCACTCCATGGATATTCGAACCGCTAAATATTCTGTTAGGAGCGCATGTTCATGGCTCGATTGTTGGGAGCGCCAAAGCATCATCCCTGCCCATCCAGGTAAGGAAAGTAAATGGCCTTCAAGATAACGCTGGATTTCTGATTCGGGAATTTCTAGTGCGAATAACGCTTTTTGTAAAGCCAAATGTGCCTCTTGCGGCCAACCTTTTAACCTTTCACGCTGCTTTTTACTAAGTGCTGGATCATACTGAATGAGATGCTGCCAGGCACGATAGAAACCTTCCTCACGATTGGGCATTGTCCAACCTGCTTGAGAGTCATCAAGATATAATTTACACCACTTAATGACATGATGATCCAGTATATTGACTAACCTTTCACCATCCTGATTCTCTATATACGAACTGATTGGCTGCATAAAAACATTCTCGATATGATCCAATCCACTGCATTCATTCACCAATTGCTCCAGCTTATGTGATGATAAAAGGTTGGAAGGCAGTGGTTCTAATTTTAATCCAGCATGACAAAATCGCTCTGCCACGTCCCGCGGGATGTTAAAGGAATGTGAATCAAGCCAACGCTGCAGCCCCATTTCCACAAAGTCTTCATCAATCTCGCCTTTATTCTTTGCTGAACGGATCATAGACACACTAGGGTATATATCAACATCACGAGTATTTTTCAGCCAGCTTGCAACCTGATCAAAAGGTTGGTTTTCAAGTCCCATCCACGGATTACGTGCAGCAAAGGTAGAAATAGGCCAGAGTGGCGCAATGACTCGGCTGGCAGATGTAATTAAAACGTGAATATCACACTGTTGAACATCAATATCTGTATCTTTGTTTTTTACATTTTCTTTCGTTAATACGGATGTAATGCCCATCTCTGATTAGCTCCTTATGATAAATATTGTTTAAGGTAGTCTGGGTGACTCTCTACTGACTTTGGTTTTGCTTCACCTAATCGCACTAACCAAAGATAGATTACCGCGGAGAAAACTGAAGAACGATGACGAGCAACCCAAGTACCTAAAGCACTGCCAAATAGTAAGAGACATACGACAATGATGACAGCTGACATTGGAGGTTGAACACTTTGAAAAACGCTTGTATGCAGCCACTTATAGAAGAGGTTATGAATGATAAAATATACAAAGGCTGCTCCTCCTAAAAATGTTAAGCCAGCAATTCGACCCATTCTCCCCTCTCCAAAAGCTACGAGCTGAGTCCAAGAAACGGACAATGACCACCCTAAGATCAGCGCACTAATGAATTGATACCCCTCTCCAGGAGCAGCGAGCCAAAAAGCAACGCCTATACCTAAGGATAAAATCCGACCAGCCATGATCCATAAATAGGATGTTCCTTTATTAGCGCGAGCTGATACTTCATGACGCCGTACTGCCGAACCGGCCTGTAAAAACAACGTAGCTTTGAATAAACCATGTAAAATAAGATGAATAATGGCTGCTATATAGGCTCCTAATGCACACTGAATGAGCATAAACCCCATTTGTGCAATTGTGGAACCTACTAACTGGCGTTTATAGTCAACCTGGACTAAACTAATACCCGTTCCTATCAATACAGAGATGCTAGCAAGCATAAGTAAAATAATCGAAGCTATACCTCCATTAAATAGAGGTGAAAATCGAGCCAGTATGATCCCGCCTGCATTTACTAAACCTGCGTGCATAATCGCAGAAACAGGAGTTGGAGCAACAATAGACTCAATTAACCATCTTTGGAATGGCCATTGAGCTGCAGGAATGATCACCGCTAATACAATCAATAGATTAATCCCTGTTTTCTCCCATCCTCCCAGTTGAGCTAAACTTTCATTTGTTAAAACCAATGATAACTGCCATTGGCCTGTAGCTTGAAAAAGCCAAACCATCGCGAAACACAAAGAAAACCAGCTTACCAAAAATAATCGACCAGTAACCTTGGCTGCTTCACTAGCGACTTGCCAAGCACTGTTTAACCTTATAAGCAGGATTAAACCGACAAGAGTTGCTCCCCAAGAAATAACCATCAAGCGGATATCACCACTTAACCACGCAATTGAAGCAGCACCTGTAGTAAAAGTAAAAAGTGTAAAATATTTTCGATAAGATCGGTCTCCCATTAAGTAACGTACAGAAAAACGCTGAATGATTAAACCAATTGTCAAAACAAAGAAAGTCATTAACCAAGCTAAGGAATCGAAGTGCCAAGGGCCAACATTTCCTTCCACACTCCTATTGGCAAGATTCACTAAGGAAACCAAAGGCGGTAAAGCCAAGATACCAATATGAATGCGGACATAACTCAAGGGTACGCGTGGATGTAAAAACAATAGTCCACTTATCCCAGAAGCAATAAGCGTAATAAAAAATAATGTTAATAATGATGATAAGCTCAGCGAAACTAACATTCTAACTTCTCCCTTTTTTAGATCTCGTTATTGTTCAAAAGACCTTTAAATCAGATCATATATTTCTATTATTTAATACAATTTTTATTTATCTCCATTTTTTCCCAACAAAAAAGCCGACAACTTCAAAATTTCAATGATTATGTTAGATCATTGAATCTTGAAAATTGTCGGCTTCACTTCAACTAACTTCTGCGAAGTTTTTTGAAGAGCTACCTTATTATTGGTCATTTGCTTTATACAATGTTTTAACTTCCTTCTAAAGGAATGAAATTATCGCTATTTAATATAGTTCTTGATTATAAAATAAATCGACTTATGTTACTCTTGTTTTTTTATATTAGGATACTTTTTCATCCAGTCAAGATTAGTTGAAAGAATGCTAAAGACCTAATAATTTAACAAATGAAAATAAACATCTTCGCCGATTATTAAGTTAAGTATAAGATATGCTAAATTTTAAACATTGTCAACAAAAACTCATACTCTAATTTAGTGGAAATCAAATTTGGTGTTGGAGTACAGAGAATATAGTATCAAATCTTCCTTCCTTCATGGTAACGACATTTCTCTCTAATAGATTTGGAAAAATGCTTGTACCTTTTGTTCGGATGTATAGTAAAATTCCCTCAACATGAACATCTTGGAAAGTGAGTACAGCTTCCATGAATAGGCTTATTCTCCTGACCAATGGCACATATTTTTTTGAATCTTGACGTGATTAAAATGTTTCGTTGCTGCATCTTATTATAAGGCACCTGTCCTCATCATTGTTAAATGAGGGCCATACAAAATCACCTGTAAAATAAAGATATCCGTTCACTTATAAACGAACAGATGTTAGCCCTTATATAAAAAACCCCCTTGGCTAATAACCAAAGGGGTTAAACATGTATTACTCCACAGTAACACTCTTCGCAAGGTTACGTGGCTTATCAACATCACAACCGCGATGCAGCGCAGCATAGTAAGCGATCAGCTGCAATGGCACAACAGAAACCAACGGAGCAAGCGCTGGGTTTACTTCCGGTAATACGAATCTGTCATCCGCATCATCTAAGCCTTTCAGCGAGATGATGCACGTGTTGGCACCGCGGGCGGCAACTTCTTTTACATTCCCTCGGATGCTTAGGTTGACGTGTTCTTGTGTCGCCAATGCGAAGACAGGTGTTCCTTCTTCGATCAAGGCAATCGTTCCGTGCTTCAATTCACCGCCGGCAAAGCCTTCTGCCTGAATGTAAGAAATCTCTTTCAGCTTCAGCGCGCCTTCGACACATACGAAGTAGTCAAGGCCGCGTCCGATGAAGAAAGCGTTTCTGGATACAGTCAGGTATTCACGGGCGATCATTTCCATTTCGTCCTTCTGGTCGCAAAGGGCTTCCATTGTGTTCGCTGCAATTCCCAGCTCTTGAACGAGGTCAAAACCAATGTCAACGCCGTTTCTTTCAGCAGCCACTGATGCAAGGATCGCCAGAACGGCAATTTGTGCAGTGTATGCTTTTGTTGATGCAACGGCAATTTCAGGGCCGGCATGGAGAAGCAATGTGTAATCCGCTTCACGGGAAAGAGTTGATCCCGGTACGTTCGTAATCGTCAGGGCTTTGTGGCCCATTGCTTTTACCTGTACAAGAACTGCTCGGCTGTCCGCTGTTTCTCCGCTTTGAGAAAGGAAGATGAAAAGCGGTTTTTTCGATAGAAGAGGCATGTTGTATGAGAATTCGCTCGCAACATGAACTTCCACAGGCACGTTTGCCCACATTTCGATGTATTGTTTTCCGACAAGTCCCGCGTGGTAGCTCGTTCCGCAAGCAACAATATAAATGCGGTCCGCTTCAGCTACAGCGTCAGCGATATCGCCTGCCACTGAAAGCTTGCCGTTTTCGTCTTGGTACGTTTGGATGATTTTGCGCATGACAAGCGGCTGTTCATCCGTTTCTTTCAACATGTAGTGAGGGTATGTGCCTTTTTCGATATCACTGGCATCAAGCTCAGCGATATAAGACGCACGTGTCATGATCTCACCGTCAAGGTTTTTAATCACGACTTGGTCATCAGTGACGATCACCATTTCTTTATCCATCAGCTCCACATACTCATTCGTTACTTGAAGCATCGCCATCGCATCAGATGCAACAACGTTAAAAGTCTCTCCAAGTCCGACCAATAGCGGGCTTTTGTTTTTTGCGACAAAAATCGTTTCTTTGTTCTCGCTGTCGAATAAAGCAATTGCATAAGAGCCTTTTAACAGTGTAAGTGTTTTGCGGAACGCTTCTTCTGTCTCAAGTCCTTCGTTTACAAATTGCTCGATTACTTGAACGACAACCTCCGTATCTGTATCGCTTTTTAATTCTGTGTTCTGTAAATACTCGCGCTTCAGCTGAACGTAGTTCTCGATCACGCCGTTATGAACAAGTGTAAAGCGGCCTAATGCGCTTTGATGCGGGTGGGCATTCAGATAACTTGGTTCGCCGTGAGTTGCCCAGCGTGTATGTCCGATACCTGCTTGAGAAGCGACGTTTTGATCTACGACTTCACGAAGATCGGCGATGCGTCCTTTTTCTTTGTACACATGTACGCCCTGTTCATTCGCAACTGCAATACCGGCGGAATCATAGCCGCGATACTCAAGCTTCTCCAACCCTTTTAACAAGATTTCCTTCGCATCAAGCTGACCGATATAACCTACAATACCACACATTTTTCTTCCTCCTAAGTTATACAAGGAGACGAAGAAAGCCAATTTCATGGGGACTTTCAGTCGTCCCCTCATACATGTTATTTTGGAAGACCATGTGATTTCTCTTTGTTCAAGGAGTCGCCTCCTTGGTTTAAAGAAATCCTTACGGCTGTGATCTTGATAAATCAGCCGGGAGGCATCCGCCGAAATTTCGATAACCTCCATCCTCGTCAACTAAGCCGTTTTTCGGGCGCTTAGTCCGGGCGCTATAATTATAAGTACCTTACTATCCTGCCTTTCCTGTTGAATGAAAAACAAAGACAAGACAAGCTTGATTTTACAACATGTGCCAAGAATGGTCAATTGATTTATGAACCGTCTTTGCAACAAGTCTCACAATCATTCTATGCCAATCGCGCTTGTCTCGTTCTCTTCTCTGTTTATACGTTTCGTTACTCGATTCCCATTTCTGACCGGACGACATTAACAATTCTTGTGACATATTCGTCACAAAGTTCTTTTGTCCGAGCTTCAGCCATGACACGAACGAGCGGCTCCGTACCCGATGGGCGCACTAAAATACGGCCGTCACCGTTCATTTCTTTCTCGACTTCAGAAATGACTGCCTTTACTTTTTCGTTTTCTTCCACTTTATACTTATCAGATACTTTTACATTCACTAAAAGCTGCGGGAATTTTTGCATTTCTGCCGCAAGCTCTGACAGCGGTTTGCCGGATGCTTTGAGTGTGTTCATCAGCATGATCGCTGACAGCAGTCCATCGCCGGTTGTATTGTAGTCAAGGAAAATTAAGTGTCCTGACTGCTCGCCTCCGACGTTGTAGCCTTCTTTTCTCATTGCCTCTACGACATAACGATCGCCGACTGCCGTCTGGATGCTTTTGATTTCTTCTTTCTCAAGGGCTTTGTAGAAGCCGAGGTTGCTCATTACTGTTGAAACAACTGTTTCTTCCTTCAGGCGCCCTTCAGATTTCAAGTATTTCGCGCATATGTACATGATTTGATCGCCGTCCACGACATTTCCTTTTTCATCAACAGCAATCAGGCGGTCGCCGTCACCGTCAAAAGCCAGGCCGATATCGGCATTTTTCTCTTTTACGAAAGCACTTAACGCTTCAGGGTGCGTTGAGCCGACTCCGTCGTTGATATTTAAGCCGTTCGGAGAGGTTCCCATTGTGGACACGTCCGCATCCAAATCTGCAAACAGATGTGTCGCGAGCGATGACGTGGCACCGTGCGCACAGTCAAGCGCTACATGAATGCCAGTGAAATCCTCGTCCGCTGACTGTTTTAAGAACTGCAGATATTTCTGCCCGCCTTCAAAATAGTCATTAACAAGGCCAAGATCAGCTCCAACCGGTCTTGGCAGTGTATCCTCAGGCTCATCCATCAGACGCTCGATTTCCTCTTCCTGTTCATCTGAAAGCTTAAACCCGTCTCCTCCGAAAAACTTAATGCCGTTGTCCTGTACTGGATTATGAGAGGCGGAGATCATGACGCCCGCCTCGGCATCCATGGCTTTGGTTAAATAAGAAACTCCCGGTGTTGAAATGACACCCAAACGCATCACTTCAGCTCCGATTGATAAAAGTCCGGCGACAAGGGCTCCTTCCAGCATATGTCCGGAGATGCGTGTATCGCGGCCAATCAGCACTTTTGGACGTTGTTTATCTTTTGTCAGCACATACCCGCCAAAACGACCGACTTTAAAGGCCAGCTCAGGTGTAAGCTCACTGTTGGCAACACCTCTTACACCATCTGTTCCAAAATACTTGCCCATTTATAATCGCTCCTTTTTCATTCTCATGAAGATTGTGAATCTGTATCTGATTCATCTTCGTTTTGATCATTGTTTTGATCTTGGTTTTTGTCTTGTTTTTGATCCTTGCTCTTGTCACTGTTCTGATTCTTTTTTTGGTCACTCTCTTTTTCATCTGTCTGGTCACTTTCATCCTGATTGCCGGACGTACTGTTGTCTTTCTTCTCAGTTGAAGAAGTGCTGTTTTTAGATGTAAGCCTTACTTTGGCGTTTTTTTTCGCCAATGACCAAGTTACATTTTGCGGACCGTTGACTTCGAGCTTGACGCTGTGTTCCCCGTCGTCCAGATCTGAGACATTAACATACAGCTCGACGTCTGATTTCTTCAGGCTGTCTATAATACTGGGAGAACCTTTTGCAGTGACATTCATCATTTTGGATTTCGGATCAAGAAATTCAATATTTTGCGTGCCGCTCAGCCCCACCGTTTTAATGGAAACTCCGTCAAAATCCTTATCGGCCTCGCTGTCCACTTTAATATTTAATGTGATTTTTTCAGGCGATATTTTTTTCACTCCGTCCGGAAGCGGAATATCTGCCTCCATCTCTGTGTCCTTACTAATTTTACTTAAATCAACGTTAACTCCGTCGATAAATTCAAGCGAATCCAATACATCCTGCGGGCCGTAAACGGTCACCTCGCTCGGACTTGACTCTATATTAGAAATGCTGACACCGTCAGGAAGGCTGCCCGTACGCTCCACTTTAAAGGGTACCTTTTTGCTCGGGCTTGTCACCGGGACCGTGATTTTGATCACTGATGGCTCAACATCCACAGGGAGCGCATTCCCATCTTTATCATAGACGGTCACTTTAGCTTCCTTTTCAATCGTCTCATCTGCATTCTCAAGGTTAATTGACGCTTTGACAAGAGAAATATTATCAATTACGTCTTTAGAACCGGTAATCTGAACATTTTTCGGACTGACAATCGGCTGCTGCGGAGAGTAGCCTTCTTTCATTTTATTTTTATTATAATATTCGACTTCCACGGGGAAGCTTTCCGACGTTTTTTCCTGAATCGTCACCGTTGTCACGGATGGATTGATCGAAACCGTCAGCCCTTCGGCAACATTCTTGGCTTTCAGTTCTACTTTATGTGTGCCGGTCTTCAGCTTCTCCATATCGGCGTAAATTTCGAAATTCTTTGTCTGTCTCGCTTTTTTGACAGCGCTTGTTGTGCCTTTTATTGTTACATTCACCGTCTGCGGAACACCTGTGACGACGTAATTTTCTTCATCATAATACGATTTGACGGGTATATCCGTCAGTGTTGCTTCATCAGTTGTCGATGTCGGAAAAAATGATTCCCCTGGTTTTTTTGGAGTCGGCGCTTGTTCGCTGTTCACCGCAACATATAGCAAGAGTGCAAAAAGCAGCGCGATGATCTTCACAGCCCAGCGGTTGTTTAGGAACTTATCCATTTTTCTTCGCCCTCCAATACCAGCGATTCGAAGAAGTGTCTCTGGAATTTTTCTTAAACTCGGCTTCAAGCATTTCTTTCAACTCTTCTTCTGTCAATTCTCTGTGAAGGTCTCCGTTCCTCGCTACACTGATGCCGCCGGTCTCTTCGGACACAATAATCGTTAAACTGTCCGTGACTTCACTGATGCCGACAGCGGCTCTGTGCCGCGTACCCAGTTCCTTAGAAATGAACGGGCTTTCGGAAAGAGGCAAATAACAGGCAGCCGCCGCGATTTCATTATTCTTCATAATGACGGCCCCGTCATGAAGTGGGGTATTCGGAATAAAGATATTGATTAAAAGCTCAGAACTCACTTGAGCCTTTAACGGAATACCCGTTTCAATATAATCCCCCATACCTGTATCCCGTTCAATTGTTAAAAGGGCTCCAATCCGGCGTTTTGCCATATAATTAACCGCTTTTGTAATCGCTTCGATTTTCTTATGCTGTGCTTCCTCCACAGGAGTGCCGCTTCTTGAAAAAAAACGGCCCCGGCCAAGCTGTTCAAGCGCTCTTCTCAGCTCCGGCTGGAATATAATGATGATTGCTAAAAATCCCCATGTTATCGCTTGGTCTGTCAGCCACAATAGTGTGCTGAATCCCAAATATGAACTGGCGGTCCGGACTAACACGATGACAACGATCCCTTTCAAGAGCTGGACCGCTTTCGTGCCCCGTATCACCATAATTAATTTATATATCACATACCAAACAAGGAGAATATCAACGGCATTGCCGAGGTACTGCAAAAAAGGGATATCCTCAAAAGCCATTTCCTCGTCCTCCAAGAATTCAGTCATTTCGTTTCTTATGTCAATTTTCGTTCAACAATGGCATATGTACTTTACATAGCGAGCCCATTATACCACATTTTGTTTTCTCAAGTGAAATCACACAGCCGCCCAAAACTTGTTATTGCTGTTATAAAAAAAGAGTAAAGCAAAAATGCTTTACTCTTCTCCGTTCGGGTTTACGGCGTGTACTACACTTTGTCCCGCTGACTTCATTTTATACCAAACCCAGTCGAATAATTCATCAATCTCCTCGATCTCACCGGTAACTTGTCCTGCAGACGCCATGTATTTCTCACCGTTTACCACTGTCACGTTGCCATCTATTTTCCCTTTAATAATAAGCTTGCCATTTTTTACAGTGACATCGCCTTTCACCGTCTCGCCCTCAGGCACGATGACAGTGCTGTTATGCACCAGGAGATTTGGCTGCTTTGACACGCTGAAATTGTGGTCACTGTGCCAGCTGTTGAAAAACCCTCCGCCCATCAGGATAATGAATACCGCCGCGGCCGCGATAATAGGATGGGATCTGAACCATCTTTTAACTGACGCTCTTTTCTTCTCCTTGGGCAGTTTCGCCATCACATTAGCGGTAAAGTCGGCAGGGGCCTCAACATGCGATGTGCTCCGGACAAGCGCTATGGATTTCTCCATGTCATAAAAGTGCTTTCTGCACCCTTCGCATAATCGCAAATGGTCTTTTAATTCTTTTTCATCTTTCGGAAGGATATCTCCATCAAGATGTTTATGCATAAGCTGAACAATTTGTTCCGGACAGCTCATTTCATCACCCCACTTAAAGATCCCTTAATTGTTTTCTGAGAGCCTCTCTGCCTCTGTGAATTCTTGTTTTCACCGTTCCCACAGGAATGTTCAGAATCTCGCCGATTTCAATTAATGAGAGTTCATCAATATATTTTAATACGATGACAGTTCTGTACTTGTCTGGAAGCTTTAATATTTTCTGCTGAATGGTGCTCGACAGCTCAAGCGACAGTACTGCGTCTTCCGGGAGAACCCCGTCTGCGGCGATCTGCGAATACATAGTCAGGCCTTCTGTGCCCGCCACCTCTGCATCCAGGTAATAATCCGGCTTTTTTTTACGGATACGGTCGATGGTCAAATTGGTTGCGATTCTGTAAAGCCATGTTGAAAATTTCCGGTTAATATCAAAACTGTCGATATTGACGTACGCTCTGATGAAAGCCTCCTGTGCAATATCCTCCGCCTCATGCACATTGCCAAGCATACGGTAGCAAAGCTGATAAATTTTGTCCTTATAAATATCTACGATGTCTGCGAATGCGTTTTGGTCGCCTTTTTTTACTTGCTTGATTCTTTTTTTGATCATTGTTTCCATGTTTTATCTAACCTCTGCCTTCACCGGTCTGTATGTATACGAACTTCGTTTCAAAAGGTTTCATTTTTTATTATAAAAATAGTTTATCAAATTTTTGGCAGGGTGTAGATGGAAAATTGACAATATACTACCTTAATATATGCTTAAAAATAGTATATATAGTTAATAATCAAAAAACGAAAAGATTCAGCATAGAAAAAGACACCTTTTGTTAAAAAGGTGTCTGTGACTGGGCTAGCTGGATTCGAACCAACGCATGACGGAGTCAAAGTCCGTTGCCTTACCGCTTGGCTATAGCCCAAAAATGGTGGAGGGGGGCAGATTCGAACTGCCGAACCCTGAGGGAGCGGATTTACAGTCCGCCGCGTTTAGCCACTTCGCTACCCCTCCATATTCATTTGGAAAACAGTGCCGGCCAGAGGACTTGAACCCCCAACCTACTGATTACAAGTCAGTTGCTCTACCAATTGAGCTAGGCCGGCAAATGGTGGAGGATGACGGGTTCGAACCGCCGACCCTCTGCTTGTAAGGCAGATGCTCTCCCAGCTGAGCTAATCCTCCATTTGGTGACCCGTACGGGATTCGAACCCGTGTTACCGCCGTGAAAGGGCGGTGTCTTAACCGCTTGACCAACGGGCCGTTTTTGTTTCCGTTAAGCTGACAAAAGTTATTATATACAGGATGTACACCTTTTGTAAAGAGAAAATTTATTTTTTTTATTTTCAAACTTTTTTACCCCTTTTTTAACTGAAAAAGTCCTTCAATTCGCGGGCATTTATTTTATGATAGAGCTATATCACGCTATGAGAGGAGACCATTCATATGATATTAGTCAGCTCATGCCTGGCGGGTATTGAATGCCGATATAACGGCTCCCATGCGGCTTCACAAAAAATCCGGCGGCTTATCGAAGAAAATAAAGCGGTGATGGCTTGCCCCGAGCTTCTCGGCGGCTTCACGACTCCGCGCGAACCGGCAGAGATCATTGGGGGCACGGGCGAAGACGTACTTTCAGGCAAAGCAAAAATTATCACCGCCTCAGGCGAGGATGTAACCGGTTTATATGTGGAGGGCGCTGCCAAAACATTGGCCTATGCTGAAGAGATACAGGCTTCTGCTGTTATTTTGAAAGAGAACAGTCCGTCCTGCGGAAGCAGTTTTATTTATAATGGAGATTTCTCAGGCCGAAAAATCGCCGGCAATGGTGTGACCTCCGCTCTTTTAAAGCAGGCAGGCTACCTTGTCATTTCCGAACATCAGCTAGACGACATCATGTAAAAAGGGGGCAAACCTATGAACAACGATGTATCTTTATCCTTATACAAGCCGGAACACTTATCAGAGCTTGCTGATTTTGATCTAAAGGAGACCGATAAACGCTTCACGGCACTGCCTAAGGATGTGCTTACGCAAGCAATAACGATCCAAGACCGTTATCCGGTCGTTATTTTAAAAGAAGATCTTCCAGTCGGCTTTTTCATTTTACATACATCTAAAGAAACCATCGCTCCCTATTCCAATAATCCGTACGCCATATTACTCAGCGCCTTGTCGATTAATTCTGTTCATCACGGAAAAGGCTATGCAAAACATGCAATGCTCAAGCTTCCCGCGTTTGTAAGCGCATATTTCCCTTGGAGTGATGAAATTTTGCTTGCGGTCAATCACCTTAACGCCCGTGCGAAACATCTTTATCTGAAAACAGGTTTTTTGGATAAAGGGCGCAGAAAAATCGGACCGATCGGCGAACAATTAATTCTTCATTATTACCTCTAAAATGTGATGACTGAAATAAAATTTTATAATTAACTGATTGTTATTGAAATATCATTCCAAAACATCATATACTGAATAGTAAGAATTATTCATAAGGAGGCATGTAAATGTCAGAAAAACCGAACATTCATCATCTAACAACCGAATCACGAAACAAACAAACCTCCAGTATTCATACAGCCAAAACACTGGAGATTTTACAAATGATCAACAATGAAGACTTTAAGGTCGCAGAGGCCGTTCAACAAGTTCTTCCTGATGTAGAAACCGCAGTCGACTTTGCATTTGATTCGTTTCAAAATAAAGGCCGGCTCATTTATGCGGGGGCAGGCACGAGCGGCAGACTCGGCGTGTTAGATGCAGTGGAATGCCCTCCCACCTACAGCGTAAGCCCTGAGAAAGTCATCGGATTAATGGCGGGCGGCGCGGACGCATTTTTGCGGGCATCAGAAGGCATTGAAGATCATGAAGAGGCCGGAGTCGAAGATTTGAAGAAGATAGGGCTCACCCCAAACGACACACTCATCGCAATTGCGGCAAGCGGCAGGACACCATATGCCGCCGGCGCGCTGAAATACGCCCGAAGAATCGGAGCAAAGACAGTAGCTCTCACCTGCAATAAAGATTCAGTTATCAGCAAAGAAGCGGACCACAGCATTGAAGTTCTCGTCGGCCCTGAAGTGATTACAGGCTCTACACGCATGAAAGCGGCAACCGCTCATAAAATGATTTTAAACATGATATCAACTGCCGTGATGATTCGGATCGGCAAGGTGTATGAAAACCTGATGGTAGATGTCAAAATCAGCAACAAAAAACTAAAAGAACGCGCTATCGGGATTATTCAAAGCGTCACAGGAGTTTCATATGAAATAGCTAAAGAAACACTCGAAATTGCCGATCTTCACGTCAAAACAGCCATTGTCATGCTGAAAACCAATACAGACCAACACCGCGCGACGGCTTTACTTAACAAAGCAGACGGTTTTATCGACAAAGCAATTGAACACTACCATTCAACATAAGGAGAGAGTCATATGGCTACCGGCGGATTGTCTATCATTCAATCAATGAAGCAAAAACTCCCTCAATCAGAACGAAAACTTGCAGACTACATATTAAAGCATCCCCATGAAGCCGTAAACAGTACTGTCAATGAAATCAGCACCTCAGCCGACACGAGTGACGCGGCAGTCATCAGGCTGTGTAAATCACTCGGTTTAAAAGGGTTTCAAGATCTCAAAATGAGAATAGCGGGAGATCTTATGAAGCCCTCTCTTCAAGGCTACAGAGACATCGCTCCCCACGAGCCGCTATACTCGATTGCTGAAAAGACGGCAGGCAATGCCATTCAAGCCATCCAAGATACCTCTGATATGCTCGATTATCAAGAGCTGGAACGAGCGGTTTCTATGCTTTCCCAAGCCCACACCGTTCACTTTATCGGTGTCGGCGCCTCAGGTATTGTCGCTAAAGACGCTCAGCAAAAATGGCTCCGCATTCATAAACAGGCGACAGCTTTTACAGATACACATCTGGTGGCGTCTTTAATCGCGAATGCCGATGAGCACGACATAGTCTTTGCCATTTCTTTTTCAGGAGAAACACAGGAAATGATTGACCTTCTTTCTATGGCGCGGGAAAAGGGGATTACCACAATGAGCCTTACACAATTCAGCCAGACCTCTGTATCCTCTTTAGCTGATGTTTCCTTATATACCGCTCATTCAAATGAAGCGCCATTTCGCAGTGCCGCCACATCTTCCCGCCTCGCTCAGCTTTTTATGATTGATATGCTATTTTTAGGCATGGCAGCGGAGCGATATGAAGAAACAGTCGGTTATATAGATAAAACAAGAGAAGCCATCCGATCCATGAGAAAGACATAAGCTTTTCAAAATTGGGAGGGGTTTTGCATGAGCAAAGAAGAATATTACAGCACTTTGGCGGAAAAAATCCTAGAGTATTGCGGCGGTAAAGCCAATATCTCATCCTATACCCATTGCATGACACGCTTGCGGATCACGCCTTATGATTCTGACCAAACTGATATTAAGGCTTTAAAACAGCTTGACGGCGTTCTTGGCGTTGTCGAAGCCGAAACCTTGCAAATCATCCTTGGCACAGGAGTCGTCAACCATGTCACTGCCGCATTCTCTAAGCTCCTGTCATCAGGCGAAGATTTCAATTTAAAAGAAGCGGCCTCGAATAAAAAAGCAGCCATTAATAAAAAGAATGCGACTCCGTTTAAACTGTTTTTGCGGAAAATCGCCAGCATCTTTATCCCTCTTATTCCCGCACTTGTCGCATCAGGACTGATCACCGGAATTACCAAAGCCGTCGTTCAGGCGGGGTGGCTCCCTAAAGAATCTCAAATAGCGCTTATTTTAACGGTTATCGGTTCCGGGCTGTTCACCTATCTCGGCATCCTCGTCGGCATCAATGCAGCCAAAGAATTTGGCGGGACACCCGCGCTTGGCGCTCTGGCAGGCATATTGATTATCAATCCAGAGATTGCGAACATCAGTTTATTCGGTGAACATCTGCTTCCAGGCAGGGGAGGTCTGATCGGCGTTTTATTCGCAGCTATATTCATTGCCTATACAGAACAATTCGTTCGCCGTTTTATTCCTCAATCACTTGATATCATCCTTACTCCTACTATCTCGTTGCTTCTAACCGGCATTTTGACATATGTAATCTTTATGCCCGCCGGAGGATTCATTTCCGACTTGATCACTTCGGGTCTGTTAGCCATTTTACAAGTTGGCGGTGTGTTTGCCGGGTTTATACTGGGCGCAGCCTTCCTCCCGCTTGTCGTAACAGGCCTTCATCAAGGATTAACGCCGGTGCATCTTGAATTAATTCAGTCCATCAAGGATGACCCGCTCCTTCCTATACTTGCCATGGGAGGCGCAGGACAGGTCGGCGCAGCCTTTGCCATTTTCATCAAAACAAAAAAGACCGCGTTAAAGAGAGCGATCGCGGGCGGGATTCCGTCAGGTCTGCTCGGTATCGGCGAACCGCTTATTTTCGGTGTGACACTTCCGCTCGGCCGCCCATTTTTGACAGCTTGTTTAGGAGCAGGCGTCGGCGGCGCCTTTCAAGCCCAATTTCAAATTGCCACGACATCAATTGGAGTATCAGGACTGCCTCTTACTTTTCTCGTCCATACACACCAAATCGTTCTGTACTTAATAGGGCTGTTGATTGCATACGCGGCTGGCTTTTTGTTAACGTACGCATTCGGTTTTAAAGATGAGATGGCGGATGAATTCGATTAAGGCCGGGCTTTTTTGGGATAGTAAACGGCATGGCGACACTTTTATAGCAGGAGCGATCTTATGAAAATCATGACTCTGGCGATACTCAGCTCATTATTGACAGTCTCAGTTTTGACGCCGCATGGGGCGTTGGCACAAACATCCCTCCGACAAACAGCCGATCCAGTCTATACAAAACCATTAAATACAGAAAAATCACACTTTTCGTCCAAGAAATTAAGGAAGGTTGATCGAATGATTGAACATGACATTGCAGCAGGCTTTCCAGGAGCCGTTCTTGTCGTCGTCAAGGACGGACGCATCATCAAAAAGAAAGCATATGGCTACAGCAAAAAATACGATGGGGACACACTTTTGCGTCATCCAATGAAAATGAAGACCGATACGATGTTTGATTTAGCTTCTAACACCAAAATGTACGCAGCCAACTTTGCCCTTCAGCGATTAGTCAGCCAAGGGAAACTGGACATTTATCAAAAGGTTTCTGCCTACTTGCCTGAATTCAAAGATCACCCAGAAGATAAAATCAAAGGAAAAAGCCTTGTTCGTGTGATTGATGTCCTTCAGCACCGATCAGGGCTGCCATCCAGCTTTTATTTCTATCGACCGGATTCTGCCGGAGACTATTATTCACAGGATCGTAAAAAAACGATTCAGTACCTTACTCAAATCCCCTTAGAATACGAAACCGGGACAAAACACGTATATAGTGATATCGGATATATGCTGCTGGGGTGTATCATCGAAAACATCACCGGCAAGCCAATTGATGTCTATACGGAGCAAGAGCTTTACAAGCCGCTCGGACTGACACATACGGTATATAACCCGCTCCAAAAAGGTTTTAAGCCAAAGAACTTCGCTGCAACCGAGAGGCTGGGCAATACAAGAGACGGCGCTATACACTTCCCCAATATCCGATCCGAAACCCTGCAAGGGGAAGTACACGATGAAAAAGCATTTTACTCGATGGGCGGCGTTTCAGGCCATGCCGGATTATTTTCACGGGTGGATGATATGGCAGTTCTTCTGCAAGTCATGTTAAACGGCGGAAGCTACAAAAAAGTATCATTATTTAACCGGCAAACCGCAGATCTATTTACGTCTCCATCCGAAACAGATCCGACATTCGGACTTGGCTGGAGAAGAAACGGCAGTAAAGATATGGAGTGGATGTTCGGTCCTTTCGCAAGCGAGAAAGCTTACGGCCATACAGGCTGGACCGGCACGGTTACAATCATTGACCCTGAATACAACTTAGGCATCGCGCTTTTAACAAATAAAAAACATTCACCTGTAGTTAATCCCAATGTAAATCCGAATGTGTTTGAGGGAGATCGATTTCCAACCGGCAGTTACGGAAGCGTGATTACCGCGATTTATGAAGCAATGGAATGAAATTACAAGTCTTTTGTCTAGACTACAACGATAGGAGGACGTTTTATGAAGTCAATCATTTCCATTACTCTATCAACCGTTTTATGTCTATCAGCGTGCCTTGTGGCAAGTCCGGCCTCAGCAGCAAAACCTTCCGGGACCACAACAGCTAAACAACTGACGGCACAAATGACATTAGATGAAAAGCTGGGCCAGATGCTGATGCCTGATTTCAGAAACTGGCAAAAAGAAGGCGCGGCATCTCCTTCTGCACTCACTGAAATGAATGATGAAGTCGCCGGTCTTGTTAAGAAATATCAATTTGGCGGAGTCATTCTCTTTGCAGAAAACGTAAAAACAACCGAACAAACCGTTCGCCTTACAGATGCATTTCAAAAAGCGAGTCCCGATATTCCGCTGTTACTCAGTATTGATCAAGAGGGCGGGATCGTGACAAGACTCGGAGAGGGAACTAATTTCCCAGGCAATATGGCTCTCGGTGCAGCGAGGAGCAGCAACTATTCGTATCTTACGGGGACTGTGATCGGCAAGGAGCTCTCAGCCTTGGGTATTAACACTAATTTCGGACCTGTTCTGGACATTAACAACAACCCCAATAACCCAGTCATCGGCGTAAGATCTTTCAGTTCAAATCGAGAGGTAACCGCAAAGCTTGGGGTGCACTCAATGAAAGGCTTACAAAAACAAAATGTTGCTTCAGCGGTTAAACATTTCCCGGGACATGGAGACACAGATGTTGATAGCCATTACGGATTGCCGCTCGTCTCTCATAACAAAGAGCGTCTTCGTGAGGTGGAACTCTATCCTTTTCAAAAAGCAATAAATGCTGGTGCGGATATGGTGATGACAGCACATGTTCAATTTCCTGCCTTTGACGATACGACCTATAAAAGCAAGCTGGACGGAAGTGATATCCTTGTCCCCGCAACACTTTCACGTAAAGTCATGACAGGGCTTCTCCGTGAGGAAATGGGATTTGACGGCGTCATCGTCACTGATGCACTTAATATGAAAGCCATTGCGGATCATTTCGGCCAGGAAGAAGCCGTCGTCATGGCAGTTAAGGCGGGCGTCGATATCGCATTAATGCCTGCCGCAGTCACTTCTCTCAAAACAGAAAACCGTTTCGACAGCGTTCTTCAAGCCTTAAAAAAAGCAGTTACTCAAGGAGATATTCCTTTACAGCAAATTAACCAATCGGTTGAAAGAATCATTTCCCTGAAAATAAAACGCGGTATTTACCCCGCTCAGAACAAAGGCAGTATAGATAAAAAAGTTGCAAAAGCCCTCAAAACCGTAGGAAGGAAACAACACCGGAAAGCTGAGAAACAAATAGCTGAAAAAGCAGTGACGATTCTTAAAAACGAGCAGCACACATTGCCGTTTAAGCCCAAAAAAGGAAGCTCGGTTTTAATCGCTGCACCTTACGAAGAACAGACAGAAGCCATCGCGCAAACCATTACCGATCTTGTCCAACGAAAGAAAATCAAATCCGTTTCCCTCAATAAACTGAACTTTGAAGGCCGAGTATTCGATGCTGAAATTGAGAAACAAATCAAAGAGGCTGATTATGTGATTACCGGCTCTTATGTCGTAAAAAATGATCCTGTCATCAACGATGGTGTCATTGACGACACTGTGACCGATTCAAGCAAATGGGCGACAGTTTTTCCGAGAGCCGTCATGAAGTCAGCACAGCAAAATCATAAGGAGTTTGTACTGATGAGCCTGCGTAATCCATATGATGCGGCCAATTTTGAAGAAGCCCAGGCCCTTATTGCCGTCTACGGCTTCAAAGGATATGCCAACGGCCGGTATCTTCAGCCGAATATCCCAGCAGGTATTGAAGCGATCTTTGGGCAGACCAAACCAAAAGGCACACTTCCGGTTGACATTCCATCTGTCACCAGACCGGGAGACATATTGTTTCCGTATGGCCATGGGGTAAACCTCAAAACCGGAAAACCGCTGTAATAAGGAGGGCTGAATATGAAAAAAACGGGATTAGCGCTTCTCGCAGGAATGCTTATGATCGGCACCATGACGGCCGCCTCAGCTTCCCAAAACCAAGAAAACCAAGCAGTCAAAAAACCCAAGGTCCAAACGGGCATCGACATCCTTTTATCCGATTATAAAAAACATCTGAAAGGCAAAAAGATCGGGCTGATTACCAATCCGACAGGCGTAAACGCCTCACTCAAAAGCAGTGTCGATATCCTCAGCCAAGATCCGGACATTCAGCTCACAACATTATATGGACCTGAGCATGGCGTCCGCGGTGACGCTCAGGCCGGAGACGAGGTTGCGTCTTATATTGATGAAAAAACAGGGCTGCCCGTCTACAGCCTATACGGCAAAACAAAAAAACCGACACCTGAGATGCTGAAAAATGTCGATGTCCTCGTATTTGATATCCAAGATGTCGGAACACGCTATTACACGTATATTTACACGATGGCTTATGCGATGGAAGCCGCCAAGGAAAACGGCATCCCCTTTATTGTGTTAGACCGTCCGAACCCGCAAGGAGGACAGCAAGTTGAAGGGCCGGTCCTTGAACCCGGCTTCTCTTCCTTCGTCGGACTTTATCCTATCCCTTTAAAACACGGGATGACGATTGGAGAGTTAGCCTTACTGTTTAACAAAGAATTTAAGATCAACGCCGACCTCACCGTCGTCAAAATGAAACGATGGAAGCGGAAGATGAATTTTGAAGATACAGGACTTCCTTTCGTCCTCCCTTCGCCTAATATGCCGACGATTGACAGCACGTTCGTTTACCCTGCAACAGGTTTAATAGAAGGAACAAATGTATCTGAAGGCAGAGGCACAACAAAACCGTTCGAATTCATCGGCGCTCCCTACATGAAAAGCACACAGCTCGAGGAAAAGTTAAACAGTCTCGGCCTGTCGGGCGTCACATTCAGAGCAGCATCCTATATCCCAACCTTCTCCAAGCATCAAGGCAAACTATGCCACGGGGTTCAAATGTATGTGACGGACAGAGAGAAATTCGAAGCAGTCAAAACAGGACTCTCGCTCATTAAAACCATACACGACCTCTACCCTGATGACTTTGAATTTCTGGCGACAGGCTCTTTTGACAAATTAATCGGCAACGGCTGGGTCAGAACAAAAATTGAAGAAAGCGCTGACATACAAGAAATTACAGATGCCTATCAGAAGCCTCTCAAGGAATTTAAGAAACTCAGGAAAAAATATCTCATCTACTAGCATAGCAATATAATGTTTCGTAAAAAGCAGATATGTTACACGTGTAACTTTCATGTATGCTATAGCTTTCCATCCCCTGCCTCACGAGCAAGGGGCTTTTTCCTATGATTTAGATAGGGTTATACTGCTCACTTTTCTTTCTCTGTAATATGAGAAAAGAGAGTGGTGAAAATGGATTTTTATATCATCGTTGCGGCCGCGGAAGAGACCACCTGATCGTTAAAGGAACTTGACTGTAATGTTTTCACCGCTTTTTATAGGAAAACATTCATTTATTTGGTACAATTTTATTGATAATGATTATCATTTAATTGAATGTTTTCAGAAAAGGTGGTCTTTCCATTGCATTCTTCACTTATTTATCAGCCTATACAAATAGAACTCATAAAAAAAACAAGTGAACTCCATACAGAACAACAGCTCGCCGACTCCTTCGTTCTGATTTTTCATTTGAAAGGTGACGGCGCCATTTCCATCGGAACCAGCAGCCTTTCGCTGCAGAAAGAGACACTTTATATTTGTCCTCCCTTTGAAACATTCGGCATTTTCCCCCATTCTGCAAAAGAAATCAGTATCTGTCTGGTCAGACTGCACACCTATTCTTATGACGCTGATCAAAGGACCTTGATTCCCAAAACGGATTGGGATGTTTTTTCTGATCTTCAGATGATGAATGTACAGCCTGTCGAAAATCTTGCAAGCCGCTTGCAACAGCTTGCTGATGTATGGCCCGCTTCTTCACCGCTTCAGCAGATGAAGTGCAGCATAGATGTTCAAAGCCTGGTTTATGACATCTTTTCAGCGAAAACCTACTGCCAAACTGATACAAAATCAGCAATCGTAAAAACAAAAGAATTTATCAAGAACCATGCCGATACAAAAATCACCTTAGACCAGCTCGCTCAAATGGCAGGTATCAGCGCGAAGCATTACAGCGAAACCTTTAAGAAATGGTACGGGCAAAGTGTGACTGAATTCATTACAGAAACCCGAATGACAAAAGCAAAACGGCTGATGGCCAAAGCAAACTACAAACTTAGGGAAATTGCCAACCAAACCGGCTATCAAGATGAATTTTATTTCAGCCGAACATTTAAAAAACATACGGGGTGTTCACCTACAAGCTATATGAAAAAAAGGCGAAAACAAATAGCTGCATACGGAAAGGGTACAATGGGGCAGCTTATCCCGCTCCATCTCATTCCGTTTGCGGCACCGCTTCACCCAAAATGGACAGCCCATTATTATAAACATTTTTCATCCGATATCCCTGTTCACCTTAGCGCATACCGTTTTAATGAACAATGGGAAGAAAATCTCCATACGTTATCGCGCGCGAAACCTGAAGTGATTTTCAGCATGGATTCCATTTCCCAGGAGGAACAAACACGCTTGAACCGAATCGCTGACGTTTTCTATCTTCCTTCACAGGAAAATTGGAGAACCCACCTGATGCTCACCGCTTCATATTTGGAGGAAGAATCTGAAGTCAGCAATTGGCTTGAGACATATGAGCAGCAGGCCGCAGCGGTCAGAAATTCTTTTCCCCATATGCAGGAGAAACGTTTTCTGTTTGTGCGCCTGCATAAACAACAATTTTACCTGTCGCATAACCGAAGCATTCAAGATGTGTTCTTTGGAGATCTTGATTTTGCATCAGCAAAACCCGAACACACACCTCCGGAACAAAAGATTTCCTTGGAAATGCTGACAAATTACCAACCTGATTGTCTTATGCTTTTGGTTTTCAAAGAACCGGAAACATTAGCTTATTTTCAGCAAATTCAGGAAACAGAAACATGGCAAAACCTAACAGCGGTGCGCAACAAACAGGTTTATCACATTACACCGGACCCTTGGTGTGAATATTCAGCTTGCGGCCATGAACGAATCATTCAACAAACCATTTCGTTACTTTCCGGTAAAAGTCCATCATAATGCCGGAAATTGTCCATGGTGTTATATCTATTCATTCTCTATAATCTCAATTGATAATAGTTATCAATTGAACAGGGGGCATTATAGATGAAAAAAATGTACATTGCGATATTGATTTTGCTTCTCGCATTGACTGCTGCGGCGTGCGGCAGTAAAGAGGAAACCAACGGCAGCAGCGCCGCTGGAACAAAATCAGAAAAAAAGAAAATAGAATATCTCGACAAAACGTATGAAGTGAAAGTACCAACAGACAAGATCGCCATTACAGGAAGCGTCGAATCTATGGAAGATGCGAAATTGCTCGATGTCCACCCAGCCGGTGCCATCTCATTCTCAGGCAAATTCCCGGATATGTTTAAAGACATTACAGACAAAGCGACCTCTACCGGGGAAAAAATGGAACCGAACATAGAAAAGATTCTTGAGCTTCAGCCTGACGTCATTTTGGCATCTACGAAGTTTCCGGAAAACACAATAAAAAAACTAAGTAATACAGCGACCACCATTCCCGTTTCTCACATTTCTTCTAACTGGAAGGAAAACATGATGCTGCTTGCCCAGCTTACAGGAAAAGAGAAAAAAGCAAAAGAAATTATTGCGGACTACGAACAGGATCTCAAAGACACAAAAACGAAAATAAACGGCAAAGCGAAAGATTCAAATGCTCTTGTCATCAGAATCAGACAAGGTAATATTTATATCTACCCGGAACAAGTATATTTCAACTCAACTCTTTACGGAGATTTAGGCCTCACCGCTCCTGATGAAGTCAAAGCGGCAAAAGCGCAAGAACTCATCTCGTTAGAAAAACTAAGTGAAATGAATCCTGACCATATTTTCGTCCAATTTTCTGATGATGAAAACGCAGATAAGCCTGATGCTTTAAAAGACTTAGAAAAAAACCCGATCTGGTCAAGCCTCACTGCGGTTAAAGAAGATCATGTTTATGTCAATTCAGTAGATCCTCTTGCACAAGGCGGCACAGCTTGGAGCAAAGTCCGTTTCCTGAAAGCAGCAACTGAAAAATTGACACAAGACTAACTTAGAGTAGGTTTTTATATGTATTCAAAACAGTGGACACGTATCATTTTGATCAGTTCTCCATTTGCCATTGCTCTATCTCTGCTGTTCTCTGTTCTATATGGCGCGAAACATCTTCATGCAGATATCATTTTCACATCGATTCTGCATTTTGATCCGCAAAATACAGACCATCAGATTATATGGCATTCACGTATTCCCAGGGCTGCCGGCGCTCTTTTGATCGGGGCGGCCCTAGCTGTTTCAGGAGCGCTCATGCAGGGCATAACACGCAACTACTTAGCTTCACCCTCTATCATGGGCGTATCTGACGGCTCTGCATTTATTATCACGCTTTGCATGGTGCTGCTCCCTCAATCATCTTCAATCGAGATGATCGTATATTCATTTATCGGCTCGGCGTTAGGCGCCGCGCTTGTTTTCGGTCTGGCCTCCATGCTGCCTAACGGTTTTACTCCCGTGCAGCTTGCGATCATCGGCACTGTCACGAGCATGCTGTTAAGCAGTTTGTCGGCTGCCATGTCGATTTACTTTCAAATTTCACAAGATCTAACCTTTTGGTACAGTGCAAGACTTCACCAAATGAACCCAGACATATTAAAGCTCGCCGTTCCTTTTTTCGTTATAGGAATAGTGATCGCCGCTTCACTCAGCAAAAAGGTCACGGCGGTCTCATTAGGAGACGATATTTCAAAAAGTCTGGGGCAAAAGAAAAAGGCAATCAAACTCATGGCGATGATTTCAGTGGTTATCCTGACTGGCAGCGCTGTAGCCCTCGCCGGAAAAATCGCTTTCGTGGGATTAGTCGTTCCCCACATAACAAGATTTCTAGTGGGTTCCGATTACAGCAGGCTGATTCCTTGTTCCTGTGTCATAGGGGGCGTCTTTTTAACACTATGCGATCTCGCCAGCAGATTTATCAATTATCCGTTTGAAACACCGATCGAAGTCGTCACATCCATCATCGGCGTGCCTTTCTTCCTTTATTTGATCAAAAGAAAAGGGGGAGAGCAACATGGCTAAAAAAATGACGGGAATGTATATCATCTTAGCTGTACTGATCCTTACCGTCGCTTATTTCAGCCTGACGAGCGGATCATTCGCTGTACGTCCGGGAGAACTGCTCTCCACTCTTTTTCAAATTAACCCTAATCCGCAATATGAAATCTTGCTGTTTGATTTAAGACTGCCCCGTATCGTACTGGCCGCCATCGTTGGACTCGGGCTCGGAATAGCCGGCGCCGTTATACAGGCCGTTACGAAAAATGGGTTGGCTGACTCGGGGATTCTCGGGATCAACGCTGGAGCGGGAGCAGGTATTGTCGGATTCATGCTGATCTTTCAAGGACAAGCGAAAACAACGACTCTCGCAGCCGCAATGGGAACACCTTTTTTCGGGCTGATAGGCGGCCTGTTAGCAGCAGCGTTGATCTATATGTTTGCTTGGCACAGGGGAAATCTGGATTCAGGCAGAATCATTCTTGTGGGAATTGCGATTAATTCAGGTTTTAGTGCGCTTACTTTATTCTTGTCCTTAAAAATGGACCCTCAAGACTATGAAATGGCCATGGTATGGAAAAACGGCAGCATTTGGTCGGCTAATTGGACGTACATCACAGCCATTCTTCCATGGCTTTTGGTGTTTATTCCTGTTCTCTTTGCTAAATCCAGACTGCTGGACACCATCCGATTTAACGAAGATACGGTCAAAAGCCTAGGCATCTCTTCTAATAAAGAAAAAACAATTTTATTGATTTCTTGCATCGCCATTATCAGCGCCTGCGTATCAGTAGCAGGCAGTATGGGATTCGTCGGTCTGATCGCACCGCATATTGCACGCAGACTGGCCGGTGTTGAACACCGCTATATTTTGCCGTTAAGCGGTTTGATAGGCATGCTGCTTGTGTTATGTGCTGATTTTGCGGGTAAACTGTTTTTCCAGCCGGCAGAGGTCCCGGCAGGAATCATTCTCGCTATACTCGGTGTGCCTTATTTCTTATACTTGCTTTTCAAGCAAAAAAAAGGCGGCTAACAAATGAATGGCTCTTGCAATGAACACATCTTCCGTACAAGAACATTCAAGCTTTACCTCCCGCCTTCATACCACCGCCGCCGCGCATCATTTCCGTGCGTATACGTGCAGGATGGCGGATCGCTGTTTGAAGAACACATCGAGTGTTTGGAGGAGAAATTTCACCATGGAAAGCTGCCCGAACTGATTATTGCCGGCATTGAGCCCAAAAACAGATTAAACGAGTATACACCTTGGCCTGCGGCATCACTTCATGAAGCCTTTGATGATTTTGGCGGAAAAGGGGATCAATATCTGTCCGAAATCACAGAACAACTGATTCCTTATATTGAGGAAAACTGGAACATAGACGGAAGCCCACAAACAAGAGGATTTATCGGCTCCTCCTTGGGCGGGCTGATCTCCATGTTTGCTCTCTTAAAACATCCGCACATGTTTGGAAACATCGGATCTATTTCCGGTTCTTTCTGGTATGAGAATGCGGCGGATATCATTAAACAATCCGCCATACAGCCTGCAAAACAACGGATTTATATGTCTGTCGGAAGTAAAGAAGGCCTCGGAAAGCAAACCATTCAAAAAGAAATGCTCTCCAAAACAGAACAAGTGTATAACAGCCTTAAAAATAAAGGCTTCACACCTGATCAGCTGCTATTCACAATTGAAGAGGACGCAGATCATCATCGCAAGTTTTTTATCCGGCAATTTGCAAACGCGTTAGAATGGCTTTACGAAAAAAACCGCTCATCCCTTTGAGCGGCTTTTTTTACGCTTTTTGCAATACAGGCTTTAATTCATAGCGCTTGAGCAAATGGCCGAACAAAGCGGCCAATATCTGTTGAAACAGCATACCGATCACAACAGGGACCGCGACTTGCGAAGGAAAAAAGCCAACAGCAAGAACAGCTCCCGCGCTGATGTTCCTCATGCCTCCGGTATAAATGAGAGCCACGATTTCTTCCTGTCTTCTTTTCATTACTTTTCCTATCATCCAAGCAACCGCATATCCGGTCAAAGCAATGCAAAATACCATCACAGCAATCCCGGCGAATCTCAAATCAATTACTTGAAAATAAGGGGCAATCACAGAACTGTTAATCGCAATGACTGCCATCAAGCATATTTTAGAAAAAGGAGAAAACGTCCGGCTTAAAACGGCTGTTCGTTCTGCAGGGGAAAACTGGTTGACAATCATCCCCAGAAATGAAGGAATCACCACCATAATGATAAGCCCTTTCATCATACCCCATACATCCATATGGACCTGGGCGCCTGCTAATAGAGAAAGGCTCACAGGTACAATCAAAGGCGACAAAATCGTATCCACAAGTATAATAGAAAGCGTCAAACCGACATTCCCTTTATACATCGAGGCCCAAATCAGGCTCGTAATCCCAGTCGGTATCACAACCGCTAATATAAGTCCGGTAATAGTCAAGGGGTCGCCTTTAAAAATGAGATGACCGCTGCCCCAAGCAAAAACCGGCATGAAGATATGGAGAACAAACAAAGCAAGAATCATAGGCAGGGGATGAGCCAGAGCATGTCTAAGCGATTGAAAATTGGCGCTCAGGCTGCCTGCAAACGTGATAAAAGCAAATATCCAAGGCACCGCGCTGTTCCATCCGCTTATATATTGAGACAGCAGCACACCGATCACCACACTAGACGGTGTTAATAACGGCATAATCCGGCCCAGCACTTGGTTCATCTTCTGAAGCATCATATATAAGTCTCCTATTAATGTGTTTTCATTCTATTATATCAATGACAATCAACAGTTTTAACCAAATATCTTATATTCTTATGTCCGGATCAATTTTTATATACAGTGAAAAGCCCAGACATTTATAATCTGGACTTTCATTCTTTACGCCATCTGTTTTAAAAGAGCCTGACTCGCTTCGTTTAAGCCCTTCAGTTCTGCTTCAATTCCTTGTTCTTTAAACTTCGCAACGATTTTACCAAGCGCGGCTACCCCGGAATCATCCCATACATGAGCTTCACTTAAGTCAATCACAACCCGTTCGATATCCTCTCGATACATAAACGCATTCATCAGATCAGATACTGAAGCAAAAAAGATCTGTCCTGTTACTTTATATGTTCGCAGCTTTTGCTCATCTGCATGAGAAACGATTTTCAATTTCGATATTTTTGCTACAAAAAACACCGCGCTTAATAAGACACCGGCAAAAACGCCTTTTGATAAATCATCAGTCAGAACGACTGTAATGACGGTAACAACCATAACAATCGAATCAGTAAGCGGCGATTTCCGTAAACCCTTCAGCGAAGACCAGTCAAACGTACCAATAGAAACCATAATCATAACGGCAACAAGCGCCGCCATTGGGATTTTCACAACCACATCGCTTAACACCACAATTAAAAACATCAGAAAAGCCCCGGCAACAAATGCAGATAGCCGGCCGCGGCCGCCTGCTTTCGTGTTAATCACAGATTGGCCGATCATAGCACAGCCCGCCATGCCTCCAAAAAATCCAGTCACGATATTGGCAATCCCTTGACCGCGGCTTTCTTTGTTTTTATCACTATCCGTATCCGTCATTTCATCAATAATCTGTGCTGTGAGCAGTGATTCAAGCAGCCCGACAAGCGCCAATGCAATAGAATATGGGAATATGATTTGAAGTGTTTCAAACGTCCACGGAACATCGGGAATCAAAAATCCCGGCAATGAGCTTGTTAACTCACCCATATCACCAACCGTCCGCACATCCACGTGAAGGGTAATAGCGATAATGGTCATTACAATAATCGCTATAAGCGGTGAAGGAATGGCATTTGTAAACCTAGGAAGGATATATATAATCACTAAAGAACCTGCAACCATGGCATACATCATCCAAGAAGCTCCTGCAAACTGCGGAAGCTGGGCTGAAAAAATAAGAATAGCCAGTGCATTCACAAATCCTATCATGACTGATCTAGGTATAAACTTCATTAGTTTCGCAATCTTACTTATGCCCAATATGACTTGTATAATGCCTGTCAGTATAGTGGCCGCAAACAAGTACTGCAGCCCGTAATCTGCAACCAAGGTTACCATAACAAGCGCCATAGACCCTGTGGCAGCGGAAATCATTCCCGGTCTGCCGCCAAAAATAGAAATAATAATAGCAATACAAAATGACGCATAAAGACCGACCATCGGATCGACACCGGCAATAATGGAAAAACCAATCGCTTCAGGAATTAAAGCCAATGCAACCAATATGCCGGCCAGAACATCTTTACGGACATTCCCGAACCATTGCTGTTTTAATGAAAAACCTTTCAAATATAACGACTCCTTTTTTAAATGTAAAATTCCGCATCATGTCAGTTGGGAGCTTTAATTGTTAATAGACGGGAAAGCAAGAAGCAACTTCTTCCGGAGAAACAGGGGAAACGTTCAGAGTATAGGATATAGGGGAAAGGAGTTATATACAAAGAGTATCATAATAAATTTTTTCAGGATATGCAAGGTCAAATTGTGGGCAGAAAACAATTGGATTATATTCCCTTTCTCTGTTACCAATCACATGCATCATCATACAAAAACGGCTCAAATCAAGGGTGACATGAGCCGTTCATTGTTGCTTACACCAGCTTCGGATCAGATACAAGGATCGTTTTTATAGCTGTTATATCTTTTCTTTCCTTTGAAATCGGATCTATGCCCATGAGGTTCTGAACAGCTTGTTCAAAGTTCTCTAATTCTACTTTCTCTGTGATCAAATCAGAGAGCTGAGGAAGGTCAATCGCACATGACAACGCAGTCTCCATGATCTGCCTTGCCTCTCCGGTTCCTACAATGGTCACTCCATTGGAGAGTAATTGATAAGGTCTGATTTTCATTTCATACGTATCATCAAAACCCATAGGCACAAGTCTTCCGCCTTTTTCTATTAACGGATAGGCCCAATCTAACTGATTGCCGATCGCATCAAAAATAACATCAAATTTTCTTCCTTGATTGATTCGCTCAACTTCTTCAACAGTCAATGTTTCAGGATGATAAACATAGTCGGATATATGTTGCGCCGCTTCCGATCTGAATTTTCCAATCTCGGTCGCAACAGTCAGCCTTGCTGATTTTTTTACCATCATCTGAACAAGGAGCCCGATCGGACCCGATCCTAAAACCAATACGGAATCATCCGGTTTTATCGCGGCCTTTTCCACAACATTCAAGACGCAGGAGAGAGGCTCAATTAAAGTTGCTCGTTCCCACTCCATAGATTCCGGTATTTTGTACATGAATCGATCCTCGCCCACATAGTAATCCGCAAAAGTTCCGTGTGCTCCGAGGCCTAACTGCCAATCTTCAAAAGAATCGCAATAACAGGTTAAACCCTTTCTGCAGTAGTAACATTTCCCGCAGAATTGGGTAGGATCAATGACTACACGGTCGCCCACCCTTACATCTCTGACGTGTTCACCAATTTCCACTACCTCACCAACTGACTCATGCCCCATGATCATGTTGTGAGTGGCATTCATTTTTCCTTTCAGTACGTTAAGATCCGTACCGCATATGCCGGTACCATATATTTTCACTTTTACATCATTCAGTTTCCGTATCTGAGGCTCGTCCACCTCTACATATTCAAGTTTGTCGTTAGGAGTCCAGACCAACGCCTTCATAGCTCTCTTCCTTTCTGTCCCAGCGGATTCGGTCTAACAACATTTGATGGAGTTCCTTTGTTGACGCTGCAATGCAAGATTGCTGGTTATCGTAGCTGAGATCAGTAAGAAGCGTGCTATCCAAAGAATTTCCATAGGCGTCTGTTATCATAACGCCGGCTTTTTTAGCCAAAAATACGCTGGCCGCAATATCGTATGGAAACAAATGCAGAACTTGTCCATTCCCTACATTCTGAAAATCGGATAGTAACCCAGGATTGTCTTTGAGTAAACGATTGCCTATATCCACATAAGCGTCCATCTGTCCCGTGATGATTCTGGAAATCGAGTAGGAGGCGCTATTAAAAACGAAGACTCCTCCATTATTTGCTGATTGGTCAATCAAATGGCCGTATGCATCAATCATAAGGTGAGCGGGGTGTCCATTGAACTCAAGACTCCAGAACATATTTTTTATTTCTTTTACCTCGCTTAAATTTGGCAGCTCTCCCTGAAACCCTTCATAGTGAATACAGTCGGAGTAGATATCGCCGTACATGTAGGCACCGGTTTTAAGCTCCAACAGAAAAGCAAATTCAATATCCTTAATTTGCGCATTCGGTTTGTACGCAGCTAATGCTATGGAGATACATGACATTTCAAGACCGGCAGCAGCCGGGCGGGTCCCATCAATAGGATCAACGATTAAAATGTATTGCGGATTCTCCCCAAACAACTTTAATCCGCCATCCTCCGTATAGAACGCGATCGGCACTTCTTGCTTTTGTATATATTCAAGTACGGCATCTTCAGCGGCTGCATCAATATTAAACTGTGCATCTCCACCCGGAGAATAACCATTGACCAACCGATTTTTCAATGTCCCTTTTTGATCTTTCACCTTTTGATAAACAAACTTCCCCATTCCAATAATATAGTCTCTCACTTTATATCCTCCAATAACTTACGGAGTTTGAAGCAAAGCAATTCAGCCTCACTGAGCGTAATCGTCAATGGCGGACGGATTTTGAACACATTTCCGAA
Source organism: Bacillus sp. HU-1818 (assembly GCF_022695965.1). NCBI lineage: Bacteria > Bacillati > Bacillota > Bacilli > Caryophanales > Bacillaceae > Bacillus > Bacillus sp. HU-1818. The sequence continues at coordinate 458,995 of NZ_JAAPBE010000004.1, forward strand.
TCCATATCGAGAAGTACGAAGGATCAGTCCATACTCCATTGCTTTATCCGCAATGTAATTTGTCAGTTCTACATCCGGCACATTGTTTTCTTTAACAATCTCAACGCCGATCATCAGACCGACACCTCTTACATCTGCAATAAATGTAAAGTCTTCTTTCATTTTTTCCAGTGAATCCATAATGTAATTTCCAACAACTGTAACATTCTCTAAAAATCCAGGTCGTTGCATAATGTCAATGGTTTTACATGCAGCGGCAGATGCCAACACATTGGAGCCGTAAGTGAAGGAGTGGGTGTAGCCTGGCAATCCTGTATACTTTTCTTCCGTCAGGGTGGCGGCGACTTGGAATCCTGTACCTCCTAACCCCTTTGCGACAGTCATCATATTCGGTTTCACATCAAAGTGGTCGGCAGCAAACATCTTTCCGGTTCTTCCAAATCCAGTCTGGATCTCGTCAAAAATGAGGGCAATATCATGCTCATCACATAATTTTCTCAACTGTTTAAAGTAATCTTTAGGCGGAACGACATTTCCTCCGTTCCCGGAGATCGGTTCAACAATCATTGCGGCAACTTTCCCATTGCTGGCGTATTCAATAAAGTCATTGATTCTTTCTACGCACAGCATACCGCACGAACCTGGTTTCTGGTTATAAAAACAACGATTACAATAAGGATCGGGAACTTGCAAGCCAAAAGAGAATTGTGGAGGGAATGGTTCTTTTCGAAATGAATTTCCGGATAAAGCTGACATCATATAAGTTTGTCCGAGGTGGCTTCGAAATAGTGAGATGACATCCGTTTTTCCGGAGTAGTACTGAGCCATTTTTATGGCTCCTTCGTTTGCAGCGGAACCGCTGCTGACTTTAGGGTGTACTTTTGTGAGATTGTCGGGGGAAATTTCTACAAGTTTTTCAGCTAGTTTATTTACGGCGTCTGTTTGATAAGAAGAAGTGACATGAATAAGCTTGTCCGCTTGATCTTTAACTGTGTCTATCACTTCCTTGTTGCTATATCCCAAATTCAAGTTGAACGTGGCGGATGCACAATCAATATACTCATTTCCTTCTTGATCGTATAAATAGATTCCTTCTCCTCTTTCCATCACCACATCGTCCACTTTGTAATACAAACTGTCTGGATTTGTAATTTCCTTCGTCCCCACATTACCACCCCTAATTTTTAATAGAAACATGTGAAACTGTTAACTATCGTATTCAGTATTGAAAATAATGTCAACGATATTTTTGTTAAATATGTTAAATATCTGTTAACTCTGCGATTAGGGATGCGCGGCTGAAAATTGTATGATACGATAACAATAATTGTCTATAATGTAAAAAAAACCTGTATGCAATAGGTATTCGAAACTGACACCGAACAATATTTACTATTTTTAAAAAGGTTCTTCTGAACTAATCATCGCAGCCCTCCAATAAAATAGTGCTCCCATCGACTAAAATTATCATGTAGAAAATGGTACTTATTTTACTATTAAGGAGATTAAATGATGAAAACTCGTCTGCTGTGGATCGGTTGTGTTTCCTACGGATTAATTGCTTTTACACTCGTTATACTTGGAGCCGTATTGCCTGAATTACTTTCACATTACTCCCAAAGCTATAGTAATGGCGGGGTGTTAGTATTTTCTCAATTTATGGGGTTTTTAATAGGCGTACTGGGAATGCCTTTACTCGTTAAGAAACTGGGCAGAAAAAATGTGGTTGTAGTCGGCTTGGCCATGATTAGCTGTGAGCTGTTCATTTTCTTTTTACCGCCGTGGCCGTTACTCTTTTTGTTTGTAAGCATAGCGGGGCTTGGAGCAGGATTAGTTGAATCATGTGTAGGGACGATTATCCTTACAGCGATTAAAGAGAAACAAGCCGTTGCCATGAGTAAGATGGAAGTTGCTTATGGTTTGGGAGCGCTTTTTATGCCGCTATTATCAAGTTTCTTAATCAGCAACGGCCTATGGGCATTAGCATTTCTTGTGTTAGGAGTAAGCTCATTTCTGCTTATGATCGTTTGGAGACAAATGAGTTTTGGCAGTTTAGACCACTTACTTATTCGCAAAGAAAGCAATCCCGATATTAAAACACAAGGCCAGACAAGCTATCGCAGCAAGGGTTTCCTATTTATTGCTTTAGCAGCAGCCTATTTCTTCTTTTATGGCGGCAGTGAAGTATCCATTGTACACTTTATACCTTCCATTTTCGCTGAAAAATGGGATATTCCCAATTCATTAGCGACGATAACGGTAACAATTTATTGGTCCGGAATGATCATTGGACGATTACTGACAGGACCAGTTTCTGAAAAAATAACATACCATCGCTTTCTCCGTTTCATAAACATAGGCGGTCTGATTGCACTGGCCACATTAGCGGTCAGCCAAACCGTTTGGGTCGGGTTTGCTCTTTGTTTCTTTTTAGGCCTGTTTATGGCCGGTATGTTCGCCATTGCCTTGATCATTACCAATCAGTTTTTCCCGGGGAAAACAGAACAAACGACAAGCATTTTGCTCGCTTCCAACGGACTCGGCGGTTCACTCTTGCCAATAGCAGTTGGCTGGAGTTTAGACAAATTCCCAGTACAGACAGCCTTTTGGTTATTTACTATTTTAATGGCATTTATGCTGATTCTTGTTATTGCGTTAAAGATATTGGAGTCAGCTAAAATGCGTACACATGGACAATCCAATACTGAATCCATATAGAAGTAAAAAAAGCTAATGACCTTGTATATGGTCATTAGCTTTTTGAATTTGAGCTGTTGATACTGATCAAGTAAGATTATTCTCCCCGAATACAAAGACTTTTAATCAGAAACATGAGAGACAGGTTTGCCGATATAAAAACCGACACATTGCACATATGATTGTGGAAAGAATCTGTTGAAGAAATAAATTATTGGAGCACTGTATTTATTTGCACTTTTTTAATAAACAAAAAAAGCTTTCTCATTCTTGAGAAACCTCGTCAGATCAGTATATTCAGATAAGCTTCCAAGCGGGCTCGAACCGCTGACCTCTTCCTTACCATGGAAGTGCTCTACCTGCTGAGCTATGGAAGCAATGGCTCCGCAGGTAGGACTCGAACCTACGACCGATCGGTTAACAGCCGATAGCTCTACCACTGAGCTACTGCGGAATGATATAGGCTTCATATACAAACATGGTAGAAAATAAAACAAAAACT
>NZ_JAAPBE010000005.1:0-331666 GCF_022695965.1 Bacillus sp. HU-1818
CGTTAAAACTTTGAATTAACAGGTACGTTTTGTCTTGTTTAGTTTTCAAAGATCATGACTCACTTCTCAGTGAAGCGACTTTATCAATATAACATTTTCTCATCATTATGTCAAATGTTTTTTTGATTTTATTTTTCCGCCGCTGTGAGCTTTTTTTCAGAAGCGCATCAGCGACGTTTAATAATATACCATGGCTATGAAACAGAGTCAACATCTTTTTTAAAAGAATATCCCCGATGATAGATTGCCTGGCTCTTGGTCTCTATTTGACATACTTCGATAAAACCTTTTTCAGTCAGATAATCAAGCAGAACGCCAAGGTCTGGTGTGAAATCCTTTAAGTCCGTATGTTGTAGAAGCTCTCCGAATTGCCAAATGTCTTTTTCCTTCATTATTTGATATAGATGGGCAGAACCGATCTCTGCTTTAGAATGAATTAGAAAATCATTTGCTAAGAATAATAATTCAAGCCTTTTTTCCAGGCTTTCATGACTCTCAATCAGTTCAGAGTACAGCTTGTATACCTGCGGCTCCATCTGCCGGACTTGATTCCACACTGTTGTTTCAGGATGAAACCCTCTGTCAATTACTTCAATACGGGCTAAATGATGAAGAGCATGCACTATCGCATTGTAAGCATCTAAAAACTGATTCGCTTCAAAAAAGGCTTTGCCTTCTATATACCTTCTGATTAACTTTCCGTATTCAAGACCGATTTTCAATTTCCGCTCTGCAAACGGAAATGTATTAAGCCTGTCAATCAGTTCAACAATATATTCATTCCGATCAAACAGGGCTCTCCCATTTAGGATCCAATCTATGATTCTCCTATTGGTCCCGAGCAAAATCCATTCTTGAACTTGTGCGTCCGTTACAATATTTAAAGAAGCCGTTTGGTGTTCAAACTCATAATGCTTTATAAAGAGAGGCTCTTCCGCCTGTTTTACAATAACAAGTAAAGCCGCATCAAAATTATCCGTTATGGAAGATGCTTTGTTTCTTCTCTCAATCATTATGACAGCCAATGTATTCGGATGACTTGCTCTTTCTTGGTAAATTGGACGGAGAAGATTTTCCATTCCCATTCCTCCAGTGCAAATGTGTCAGTTATTATATTTTTTACTCTTCCATTCATTTCTATGATGAAAACGGAAAATCCTTTTTTCTAAACATATTGAACTATTATAAACAATTTCGCGGTATGTCTCTACAGCAAAGTTTCAATTCCGGCTGAAAACATGAAGAAACTCCCAGTGTGAATATGCTATATTTAAACAGAGGGGGATGGACATGGCGAAATACTCCAGCAAAATTAATAAAATCAGAACGTTTGCGTTAAGTTTGGTTTTCGTTGGGTTTGTCATTATGTACATCGGGATTTTCTTTAAGGAGTCTGTACTGCTTGCGAGCTTATTTATGTTACTCGGGCTTTTATCCATCGGACTCAGCACTGTCGTTTATTTTTGGATCGGCATGCTTTCCACGAAAGCAGTCCGGGTGGTGTGCCCCGCTTGCGGGAAAGAAACAAAGATTTTAGGAAGAGTCGATATGTGCATGCATTGCAGAGAGCCGCTTACATTAGACAAAAATCTTGAAGGCAAGGCTTTCGACGAGTCTTATAACAGCAAAAGAAACGCCAAATAAAATAAGCTGGCCGCTTTGACACGGTCAGCTTATTTTAATGGTTTTCTTTTTTCAGGCATTCTTGGCAGACGCCGTAGATCTCTAAACGGTGGTGGCTTACTTTAAAGCCGGTCACATGTGCAGCGAGCTGCTCCACTTCATCAAGACCCGGATAGTGAAAATCAACGATCTTACCGCACTTTTCGCAAATGGCGTGGTAATGGTCTGAAGTCACAAAATCGAATCTGCTTGAAGCATCGCCATACGTCAATTCTTTCACAAGACCAGACTCCCGGAACACGCGTAAATTGTTGTATACCGTCGCTACGCTCATATTAGGGAATTTCCCTTCCAGAGCTTTATATATATCGTCCGCTGTTGGATGAGCCATAGAATCCACGAGATATTCCAAAATCGCATGACGTTGAGGAGTAATGCGAACCCCAGTTTCCTTCAACGTTTCTAAGGCTTCTTTTAGTTCATGTGCAGCCATCCGTCATGCACCTCTCTTCTAAAAAAGATTCTTACATTATAATGTTTATAATTAGTGTAACTCTTTTTATGATTCTTTGTCAATTATAATCAGGATAAAAGATACAAAAGCCCATCTTTACGGCAGGCCAGGCTCCCTGCGCTTTTTATTTTGCTGAAACTTCTTTCAGCTCTTGAAGCGCTTCAGCTACGTGATCTTTCACCTTTACTTTTCTCCATTCTTTAATCAGCCGTCCTTCTTTGTCAATTATAAAGGTTGACCGCTCAATCCCCATATATTCTTTACCAAAGTTTTTCTTAAGCTTCCAGACGCCGAACGCTTCCGCCAGCTTGTTTTCATCATCAACTAGCAGCAGAAAAGGAAGATCATGCTTTTCCTTGAACTTTCCATGCTTTTCTTCGCTGTCAGGGCTTACGCCGATAATGACAGCATCAAGCTTTGCAAAGCTTTCATGATGGTCACGGAAATCACATGCTTCAGTGGTGCATCCCGGCGTCATATCTTTCGGATAAAAATAAAGGACGATGTATTTTCCTTTAAAGTCCGATAATCTTACCTTCTCACCATTGTCACCCTTTAATTCAATGTCCGGTGTTTCTTGTCCGATTTCTACAGCCATTTTCTTTACCTCCAAGGTGTTTTTAATAAGCGTATCCAATTCCATAGCAGATTACAACTCTTACCCTCCCTCACCGTTTTTCTATTTGCCGGACCTTGAACCGTTGTGCTCGTTTTGAAGCATGCTACAATAGAAATGACGCAAGGAGATATAGGAGGTATTATTTTTGTATACGAAATCAGTTGAACTTCATAGTGAAGCCTTAGAGCATATTGTCGGAGGCGTAAACAGCCCTTCCCGATCTTATAAAGCGGTAGGCGGAGGCTCTCCGATTGCCATGGAGAAAGCTAACGGCGCTTACTTCTGGGATGTGGACGGAAATCAATACATTGATTACTTGGCGGCATACGGTCCGATTATTACCGGGCACGCCCATCCGCATATTACGGAAGCCATCAAGAAAGCAGCGGAAAACGGCGTATTATACGGGACGCCGACAGCTCATGAGGTTACCTTTGCCAAAATGCTGAAGGAAGCGATTCCGGCGATGGATAAGGTGCGGTTTGTCAATTCAGGGACGGAAGCAGTAATGACGACGATTCGGGTGGCCCGGGCTTATACCGGCAGAACAAAAATCATTAAATTCGCAGGCTGCTACCATGGTCATTCGGATCTTGTACTTGTGGCTGCCGGGTCCGGTCCGTCCACTCTCGGCACCCCTGATTCGGCCGGAGTTCCAAAAAGCATTGCCAGCGAAGTCATCACGGTTCCTTTTAATGATATTGAAAGCTACAAAGAGGCGCTTGATAAATGGGGCAGCGAGATTGCAGCAGTCCTCGTTGAACCGATTGTCGGCAATTTCGGCATCGTCGAACCTAAAGAAGGATTTTTAGAAAAGGTAAATGAACTGACGCACGATGCGGGCGCACTTGTTATTTACGATGAGGTTATTACGGCGTTCCGCTTTATGTATGGCGGCGCGCAAGATCTTCTGCAGGTTAAGCCTGATTTAACCGCACTTGGAAAAATCATTGGCGGCGGTCTTCCGATCGGGGCTTACGGGGGCAAAAAAGAAATTATGGAGCAAGTCGCTCCGCTCGGCCCAGCTTATCAGGCCGGAACGATGGCGGGAAATCCCGCTTCGATCCTATCAGGCATTGCATGTCTTGAAGTGCTGAAAGAGGAAGGCGTTTACGAAAAGCTTGATCAGCTCGGCGCAATGCTGGAAGAAGGCATACTCGCACATGCTGAAACACATGGTATTACAATCACAGTCAATCGTCTGAAAGGCGCGCTCACCGTTTACTTTACTGATGAAAAAGTGGAAAATTATGAGCAAGCGGAACAAACAGACGGAGAAACATTCGCAACGTTCTTCAAACTCATGCTTGAACGCGGAATCAATCTCGCACCTTCTAAATATGAAGCATGGTTTATTACAACAGCCCATACAGAGCAGGATATTAAGAATACTCTCGCAGCTGTTGAAGATGCCTTTAAACATTTAAAGAAGTAAAGACACTAGACATGCAGGAGCGACTTTCGCTCCTGTTTTTTCTTATTTCCAGAAACAATGTGTAAAATATTGGTCTTTTCTCAAAAAAGACCTTGAATATTTGGTATGATCCCTGTATATTACTTTATTGTTTAGCAAATAAACTGACAGGGGATTTTAAGTGTTATACATTTGCTATGTAAAACAATTTACTATAGAAAGGAATGCACGCACAAACTAATGAAACTTGGTGCCCGCATTTTAAAAACAGGGATAGCGATTACGCTTGCTCTTTATTTAGCTTCGTGGATCGGAATTCCTTCGCCGATTTTTGCCGGGATTGCAGCGATATTTGCGATCCAGCCGTCTATTTACCGGTCTTTTCTTATTATTATTGATCAGGTTCAGGCAAATATTATCGGCGCTGTCATCGCCACCCTATTCGGCCTTATTTTTGGTCCCAGTCCAATTATGATCGGACTGACAGCAGTTATTGTCATTACCATTATGTTAAAGCTTAAAATTGAACACACGATTTCAATCGCGCTCGTTACAGTTATTGCGATTTTAGAAACTGCCGGAGGCGATTTTTTAACATTTGCCCTGATTAGAACCGGCACAGTCATTCTGGGGGTTCTCTGTTCTTTTATCGTGAATCTGGTGTTTCTTCCGCCTAAGTACGAGACCAAGCTAATCAATAATACTGTGGAGAACACCGATGAAATCATGAAATGGATCAGGCTGACGATGCGTCAGTCAACGGAGCATTCTATTCTGAAAGAGGATATCGAAAAGCTTAAGGAAAAAATGATTAAACTCGATCAGACATACCTTCTATATAAAGAAGAAAGAAGCTACTTCAAAAAAACGACATATGTAAAATCGAGAAAGCTCGTCCTGTTCAGGCAAGCCATTATTACAGCCAATCGAGCATTGGATACATTAAAGAAACTGCACAGGCTTGAAAACGAAATCTATCACATGCCTGAGGAGTTTCAGACGACTTTGACAGAAGAGATTGATTACCTGCTTCATTGGCATGAACGGATTTTGATGCGGTTTGTCGGCAAAGTTAAGCCGCATGATGATTTTGAGGAAGAAGGCATACAGTACAAACAGCTTTTAACAAGATCATTTTTAAAAAACCAGCAAAACGCCGAGGATGAACTGCTTGATTATAATATGCTTAACATTATGGCAAGCACGGTGGAGTATCGTGAGCAGCTTGAACATTTAGATACATTAATCACAAGCTTTCAGACCTATCATCCGAAAGACAGTGAGTTGGAAACAGAGGAGTAGCCCGGTTAATGAAACCGGGTTTTTTTGTACGAAAAAAAACTGATATCGCAGGAGCGATATCAGTTTTACATGTCAGTTTAAATTTTGGATGGTAAATAAGTGTTTGTAATGGCTGTCCCGCTTCATCAGTTCGTCATGGGTGCCGGTTTCAATAATCGTTCCATTTTCCATCACGACGATTTTATCAGCGTGTGTAATGGTAGACAACCTGTGGGCGACGATGAATGTCGTGCGGTCCCTTGCCAGTTTTTCCATGGCTTCCTGAATATAGTGCTCGCTTTCAAGATCAAGCGCAGAGGTAGCTTCATCCAATATTAAGAGAGGCGGATTTTTCAAAAAGACCCGCGCGATTGAGATCCGCTGCTTTTGCCCGCCTGACAGCTTGACTCCTCTTTCTCCGACTCTCGTTTCATACCCTTCAGGGAAATTCATAATAAATTCATGGGCATTGGCAGCTTTTGCGGCTTCGATAATGTCTTCAAGCTTGGCATTCGGCTGGCCGATGGCAATGTTTTCCCGAATCGTTTCACTGAATAAAAACGTATCCTGAAGCACCATTCCCACCTGATTCCGCAGACTTCTCGCCTCATAGTCCCGGATATCGGTGCCATCAATCAGCAGGCTCCCGCCTGATACATCATAAAACCGCGGAATCAGGCTGACGAGCGTTGATTTTCCGCCGCCGCTCATTCCTACGAGCGCTATGGTTTCTCCCTTATTCACCTTCAGGGTCACATCAGTCAGTATATCCTCTTTTTCTTTCTCATATTGGAAAGAAACATTTTGGAATTCTACTTCGCCTTTAATGTGATTTGCTTTTTTAGCATTCGGTTTATCTGTCAATTCATATGGTTCGTCAATAAATTCAAACACCCTGTCCATGGATGCGATCGACTGTGTCAATGTAGTGGAAGAATTGATCAGCCTTCTCACGGGATTGTACATTCTGTCAATATAACCGACAAATGCAACCATTGTTCCTACGGTGAGCGGGCCGTTTATGACAAAGTATCCTGCAAATGCAATGACGATGAGGGGCGCCAGATCTGTAATGGTATTGACGACAGCGAAGGTTTTCGCGTTCCAATTGGTATGACTGATTGCTTTATCTAAAAAATGTCCGTTCTTTTCGTTAAAGTTCTCTTGTTCATGGTCTTCTATCGCAAAGCTTCTGATCACCGGCATGCCTTGAATCCGTTCATGCAAGTGGCCTTGAACTTGGGCAAGCGCTTGGGATCTTTCCCTTGTCAGCTTTCTCAGCCGTCCGTAGAAATACTTAACCGATATACCGTATAACGGAAACAACACAATGGATATGAGCGTCAATTTGATATCCAGGGTAAGCATGATACAAATGACAATCAAAATCGTCAGCATGTCGAGCCAGATATTCATTAAACCGGTAATGACAAAATCCTTTGTTTGTTCCACATCGTTTATAACCCGGGAAATGACTTCACCCGTTCTCGTATTGGCGTAAAAACGCAAGCTCAGCTTCTGAATATGGTCAAACAGCTTCGCCCTAATGTCATAGAGCACTTTGCTGCCTGTCCACTGGGCAAAATATTGCCGATAATACTCAACAGGAGGCCGGAGCACTAAAAATATGGCAAACATAACAGCCATAATGGTAAATAATGATGTTGTTTTATCGTGGGCGCTCCCGCCTCCCTGAATAATATCATCCACGACATATTTCAGCAGGAGCGGAAGAGCAAGAGGAATAGAAAACTTCACGATTCCGATTAATACTGTAATGACAATCTGCTTCTTATAAGGTTTTACAAAATGCATATAGCGTTTAATAACACCCACACTTCATCCCCCTCTCTCTTTATCATGATGTGCGAGCCCATGTGAAAAACCTGTTGCACCCCCAACAGGTTTTTCATTAAGAATTATTTTGTATAACGCAGAAACCGTTCATACCACATATCTACAAATTCTGGAGCAAACGGCCCTTTTCGCTGGTGAATCCAATGCAGCAGCGTGTTCAGATATTCTCTCAAAATACTGTCGATTTCTTTTGGATAATTCATTAATTTTCGATGGTCATCGTACTCATCTTCATCAAGAATATTATAAGTCATATCAGGAAATACTTTGACATCCAAATCATAATCAATATATTTAATCGCTTCGTCATCATAGGCAAACGGCGAACTGATATTGCAATAATAGTGAACTCCGTCTTCTCTCAGCATCCCGATGACATTAAACCATTGTCGCGCATGGAAATAACAGATTGCGGGCTCCCTTGTCACCCATGTCCGGCCATCTGATTCTGTCACCATCGTCCGGTCATTTGCGCCGATGACACACATTTCTGTACTTTTTAAAATCGTCGTTTCATTCCAAATTCTATGAATCAGCCCGTTATGCTTATAGCTGTGAATTTGAATGGTTTCTCCTTCCTTGGGATAGCCCATTTTTCTCCCCTACTTTCTATAAAGCCCTGCGGTTAGTATGTCCAAATTTCCTTTATGACAACGTCTTTTACTTATTATAACGTTACAAATTAAAAAATGAAAATAAAAGAACCATTCCGGTGTCGGAATGGCACATTTTAAGCGCTACACATAAGAAGATGGTTTTTCCGATCTGCGATAGGAGCGAATAACCTGTTCGGTCTGCTTTTGAAATACACTCTGTATGTCAGCCAGATCTTTTCGTTTTATCGCAATCTCCTCCTGAATGATGTGCAGCCTTGCATCCCGTTCCAAATGCCGGAGTTCTGATTCAACTTGTTTGCACCGGTCAAGCTCTGCCTGCAGGTCGAGAAGCTTATCCATAATCTTCATTTGTTCGCTTACCAGTCTTTCAAATTCTGACATCCGGTTCCTCCTTCATGCCTGGTGCAGGGTATATGGTTTTCCATATAGTATGATTTCTATTTTGCTGAATAAATCCCTTTGACTCTTTATGTTGAGCTTTCACAAGTTTTGTCGTTTTATAAAAAGAAAAAAGCACTTCCACCCGAGGATGAAGTGCTTTTTTTCTGTTTCAGTGATTAGCTGTTTTGTTGTTTGTTTTGTTCAGCAGATTGGTTTTGCTGTCTTACTTGCTGAGCATCAGTTTCACTAGCGAATTCAGTGCCGAATTGTCCTTGTCCAGCAGCTGATTGTTGGTTTTGTTTTCTAACTTGTTGTACGTTTGTTTCGCTAGCAAATTCTGTACCAAACTGACCTTGGCCAGATGCTGATTGTTGGTTTTGTTTTCTTACTTGTTGAGCGTTTGTTTTGTTGTTTGAGTTAGCCATGTTTATCACCTCCACGACAATTAGAATGTGCAGGAGACAAACGGGCTATTCATATTTTGAAAAAAATTTTAAACAAGCAGAGAACGTCCGCCATCGACGATGATAGTCTGCCCGCGGATCATATCCGCTTTTGAAGAAACTAAAAACTCAACGGTATCCACCATGTCTTTAATGTCGACCATTCGTCCGGCAGGCGTATTTTGGCGCGCGTCTTCCAATAGGTCTTCCCTGTTTGGAAAATGCTTAAGTGCATCCGTATCAATCGCTCCGCCGGAAACCGCATTGACGATAATCTGTTTTTGGGAAAGCTCGACCGCCAGATAACGTGTTAATGCTTCAAGAGCGGCTTTTGACACGCCGACTGTCGTATAGTTTTCAAGATAACGGATGGAGCCTAATGAACTGATGCTGACAATATGCCCGCCTCCGTTTCTTTCCATAAGCTTGGCCGCTTCCTGGGCGCAGAAAAGCAATGCTTTCGCATTAATGTTCATCGTCCAGTCCCAATGGGTTTCTTCAAGCTCCATGACAGGTCTTAATACGCCTGACGCAGCGTTGTTAATAAAAACATCAAGTCTGCCGAATGTTTCATCAATTTGCTGAAACATTTCTTTTATTTTTGCAGGCTGTCCGACGTTCGCTTTGACAACAAGCACTTTAACGCCGAGCTTTTCAATTTCCTCAGCAGTTTCTAACGCCGCTTTTTTGCTTCGTGCATAGTTAATAACGATGTTATAGCCCTGCTCAGCAAGTCTTATTGCGGCTGCTTTTCCGACACCGCGGCTGCTTCCTGTGACGAGCGCACATTTATTTTGTTCCATTTTTTCCTCAGCTCCTTGTTGTGTATAGTTCTTTCATTTCCACAAATAATAATGATAAGAACGGAAAAAGGGGGTCTTCTGTTATGTATGTCGGACGTGATATGGGCGAACTTAGTATGATATCCAAAAAAGATTGGAAAAACAGTGAGCTCTCTTATTTTCATCATGCCTTCCAACAAATTATGCCTTATTTGAATGAAGAAGGCCAATCAAAATATCGTGAATTAAATCAAGAAATTGAAGCGCGCGGCGGACTGAAACGAAATGAAGCAGATTACAGCCACGGCACACGCATCAGTTATGATTAAGGCTTAAGGCAGTCGGTTTATGCTACTCGGCTGCCTCAACAGCCATTTTCCATATTTTTTGATGAGAAACGGGAAATGCGAATTCCTCAAGCTGTTTTTTCGTTACTTTTTTCAGACGGGTGCTTTCCGACACTTGTTTTACTTTACCGAAAAATACAGAAATATTCCAGACAAGATGGGTGAAAACGTGCTCGACAACACCTTGTAATTCGTCAATCTCCGCATTTATCCCCATTTCATTTTCTAAAAATAAGACGAGCTGGTCGCGTTCTGTTTTGATTCCTTTTTGTGTTTCAACATTCGGGAATTCCCACAGGTTGGCAAGCAAGCCTTTTGACGGACGTTTATGGATATATATATTTCCTTCATCATCTGTCAGGACAACCGCCGCCATTGTCTTGATCCCCGGTTTTTTCTTTTTGCTTTTGACGGGAAGTTCTCGTTCAGAGCCTTCCGCAAAGGCTGAGCAATGCTTCTGCACCGGGCACAGCAGGCAGGACGGCGACTTCGGTGTGCAGATGATCGCTCCGAGCTCCATCAGCCCTTGATTAAATTCAGATGGTTTTTCTTTAGAAATAAATGCATGAACCGCTTGCTCAAAAATGGTTCTTGTTTTTGGTTTGGCAATATCATCCCAGATGGAAAGGATTCTGGACATCACGCGCATTACGTTTCCGTCAACTGCAGGTATCGGTTTGTTATAGGCAATGCTGAGCACAGCCCCTTTTGTATAAGGACCGACTCCTTTTAAGCCGCCGAATTCCTTTTCCGTAGAAGGGACGGTCCCCCCGTACTGCTGCTGCACTTCTTTTACGGCGCTTTGCAGATTTCTGACTCGCGAGTAATACCCAAGCCCTTCCCATGCTTTAAGAACTTTTTCTTCATCGGCCTCCGCCAATGCTTCGACGTTGGGAAATTGCTCAACAAACCGCAGAAAGTAAGGGATAACCGTTTCTACTCTTGTTTGCTGCAGCATCACTTCTGATACCCACACCTTATACGGGTCTTGATCTTCTCTCCACGGCAGAACTCTTTGTTCTCTTTCAAACCATGTAATTAAATCATCACGAAACATGTCTATATCTTTTTGTTGTAGTTTTTCTTCAAGTGCGTTCATTTTGAGTTTCTCCTCGGTCTTTCGTTGCCTCAATCGCGCCCCGCTTTTCTTAAGACTGTTTTTTGTTGTACACTTAGGGCACAGTACGATAATATGTTACATTAAATATAGATAAAGAAAAAGCGGAAACATATGAGAACAAGTCTGTTTTATGATTTGGCAAATGGAAAATGGGGAATATCTTTAATGTGTATGTGCAGGCTATACGATTTTACCTGCAAGGAGGTCACTAATGGATACTGGCACTCATGTTGTCATGGGCATCGCTCTCGGCGGTATTGCGACTCTGGACCCGGTTATCGGCACGGATACTTCGATGGCTCACGCCGCTATGATCGCAGCGCTTGCGGGCTCTCAGGCTCCCGATATTGACACAGTGTTAAAGCTGAAGAATAATGCTGTTTATATAAGAAACCACAGAGGTTTCACTCATTCAATTCCCGCTGTTTTGTTCTGGTCAGTAGCGATTCCGGGGATATTGATGTTGTTTTATCCTCATGGGAATTTTCTTCACTTGTGGCTGTGGACGCTGCTGGCCGTTGTGCTGCATGTTTTCGTTGATATATTCAATGCATATGGAACACAGGCAATCCGGCCTTTTTCAAAAAAATGGGTAGCTCTCGGTTTAATTAATACGTTTGATCCATTTATTTTCATCAGTCATCTGGCGGCGATTGCCGTTTGGTATGTCGGCGGCCATCCCGGTATCACCTTCTTGATTTTATATGCTGTACTGATCGGTTATTACGGTGTCAGGTTTATCATGCAGCTGAGGATTAAAAGAAGGCTGCGGGAGCTGATTGACGAGGACATCGAAACCATTATTATATCTCCGACGATGAAATTCAGACAATGGCGGATTGCGGTTACGACCGCCCATGCGTTTTATGTCGGCAGAAGCCTTGACGGCCATGTCGTTATACTTGATACGTTCAACCGGGTTCCCGTGCCTGAAACAGATGTTATGAAGGCCGCGCAGCAGGATGAAAACATCGCTGCGTTCCTATCGTTTTCACCTGTGTACAGGTGGGAGGTTGACACATACAAGGACCATTATGAGGTCCGGTTTATTGATCTCCGCTATCGCAGCAAAGGGCACTATCCGTTTGTCGCAATCGTTCACCTCACCCATGATCTTGAGCTTAAATCGTCTTACACAGGGTGGATATTCAGCGAAGAAAAGCTTCAGAAAAAATTAAAGCTCGGCTCTATTTAGAGCCGGGCTTTTTTCGTTTCCTGATATAAAAACAAGCAATGGCCAGACTGACCAAAGTGACGGCTGCAGCCGGTTTAAAATAGGGAGGATAGTAGGTCAGCTCAATGCGGTTCTCACCTTTTTGGGCGCGGAAACCGATAAAGGAATAATCAGCTTGCTCCACCGGCTGTTTTTTCCCATTAATCTTCAGCTCCCAGCCTTTCTCAAACGGGATTGGGAGCTTGATATATCTAGCATTTTCCTTATTTTGATATGTGATGTTGAGCTTATTTTTGTTCCAGTCTATTTTAGCCGGCTGTTCTTCTTTTTCGGCAGCGGCTTTTAAGGTTTGATAGGTTTCTTCATAGAGTGTAAAACGCTTAAGCTCATAGGTTCCTTTCGGCAGCTCGATTGTGATTTGGTTTGTTTTCGGCACTCTGATGGTGAGGTCGTTTACTCCAGTTTTATAAATGGATTTGTTTGATTTTCTTGTTGTTACATAATCATTCACTTTCAACGTAAAGCCTTTGTCCTTCGCCTTGCTTTTCAAATAGAAACTGAGATAGTAATCGCCCGGTTGTTTTGACGGAGATTCCGGCGTGATGGTCAGTTGTCCGGTTGATTCCATTACCGTCAGCTGTCCGGTTTTATATTCCGCATGCTTTGCTGTAATGTTTGAATGTGAGATCAAATTGTTCAGCTTTGGCGGTTTCTCAGTTTTTCCTGAAGGATCTTTTATGACAATTCCCCGTAACATCGCCTGTTCTTTCACAAGCGCCGGAGACCCGTCAAAATCTGTTTCATTGTACACCTGGCCGGCGGTCTTCACGAACGGAAGCACATGTTGATTTTGATAGACAGCGTAATGTTTTGATTCCATTATTTTTGTAAAGCCGTAAGGGACATTGGCTGTGTTCGTTTTTTCCGTCATGAAGTACTTTCCGTAAAGCAGGCTGTACAAATTCGCTCTGCCTCCCATTGATGCGTAACGGCTGACGCTTTCTCTCCCCATATCTATATTGAGATCATTCCAATAAAAAGACAGGAGATTCTGGTTCAAAATGCTGGAATAAGCGCTAAATCCGTTAAATCCATACATGATGGGCGTATTATTGCGGACGCCATTCATCCAATCCAACCTGGCTAAAGGATCGATATCTTTAGATTGCAGGCGGCTGATGAGCTCCGTTTGTTCTTCGCCTTTATACTCTGTGCTTGTTAAATAGGCGTTTGAAACGGTTTGAAGGCCTCCTCCTTCTGACAATGCATATTTTTGATAGATGTTGGCAATCAGCACAGCTGACAGGACAATCACTGCATATACGGTGAGACGTGACTTTTTAAAAGTCAGCTTTGACACGAAAAGGGCGGCAATTGTCAGAAATAAGAACAGGATGACACTGGTATATGCCGGTCTTGTCAGATCAAGCCCGTGCCGGTGCTCATTGTACCAGTAAAACAGGATGGCGATGACGCTCGCTCCCAGCATTTCCTTCCATCTTACCTCAGACAGCTTAGACAAACCTGCGGCGACAGCTCCTGCAAGGGTAAAGGACAACACATATTCAAACCTGTATTGAGGAGCTGAAAAGCCGTTAAAGATACTTGCGGCATAAGGACTGTAATGAAACATGATGAAAAGCACGCTGAGCCCCGCAAATAGGCGGAATACTCGATTTCTGTACAAGGAGAACGTAAACAGAAACAGCAGAAAAATCGCGGGAAGCACGATAATTCGGCTTGAAAATAAAATATTGTCAGAGAAATCGAACCACTCAATCTGCCCGCTGTACGGCGGGCGAAGGTTATGTAAATATCCGTATACAACAGGAACAAAGGCCGCCGCGCTGATGCCGAAAGAAATCAGGCCTGAGATCATAAACATTTTAAATTGAGCGAGTTTTTTTATCTCGCCTTCCTCAAGCCTGATCAGCCATCTGAATAGAATGTAAATGCCGATAAAGATCAGATTCATATATGCGAAGTAAAAGTTATTGATTAAAGTCAGCGCGCAGGCCGCGATAAACCACGCAGGCCGGCGTTCCCTGATGATTTTTTCCGCTCCGTAGACGAGTAGCGGAAGCCATATCATGGTGTCGGTAAAAAACTCCCAGTATGCTTCATGGCGAAAATAAATAATGGATACCCCGTATAATACGGCCCCGACAAAAGCCGCTCCTGTATGTTTAACGATATAACGCAACACACCGGCGGCAGTAAATATAATAAGGCTGAGCTTTGCAATGCTGATAAAAACGGCCGCCTGCGCCCAAAACAGCGTATCAGCTTCCCCCGCCAGATGGACAAGCTGAAGAATTCGGACGACGGCAGAAGTCAGGATAAATAGAAAGGAAACAGAAAAATAATAGCCAAGCTGACTGTAGACTCCGCCGCCAAGTCCAAATGAATAATTGTAAAAAAAGTTGCCTTGCATGTATTGTTCAAAAAGCATTTTTTTGAAGACGATCATTTGTGCAAGACCGTCCCCCGGTCCTGTCATATATCGGCCCTCAGCCCATTCTTTAAGAAAAAAAGCGTGGGCGCAAATCGAAATGAGCAGGCTTGCAGCAATCAGATATGCTTTTTTCATTTCGCTGCCACAGCCTTCCATCCATAAAAGCCGCGCATACAAAAAGAGCACTGCCATCTCTTGTTCATTACTTTCAGTGCGGAATGTTGATGCTTCTTTTTTGTCTCTTTATTTACTTCAATTCGTTTCATTTTGATCTCCATTAGGGATATTCGCTTCTTGAATTAAATAATGCGGTCTTTTTTTCGTTTCATAATAGATTCTGCCGATATATTCTCCGATGATCCCAAGGCTTAACAACTGAATGCCCCCGAGAAACAAAACGGCTGAAATAATGGTGAAATAACCCGGCACTGCCACGCCGTTGGTCATGATTTTAACGAATGTGCTGATGATATAAACAATGGATAGCAGTAAAATAAAGATTCCCGTATAAAAGCAAATGCGCAGCGGCTTGTTGTTAAAAGATACGACACCGTCCATTCCGTAGTTAAAGAGATTGCTGAATGACCATTTGGAAGTACCGTTTTTCCGTTCGACATTTTCGTAAAAAACGATTTTCTGATCAAAGCCGATCCAGCAAAACAGCCCTTTCGAGAAGCGGTTGCCTTCACTTAATTTCAGCAAAGAATCGACCGCCTGGCGGCTCAGCAGGCGAAAATCACCGACACCGTCCCTTAAATCCACTTCCACAGCTTTGTTTATAAATTTATAGTAAAGCGATGAAAGTGCGGAGCGAACCGGATTATCCCCTTTCCTGTTTCGCTGGGCAATCACTTGGTCATACCCTTCCTCATAGCCTTTAATAAATTCATGCAGCAAATGCGTCGGATGCTGTAAATCCGCGTCCATCACAATGACAGCCTCGCCCTGAACATGCTCAAAACCGGCCAGAATCGCAGCTTCTTTTCCGAAGTTCCGGGAAAAGGAAATATATTTGACTCTGTCACAAATTTGAGTCAAACTTTTGATCTGCTGAAGTGTGTCATCTTTGCTTCCGTCGTTTATGTAGAAAATTTCATAATCATAATGAATGCTTTTGAATTCCTTTTTCAAGGATTCATGAATGAGTTTGACGTTGTTACCTTCGTTATAGGACGGGATAATAATTGAAATTAATCCTTGTTTCATTAAGGCACCTTCTTTTGGTATATTCTTTTTTAAGTATTGCCTTATGGGAGGTGTACGCAAATTCTTCAGTAAGGCTTTTCCTTTTTTAAAAGTCGTTTAAACCTATTATTTGTTACATTTTGTTTAAAAAATTTCAATTTGCGTATGTTTTTATTGTTATTTTGTCATGTTTTCAACCATCTATGAGAAAAAAAGAAAAAAGTCTGCGAAAGAGACAGACTTTACAATGTGTTGTTATTTATAAATTCTAGGATCAGCCTATTCACAATGTCAGGTTTTTCATGGTTGATCCAATGTGTTGCCTCATCCACAAAAATGAGATGGCCGTTCGGACAGCGTCTGACGGTTTCTTTCGCAAGCTTCCTGCTTAAGAAACGGTCTTCCATCCCCCATATCAGCCTGTAAGGTACCGTGTGTTTCGGTTGAAGTGCCCTTAATCCGCCCTTTCCTATTGCTCTGTACCAGTTCAGCATGGATGTGAGCGCTCCTGGTTGGCTCCAAGCTTCTTTATACTTGCTTACATCCCGGCTTGAAAAAAGTTCAGGGCGGTTTGTTAAGCCGATAGCCTGATCCAATACTTGATAATCGTTCCGTTCTAAAGACGCCTCCGGTATATCTGGAAGCTGAAAAAAGGCGATATAGGAGCTTTTTTTCCACTGTGGCGGATAAACAGGCGTTACCTTTCTCATCACTGTCGGGTTAGGCATATTGACAGCAATCAGTCTGTCTGCATATTCAGGCCGGGTGGCTGCCAAATGCCAAGCTACAGCTCCTCCCCAATCATGTCCGATCACAACCGCTTTGTCATGCGTGAACTGGGTAATGAGGCCGATGATGTCATTTCTTAATGTGTCGAGCATATAATTCCTGATGCCTTCCGGTTTTTCACTCAAATTGTATCCTCGCTGATCAGGCACGATCACTCGGTAGCCCGCTTCTGCCAGCGGTTTGATTTGGTTCTTCCACCCGTACCAGAATTCCGGGAACCCGTGCAGAAGCACAACTAAAGGGCCGTCCTTAGGTCCTGCTGAAGCTACATGCAGCGTGACTCCGTTTGTTTTCACATATTGAAATTCAATGTCTGCCATCTGTTTCCCCTCCATATTTCAGCTTTTTCAGCCTGGTTTGCGTTGTGAAAAACGTCAGACTACATGCCGTGAGCAGATAAATGAACTGGAGGATGATATTAATGACGGTCTCCGGTCCTAAAATTGTGTCGCTCACAAAACCAGCCCCCATGACGAACAATCCGCTGATTAGCATGACATTTGCGCTGTACCGATTGCCTTCTTTCCATAACGTATCCTCTGACATTGAAAGCCTCGTTCTGTAACCGTACAAGCTGTTGATATGCCGAGGCGGGAAGCATTTAACCAAGAAACCCGCAATTACCATTAATCCGCCGCCGATTAAACCAATCATGTGACCACTCTCCTTTCTTAGTATTACGAAAGAAGTCGGGAAAATGTTTCCTTTAAAAAAGCCAGGTCATGGTAAATGATCTGACTTTTTTGCTTGCAGCCGATGATAGCGGGCCATCGGAGGACGCCCGCGTTTTAGCGATTGATTCGGTTTGTGCACACGCTGAGTCTGCCTTTACTTAATATTCAACTGTAAATCGTCAGTATGGATATAACCTCTTACTCCATCATAATCAACATATGCCCACTTGAAATCAAATCCGCCATTCTCACCGAATCCCCATCCTAAGAAAGAAACTTGGGTGCCTGAAGAAATGCTTTGTTTTTTGCCGACTTCTGGTGTCGGTGAATAAAAAGTTGTTTTATTTGCTGTTTTTGCGAGACTTGTCTGTTTCATTAAGAAATGAGTGGATATATACGCTTTTTGGCCTTTGAATTGAATCTCGGCCCAGTCGGCGCCTGCAAAACCTTTCACATTCACTTTGTCTTCTGATTTCAAGGTGCCGAGAATTTTCCCTTTATGATTGGGTTGTGTTCGGACGTTCAGTTCGCCTGCTTTAATCATATATGAATCTGTTGGCATTGTGACATTCGTTTGGTGAGATGATGCTGCTTGTGCTGTCGGAATGGAATCAAAAGGAACATTGCCTGCTGCTGTGAATCCCAGTCCAGCGGCCGCGGTAAAAGCGATCAGTGCTTTTTTCATTTTCATATGTAGTTCCTCCTCGCATATTGACAAGATATAGTAGGTATTTCCACCATTGATTCAGTTTTAAACCTTTTTTCTTATGAATAAGAAAAGACCTGCCGGAAACCATCCGGCAGGTCTTTGTTTTCGTTTAATGCAGCAGTCCTCTGCTTTGATTCAGATAATCATTCACATCTTCACGCGCGCTTTGAAACATGTGGAGCTGGCTGCCGTAGTGGTCAATCCATTCTTTTACGATCCGCTCCGTCATTTCTTCGCCTTTATAAGTGTGTCCTGCTTTGGCATAGGTCGCTTCAAAATCTCCCCATAACAGCTCAACCCAAGTTTTCGCCTGTATATAGCTGAGCATCTCATTTTTCTCAAGCAGCAAATTTGTCAGCTTCTCAATATATGTATTCATCGTTAAACTCCTTCCAAGAAAAAAATTACGCTTTAAAACGGCTTGTTCTCCGTATACTAACCTTACGTCTTCAGATGATGAGACGCAACTTTTTGATCTTGACTGGGGGTAATGATATGGTACGGAACAAAGCAAAAGGCTTTCCTAACTTAAACAACAATAAATTTGAAGGCGAACCGAAAGCGAAGGATGACTTTGCTTCAAAGCGCCCCGACGGATCAACGAATACGCATCCTCAAGAAAGAATGAGAGCATCCGGTAAACAATAAGGAAAAACAGCTGCGGGTGTCTGCAGCTGTTTTTGTGTGTCTAGCTTTTATTGATTTCATATTGATACATGCTTTTCTTTTCAGAAAAATGCGCGAATGTGGAGAGAACTAGGCCCAGAGCGGTCACCAGCGCTCCGCCGGCAAACAGCCAGTGATAAGACCCGGTTCCGCTTAAGATGATTCCGCCGATCCACGCTCCGAGCGCATTGGCGAGGTTAAACGCAGATACACTGACAGCTGCGGCAATGGTTGTTCCGCTATTAGAAGATGATATCACCTTTGTTTGCAAGAGCGGAGGGGTGCCGAACGCGCAAGCCCCGAATAAGAACGTGGCTAAAATGGCCGCTGCCGGATATACCGCCATGTATGGAAAAACAGACAGCACACCGATTAAGCCGATCATGACGCCAATCATCGTACGTGTCAGCAGATGAAGCGGCACTTTTCCTGCGAAAAAGTTTCCTGCGACTCCGCCCAACCCGTAGGCAAATAAAGCGCCCGTGATGCCCACGGTGCCAAATCCTGCTGAATGTCTGAGCATCGGTTCAATGAACGTATAAGCGATAAATACGCCTGAATAACCCAGAATGGTAATCGCAAACGAATACAGCACTTGCTTTTGTTTGAACACGCCCCATTCATTCATAAGCATCGGAATGACTTTTGGTTTCCGGTTCGGAACAGTCAGCATAAGGCCGATAAAACCGACTGCGCCAAGGATGGTAATAATTCCAAAGACAAATCGCCAATTCATGATATCTCCTAAATAGGAGCCGAACGGAACGCCGAGCATTAAGGCTACTGTTAAACCGCCGTTCATGGATGCGGCGGCGGCTGAACGTTTTTCAGGCGGCACCATTTCACTTGCAAATACCATTGCGATAGCAAAGAAGGCACCGTGTATCGACGCTGATAAGATTCTCGAAATAGCCAATACAGCAAAATTAGGCGCTAACACGCTGATCAGGTTAGACAGGACAAAGATTCCCATTAATCCGAGAAGCACAGGTTTTCTCGGCAGTTTGACTGAAATAATCGTTACGAGCGGGCCTGTCAGACAGACGCTTGCCGCATACGCGGTGACAAGAAGCCCCGCAGAGGATACATGTATGTTAAAGTCATCGGCAATCGACGTCAAAATACCCATCACAGCATATTCGGTATACCCGATCGAAAAGGTGCAGATCATTAATAC
The DNA here is from genome assembly GCF_022695965.1 of Bacillus sp. HU-1818. Taxonomy (NCBI): domain Bacteria; kingdom Bacillati; phylum Bacillota; class Bacilli; order Caryophanales; family Bacillaceae; genus Bacillus; species Bacillus sp. HU-1818. The sequence continues at coordinate 19,828 of NZ_JAAPBE010000005.1, forward strand.
GAAAATGATCAGTTTAACTGATGCCTGCTTATTTTTGATACTCAACGCAAATCGCCTCCTTTTTAAAAAACAACAGATTTCATCTTAAAAGATATCAGAGGCGAATTCAATCATTTTTCACTAAAATATTATAGCTAATGTGCCGGTGCCTTTTTTTCAAAAAAAAGAAGAGGCCTGTTTTCAGCCTCTTCTTTCACCTTTTTCTTTTAAGACAGATATCGGCAGGGCCTCTTCCTGTTCGGGAGAAGATTTCCGGAACCCCCATGCAAACACTCCGTTTAAATAGCTGATATGAAACTCGTCCTCTGCACCTTCTATCTGGTAGCTTTCGCCCGGTGAAAAGTCTTCCGGTTTCAGCAAATATGCTTTTGCCATCGTGATTTTCCGTTCCAGCACCGCCAGTTCATTTACGATTCCAAGCTGTTCCGCTTTTCTCGCTTTTTCAGAAAGTCCGGCAATTTCTGTATGCAATTCGTGCTCAGTCATTTGGCTGTATCGTTTATCCATTCTGTAATTACTCCTCTTCCTGCAGAAATTGGTCAATCATATCCAGTGAGAATCCTTTTCTGAATAAATATTGTTTTACCTTCATCTTGCTCTCGTAGGAGCCGTCATATCGGTATTTTCTTAGCGCCTTTTCAGCGTGCTGCCGTAACGCTTCCCTTTCTGTATCTTCATCGTTTGCATACTCGGTCTGCTCAAGCGCCGCTGTGATGACGTCGAAGGAGAAGCCCTTTCGCTGCAGAAACATTTGCGCTCGCTGCTTGATTTCTTTTGTAGAGAGCTTTTTTTCTTTTTTCAAGATTTTTCCGATATGCTTCAGCGCCTCTTCTGTCTGTTCCTCAAAAGAAAATGTGCTCAATGTCTCTTTGATCGTATCATCGTCGATCCCCTTTGACCTTAACTCTTTATAAAGAACGTCCGGTCCCTTTCCATTTGTTTTCTTATGTGTGCTCGCATAAGCTTCTGCGAACTCTTTATCATTCAGATAGCGATAATCATTCAGCTTATGGATGATTTCTGTAATGGCCGGATCTGATATTTCTTTTTTCTTTAAATAGTCCGTTACCTCTTTTGTTGAGCGCATCCGGTATGATAAAAATTCAAGCGCCCGGTTAAAGCCTTTCTTTACTTCATCCCCGTATTGAATCTCAACGATATCAAGGTCGTCGAGTTCTTTTCCTTTTTTCAGGTCGAATTTGACGAGTACGTCTGCATCCACACTGAAAGCATATTTATTATCGAGAAAAATGTTAAAGCGCTCGGTCGTTTTTTTCTGCGTTGTGATTTTCGTGATAAACGGCATGCCGATCTCCCTTCTTGCGCCCATGTCAGGCGTTTTCTTTTATTAAAATGAGGTAAAGTATAACTATCAGAATCTTGAGGAGAGATGTTTATGAATATTGCGATGACGGGCGGCACCGGATTTCTCGGTCAGCATCTGACAGGTGTTTTCACCCGGCAAGGACACCATGTCTATATTCTATCAAGAAAACCGAAAGAAACTGAACAAAAAAATATCACGTATGTTCAATGGCTGACTGAGGATGCTGCGCCTGAACATGAGCTTCCCCATATTGACGCGTGGGTGAATCTCGCGGGACAATCCATTTTTGACCGCTGGACGGAAGATACAAAACAGAAGATTCTCTCCAGCCGCGTTGATTCAACGAGAGAAGTGAGAAGGCTTATTCATAAACAAACGGAAAAACCGGACGTCCTCATTCAGGCGAGCGCTGTCGGCATTTACGGTACGAGCGGCAGCGAGTCCTTTACGGAGGATTCCCCCACATCAAATGAAGACTTTCTCAGCCATACGGCGCATGTATGGGAGCGCGAAGGACAGAGGATCGAAGCGCTCGGCATTCGCACCGTTTATGCAAGATTCGGCGTCATGCTTGGAGAAAAAGGCGCCCTGCCCCTGATGGTGCTGCCATACAAGCTGTTCGCCGGGGGGACGATCGGTTCAGGGGATCAATGGCTGTCATGGGTCCATGTAGGCGATGCGGCCGACTTGATTTCTTTCGCGATCGAACATGACAGCGTATCCGGCCCCGTTAATGTAACATCACCAAATCCTGTCGAAATGAAACAGTTTGGCAAAACGATCGCACACATCAAACACCGTCCACACTGGCTTCCCGTGCCGGAATTCTTTTTAACAAAAGCACTGGGCGAAATGAGCCTGCTTATTGTGAAAGGACAGCGCGCTCTGCCTAAAAAAGCCATTGTAGAGGGGTTCCGTTACACCTATTCGGATCTCGGCTTTGCACTCTCCCATCTATTAAAGAACCAGAACGCTGTATAAAATTAGCAGGAATGCATCACCCTAAGCATACACTGTTTATCATAAAGGAGGGTCTTTTATGGAAAAGAAGCGGGAGAAGCATCAGCAGGGAGCGAATCTGAAAAAAATGCAGGAAGTACTTTATTCCGGCGAATTTAAAAAAGCAGAAAAAGCTGCCAAACGCAAATAAACTTTGCTTTGAATAGAAACGCGTCAGCGGCAGATACTATGTTTGTTTGATATCACTTTTTTCAGGGGGAATGTGCAATGGGCAGAAATCATATCCACAAAAACCGTGATAAAAACAAACAAAAACTTCCTCAAGTTCCTGATGCATATAAACGTGAAGCTGACGGCGTCTATGAGGAATACTCAAGCGAGCTTGCTGATTCAGCAGACCGTGAAGCACAAGCGCGTATGAAAGCCGCTGACAATCGGGCGAAAAATAAAAACCGTTAACCGGCAAAAACCCCGTCTCTTCTTGAGACGGGGTTTTTTTACAGTTCGGTAAACCGCTCGCGCACAGGTGTGCGGTCTTTGACTTTCGGCATTTCATCAGGATAGCCGGTTTGGATGATAGCGGCAAAGCGTTCGTCGTCCTTCAATCCGAATGCCTTGTGCATCTCTTTATCGTAAAGGATTGGGCCGCTTTTCCACACCATGCCGATTCCTTTTTCCCAGGCAAGGAGCTGAAGATTTTGGATGAGGCAGCTGACAGCTGCAAAGTCGTCATCTTTTGCTCTTTCATTTTCATCCACTTTACATACAACAAGAAGAAAACCGGGCACACCACTCAGCGTGTTTTTCACATTTTGCACCTTTTCTTCTGTCAGGTCGGGTTTTGTTCGTTTGAAAAAAGATATATACTGATTTGCAAGATTTTTTTTACCTGTTTCGCTTGAGACGTAAATAAATCTCCACGGCTCCGTCAGTCTGTGGTTTGGCGCATATACAGCGGAATCAAGCATCTCCAGCATGATATCTGAAGCAACTGGTTCAGCTTTGAATTTTCTGATTGATCTTCTATTTCGGATAATATCTCGAATGGATGAATGTTGATTTATTTGTTCGGTGTGAGGCATGCCGATTCACCTTCCTATACAATTGAAAATGATTATCATTAGTAATGATAACGGAAAGGAATGCCTTTTGTAAACTAAAATCAGATGTTAAGTATCAGGGTTTCCGCATATACGGCGGTTCCTGTCATTTTTATTTTCATTTCTTGGTTTTCTTCAAGGACAGCAATTTCAACTTTTCCGTCTTTTCCCCTCTCTTGTCCTTGTTCAATTGTGAAAACCTGCTGATCCGAATGGCCGTAAGTTTTCATATAGGCAGCCATCACGCCGGAAGCTGTGCCGGTTACGGGGTCTTCCGTTGTTCCCGAATAAGGCGAGGAGAAATGGCGGCCGTGCAGATCGCAATCGGGATGAATCGTTTCAAACGTAAACGGATGGACGGAAGCTTTGGGAAGATCAATTAAAACGTCTGGGAATTGATTGTTATTCGGCCTCATTCTTTTTGAAGCATCTAAGGTTTTTAACGGAACAATTGTCGTCCAGATCCCCGTATTGCCATAAACAATCGGCAGTTCGTCATGAAAGTCGCTGATTGTTAAGCCAAGAGAGGCCGCCAGCTTTTCTTTATCTCCTGTAAAAGCTTTAAATTGGGGAGAAGCCTGTTCAAGGGTAATATGTATACGCCCCTCCCTTTCTGAAATCTCCACAGGCAAAATGCCGGCTTTCGTTTGTATGTTATATGTCTTCCCCTTTTCAAGACCGCCTTTTTCACACAATGCAAATAATGAGGCGACGGTTGCATGTCCGCATAAGTTCATTTCGTGTCCAGGTGTAAAATAGCGGATTTCTAAATCGGCCGAATCGCTTTTCAATAGAAAGGAGGTTTCCGAATAACCTGTCATTTCAGCGATTTTTTGCATATCATCTTCTGAATAGCTGTCTCCGTCAAACACAATTCCCGCCGGATTTCCTTGGTTAGGTTCGCTCGCAAATGCTTCATATTTCAATACCTTTGCCTCTCTCATGTCAAGCCATCCCTTTCTGCTTTCATTGTCACGTTTAGTATAACAAACAAGAAATGAGAATATTTAGTATTTTAAAACAAAAAACTCATTTTCTTCTGAAAATGAGTTTTCTAAATCAGTTATTTCTTGTTTTATATAACAGATAAATGAAGTAAGGTGCGCCGATCGCAGCTGTGAAGACGCCAGCCGGGACTTCCACCGGGGAAAAGAACGTTCTCCCGACAATGTCGGCCAATAAGACAAGCAAACCGCCGATCAGTGCAGATACAGGCAAGAGCGCGCCAAACGACGAACCGACAAGCCGCCTTGCAATGTGGGGCGCCATTAATCCTACGAAACCGAGGGTGCCCGCAACAGAAACCGCACAGCCGGTTAAGGCGGTACTTAACAGCAGCAGAAAAAAACGGTTTCGCTGAACAGAGCTTCCCGCACCAGCCGCCACATCCTCACCAAGCCCTTGTATATTCATATTTTTAAGCGAAAGAAAACAAATCACTAAGAGTACAATTGAAAATACCGCAGCCACTTTCACATGCTGCCAGTTTGACCCGTAAACAGAGCCTGTAATGTAAACATTGGCTTGAGACGCCCTGTAGATAGGGCCTTTAATCATCAGCAGTGTCGTCATCGCCTGCGCGCACATGGAAAATCCTATGCCGATCAACACGAGACGGAAGGTCGAGGCGCCGTTTTTGTACGCTAATACGTAAATGATGAGCCCTACGAGCGCGGCGCCGATAAAGGCGGCGACGGGAAGCCAGGACAGACTGACGGTCAGCGAATCATTGCTGTCTGAAAAGAGCAAGAGAAAAAGCATAACCGCCACAGCGGCGCCGCCTGTTATTCCGATAATATCAGGAGAAGCCAATGGATTGCGGACCAGCCCTTGCAAAATCGCGCCGGAAACGGCCAAACAAATCCCCGCTACTAAAGCGACCAAAATCCTCGGCATACGGAATGACTGCACAATCATTTCATCGAGTGTTGTGCCTGCCCCAAACAACGTCTTTGCCACTTGCCACGGGGAAATGAACCGCTGGCCGAGACCCGCGCTTATCAACAGTGTTGCCGCCGTCAAGATGAGTAAAATCAAGAAGACGGACAAGGCTTTTTTTTCGGCTGCCGTCATGACTTTTCCGCTGCCGAAACGAAGCGTCCGAATCTGTTTCATATAGTCTTCCCCCTTCTTGCAATATAAACAAAGATCGGCATTCCGATAATCGCCGTCATTACACCGACCGGAACTTCCTGCGGCATAATAATATAGCGCGCGCCAATATCTGCGGTCACAAGCAGGATCGCGCCCAGCACAGCGCTAAAAGGCAAAATCCAGCGGTAGTCATTTCCGATGACAAACCGGGCAAAGTGAGGAATGATAATCCCGATGAATGAAATCGGCCCGGCGATCGCAACTGCCGAACCGGCAAGCAGAACGATACATATCGCCATAACTAATTTTAACAGACCCGTTTTTTGCCCAAGGCCCTTGGCTACGTCTTCTCCCATTGACAGCAAATTTATTTTTTGTCCGAGGAAAAAACTGATGATCAGCGCAACAGCGGCATAAGGCAGCATTAACAAAAGCAAATGGAGACTGCGTCCCTGTACAGAGCCTGTGAGCCAGAAAAGCACTTGTTCAAGCTCAAGCTCATTCACAGCGAGCAACCCTTGAGTCAGAGAGGAAAACATCGCCGCCATAGCAGCTCCGGCCAGCGTCAGCTTAACCGGAGTTAACCCTTCCCTCCCCAATGAGCCAGCTCCATACACAATCGCCGCGGTAAAGGCTGCGCCGATAAAAGAACTCCACCCCAGCGCATGGGGCGATTGGATATGGAGAAAGAATGAACCGGCGACCACGAAAAATCCGGCCCCCGCGTTTATTCCGAAAATCCCCGGAGAAGCGAGCGGATTTTTTGTCAGCGCCTGCATTAAAGCTCCGGCGACAGCCAGCGAGGCCCCGACCGCTGTGGCTACGAGGGCGCGCGGCAGCCTTACATTTTGCACGATTAAGTGTTCGTTTGATCCGTCAAAAGATGTAAACGCTTGATAGACCAATCGCCATGAGGTATCTGTATATCCATACACGACACTCGCACAGTTTACTGCCAATAACAAAATAAGAAGACTAATCAAAACCAGAACTTTAAAATACGTCTTACGAAAGAGCATCGTCCAATTCTCCTATTTTTCACTATGTATACATCCTTATTAATTTTATCAGACTCTAGTGATTTTGAAAATCAACCTCAATTAATGATTGACAGTCAGATTGTTGATAATTATGATCTAATTGAGAACAGATTTCAATGTGGGAGGAAAAAAATGAAAAAGCAAATCACCATGCTATTCGTATTCGTTATGGCAATCATGGTACTTTCTGCCTGTAACAGCAGCGGGAGTTCAAATGACAGCAAGGGAAACAGCAGTGAAACAAGAACGATTAAGCATGCGATGGGGACGTCAACTAACATTCCCGCGAATCCAAAGCGAATCGTGGTGCTGACGAATGAAGGAACGGAAGCGCTTTTAGCTCTCGGAATTACTCCCGTTGGGGCAGTCAGATCGTGGAAAGGCGACCCGTGGTATGACTATATTAAAAACGATATGAAAAATGTAAAAGACGTGGGGCTTGAAACCGAGCCGAATGTGGAAACGATTGCGGAATTAGAGCCTGATTTAATTATCGGAAATAAAGTGCGCCAAGAAAAGATTTATGACCAGCTGAATAAGATAGCGCCGACTGTCTTTGCCGAGTCTTTGGCGGGCAATTGGAAAGATAATCTGACTCTTTATGCAAATGCAGTCAACAAAGCGGATAAAGGAAAAGAAGTCATTCAAACATTTAATAAACGTGTGTCCTACATCAGCGGAAAACTTGGCGACCAGAAAAACAAAACGGTTTCAGTCGTCCGTTTTATGTCCGGCGAGTCCAGAATCTATTATAAAGACTCTTTTTCAGGCATCATTTTAGACGAACTTGGCTTCAAGCGTCCGGAAAAACAGAAGGAATTGTTCAAAAAACAGAAGGATCAATTTATTTTTTCAACCGACAGTAAAGAATCCATCCCTGACATGGACGGTGATGTCCTGTTCTACTTTACGTATACAGCTGATAACGCCAAAGATAATGTAAAATGGCAGAATCAGTGGACGAGCGACCCTCTTTGGAAAAACCTGAAGGCGGTAAAATCCGGAAACTCTCATGAGGTGGATGATATCGTCTGGACGACAGCCGGCGGAATCAAAGCGGCGAACCTGCTTCTGGATGATATTGAAACAACCTTTTTAAAAACAAATTAAACAGAAAAAAGCTCCGTCTGCGCCAGACGGAGCTTTTTCATATTACCTATTACGCTTGCTTTTCCCGATCAGCCGTGACACGAGAAACATCGTGACAGGCAGCGATCTGTTTTTGCGGTACGCGAGATATTTTCCGCGCCACACCGGTTTATATTTCTCTTTAAATGCCCTGAGGCCGCTGAAGCTGTACATATAGCGCACATTATTGAAAATGACGGCGGCAATCCGTTCTGACCCAAAGGACGTAAAGGACGTGCCGACATTCGCCAAGGGCGCCATCCCCATGTTAAAGGCCGTGTAGCCTTGTTCCTTCGCCCACAGAAACATCCGGATAAACAGGGCGTCCATGATGCCGTTTGGCGCTTCTTTCTTATACCTCATGAGATCCACCGAGATTTCTCCTTCTTGGTACATCGGCATCACACTGGCGAACGCAATGATTTTTCCTTCCGGGTCTTTCATATAAGCGACAGGTGCTTTTTGCAAATAAGAAACATCAAAATATCCAAGTGAGAAGCCTTTCTCTTTTTTCGGGCCGAGCCATTCATCAGAGATCTGTTTCAATTCCTCTATAAATGCTTCAGAAAAAGGCGGCTCATCGACATGAAAAGTATATTCTTCTCTTTCAAACCTGTTGTTAATCGCCCTGAGTCCCGCCTTCTTCTTGCCTGACAGGGTAAAGGCGGTCATATCCACGATGGCTTCTTCTCCGAGTTTAAAAAAGTTGTAGCCGAAGTCATGGTATAACGCCATATCCTCCCGCTCAATCTGGTAGAACATCACACTGAAACCATGCTGGTGCGCTTCGTTTAAAAATTCTTCAAGGACAAGCGGGAATGACTCCTTCTGACCGGACGGATCGCCCAGCACCACCAATCGTCTGGATATTTTTCCAAACAGCAGAAGCGCTTTGCCGTCGCTCGAAAAATAAAACCGCTTATCTCCTAAAAATCCGAGATGGCTGAGCGCATTGCCCCCCTCTTCCTGCAAAAATTCCTGAAGGCGCTCTGGGTCGGCCTGTTCACCGATTGTTTTTGTTTTTTTATGATAGAACGCCGTGAATAATAAGAAAAACAGCGGAACGATAATGACGGCCATGATGGTTGCATGCGTGATATGTGAAGTATCGTGCACAAAGTAATCATGGCGAAGGAGCCGGTTCATCCGGTCCCAAATAAATCCCGCGATGATGTTATAGTTGAACAAGGCCACAACGAAAAGTGCAACGGCAAAAATCATTTGTCCGAGGGTATAAGATGCCTGTTCTCTGACAAATTGTTTTTTCAGAAGCACGAACAGCACAATTACGATCGGCAGAATAAATATAGCGCTGATATTCAGCCCTTTCAAAAAGCTGAATACAAATCCGCCGACAAGCGCTGTGACCGCCATCATATAAGAGCGTTTTGTCCGTTTATACAGCTCAATCGGCAAAATGAGCAAAATTAAAGCAGAGCTTAAACTCAGTCCGTTAAACAGCAGCAAGGCTGGACGCGGAATGTGCGGGATGACGGTCAGCTTATCTATCGGCAGAGATACCGAGACGAGGACAATAACCCCCGCAACAAACACAATGAGCGAGAGTGAGCCATACAGCAGCCGGATTAAAATCGCCCTTTGCAGAATCAGCAGCACATTGGTCGTTTCAATCGCCGGGGCAATACGCGGGTTCGTTTCAAACCGCTTCATCGTATTCTCAGTTAAATCGCCAGCCGCGAAGAAAAGGCCAATCACAAATGGAATAAAGGAATACACAATGCGATAAAGCACGAGCGATGTGACTATGGCTTCTTGATGAAAGCCTAAATGCTCCATACCGAGTAAAAACAGCAGGTCAAATGAACCGAAGCCTCCGGGCACAAGGCTGATCAATCCGCCGAGGGCAGCGATCACAAATACGCCAAATACATGCCTCACATCAGCATGAATCCCCATGGCGAACAAGGACAAATACATGACCATGCCCGCAGCGAGCCATTCTGCAAATGAAGCTCCGATATAGGAAACTATCGGATTTTTAACCTGAGCCGTTTCTTCGGTGTTCTCCGTTTTTGCATTTTTCACCTTTGCCGCGATGAGGGATACGGGAACGACAAGGGCAAAGCCGATTACTACAATCCAGAGCCACGGTTTTTCATTCATGACTTCTTCTACAGGCAGCACTCTCACAGCCACGAGAATGCTGAAGACAGACAGGCCTAATACCATAGAAGATGTAAGCCACGCGATTCCCTTGACCAGGCCTTTTACATCCTTCGTATGCTCCTTGTAAAACATCGTTCTTAAGCCGACGCCTGCCAATCCGCCGAAGCCCAGCACATTATTAAATGAATTGGCAATCCATGATACTCTGAAAACCTTCGCATTCGAGATGGAAAGGCGCAGTGAGCGTTTAAGCACAAAATCGTATAAAGACATCGCCGCAACCGCGAGCAGTCCGATTAATACAAGAATAAATAAGTCCGTCCGCTGCAAGCCGTTGATGACCATAAGAGTTCTTTTGAAAGACAGGTTCGTCAGTTCATTTTTTAACGCATAGATCACAAAGAGCAAAACAGCAATAGGAAATACAATTTTTAATATCGATAAGGCATTTTTTTTAATCAGCAATGATCTCTCCAATCGTCTTACAGCTATTTTGTTATGTTTCCCCCAATAATCTTCAACATATTATACACTACCACATCATTTGCGGACAAAACCCAGTCAATGCAACTTTCTTTCTTCCGTAAAAATCAGTAATATGGAAGCAGGAGCAAATGATGAGGAAGTGAGAAGATGGATTACAACTTACATGACACGACCGTATTAAACGAAAACATCCTATCATCTGAGGAACGGGAAATATGGGTGCTTTATATGAAGGTGCTGACTGCCGCGGGGCTTGGAGATGTATCCGAATGGATGAAGCTTGATATGAGCATGCCGCAAATGAAAGTGCTGATGCTTTTGAATAATCACGGGACACTAAAGGTCAGTGACATTGCTGAGAAAATGGGCGCTTCCCTGTCCAACACAACCGGCCTTCTAGACCGCCTTGAGAAATCAGGTTTTATTAAACGTTCACACTCTGAGACGGACCGCCGCTCGGTCGTGATTCAATTAACAGAGGATGCGAAGAGTATTTTTCGGGGGCTCTATGAGAAAGGCCACACCAAATTGAAACGGTCTTTGGAAAAGCTGACCGCTGATGAAAAAGCAGCTGTTACTCAAGGCCTTTCCATTCTCGCTAAAGCACTTGCACCTGATAACGCAGAATAAAAATCAAAGTCTGTCTGACTTGGAATTCCGGTCACAGGCTTTTTTTATTTGACATTTAGTTCACTTCGAATGAATAATATATTTAAAGTGAATTAAAAAAGGAGTTGATAATATGGAAAATCCAAAATCCCTGGAAGGCGGACAGAAATGGGCGATCAGTTTATTTACGATCGGGGTTTTTATGGCGGCTCTTGATAACGGGATTATCTCAGCGGCGCTCACCACAATTAACAGTTCATTCGGCGTCTCTCCTTCCTGGGGATCATGGGGAATCACGCTTTATACATTGGGGCTTAGCGTCAGCGTTCCGATCGTCGGGAAACTCTCTGACCGCTACGGAAGGAAAAAGCTTTTTATGATTGAAGTCGGCCTTTTTGGTCTCGGTTCATTGCTTGTTGCGTTAAGCCAAAGCTTTCCGATGTTTCTGATTTCGCGTCTCATTCAAGCACTGGGAGGCGGCGGCATTTTTATTATCGGCAGTTCTCACATCCTTGCCACGCTCCCGAAGGAAAGGCAAGGGAAGGCGCTTGGACTGCTTGGCGCTATGAACGGGATGGCGGCTGTGCTCGGTCCTAATATCGGCAGTTTTTTGCTTGATTGGAGCGGGTCTTGGCATTGGCTGTTTTTGATTAATTTGCCGATTGCCGTTCTTTTGGTTATCTTCGGAGGCCTGTTTATTATAGAAACAAAAGCTTCGGAAGCCAAACGGCTGGATTTTCTCGGCTCACTCATCTTGTCGCTGTCGATCTTGTCTGTAATGTACGGGATTACAAATCTTGACGGGGCAAAGCTGCTGAGCAGTATAACGGAGCTTAATGTCTATGGATTTATGGTTCTGGGACTCGGGCTTTTTGCGCTTCTTTTATGGTACGAAAAACGAGTCGAGTTAAGAGGCGGAGATCCGATTCTCGCTTATTCGCTGCTGCAAAATAAAGTCTTTCAATGGACCCTTGTCATCGGTTTTTTGTCAGGGGGTTTATTGGCGGCTGTTATTTTTATACCGTCTTATGTGGAGCAATATTTAGGGGTATCTGCTGCGAAAGCGGGGTATTGGATGACGCCGCTCGCTCTGGCATCCGGAGTCGGTGCTTGGCTGGGCGGAGCGTTTACCGACAAAAAAGGCCCTGTCAAAACAACTTTGCTGTCGGGAATCATTTCAATGATTGGATTTGGTTTATTTCCGCTGTGGGTAACGGAGAAATGGGAATTTGTCATTGCGAGTATGATCGCTGGGGCCGGTTTTGGTTTTCTTCTCGGCGCGCCGCTGAATGTCTTAGTATCAGAAGCGGCGGACGTGAATAAAGGTACGGCGCTCGGCACGCTGTCACTGGTAAGGCAGGTCGGGTTGACATTGGCGCCGGCTTTTTATGCCGGGTTTATCACGGCCGGATTTGACCGTGTCGGAGATGAAGTGAGCAGCCGTTTATCAGACAGCGGCTTTTCATCAAAAGATATACCTATTCCCGACATCAGCAGCGGGCAATCGGCTTCATTTCAAGAACAGCTTCAGCACATTCCCGCGCCTGAGGTCAGACATGCGATCACCGAAGCCATTCATGTAAGTGTCGGCAGCGGCTTTAGCCATTTATATGCCTCAGCCGCCGTCATTTCTTTTTTGGTTATTGTCTCTATCAGTCTGCTGGCTTTCTATCGCCGAAAATCCTGCTAATTCCAGCCCATTCGGCCCGCAAGCCCCGTAATGTGCGCGATATGATGATGAGAATGCCAGACATACAGGCCGAGAGCATTTTCAAGCGTGACGCTTTGCTTTGTATCAGGGTGATAAAAGCTGCGTTTAAATTGTTCGTCTGTCATAGAACGCAGAAGCGCCGTCCACCTTCCGTGAAGAGCCTTAAGCAGAGACAGCGAACCGCTTGGATCGGCTGTTTTGGAATCCTCTAGGGCGGCCCACCCTTTTTCATCATATGGACGAATCGCAGGCGTTTCTTCTGTAAGGCTTAACTTAAAACGGATATAACTGTTCATATGGCTGTCCGCCAGATGATGCACCACTTGGCGGACGGTCCATCCGCCCGGTCGGTACGGCGTGTCCAGCTGATTGTCCGTCAAACCGCCAATGGCATTTTGCAATAACGCGGGCGCTTCTTCCAGCGCTTTGATCCATTCTGTTTTCTGCTGGTCTGATATGTATTCCTTCGGCTGATACTCGCCTATCGGATAACTTAGATTGTCTTTTTTCATGTTGTTCCATGTCTCCTTCTAAAAAGGCAGCCGCACCGCTGCCTTTTGTTTTATGAATATTCTACGACGAGTTTGCCGATCATTTTGCCTGACTCCAGTTTAGCATGGGCTTTTTTCAGCTGTTCTGCGCTGAACGGCTTTAACACTGTCGTCAGTGTATGGCGAAGCTTTCCTTGATCGAATTTTTTTGCGGCTTTTGTTAATATCTCTCGCTGTTTGATCATGTCATCCGTCTGAAACATCGCTCTTGTAAACATGAACTCCCAGACAAAGCCGGCGCTTTTGCTTTTCAGCAGATTAAGATCGAGAGGGTGCTGATTTTCGACGATGGAGCAGATGGTTCCCTGTGGCAGGATGATGTCAGCCATTCCTTTCCAGTGCCCGTCTGTATCGTTTAAGCAAAGGATGTATTCTGTCCCTTTTATCCCCGCAGCTTTCAGTTGGGGCAGGAGCTCTTGGTGATGGTTGATGACATGATCAGCGCCCATTTTAAAGCACCAGTCCTTCGTTTCCTCTCTGGATGCGGTAGCTGCAACAGTTAATCCGGCCTGCTTCGCAAGCTGGGTTGCAATCGAACCGACACCCCCGGCTCCTCCGATGATCAGAATCGTTTTCCCTTCATCCTCTTTTGTTATGCGGAGACGGTCGAAAAGCGCCTCCCACGCTGTTAAAGTCGTCAAAGGCATGGCGGCGGCTTCTGCGCGGGACAGCGACTCCGGCTTTTTGGCGGCAATACGCTCATCGACAAGCTGATACTCGCTGTTTGACCCTTGGCGGTTTACATCCCCCGCATAATATACCTCGTCGCCTTCTTGAAACCATTTGCAATTCTCACCTGTTTGTACAACGGTTCCGCAGGCATCCCAGCCAAGAATTTTCAGCTCATCTTCCTTCTCTGCTTTCGGCGATCTGATTTTCGTATCGACGGGATTGACTGAGACTGCGGCGATTTTGACTAGCAGGTCCCGGCCTTTCGGTACAGGCTTTTCAATCTCTTCTTCTATCAGACTATCAGGCTCGTCAATGGGCAAATAACGATGTAATCCTACTGCTTTCATGTGATTCACTCCTTTTGTTCTTTTTGTGTTTCACTGAAAAAACAGTTATGAAACCATGTGCTTATGATTTCACTATGGTAATATCATAGCCATCTGCTATGGCGCTTTGAAATACCTCCCAAAAGGCTTCGGCTGAGCTGCCAAGCAGCTTTTTGCTTTGATCAAACTGCTTCCATTCTATGACGATCGGAAACTCAACCCATCCAGTCAAACAATCCCAGAGCGCATCAAGATTTTCACCGTAATACTCGGGCAATTCCAAATCTTGTTTCAGCTGCCTGTGAAGGTTTTTCACATCCCGGATTTGCTCTCCATTAATGATGATTTTGTTCATGGCTCATCTCCTTTGCTGTTTGTTCACTTCTTTTCTAACTCTACTTTCTCTATTATTTTACATTCTGTCAACTAAAAAACCCATCTACCGCTTCACGAGGCGATTTAGAAAAAAACCGGATGGTATAATGCAAAGAACGGCGGGCCGATGCCCTGCCGTCCTTTATTTCAGCCCGCATGATCGCGGACTTCCAATTTCGATTTATCCCGCTTCGGCTGATAGATTTTGCCGACAAACAGATAACCGTATTTAAACTTATTCATCACCCAAGATGTGAGGATCGGGCCGCCTACACAAATGACAAACAGCAGCACAACAGCACACACGGCAGGAATGTCATTGATATTCGCTACAAGCACGTAACCGATGATCATAAAATAAGCGTGCAGCAGATAGATAGAAAAAGAATAGTTGCTGATAAACATAATGATTTTCGGGACGGACTGAAGTTTTGAAAACAGCTGAAAGAACAGGAAAATCATACTTGTTGAATACAGCATGATGTCCGGCCGTTTGGAGCTGATCATGCCGAATTCGCCGAAATAGGAAACGGCAACAATAAAAACAGCTGACACCGCGGCAGCGCCATATACCGCATAACGGTACTTATTCAGTAACGCTAAAAAACTCTTGTACTGTTTTCCGCAATAATAAGCGAGACAGAAGTAGAACAGCCAGCCCGGAAAAGGAACCCAGAAGAAAGGAAAAGCAGAATCCGGGGCGGAGGAAGAAGAACTCCCAAATGAAAAATAGCTTAAATAAGCAGCAGTGATGACAAATGAACTGGTAAGCACCCACTTTGGCTGCGCCTTTTCCAAAAATGTGTGAAAGCACATATGGAGTAAATAAAATTGAAAAATCACCAATATAAAGTAGCCGATGAAATGGCCTAAAAATACATTTGCCAGGAAGTTTTTCACGATTGCGAGAAAGTCGATCCCCTGCATCATCATACTCCCCATCAGTACCGCATCAACGGCAGCGATAAATAAAAAAGGCACAAAAATCACTTTTCCTCTTTTCTTCAGAAAACCTTTCGGCACCCCTCTGGGATAAGAGCGGGCCAGCAAAAATTCCGAGATAAAGATGAATGCCGGAGTACTGAACATCAGCAGGGTGCGATAAGAATCTACGGTGTGAGAGATGTCAGCCAGAGCTTCAGCCTGAAGAATGAGAACCATTGAGATAATATGAAGAAGAACGACACTCAGACAGGAAATGCAGCGGATGACAAAGATTTCTTTAATTTGCATACTCGCGCTCCTTTTTTCAAATTTAAAACAATTGGATGTTTGTACATTACCTTAATCAGCCAATTCAAAAAAGAGCATTAGTTCCTATCCGCGGCGGTCTGAATGTCATGTTATCCGAGGTGGCAGCGAACTTGGTTATACACCTTTTGAAGACATTTTCCAATATTTATATTCTATTGTCTCGTAGTATGAACGTAAAAAAAGATGAGCAAACTGCGATTCACGCATGCGTATGGTATACTAACTGTCAAAATGTGCTTGCATGGAGGACATCATGAGAATTTTAAAATACGCCATTTTAGGGCTATTGCGTAAAGGCGAATTGAGCGGATACGATATTACAAATTATTTTAAAGAGGAGCTCGGGCAGTTTTGGAGCGCAAAACACAGCCAGATTTATCCCGAGCTGAAAAAGCTGACGGATGAAGGCTTTATCGAATTTCGAACAGCGATTCAAGGCACGAAGCTTGAGAAAAAAATGTACACGCTGACAGAAAGCGGCGAACAGGAACTGCACGCTTGGCTGACAAAAAAGGACCCGATTCCGGAAACGGTAAAGGATGAATTTATGCTGAAGGCGTATTTCATTTCTTCTTTAACTCAAGAGGAAGCTGTTGATTTGTTTACAGATCAGCTTTTGAAACGACAGTTGAAGCTGTCTGATTTACAACATAGCTACAATGAGCTGATCGAATCATCGGAACAGCCCATGTCGTTTTCTTCACCGGATTTCGGCCATTACCTTGTTCTGACGAAAGCGCTGGAGCGAGAAAAGAATTACGTATCTTGGCTGAAGGACATACTCGCTGTGATGAAGAATGAACAGTAACAAAAGGCGAAGCGGGCTGCTTCGCCTTTTTCTTATTTTTATCGCAAGGCTTTCACTCCCGCTGCAAAAAACACGGCGGCAAATGCCAGCAAAATACCGTATATTCCAAGTACATCCGAGATATGCGCGCCATTTGCGATAATGTCGGTAAAGCCGTTCATCGCCCATTTCTGAGGGAGAAACTCGGCAACAGACTGCATCAGCTTCGGCTCGATTTCGATCGGCCAGTACATTCCGCTTACCATACATGTCGCAATTACAAACAGGTTTCCTAAAGCCATTTGCTGTTCAGGTGTTTTGACGAGGGCTGCGATCATCAGTCCGATGCCGACAATGGCTAAGAGGAACAGCGAGACTAGTATGATGACAGCGAAAGGATCACGCCAGCTGACCCCGAATATCCAATGCGTGGCCAGGAGCAGTATGCCAAATTGGAGCCAGCCGATGATAAAAAATGAAAGCAAATACCCGGCAGAAATTTGGGCGCGGCTGGCCGGCGTTGTGAACAGCCGTGTCCATATGCCGTTTTTTCTCGCTTCTAAAATGGTTCCGGCTGAACTGATCATGGTCAGCATAACAAAGAGAATCGCAAATCCGGCCGCTCTTGCATCTGTGTTACTTACGGTTCCTTGATCATCAATACCCGTCCGCCTTACTTCAGACTTTGTGCCATCTGTATTTTTCGCGATGACATCTTTATATGCCGCTTTCCAGCTTTCCCCTACAGCGGCCCCCGCTTCTTTTGCCGCGGTGACCTGTATGTTCAGCTTGGACAGGCTGCTTTCAGCATACTGCTGCACAATTTGCGTTTCTGCCAGCTCCGGTCCGTGCAAAAACGTCATATTCGGATTTTGGCCTTTTTCCAGCGCTGTCTGGAACGAAGCGGGCAACATGATGACACCCGCGATTTTCTTTTGCTTCAGCTTTTTCTTTGCTTCACTCTCCGGCATATTTTCGAATGAGTATACATCATCGTTTGTTCTAAGCTGCTTTATGTAATGCTGAGAGAGCAGCGTATCATCCAGGTCCACAATGGCAAGCTTCAGCTTTTCTTCGCCGCTTCCCATGATTCCTCCGAATACAAATGTCAGCAGCAATGGCGCCGCAAACATCATGAGGTAGCTTTGCGGTTTTTTTAAGATCAGAGCGAGTTCAATACTGCAAATTGCTATCATTTTTTTCACTGGTTTTCCTCCTTATCGTGTATGAAGACGTTTCAGGCCGATGGCGAGGGAGCACACGCAGACAGCAGCAAACAAAAGGACGGGCATGCGCAGATCGGCCCATCCTCCGCCTTCCATCATCGAAATAAAGCCTTCCAGCGCCCATTTATTCGGCACCGCATTTGAAATCGTCTGCACAAAGGCGGGAAATTGATAAAGCGGAAGCATCGAACCGCCGCAAACGGCAAGCAATTGAATGCCGAAGCCGCCTGCAATATCAGCCGTTTTCATATCAGTGATAAACGAAGCCAGCATCACAGAAATACCAGACACTGCCGCCCCGTAGGAAAGCCCAAGAATAGCTGCAAGATAATTGTCTCCCCAATCGATGTCAAACAGCAATGCGGTCACCGCCATGAAAATAAAAAATTGAATAATGGCAAACAGATATGTACCGAGAAATTTTCCAAACAGGATCGAATATTTCGCTGTTGGTGTGACAAGCAATCTGGCAAACGTCTCCGTGTCCTTTTCCTGAAGCAGCGATTTAGCGCCGATGGTGATATTAAACAGCATAAACATACAAAGCATGGCAGCTGCGTAATATTGAAAGGATGTCGCCGAGTGTTTTCCGGCGGATTGCTCTGTTACACTCAGCTTGGCAGCCGCAGCCTTTTGAAGGTCATTGGCGAGGCTTGCGCTAAAGGATGTAGCATCAATCTTGCCTTCTTTCATCGCTTCAGATTGTGCGATATACGCCATAGAAGATGACGCTGCATGTTGTACCGTGCTGTATTGGTCTGCATACGAGACGGTTATGGATTCCACAACGGATGCTTTCAGATTGTGCTCTGCATCTGCATAGATGGATGGGAGCTGCTTTGTATCTTCCCAGTTTTCAGGAATGACGAGGCCGACATCTATTTTTTTATCCTTCAGCAGCTTCTTCAATTCTTGCAGATTGTCAGCGTTCTTCACTTTTACCATATCCATTTTTTTCAGGACTTGCTTTTTGAAGGTGACCGCTGCATCAGACTGATCTGATTGCACATAGCCGATTGTGATGTGATCAAGCTCATTTCCCCCGTCAAACATTGATCCGAGTGCAGCACCCAAAATTACGGTTAATAAAACCGGCATCAAAATCATCATCATAAAGCCTCTTCGGTCCCTCATTCTAATGGTGAAATCCTTCCATGCGATCACTAGGCTTTTTTTCATTTTTCTCCCTCCTAATCTCGCAGCGCGCGTCCGGTCAGGTGTAGGAATAGCCGCTCGAGATTCGGCTCTTGGACGTGCAGGGATTTCAAGCTGACATGGTGAGCGGCCGCCAGGGCAAGGATGCCGCTGATTACTCTTTCATGCTGCTTGGCGAGAATGTCTATTTTGTTCTCATCGGAATGGACCACTATATCACTGACATTTTCCTGAGAGCGGATCGCGGAAATAAAATCATCATTGATAGATTGTACGGCGAGATGAATGATGGTTCCCCCTGCCAAGCGTGTGCACAAATCCGTTTTTGTTCCGATGGCAATCATGTCGCCTTTATCCATAATTCCAATTCGATCGCACAAATACTCTACCTCTTCCATGTAATGACTTGTATAAATGATCGTCATCCCCTCTTCATTCAGCTGTTTGACTGTTTGCAAAATATGATTTCTTGATTGGGGGTCAATGCCGACTGTCGGCTCATCCATAATGAGCAGTTCAGGCCGATGCATTAAAGCGGCGCCGATATTGATTCTGCGTTTCATTCCTCCGGAAAACGTCTGAATTTTATCCTTTGCCCGTTCTGTCAATCCGACATATTCGAGAACTTCAATGGCCCGTTTTTTCGCTTTGGCACTCGTTAAGCCATACATTTTTCCCCAGAACAGCAAGTTTTCCTTCGCTGTTAACGTCGGATAAAGAGCGATATCCTGCGGAACCACACCGATTTTCTGTTTGGCTTGATTTGTATCTTTTCCGACAATGCAGCCGCCGACTGTAATTTCACCTTTGTCAGACGGCACGAGGCCTGCAATCATTGAGATAGTTGTTGACTTACCAGCTCCGTTCGGCCCTAACAAACCGAATGCTTCGCCTTTTTCTAATGTAAAAGAAATCCCTTTTACGATCAGTTTCTTTTCATAAGCTTTTTCGATATTTTCTACTTGCAGCACTTGTGTTCACTCCTTTTTTGTCACCTACCCTAGTCTAAAAAATGCAGATGGTTTGCACATGTGGCGCGCGATAGAAAATCAGGCATAAAAAAAAAGCCTGTGACAGGCCTTTCCGGAGCGTTCTATATGCCAAAAGTCATATAATCTATTGAAAAATGGTCACACCGTAACGGACAGAATAAATCGCTGCCTGGGTTCTGTCCCTTACAGCCAATTTATTAATAATGCTTGAAACGTGATTTTTCACCGTGCCTTCTGTAATAAAAAGTTTTTCGGCAATCTCTTTATTGTTCAGGCCGCGGCCGAGCTCAGCCAGTACTTCCGTTTCTCTCTCCGTCAATTCGAGCAGCTCTTTCGGCTTCGCTTGTTCTTCTATTCCTTTAAGCTTCTTTTCACTCTTCCATTCGTTCAGCATTTGCGCGGTCAGTTCGGGCGGGAGAACCATTCCCCCAGATTGCACAGTCATGATGGCTTTTACGATTGTATCTGCCGACATGTCCTTTAACAGATACCCGCTTGCGCCCTCTTGCAGCGCCTCAATGATCAACTCGTTATCTTTAAATGTAGTCAGCATCAGCACCTTGACATTTGGGAGGCTGCTTGTAATCAGTCTCGTTCCTTCCACTCCGCTTGAGATCGGCATGCGGATATCCATTAGCACGATATCAGGCTGGTATTCTTTTGCCTTTTCAAAAGCCTCCTGCCCGCTGCTTGCGGTGGCGACAACATCCAGCTCCTCCCTAAGCTGAAGCAAGGATGCCATTCCTTCTCTGATAATATCCTGGTCATCTGTAATCATAATCCTAATCATGACAAGCTCTCCTTTTGCTGAACCGGCCCAAAGCTCCATTTCTTTATGGCCAGTGAAAATTCCGCTATTACTTTAAAACCTTTACCCCGTTCGCTTTCAAAACGGATTGTTCCCCCATGCTCTGCCGCCCGCTTTTTCATATTCAAAAGGCCAAATCCGGCTTCCGCCTCATGATTGCCTTTGCCGTCATCCACGATTATCACGCTGATCTTATCTGGTTCACATGTTAAATGAATGCCGCATCTTGCCGCTCCCCCATGGCGTTTGGCATTTGTTAAAGCCTCTTGCACCGTTCTTGTAATGGCTGGCTGGAGTGATAGCGGTATCAGTGAGGGATCGCCGTTTAGCGCGATCTCGGACGCCACCCTCGCGTTTTGATAAAAATCCTCAGTCAGCTGTTTAAGCGTTTCGACAAAAGACGGCTGGCTGTTTTCGGCTTGCAGCGTCCGGACGGATAGCCGGATTTCCTCTAATGCTTCACGTGACAAAGCTTCACATACGCCCACCGTTTGCTCCGCTTTTTGGCTGTCCCGTTTTTGCCATTCTCTCAGGAGCTGAAGCTGAACGAGCAAGGCTGTCATTTTGTGGCCGACAGTATCATGGATGTCCCTCGCCATTCGGTTCCGTTCATGAATAGCCGTCAGCTCCTCCACTTGTTTCGCGTACAGATGCAGCTCTTGATGGGCCGCAGAGAGGGCTTGATGAGAATCGGTCAATTCCTGATACTGCTGTTTTGTTGTTTCCTGCGCTTCCATTAGTTTGCGGATCAATTTGCCGACCACTCCGCAGAACACAACAAATGTCATACTGATGCAATGGTCCATGACATGTTCATTTCCAAAGAGCTGATAGGTACGGAACAGCACAATAAGCCACAGGATGGTACAAAGACACAAGACAGACCATACTGTTCTTCGTTTAAATCCCTTCAAAAAAAATGTAACCGCGACAGGGCTGAGCAGCGTAATATATAAACCTGTCCCCGGAAAAACGAAAGCGAATGAAAAACCCACAATAATATCAATAAGACAAAAAATAAGTGGGGGCTTTGTTTTTATCAGTAAGAAATGGTTGGACAAAAATATACATGCCCCGCCGCATATAAATATGTAATGGTACAGATTGTCAGCTGCAACAAACAAATAAACTGAACAAATCACCAATAACGTAAATAGCCTTGTAAATAGAAGAGTCGACATGTTGGTTCACTCCCGCAATAAATTCCATTTTCTATCATACCTTCCTGCTGAAATTTTTGACAGATGTTTCGAAAAAATAAATGGTCTTCGTTCAGGCTGCAGGGGAGGAGTAATACAGGGGTCTGGCAAAAAGAAAAAAGCTTAAAGAGAAACTGTTTTCTCTTCAAGCTGAGTGTGCACTTCAAATTTATTCTTTTCGGCTACACAAAATCCACCCACACTGAACCATTTTCTGCTGAACGCACACCATTTTCAATCCAGCGAATGCCTTCCAGTCCGGCATCAATGTCAGGATAAATGAGATTTTGCAATGTTTCTTCATTGCCGCGATTTTTGGCATCAATGGCGATGGCGAACTTCAGATAAATATTTGCCCACGCACATAAAAAAAGCCCCCTTGCGAGCTATGCAAGGGGACTTTTTTTGTCAGATCACAAATACGATACCTGCGCCTGAAGCCGGATCTTTTACATATAATCCTTCGTGCTTTTCTTCAACGGAGTATCCGGCATTCTGCAGCCTGTCTGCCACCTTTTCGAGCTCTTCCTTGTTTGGGAGCACAATGGTGTAATAAGTCAGGCCGCTGGCGTTTGTCGGCTTCGGAGGGGCATTTTTCCCCGCCCAGATGTTTAAGCCGACATGATGGTGGTAGCCTCCCGCTGATACGAAGAGGGCGGACATCCCTGCGTAGTCGCCTGTAATGTCAAATCCTAATATATCTGTGTAGAATGCTTTCGCCTTTTTTAAATCATTTACATGAAGATGGATGTGGCCTATCACCGTTCCCTCCGGAAGCAAGCTTTTTCGCTCATCTCCCCCCTCGGCTAACAGACCTACCACATCAACGGGCGCCGTGCCCATGATATAGTTTCCTTTTGCATCACGCTGCCATGTGCTGCGCGGCCGGTCAGCATATATTTCAATGCCGTTTTGGTCCGGGTCGGACAGATAGAATGCCTCACTCACGCCGTGGTCCCCCTGCCCGAGTGCGATGCCGTTTTCAATCAGGCGGTTGATGGCAATGCCGAGTTCTTTTCTGTCGGGAAGAAGAATCGCAAAGTGATAAAGGCCCGTTACTGTCCGTTCAGGCAAGACGACAGCGCTCGGATTTTCTTCAAGGATAAGCAAAACGTGCTCTCCGTCGGCCGTCAATTCTGCCGCGGTATCTGTTTGCTTCAGCACTTGAAAGCCGATCACGCCGCAATAGAACTGCAGGGAACGCTCTAAGCTGCGGATGTTTAATTTGACATAACCGATGTTTGTATCTTCGTGGATACTCGTCATATTGGTGGCCTCTCTTCTTATGCTGAAACGTTTTCTTCCTTTTTCGCTTTAAAAACAAACGAATCTAGCGCCAAGAAGCGGCTCCCTGAAAGAGCTAAATGGATAGATGCTACCAACAGAAGATAATCAAATTCAGAATTCCCCATGAAAGGCGCTTTAAGTTTTACTGTAAAGATGGCTCCGAGCAGAGTTAGGGCAAACAATACGCCCACGATACGTGTCGCTAATCCGAAAAAGACAAGCACTCCTCCGACGAGTTCAATGGTTGCGATGATATAAGCCATAAAACTTGGGAGCCCTATACTTCCAAAAAATTGGATTGTGCCCTCCATCGCCGTAAACTTTGATAAACCGTGAACAAAAAAGATAATACCTGTAACTGCCCTTAAAAGTAATGTGCCAATTTCAAATGATTTATTCATTATGTTCCTCCTTGATAAGTGTTATCACTTACTTTGTGTAAGTTAGTATATATAGATAACTTGTTTACGTCAAGTAATTTTGTTACATTTTACGAAAATGAAATAAAAGTACCATAAATGATATAAAAAAAAGGCCTTTGCTGCCGGCACAAAGGTCTTTTTTCTCACTTAGGCTCTTTTAAATTGGCTTTCATATAAATTGCTGTAAAATCCTTTTTGCCGGAGAAGCTCGGCATGGCTGCCCCTTTCTATCATCTCTCCGTCTTTTAAAACAACGATTTGATCCGCTCTTTGAATCGTGTTCAGCCTGTGGGCGATCATTACGCTTGTTCTCCCTTCCATCAAGCGGGCAAGGGCTTGCTGAATTTTGACTTCTGTGACTGTATCAATGTTGCTTGTCGCCTCATCTAAAATCAGCAAAACCGGATCTGCCAGCACCGCTCTGGCAATGGAAATCAACTGTTTTTGCCCTTGGCTGATACCTGCTCCGTTTTGGGTCAGCACCGTATCATATCCCTTCGGCAGCCGTTCGATAAAGCTGTGCGCATTAGCGTTTTTTGCTGCCTCTTCCACTTCTTGGTCCGTTGCGTCCAAACGGCCATAGCGGATATTCTCTCTGATGGTTCCCTGAAACAAAAAGGAATCCTGAAGGACAAACCCCATATGTTTCCGAAGGCTGGACCTCGTCATGTCCTTAATATCAATGCCGTCAATCAAAATCGCTCCCTCATCCGGTTCATAAAAACGGGCGAGAAGATTAGTGACAGTCGTTTTTCCCGCGCCTGTCGGGCCGACAAACGCAATGGATTGTCCCGCCGGCACTGTGAAGCTGAGGTGTTTCAGCGTCTGGCTCCCTTCCTCATATCCGAAAGAGACGTGCCTGAATTCAATTGCGCCTGTTTGAATCGGCTGATGTAAGGCTTTCTTTTCATCCTCCCGTTCTTCTTTTTCATCGAGCACATCGAAGACACGTTCAGCTCCGGCAATGGCGGACAACATCGTATTAAATTGGTTGGCAAGATCGTTCAAAGGGCGGGTAAACTGTCTTGAATACTCGGCGAACACCACGATTGAGCCAATCGTAATCCAGCCCTTTAACGCAAACCAACCGCCGATGGCCGCAATAATCGTAAAGCTTAGATTGTTCAACGTGTTCATCACTTTCGGGATAAAGCCGGAGATCGTCTGTGCCCAAAAGCCGGATGCCTTCAGACTATCACTTTTTTCCAAAAACTCAGCAGTCACCTGTTCTTCCCGCGAATAAGCTTTGATGACCTTGGCGCCTGATATGGATTCTTCTATATAACCATTAAGCTCTCCAAGGTTTTTTTGCTGCTCTTTAAAAAGCTTTCCCGTACGGTTGGTGATCCATTTGATGCTGACTGCCATAATCGGCACGATAATCAGCGTGATGAGCGTCAGCAGCGGGCTCATGTACAGCATCACTGAGATCGTTCCCACAAAGGTGATGACGCTTGATAAGATTTGGATGACCGACGTGTTTAAAGTTGAACTGACATTTTCAATATCATTCGTCACCCGGCTCATCAGCTCGCCGTGCCGCTGTTTATCGAAGAACGGTATCGGCAGCTCGTGCAAGTGGGTGAACAGCTCACTCCGCATTCTGAATACAGTGCTTTGAGAAATATTAATCATCCAATAGTTTTGAAACCATAAAGACAGGGACTGGATGACATAGATCCCTAACAAACCAAGCAATACCGGAAAAAGCCCGCTTGCCGTCCGGCCGACAATAAAATGGTCGATGGCACGGCCGATCACAATAGGCCCAAGCAAGCCAAACACAGCACTGACCACAACCATGATCATGACAAGTGTGAGCATGCCTTTTTTCTCAGCTAAGTAAGACCACATTCTGCCTAGCGTCCCTTTGGCATCCTTTGCTTTCGTTCTTTTTTTAGAGCGGTCTTTTTGATCAATAGGTATTTTTTTATATTGGAAAGGACTACGAATGTCTTTCAGCATGACCAGCCCCCTCCTTTCCGAATTGAGACTCGTAAATAAGCTGATACAAATGAGACTGTGAAAGCAGCTCGTGATGCGTGCCTTTTTCAATCAGTTCGCCGTCCTCAAGAAGCAATATGACGTCGGCTTTCATGGCCGTACTGACTTTTTGGGTAATGATCAGTGTTGTGCACTCATAAGCGCTGATCGCCTCAAGCAGCTTTCCTTCTGTTTGCAGGTCGAGGGCGCTTGTACTGTCATCCAATAAAAGAATGGCGGGCTTTCTGATAAAGGCTCTGGCGATGGAAATCCTCTGTTTCTGACCGCCTGACAAATTGACGCCCTTTTGCCCAAGCACCGTATCATAGCCTTTCGGGAGTTTCATAATCGTGTCATGAATTTGCGCGCTTTTGGCCGCTTCCATTACTTCATCTAGTGAAGCATTTTCTTTGCCCCAGGCGATATTTTCTCTGATCGTTCCCGAGAAGAGCAGCACTTCCTGCGGAACGTAGCCGATTTGCTTCCGAAGCCCTTCAGCCGGAAATTCGCCAATCGGCTTCCGGTCAATCAAAACCCTGCCTGAATCCGATTTGTATAGCCGCGGAATTAACTGAAAGAGCGTTGATTTTCCAGAGCCCGTCGCTCCTAAGAGAGCAATCGTTTCCTTTGGTTTTGCTGTAAAGGTTATGTGCTGAAGCGCTTCTCTTTCCATATCGGGATAGCGGAATGACACATCTTCAAAATCAATACGGCCGCTCAGCGGCTCATCCGTTTTGCCGCGCTCCCGTTCGTCGCCTTCTGTCTCAAGCACCTCTCCGATTCTTTCCCCGGAAGCTTTCGCCCGTGAAAAAATCATAATCAAGAACGGAAAAACGGACAACGCGCCTGTAATACGTGTGGCGTAGTTTATAATCGCGACAACATCGCCGACCTGCGTACCGTTTTGTGCCACACTATTGGCGCCAAGCCACAAAATAAACAGAATGCATATATTCATTAACAGCACCAAAACAGGCATCGTTGCTTCAACGAGGCGAAAGGCCGATACTGTTTTTTGCATCAGTATGGTGTTTGATTTCAGAAACCGTTTGATCTCGTGGCTCCCGCGAAGCAGCGCCTTAATCAATTTGATAGCCGCCAGGTTTTCCTGCATGATGGTGTTCACTTGGTCAAGCCGTTTCTGCACAGAGCGGAACAGCGAACCCCCTTTTTTTAATACCCAAAGTAAAAAAAGAATCAAAATCGGAATCGTCACAAGCAGAGAAAAACCGAGTTTCACATTGACGGTCAATGATAAAATAACACCGCCGACAATCATTAAAGGCGCCCGAAGCATAAACCTGAGGCTCATAAAAATCATATTTTGAACCTGTGTCACGTCATTGGTCAGCCTCGTAATAAATGATGAGGAGGAAAATTGCGCAAAAGTAGAAAAAGAGAAGGACTGGATTTTTTGAAATATCCCTTTTCTCGTATCGTAAGCATAGCTTTGGCTGACATGAGCCGCATAGAAGGAATTCAACATTCCCGCCGCAAATGACACCAGTGTAAGCCCGACCATTACAGCTCCCCATACCCAGACTGTCCTAAGGTCTTGTTTTAAAATCCCCTCATCTATAATTTTTGCGATAAGGAGGGGCTGCACAAGCTCTACGGCAAGCTCAGTCAGCATCAAGACAAGAGCTATCCCCGCTATCAAATAGTATGGTTTTAAGTATGATAAAGCCTTTGACATCTGAAAGCCTCCCAAACCTGTTTATCAATATGTATTTTTATTTTATTTGTTTGTCTTAAATGAATAAAGGATTAACCCTTGAACCCGCACTTTTATTATGTACTTTGTGTAAAAAATGAAAATCATTGAAGATAAAAAAGGAAGGATTGAAGCATGTAAATATGGAGGCTGACTTATCTTTTTTTTTACCAGCGTGAACCGGAGTGTTTTATTTTAAGATGAATAGCGGAGCCTTTAAAGGCGTCCGCTATTCAGATGATCATTCATGGCGTGTCATTTCATTTAACGAATAAAAACGAAAGCAACCCCAAATCCTTTATCAGCATCAAACTCTTGGATCACTTTCATGACCTGCCAGCGCTGATTTGGAGAATCGGATTTTGTTGCGATCCCGTTATGAGCGTGAATAAAATCTCCTGCTTTCACCGTCTCATCGCATCTGACATATACCTGGCCGATGAGTCCGACAATGTTCCACTCGTCTCTCTCATCTCTTGAAGCATAGTCTTCTTCAGGTCGATAGTCAGGATTTTCTTTGGGAGCCATGACCATTTGGCCGTTTGCATCTTTCTGTTCTTCATAAACGTAGCCGCCAAACTCATTCTTTACGTATCGTCCCGACCAATGGAAACTCGACTCACCAAGAATCACTCCGGCAGTCTCGGAAATTACTCCAAGCATGAGATCACCTTTTTCAGCCGGTCTGATCTTATCACCTTCAAGTGTGACCAGTGTTCCTGTCGGAATCTTCTCCCCGCTCAGGCTCTCAAAATACTCGGCATAGTCAGAGAATGTCGCGGAACCTGTTATCTTTCCTGTGGCCTTAATTGATCCTTCTTTTGCATGAAGCTCAATTTTTCTGTTTGCTGATGACGGAGTGCTGCCTGCACCCCAGCCAAGTGCTACAGAATCTGAATTCGGGTTAATTGTATTGTACGAAGAAAGCACTGAAGATTGAGCCGCTCCGGTTGCTCTTCCCCGAACAGAACCAGCCACAAAATTATTGTTGCCTGTAGCGTGAGATTCACGGGAGCCAATGACTCCGCTTCCTTTATGTTTGAATAAGAAATAAGGAGTGACTGCTCCTCCAATGTGAAAGTCAGTTTCATAACCTGAAAAATCACAATTGGATACATTAAGGTCTGGATCTGAGGAATAAATTCCAACTGTACCGCTATTATTTTTTGGAGATCTCTGCCCCCAAACATTACTAACAACAGACTCGTACATTCCGCTGCCAAATGCAACTCCATTTTTTCCGGAGTCAATCAAGGTGACACCATCTACCATTACTTTACCTACTGAGTTATCCCCGCCGACAATATATAAATCATTGTCTGCAGTCTTAAATCCGCGAATGGTTATATTCTTCAAGCTCATTAAGCGTCCTTTATAAAATACACTGACTACAGAATTACCCTTATAATCAATTGAACTATCATCACAAATAGCATGGAAATTCATAACACTCACACCATCATATCCGGAGATTTGCAACGCGTTTGGTCCCGCCCCTTTGTAAAGGTCATTTGGTTTAGGGTTATATGCGATACAATTCGCGAGCTGCACATCATGGGCTGTCGCTGACTGAGGATCGCTTGCTGTGTGGTGACCGATATGGCGAATGCTATATCCAATTGCATTTTCGTATGCGCGACAGTTAACAAGCTGGACTCTCTTCGCTGCCGGTGCATAACCATGTGCTTTAATCTCAAAACCTCGGACTCCTCCAATTGAGATACAACTATCAATCATTACGTCTTGAGAGCCGTCATCAATTTCAAAACAGTTCGTGTTAGAAGTTCCGTCATTTAACCCCATAGGATGGTAAGAGAGGCAATGACTGAAAGTAGTGTGTTTACCAAAATGACAAGTAAAGTTATCATCGCCGGACCCTGTTGCTTCACAATGTGAAAATGTTACAAAGTTACAGCCATTGGGCTGATAATAAGTTGGGTCGTCCATTTCACCATGTCTATTATAGTTCGGGCTTGTCGAATCAAAGCCGTGAAGGCCGCCATTCTTGGCAAACACATGCTCGACAAAAGAATAGTCAACATTCGCAAAAAGCAAACAGCTTGAAGTGGGGCCTTTCGGAATCTTCCAGCCGGCAGGGCGCGTATCCTTGTTCCAGTCCAGTGTGAGGTGGCCGACGTAAATATTTTCATTACCGTTCGTGTAATCACTGTTGGTAAGAACAGAATGCCCGACCGGTGTTTTGTCTAATAATTTAATGACCGTTCTTTTCTTGCCTGCTCCGATAAGCATTGTATTTGAAGGAACAAATAATCCCGATGTTCTGAAAACACCGGCGGGAACTGTTACTACATAGCCTCCGTCAGCCATAGCATCATGAAATGCTTGCGTATCATCTGTTACTCCGTCTCCTTTAGCCCCAAAATCCATAACGTTGCGCTCTGTAACATGTTCAAATCTGTTTTCATACGTTTTAAGCCTTTCGTTTAAGTTTTCATAAGTTGACGTACCATTGCTAAGAGCGGCACCGATTTTGCTGTCAATCGCTTCAAAGTTTTGAGCAAGGCTTTCAACTTCAACGCCCTCAGCTTTATCGGGCTTGTAAAGTCCTAAGAAAGTAGTATAGTTTGTCATTGTCCTGCCTCCTATTTTTTTAATTGTTATTTAAAACACGAACACCATAGAAGTCATTCGCTTCTACATGTACAGGTGGCAAAGGTACGACAAATTCATACATCTTTTTAAAACATAAAAAAAAAGCGCTGGATAAACAAGCGCTCTTTCCACTCTGCATATAGACTTCTGCAGCATTATTTAACCGTTCAGTATTCTCTCCACACGCTCCCGCACCTGCGGAACACTCAGCCCGACAATGACCTGAAGCGCTTTGCCGTTTCTTACGACGCCGTGGGCGCCCAATGCCCGGAATACGTTGTCCGGCTCGACCTTTGATTCGTCCTTTACGCTGACCCTGAGACGTGTGGCGCAGTTGGTGACATCTGTAATATTATCTTTTCCGCCTAAAGCTTCAATGTATAAAAACGCCTCATCATCCGCTGTTTCTTTTGCAGAGGCTGTTTCCTGCTGTGTGTTCTTTCTTTCTCTGTATTCCTTTTTTGAATATAGCTTTGTTTCCTGCTGATCGTCCTTTTCCCTTCCTGGTGTGGCGATATTGAATTTCAGGATAAGGAATCTGAAAGTGAAAAAGTAAATGGCTGTAAAAGCGAGCCCGATCAGGATTTGATTTACATAGGTCATTCCGTGGCTGCTGAAAAGCGGAATCCAATTCAGGGTGACCACTTCTATTAAGCCGCCCCCCATATTTCCGACGAGCCCGGCCATAAACATCACCGTAGACATTGTGGCTGCCAATAACGCATGAACTGCAAACAATAACGGCGAAATAAATAAAAAGGTGAATTCAATCGGCTCTGTAATGCCGGCGATGATGGCCGTCAGCGTGACGGGAATCAGCAGGCCTGCGACAATTTTTTTCTTTTCTTTTGAAGCAGTCACATAGAAGGCCAGAGCGATTCCCGGGATGCCGAAGATTTTTGAATTGCCGTGAAGCGCAAATCCCCCCTGAGGGAATAACTCTTTCAACGGTTTGGCGCTTTCTGAATATGGGCCGAGATGCTGCGCCCAATAGGTGACAATTCCGCCTTCTGCGACAGCAGGTCCGTAAATAAATGGAGAGTAAATGAAATGATGAAGGCCTGTCGGAATTAAAATGCGTTCTAAAAAGGTATATACCCAAACCCCGAATGCTCCTGATGCGACGAGAAATCCTTGCAAAGAAGCGATGCCGTTCTGCACCATCGGCCATATATAAGCAACGGCCAAAGCGACTGGTATCATGATAAAAAATGAGATCATGACGATGTATGTTGAGCCTTGGAATATGCCGAGAAAATCCGGCAGCTTCTTATCAAAATAACGATTGTGCAAATAGACCACAATGGAGGAAATTAAAATCGCTCCGATAATATTCGTATCAAGCGTTTTAATGCCCGCAATCATGGTTAATCCGCTTGTGCCGCCGACCTCTTGATCCATATCAACACCAAATGCGCCGCCCCACACGGTAAGGATCGCATTAATAAAATAATTGAACGTCAAGTATACAGTAAGCGCTTCCAAACATGCGCGCGCCTGAGCCTTCTTCGCCAATGCAACCGGGATGCCGATCGCAAATAATAGAGGCATTTGATTAAACACGGTCCAGCCGCCCTGCTCAATGACATACCAGCATTGATACCAAAACCCTTTAGGATCGGCGAGCGATCCCATCAGGGCTTCATTTTTAAACACTGTGCTAAGGCCGACAATAATACCGGCAAACGCAAATAATAAAACAGGTACAAACATGGCGCTTCCAAAGCGCTGCACTTTTTGCATCATACCATGACCCCCCTGTTAATCAATGTTGTTTTTCTCATCCTCTTTATAATCAACATATGCCCGGAACAATGCTTCTCCAACGAGAAAAAATGGCGCAAACGCGACAATCTCCGTTTTATCGCTTAAAGTCACGGGCTTGCTTGTCGCATACAGATTGTATGGCGTTGTCTGGGCGAGCACGTTATTTTTCAAATTTGTAATGGAAATAAAGGGAATCCCTTTTGCAGAAAGGATTCGGGCCTGCGGAATTAATTCCGGCGTTTCTCCGGAGAGTGAAATAATAATAAATAAGTCATTACCTTTGAAATCATCCAGCATCGTATCAAACTCTATTTTGTCTTGTATCAAAATCAAATACCGGCGGCGGGACACAAACATTCTCTGCAGCTCTCGGGCGCACGTTGTTTGCGCCGTCCCCGATCCATAGACAAAGATTCGTTCAGCTTCATCAATCAGCCGGCACATTTCCGTCATATCCTTCGTCTTTAAAAACTTCAGGTTGGCTTCTATATCATCAAGCAGCTTTTCAAAGCTCAGGCTTTCCCCTTCTTCAGTCTGATCCTCCCATTTCAAGTACACACGGAATTCGCTATAGCCGCTGAAGCCGAGCTTTTGGGAGAGGCGCAAGATCGAAGAACGCGACACACTGCACTCTTTCGCCAGATCATTTATTCCTAGAAGATAGCATGTGTGCTTGTGATTCAAGATATATTTTAAAATATAAAAATCGTTATCATTTAATTTATTGTAATGCTGATTGATCAATTCTTCCAAGCTCATATGATCCCCCCATTTTCTTTCTATTATATACAATAATAGACCAAGAAAATGGGGGAACTTATTAAGAAATGCGGCTCGGGCTTTGGTCAAGCTCAGGCCAGTACTCCTTGTTGGCCTCCATTAAATCCTCTAAAATCAATCTCGCCACGCGGGCGTTCGGCACTGTTTTTGAGAGGATCAGCGCCTGCCACAGCTTTTGGAATGATTTCTCTTCCCAAGCTTCCACCGTTAATTTTTCAACAGACACCTGCTGCTCCATCAGCCCTTTTTGGAACTGCGGGATTTTGCCGACTGTGACAGGTTCAGGGCCGTTCGAACCAACGATACATGGCACTTCGACCATCGCAGAAGGGTCAAAGTTAACGATCGCGCCGTTGTTTTCTACAATCAGCAGCATTCTTTCGCCCGTATTGTAAGCGATAGCTCGGGCCAGATCGACGATATAAGAAGCGTGATCATCAATCGTAATGTCACTGTTTTTAGAAGACTGCTCACGTGTAATCATGTCACATTGGCTGAAAATAAATGCCTCTCGTCCTTCCATGACTTCATTTGCCCTCGTATGATTTGGATTTGATTTTTTGACCATATCATCCGGGAACAAATAATACTGCAAATACGTATTCGGTAAAGTGTCCGGATCAGCTGCCTGCACATCGCGCGCTTTTCCGAATGTATCATTCCAGCTTGCTTCCACCTGTTCGGTTTCCGTCTTTGGTATATATCCGTATTCACGAACATGCTCTTTCAGTTTCGGCATTAAATCGTTGCCCTCTTGATCCTCTATGGATGTCCACCATCCAAAGTGATTCAAGCCGTAATAACGGATCTTCATCTCTTTTCTTGAGGACAGGCCGAGTATTTGTGCCATGCGGTCTTCAATTCCGACCGGCATGTCGCATATATTTAAGATTTTTGAATTCGGTCTGAGGCGGCGCGTCGCTTCGGCCACGATTGCTGCAGGGTTTGAATAGTTCAGCATCCACGCATCCGGTGAATAGGTTTCCATATAATCCAGAATCTCGAGCACACCGCCGATCGAACGCATCCCGTACGCAATTCCGCCCGGCCCGCATGTCTCCTGCCCGACGACTCCGTACTTTAACGGAATTTGTTCATCAAGCGCGCGCATCGCATATTTGCCGACTCTGATATGCGCCATCACAAAATCCACATCTGTAAAAGCCTCTTTTGGATCAGTCGTCGCTGTAAATTCAATATCCGGCGCTTTTTCCTTTATGAACACGTCACAAGCACCCGCGATTCGTTCCTGCCTTGCTTTGTCATTATCATATAGCTTCAGCTTTTTGATTGGAAACTCCTGCAAATGATCCAAGAGCATTAAGACAACACCCGGGGTAAACGTGCTGCCCCCGCCTGCGATCACAATCGAGAATGATTTTTTCTTCATATGACGACCTCCTTGATAACGTTTACATTATATTTATATCATGGGACGATCCTCTCCGTAACGCGTTTGGTGCAGTTAGGTCATTTGATCAGTTTTAGTTTATTTTCTCAGCAGGCGGGAAAATTCCCGGTTGTTTTATTGAAAGTGTTCACAGATTGATCTATTCACCTCCAAGTAAGCTTAAAGTCTCTTTTTCCTTAAAATAAAAGTGGATATACACCCTTTTATCCTTTATGAAAAGGTTCTTTTGTATGATTCGAATATATGCCTAATTATTTATAATCATTTATATAAAACCATCCATTTGTGCGTTAAATTAGGAAAGGCGGGGGGGCAAAAGTTGGACTCAAATAAAGTAATCGAGCTGGCAAACAAATATAGTGAAGCGGCAGAAGAGGTCAGAAACTCAAAACAGCTCCTGAATTCACGTTTATTTGCATTGGGCGGCGCTTGGCAAGGAAAAGCAAGAGAAACGTTCGACCAAAAGTTTGAGGAGACAAAATCTGATTACGACCAATTTGAACAGGATTTAATTGAAACAAGCAATGAACTCAAGGCAGCCGCTGTGAAAATAGAAGAACGAAAAGCAGAGATTGCCAGAATGGAAGAACTCGAAAGAAAAGCAAGAGAAATAAAGAAATAGAATTAGGGGGTACCCGCCATGTCAGGAAAAATTGCAGTCGATCCCGATAAGCTAGAACATTTGGCAAATGATTTTGTCACAGAATTAAAGGATATGGAAAACAAATATAAAGACTTACACCTCGAACTGGCACAGCTGATCTTACAATGCGATCCGCAATACAGCAGCTGTTTTTCCGGTGTCGGCGATGCATGGGGCTCGGGAAGCGCGCTCGTCAGCAAACTAAGTGATCATGAGATCTTTATCAGAAAAACCAGTGATCAATTTGTTGAGAAAGATGATATGTTAAGAAAGCTTTATAACGTATATGACAAATATGGCATGATGGCAAGCTTATCAGCCCTCATGATTACTCAGGGAAAATATTATGGATTAGGGCTGACGACATTTGTAAAGCAAAGCAGCGGCTTGCATACAGCCCAGCACTCGAAGCTATTATTAGATATTTCCAGAACTGTCGATAGCTCTCGTTATCAAAAAGCGGCCAGAGTCCTTCTCAATCCGAAATATCTATATAAAAAGACAAACAAGCCCTTTGCAGATTTAGTCCACAAAAAATTCACGAAGTTCTTTCCGCAGGATGCGGTGAATTTCTCAAACAGTGTAAGGAGTTATACAAAGGGATTAGCAGACGAAGCCGGGGTCCGCTCAACACTAAAAGATGTCGGGAAAACATGCCTTAAATTTGCGAAAGGAAATATGATAACGGCAGGCATCATAACAGGGGCAACCGAAACAGTCGGAGCGGGCTTAAAAATCGCCGATAATTATGCAAGATACGAAAACAACCCTGAAGTATTGAAGCGGGAAAATGCGAAAGCCGTCGGAAAAGCTGTAAATGATACGGTATTTATTACGGGCGGGTCAACTGTCGGAGCGGTAGTCGGCGGTGCAATTGGCAGCTTAGCGGGCCCTGCAGGCACAGTTGTGCTTGGCGCAGCCGGCTCATTTGTAGGAGGAGTAGCCGGAGAAAAAATCGCCACATTCACGGCAGGTTTTGCCGAAAAAGCAGCGGTAAAACTGAAAGACCCCATTCACAAAGTAATTGATACAGGGAGAAAAGGCTGGGAAACAGCCGGAAAAGCCGTGAAGTTGGTGAATGATGGTATAGAGACGGCCAACCAAACGATTCATAAAGGAATAGACAGCGCGAAAAAAGGCGTGGACAAGGCGAAGGACACAGCAGGATCACTGTTAATCGGCGCAAGCCATTTCCTCAGAGGCAAACTTTCATTTGGATAGGAGAATGATAATGAACCAGCTTAGGATCAGTATTGAAGAACTCATTTTTTGTTTTTATAGCGAGGGGTTTTTTGAACAAGGCATGGCAATGAAACAAAACTACTTTCCTGACATGGAAGATGAGCAGCTCGGATTTTTATTTGAAGCGGCCTGCCGTTCGCTTTTAGCTAAAGAGGTCGCGGAGTACCGCAATCATCAATATCGGCTGAAGGAAGAATATCGCCCGTTTATTCATGTATTAAATGATGCTGACTATACGATGAAAATGTCAAAATTTGATGAGAACGGCAATGAGCTGAACTTTTCCTGTCATGTATCAAAATCAGGGATCTATTCTCATGAAGTAATACATGAGCAGCAAGTACATAGAATCATGACAATCGCTTCCAAAGAAGAATTATATGCAAAAGCATCCGAGTTTTTACATATAATAGAATCAGAAGAACAGAGCGGTCCAGTCCTGACACTTACATCAGAGGAATTTGAACAGCTCCTTGAGGGCGTTTCCGAGAACCAATCACGTATGATGGAATTCCTTGATATGCATGGTAACCGAGAAGGCGTATCTCAGTTTGTGCAGGATCTGTCTTTGCGCAAAGGAAAAATGGATACCATGATGCGTCTCCTGTACGATAAAGACAACACGCCGGAAGTGGCAAAAATGGCATTTGTTATTCCAGGCAACCGCTTTACATGGCTTGTAACCGGCATCACTCAAAATGAATTCTCGATCGTGCCTGCTCATAAAAATGATGTCAAAGAAATCATTTTTGAAAAGAACATCAACCTGAATTCTTAAAAGGAGAAGATCATTGAGAAATAGTGAAATCATTGAAGTCAGAAGCAGAATGTTCTTTAGAATCTGGGCATTTGCCGCCTCTGGCGGTATGGGCTTGGCTTGTTTATGGCTCTTTTATATGGGAATTACCTTTCAGACGAAATACTATTTGATAGCAATACCTGCCGGATTGTTATTCAGTTTGTTTTGTTTGTATCTATTTATCATCTTGTTTCCGGCATTTACAAAGCGGGGAAATGTGATTTTTCGATTGAAAACAGGAGAAGATGGTGAAATATTTACTGATAAACACACCGTAGAGTTCAAAGACATTAAGAAGATTGAAATGAATCGACATAAGAACAGTGTAAAGGGGATTTTTTTAGAAGATATCATGATTCAAACAGTTGAAAATAAGATGATTCAAATTCCTACTTGGAACATCATTCCTAACCCTTTGTTTTTCGAAGCCGTTGAGCGATACATACTGCCCCATATGAACAGTGAAGCGCAAACCAATTGGATCAGCCAGTTTACTGAAGTCCAGAGAAATGTGTATTTAAAAGAATTTGAAAATAACCCGAAACTGTGATTTCTTCTCGCCTCTCGTCATTACTGCCTGTTACTATATAATAAGAAATAACGATCACTGGTAACTAGGAGTGCTGCTATGCTTTTGTCGATTCTTTTGTTTCTCGCAGCCGGGGCAGCGGAGATTGGCGGCGGGTATTTGATTTGGCTGTGGCTTAGGGAGACAAAACCCGTGGGGTATGGGATTGCCGGGGCGCTGATTCTCATTGTCTACGGCGTTCTTCCGACGTTTCAGACGTTCCCTTCATTTGGCCGTGTATATGCCGCTTACGGAGGCGTATTTATCGTGCTGTCCGTGCTGTGGGGCTGGCTTATTGATCGAAAAACGCCTGATCTGTATGACTGGGCGGGGGCATTGATTTGTCTCTTCGGAGTTGGCATCATGCTTTTTGCTCCGAGAGGATAGTTTTTTACAAAAACCGGTCTGCAAATATAAGCAGCACCGGTTTTTGCCGTCTGAAAATTAATGTTCTTTTAAATTGGTTAACAAAACCTCGTGTTCCTTCTGCGGCTCATCCAGCGGAAAGATTCTCGCCAGCCCGTGGTCTTCGTCTACATGCTGAATATAGATGGGAACTCCATTATATGTGACATTCGCCATTTCGGCGGACGCAGCAATTTCTTTTGCTCGCTGTGTGTTCAATGTTCCAGCCTCCTTTTTTAATATAAAGGTAACGTTTCCTTGAACACATGAAAATATTCTATGGCGACACCTTGAATTTCTTAAGCCGTTTATAAAATGTGCTGCGCGGAATGCCTGTCATCTCAGCGGCTTTTGATACGTTTCCATTTGTAGATTCCAAAGCGCTGATGATAATGTTTTTTTGGATATGTTCACGGAGTGTGAGTGAAGCGGCGCTGTCCTTCTCTGCCTGCTCGTGATTTGTCGGGAGTCCTGCCGCTTGAAGCAATGATGGGAGCGAGCGGCTTTTCAGTCGGCCGTCCGGAAAGATGATCGAAAGACGTTCAAATACATTAAACAGCTCGCGAATATTTCCGGGCCACTCCATCACTTTCAAGGTTTCCAGAAATTCTTGGGGAAGCTCTGCATTCCACTTGTTTTTTTCTTTAAAGCAAGCAAAGAGGGCGGGAATATCTTCGGGTCGCTCTCGTAAAGGAGGAAGCCGAATCGGAAACACGTGAAGACGGTAAAACAAATCCTCTCGCAGTTTCCCGCTTTCGACAAGCTCACGCAAGTCACAGTGTGTGGCAGTTACAACTCTGATATCAATCGGGATTTCTTTTGTTCCTCCGATCGGTGTAATCTTGCGTTCCTGAAGCACCCGTAAAAGCGCTACCTGCATCGAGTGGGAAATCTCTCCGATTTCATCTAGAAATAAGGTGCCATGATTCGCTTTTTGGAAGGCTCCTTTGTAGCCATTTCGTTTTGCTCCCGTAAATGCGCCTTCTGCATAGCCGAACAGCTCGCTTGCGATTAAATCCGACGGGATCGCTCCGCAATTCACGGCTACAAACGGGCCATGCTTACGGCCGCTGTTTTCATGGAGCGCGCGGGCCGCTACTTCCTTCCCCGTGCCGGTTTCGCCCGACAGACAAACTGTCGCATCAGCCGAAGCCGCTCGTTCGAGGATTTTGAGCATCACTTGCGATTGCCTGCTTTGTCCGAGGACTCCATTAAATCGAAAGGCTGGCTTTTTCTTTTGTTCCGATAAATAAAAACAAGTGCCGCTGTTCCCCATGGTGACCGCTTTTTCGATCGTAAAACCCCTTTCCTTCAACTCATAAAGATGCCGGCCTTGCCAATCCGGTATTGACGTTCGTATCGGTAGGCTTGCGCCGATGATGTGCTGTTTGGCATTGCAAAGCACTATCGGCACACGGGACGCTGCCCTATCAGCAAAGCGGCTGAGCAGTTCAAGCTCTTTCTCCCTGCTTTTGGCTGCCAATTCTCTTTCTGCGGCATAGGCAATCGCCGCGGCAATGCCTAGCATATTTGGGTATGCGTGCGCTGCCGGGCAAGAGATATCAATCACCCCCGCAAGACTGCCGTCCTCATAATGAATCGGAGCTGCTGAGCAATTCCAGCGATGGGAGGCGACAGAATAATGCTCTGACCCTTGAATGACAACCGGCTCGCTAATGTGAAGCGCCGTGCCGATTGCATTGGTGCCAACCGCCGTTTCCGTCCAGCACGCGCCTTCGACAAAGTTAATGCGTTTGGCTTCATGCAGCGCGCGGCGATGGCCGTCAAGCGCCAGCACCACGCCGTCCGCATCAATTAATAGCGCCATCATTTCCATTTCTTTTATTGCGGGCAGCAGTTTTTCCAGGTAAGGCATTGCGGTCGAAAAAAAGAATGAATGTTTGTTTGACTGCTGATCCAGTTCCGTTTGCTGCAAAACCTTCGGGCCTTTTTCTAAATAGGGGTTAACCTCAGCCTTTCTGCAGCGATGCCAAGACTCGGCTATCCTTTTTCTTATTCGGGATTCGTCCAGCACGCCGTCCTTCACAAAACGTTTCCAGGTTTGCAAATCGTTCGGGATCGAATTCATTCCTTGATCGTTCCTCCCTTACACGCCGTTTTCATCTATTGTAGGGGAAAAATAAAGCGCTTTCAACAAAAAAAGCCGGCGGATTCGCCAGCTTTTTTATTATGCATGCACCGCAAGCCCAATTGTGCTTAACAACGCTTCGTGCAGCGTTTCCGAGAGTGTCGGATGGGCCGCGATAAAATGCTCTGCCATATCCGCCGTCATTTCTCCGTTCATGATGGCAGCCGCCTGGCCGATGAGCTCGGTCACATCCGGTCCGATCATTGAGACTCCGACGATTTCACCGAACTCCGGCTCCGCCACGATCTTGACCTTTCCTTCTGCTTGGTGTTTGATGAGCGCCTTCCCGTTTGCGGAAAAAGGAAATTCACCAATCTGTACATCTCCGTAAACGTTTCTCGCCTGTTTTTCCGTCAATCCGATACAAGCAATTTCCGGGGATGTATAAATACATCGGGGCACATTTTTTTCGTTCATTTTGACGTCCCGTCCTGAAGCGTGTGAAGCAGCGATGATCCCTTCATGGAAAGCGGCATGAGCCAGCTGAATGCCACCGATCGCGTCTCCGCATGCGTAAATATGAGGCACATTGGTCTGCATCTGCTCATTTACGGGAATACCTTTTTGGGAAAAATCTATTCCCGCCTGTTCAAGCTGCAAACCATCCAGACGAGGTTTTCTGCCGACCGCCACAAGCACATAATCGGCCTTTGTCTTAAACTCACGCTGTCCGCTTTTCCATATCGCCGTTTTGGCTGCTTGATCAACACGCTCTAACCGGGAGGAGGTATGAACTTCAACTCCGTCTTCCTCGAGCTTTTCCAGAAAGAGACGGGCGATATCCTCATCCTCTGCCGGGATTAGCTGGCCGGCTGTTTCAATAATCGTCACCTTTGATCCAAGTCTCGCGAACAATCCGGCATACTCACAGCCGATCACACCGCCGCCGACAATCACAAGCGAAGCGGGAATTTCAGAGAGGTTGAGTGCGTCTTTGCTGTCAATCACCCATTCGCCGTCAAACGGGGCGAAGGGCAGCTCGATCGGCTCTGATCCGGTTGCGATCAATATTTGTTCCGCCTCTCTGATTTCTTTTCCGTTCTCCCCTTTGATCAAGAGCTTCTTGTCAGAAAGAAAGGAAGCCTCTCCCTTTACGACCTGTATTTGATTTTTCTTCATTAAGTACTGTACGCCTTGGACAAGCTGGCTGACAACCTGCTGTTTCCGGCTCTGCATCTTGTTCCAATCAACCGAGATTGCACCAGGCGGAAGTTCAATTCCGAAGCGCCCGGCATGTTTGATTTTATCGAGAATATTTGCGCTTTCTAACAAAGACTTCGTCGGAATGCAGCCTTCATTCAGGCAGGTTCCTCCAAGCGAGCCTTTGTCAATGAGCAGCACCTTTTTTCCCTGCTGTGCCGCTGAGACTGCAGCGGCATAGCCTGCTGGTCCCCCTCCGATAATGGCTAGTGTCATGTCGTTTTCACCTGCTTTTCCTATAAAATTAATGCTGCCGGTTCTTCCAAATATGTTTTAATCGCCTTCAGAAAGGCAGCGGCCGGAGCGCCGTCACAGACTCTGTGATCAAATGTCAGGCTGAGCGGCAGGATCGTGCTTCTGACAATTTCCTCCCCTAGATACACCGGCGTGTCATAGCTTGCTCCGATGCCGAGAATGCCTGTTTCCGGCGGATTTAATATCGGCGTGAAATGCTCCACTCCAAAAGCGCCAAGGTTTGTAATGGAGAAGGTTGAGCCTTGCAGTTCTTCGCTTCCCGCCCGTCCCTCGCGTGCTTTTTTGGCATTTTCCGAGATGGATTGAGCCAGTTCAATCAGCGATTTGTTTTCAGCATGGC
Source organism: Bacillus sp. HU-1818 (assembly GCF_022695965.1). Lineage (NCBI taxonomy): Bacteria > Bacillati > Bacillota > Bacilli > Caryophanales > Bacillaceae > Bacillus > Bacillus sp. HU-1818. The sequence goes on from NZ_JAAPBE010000005.1 coordinate 61,333, forward strand.
GGATCACAGGCACAACCAACCCTTTTTCAAGAGCAACAGCCATTCCAAGATGAACATGAGGATGTGTGATAATGCGCTCATTTTTGTAGAAGCTGTTCAGCATAGGATGTGATTGGAGAGCGAGCACCGCAGCTCTTGAGACAAAATGAGTCATCGTTAATTTCATGCCGTGCCATTCCTCTGCTGTCGGCGAAAGCTGTTTTTGAAGCGCTGCCAGCTTAGTGATATCAGCCTTCATTGTAATCGTCAGCTGGGCGCTATTTGCCAAGCTTTCCTGCATTCTGGACGCGATCACTTTTCTCATGCCTGTAACCGGCGTTTCCTGCGCCTTTTGGTCGGAAACTGGCTTAGCCTGTTCTCTTTTTTGTTCAGAAAGCGCCTTTGTGACATCATCCTTCACGATTCGTCCGCCCGGTCCCGTGCCCTTCAGATTTTTCAGGTCTAACCCTGCTTTTTCCGCTATTTTTCTGGCGACTGGAGAGATTTTCAGTCTATCTTTTTTAGTGTTTGCGGGTTTGTTTTCATGTTTAGGAGGCTGGGGATCTGCTTGCCTGCTTGCTTCAGCTGCCGGCTCTTCCGTTTCTGCCTGCACCGATTCATCGGCATCTCCGATGTAGCAGATGGCCGTACCGGGCGGAACCTCTTCCCCTTCTTTCACCTTAATATCAATCAGCGTGCCCTTTTCTGGCGCTTCAATTTCCATTTCAATTTTTTCCGACTGAATGCTGGCGATGCTTTCTCCTTTTTCAACCGGATCTCCCACTTTTTTGTTCCAAATTGATACTTCTCCTTGTTTCATGGCCATTCCCAACTTTGGCATCACTACTTTTACCGCCATATGTGTCCCCCCTTTAATTCACTGCCGGCTCGCCAAGCAATTCAAGCGTGACGCTGACGATTTTATCTGGTGTCGGCAAATATTGATCTTCAAGCACTGGCGAAAACGGTACAGGTGTGTGCGGCGCTGTAATCCGCTTAATCGGCGCATCTAGCAGATCAAAGCCTTTGTCGGCCACAATCGCGGCAATATCTGTCGCTATGCTGCATCGCGGGTTGGCTTCGTCAACGATGATCAGCCGGTTTGTTTTTTCTAACGATGTGAAAATCGCGTGCTCATCCAGAGGAGACAGACTGCGGGGATCGATTACCTCGGCTTCGATGCCTTTTTCTGATAATTGTGCTGCCGCTTCGAGTGCGGTATTGACCTGCTTGCCGATCGCAAACAGCGTGATGTCGCTGCCCTCGCGTTTGATGTCCGCTTTTCCGAGCGGGATTGTATAATACTCTTCCGGTACTTCGCCTTTCATGTTGTAGGACGTTTTGTCCTCAAAAAAGAATACAGGATCGTTGTCTTCGATTGCCGCAAGCAGCAGACCTTTGGCGTCATACGGATTCGATGGAACAACCGTCTTCAGCCCCGGAATGCTTGTGAAAAGGCCGTACAGCGCCTGGGAGTGCTGTGCCGCAGCCCGGAAACCCGCTCCGTATGTGGTGCGGACGGTAATTGGCACTTGCGCTTTTCCGCCGAACATATAGCGGAATTTTGCCCCTTGGTTAATGACCTGGTCAAAGCACGTGCCGATGAAGTCGTTAAACATCAGCTCCGCAATCGGTCTCAGCCCTGTTGATGCCGCAGCCATAGCGGCACCCATATAGCCCGCTTCAGAAATAGGCGTATCCAGCACCCTGCTCCGTCCAAATTCCTGAACGAGCCCTTTGGTGACGCCTAATACGCCGCCCCATGCTTCATCGTCTTGCAAATGATCGACTGCCGCTCCTCCGGCTACATCCTCACCAATCAACAGCACATTTTCGTCCCTTCTCATCGCAAGTTTCATCGCCTCGTTGATCGCGTCTGACATGCTTATGACTCTTGCCATCTTACATTCCTCCTTTTTCATATGAGACATATACATCTGTCAGCAGCTCTGATTCTTTCGGATATGGGCTGTCTTGGCTGAAGGAGACTGCTTTTTCAATTGCTTCATTCACGCTTTGTTCAATGTCTGCCAGTTTTTTTGCATCCGTCTCGTTTAACAGATAGTTTTTAAAGCCTTGTACAGCGTCCTTTTCTTCAAGGTGCTCAGCTCTTTCATCCTTTGTTTTATAGGTTTGGGCATCTCCTTCGAAATGGCCGTAGTTTCGGTAGGTCATGCATTCAATCAAAGACGGGCCTCCGCCGTTTCTTGCTCGTTCAATTGCTTCCTCCGCTGCCTGGTAAACTGCTAAAATATCTTTTCCGTCCACGGTTACTCCCGGCATGTTATAGGCAGCTGCCCGATCAGCGATTGAATCACAGGCTGACGCGTACTCAAATGGCGTGGCTTCGCCGTAGCCATTGTTTTCAGCAATAAACACAACTGGAAGGTTCCATACAGCCGCTAAGTTGAGGCCTTCATGGAAGGTTCCTTGGTTATTTGCTCCGTCTCCGAAAAAGCAAACGCTTACATTTTTAGTCTGTTTATATTTAGCCGTGAGCGCTGACCCGCATGCGAGCGTAAACCCGCCCCCGACGATTCCATTTGCCCCCAACATGCCTTTATCGAGATCAGCAATGTGCATCGATCCGCCTTTGCCTTTACAAAGCCCGGTCGCTTTCCCGAAAATTTCAGCCATCATGCCGTTCAGATCACAGCCCTTGGCGATACAATGGCCATGCCCTCTGTGTGTGCTTGTAATGCTGTCGCCATCATCTAAGTGAGCGCACACGCCTACAGCTACCGCTTCTTCACCGGCATACAAATGGACGAATCCGGGAAGCACTCCCTCTGCGAACAGTTCATGCACTTTGTCCTCAAAGCCCCTGATTTCCAGCATCTTTTGGTACATCCACAGCGCTTTTTCCTCAGTTAATGACAAGCCTTCTCGTTTTAACAGTTCCATTGTGTGTGCCTCCTTCTATTTAGGGTTCACGATAATAAATGCAAGAAGTGTGCCAGCCTTTGGAGACCCGTAAAACCAGCCTTCTATATTCATACTAGGAGACAGTTTGAGACAAGTGTCTCATTTTGTCTCGATATGAAACCATGTGTCTCGTTTTATTCCAAATAAAAAAGACCGGGCAGATGCCCGGTCTTTTGACGTCGATCGACATATTTATTTCCTCGGAAATCTTTTCAACTTCCTAATACCTCTGCATCTTTTGTCTGAATGGCGGTTTCGGGAGCAAAATCAATTGAATATTTCACATAAACGAGGTGCCGTCCCCATCCTTCTGCATGCAATCTATCGTATCGTGCCGTTTGAGTATGTATACCCCTTTTCATTAAGCGTTTTTCTAACGGTTTCCGCCATTCGCTCCCAAATATCGTAATGGCAAGGAAGCCAAACACAATTTTTCATTTTTACACTCTTTTCCGGATATGTACATTTTATAGTTCTTGTTTTTCTTCAACCGCCCTGTTCAGTGCCTGAAGCATGTAGCCAATGCCTTTGTACGGTGCCAGCGGCCAGTTGATGTGCTGATGATCTCCGACGACCCTGTTAAGGACTTTACGATATTTTTTCCCGCCGAGCATGAAGAGCTCTTCTTTTTCGAGAAAACCCTTTTCACGAAATTGGCGGCTTAACTCCTCCGCTGTCATGATCTCTGGATGACCGCTCCCGAATGCCACATCGTAGTTGTTCGGGACGATGTCATCAGGACGCAGGAATCCGTGCTTCGCCGACAAAATGACCCACTCGTCAAAAAAAGCTTTCGCGTACCGCTCGCACGCCAGATGAAACGGGCTGAGATAAGCGTCCTCCGCCCTCGTCGGCCCCGCATCAGGATGAGCATCCCAAATTTTTTTCTTGCCGCAGGGGATGATGCATAGTCGTTTCATTTTTTTTTTCCCCTTGATAAGGTATTTCCTATCAATGTATCATTATTTTATTTTTCCTGCATGTCTAAATAAAAAAAGAGAGGTCTCTCCTTCTTCAGCAGTTTATTTACCGCCCGCTCCAGCAGCTGGACACTTCACGGTAGACGGAAGCCCTTGGCGAACGGAACATAGTCCGTATCTGCGCTTTCTGTAATTGGGAGCGCGTCTATATTAAAACCCCCATTTTCACTTTTTCGGTTCAAAATCGACCGTTTTTCGCCCCTTTTTCACCTCTTTTCTTCATTTAATATAAAGATCTCCGAAAAGAAAACGAAGAGAAATTCGAGAAAAGACAGCTAGGACAAGGGCTGCGCCTGAAAAAAACCCGGAAATCGGAATTATTTATTTTACCGAAATCCAGGTCTTATTAGGAGTTGTTTATTTTTACTGGGAGATGTTTATTTAGTTAGACATAGTTGAACAAAGAATTAGGATACTTTTACTGTTGCTCCACCCCATCAAGATACTTTCTCTCAAAGTCATCGAGCAATGCCCGCACTTCATCCGTTGACTTTGTGTTCATGCATTGATTTCTTAATTCACTTGCCCCGCGGAATCCACGGAGATAAATCTTGAAAAAGCGAGGAAGAGGCTTGTACGGTCGGGCTTCTAATTTTGAATATTTATCATGGAGATCCAGATGCAGCCTTAAGAGATCAAGCAATTCCTTACTGCTATGCTCTTTCGGCTCCTTTTCAAAGGCAAATGGATTTGTAAAAATACCGCGCCCAATCATAATCCCATCAACACCGTATTGTTGAGCGAGTTTCAAGCCAGTTTGGCGGTCAGGAACATCCCCATTGATCGTCAAAAGAGTATCTGGCGCCACCTCGTCACGGAGTTTCTTAATCTCCGGGATGAGTTCCCAATGCGCATCCACTTTGCTCATTTCAGCTCTTGTACGCAGATGAATAGAGAGATTAGCAATGTCCTGTTTCAATACGTGTGTCAGCCAATCGCGCCATTCGTCTACATCTGTGTAACCAAGCCTTGTCTTCACACTTACAGGCAATCCCCCTGCTTTTGCAGCTTGTATTAATTCTGCTGCAACTTCAGGACGACAAATAAGGCCGCTTCCCTTCCCATTGCCTGCCACATTAGGCACAGGACAGCCCATATTGATATCTAGACCCTTAAATCCTAGTTCCGCCATCCCAATACTCATTTGCCGGAAGTTTTCAGGTTTATCTCCCCATATATGAGCCACCATTGGCTGTTCGTCCTCCGTGAAAGTCAAACGGCCGCGCACACTATCCTTCCCATCCGGGTGGCAATAGCTCTCTGAGTTTGTGAACTCTGTAAAAAACACATCCGGCCTGCCTGCTTCACTTACTACATGGCGAAACACAACATCCGTCACATCTTCCATTGGTGCCAGTACAAAAAAAGGCCGTGGTAATTCACGCCAGAAATTATCTATCGTCATTCCATTCAAATCCTTTCATTATGGGATACCAACCCAAACCTTTATCCCAAAATTAAAAAGCTGACCATGCTGCTTTTACACTTATAGCATGCTTAAGCACTTCTTATCAAACGATAGTAAATTTTGAACATTTAAATCTTTACTAATAACATATAAAAAGTGACAAAGGAAACCGACTAGAAAAGCAGTTTGAGTCATAGGGTTAGGTACATTATTCAAGTTTCAGTGTATGTTCCTGCAAATTTTCTTACAATAGCTTGGATGGGCTGTGCATGAAAAAGACCCGGAAATCGGCAATGTTAATTCTGCCGAAATCCAGACCTGATTAGGAATCGTTTATTTTTACTGGATGATGTTTATTTTAGTTAGACGATTTCAATACAAGCTGCGCCACCGCTTCGACATGAGCTGTCTGCGGAAACATATCCACAGGCTGAATATATTCCACGCGATAGTCTTTCGACAGCGTCTGCAAATCTTTCGCTAATGTTGATGGGTTGCAGGATACGTATACAAAGCGTTTCGGTTTTACTTTTTTGATCGTGTCTAAGAATGTTCCGTCGCAGCCGGTTCTAGGCGGATCTACGATGACGACGTCCGGGCGGAAACCTTCTTTCGTCCATTTCGGGAGCCAGTGCTCGGCTGTTCCTGTCACATAAGCTGCGTTTGTCATGCCGTGTTTTTTGGCGTTTTTCTTCGCATCATCAATAGATTCCTTGATGACGTCCATGCCGCGGACTTCCTTCGCTCCGTCCGCCACCCACATGCCGATGGTGCCGACGCCGCAATAGGCGTCAACGACTTTTTCTTTCCCTGTCAATTGAGCTGCTTTTTTCACTTCGTCATACAGCTTGACGGTCTGCTCCGGGTTGAGCTGGAAGAAGGCGCGGGCGCTCAATTCAAATGAAACATCGCCCAGCACTTCTTGGATCACCGTGTTTCCGGCAAGCGCTTTTGTTTTGTCTCCGAAAATAACAGATGTTTTTGCTCCGTTCACATTCTGAATGATCGATTTGACTTCTGGCAGGCGCTTTTGGATGGCTTGGACGATTTCATCCTTATGGGGAAGCGTTTCTTTGGACGTAATCAGCACAACCTGTACTTCGCCTGTTTCAAAACCGACTCTTGTCACGATGGTGCGGACGTCGCCTTTTCGTTTCCGTTCATTATAAACAGACACATTGAAGTCCTCCAAAATCCGGCGGACGATGCCTGTTGTTTTGTTTGTGGCTGGATGCTGAACTTTACAGTCCTTGATCGGCACGATGTTATGGGAATCCATCCCGTATAAACCGGCGATGATGCTGCCGCTTTGTGAGCGTCCGATCTGGAATTGGCTTTTGTTGCGGTAATTCCACGGATTGTCCATTCCGATTGTTTCTTTAATATTCATGTCTTCAACTTTAAATTTCGTATGTCGCTCAAGAGACTGGATCACGATATCGCGTTTTTCCCGAAGCTGCTGTGTGTAGGCAAGGTGCTGAAGCTGGCAGCCGCCGCATTGCTCGTATACCGGACAAGGCGGTGTGACCCGATGCTCCGAAGGCTTGCGAATCTTTTTGACCCGTCCCTCCGAAAACTTAGGCTGAACGTTCGTCGCTTGGACCACAACCTCTTCACCAGGCAGTGCGCCGGGGACAAAAACGACCTTTTTCTTAAAATAGCCGACGCCTTCCCCGTTAATGCCGAGTCGCTTAATGGTCAGAGGAAAGGTTTGTCCGACTTTCAGTTCGACGGGCGCCTTTTTGTTTTGTTGGTTCACGTTGTTCTCTCCGTTTCTATATAAAGCTTTCTGCAAGTTACAGAAAGTAATATTGTGTTCTATTACATCTCTTTAGTATAACACGCATAGCGGAAATCCTTCATGTTTTTCAAATGTTTTTCCAAATTTACTCAATAAATCAATAAGTTAACTGATACACCTTAAGTATACTATTTGATAAAAGAGGGATTCGATGAAGAAATTTCTAATTGCTGTCTGTGCATTGGGATTGATGTTCAGCGCGGCAGGCTGCGGAAACAGCAGCGAAAGCTCTGCTAAAGCAGAAACAAAAGAAGAAGACGAAAGCAAAAACTTAGATTTGCTGAAAAAGGGTTTTAACAGCATTACAAAAGAAGAATGGGAAAAAATCCACATTTCGAAAAAGGATTTCAACGGCGCTATTGAAAAAATGACAGAAGCCAATTCCAATGGAGAAAAAGTGATTAAAGAAGCGGATGTAAAAAAGAACAATACAGTCGTTGTCACCTTTAATAATTCAGACGGAAAATCCATGGAAAATGGTTTATTGGCGATTGTCTTTGATCAGTTTCTTCGCGCTTTATATACGCATTCATCTTACTACGACGGCAGCGAGCCGACAATTCGGTTTGTTGATCTTAAGAATCAGCTGGTTCAGGAAAGTGATAAGCCGATGGATACCGACAATGAAACAGATAATTCAAGCCAAGACAGCGGGCATAAAATTCTTTCCAAGCCCGGTGAAACATCCACCGAGGACAATGGAGAAATTGTTACATTAGACAAAATTGCTGATGTCCAGAAACAGACAGCAATGAAGCCCTTAACGATTACTGTCGATCAAGTTAAATTGCTGTCACGTACAAATATCAGCCCCTTCCAGCTGAAACTCTTTAAAAGAATGACAGATCAAAAAGTGTCTGAACCGCTTCGATACATTCAGATCACTTATAAAGCTGAGAATACCGGAGACACACAAATTGATTGGCAAGGTATCGAATCTGTAGAAACAGATAACGGACAAAAGCTGACAATTGCTGATAATAACATACTAAAAGACAATGATCATGTTTTCGCACCGCACACAGAAAACGAAGGTGTGATAGGAGCTGTATACAGTGGAAAAGCGGAAGATCTCCATCAATTAAAAATTACATTTTCCCCTGTTAAAAGTGCCGATTCAGGCCAGAACATCACAGTGAAGCTAGATTAATCTCCAGCTGCGGCTGCCAAAAAGGCAGCCGTTTTCATTCGATACTCCGCCACAAATACAACGACGCATAGCTTAAATACGGCTCCCACTCCTTGCTCATCGCTGACATGACATCTTTCGCCGGTTTATCATCGAGAGCAAAATGGCGTTTGATTGCGTTTTGGAGTCCGATATCAGCAAGCGGGAATAAATTAGGGCGCCCAAGCCCGAACATGAGCACGTTTTGCACGGTCCATGGGCCGATGCCTCTGATTTTGATCAGTTTTTTCATAATTTCTTCATCCGTCAATTGCGCCAGCTCTGATAAGTCGAGTATTCCTTCTGCGATCATTCTTGATGTATCAATTGCATATTCCGCTTTTCTCATACTGAACTGGAGATCGCGTAAGTCTTGGTAATCCAGCGCAGCAATCGTTTCAGGCTTCGGATAGCACCACACGCCGTCCTTCTGCTCGCCGAACGTATGGACAAACCGTTCGGTTAATGTGTAGGCGAAGGATAGATTAAGCTGCTGGTGGACGATGCACTTCATGATACAATTGTACACACTGTAATCCAGCACAAGCGGCGTGCCCGCATGCTCTTCAAAAATAGCGGATAGACTCGTTTTCGAGAAATGATCGAGTACGTGCCGAAGGTCATTCTCCCATTGGAAAATTCGCTTGATTTCCATCATTATGTCTTCCTGATCTGTTTCCCCGCTGACAAGAAACTCAGGTTCGTCTTCATGGCCTAAAGCTTGCACCTTCACAATACACACGTCTTTGGCCCGGTTCCTGATCGGCACACGAACTTCCCGCGCTTTGATATCAACCGCATTCAGCGGGTCTAACGACAATCTTGCCAACACGCGATCGAAATGGTACGGCGGTGTAACTGAAACCTTTTCCTTCCACATGTAATCAACCCTTTTTCCATTTTTTTGTTCAGTATAACACGTCCCGGGAACAGGGTTGAAAACACCGTATACTTTTCTCGAAAACACCGCATGATATAATGGCAATCGGAGGGTTGTTTATGATCAACATTACCGCAATCACAACACAGCATCAGCTTCTGAAAAATATACCGATCGAACGGGTTAAGCAGCCGGATATTGCATGGTATTGGGTTGATTTTTTCGGGCCTGAGGAAACAGAAACCGCACTATTGAGGGATTTTTTTCATTTTCATCCCCTGGCGATTGAGGATTGCTTCCAGCATATGCAGCGGCCGAAGCTTGATCATTATGACGGCTATCGCTTTTATGTGCTGCATGCGTTGAATCAGGATACGCTGGAAACAGAAGAGGTTGATATCTTTCAAGGGGAAAACTATGTTGTTACCTTTCATTTGCATGAATCACAGGGAATTGCCAAAGTAAGAGAGCGTGTTTATGCTTCACCGGACATTTTAAAGAAAGGCCCCGGGCATATTTCATACATGGTGATAGACCAGCTTGTGGATGAATATTTCCCTGTGCTTTATAAAATTGAAGACCGGCTGAATGAGATTGAAGACAGCCGCAGCCATAAGACATACGGCACGCTGATGAGCGAGGTGTTTGACCTGAGGACAGATCTTCTGCACCTCAGACGGACCATTATTCCGATGCGTGACTTGCTGTATCGGATTTTAAGCCTTGATCATGTAAAAGACCAGCGCGAAACAAAAGCATATTTCAGCGACATTTACGATCACTTGTTGAAGCTGTCGGAGCTTGTCGAGTCGAACCGCGACATGACATCTGATTTAAGAGACAGCTATGTGACGATGAATTCAAACCGGATGAACGCCATCATGATGACATTAACCATCGTGTCGACGATTTTTATCCCACTCACGTTTATTGCCGGCGTTTACGGCATGAACTTTGACAATATGCCGGAACTTCACTGGAAATACGGATATTTTGGCGTGCTTGGTGTAATGGGAGCCGTAGTTGTCGGAATGATGATTTGGTTTATACATAAAGGATGGTTCAAAATATTTAAGTAAAGAACGGCTTTAGGCTGTTCTTTTTTTATTCGCATCCTTATAATGGTAATTAAAAAACCTCTGGAGAGGATGACACGTATGGTTTCCTATAGAGGGGTCATTGCCCTCTGTCTGATGATATTCGGATTGCTCACTTCCATCCCCCTTTACAATGGCACAACTCTTGGCGATCTTGTTTTTCAGCTGGCCGGCCTTTCAGATTGGCCGAAAAAAGGCTCGCATATTAGCGCGGTTTGCGGCCTGGTTTTGTTTTTGACCGGTTGGGTTTGGAGTTCGTTTCATTTTGTGAAAAAGCTTCCCGCGGCGGGCTTTACATTGTTATTACTCAGTTTTACAGCCGCTGCCGCTGTGCAGCCCTTATCTGAACATATTGTTTTTTTCATTAAAAGGCCGGCTGAGGGCAGCAGCGCTGTCGAATACATTCAGCCGCGCAGCTATTGCCACAATAGAATAGAACAAAAGAAAGTGCATATTACATGTACTCTCCGCATCAATCACTACGGAAAACAGGATACCGAAGTAGCGATTCAGCCTTATTTTGATAAAGAAATGATAAAACCCCAGGATGTCAAAATAAAAGCAAAAACCTTTACCCTCAGTCCCCGATCTAAAACGAATCTAAACATCCGATTTACCGGGATTTCAAAAAAAGATATACAGATGGAAGGCGATTCTGCTGACATGAAGTTGACCGTTACGAACCATACAGAATGAGCAGAGTCATGCTCAGGCAATTTTTATGCTGTCACTTCCCATTAAATATATAATGTGAAAAAACCTATAGTGGAGTGATACAAATGAAAATTGCAATCATCGGTCTCGGCAACATGGGCCGCCCTATCGCCGAAAATGTCATACAAGCGGGCTATGAATTGATTGTGTACAACAGAACGAAACAAAAAGCGGAAGAACTGATATCAAAAGGAGCGCACACAGCGGATACGCCGCGCAAAGCAGCGGAGACAGCAGACATCGTGCTGACAATGCTTACTGATGACGAGGCTGTCAGCGCCGTAACCTTCGGAGTCGACGGGATTTTAGAAGGCTTGTCAGAAAAAGCAATTCACATATCTATGAGTACGATCAGTGCCGAATGTTCCCAACAACTGTCGTCAGCTCATAGAGAGAAGGGCCAGTTCTTTCTCGCGGCGCCTGTACTCGGCCGCCCCGATGCCGCAGAGAAAGCCGCACTTCGCATCATCGTTGCCGGTCCTGCGGAAGCAAAGAAAAAAGCGAAGCCTCTTCTTGAAAGCTTAGGCCAGCAATTGTTTGACGTCGGCGAAGAAAGCCGCACAGCCAATGTCGCCAAAATCGGGAACAACTTTTTGCTTGTTTCCATGCTGGAGGCCTTATCTGAGGCTTTTGTCATGGTGGAAAAGTACGGATTGGAGCAAAAACAATTTTTAAAAATCACAAACGCGCTTTTTGGCTCTCCGGTATATCAGAATTATGGGACCATTATGGCCGAGCAGACATTTGATCCCGCAGGCTTTACACTCAAATTAGGATTAAAAGATACAAACCTTGCGCTCGCCGCGGCCGAACAGGTTTCCGCCAAGCTCCCGACAGCCGAACTTGCAAAAACTCATTTTGAAAGCGGGATAGACAAAGGCTGGGGAGAGTTGGACTGGGCCGCTCTCATCAAAAGCGTTGAACTCTTGTCAAAACAAAAATAACGCGCTATCAACAAAAACCTCTCCCTATAATGTGCGGGAGAGGCTTTATCAGCATTAAAACTTGGGTAAGCGCATTTCTTTTTCAAACATCAGATCGTCAATGCTTTTAAACGTATACCCTTTTTTCTTCAAGTCAGTGATCGCGTCATCAAGCGCTTCTGAATTGTCTTTTGAGACGGTATGGAGAAGATAAATCGCTCCGGGATGCGCCTGCTTCATCATATGGTCGTAGGCGTATTGTTTTCCCTTCTGGTGATTGATTTTCCAGTCCACAAACGCAACTGACCAAAACACCGTTTGATACCCGAGCCGTTTTGCTTCCTGAAGCACATATTCGCTGAACACGCCGCGCGGCGGACGCAAATAGAGATTGTCCTGTTTCCCGGTAATCTTATACACTTCTTCCTTCACCGAATCCAGTTCATCCTGAATTTCATCGGCCGTTTTGGTTGTCAGATCAGGGTGATGAAAGGAATGATTGCCGATAATATGGCCTTCATCAGACATGCGTTTGATGAGTTCCGGCTGATCTTTAACAAAATGGCCCGTCACAAAAAAGGTTCCCGTCACGTGATGCTTCTTCAGCACATCGAGCACTTTCGGCGTATAACCGTTTTCGTAACCGTTATCGAATGTTAAATAGATCGTCTTTTCTTTAGTGTTTCCTAAGTAAAACGCGTCATATTTTTTGATCAGACTGTTCAGTTGTTTGCCCGCGTCAGCCGGCGCGTGATTGACACTTCGTTTAAATCCCCAGTTTACCGGTTCGTTTGATACTGCTTTTGCACCGCTCACTCCGCCTGTGAGCAAAGCGGCAATGCAGCATACAGAACAAATCCATTTCATGGTCAGCGCTCCTTCTGCAGTTTTTCTTATTTTGCAGTAGAGCGCTTTGTTTTATACCATTGCTTTCTTTCCAGGTCGGTATGTCCGTACAGCCGTTTTTTGGCATAAAAAAACCGCGGCGTCCGCCCCGGTTATTCCCAATCTTTTTTGAATCGTTCATATTTGGCTTCAAGATCGTCAAGCATGCTGATGAGGCGGTCTATATCTTCAACGTCTGTTGATTCAGGGTCTAATGAATCTATCACGTTCATAAACATATCCAGTCTGTTCTTCAAATAATCAATCTGCTGATCCTTGTTGTTTATTGCATTCCCCATTTTTCTCCTCCTTTCATTTTTTTAATGGTAGCTCATTTTTTCCTGTTTTTCAACGGCTTCGCCCCTTGCGATCTTTGTGGATCAGGTCTAAAATTAACAGTTGGCAGACGTTAGTATGCCCCAATGATAAAGGAGTTAGATAGACCATGATGCAAAATACGAAGCTCCGTCCAATTACGCCCCAATTTGATCCGTGGGAAGCGTATATGGACGTAGACCAATATGGAGACATGCAGCTGACGAACGTTGAATTCACAACGACGACTCTGTGCAATATGAGATGTGAGCATTGTGCTGTCGGTTACACGCTACAGCCGAAGGACCCCAATGCTCTTCCGATAGATCTTTTGTTACAGCGGCTTGAGGAAATCCCCCTTCTTCGGTCAATCAGCATTACCGGCGGTGAACCGATGCTTTCATTAAAATCGGTGAAGGAGTACGTTGTCCCTTTATTAAAATACGCTCATGAACGCGGCGTGCGGACACAGATTAATTCCAATTTAACGCTTGATATCGAGCGCTATGAATGGATCATTCCTTACCTTGACGTTCTGCATATTTCCCATAACTGGGGAACGGTTGAGGATTTTGCCGATATCGGTTTTGCGATGATGGATAAAAAACCGACCTTCGAACAGCGCGCCAGATATTTTGAAAAAATGATTCAAAACAGCCGCACCTTGGTCGACGCCGGCGTAATGGTCTCAGCGGAAACCATGCTGAATAAACGCACACTTCCCCATATCGAGCATATTCACCGGCAAATCGTTGAAGAAATGAAGTGCCAGCGCCATGAAGTGCATCCGATGTATCCAAGTGATTTTGCCAGTGCGCTTGATTCACTCAGCTTAAAGGATATGAGAAAAGCCATTCACAAACTGCTAGATGTGCGTGACGAAAACACGTGGATGCTGTTTGGCACATTGCCGTTTTATGCGTGCAGCCCTGATGAAGAAGATCAGACATTATTAAAGCGGCTGCGCCAGGCGAAAAATGTGACAGTGCGAAATGATCCCGATGGCCGTTCACGCCTGAATGTAAATATTTTTGATGGGAATATTATTGTGACAGACTTTGGGGATACACCTCCGCTTGGCAATATCCAAACAGACAGCCTGCCTTCCGCTTATGAAAAGTGGAGAGAAACGAAGCTGGCTAAAGAGCTGAATTGCCATTGCCCAAATGTGCGGTGCCTCGGCCCGAATGTTCTGGTGAAAAACAGTTATTATCAAAATGAAGATTTTTCAGTACGCCAAGCCAGGAGTTAGATGCGGATGAAAGAAACGTTTATTGACATTCTGAAAAGCAAAACATTCGATATACTCATTGTCGCCGCCCTGCTCTGGGTTGGTGTGTTTATCATCAATCGGTTTGTGCAGGCGTTTTTTAAACGGACTGACTTTATTGAAGAACGGAAAGAGAAAACAATTGAAAGCCTTGTTCGTTCGCTTACCCGTTATTCAGCGACCATCGGCTTTATATTGTATGTAGTTTCACTGTTTGTGGATGATTTTGGAAAAATACTCGCAGGAGCCGGTGTCGCGGGTATCGTTATCGGGTTTGGCGCCCAATCACTGATTAAAGATATAGTGGCCGGGATTTTCTTAATATACGAGCGCCAGCTCCATAAAGGCGATTATGTGACGGTGAACAATTTGTTTAACGGCACTGTGGAAGAAATCGGCCTTCGTTCGCTGCAAATCAGGGAATGGAGCGGGAAGCTTTTAACAATCAGCAATGGGGAAGTCAGACAAATTGAAAACTACAATATCAATTACATGCGAATTACTGAGTCTCTTCTTGTGAGCTTTAAGGAAGATCCCGAGCGCGTGTATCGCGTGCTTGAGGAAGCGTGCGATATGCTGAACCAAGAGCTTCGCGATTCCTTAAAAAGAGACGAGTTTCTAAACCCGGAAGAACCGTTTCAAGTACACGGCATTACAAGCTTGAATAAGATCAATCGCGGGATCGAGTTTACAGTGAAGGGCATGGTGAAGGATCAGGATTATTTCAGCGCCAGCCTCACAGTAAGACGGGTCCTTGTCCGTCAGCTTTATCAACATAATGTACAAATGCTTGAGGAAGCGATCCGGGTTGAAAAAAGCCAATAAAAAACTGATTCCGTTTAAGACGGAATCAGTTTTTTTTATTATCTCGGCTGTGCGGAAAGCTGGAAGCTGAAAGTAACGTGGTCTTGAACGGGGATCCAAGCGCCGATCCCTTGTGAAGTGACATTTTTCACAACAAGCTTTCGTTTATTGCCTTTCAGCACCAAGTACACTTCTCCGTATGTGACTTTCCCCTTTTCATTTACGGCCGGAGCATAAGCGTTTAGGTAACCAAGTTTTTTGGCTGCTATTTTATACATTTGGTCACGCTTCGTTCCGGCTCCCACAACTGTCTCAAATGCGAGCGGAAGGCTGGTTTTCTTCATGGCTTTTTGCATCATCATGCTTCTTACATCTTCTGCGTTCGGAACCTTTGCCGTCAAATCGCCTTTAACTCTGAATTGCCGCTCCTGAGAATATCTCATTTCAGCCGTTTGCTCTCCGCCTCGGTTGTCAGCGCGGTTTGTATTGATTTTTTTGTACTCCCAGTTGGCGACGGTTTCGTTTGATTCGTACCCGAGCGCCCATTTCCCAAGAAATACTGTCGCCCTGTAGCCTACAGCAAGAGGTGTTCCGGAGATGGTGGACTCGTTCAGCATTTTAATCAGATGCGGGTTTTCAATTGCCACCTCTGATGTATCTAGCAATTCTTGCGCCAGCTTACTCGGCTGGAGAGTCGGCTGATCTTGCGAAGCATTCGGATACGTATTTTCCTTAGAAATGCTTGCAACAGAATCAGGGATCTTAAACGGTTTTGTAGCATGGATAGGCTGAACGCCGAAAAAACTAAAGGATAATAACACAATGAGTGTGGCCTTACATAGCTTTTTCATCATATCACTCTTTCTATGGCATTTTCCTTTAGTCTTTTCCGCCCTCTATATTGTTATCCGTTATTTTTTCAGGTTAAAGCAGGAAAAAACCGATCGCCATAATGACATATGCCGCAAGCAGGGTGGCTCCTTCAAACCAATTGGAATCACCGTCATTTGAAATGGCAATCATCAGGAGCACCGCCGATACCATCGAGACGAGCTCCGGCAGCGTAAAGACGAGCGGCATGCTTGTCGGGAAAAACAGCGAACAGATGACGAGTATCGGTGCAACAAACATCGCAATCTGCAATGTGGAGCCGACCGCAATTTCAACAGCCACGTCCATTTTATTTTTATAGGCCATAATAATAGCAGACGCGTGCTCCGCCGCGTTTCCGACAATGGCAACGATAATGACCCCGATAAAAAGTTCGCTCCAGCCGAATTGCGCCGCAACGGAATGGAAGGTGTGCACAAGATTTTCTGAAATGTAGGCGACGACAATGGTTGCCGCAAACAATACCGCAGTAGCCGCTTTCAATGACCATTCCGGCTGTTCCTCTTCCTCCGGTTTTGCTGTTTCATTTTTCGGCTGATAGACGCCTCGGTGCGTGACAAGCTTGAAATAAAGAGCAGCCACATACAGGAGAATCATGATCACGCTGATGCCGACACTTAAATTAAGCTTGCTTGTATGTCCCATACCGATTGAAAAAATCTCAGGAATAACAAAAGCGACGATAACGGCAAAAACCAAAAGGCCGGAATTATGGCGTGCATCATGAATATTGAATACCTGCCGCTTGTATTTCAAACCGCCGACAAAAAACGATAAGCCAGCAACCAAAAGTAAATTTCCTAAAACAGAACCGGTCAAAGACGCGAGCACGATGCCCGTTAATCCTTCCTTTAAAGCGAAAATCGAAATGATAAGCTCAACTGCATTGCCGAAGGTCGCGTTTAAAAGCCCGCCGATTCGGGGCCCGGCAATAATGGCCAGCGATTCTGTCGCCCTTCCCATATAGCTTGCCAGCGCTATAATGGTGATACAATAGATGGTAAATAAGATTGCCGCAGGCCAATGCACAAAACTGCCGATGACTGACAGCGGCACCCCCGCCGCCACTAAGATGAAAAAGATACGATTCATTTGATTGGCTCCTTTTATCATATTGATTTATTTTTTATTCTTCTCAAAAAACATCATGATTACACCAAGTCCGTTTCAGCCCTCACCTCCTTTCCGTGCCTAATTTCCTGTTGCCGTCTTTTGGAAATCGGTGTACGATCAAGAATAGATCCCATCTAAGGAGAAAACGCGATGTCACGATTTCATTTCTTCATTCTTGTGCTGCTTGTTTCAATTTCAGGATTTTCTCAAGGAATGCTGCTGCCTGTGATCTCAATTATTTTTGAAACACAAGGCGAATCAGCCGCTGTAAACGGATTGCATGCGACCGGATTATATATCGGCGTATTGCTCGCGGCGCCTTTTATGGAGGCGCCGCTTCGAAAGCTTGGGTTCAAACCGCTCATTGTGATCGGCGGCGCCCTTGTTATTGTCAGTTTATTCAGCTTTATTTGGCTTCAATCCGTTTGGATCTGGTTTTTCCTGCGCCTTTTAATCGGAATCGGAGATCACATGCTTCATTTTTCCACCCAAACATGGGTGACAACCAGATCGTCTAAACAAAATCGCGGAAAAAATCTTTCACTGTACGGGCTGTCATTCGGCCTTGGGTTTGCCGCGGGCCCTTTTATGGTGCCGCTCGTTCAGTCAAATCCAGCGCTGCCTTTTATCGTATCCGGCTGCATCAGTCTGTTTGCGTGGGTTTTTGTGTTCTTTCTACAAAATGAATACCCGGAAACCAGTCCTCACGAAACCGGGACGGAAAATAGTTTTTCACGATTTTATCAGGCTGTGCTTTTAGGGTGGATCGCTTTTATGCCGACCTTTGGCTACGGTTTTTTAGAAACGGCGTTAAACGGCAGTTTTCCCGTGTACGCGCTGCGTCTGGGAATTTCGGTTGATGCGGTGGCACTCATCCTGCCGGCTTTTGCCATCGGAAGCATTGTGTTTCAATTTCCGCTTGGCATAATAAGTGATAAATACGGCAGAAGGAACGTCCTGCTCATCATTCTATTAACGGGCGCATTATGTTTTTTGACAGCCGGTCTGTTCCCGTCGCCTTATGTATTGGGGTGCTGTTTTTTCATTGCCGGAATGGCTGTTGGGTCAACCTTTACACTCGGGATCAGTTATATGACCGACCTTTTGCCGTCCCACCTTCTTCCGGCGGGGAATTTGCTCTGCGGTATCTCATTCAGTCTCGGAAGCATCATCGGTCCGATTGCCGGCGGCTGGTATATGCAGATATTTAAAAATGCCAATCTGTTTTACTTCATCACCTTTGTTTTATCAGTTGTTTGGATTGCTATTGCTTTTGGTAAAACCAAACATACTTCCCATAGAGGGTCACACTCTGTCACCCATTAAAAAAAGAGCTGACGCTAAAAGCCAGCTCTTTTTAAGGCGGCCAAAGCGCCGCCTCTTTATCTAATGGTAACCGTTTTGTCCGTTGGAACTTCCGCTCGTTTTTTGTTTCGGTTTGCTTTTCGAATTTTGTTTGTTATGGCTTCCGCCTTTTTGCTTTGTCATGGTGATCCCTCCGCATGCCTGATTGAACAATATCTGTTCATTTATAGGTTGCTCGAATCAACCGGATTTTCATCAGGAAGCTTTTTACGTTTATGTAAAAGCGCGTTGATTTCTCCTCCTAAAATAATTAAAATCCCGCTTAAGTAAAACCAGATCATCAGCACGATAATTCCCCCGATGCTTCCGTATGTCGCACTGTAATTCGCGTAGGTGCCCACGTAAAAGGAAAATAATGTGCTTACCGCGATCCAGCCAATGGTCGCAAACAGCGCGCCTGGAAATACAAAACGCAATGACAGCTTTTTGTTCGGGGCGAATAAATACAAAGCGGAAAATACGATCAGCAAAATCAAAGGGCTGATTCCCCAGCGCACCGCGGCCCATACCGCTAAAAACATATCAGACGCGCCGACAAATTCAGCGGTTAAAAGCCCGATCTGCTTACCGAATACCGGCAGCAGCAAGGCAACTAAAATGGTAAATACCATCCCGATCGTTAAGAAAATAGAGGTTAGACGAACAATGATAAAAGAGCGGTTTTCCTCAACTTCATACGCGTGGTTAAACGCTCTGACGATGGCGTTCATCCCGTTTGAAGCCGACCAGAGAGCCGCGATGATCCCGAAAGAAAGCAGCCCGCCGTTGCGGTTGTTTAATGTTTGCTCGGTAATAGATTGTATAAGCGACATAGCGCCGTCCGGAGCATATTGATCCACTACTCCGAGCACGTCATCCGATGTCAGCGGGAGATAGGCGGCAAGCGTTAAAATAAAGATCATAAACGGAAACAAAGATAGAAGAAAAAAATACGCCAGTTCTGCTGATTTGCTTTGTCCTTCATGCAGGGTAAATCTCCCGAATAGCTCTTTTATAAAGTCCATGTCTGTCTCACCTCAGCTCAATTGTCAGTTGTTTTCTTTGAAAAATGCTCCTTGGTTTCCTCAACAAGCTCCATGACTTTCGGTGTTGTTTTCTTCAATTCGCTTACTTGCTTATTCAAAAAGCCTAAATCATCTGAAAGCGATTGGGCGAGCTTTTTTGTATCATCCAATTTTGTGATCATCGAATGTTTCAAAAGCTCCGGATTGCTCCGATACAGCCGGACCTTATTTTTGCACATCATCCATTTCATCCCGCACGCATCCCTTGTCGGTTTATGAAAAAGAGACAATGCGGCGCCGATGGACGCACCGATCATCATATTTTTCAGCATCATTCGTTCATTTTTCATCATACAAAACCCCTTTCGTTTTCGATTA
Organism: Bacillus sp. HU-1818; assembly: GCF_022695965.1. Taxonomy (NCBI): domain Bacteria; kingdom Bacillati; phylum Bacillota; class Bacilli; order Caryophanales; family Bacillaceae; genus Bacillus; species Bacillus sp. HU-1818. The sequence goes on from NZ_JAAPBE010000005.1 coordinate 81,233, forward strand.
CAGATTTTGTTCTTTTCTGATGGATTCCAGCAAATTCCGGCACCCTGATTTAACCAACTGATAAACTTCATCAAAATTTCCTGTGTAATAAGGATCCGGCACGTCGGCCGCATCTGACTCCTTCACATAATCAAGCAGCCTTCCCAGACGGGGTGCTTTTTTAAAACCCGCCATGCTTCTCAAATGTCCGATGTTTTCCGCATCCATGGCTATCACGTAATCAAAATCAGCCAAATCCTGCTCACACACTTGGCGTGCCAGCATGCCTTCAAAGCTGATCCCCTTCCTCTTCAATATCTCCTGTGTCCCTTCATGCGGAGGGCTGCCGATGTGCCAGCCGCCGATTCCGGCAGAATCTGTTTTGATCTGCTCTTGCAGACCGTTTTTTTCGGCCAAATCCTTGAACACTGCCTCTGCCATGGGTGACCGGCAAATATTTCCCAAGCAAACAAATAAAACTTTTATCATGTTGTATGACCTCCCTAATCTTTCCCCACATTTCTATAAAAAGAAACCTTTAGGATATCATAGTAAGAAAACCGAAAAGTTTTCAACATCTGCCGTCATTTTTTTAAAACTGTCTGCGTCCTGTACAAGCCGGTTTGATGCTTTATATTTTATGTGGTCTGCGGACTCATCATTCTCTTTTCGGAAATCGCCGGAGAAACAGCCCCCTAAAAAGATACGCCAGCTTACATAACCACTGTGAAAACGCGCTTTTTTTCTCAGGGAATTCTGTTAGAATATAAAGGACAAATATGGCCTAAAGAAAGGATGGATGCATTTGTCCAGCCAAAACACAGAGACATTGAACCAAATGATTGAAGAGATTTCCCAAAAGCTCAACATGCTGAATGTCGGCGTGATCAGAGCGGAAGATTTCAGCGATGAAAAAATTGAGGATCTTACCTACCTTCATAAAATGGTAATGAAAAAAGCATCATTCAGCCCAAGCGAAATGCAGGCGATCGCTCAAGAGCTTGCCTCTCTTCGCAAATAACAAAAATTTTGGCTTGCCGTAAACCGGTAAGTCTTTTTGTATGCCCTGGTTTAAATAATAAATTCTCGGTTTAAATAATAAAAAAATATTTGTTCACAAGTTTGACATAGATAAAAAGAAGGATGCAAGGGTTAAGACAGGCAGGCCTGATACCTGGTGAGGATGTGGATATTGTCGGCTTTGATAATGTACCTGAAGCGGAAATTTCCCACCCCCCTTTAACAACGGTCTCCTCATTTCCCCGCCGTTCCGGGACCGAGGCGGCAAACCTTTTGCACCACAAAATGTCCAATACGAATCATAAGCAGCAGCGGATTATTTTAAAACCGGAGCTGATAATCCGTGAATCTTCTTAATCAGAGTACGGAAGCAACAAAAAAGCGGACACCAGCACGGGCGCCCGCTTTTTTTATTAAGTTAGGCGAGTAATTTTAAAGACTCGCGGTTAAACGCTGGAATATCATCCGGCGTACGGCTTGTCACCAATTGGTTTTGGCAGACGACAACTTCTTCATCCACCACGTTCGCGCCGGCGTTTTCCATATCGACACGAATTGATGTAAATCCTGTTGCTTTGCGGCCGTCAAGCGTTTTTGCGTTGATCAGCAGCTGCGGCCCATGGCAAATGGCAAATACAGGTTTCTTGTCATCCATAAAGGATTTCGCAAACTGTACAAACCGATCATCCGCGCGCAGCATGTCAGGTGAAAAACCTCCCGGAATGAGAAGCGCATCGAAATCTGAAGCATTTACTTCATCAATAGACGCGTCAACCGTTACTTCCGCATCACCTTGTTTTCCTTTTACAGTCTTCCCTTTTTCATTTTCAATAACTGTTAAGTCATGGCCCGCTTCTTTAAATGCTTTTGCAGGCTCAGTGTACTCAACATCCTCAAAATAATCCGTTAATACAACTGCAATTTTTTTACCCATCGTTGATTACCTCCTGCTCAATGTGTCTACATAAAACAATGTACCCCAGCCACACTAAAGTAAAACATTGTCTTCTAAAAACAAAGGCCTTCTGAGCAATAAGGCTCATTCAACAAGTCGGACACATGCGCCATTATCCTCATTTTTTCACCATTTTACAATAATCGGGGCGAAACATCTACAAAAGTTTACAAAACATTCTTACAATAGGGAATGTGACATAAATTTGGTTGAAAGGTGGAGAACAGGTGGGAATACAGAAAAGCCGAGGCAATAACAAAACGATTCTCCGTATTCTGCTATCCTCAATTATGATACTTAGTCTAATCCTCCCAGCATCACCCATTCGAGCAGAAGAAAACGCCGATCCTCATGTGAATCTTAGTATTTTAGCGACAACGGACATTCATGCCCACATGATGGATTATGATTACTACAGCGACAAAGAAACAGCGGAATTCGGCCTCGCAAGAACAGCTGAATTAATCGCAAAGCACCGCAAAGAAAACCCAAACACCCTTCTCGTTGATAACGGAGACTTAATTCAGGGGAATCCGCTTGGCGAGTATGCGGTGAAATATGAAAAAGACGACATTATATCGGGCGCAAAAACCCATCCGATTATCGATGTCATGAACCACTTGGATTATGACGCCGGCACACTCGGCAATCATGAGTTCAATTACGGTCTTGACTTTTTGGACGGCACGATAAAAGGCGCCGGTTTTCCGATTGTAAACGCCAATGTCAAAACACTCAGCGGCAAGCATCGCTTTACGCCGTATGTGATTGATGAAAAAACCGTAACAGATGAAAATGGAAACAAGCAGAGCATTAAAGTCGGCTATATCGGCTTTGTTCCGCCGCAAATCATGACATGGGATAAAAAACATCTGGAAGGAAACGTCCAAGTTCAGGATATTGTCGAATCAGCCAATGAAACAATTCCGCAAATGAAGGCGGAAGGCGCGGATGTCATTATTGCCCTCGCCCATACCGGCATTGAAAAACAAGCACAGTCAACCGGTGCGGAAAATGCGGTATTCGATCTTGCCACAAAAACAGACGGCATTGACGCCATCGTCTCCGGCCACCAGCACGGACTCTTTCCTGATGCAGAGTATGCTGGAATCGACAAGTTCGATGTTGAAAAAGGTACGATTAATGGCATTCCAGTTGTGATGCCGAGCAACTGGGGCAAGTATTTAGGCGTCATTGATCTTAATCTGAAACAATCGGACGGCTCATGGCGAGTCGCTGATTCCAAAGGGAGCATCGAACCGATTGCAGGTACAGTCACAAGCAGAGATGAAACGGTAACAAACACAATTAAGCAAACACATGAAAACACGCTGGAGTATGTCAGAAAACCGGTCGGGCAAACGGAAGCCGATATCAATAGCTTTTTTGCACAGGTGAAAGACGACCCGTCCATCCAAATCGTGACAGACGCGCAGAAATGGTATGCGCAGGATGTCATGAAGGATTCAAAATATAAGGACCTCCCGATTTTGTCAGCAGGAGCGCCCTTTAAAGCAGGCGGGCGAAACGGGTCCAATTATTACACCAACATCGCAGCAGGCGATCTGGCAATTAAAAATGTAGGTGATTTGTATCTGTATGACAATACCGTGCAAATCGTAAAACTGACCGGAAGTGAGGTTAAGGATTGGCTGGAAATGTCCGCAGGCCAATTTAATCAGATCACACCTAATAAAGGCGGGAATCAGGTTTTGCTGAATGACAGCTTCCGTTCTTACAATTTTGATGTGATTGACGGTGTCACCTACCAAGTTGATGTCACAAAACCTGCTAAATATAACGCAAACGGCAAAATGATCAATTCCGATGCCGGCCGAATCATCAATCTTTCCTACGAAGGAAAACCGATAGACGCCGATCAAGAGTTTCTTGTCGTCACAAACAATTACCGGGCTTCGGGCGGCGGAGGCTTCCCTCATTTGTCCAATGATAAAATTGTGTATGCATCAGCTGATGAAAACAGACAGGTGTTGATGAATTACATTCTTGATCAGAAAAAGATCAATCCAAAAGCGGATAACAACTGGTCCATCGCCCCTGTGGCGGGAACGAACCTTACGTTTGAGTCTTCTCTGCTTGCTAAACCGTTCGCAGATGAAGCTGATGACGTTGCCTATCTGGGCGAATCGTCTAACGCGGGCTATGGATTGTACAAGCTTCAGTTTGATGAAGATCCAGTGACAAATCCGCCGGATGATGACTTATGGAATCTGACGGTTATGCATACCAATGACACGCACGCCCACCTCGATGATGCAGCAAGACGGATGACGAAAGTAAACGAGGTGCGTAACGAAACGGATCACAATCTTCTGCTTGACGCGGGAGATGTGTTTTCCGGCGACCTTTATTTCACAAAATGGAACGGGCTGGCTGACCTTCAATTCATGAATAAGATGGGATATGACGCGATGACTTTTGGGAACCATGAATTTGACAAAGGCCCGAAAGTGCTTGCTGATTTTCTCAGCGGAGACAGCACCGCCGTCGACCCGGCGAACCACTATCAATTCAAAGCGCCTGAGTTTCCAATCGTCAGTGCCAATGTGGATGTCTCCAAAGAGCCTAAACTGAAGCTATTCATGAAAGATCCGCAGACATTCACCGCGGGAGAAAAGAAGGAAGCAGGCATCCACCCATATATTTTGCTTGACGTTGACGGCGAAAAAGTCGCCGTATTCGGACTCACGACAGAAGATACCTCGACAACATCCAGTCCGGGAAAAAGCATTGTTTTTAATGATGCCTTTGAAACAGCGCAAAACACAGTGAAGGAAATTCAGGACAAAGAGAAGGTCAACAAAATTATCGCCCTGACCCATATCGGGCATAATCGTGATCTTGAGCTGGCCAAAAAAGTAAAAGGCATCGACTTGATTGTCGGCGGACATACTCATACGCTCGTTGACAAGATGGCGGTTGTGGACAATGAAGAACCGACAATCGTGGCGCAAGCTAAGGAATATGGCCAGTATTTAGGCCGGGTGGATCTTGCGTTTGATAAAGACGGAATCGTTCAGACGGACAAATCAAATCTCAAAGCTCTTCCGATCGATGAAACCATTGAAGAAGACCCAGATGCAAAAAATCAGCTCAGCAAGTTCAAAAACGAGTTAGAAGACGTAAAAAATGAAAAAGTCGGCTATACCGACGTGCCGCTCGACGGACAGCGTGAACATGTGCGAACAAAGGAAACCAATCTCGGTAACTTTATCGCTGACGGCATGCTGGCAAAAGCGAAAGAATCAGTGGGCGCACAAATCGCCATCACAAATGGCGGCGGCATCAGAGCGGGCATTGATAAGGGCAAAATCACACTCGGAGAAGTTCTGAACGTCATGCCGTTCGGCAATACCCTTTATGTCGCAGACTTAACAGGAAAACAAATTAAAGAAGCCCTCGAGCAAGGCTTGAGCGGCGTGGAAGACGGAGGCGGCGCTTTCCCTCACGTGGCCGGCATTGAATATACTTTCACGTTACAAAATGAGCCGGGAAAACGCGTGATTGAAGTCAAAATGGTAAATGGCGACGGAAGCACAGAGAATCTAAACGAGGACCGCACCTACCGTGTGGCGACAAATAATTTCGTCGGAGCGGGCGGTGACGGGTATTCCGTCTTTACAAAGGCTTCCCGCGGAGAAGACTTAGGCTATGTTGATTATGAGATTTTCACGGAACAGCTTGAAAAAGAAGAAAAAGTTTCTCCGAAAATCGAAAACCGTGTCAAAGAAGTCTACCTGCCGACAAAGCAAAAAGATGGCAGCTGGACGCTTGACAATGATGAATCGTTTTCCGTTTACGCAAACAACGCAAACACGGCGATGGTCTACTTTGAAAAGGACGAAGGCACTGTAAACAAAATCAATCTCAAGCTGACGAAAAATCAAATTGATTTGTTAAAAGCACGGAAAACCGATCCGACTGTCACGATATTTAACCATTGGTTCGGCATGAAGCTTCCGCTTTCCAACATCGAATCAGCCGAGGCCGCAATCGGGGTTGAATCGACAGAAGATATGGACGCTGCACTGACAAATGTGTATGATTTCAGCATTGAGCAAAACGGAAAAGACGTTAACACCTTCAAGGAACCGGTTCAGCTGTCCCTTCGGATCAATGATATGAAAAAAGCGAAAAATCCCGCGGTCTACTATGTTGACCGGAAAAAGAAACTATTCACAAAAACAGACAATGGCTCCGTTCGGCATGACGTTGTCACCGGATATACGAATCACTTTAGTGAATACACCGTCTTAAACGCCGGAGCTGACGGCACACCGCCTGATTTTCCAGCCGATAACCCGTCAGACGGGAATAACGGCAGTGATGGCGGCGGTAATGACGGAAAACAGCCGAATGATGGCAGTGACACACAAACACCGCCAGGCACCAAACCGACAGACACAACAGGAGGTTCAGGTGATGACACGCCGGGCGGCGGCTTACTGCCTGACACCGCCACCTCTATGTACTCCATTCTGTTAGCCGGATTCTTGCTCAGCGCACTCGGCACCGCTCTGTATCTGTATCAGCGGAGAAAGCAGAATAAAGCGGATCAAGCATAAAAAAAAGAGCTGCTCATAACGAGCAGCTTTTTTTTATACCCACTTCACAACATCTTCGACAGCCGATCTTGTTTTCGGACGAGGTTCTCTGACACGGTAGCCGAATGCCGCCATAACGGAGATGTCGAAGCTTCCGTTTTCAAGTAACCCTTCTTCCTCAAGGATACGGTGGATCTCGTCGTAATTGAATCCTTCGACAGGGCAGGAATCGATTCCGATTTGCGCGGCAGCGGTCATCATGTTGCCAAGCGCAATATATGTTTGTTTTGAAGCCCAGTCAAATATGGCTCTGTCGCTTTCTAACAAATGGAAATCATGTTTCTGGAATTCTTCGGTCTTTTTTAAATATCCTTCATACATGTCTTCCGGCATTTGTTTCACTTCTCTTAAATGCTGTTTCACGTAATCGGAATCAAATGTGATATCCTTTGCCGTACGCGCGAGGATCAGCACAAAGTGGCTTGCCGTCGGCAATTGCTTTTGCGCGCCCCATGTATATTCGCGAAGCTTTTCACGCAATGCCGGATCTTGCACGACTACGAATTTCCAAGGCTCAAGACCGAGCGAGCTTGGAGACAGTCTGCCTGTTTCTAAAATAAATTCAAAATCGCTTTCTGATATTTTTTTAGCAGGATCAAATTCCTTCGTCGCGTGTCTGAATTTGTATGCATCAATAATTTGTGTTTTTAAATCTGCCATGTCAGCACCTCTCCTTTTGGTTAATCTGATTTCTATTGTAGCCATTATTTTAAAAAGTAAAAGTACGCACATTTTTGTTGGATAGTATCAATTTTGATACCAATCAAATACAAAAACGCGATCTGCCAAAGGCAGCCGCGCTTTATTTTCCCCGTCTCGCGAAATCTACAAAGCGGAATTTATCCAAACGGTGTCTGCTTTCTGTATATTGAAAAAGGGTTGTGTCCTCTAAGAAGACGTAGTTTTTCACGACCACCATATGATCATATCCGTATAGATCAAGATAGTCCCTGTCTTCATCTGTGCACGGCTCAGCGACGATTTCTTTTTGCGCGTAGCTGATGGCAAGCCCAAGCTCCCCTTCAATATATTCGTAAATCGAGTCTTCGCAAATTTCCTTTGTCAGATGCGGGACATGTTTTCTGTAGAAGTAATCCTTGTCCAAGATGACGTGCTCGCCGTCAATCTTTCTCGATCTGATCACTTCCCATACATCCTCATTCGGAAGTGCCTGAAGCTGCTTTTGTATCAGATCAGGCGGAAGAATCAGTCCGAATTTATGGACGGTTGTTTCGGTTTCCTTGCCGAGCGTCTGCGCAAGCTCTTTGAAACTGACAAGGCCTGAGACGGGAAATTGCATTTTTTCTCTGTTCAGAATGACCGAGCCTTTGCCTTTGATCTTCTGAATATAACCGTTTTGCGCAAGCATGTTGAGCGCCTTGCGGACGGTTTCTCTGGATGTATCGTATTGTACGGACAGGTCATTTTCAGACGGGAGAGTCTCCTCCGCCTTCCATTTTTCCCATTCAATTTGCTGTGCGATATCCTTATAAATCGAGATATATTTATTTGCTTTCATTTTTTACCACCCAGAATAGTTTAGCACGGTTTTGTCAGATGATAAACGATGAATTCATATGGGCGGAGCGTGAGCTGTTTTGGGCATCCTTCCCTCATTTCTTCGTCGTTTGTGAGAAGCACCGTATACGTCCATTGCTCAAGCTCAAGCTGCTCAGGACGGGTAAAAACCGCTTCCGTACCGTAAAAGTTATTGATGACGAGCAATTTTTCATTCTCACCGTGCCTTACATACGCAAAAATGTTCGGATCGTCTTTTTCGATCAGTTCGTACTTCCCATCGGTGACAATATCATATTCTTTTCTGATCCGGATCAGTTTTTTGTAATGGTGAAAAATCGAATGTTTGTCCTTGCGTGCGGCTTCGGCGTTGATCTCCCGGTAATTGCCTGCAACCGGTATCCATGGCGTCCCGGTTGTAAAACCCGCATTCGCCTCGCCGTTCCACTGCACAGGGGTTCTGGAATTATCACGGGATTTCTCTCTCAGTATTGCCAGAATCTCCTCTTCCGCCACACCATTTTCCTTCATAAGACGGTACATATTCAGCGATTCCACATCCCGATAAGAGCTTATTTGCTGAAACTTCGGATTCGTCATGCCAAATTCTTCACCTTGGTAAATGTACGGAGTGCCCTGCATCATATGAATCACGGTTGCCAGCATTTTTGCCGATTTTTCCCGATATATTCCGTCATCTCCGTATCTGGAGACAATTCGCGGCTGGTCGTGATTACACCAAAACAAAGCGTTCCAGCCTCCGCCGGCATGCATTTCCGTCTGCCATGCCGACAAAATCTCCTTCAGTTTCAGAAAATCAAACGGAGCCAGCGCCCACTTTTCTCCGTTCGGATAGTCTACTTTTAAATGGTGAAAGTTGAATGTCATATCAAGCTCTTTGCTTGCCGGATTTGTATACCGGACGCAATGATCAACCGATGTAGAAGACATCTCTCCGACGGTCATACTGTCATAATGGGAAAATACTTCTTTGTTCATTTCATGAAGATATTCATGCACCCGAGGTCCGTCTGTATAAAACGAACGCCCATCACTTCCGTTCTCTGCATCAGGAAAACGCCGATCTTTGGAAATCAAATTGATGACATCGAGCCGGAAACCGTCAATGCCCTTTTGAAACCAAAAATGCATCATGTCATATACATGCTTTCTGACTTCTTCATTTTCCCAGTTCAGGTCAGCCTGCGTCACATCAAACAAGTGCAAATAATACTGCCTGCTAAAAGCGTCAAATTTCCATGCGGAGCCTCCGAATTTCGATTCCCAATTAGTCGGAGCCGAGCCGTCTTCCCTCGGGTCCTTCCAAATATAAAAATCACGGTACGGAGAATCCTTTGAGGAAGCGGCGTCCTTAAACCATTGATGCTCAACTGAGGTATGGTTCACAACAAGATCCATCACAACCTTGATGCCTCTATTGTGCGCTTCATCTAATAAGCGTTCAAAATCTTCCATTGTACCGTAGTCCTTATAAATGCTGTAATAATCCCTTATATCATAACCGTTATCATACTGCGGAGAGTCATAAACAGGCGTCAGCCATATGACATCAACAGAAAGCTCCTTCAAATAATCAAGCTTCTCTATCACACCATTCAAATCGCCAATGCCGTTTCCTGTCGTATCGTTAAAACTTTTCGGATAAATTTGATAAACCACGGCTTTTTTCCACCATGGCTGTTGCGTTGTTTTCATATTCAGCACCACCACTATTTTTTTCTATTGAAAGGGGAAAAGGGACTGCTGTATATGCGTCCCGCTCCCGTTCTATTATTATTTTCGCTTCAATCTTGCGTAGGCGTATGTGCCCGCAAACGGCACGATCAGCACAATCGCCATTCCGATCGCAAACGCACCCCAGTACTGGCTCATGATGGAGAAGATCCCCGGCACGCCGCCAACGCCGACTGAACTTGCCAATACACCTTGTGTAGAAATGTACATGCCGGCCAGCCCTGAGCTGATCATGGCGATGATAAACGGGAATCTGTAACGGAGATTCACCCCGAATATCGCCGGCTCCGTAATGCCGAGATAGGCAGAAATCCCTGAAGTTAATGAAAGTCCTTTTTGTTTCTCATCCTTGACGATAAACATCATCGCTAACGCAGCTGAGCCTTGTGCGATATTAGAAAGCGCAAGCATCGGCCATAAGAACGTGCCGCCGAGCTTGGAACCGATCAGCTGAAGATCGACTGCTAAGAACGTGTGATGCATTCCTGTAATAACAAGGGCCGAGTATAACCCGCCATACAACAGACCGCCAAGCGCGGAGAATGATCCGAAAACCGCAATGAGTCCTGATGTCAATACATTGCCGATCGCAAAAGTAATCGGTCCAATAATGATAAAGGAAGCAAATCCGATGACAAGCAGAGTGATAGGCGCTACAACCAATAGCTGTATGCCCTCAGGTGTGCGTTTTGTTAAAAACAGCTCCAGCTTCGCCAATAAATAGGAAGCAAGCAGGATCGGAAGCACTTGCCCCTGATAGCCGACCTTTTGCACTTCTAAGCCGAATAAATTCCAGACCGGAATCTCGCCGCTTTGCTCTGCCGCACCGTAGCCCCACGCGTTCAACAAATCCGGATGCACAAGCATTACGCCAAGCACAATGCCGAGCAGAGGATTGCCCCCAAACCGCTTCACCGCCGACCATCCGATTAAAGCAGGCAGAAAAGTAAAGGCCGTCCCCGCAATCAAGTTAATCATATTCGCAAGATCCGCCCACTGCGGATAGACTTGAACAATTGATTTTGAGCTGAAGAAAATGCCCTCAGCGGTTAAAATGTTGTTGATCCCCATTAGCAAACCCGCTGTAACAATCGCAGGCAGAATCGGGATAAAAATATCAGCAAGCGTTTTCACAGCACGCTGCAAAGGATTCATGTTTTTTTCTGAAGCTTTCTTTACCTCATCCTTTGACGACTCACCGATTCCCGTTTCCTTCACCAGTTCCGCATATACTTTATTGACTGTTCCCTGGCCGATGACCACCTGAAACTGGCCGTTTGTTGAAAAAGATCCCTTTACCACATCAATTTGATCAAGCACCTCTTGATCAACCTTGCTATCATCCAGTAACGCAAACCGTAAACGTGTAACACAATGAGTCGCCGCTGCTATATTTTCTCTTCCGCCGACAGCATCGACAATCTGCTGTACAGATCTAGTAAGCTCACCCATGCCAACCCCTCCGTAACCGTTTTCATTTCTATTGATAAACTTGTATATACATGTTATGAATCTATTGTATTCTTGTATATACATGTAGTCAACAACTTTTTATAGCGCTTTCATACCAGAATCGTGCCAAAAGACCTTTACACAAAAAAAGCCCTGAATATCAGGACTTTACGACTTTCTCAGATGATTTTGCTTTTTTTATATCCCGTAAATAAAACTGTTCGGATTGAAAAAATTCGTCAAATAAGGCGCGGACTTTCTTACTTAATAGAAGCAACGCGATAATATTAGGCAGAAGAATGCCGCACAGCGCAAGATCAAGAAAACCCCAAATCAGCTTCGCGCCGCCGACTGCACCCACAATGATGGCTGCTAAATAAACAGCTTTCATCACGGGGCCTGCTTTTAAGCCGAATAAAAATTCTGCCTGTTTGGCTCCGTAAAAAATCAAAACCAATATCGTTGAGACCACAAAGAATACAAGAGACACAGCAACCAAATACCCGCCAAAAGCGCCGAAATAATGTTCAAAGGCTGCTGCTGTCAAAGAAGAAGGATCAGACGCTGCATTCTCTTTCGTCCATACCCCTGACGACACCACGACAAACGCTGTCACCGTACAAATGATTAGTGTATCAATGACAATTCCGATAATCGACCAGAAACCCTGTCTGACAGGATGATCGGTCATCGCCGCGGCGTGGGCAATCGGAGCCGTTCCCATTCCCGCTTCGTTGGAATAAAGCCCCCTGGCGAAACCCCAGCGGATCGTTTCCGCCAATGCGGCGCCGCCAAAACCGCCGACAGCGGCAGAAGGCTGAAACGCGTCAGAAAATACCAGTGAAAAAAATGCAGGAATACTCGAGCCGTTCGTTACCATAATCCATACGCCCGCTCCTATGTAAATTCCCGCCATCAGCGGTACGAAGCACTCCGTCACTTTCCCGATTCTTGTAATCCCGCCAAGCACGACGAATCCAACAATAACAGCCATGACAATGCCTACAGCCCATTTATTAAAGGAAAAGGTTAAGGCAAGCGATGAAGAAACGGAATTCCCTTGCACCATAATACTTGGAATCAACTCCACAATAAGTGCCACTGAAAAGAAGACGCCAAGCCATTTCATCTTTAACCCTTTTGTTATGTAATACATCGGTCCCCCGACAAATTCGCCCTGTTCATTTTTTTCTCTATAATGAACGGCAAGCACGCTTTCCGAAAACTTAATCGCCATGGCAAACAGAGCGATCAGCCACATCCAAAAGACTGCTCCCGGCCCGCCGAACATAATGGCTGCCGGCACACCGACAATATTAGCGGCCCCGATAGTCGAGCTTAGAGCCGACGTCAATGCCTGCAGCGGCGTGACCGTCCCCTCTCCTTTCGGCTCTTTTCCTACACTGCCGATCGTTTGTTTGAAAATATATAACGGATAACGAAACTGAAAAAATTTCAGTAAAATCGTAAAATACAGTCCTGTCCCCGTCAGCAATATAATCAGAGGAGGGCCCCACATCCAGTCGGATACACGTTCCACCCATTGCAATAACTGATCCATCCCATCACCCTTTTTTTCATTTATGGGTCATTACCACAATAGGAAGAAAGTAAACGTTGTTTGGCGTTTTTCAGGAACTGATTGAAATGACTACCGTCCCAGCTTGTCATCCACCTTGCTTTTATAAAAGGCAGAAGCCGGCTTGGCAAACATGCCTTTTTTGCTGATCAGCTTGTCGAGTCTGAGCTGTTTTTCCGTTTTCGTCCTGATTAATTGCTTTCGCTCTTCTTCGTCATAGCATTTGGCTATCAACTGGTTAATGGTCATCAGCTCTTTTTTGAGCGCGCCTTCGCCTTCTGCCATTCCGGCATTTTTCAAGATGCGGTATCCCATTCTGAGCGATTCCGGCAAGTGGGCTGCGTCATCCTTTGGAAGCGGCTTTCCCATCCCCGGCAGGCTTTTAAATTCTCCTTCTTGAATGGCGCGTTTGATTTTATCCTCAGCCACAATTTGCGCAAAATCCATGATCCCGCTCCTTTTTCATTTATTGTTTCTATTTTACCATATGCGTGCATACCAACCCATATCCATCCATATTTACAAATAAACAACACCGCAAGAAAAGCCGGAAAAACCTATGATAAACGTTGGTTCGCCAGTGTTTTTCGGCACTTTATCCATAAACCGTTTTTCACTTTTCTAATCGCCGGATTCATGGTATATTTAATTACGTTCGTTTTTTCTATCGTTCCGCCTTGAACTGTGATCGGGAAAAAGGAGTGTAACAATGAAAAAATTTATAAAAGAAAAAGGACTGGCCTTCTTCTTGGTTGCCGCCGTCCTCTTATGGATCAAAACGTATGTCGCTTATGTTCTGAACTTCAATTTGGGAATTGACAACATGATCCAAAAAATATTGCTTTTTGTGAATCCGCTCAGCTCCAGCCTGTTCTTTCTTGGATTTGGACTCTTATTCAAGAAAAGATTACAGCAGACAGCCATTATAGTGATTCATTTTTTAATGTCTTTTTTACTGTACGCAAACATTGTGTATTACAGATTCTTTAATGATTTTATTACCATTCCCGTTATTATGCAGGCTAAAACAAACGGAGGGCAGCTTGGAGACAGCGCCTTTTCGCTGATGAGCCCGACTGACGTTTTCTATTTTATTGATACGGTCATTTTGATTATTTTGGCCCTCAAGGTCAATAAGCCTGCCGAAACAACGTCGAATAAAAAATCTTTCCGCATTGTCCTTGCCTCTGCCGTGCTGGTTTTCTTAATCAACCTTGCCGTGGCTGAATCGGACCGTCCTGAATTGCTGACAAGATCATTCGACCGCAACTATCTCGTCAAATATCTGGGGACCTATAACTTTACGATTTATGACGCCGTGCAAAATGTGAAATCAAACAGCCAGCGTGTACTTGCGGATTCAAGCGATGTAACGGACGTTGAAAACTATATGAAGGCCAACTATGACGTGCCGAATAATGTGTACTTCGGCAAAGCGGAAGGCAAAAATGTGATTTACGTGTCTTTAGAATCGCTGCAGTCATTTATCATTGACTACAAAATTAACGGTAAGGAAGTCACGCCGTTTTTAAACAAACTGGCACACGATAACGAAACGTTCTACTTTGATAACTTTTTCCACCAAACGGGACAAGGCAAAACCTCTGATGCAGAGTTTATGATGGAAAACTCTCTGTATCCATTGTCTCAAGGATCGGTATTTGTAAACAAAGCGCAAAACACGCTTCAATCGGTTCCTGCCATTCTGAAATCTCAAGACTACACGTCTGCAGCTTTCCATGGCAATACGCAAACCTTCTGGAACCGGAATGAAATGTACAAAGCGGAAGGCATTGATAAGTTTTTCGATTCCGCTTACTATGACATGAGTGAAGAAAACATTAAAAACTACGGTATGAAAGATAAACCGTATTTCAAAGAATCCATGCCGCTTTTGGAAAGCTTACAAGAACCGTTCTATACGAAGTTCATTACGCTGTCCAACCATTTCCCATTCGGAATGGATAAAGAGGATACAGACTTCCCGGCCGGAGACTTTGGCGATTCTGTCGTCAACAATTACTTCCAGTCCGCGAATTACCTTGACCAGTCGATTGAGCAGTTCTTTAATGATCTGAAAAAAGACGGTCTGTACGATAAATCCATTATTGTGATGTACGGAGACCATTACGGCATCTCTGAAAACCACAATACAGCAATGGCAAAAGTACTCGGCAAAGACGAAATCACCGATTATGATAATGCTCAGCTTCAGCGGGTTCCATTATTTATTCACGCTGCGGGCGTAAAAGGTGAGAAAGTTCATAAATACGCCGGTGATGTCGATGTGGCTCCGACTGTTCTTCATTTACTCGGAGTGGATACGAAGGATTATCTGATGTCAGGCTCTGATATCTTATCGAAAGAGCACCGTGAAGTGATTCCGTTCCGAAACGGTGACTTTATTTCTCCTAAGTACACGAAAATATCCGGTAAATATTATGATACAAAGACCGGAGAGCTTCTGGAAGAATCTGAAGTCGATAAGAAAGAAGACTCGCTTGTCAAAAAAGAACTCGAAATGTCCGATAAAATCATAAACGGCGATTTGCTGCGTTTCTATACACCGAAAGGTTTCGAAAAAGTGAACCCGTCCGACTATGATTATACGAAGCATGATGAATCTGAAACAACTTCATCAGACGATAAAGACAAATAAAAAAGTGGAGAGGGCAGCCTCTCCGCTTTTTTTTATTTCATCAATCTTTTACCGCAGCTTTTAATTCTTCCGCTGCAAATTCCACATTCGGCCCGATGATAACTTGCACCGAGTTGCTGCCAGCTTTCACAACGCCTTTTGCTCCCGCTTTTTTGAGCAGGGCCTCATCTATCAACGACGTGCTGTTGACAGTCAGCCGAAGCCTTGTCGCACAGTGGTCGATGGTTTGAAGATTCGTTTTTCCGCCCAGGCCCCTCAGCATAAGGTTGTCATTGACGGAATTCGCTGTGTCCTCATCCAGCACTTCATCCGGATCATCATCTTCCCGTCCAGGTGTTTTCAAGTTCAATACTCTGATCAGCACATAAAAGACGACAAAGTATAAAACAGCGTAACACAACCCGACCACTAGCAAAAGCAGCGGTTTTTCCGCTATTCCGTAGCTGGCCAAATAATCAATGCCTCCGGCAGAAAAAGTAAACCCGGACCGTATTCCAAGAACATTTACGATAAATAAGGACAATCCCGTTAATATGGCATGAACAACATATAACAGCGGTGATAAAAACATAAAGGAAAATTCAATCGGCTCTGTAATTCCCGTAATGAAAGCGGTCAGCGCTAATCCAATCATCATGCCTGCTGTCGCTTTCCGTTTTTCAGGCTTAGCAGTTACAATCATCGCAAAACAAGCCGCGGGCAGACCGAACATCATAATCGGGAAAAACCCGGTCATGTATGTGCCTGCTGTCGGGTCCTTGGCAAAGAATCGCGCCAAATCGCCTGTGACTCCATTAAATTCACCAAACTGGAACCAGAAAATATTATTCAGCACATGATGCAGCCCCATCGGAATCAGCAGCCTGTTAAACACACCGAATATTCCCGCCCCGACTCCGCCGAGTCCAAGCATCCATTCCCCAAATTCATTGATTGCCGACTGAATCGGAGGCCATACAAAACCGAATATTCCTGCCAGTATAACCGTCACGATAGCGGTTACAATTGGAACCAGACGCCTGCCGCTGAAAAACCCAAGGTATTCCGGCAGCTTCGTATCCTTAAAGCGGTTATACGTATAACCCGCAATTAAACCGGCGATAATTCCTCCAAACACCGCCATGTTGTTCGTTTTATCAATCGCTTTTGTCGCGGCATCCAGCATAACATAGGATATCGCACCCGATAAGGCCGCCGCTCCATTGCTGTCTTTGGCAATGCCGATAGCTATCCCGATCGCAAAAACAAGCGGCAAATGAGCAAAAACCGCTGACCCCGCTTGATACACAAATGGGATATTAAACAAATCCTCTCTCCCTATCGCAAGGATAATCCCGACTGCGGGCAGCACCGCAATCGGGAGCATAAATGATTTCCCGAGTTTTTGCAAAAACTGAAGCATAACACCCATCCCCCTCTAACCCTTTTTTTCAAATATACCACATAAGATAACTAGTTATCTATACCAATTTTCCTGTATCACTTTCATATTTACCAGGCCGGCGTGTTTCCTATTTTTGAACCAGTTGTGGTAAGCTTAAATAAGATTATGTAAAAAGAAAGCGGGAATGAAGATGATTGTAACAAACGATCAAGAATTAGAAGGCCTTAAAAAAATTGGCCGAATCGTTGCCTTGGCACGAGAAGAAATGAAGCAAAAAGCAGAGCCCGGGATGAGCACAAAAGATCTTGACCTGATCGGTAAAGCGGTGCTTGATGAACATGGGGCCGTGTCAGCTCCGGAAAAGGAATATGATTTTCCCGGTGTGACATGCATCAGTGTAAATGACGAAGTGGCTCATGGCATTCCGAGCACATCGACCATTTTAAAAGCGGGCGATCTGGTTAACATTGATATCTCCGCTGAATTCGGCGGCTTTTACTCGGATACCGGCATTTCCTTTGTTCTCGGTGAAGGAGAAGAACGCCTCCATAAGCTTTGCCAATGCGCTGAAGACGCCTTTCAAAAAGGGCTCCAGCAGGCCAAAGCGGGCAAGCGCCAAAACCAGATCGGAAGAGCCGTATATCATGAAGCCCGTTCTCAAGGCTTTACCGTCATTAAAACACTGACGGGCCACGGTATCGGCAGAAGCCTGCATGAAGAGCCGAATCACATCATGAATTATTATGATCCGTTTGATAACGCCCTTTTCAAAAATGGCACGGTGATTGCGCTCGAACCGTTTATCTCAACGAAAGCAGAAACCATTGTTGAGAGCGGAGACGGCTGGACCTTTAAGACACCTGACAAAAGTCTAGTCGCCCAAGTTGAGCATACGATCGTGATTACGAAAGACAAACCGATTATCTTAACAATGCTGTAAAAACAGGTCGACATCCGGCATGTTTATCCCCCTTCAAGAACAGGTAAAACAATACTATCGGCGAAGGAGGGATAGTCATCAACAGAGATAAAGAAAAAATCCAAATCGAAAACGAAATGCATGCAATGCACGGAACAGATAAAAAGGACATTTTAAAAGACTTTGAAGAATTTAAAGCTTATTTGAAAAAACAAGTGGACCTAGGAAAGAAATTCGGATTAGATGATGGAAAAATCATCAAAAGCGCCGCCATCCTCGGGGACTATCTCGCCAAACACGAGGGGCCGCAAAACGGAGAAGAAATGCTTCTGCAAGAGTTGTGGCGAGTGGCAGACGAGGATGAAAAGCAGCGTTTGGCCCAGCTTCTTGTCAAGCTGGTTGATACAGAATAATAGGCTGCCGGGCACAGTACAGTGCCCGGCATTTTTAGTGTACGCCCCGGGCTCAAGGCTGTCCATTATGGTACACTATACATGATGTTGTGAAAGGAGCCAGTCCGCATGTGGTTTATTATTTTTGGGATCATTTTTTTCATTGAGAGCATCATCCTGACCTTTTTTGGAATCAAGAAAAAAAACGGGATGCTGATCTATATCGGAATCGTGTTCGGCATTATGACGCTTGGCATCGTGCTTTTAAAATTGACCGGCCATTAAAGCATGAAGCGCTTGTCCTTTACATATACATGTTAGAGAACTTCACACTTCTAGACCGAAAGACTCAGTTTGCCAAACACCCCTTTTCAACGTCTTTTTATAGATGTTACAATGCCAAAAGTTTGGTAAAAAAACTGAACAAACTCTCCTGTGCAGGAGATGGGAAAGGAGTTTTCTGACATGCATTATGGCAGTAAAGGCTGGTATGTAGAAGAATTAAAAAAACACGGTGTAACACACTATGAAGGAAGAAAGCTTCAAAGCTTTAAAACCTATTTTCTTGCCAACTTGCTTGAAACGAGAAAAAGCCAACAATCCTAACGTTTAAAAGCCGCGCACATTGAGTGCCCGGCTTTTTTTGCGGTCAAGCTTGCAGCAGTCTGTCCCGTTTCTTGATAAAAGATGTTCTCCAGCTTTCTGACAGTGTGTTCTCACGCAGGATCGCTTCAATCGCCGTCAGATTTTTTGCGTCATGGTATTTTACTTGGTTCGCATACGAAATTGAAATCTTTTGCGCGCCGCGGGACAGCAATTCCAGCTCAGCGCCCGGCGAGACGTTCCCTTCCTCGAGCACTCTGAAATAAAAGCCTGTATATCCCGTTTTCTGAACTTGAAGCACCATATCCTTCACACCGTATTTCTTCGCAAGCTTCACACAGGGCTGGCGCGGCTGGCTGACCTGAACAATCGCTTCGTCTAGCTGATACACATCTCCGATCCAGACGTCCCGCTCCGTCAGTCCTTTTACCGTCAGGTTTTCGCCAAACGCCGCTTCCGGCAGTTGTCTTGCCAGGGCGTTCTCCCAATATGGATAATGCTCGGACGGGTATACACAAACCGCTTTATCACGGCCGCCGTGATTGACTAGGTCGGCTTGTCCGTCTCCTGCAAAATTCTCACGGTACAGCATGACAGCCGACTCTGCCGGGCGCTTCACAATCCCGGTTTTCACTTTTCCCCCTTCAAATTCATAGGTTTGCGGTTTGCCGATATTAATAGAAAGAATGGGAAAACGCGTTGAATTCATATAAACACATCCTTTGCAGTGATAGGAACCATTCGATTATCATAATAAGAAAAGGTGGTTTTGACATGCTCCAATATCGAATCATTGCAGACGGTCGGGTCCAAGGTGTGGGTTTCCGCTACTTTGTTCAATCAGAAGCGGATCGCTACAAGTTGGCCGGCTGGGTGAAAAACCGGGATGACGGCCGGGTCGAGATTCTGGCGGAAGGTTCCGAAGAATCCTTGAAGCCTTTTCTGAACGCTGTCAAAAAGGGCAGCCCTTTTTCAGAAGTCACAAACGTCTCTGTTTCAGAATCGCGCACCCTTGAAGGCCATCACAAGTTTTCCATCATTTATTGATAAGGCTTATCTTGGTAGAAATAATTCGGTTTGACGATCGTGTTGTCATAGCAACGGTGAAAAATATGAGTGGAAGCGGGAGATATCGGCGGAATCAGCCACGTCCAATCTCCCGTCAGCTTCCTGCCAGCCTCTTCTTCCTGTTCTTCAAATCGTTTAAATTGGCTTGCGGCTGTATGATGGTCGACAATACTCACCCCGTGTTTTTTGTAAGAATAAAGCACGGCTTTGTTCAATTCCACAAGCGCCTGATCCTTCCACAGATCGGTATTAAAATCAGCGGCAATTCCCATGATGGAGGCGATTTTTTTCAGCATATCATATCTCTTTTCATCAGCGAGGTTCCTTGCTCCGATCTCCGTTCCCATGTACCAGCCGTTGAACGGAGCGGCGTTGTAATGAATGCCGCCGATTTCAAGCTTCATATCCGAAATAATCGGCACACCATACCACTTCAGCTCCAAATCTGAGAACGACTCTATTTCGGGGTGCGAGAGCGGCACCTCTATGACGAGCGA
This sequence comes from Bacillus sp. HU-1818, assembly GCF_022695965.1. Taxonomy (NCBI): domain Bacteria; kingdom Bacillati; phylum Bacillota; class Bacilli; order Caryophanales; family Bacillaceae; genus Bacillus; species Bacillus sp. HU-1818. The sequence continues at coordinate 101,638 of NZ_JAAPBE010000005.1, forward strand.
ACGGGGCAGCTCATACCAAACCGGATGCGCCTCACCCTTCAAGCGGAAGACGATCGGCAGCAAATCAAAGTCGGTTCGCTCCCCGCGCCAGCCGAGCTTCTCACATGCAGCCGTCAGGGAAGCGGATGCCGGGTCACCGATTCTTCCGTCTTCGGATTCATATCCGGCATAGCGGATTAACTGATGATTCCAGATTTCAATCTGTTTTTCTCCTTGGTACTCTGGAGGAAAAATCGTAATTGTCGGTTTGATTTTCCCGTTATTTGTTGCGGTATCAATATGTTGGAATAATGCGTCACGCACCTCTTCCTTCGTCCGGACATCCCGCCTGTCAATGACGTTCAGCGAGTTCCAAAACAAACGGCCGATGCAGCGGTTGCTGTTTCTCCATGCCATCTTTGCCCCGTGTTCCAGCTCTTCTCTTGTATGTACATAACTTCCCGTCTGATCAATCTCGTTCTTAATGTCCTCAAGACGTTGTTTCGCTTCTTCCCCTCTTTTCCCCAATTCCTGATAGCAAACGGCAATAAACTCTTTCGCTTCGTACCAGAGCATTTCTAGATCTTTCAACAAACTCTCTCCTTCATAACACAATTCATGCTTTTCATTGTATCGTTTTTGTTATGGAACATAAATTGTTTTTTGTATCTTTTGGTAAACAGGGCATAAAAAAACACCCGCTGGGGGTGTTTACGTAATGGCCGACAAACGTTCTGCCAATGCACTCAAGTCTTGGCGATAGTTCCTGCCCGTCATCGGTATGCCGTGTCCTGTCAGCAGCGCTTCCGGCTCGAGCTTCGCAAGCCCTTGAATCGACTCGGATGCCAATGCTGTGTCCATCGTAAAATATGCCGGCGGGCCATGAAGCTCCTGCTTTTGGATGACGACATCGGCCAATGATTCCTGTTCCACCGTGATGACGGCATCACCTGCCAGCAGCACACGGCCGGATTCACGAAATAAAGAAATATGGCCGGGGGTGTGTCCCGGCGTAAACAGCCATTCCCACTCCTCAAGAAATGGAACTGAGCCGTCTTCCGGCAGTGTGTGCACATGGGAAGAGATATTAATGGAGTGACGTGGGAACAGAGGAGACAGCTTTGCGACAAGCCCGCTTTTACTATCTGGCCTGGCCGGCGGATAATCCTCTTGTCCCGTTACATACGGCAGCTCTTTTTCATGAACATAAACCGGGACTTTCCATTGCTCCAATATCTCCTCAATGGCCCCGATATGGTCGAAATGCCCGTGTGTCAGAATAATTGCTTTACATGTACAGTTGTCTCCAAACCTTTGTTTCGCTTCTTTTATAATCATGCCGGCTGATTTCGGCATTCCGGCATCTATTAATACAAACTCATGAGGCTGCGACGGATTTTGAACAAAATACACATTCACAATCTGCACAGTCAGACCATGCACGCCCTTTGCCGCTTCAAACCCCATGCCGCTTCTCACTGATGACAGCGGCATATAAGGATCACTCATTGTTGGCACCTCCGTCATAACGTTGAATGCCATTAGTCTGCGTCTTTTAAATTGAATTTATGTTTATACAATAGAAATCGCGCCGATTAAGAGAGCGCACACCGTCATCACGACGACAGCGAGAACGGCCCATTTCATCGCAAATTTCTGATGTTCATCAATTGATACGCCGACAAGGCCGACTAACAAATGTGTAGATGGAACCAGCGGGCTGAGCATATGAATAGGCTGCCCGATGATGGAGGCTCTTGCGATTTCAACTTTATCCACGCCATAGGCAACAGCCGTTTCGGATAAAATCGGAAGCACCCCGTAGAAATACGCGTCATTTGGCATGAGGAACGTAAATATGCCGCTCGTTAACGCTACAATCACCGGAATAAACCCGCCCATTTGTTCAGGGATCATAGACACCAGGGAAATCGCCATTTCATCGACCATTTTTGTTCCTGTTAAAATACCGGTAAATACACCCGCCGCAAAGATCATTGAACCGATTGCGAGCACATTGCTGGAATGGGCAGAGATGCGTTCTCTTTGATGATCAAGCCTCGGATAGTTCACAATCAAGGCGACACAAAACGCGATAACAAACAGCACAGTCAAATTCACTTTTCCGGAAACTAAAAACCCTATTAATGTAAGCGTTATCAATAAGTTGAACCACCAAAGCTTCGGCCGTTTCCATTCGTCCTCTACTGCGGCTGCCGTTTCGTTCGTATGAGCGGGCTGCTTAAGCTCGATGACGCCGAGACGTTTTCTTTCTATTTTTCCCAGACCATAAGCGACTGCAATCATACAAAGCATCCCGCTTGCTATAACAGGAATCATTGGTCCCGTGAGCTCAGCCGGATCAACTCCCAGCGCGCTCGCCGCTCTTGGTGTCGCACCGCCCCACGGAATCGTATTCATAATCCCCATGCCGACGCCTGCAATACCGGCTAAAATAATCGGCCGGATACCAAGCAGCAAATAAAGCGGAAGCATGGCGCTTGTCGTAATCATATAGGTGGTCGAGCCGTCTCCGTCCAAAGCGACAAGCATGGTAAGCACCGCAGTCCCGACCACGATTTTTAACGGATCGCCTTTGACCAAATTTAATATTTTCGCGACCATGGGATCGAACAATCCTGTATCAATCATAATGCCGAAATATAAAATCGCAAACATAATCATGACCGCAGTGGGCGCCACCTGCTGAATCCCCGATATCATCATGTCGCCGATAGCGTTGAATCTAAACCCGGCAATCAGCGCAAATATAATCGGCGTCAAGACTAATGCCGTCAGAACAGAAAGCCGTTTCGTCATAATCAGCAACATAAACACAAGCATCATAAAAAAGCCTAAGATTGCTAACACAGTATCCCCCCTAGTTATGAATCCGCTTTCATTTCGAAAGGCTCTGCTCCCCTTTGCTTTGCCTTTTTGTCATCTTATGAGAAAAAAATACTAAAGTAAATATTGTGAATTTTATATATTTTTAATTTTTTATAACCTTTTTGTTCATTTTGATCATAAAAAAAGTATTCTGCAAGTTTACAGAATACTCATTGGTCTCCGCTCATGATGTCTTTATAAAACCTTGATTGTTCTTCTAAGAACCGTTTCGTTTCTTGGCTGTTTAAATAGAAGCTTTCCCAGTCCTGCTCCTTTATCTTCCGCTTCCATTCAGCTGATGATGTGACTTTTTTTAACGCCTGATCCCAATATAAAATCTCTTCATCCGACATGTCTTTCGGTCCCATGATACCTCTCCAATGAGAAAAGACAAACGGAATGCCTTGCTCTTTCCAAGTCGGCACGCTGCCAAAGCCGGCGAGCCTTTTTTCTGATGTCACCGCCGCTAATGTGATCTCGCCGGTCCTGTAGTATTTTCTTGCTTCAGATGCCGTCATCGACGCCGCTTCTATCTCATGCCTGATGAGCCCCTGAATCAGTTCTTCGCTGCTGTCATACTGATAAAATTGGATGTCAAAGGGGTCAATGCCGTACATCTCAGCCGCCCTGACGAACGATAGCTGATCATCATTTCCAAGTCCGGGCGCAAAGCCGATTTTGACCTCGCCTGGATGTTGCTTAATATGGCGCAGCAGCTGTTTTCCGTTTTGTATCGCCGACCCTTTTGGCAGGGCGACAGTCTGCCATTCTTTTGCGAGAATGGCTAATGGAGTGAAATCGTCTGGCTTCAGTTTGCTTTGGCCGAGAATGTAATTGCTTAGTATCAAGCTAGATGTCATGCTGATGGTGGGTTTATCCTGTGTGTTCACGTAATTCCAGCCTTTATCACCGCCGCTTCCGGGCTTATACACAATGTGAACGGAATTTCTTACAATGTTTTTTTGCTTGAGCACAGATTGGATAGCCTGTGCTGTTAAATCCCAGCCCCCGGATGGTTCTGCGGGCACGACAATTTCAATCGGCCCGTCGGGCAAACGGGGAGCGGTTTTGTGCCGTATATCCCCTGACAACACGATCAGACTAACGATGAACATAATCCCCAGCTTCTTCATATCTTCCCGTCCTATTCCGCCGCCAGATAATATTTTCTTTCGGGTCTGCCGATAATGCCGTATTCCAATTCGGCGCGCGCTTCTTCCTTAGAGACCAGATACTCGGCATAGCGGCGTGCCGTTGTCCGTGACGCGCCCATTTTTTCTCCCAGCTCTTCAGCCGTCATCCCCTCTTGTGCACCGCGCAGCGTATCTTTTATCTTTTGCAGTGTAATGGAGCTGATCCCGGTGGGTAGTTCCTTGGCTTGCCCAGCTTCTTTCACACTGGTGCTTCCTCCGAAAATATAGTCAATCACAGACTGGCTCACTTCTGTTTGAGACAGCAGCATCTGTCTTTTTTCTTTATACTGCAAAAGCACCTGTTTGAATTTATCTGCGGTTACAGGCTTAATGAGATAATGTGAAATACCCGCCCGGAGTGATTCCTGCAGAAGACGGGTTTCTGTGGCCGCTGTAATGATCATAATATCCACTGCCGGAAAACGGCTTCGAATCACCGGAAGTAATGCTGTTCCCAGTTCATCAGGCATATAAATATCTAAAAGCAGCAGGTCCGCCTTTTGGGCGGCCAAAAGCGACATGGTCTCTTTTGCATTGGCCGCTTTGCCTATGATATTGAATCCATCAAGCTGATCAATCAATCTCTCATGAATTTGCGCTACTCGAAAATCGTCCTCCGCAATCACGATGTTAATCAAATGGATTCCCCCTTTGTTTATTTCTCCTTCGGTATAAATACAGTAAATACCGCCCCGCCGTTTTTTTGATTTGTCAGTTCGACCCATCCGTGGACTTCCTTTACTGATTCCTTAACATTGGCTAACCCATAGCCTCTCTTCATCCCCTTTGAAGAGTATCCCCTTTGAAACACGGTATCCATTTTGTCAGGCGGTACCCCGTCACCTGTATCGGAAACTTCTATCACAATGTCATGCCCGATATCCGTGATGAAAAAAGAGACCTGTCGCATTTTCTTATCAGCCACAGCTTCGAAAGCGTTATCAATTAAGTTTCCGATAATCGTAATCAAATGTGATAAACCGATATGCTCTGGGAGCGGTTCTAACGTGCTGTTTTCATCAATGAAAAGCTTGACCTTTTTTTCAGACGCCTTGCCCATTTTCCCTAATAGAATGGCTTGTACCTGCTGTGAATGAATGTTTTGGAATAAGATATCGTGCTGTTCATTTTGGATAGCGTATTCTTCTTTAATCAGATCGATCGCCTCTTCATACTCACCAAGTTCAAGAAGTCCCAATATCGCATAGAGCTTGTTTGAAAATTCATGTGTTTGCGCCCGGAGATCTTCTGAGTATTTTCGCACCTCTGTCAGGGCATCAATCAGCTTTTTCAGTTCTGTTTTTTCCCGGAAGCTCACGACAATCCCGTATGCTTGTCCGCCTTGTGTCATGATCTTTGTATTTAAGATAAAGACTTGATCATTGACACAGACCTCCTGATTTAGCAGCATCTTTTTTTGATGAAGGACAGACATCAGCCCGGCTCCAGGCATCACCTCATCAATAGGACAATGAATGACCGGCTCGGGAAGCTTGAGCATCTCGGCTGCCGATAAGTTCATCATCGTGACGACACCTTCACGATTGGTGGCGATGATTCCTTCCTTAATCGCACGAAGCATCGCATTCCGTTCCCGGTAAAGAGAGGCGATTTCCTGAGGTTCAAGACCAAGCGTATCCTTTCTGATGCTTTTGGCGAGCGCGGCGGCACCCCCAAAACCTAACAGCAAAACGAGCACTGCCATATAGCTTAAGTCGCGTAAGTGATCTTTAATTCCTTGTTCGGTTTCATTTTGCAAGAAATCAACAGACACACTGCCAATAATCTGGCTATGTCCCTTATGCTCTTGCATAATGGGCGCACTTCCTCTGATCACTTTGCGGTCATCGTCTTTTGTTCCGGATACGTGAGATCCCCCGAATAATATCGCTCTGCTAGGGGTCAGCCTTGTTTTTCCGCTGTTTTCTGAAGTTGTTTTGATTTCTCCTTTTTCATCCAATACATAAATCGCATAGGCGCCGGTCTGTTCTTTCATTTGCTCAATGACCTCTTGTGCCTCTTTCATCCTATTGCCTTCTGTTTGTATGGATTCCTTAATCGGGGGCATATACGAAATGGTTCGCGCCGTCTGGACCGCGAGCTGTTCTCCCTGTTTTTGGCCTTCCTTTGTTTGCTGAACAGCAAACGTAACCGTCAGCACCCCGATCACAAACATAAGCAGCACCGCAATCAAACCCATAATTTTTGTTTGCAGAGAAAAGTTGAACCGCTTTTTGACCACAGACACCAGCCGTCCTTTCTACCTAAAATGATACCATTTTTTTATTCAGAAATTTTAATATTTTTGGCCAAGATGCAATTTCTGGACAAAAAAAAGCAGAACGCGAGAACGCGTCTGCCTTTTTTCTACCATATCCCTAACACTTTCCACCATAATCCGCCGATGACCAGCCATGTCACAATATGGACAATCGACAGGATAAATCCGATAGACCACCATTTGCCTTGCGGAATGTAGCCTGCTCCGAAGAAGACCGGAGCCGCTCCAGAACCGTAGTGGGTTGTTGACCCGAACAGATTGCTGAAGAATGCGAGGCTCAGCGCTGCTAAAAGCGGCGGTGCGCCCGCTGCCACAACCACAGCCAAAAATGCTGAATACATCGCACTGATGTGGGCTGTTGCACTTGCAAAGAAGTAGTGAGAATAAAAATACACAACAATTAAGATTAAGAATGCCACAATCCATGAGAATCCTGATACTGAAGATTTCATAGCGTTACTGAACCAAGAAACCATACCTAACTCATTCAGGAAATTGGCCAGCATGACAAGCGCCGCAAACCATGTGAGCGTATCCCACGCGCCTTGTTCTTTCTTAATATCATCCCAAGTCAATACCTGTGATAATAAAAGAACGGACAATCCAATTAACGCTGTTGTCGTGGCATCAATGTTGAAGCTTCCGCCAAAGATCCAAAGAGCGAGCACCAAAAGAAAGACAACAACCATGGATAGTTCAGATTTTTTAAATGGTCCCATTTCTTTCAGCTTTTCTGTTGCAATTTTAGCTGCATCGGGTGTTTCTTTAATTTCCGGCGGATACAGCTTGTAAATAACAAGCGGTGTGATGATTAAGCTCACAAGTCCCGGCACAATTGCGGCAATTGCCCAGCTTGTCCATGTTAAATCCACCCCTGCGACATCATGGGCCAGCTTGGCAATCAGCGGGTTTGCCGCCATCGCTGTCAAGAACATGGCAGATGTAATCAAGTTCCCCTGAAAACCGGTTTTCAATAAGAAAGCACCGATCTTTCTTTCTGTCCCATCTGCCGGGCTTGATCCGAATGTCTCGGATAATGATCTGATAATAGGAAAAATAATGCCTCCTGCACGCGCCGTATTACTTGGAATAGCAGGTGATAGTATTAAATCACTGAATAACAGTGAATAAGAAAGTCCAAGTGTTTTCTTCCCGAATTTCTGAACGAATACATACGAAATTCTCGCACCCAGTCCGGTTTTGATAAATCCCCGGGAAATAAAGAATGCGATAACGATAAGCCAGATAGTCTTATTTCCGAATCCGCTTAATGTATTCTCGATAGATAACGTTCCGGTTAAAGCAGTAACTGCCAATGCAAAAATAGCGATTGCTCCCATTGGCAAGGGCTTGGAGATAAAGCCGATAATCGTTGCGACGAAGATCGCGAACAAATGCCAAGCTTTAGGTTCAAGTCCGGACGGCGCGGGAATAAACCAAATGATTAATCCCACAGCGACAGTAATCAGTAAAGGAACGAGTTTTACTGCTGACTGTTTTTCTGCGTCTTTTTCTGAAGCCATTGTAGGTCTCCTCCTGTAAACTTGTTTTCCCATCCCCCCTTTTATTTTACTCCTTAACTAAGTTAATAAACGTTTTTCTTAATTAAAAAACACAAAGGGGATCAGTCCTTTGTGTTTTTTAAAATTCAGTTTATTTTACCTGCCCCCGCTTGAGATGTAACATATGATTTCACATTCGCGGAAGATCCGATTGATCCGTGCAGCGATGGCGTCCAGCCGACAGAAGCACTCAGCCCGTTGGCAGACGATGCGTTGATCTGAGTACCATTCAGCAATGTGCCGGAATCATATAAAGCCGTCCCCCCGCTGAACACGCTGATCGTCTTAGCCGCTGATAGTCCCGGTACATCAATCGCATTGTTTTGCGCGTAGATTTTAGATGATTTTCCTACTCCCCACGCATAGCTGAAGGCATAACCTGAAGAGCCTGTGCTGCCTTCATAATAGTTGTTGTACACGTGTACCTGCCCAAAACGGACTCTCGGTGCGCGCTGGACGATATTTTTGTAGCGGTTATGGTGAAGGGTTATTTTTAATTTGCCATCATCTGATGTTTTGCTGTCGCTTGATCCGAAAATAGAGCTTTTATCATGATCGTGATAATAGTTGTAAGACATTGTAATATAGTTTGCGCCATTAGAGGAATCGGTTTGGCCGTCATGGTGCTGATATTTTCTTCCGAAATAATTTGGAGATGTGCTGTCCGGGCGGGAGCCGTCATTAAATGTACAATGATCGATCCACACGTGTGTGCCGCCGTTTATGGTGATGTTGTCATATTGTGAGTTCCAGTTTCCTGAGCTTCCGTCAGTCGGATCCCATTGCGGGAAATAATCATATGCGTCTTGGAATTCAATATTGCGGATGATCACGTTATCGCTCTTGATTTGGAAGTTTCCCCCCAGGATCTTGGCGTCTGTCCCCGAACCGACGATCGTCGTATTCGAAGGAATATCGAGCATAACGCGGGCCTTTTGGTTTTTCTGAGAACGCGCTCTGGCCTCTTCCTGTGTTCCCGACGGCTCTTTTTTGCCCCATGTGCTTGGGTCGTAAGCTTTCAAATATTTGTTAAGGTCGTACTCTGGATCTTTATAATCATTTAAACCAAGCGGCTTCAGATTGTCATCCACATTCATGTCAATCGTTCCCTTGATATAAATGATTTTTGGCGTTGTGTTGGTGTCTTTGCCCAATGCAGAAACAAGCTGGTTTCTGTTGCTGGCTGTATATACTTGGGATGAAGATGCTTTTGATCCGCCGGTCGTGCCCGTTGAGTACGCTCCCCAGCCATCATTTGACCCTAACGTCTGATGGCCCAAATCCGCCGCGTTTGCCCCAACCGGAGTCAAACCTAAAAAAAGAGCCGTGGCTAATACCATTTTTTTCATTAACTATGTACCCCCATTTACTATTTTGTGAGATTTTATTCCATTTTCTCTCGGAAACATAATAGCAAATTCAGGGGCATTCATAACCGAAAATATATACCATTCTGATTGCGGCATTCTGCAAAAATCACCGCAGAGACCGCAAATTTGTTTTTGCGCAAAAAATCCCGAAAGGCTTATTTATCGCCTTTCGGGATTTAGTTTCTGCATTACGCCCATGATTTAACTTTTTCATTATCCGTTACAAATAGAAGCACTTTTCCTTCATCCAGGCGTTCTTCAAATTGTGAAGCCTCTTGTTCTGAAAAGCCAATTTCATGGATTTTGTTGCGAAGCTCATCGCCTTTTTTATTAAAGACATTGCCTACCGCATGCTTAAGCCCTGTTTCTTTCGCCCCAATTGTATTGGCGTCCGTATTGTCGGCTAATCGTTCTGTTCTGTCATCGTCGTGGGATAAGACGTACACATCTTCTTTCGCTACGCCCAGCTGTTTCAGCTCTTCGACATCCTTCATTAGCTTTTCATCATTTGTATATTCTCTTACTACCGGTTTCATCTTGAATTCCTCCTTTGATGATTCTATTTATTTCATACCCGGTGTGTTTTTTTGTTAAACAAGCCGGAGAACATTTCTCTCTGAAAACAGGAAGAATGGTAGTAGATATTTATTTCCCTGCTATGTTAAAGTAAAACTAACCGTTACTTGTTTTCAGAATAATCAAAACTTGTAAAAAATGGTTCGCGGAAAGCCCGATCGTGTTCCGTACGAGCAGGAGGTGGGTCCCATACAATATTTTTCACCCGAACAACAATACAACGCGTGGGTTGTGAGTGATTTAGTCAAACAGGTATTTCATCAGCGTATTGGCAGCCCGGCCGGAATTCATGAGCTGGCAGTCTTTGCAGAGGAAACCTTTCATATCGATATTGACTTTGTTTTCTCTATTATTATGAATATCGGAGACATTGAATTCGCCGCCTCTGAAGAGTTAGAGGAAAAACTGTCCGGCTATCTCAGCGCTCTCCTTCCGTTTGTCAGTGCTGATATGCTCGCTGCTTCTCAAGCAAATGCCAATGAATTTTTGTCTAATAAACACGACACCAATGCATACCATTTATTTCTTCCTGATGACGCATTCATCAGAAAGCAATAATTATCGTTTCCTTAAAACATCTTGACATGATAAGCCATACTATTATAGTGTTTTATTTGTGATAATGATTCTCATTATTAAAAATCAGAAAAGGGAAGAATAAAATGCGTACCTATCAGAAAAAATTCATTGCAATCATGAGTGTTTTATTACTAGCCTGTTTGATCGTGTCAGGATGTTCATCCAGCCAAGAAAACAAAGGCAGCAAATCCGATAAGAATTCCAGAGTGATCCAGCACGAAGAAGGAAAAACGCCAGTGACCGGCACTCCTAAAAAGGTCGTTGTCCTTGAACTATCATTCTTAGACGCTGTGAAAAATCTCGGCATAACGCCGGTTGGCATTGCCGATGACAACAAAAAAGATATGATTAAAAAGCTTGCCGGCAGCTCAATCGATTACACATCGGTAGGCACACGAAGCGAGCCGAACCTTGAAGTGATCAGCTCCTTAAAACCTGATTTGATCATCGCTGACGCTGAGCGTCATAAAAATATTTATAAACAACTGAAACAAATTGCACCGACAATTGAATTAAAGAGCCGGGAAGCGACGTATGACGAAACAATTGACAGCTACAAAACGATTTCTAAAGCTTTAAACAAGGAAGAGGAAGGAAAAGAAAAGCTTACGCAGCATAATAAGGTAATTGACGGCCTGAAAGCGGAGCTCCCGAAAGATGAAGACCGCAGCATTGTTCTCGGGGTAGCAAGATCAGATTCCTTCCAGCTCCATACATCTTCTTCATATGACGGCGAAATTTTCAGAATGCTTGGCTTTACACACGCTGTCAAATCAGATACCGCCTATCAAGAGGTCAACCTGGAACAATTAAGCAAAATAGACCCGGATATTTTATTTATTTCAGCTAACGAGGGCAAAACGATCGTTGACGATTGGAAAAAGAATCCGCTCTGGAAAAACCTAAAAGCTGTGAAAAACGGCCAGATTTATGACGCGGACCGTGATATTTGGACAAGATTCAGAGGAATCCAGTCAAGTGAAACAAGCGCCAAAGATGTGCTCAAAAAAGTGTATAATAAGTAGTATCCAAAAAGAAGCGAGGAGATCCCTTGCTTCTTTTTGATAACAGACGCAATAAGGAAGTGAGACTGTTGTATCATTCAGCCAAACGGCGCTCAGCATCTAGATTGATGATTTTTATCATCGCACTTATCCTGTTTATATTCGGGCTGGGGCTGAATCTTTCTGTAGGAGCATCTGACATCGGCATTATTGATGCTTTGAAATATCTTTTTGTATGGGATGGGTCAAAAGAACAGCTCATCATCTCTACCCTCCGCCTTCCCCGAACCTTAATCGGCGTTTTCGTCGGCGCCAGCCTGGCTGTGGCCGGCGCGCTGATGCAGGCTATGACAAGAAACCCTCTGGCTTCACCTCAAATTTTCGGCGTGAACGCGGGTGCATCCCTTTTTGTCGTTGCTTCAATTGTCATATTGCCTGCGTCAGCCTACTCCTCTGTTGTGTTTGCTTTTGCGGGCGCGGCAGCAGGCGGCGCGATCGTTTATATGATTGCTTCATCAGGCGGAATGACACCTGTCAAACTGGCGTTATCAGGTATGGCGGTGCATTTGTTTCTGTCTTCTATGACACAAGCGGTCATTATTTTAAATGAGTCCGGAGAGGATGTTCTGTACTGGATGACGGGAGCGATTGACGGCAGCAGCTGGCAGGATGTCCTGACTATTGCCCCGTTTTCAGTCATCGGGATCGCTCTTGCCCTCGTGTTTTCCGGATCAGTTTCTGTTCTGGGTCTTGGTGATGAAACGGCAAAAGGGCTCGGACAAAATATGAACGGAATCCGGATCCTGATCAGTTTTATTATTTTGATCCTTTCAGGTGCTTCTGTCGCCGTAGCCGGGCCGATCGGCTTTGTCGGATTGCTTGTTCCGCATATTGTCCGCAAACTCGCGGGAGAAAATTATAAGTATGTGCTTCCGTTTTCCGCATTGTTCGGCGCGATTTTATTGGTATACGCAGATGTTCTGGCCAGATGGATTGCCTTTCCTTATGAATCTCCGGTCGGTATCGTCACAGCTATTATCGGGACACCATTTTTCTTATACTTGGCAAGGAAAGGGCGAAATCTGAAATGAAGAAAACAACCAGAAAACAAAAACGCCCCTTGTTCGTCATACTCATACTGGCTGCGATCCTGCTCGTTCTTTCCGTGATCAGCATCGGATTCGGGGCATTATATATTTCACCTGATGCGGTGATTACAAACTTATTTGGACTGGATGACTCCTTTGAATTTATCATCCAGCAATATCGATTGCCGCGCATTATCTTAGCCATATTGGCCGGTGCCGGACTTGCTGCGGCGGGGGCAATTTTGCAGGGCGTTATCCGAAATCCGCTTGCTTCTCCCGACGTGATAGGGATTTCAAAAGGATCAGGTCTTGCGGCAATGGCCGTCATCCTGATCTTTCCTAAATCTCCGGTTTACGTGCTGCCGTTCTCAGCATTTGCCGGAGCAGCCATTATTGCTGTACTATTATTACTGATAGCCCGCAAAAAAAGCATTCAACCCTCTTCATTGGCTTTATCAGGCATCGCCTTAGGCGCGGTGTGCCACGCCGGCATGCAATATATGATGGTGAAGTTTCCGGGTGATGTGAATGCGGCGCTCATTTGGCTGACAGGAAGCCTCTGGGGCAGAAATTGGGAAGAAGTCAAGCTGCTTTCGCCATGGCTTTTGGTTCTTTTGCCGATCGTCTGCATCCTCATTCCAAAACTTGATCTCATGTCATTAGGAGATGAGCTTGCGCAAGGACTTGGCGAAAACGCTAATCGGCTGAGATTCATCCTGATTTTCACCGCAGTAGCGCTTGCCGGAAGCTGCGTGGCCGTTGTCGGATCTATCGGTTTTATCGGACTGCTTGCCCCGCATATCGCCAGACGGCTCGCCGGAGAAAAAGCCAAATATTTACTGCCTGCATCGGCATTAATCGGTGCTATTATATTACTTATCGCAGATACGTTAGGACGCGGCATCATGCCGCCGGTTGAAATACCGGCCGGAATATTGACAGCCGTGATCGGCGCGCCCTATTTTTTATATTTATTGAAATTCGAAGCGAGGAAACAGTAGGGAGAGAATACAATGGGAAAATTGACTGCAGACCAGCTCACTCTATCATATGACAGCACAGTGATTATCGACGGTGTTGACTTAAAGATTGAAGAAGGAAAAATCACTGCACTCATCGGCGCCAATGGCTGCGGGAAATCGACAATCCTCAAATCGCTTGCCAGACTGATGGCTCCGAAAAGCGGTTCTGTTCTTTTAGAAGGAAAAGATATTCACCGCCAGCCGTCAAAAGAAGTGGCAAAAAAATTGGCGATCCTGCCGCAATCCCCTCAGGCGCCTGAAGGATTGACAGTACAGGAATTATGTTATTTCGGCAGACATCCCCATAAGAAGCTGTTATCCAAGCATACTCAAGAGGACCACGAAATGGTGGAGTGGGCGCTGGAAGCAACGGGGATGAACGAGCTGAAGGATCGGACACTTGATGCGCTGTCAGGCGGCCAAAGGCAGCGAGCATGGATCTCTATGGCGCTCGCACAAGGCACTGATCTGCTTTTGCTTGATGAACCGACCACTTATTTAGATATTTCACATCAGATTGAAGTGCTCGAACTATTGAAAACGCTGAACCGCGACCATGGTCGCACAGTCGTCATGGTGCTTCATGATTTAAATCAGGCCGCTCAATATGCGGACTATCTCATCAGCGTGCTGGACGGAAAAATATATAATGCCGGAACACCTGAAGACGTGTTTACCCAGCCATTTTTCCGAGAAGTCTTCGGACTGGAATGCTGCATTATGAGAAGCCCGATTGATCAGAAGCCGATGTGCCTGCCGACGGGGCTATGTCCGAAATTACGTGCTTGAAACAAAAAGGAGGGCTGATCCCCTCCTTTTTTATATTTCCTCAGCACACTTTTCCCCCGCGTTACTTTTGTGTTCCTCAACCTGTCCGTGTTACATTGGTGTAAATCAATATGATAGGAGGATCAGCATGCCAGAATCTCAACAGCAAATACAATTAGCCAGACGCCCTCAAGGGGTTCCCAATCATGAAGATTTCCGTTTTGAAACGATTTCTGTCCCTGAACCAAAACAAGGTGAAGTGCTTGTTAAAACGCTTTATGTATCGGTCGATCCGTATATGCGCGGCCGGATGCAGAATACGAAGTCATATGTGGAGCCGTTTGCCTTGAACGAGGCTTTATCAGGCGGGGTGATAGCTGAGGTTGTTTCAGACGGTGACGGTCAGTTTAAAAAAGGCGATATCGTCATCGGCAACTTAAACTGGCAGGAATATTCCGCTGCCAGCGAGTCCGCCCTGCGGAAAATTGATACAAGCATCGCTCCGGCTTCAGCTTATCTCGGTATATTGGGAATGACCGGCTTAACCGCATACTTCGGTCTTATGGACATCGGACGCCCAAAACAAGGCGAAACCGTTGTCGTTTCAGGAGCTGCGGGAGCAGTCGGCTCAACTGTCGGACAGATCGCCAAAATTAAAGGCGCGCGCGTTGTAGGGATTGCGGGGTCTGATGAAAAGATAGCTTATTTGAAGGATGAGCTGCAATTCGATGAAGCCATTAACTACAAAACCGAAGATGACATTCAAAAAGCGCTTTCTGAAGCTTGCCCGGATGGTGTCGATGTCTATTTTGACAATGTCGGCGGCCCGATTTCAGACTCTGTTATGAACCTGCTGAATGAGTTTGCCCGCATACCTGTGTGCGGCGCGATTTCATCCTACAATGCAGAAAGCGAGAAGGATGATATGGGGCCTCGTGTGCAGTCCAAGTTGATTAAAACAAAGGCGCTGATGCAAGGGTTTATCGTCAGTGACTATTCTGAGCGTTTTCCTGAAGGGGCAAAACATCTGGCGGAATGGCTGAAGGATGGAAAGCTTCATTATGAGGAAACCATTACAGAAGGCTTTGACAAAATTCCTGACGCTTTCCTCGGACTCTTTCAAGGAAAAAACAAAGGAAAACAGCTGATAAAAGTCAGTGAACCAAGTGTGCAAAAATAAAAAAGGCGGGGATCTCCCCGCCTTTTTTTTATTTATCTGCCAATTGGCCTTTAGCATAAACAACCTGCTGTAAAGTCAGTCCAATTCTCTTCGCCATTTTTTTCAGCTTTGATTCCTCCATTGGAGTGACAAGGCTGATCACGGTTCCTTCTTTTCCCGCTCTTCCGGTTCTCCCCGATCTGTGAATATATCCATCCTCATCAGGAATATCAGCATGAATCACATAAGGCAGATTCTCGATGTCTAAGCCGCGCGCCGCAATGTCCGTCGCCAAAAGCAGCGGAAATTCGCCGTTTTCAAAAGCTGCCAGTATCTTCGCACGCTCCATCTTTTTCGCTTCACTGTGTAAGATGCCAAGATCGACATGGTGATACGCAAGCTTTTCCGCATAGACGCTTAAATTGCCGATATCTCTGACGAATACGAGCGCCTGCATGCCTTGAAGCCTTGAAAGCTTTTGTAAAAGCTTCACTTTATCCCGCTGATCACAGACCAAGTATTGATGCTTCACTTTACCAGCATCGTGTTGGCTGCGCTCCACCTTCAGCACTTCAGGCTCTTGCGTCATTTCACGCAGCACCTGTTCCGTTTCCTGCTTTAAAGTCGCTGAGAAACAAAGCAGCTGCCGGTCCTTAAGCGTCGTTTTGATAATTTGCTTCATTGTTTCGCGATGCTCCGGTAAAATGAGCTGATCCGCTTCATCAAGGACAATGGTCTTGACTTCATGCATTTTCAGCTTCTTCATCTTAATTAATTCAGACACTCTTCCCGGTGTACCGACAATGATATGCGGGTGTTTTTTCAGCTTTTCCACCTGCTTTTTGACGTTCGCGCCTCCGATGATAGATACAGCCCGCAATTCAGAACCCGATTTCCAATCCTGAATCACTTGAAAAATCTGCATCACAAGCTCGCGTGATGGAGCTAAGATGACGGCTTGAGCGTGTTTTTGCTCAGGCTGTATCCGTTCCAGAACCGGCAGCGCATAAGCAAGCGTCTTGCCCGTTCCCGTTGGCGATTCAGCGATGACATCCTTTCCTTCCATAATGAGTTCAGCCGTTTGCTCCTGTACGGCAGTCGGTTTCGTGAAGCCTGATGTCTCCCAGTTTTCTTTAATAAAAGTCTTTGCGTTATGTAAAAATGGCCATGTTTGCGTCATTTTTTTCTCCTCAATTCTTCAAATCTATTCCATAGTATCTCAAAATGAGAGCCGGAACGCAATTTTTCTTTTCGCTTTCGAGTCTTTTAACAATTCGGATAGTCCGTTATAATCAAACATGAGAACTACACGCAAGAAGCGTGTTTGATTATAGACAGAGGTGTAAATATGAGTATTTTATCAGTGAAAGATTTAAGCCATGGCTTCGGCGACCGGGCCATTTTCAACAATGTGTCCTTCCGTCTCCTAAAGGGAGAACACGTCGGACTGATCGGCGCGAACGGCGAAGGGAAATCAACCTTCATGAATATTATTACCGGAAAGCTTGAACCTGATGAAGGAAAAGTGGAATGGTCAAAAAACGTCCGTGTCGGCTACCTTGATCAGCATACGGTGCTGGAGAAGGGAAAAACCATCCGCGATGCGCTGAAAGACGCGTTTCATTATCTGTTCGCGATGGAAGAAGAAATGAACGGCATTTATAACAAAATGGGAGAAGCCGATCCTGATGAGCTTGAGAAACTTCTTGAGGATGTCGGCGTCATTCAGGACGCTCTCACTAATAATGATTTTTATATTATTGATTCCAAAGTGGAAGAAATTGCCCGCGGCCTCGGCTTAAGTGATATCGGACTTGATCGTGACGTTACGGATCTAAGCGGCGGACAGCGTACAAAGGTGCTCCTTGCCAAGCTTCTCCTTGAGAAGCCGGAAATCCTGCTTCTTGATGAGCCGACCAACTATCTTGACGAACAGCACATCGAATGGCTGAAGCGCTACTTGCAGGAGTACGAGAACGCGTTCATTCTGATCTCTCATGACATTCCGTTTTTAAATAGCGTCATCAATCTGATTTACCACGTAGAAAATCAAGAATTGACCCGCTATGTCGGCGATTATAATCAGTTTATGGAAGTCTATGCAGTGAAGAAGCAGCAGTTGGAAGCAGCCTATAAAAAGCAGCAGCAGGAAGTCGCTGAGCTGAAGGATTTCGTTGCGCGCAACAAAGCCCGGGTCAGCACGCGGAACATGGCGATGTCCCGCCAGAAAAAGCTTGATAAGATGGATATGATTGAGCTTGCCGCAGAAAAACCGAAACCTGAATTTCACTTCAAGCCGGCCAGAACATCAGGCAAGCTGATTTTTGAAACGAAAGACCTTGTCATCGGTTATGATACACCGCTCTCCCGTCCTTTGAATCTCCGGATGGAACGCGGACAAAAAATCGCCCTTTACGGCGCAAACGGCATCGGTAAAACGACATTGCTTAAAAGTCTGCTTGGTGAAATCCAGCCGCTTGAAGGCTCAGTCGAGCGCGGTGAGCATCTGTTTACTGGATATTTCGAGCAAGAGGTTAAGGAAACGAACAACAACACATGTATCGAAGAGGTATGGAGTGAATTCCCTTCCTATACGCAGTACGAAATCCGTGCCGCGCTGGCGAAATGCGGGCTGACCACGAAGCACATTGAAAGCCGCGTCTCCGTGTTAAGCGGAGGCGAAAAAGCGAAAGTCAGACTGTGCAAGCTGATCAACTCAGAAACGAACCTGCTTGTACTCGATGAGCCGACAAACCACTTGGATGTCGATGCCAAGGAAGAACTCAAACGCGCGCTTAAGGAATACAAAGGCTCCATCCTGTTGATTTCCCACGAGCCTGAATTTTATATGGACATTGCGACAGAAACATGGAACTGTGAATCTTGGACGACGAAAGTGCTTTAATCAAAATAAAAACCCGCCTCCTTTAAGGGCGGGTTTATTTTGTTGCTGCTACTTTTTCTCGGTATATACTAACGCCTTGTCCACTCCTCTTCCAAAATAGCGTAATAATACTCATCCCACCATTGCTCCCCATTTGGAATACATTTTTTAAAATAGCCTTCTCTTCTCATTCCGATCTTCTCCATCACTCGATAGGAAGCGATATTCTGCGGCTGACAGGTTGCGATAATCCGATGTAATTTCATGTTTGTAAAACCAAATTCTAATATAGCTTGTGCAGCTTCTGAGGCATACCCTTTATTATAATACTTCGGATTAAATACCCACCCAATTTCATAAGTATGCTCACCAAAATACTTAAAAAAAGCAATGTGACCGATTACAATTTTTTCTTCCTTTAATACCACAGGAAACTTTTCAGCATTTTCACCAGTATTTTCATTCACAAACTTCTTGGCATCCTCTTCAGTAAACACACCTTCTGGTATATATTTCATAACATGAGGACTTGATGTGTATTCATAGACATCTTGCCAATCTTCGCATTTAAATTTACGTATTACCAGCCTATCGGTTTTAATATCCATTTGATTCTCTCCAATCAAAAATAGTAATTCATTTATCTATTTCGATAGGAAAGATATAAAAACCTTTAATCTGCCCCGATACTGAAATTAGACATTGGAATCCATCAATTCATATCAATCTTTGGCTCTATTTCCTGCATACATTAGCCCTATAAAAGAAAGACACTGCATCTCGGCAGTGTCTTTCTTTTTTAATGTCCAGCCTTAATCCCGGCCAAATGTTTGCGTCCCGCAAGCAGCACCAGCATACCCACAAGAACAACAATTCCGCCAACCGTGTACGGAGTATGGGCTGTAAAATGTTCAGACAGCATTCCCGCAATCCACGGCGCGATCGCACCGCCGATAAAGCGGACAGAGCTGTAAGCAGAAGAGGCAATGGAACGTTCGACAGGCGCAGAGCCCATGACGGCGGTTGTCATAATGGTATTGACCATTCCGAGAACCGCTCCCGCGATAACGATACATGTAATCACAAGAACCATATGCTCCGTCCAGATGCCCATAATGAATAAAATTAGGGCAAACGCGATAAACAAAAGAACCAGGGAGCGCACAGTGCCAAGCGCTTTGTGAAGTGCCGGCGCAGTAAAGACCGACGTGATGGCTAACAGAAGCCCCCAGCCGAAAAAGACGTAACCAAGTCCGTGTTCATCCAAATCAAGAACAAACGGCGAATAGGCGAGTAAAATAAAAAATCCAAAGTTGTATAAGAATGCAGATACCGCCATTGTCAGCAGCCCTTTGTATTTCAGCGCCTTCATAGCGTCAAACATACCAACACGTTTCGCCGGTTTTGCAATGTTCGGAAGCATGATTGAAATCGCGCATAAAGCGACAAACATCAGGACAGACACACCAAAGAACGGCGCACGCCATGAGATGCTTCCCAGCTCGCCGCCTAAAAGAGGACCGACTGAAATCCCGAGTCCAAGCGCAGCTTCATACAGAATAATCGCTTTGGCGCTTCCGCCGACAGATACTCCGACGATAACCGCGAGCGCTGTTGAAATAAACAGGGCGTTCCCTAAGCCCCAGCCGCCCCGATAGCCGACAAGCTGTGCAATAGAACCTGAGCTTCCGCCAAGTCCGGCGAAAATAATAATAAAAATAAGACCGAGAATCAATGTCCATTTTGCACCGATCCTGCTTGAAATCGCTCCAGAAAAAAACATCATAAAACCTGTCACGAGCAAATAACTTGTAAATAACAGTGATACTTCACTAGGTGAAGCATGTAATTGTGCTGCAATCGCCGGAAGAATAGGATCGACCAGCCCGATTCCCATAAAGGAAATGACACAGGCAAATGCAACAGCCCACACCGCTTTCGGCTGGCTCAGCAATCCTGTTTTCTGATTCACTTGTGTATTGTTATCCATATGACCTGACCTCCATCTTGATACATTAAAAGAAACGCTACATCCATAGCGTTTTTACTAAAATCATTCGATTGACTGAATAGCGTGTTCCGCTTTGTCTTTCATTCCGTTCAGCCGCTCTTTGAAGCTTTGGAACGTGCGTATCTTTTCATCAATCATCGTAAGCTGATGATTCAATGTTTCCTGAATCTCTTCCAATTTCTCTTTACGCTCCTTTGGATCAAGCGACAGCAAATAGCCTTCTTTCTTTAATTCAAGCTGGCGGCTTGTTTCCATGAAATGCTGAAGCTCCTGAAGTGAAAAGCCAAGCACTTCTTTGGTATTGATCACCTTCTCCAACTCTTCCATATCGTCTTCCGAATAAAGCCGAACTCCGCCTTCTGTCCGTTTCGGCGCAGGAATTAAACCGATCTCCTCATAAAATCGGATGGTCCGCTTTGTCAGCCCGCTTCTTTTGGCCACCTGATCAATCTTCATCCATTCCAAGGTTACTCCCCCTTTGCTGTATCTGATCTTATTATACACCTTTTGAACCTTAACGTAAACGTAAACTTTTCGACAAAAAGAAAAAACCGCGTCACGCGGTCTCCCTTTTTTCTTCTTATTGCTCAAGCTCTTCAATCATAAGCGACAATTCCGTCCAGCGATCCATGGCTGCTTCCAGCTCTTCCGCTGTTTTTGCCTGCTCAGCCATCAGGTCTTGAATTTTTCCAAAATCACTTCCCGCGCCGGCGATTTCTGCCTCAAGCTGTTCGTGCTTCTCTTCCAGCTTTGCGATTTTGTCTTCAATGCCATCCCATTCCAGCTGATCCTTGTATGAAAGCTTCTTCCGCTTTTTCTTCGGCTCTGCTTCAGTGCGTTTCTCTTCTGCCGGGTGTTTTTCTGCTGATTTCTTGGTCTTCGCTTTTTCCATGTACTCACTGTAAGAGCCTTGGAAGCGTGAAATCACGCCGTTTCCTTCAAACACAATCAGCCGGTCCACAACTCTGTCAAGAAAATACCGGTCATGGGATACCGTGATGACAACGCCGGGAAATTGGTCTAAATAGTCTTCCAATACGCCCAGTGTTTCTGTATCCAGATCATTGGTCGGCTCATCCAAAAACAGGACATTCGGTTCCTGCATCAGTACATGCAGCAAGTACAAACGGCGTTTTTCCCCGCCGGACAGCTTGCGGATAAATGTGCGCTGCATATGGCGAGGGAACAAGAAACGCTCCAGCATTTGCTCCGCTGTAATGACATCGCCTTCAGTTGTTTTGACGATTTCCGCTGTTTCTTTTATATAATCAATGACTTTCAGCTCGCCGTTCATTTCACTGTGGTCTTGCGTATAATAACCGATCCGAACCGTTTGGCCGATTGTAATCTCACCCATATCCGGTACCACCCGTCCGGCAAGGCTGTTTAAAAGCGTTGTTTTCCCGATGCCGTTTGGTCCGATGATACCGATTCGCTCACCAGGGATGATCAATTCGCTGAAGCTGTCCACCAATGTATTCCCGCCGTATGAAATCGTCACTTGCTCGGCTTCAATCACCTGTTTGCCGAGGCGGTGTGAGCCAATCGCAAAATCGAGTGCGCCTGAAGAGGAAGGCCCGTCTTGCTCCTTCAGCGCCTCGACTCTGTCGATTCGCGCTTTTTGTTTTGTTGACCGTGCTTTTGCTCCTCGTCTGAGCCAAGCCAATTCACGTCTAAGCAAATTCTGGCGCTTTGTTTCTTTTTGCTCTGCCTGCGCTTCCCGTTCTGCCCGCTTTTCCAAAAAGACCTCGTAATTTCCTTGATATGTGTACAGGCTGCCATTTTCCAGCTCATAAATCCGGTTCGTCACACGGTTTAAGAAATACCGGTCATGCGTCACCAGCATGACCGCGCCCGGATACTGTGCCAGGTAGCCTTCCAGCCATTCGATCGTTTCATTATCCAAATGGTTCGTCGGCTCGTCTAAAATCAACAGATCAGCAGGCTGAATTAGGTTTTTCGCAATGGCGACCCGTTTTTTCTGTCCGCCCGACAGCTCGTGGACAGGTTTTGTCACATCATTGACACCGAGCTTTGAGAGAACGGTTTTCGCCAAGGTGTTTGCGTCCCACGCATGATTTGTATCCATTTTCCCTTGGGCTGTGAGCAGATTTTTCTGCAATACCGCATTTTCAGGCGCTTCATTCAGGTCCTGAAGCGCTTTTTCGTATTCCCGCAATGTTCTCATCACGGCCGAGTCGCCAGAGTAAATGTGTTCCAGCACCGTCTGCCCGGCAGGAAGTTCAGGGTCCTGATGCAAAAATTCAACATGAACGCTGCCGGATTTTACGATGTCCCCCTCCTCTGTTGATTCAAGGCCGGCAATCACTTTTAACAATGTAGATTTGCCGGTGCCGTTCGGTCCGATCAGGCCAATTCTTTCATTCTCTTCTATATGGAAGGAAATATGATTAAATAACGTTTTATCTCCGTATGTTTTATATAGATGTTCCGCTTTTAGTATGCTCATGGTTCCTATCAATCCTCACGTAAGTTCATGAATTCATTGTAAATCAGGTGATGGAATAAAACTAGTAAAAGATCATATCGCGTGGTAAGGCGTCCTTTATCGTACCATATACCAGCTAACAAATTCCGTCCGATGATGATTCGGCTATTTACAGTGCTTGACTGAAGCATGTTTCCGCCTTCTCCTTTATAAACTGGAAAAGGAGAGGTGATGATATGATCAGCATCAGTTTGTGTATGATTGTAAAAAATGAGGAAGAAGTGCTGGCAGGCTGCCTTGATTCAGTCAAGGGGATCGCCGATGAGTTTATCATTATTGATACAGGATCAGCGGATGCGACAAAAGAAGTTGCTGCCCGCTATACGGATATGATTTATGATTTTGAATGGACTGACCATTTTGCCGACGCCCGCAATTTTGCTTTTTCTAAAGCGTCAAAGGATTATATCCTCTGGATGGACGCCGATGACGTGCTGACGGTTGAAGACAGAAAAAAGCTCGCCGATTTAAAAATAAGCCTCAGTCCCGATATTGATGCCGTGTCGATGTATTATCACGTCGGATTTGATGAGAGAGGCGAAGTTAATTTTAAATACCGGAGAAATCGGCTTGTGAAGCGGGAAAAAGGGTTTCGCTGGATCGGAGCGGTCCATGAATATCTGGAGGTATACGGCAATATTTTAGAAACCGATATCGCCGTCACACATCGTAAACATCATAAAACCGCAGCCCCTCCTTCAGACCGCAACTTAAAAATCTATGAGAAAATGGTCGAGGGCAATCAAACGCTGACGCCGCGTGATTTATTTTATTTTGCCAATGAACTGAAGGACCACAAGCAATACAACCGCGCCATTACGTATTACCATCATTTTTTAGCTACAAAACAGTGCTGGATCGAAGACGAAATCAGAACCTGCCAATATTTATCTGACTGCTACCGGGCGCTCGGCCATGAAGAAGCGGCCTTACACTCGCTGTTAAAGTCCTTTCTATTTGATCAGCCGAGACCGGAGTTTTGCTGCCGGCTCGGTGACTATTTTAAAGAAAAACAAAAATACCGGGAAGGCGCCTTTTGGTATGAGCTCGCCCTTTCCGCAAAAAGAAGCGATTCAGGATTTACACAAGTGGAATATTCCACCTGGTATCCGCATTTGCAGCTTTGCGTCTGTTACTGGCAGCTCGGCGACAAGGAGACAGCAAAACAGCACAATGATCTTGCCGCCTCCTTCCATCCGACCCATCCAAGCGTCTTGTTTAATAAAAACATATTCGCCGAACAATCAGAATGAAAGCATTAAAAAAAGATCAAGGGCACAGCCCTTGATCTTTTAAGCTTCTTCCAGCGCCTTTTCGGCCATTTTCGCAAGGTGCTGCGCGCTTCCTGAGATTTCCTGCATTGTTGCTGAAATCTGTTCGACAGCCGCCGCCTGACCGTCTGTATGCTGGTTGATGGATTCAATGGATTCCTCCAGCCCCTTAAGCAGGCTGTGGATTTTTTTCGTGATATGGTCGATCTGTCCCACATTTTCTTTCGAATGGGTGGCGAGCTTTCTGATCTCATCCGCCACGACGGAAAAGCCTTTCCCCGACTCTCCCGCTCTTGCCGCTTCAATCGCGGCGTTTAAGCCAAGCAGGTTGCTTTGGTCGGAAATTCCCTTAACCGTGACGGAAATATCAGCAATTTCTCCGGCGCTTTCACTGACTTTCTTCGCTTGGGAAGAGATGCCTGACATTTGGGTTGAAAAACCGTTAATGGAATCAGAAATATCCTGGATGGCTGATGCGGTTTGTTCTACGACTGCAGACAGGCTCTCCGCCACATCATGAAGCTTGGACGATCCCTCAAGGCTTGTGCCGACGCCGACTCCGCCTATGACTCTGCCGTTTTTATCATGAAGTGGGATCGCCCGGGCGATCAGCGGAAAACCAAACAGTTCTTTTGGCACCATGCTTGTTTTCTTCTGGTTGCGGCGGATCGCGTCGGTGATAATATCCCCCTCTTGCAGCGGGTCGCCTGCTTTTACATTAAGAGAAAAGGTTTTCGCCGGGATATTGACGATTAATTTTTCTGTATCATAGATACCGATTGTAATATCGTCTTGAATCAGGCTGTTTAAATAGGGCGCGACTTTCACAAACGCCTCCAGAAGTTCCTGGGTGTCATTCTCCGTGTTTATGGTCAAAGTTTATCCACTCCTATTTTAGTATGGGAAATTGCGTTTTTCATGCTGAACGGAAATCCATTTCATCGTTGTAAATTCTTCAAGGCTCCATTCGCCGTTTAATCGGCCGAGGCCTGATTGTTTTTCTCCGCCGAAGGCTACGTTCGGCTCATCGTTGATCGTCGTATCATTGACGTGGATCATTCCGGTCTCAATTCGTTTCGCAAATGCGACGCCGCGTTCAACATTGGCCGTATGAACCGCTCCGCTTAAACCAAACGGCGTATCATTCGCAATATCAACCGCTTCGTCTTCCGAATCAAACTTCATCACTGACACCACCGGTCCGAACAATTCTTCATGGGCAATGCTCATGGAAGGTTTGACGTCTTTTAAAATCGTCGGCTCCACGACTGTTCCCGCAAATCCGCCGAGTGTAACCGGAACCGCTCCTTCTTCAATCGCTTTTTCAACAGATTTCATTAACGCATCAGTTTGTCTGCTGTTGATTAACGGGCCGATAATCGTATCAGGGTCCATCGGGTCTCCGACTTTAAGTGACGCCACTTTCGCCTGATACATCTCCAGAAATCTGTCATGGATAGAAGAATGAACCAAGATGCGGTTTGCGGACATACAAATTTGCCCCTGATGCGTAAACCGGCTGAACACCGCCGCATTGACCGCATATTCAAGATCAGCGTCCTCAAGCACGATAAGCGCGCTGTTTCCGCCAAGCTCAAGCAAAGGTTTTTTGAAATGCTTCATCGCCAGCTGGCCGATATAGCTGCCCACTTTTGTAGAGCCCGTAAACGAGATAATACGCGGCACAGGATGCTCCACAAAACTGTCGCCGATTTCTGCGATATCAGTGACGACTACGTTCAAAAGCCCTTCAGGAATGCCGGCCGCTTCAAAAATCTTCGCGATCAAAGTACCGCCGCAAATCGGAGTTTCTTCATGCGGCTTCAGCACGACTCCATTTCCGGCTCCCAGCGCGGGGGCGACGGATTTCACAGATAGGAAGAAAGGAAAGTTAAACGGACTGATGACGCCGACCACACCGGCAGGCACTCTATACAATCTGTTTTCTTTGCCGTCAATGGTGGATGGGAGAATTTTGCCTTCCATGCGCACCGGAAATGTCGCTGCTTCTTTTATGATATTTTTCACCAGGCCGATTTCGAACGCGGCTTTCAGCCTTGTTCCGCCGAGCTCCTCCATAATCAGATAAATAATGGCTTCTTCATTTTCTTCAATATAGGCCACGGCTTTTTCAAGAATCGTTCTTTTTTCAAATGGATTTACCGCGTCCCATTTTTTCTTTGCTTGTGCGGCTGACTTGTATGCTTCATCTACGTCATCCGTATTTGCTTTACGGAATGTTGTGATATTTTTTTGGGTATACGGGTTCTTATCTTCCAGAAGACTTGAACCGGCGCCCTCACGCCATTTTCCCCCAATAAACTGTTTGTTTAATTCTTCATATTGAAACATATCAGCAACTCCTTACCCAAGATATTGTCGAAATTTGATGAATATACTTTTTCTATCGGTTTTATTTAAAAAAATTCAATTCTATTTTCAATTTTATTAGCAAAAATTACTATCCTGTTATACCACACCGCTTTTATGCTTCATTCTTTTAAAGCGGAAAAATATTTTATTGACTATCTAAAATTTCAACAATATAATACTACCGTCAATGTATATAATTGAAAGAATATTATGAGTATTTAACAGGAGGAACTTCATGGGTTCATTATTTCGGAAAAAACCGCTTGATACATTGCTCGCCCAAAGCAAATCAAAGAGCCTTCCCCGTTCTTTAAGCGCTTTTGACCTCGTTTTGTTAGGCATCGGCTGTGTGATCGGCACCGGCATCTTTGTCATCACGGGGACAGTAGCCGCTACAGGCGCGGGGCCCGCTCTTATTTTATCGTTTATTTTAGCTGGGTTTGCTTGTGCGCTTGCAGCCTTTTGCTATGCTGAATTTTCATCTTCTATTCCGGTTTCCGGAAGTGTGTATACGTACTCATACGCAACCCTTGGGGAATTGCTCGCCTTTTTAATCGGATGGGATTTAATGCTTGAATATGTGATCGCGCTTGCTGCGGTTGCAACTGGTTGGTCTTCATACTTTCAATCGCTGCTCGCCGGCTTTCATCTGCACATTCCGCCAGCATTGACTGGAGCTCCCGGAAGCTCTCCCGGAGCCGTATTCAATCTTCCGGCGGCTGTCATTATCTTGATCATCACTGCGATTGTCGGCAGAGGCGTCAAAGAAAGCACACGCTTTAACAACGTGATCGTGCTTATGAAAATCGCGATTATTTTATTATTTATCATTGTCGGAATCGGCTATGTGAAGCCGGACAACTGGTCGCCGTTTATGCCGTTCGGTATAAACGGCGTGATTGCCAGCGCCGCGACTGTTTTCTTTGCTTATCTCGGTTTTGACGCGGTATCTAACGCTTCGGAAGAAGTCAAAAATCCGCAAAAAAATATGCCAATCGGCATTATCGGAGCCTTGGCGATCTGTACCATTCTTTATATCGCGGTATCGCTCGTCCTGACGGGCATGATGCCTTATACACAATTAAATGTCGGAGATCCGGTGTCCTTCGCGCTGAAGTTTGTCGGACAGAATCAATTGGCCGGCATCATTTCCGTCGGCGCCATCGTTGGGATTACGACTGTTATGCTCGCTTTGCTTTACGCACAGGTCCGTTTAACTTTCGCCATGAGCAGAGACGGCCTGCTTCCGTCGCTGTTCGCAAAAGTCCATCCAACATTTAAAACGCCTTTTCAAAACACTTGGCTGACAGGCATCGTGGCGGCCGGAATCGCAGGGTTTATTAATTTGGGGACGCTCGCCCACCTTGTGAATATGGGGACGCTCGCTGCATTTACGGTCATCTCGATCGCCGTCATTGTGTTAAGAAAGAAGCATCCTGACGTTACGGCTTCCTTCAGAGTTCCATTTGTTCCGGTCGTTCCCATCATCAGCGCCGGATTATGCCTTTATCTCGCGTCCAGCCTTCCCGGCGTGACATGGCTGTCGTTTGTCATCTGGATTGCTGTCGGAGCTGTCGTCTATTTCCTTTATTCAAAAAAACACAGCCAGCTAAACAACTGACCACAAAAGACTCTTCTTTCGCTTTCCTAAAGAAGAGTCTTTTTTCCTCTTGATAAATCCTTCACCTTATGAATAATATGTTGTATGTTCTTTGTTACATATGTTAGGAGGAGAATCTGTTGGCTATTGCCGCCCCATTGAAAGAGAAACCTGTCCAAAAATCCGGAACCACGGTGTATTCTATTTTAGTTATCATCGGGGTCTGCCATTTGCTGAATGACTCACTGCAAGCTGTGATTCCCGCGATGTTTCCTATTTTGGAACGTTCCATGAGCCTGACGTTCACACAGCTCGGCATCATTGCGTTCACCTTAAACATGGTCTCATCCGTCATGCAGCCCGTCATTGGCTGGTATGCCGATAAACGGCCGATGCCGTACGCCCTGCCGCTCGGACTGACATCAAGCATGCTGGGCATTTTAGGGCTAGCCTTCGCCCCATCGTTTTTGACCGTTTTATGCTGTGTGTTCTTCATCGGCCTGGGCTCCGCCGTCTTTCATCCGGAGGGCTCACGCGTCGCCTACATGGCAGCAGGCTCAAAGCGCGGTCTGGCTCAGTCAATTTATCAAGTCGGAGGAAACTCCGGGCAGGCGATGGCTCCGCTGATCACGGCATTGATTCTCGTCCCGCTCGGACAATTTGGCGCCGTATGGTTTACGCTTGTTGCCGCGCTCGCCGTTCTGTTTTTAATTTATATCGCCAAATGGTACACGTCGCGGCTCGGCGACCTGCAGCAGCGGCCGGCTAAAAAAGCGCAAACAGAGACGAAAAACACGTCTATTTCGAAGTCAATTACTGTCGCTCTTATCATTATTATTTTTCTTATTTTCGCGCGATCTTGGTATGTCAGCGCCATCGGCAACTTCTATACGTTTTATGCGATGGATACGTATCACGTAAGCATCCGGCAGGCGCAAAGCTATATTTTTGTTTTTCTCCTGTTTGGCGCTGTCGGCACGTTTCTCGGAGGCCCGCTTGCAGACCGTTTCGGAAAACGGACTGTCATTATCTTTTCTCTGCTTGTGTCAGCGCCGCTTGCGATTCTGCTCCCATTCGCCGGACCTGTCCTTGCCTATGGGGTGCTCGCGCTGATCGGAGTCATTCTCATGTCAAGCTTTTCAGTCACTGTTGTCTACGCTCAAGAGCTTGTCCCAGGAAAAATCGGCACGATGTCAGGACTGACTGTCGGACTCGCCTTCGGAATGGGAGCGATCGGAGCTGTCGCGCTGGGAGCTCTTATCGACTCAGCCGGGCTGACGCCAACCATGATTGCCATCGCTTTTCTGCCGATTTTAGGCATTTTGGCTGTCCTGCTGCCGAGTGATCAAAAGCTGAGAGAATGGCATAACTGATCATCTAAAAACCCCTGTCCGCACAGAACAGGGGTTTATTTCGTTATTCTATTTTATAAAAGTGGGTATCCGGAACCGCGTATTTCGGAATAAATCCGGCTTTAAAATTCGGAAACGCACGCTGTATTTCTTCTATCCATCTTGCCAGGTTTAAGGTATAGGGGAGATAAATAAAATCAATCACCGCTTTATCGTCAATATGGTAATACCAGCACAGGTTAAACTCCTTTTCCGTAATAAGAGTGAATCCTGAGAAATGGTAAAACATCAGCGGTGTTCCATTGAGATACACGTTATCATTCTCCAGCGTCACCTTATAATTTTCTATATTCCACAGTGCTGCGTTAGCACCGATGGATGTTACCACATGGACATTTTTGAACTGCCGTGGCCACTTTTCGACATACCTTTGGTCGCCGTACGTCTTTCGCTCCTCGTCCATGTCCACTGTACAATGAGCGATGCAATCCTGTCTCCACTGCCACACCGCTTCATAAGCCTCTTTCACATTTCTGCTGCCTACAAATCCGGTGTTGAATTGCCCCGTCCGCTCATAATATGACATAAACCGTTCAGAATTGCGATGGTCAGTCAAAAACAGAGAGGCCTCTGGATTTTCAGCAAATATTTGCCCCGGATCAGAAAAGAAATACAGATCCGTATCCATGTGGGCAAAGTACTCCGCGTCACGCCGCTTATTCATCACGTAAAATAAGAAAGCGGGTTTCAGCGTCCAGCAGTATTCGTGAAACGTCCTGTTGCCCTTTGCCTCTAACAGATCTGGGTCCTCCATTTCATGCAGCTGCGTAAGCGTGACATGCTCCCATGGCACGTGACGAAGCAATTGATACGCTTCCTGGTCGATGCACAGCACATGCAAGTGAAAGTCGCTGCAATGCTCATGGAGAGAATGAATCATCGGCATCAGCTTAAAAATATGGGTTCTTGAAACGATCGTTGTAAAATGAAATTTACTCACCATACCACATCCATTTATCTAAGATCCACGAATAATAAATCAGCGATCAGCGCATATAGCGCATTGGCAAAGTCATGCACGCCCAATTTCTTTTCCGCTTTAACAAGAAGCTTTTTTATGTGCTGCAAATCAAAGCTTTTCGCTGTCACCCTCGGGCTTTTCTGCCGCCAGTCTGGATCGAGATTGCGATCCTTCACTACATGGAGCAGCTCAAGGAACAGGTTCAGCAGCTCTTCATATTTTTCATATTCCAGCAGCTTGGTGATATCCTCCATAATGCCGTTTGTTAAGGAGGCGTTAAATGGCCCGTTAAAGGCGAGATGCACGCCAAGCGAATGGATATTGTTGTACTTGTCACACATATAGGCAATGTTTGTTCTGATATCATCCACAGAGGCGCAATTGCTCGGGTGCTCCTGATGGACGCTCATGATGTCGCGCCGCAGCTTAAAAGAAAGCCCCGCTTGATGAAGCCGGATGCCAAGGTCATAATCTTCAAAGCCGTACCTCACAATGCCTTCATCAAACAAACCGATATCGGCCACGTGGCGGCGTTTGACTGACGAGTTATTCGTAATAAAAAACCGCCAAGGCAGATGGTAGCCCGCCAAGTCATCTCCATACTCGTCTAAAATGCTCTTCAGCGCGTCAATAAAATCGGTATCCAGATCAAAGCTTTTCTTCTGGAAGCTTCCGTCCTTCACCTCTTTTTCAGTTAACAGCGCCTGTTTATTTTTGGCCGGCATATCTTCATAAATCTTTGCGAGACGCTCCTTATGTTCCTTTTCAAAGCGATCATAATAAAAGCTGTAGATCCTTTTCCAGAACAAACCGCACACGACAAGATTCTCTTCGTTTTCATGGGCTTTAATATGCTTTGCCACAAGATGTTTTTCGGCAAGCATATCGCTGTCATGAAAAATCAGAATCTCTCCTCTTGCATTGCGGACCGCCTGATTTCGTCCGTACGCAATTCCTCTGTTCTGTTCAATCCGTACAAAGATCAACGGAAATTCCGCTTTGAAGGATTCGAGCATGGAAAGCGTCCCGTCCTCAGAGCCATTATCCGCCACAATGACTTCAAATTCTTCCTCGCACTCCTGTTCATTTAACGTCAGCAGGCTGTTGTAGAGCCGTTCTTTTGAATTATATGCAGGAATAATAACGCTTGCCTTCACTTTGTTCACTTCCTGTATTTGATTCGTTTATTTGTTATCGTCTTTTGATGCAAAGCCGTTGAAAACAGGATCAATCTTTTCCACCGTACGGATGACATGCGGCAGCATCTTTTGATACAGCTCATGCACAAAGGGCAGATCCGTCCGGGTTGTTTCATGAATTTGTTTGATTTCGTCAATACTGACGATCCGATACCCGCTGAAATGGTAAAAAATCAACGGATTCCCGTCATCCAAGAGAATTCGTCCATCCTGCTGCGAAAGGGTATGCTTCCCGTAATTCCAGTGGCCGATATTTACACCCGGTGTCGTAATGTCGCAAACATTCGGAAACAGATCCGGCATATAGTCCAAGTAGCCTTGGTCTCCGAACTTCCCTTCACCCGGCGCGTTCTTACACTCCTCAAGACATCGCTCCATCCACCACTTCAGGCAGTCATTGCCCGCTTGATCATTTTTGAAGCTTAGAAAACCCGAATTATACCGGCCTAACAGACGCTGGAGCATGTCAATCTGCTCTTGTTCAAACGAGGGGATCACAATGTCGCCGCGAGAGAGTAAAACAGAACAGTCGGGCTGATTCTCAAAAATGCGGCTCGGATCAGAGTAAAAACACAAATCAGCGTCAATATACGTTACTCGTTCTAAGTGAGGATTGCTGTTGAGCACGGCTTGAAGAAAAATCGGCTTCAGTGTCCAGCAGTACTCGCTTTTGTCCCTCGTGTCCTTCAGTTTCAGCAGGGCGTCATTTTCAAGCGCCGTGACCGGAACAAGCGTGACATGCTTCAGATTCATTTTTTGCAGGACCCGATAAGTGTCATCATCCATACAAAGAGTAAAAATGGAGCAGCTCTCTTGGACCCTCTCCAAGGAACCGAATAACGCGACAGCCTGATACAATCTTCCTTTTGATAAAACGGTACAATACGCGCTGGCCATGTTTTTTTCTCACCTCCATACGTGCTACTTTTTAAAGAATTCGGTGTACCATTTAATTGTTTTTTCAAGTCCTTCATCAATCGTGTAGGCAGGTGTCCAGTTCAGCAGCTTTCTCGCTTTTTCAGCGGATAAATATTGGTGCTTGATTTCGTTGCTGCCTCGGTTCAGTACGTTAGGCTTCAGATTGCTGTTCATGGCCTTCAGAATTTTCTCCACAAGTTCAAGCACCGTCAATTGGATTTCATTGCTGAAGTTAAAAGCTTCACCCGCCAGATTGTTCTCCTCCATTTTTTCCGCAAGAAGGAGATATGCCTGTACAGCATCCTCAATATAAAAATAATCGCGGACAAAGGTGCCGTCACTGCGGATTTCCGGCGCTTCGCCGTTCAGCACAAGCTGAATAGTTTGCGGAATGATGCGGTTAAAGTTCAAATCACCGCCGCCATACAGGTTTCCGCAGCGTGTGATACAGACCGGAAGACCGTATGTGTGAAAATACGTGTGGCTGATCAGATCCGCACAGCTTTTTGAGACATCATACGGATGGTTTCCTTGGAGCGGCATATTTTCGTCATACGGGAGGTTTTCTTGATCTCCGTACGCTTTATCACTGGAGGCGACGATGACACGCTTGATTAACGGATGCTTTCTGCAGGCCTCAAGAATATTCCATGTACCGAGAATATTCGCTTCAAAGGTTGAAATTGGATTGCGGTTTGCGACCCCGACAATGGCTTGCGCGGCGAGGTGGAAAACCGTGTCGATTTCATACTCCCCAAGTGCGCGTTCAATCACAGGCAGATCCTCAAGTGCGCCTTGCACGATATTTATTTTTTGAACGTACTCTCCTTGGTAAAGGTTGGACTTCGGCACAGCATCACGGATAAGCCCCGTCACATTGGCTCCCTGATCGACAAGCTCTTTTACCAGATAACTTCCCAAAAGACCTGTACACCCTGTGACAAATACATTTTTATTTTTCCAAAAGCTCAACGCAAATCACCATACCTTCCATACATGTTGTCCTTGATCCCACATCTTATTGACTTCCAAAAGGTTCTTATACGTATCAATCGCCGTCCAAAAACCGTGATGGCGATAAACCGCAAGCTCACCGTCCTTCACCAGATTCCGGAGCGGTTCATCTTCGAACATGACATCCCGGTCTTCGGGCAGATAATCAAACACTTTAGGACTCAGCACAAAGAATCCGCCATTAATGATCCCGTCGCTGGATGTCTTTTCAGAAAATGTTTTCGCCATTCCCCCGTCAACGGTCAAGGTGCCGAATTGCGTCGTTCTATCAATGCCTGTAACCGTCGCAGCCGCGCCTTTTGTTTGATGATAGCTGATCAGATGGAACAGATTAATATTGGCAAGTCCGTCCCCGTACGTCAGCATAAAGGTTTCATCGCCAATGTACTCTTTTGCCTGCAAAATCCGTCCCGCCGTCAGCGTATCCTCTCCTGTTTCCAAAAACGTAATTTTCCACGTTTCAGGCTCCCCAAGCATCCGCACCTCTCCTGTCGAGCTATCCAGCGTCATGCTGTGGTGCTTCCAATCGTAATCTAAAAAATATTCCTTAATTTTCTCTCCTTTGTAGCCTAAAAGCAGAATGAATTCGTTCACTCCATAGTACTGATAGAGTTTCATAATATGCCATAGAATCGGTTTGCCGCCTATCATGGCGAGCGGCTTAGGAAGCTCATTAGTGATCTCACTCATTCTCGTTCCTTTTCCGCCGCAGAGAATGACCGCTTTCATCTCTACCCCTCATCTCTATGAAAATTGAAATCGAAACCTTTCGAAACATAACAGTCCTCACAATCTATCAAGGTAAACGTCCTCGATAATTTGTCCGAATCTCCATCTCGGTTTCAAATTCTACTGTAATGATATGAGAGAACGGAGCGCTTTGTGACCAATTAGAATCTATTTTTTCAAGTTGGTTAAAAACCACAAAAAAAAAGCCTTAAGCGGATATGATGCTGCCGCTTAAGGCTCTTTTACCTATTATTTGCTTGTTTCCTGTTCCTTGCCGTAATGATAGTCAGACGGATCAACCGCTTTAAAATCACTTAGCTTATGGAATCTCAGCAAGTCTTTGTAAAGAACACTGTCTGAAAGTTTCAGCTGCTGTGTCACTCTCGTTTTCAGGTTCTTTGTTTCTTCATTCGCTTCTAGTTCTTTCCCTGTCTTCGTATCATAGATGATATTATCGACGGACGTATACTTCGGCGTCACGAAGTCACCGTTTCTAAACGTTACGGTATCATCATGTTCTTTAGAGAATAGATCTGTACCGAAATTGATATAGTTCTCAGAATCAATGCCTTGCAAATGAAGCAGTGTCGGCATAACATCGATCTCACCGCCGTACGTATGATTCACTCCGCCTTTTTTGCCGGGAACATGAATCATAAGAGGCACACGCTGGTTCTGCGTGTTTTGATAAGACGTAATCTCTTTTCCGAGAATTTCTTTCATTGCACGGTTATGGTTTTCAGATATGCCGTTATGGTCTCCGTAGAGCATCACGACAGAGTTATCATAGAGACCGGATTCTTTCAGCTCTTTAAAGAATTGCTCGAGCGCTTCATCAAGATAACGGGCTGTTTGGAAATAACTATCAACCGTGTTATCGCCGGTCGTTGCTTTATCAATCGTCGCATCTTTTTCATCCAAGTTGAACGGATAATGGTTTGTCAGCGTGATTAAATGCGCGTAGAACGGCTGCTGCATCGATTTAAGTTTCGATGTGGATTCCGTAAAGAACGGCTTATCCTTCAGCCCCATATTGACGACATTTTCATCTGACATGTCATAGGTGCTTGCATCAAAGAAGTTATCATAACCGATATGTTTATAAATCTGGTCGCGATTCCAGAAGGACTTGTAATCACCGTGTAAAACAGCGCTTGTGTAGCCTTCTTTCTGATCTAATATCGCAGGCAGCGATTGATACGTATTTTCACCTTTTGTCACAAAGGCCGAACCTTCAGGAAGGCCGAAAATACTGTTATCCATGATCAGCTCGGCATCCGCTGTTTTTCCCTGGCCTGTCTGGTGGAAGAAGTTATCGAAATAAGTCATGTTATCTCCGCCGTGCGCAAGCTTATTTAAAAACGGCGTGACTTCTTCACCGTTCAGCTTATAATCGATCAGGAACGATTGGAAACTTTCTAAGTGAATCTTAATAATGTTTTTGCCTTTTGCAGCGCCAAAGTACTCTGCATTTGGTTTTGCGTAATGAGACGTCGTATAGTTCTCGACGCTTGTCAAATCATCGCTGCTTGCGTAAGCTCTTTGCGATTCCGTTTGTGCGGTCTGCACACCGTCATAAATCGTGTAATTGTATAGACCCAGGTATTTTACGATATAATTGCGGTCAAACGTTCTTGTCAACAGCTGCGGGCGATCCTTTTCAGCGACAGCCAAGTTGATGAAGAACAACGCGATACCCGCTACAATCACTAACGATGTAAAGCGTTTTTTCATCTTGTAGCCCTTCAGTTCAGGTCTCCAGATCAGTACGGCAATCAAAATGATAAAATCGACAAAATAGAAAATATCATGAGCGGCCATAATGCTGAAAATCCCGTCTCCCATGTTTCCGACGTTGCCTGACTGCTTAATGTTCGGGAACGTCAAGAAGTCATCAAAGAAACGATAGAATAGGATATTTGCATATAAGATGAATGTCATCACAAAATCAATAATCAGCATAATAATGGCCGATTTACGCCCTTTCGCAAACAAAGCCAGTCCTAAAAAGACGATGGCGCTTGAGAACGGGTTAATCAATAATAGAATTTCCTGTGTTGTGCCCTTTACTCCAAGGTTGAATTCTGTCTGATAAGATAAATACGTTTTTGCCCAAAACAGAATAACAGCCAGCACAAAAAAGCTAAGTTTGTAAGAAAAAAGTTTCTTCATGTCAACCTCTACTTTCTTAAACACTTATAATCTTCTTTTGAATGTTTATCTTTATTCTTTAATCCAATTCCTTCTTTCCTAACAAAATCAAGGCATCACACAACAAATAAACATGCCGATCCTATTTACGGTTTGTACCATACCATTTTTATAACAGCTATTTCAACACCAAACACTAGACGAAAGAACTCTTCTTTCCGTTTCAAAAAAAAGAAAAAAACTTGCAAAACCCAGTGCTGTGGGGTCTGATACCCCTTTACCTATCCAAGAAGGAAACAGATATAAATATAAGAATAACATAAACTAGCAAAAACGAAAAATGGGCATACGGACAGACGCCTTCTGGCGGACTGTGGTTATTGTATGCATGAACCTTCCGGATGATCACTTTTTTTGAGAATCAAAAGATAAACATCAAGTACGCTTCTATGATGCAGCAGAATAGGTGAACGCTTTTTTCCGCCTCTGCAAACAAAGGTATTTCTCCATTTTACAAAAAAGAAAAACCAAGCAAGGCTAGGTATGTGGGAGCTCTTTTTCTGTATCTGAAATCCGATCAATATCTAGATGAAACAGCACAAAACAAAAAAGCTTGTAGAAAAAACATCGTTTTCTCTACAAGCTGAGGACTGGATACCTCCAGTCCTCATATGAATGCTTTTTAAATTCCAGCCCAGACATCTTTCGCATACATACCGTTTGTTTGCAGATGTCCCAGCCATTTTTGTGCTTCCTGCTCTTCCACTCCATGTACGGACTGATACGCTTTTTGCAGCGTCGCCTCTACATCCGGCGCCATTTTACTGCCGTCGCCGCATACGTAAAGGCGTCCTCCCTGGTCAAGGATAGAAATTAATTCCTCGGCATTCTCCGCCATTAAGTGCTGTACATACGTTTTTGGAATGCCCTCTTTTCGGGAGAAAGCCGTATGGAGCGTTACAATTCCTTCTTTTTCATATGCCTCAAGCTCGCCCCGATAGATAAAATCGTTATCGTTTCTGCATCCGAAATACAAGTGAGCCTCGCCCAGCGTTTTCCCCTCCTGCTTCAATGCCGCGCGCGCCTGCAAGAAACCGCGAAATGGGGCGACACCGGTCCCCGGGCCGACCATGATGATCGGTTTTTCGGGATCTTCCGGAAGCTGGAACCGAGATTCCGGTGTTCGAACAAACATGTCAATATCATCTCCCGGCTTACGGTCCGCCAAGTAATTCGAAGCTACTCCGCGATATTCGCCATGCCCGCTCCAAGCAGGACTTCGGACCACGCCGACGGTAATGGCAGCTTGTTCCGGATTCACCCGCGGAGAACTTGAAATGGAATAATATCGCGGTTTAAGCGGACGTAAAAGCTCCAAAAACCGTTCAAACGGCATTTCACATGCCTCGTACTTTTCGAGAAGATCCAGCATGGAAATGCGTTTCTGCAATATTTTCTCCTGGTAGACACCCTCTTCTGCCAAATCTTCCAATTCACGTTTATGCGGCGGGCAGACTGTAAATGCCGCGAGCTCCCGTATTTGTGCCCTGGTCGCTGCTTCTTGTACATCAACACTGTAGCTAAGAAGATCATGTAAACTGACAGGCCGGTCCAAAGGCAGATGGGCTGCGCTGCGTCCGCTTGCAGTCAGTGTGACTTGATCATTTCCTTTCAAGCCAAATCTTCGGAGAATTCGATTGACTTTTTCCTGACTGTTACTTGGCAGCACGCCAAGGTGGTCTCCTTCCTGATACGTCACTCCCGGCGGTAAAGCGATTTCAATATGCCGGGTGCTTCGATCGCTGTCCGCAGACTGAAGTTCGCGATTTTCCGTAACGGCTGCGTGAACGGCTTCATACGACCGGGCCAAAGGAGATCCGCCAAGCCCCCTGACAAACTCAAGGCTTAGTGTACTTCGTTCCTTCTCCGCATTTTCGTTGAGCTTCAGCCCGAATGTGTTCATCGCGTCCGACCACATGGTTTGTTTCCATTGGTCAAGCTGTCCCTCAAAATCACCGCTTACATCGCCCTCGCCTCGTGCTGAGAACCGTGCTGCCCCTTTTTGGGCAAGCTGCTCATCAATATATCGCGGGACATCCTGGTACGTACTGGCCCAGTTATGATCTCCGCACCCAAACACAGCATATTGAACACCTGTAAGCTCACCTGGTTTGATTTCTTCAAGCCATTGTACGAATTGTCCCGCATTGCTTGGCGGCTTACCATTATAAGAGGAGGTGACGATCAGAACGGCTCCTTCTCTCGGCAATTTGCCAATCTGATCATTAAGAGCCGCTACCTCAGTCCGGACACCGTGCATACTGGCCGTATCCGCGAGTTCCCGCGCCACACCCTCTGCGGTCCCCGTGTCAGAGCCGTAAAGGACAAGCAAAGGACGATTATTGACACCTACGATTGAAGCGCTCTTTGTTTCCTGTTTCTCCTTTTGATCATCCGGGGCTTTTTCATCAGATGTCAGAACAGCTGAATTCATGTCCTCCTGATTTCGGGATTGAACCCGGATTTTAAAATCACCCGGTTTAAGTGTTAACGTTTGTTTGATGTCCAGTTCATAATTTGTATGATCAATTAATTTAAAATATTGGAGAATCATCCCCAGCACGAGAGTCGCCTCATGAAGGGCAAACTGCATGCCGATACATGCCCGCTGTCCATTCCCAAACGGTTTGTAGGCATGATGCGGCACTTGATCCGGATTTTCAAACCGCTCAGGATGGAATTCTTCCGCGTTCTCTCCCCAAGCCTCTTTGTCACGGTGAAGCTGAGGAATCAGAACGGAAATTCTATCTTTTGTCGTGATCGGATATTTTCCTCCAATCACTGTGTCTTCTTTTGCATAAAGGCTAAAAGCCGGAGCTGTGGGCCATAAACGTAATGATTCGTTTAAAATCATCCGGATATATGAAAGCTGCAGCACTTGTTTGTATGTAGGAGTTGGACCCGTTAACACCTGATCGACCTCTTCATACGCTTTTTTCATTTTATCGGGGTTTTTCAATAAAAAGTAAATCGCAAAGGACAATAAACCGCTCGTTGTTTCATGCCCCGCAATTAAAAATGTAATGATTTGAAAACGAATATTTTCATCATCCAATTTCTCCCCTGTTTCCGGGTCTTCCACATTCAGCATACGGGCAAGCAAATCCTTTTCGTCTTGATCTCCATCTGCCTTGCGTTCAGCAATAATACTGTCTACTAAAGAAAACATGTTTTGAATATCATGGTGGAATTGGCGTTTTGTCCTGACCATAAGTTTGTCTTGAAAATCCAGCCGCTGCATTTGATGCATGGCTTCATCAAGCGCGCGAACCATACTGTTAATAAACGGATGGGGCGTTTCTCTATAGTAGCTGTTAAAACGATAGTTAAACCCGCACAAACCAATCGTGTCCAATGTAAGCCGAGTCATATCTCCCGGCACATCAACTGCTTCGTTAGGGTTAAGCCTGGCCCATTTTTGAATCAGCTGGACGGCGATATCGACCATCATGGAGTGATACTCTTTCATGGCCCGCTGGCTGAAAGTCGGCATTAGAATATTGTGCGCTTTTCTCCAGTTAGGCTCATGCGTCCAGCTTGTAAATAATCCGTCTCCGGAAAAAGCACGGACTTTTTCTAAAGCGCCTTCAATGCTTTTATCAAAGCGGGACTCATCGCAAATCTCTTCTACTAACTCATGGCCAGAAACAATGATCGTGGTGCCCGCAGGCGTATTCAATTGAAAAATGGGGCCATACTCATCCGCCAATTTGCTAAGCGACAGAGTCGGCCTGTCTTTATCAATTAAAGGAAGATTGCCGAGCGGCCCAAACGTTTTCGGCTGAGGAATCGGGCTTGTTTTCTTCATAAAAACATCCTTTCTGCATTCGATGCCTTCTATCTCTAAACTACAATGCCCTTTAAAGGCAGCAATTATCCGTTTTGTGTGACAAACATCCCTCCACTCTCCAATTGACGTATGATCACTGTTTTTTCTATACTTGAGAAGCTGTAAAATACGCAAATAAGGTGAGTTCATATGGAGTTTGAAATCAAGTTTTTATCCTTTTATGTCATACAGGTGGAAGGCAAGGACGAGCAGGCGAATAAGACATTTAAGCACTTCCAGACGCTGAACACCGAAGAATTTGAAGAAAGCGAGCTGAAGGATTTTCTCGACGGCGAGCTGAAAAAAATCGTCAAACGGAAAGCAGAACGCCACCCCCAGTCCGAGCAGGTGCCAACCAAAATCGGCCATTTTATCGTCGAACCGGGGCATGAGCTTGATTCCAATCCGAACTACAACATGTTCAACCGCGCACGCCTGGCGGAAACAAAAGAGGATTTTAACGAGCTGGGCGAGCAATTCGTCAGCACGTATCTTGATACGAGTGCTGTTCGCGGCGGCGTTTTCTTAGTTGCTTCCGCAGTGCCGCGCAAATACTTTGACGATTCCTTCGTCTTCATTATGAAATGTGATTTTGAGCCAAAGGTCGCCCGCATATCAGACACGTCTTCCCTCATTAAAAAAGTCGAAATGGCGATCACGACGAAAAACATGAAAAGCATTCAATATCCATTCATGCCAGAGGAAGGAATGGTCGAAGAAGGCGAGCTGAAAATCCACCAGGCGTCACACGCCCGCTACTTCGAGGATTTTTTGAAGTTTGTTGAGTATGGAGAATCCATGCCGGAAATCATGAAATCGCAAGTCATGAACATGGTCCAGGAGCATGTATATGAAACATATGAAGAAAACAGCGAAGAGCTTCAGCAGTTCGAGCAAGACATTGAAATCTGGGAAGCGAGCGAAAAGCGGGAAATCCAAGAACGGCTCGACACCCACCAAGTGATCGAAGCCTCCGCGCAAATCATCGAGCACACACCTGAAGCCGGGCTGAAGATGAAAGTCGGAGAAACCGAGATTAAGGGAATGCTTGCTGACTTTGGGGATTCTATTCATCTTGCAAAGGTGAATGGCAGATATGTTGTTCTTGTTGAAGCCGATACGATTTCTTTTGAGAAGGGAAGTTCACCTGTTGAGTTTCATAAGCCTGAGGGGCTGCATGAGGTGATTGAGCGAATACGCCAGAAAACAGAACAGGAATGACAAAAAGTCCAGAATCTATTTTTCTGGACTTTTTTAGATTAGCAGGCTTCCTTTAACAAAGCATAACATTCACCAATCAGCGTCTCCGTCCCAAGCTGCCTCAGGATGATTACAGATCCGCTTCAAGAGAAAATCATGGTGTTAATAACAATAAAAAAGCGCCCATTACATGGATAGGCGCCTAATTCATTTAATCATCACTGCTCAAAATTCCGAAGAAGCGCAGCAAATTAATAAACAGGTTAATAAAATCAAGATACAGTGACAAAGCCATAACCGGAATTAAGTCTTCCGTGATATGCCGATGCTTGATTTGATTCAAATCATATAAAATGTAGAGTGAAAACACAATCGTTCCGATCACAGAATATGCCAGCATGGCAGCTGAATTCAGCGGGCTGAAGATGCTGAAAATGCCTACCGCGATTAATGCGATCAGCGCAACCAAAAGGAATGAGGCCAAAAACGAAAGATCTTTCTTCATTTTCGCTCCGATTGTTCCGAGAACCGCAAAAATCAAAAATGTTGAACCGAATGCTTCAAGAACAACATAAGCTCCGGCGGTTGAAGCGTAGTAGCTGACGACCGGAAAAAGGGTAATCCCGGAGATAAAGGCAAACGCATAAACAAACGCATATCCCACCGCTTTTTTTCTCCGCAGCCAAAACGCCGCGATAATCATCCCCACTTCCACGATGGACAGGGGCAGCATCAAGGCCGCAGGCACAAATTGGCCGGCACAAAGCCCGATGGTCGCGACCAGCAAAGTGAAAACAAAGACCGTTAGGATGCGCTGCATGATAGAATGCTTATTTTCATGAACCGTAGCTTGCATGTCAAAAATCCTCCCAGAAATTGATATTAAAATTCTATTATATAAAAATTTAGGAGAATTTGTATATACGCAAGAGGATTTTAAGGTAATTTTTCATTTTAGGGATTAGGAACAGACTTTTTCCTGTGACTCCATAAATTTAGAAAGCTTTCTGGCCAGTCCGCCGTTTCCGAATTTCATAAATTTGTGTTTGTCAGATTTCATTCCGGAAGCTTTTGCAAATTCCAAAAAAGCCAATACATGAATCCGGCGGCTGGCGATATTGATGATGCCCGAATCGTAAAACCAATTATCAATCGTATTCAGCACCCCTTTATTTAATCCATATTGATTGCGGCACCAATGGAGAAACGTGCTTCAGGAAAATTCAGGTGATTTCTTTCGGCCAGTGAATGATGCGGATATGGTGTGGTTTGCATAATCGATGTCTCCTAACATTGGTTTTACAGGCTGTTTTAAGGTTTAGATTTGGGTTCCTTGCTTTGCAGTGAAAA
Organism: Bacillus sp. HU-1818; assembly: GCF_022695965.1. NCBI lineage: Bacteria > Bacillati > Bacillota > Bacilli > Caryophanales > Bacillaceae > Bacillus > Bacillus sp. HU-1818. The sequence goes on from NZ_JAAPBE010000005.1 coordinate 144,579, forward strand.
GCGGTATTTTTCAACTTTATCAATTTGGGTGACTTGTGAATTGTGGACGGTGATTTGCACGGTTCCAAAATCTAATGTTTCTAGCGCACTGATAATTTTTTTGAGCACCTCTGGATCAACGGTTGCTTTGGAAGTCAATGACATTCTCCCCCCTTTACTCTTTTCAAGCGCTGGAGTCTTTTCATCACGAATACACTTGGATTACCAAATACAATCCTTACTAATCCTATAGGAAATATAACATTATAATATTACCTTTTATTCAATAAATCAATAACTTTTGTATATTTCTGAAATATCGAAAATTCACTCTTTCATATTTGTTATCAATTAAAAAAAGCCCCCGCTATAAAGGCGGGAGCTGATGTTATGGCTGAATGTTCTCTTCAATAATACATTGGACACCCATGCGAGCCAAAGCCTGCTTCAGGGAGCCGTACGTTTCGTAATCATCAAAATCAAGCCCCAACTGGATTGAAGTTTGCGCCACATCCGGACGAATGCCGGAAAACACAGCTTTGACTCCTAACAAGTACAGCGTTTGAGACAGGTTGAATAATTGCCTAGCAACCATTGTGTCCACAATCGGAACACCGGATAAATCTATGACAAGGCTGGTGATTTGCAGTTTAATACACTTTGCGGGCACCGATTCTAACATCACCTGCGCGCGCCTTGTATCAATTGAACCGATGAGCGGCAATATGCCGATTTCATCTGCAATTGAAATCACCGGGCAGCCTAATTCGCCAATTAATTCCTGCTGGGAAGTCAATCGAAGCAGCATAAATTTTTGATATTGCTTGCAAAACTCGGTGATTAGCTTATCAAACGCTTGGTTTACAATCCGGTTCCAGCGATGGATATCCTCATTTGTCACCATGTTTTCTTGTTCTTTGCTGAACTGAATAACCGCGTCCCAAAATGTCACTCTTGAGTTTGAGATCGCTTCCACAACCTCATGAATTTTCGCGTCTTGTTCCACCCTATTTTTCGCCACAGTCACTGCCCATTCTGACACGTTTTCTTCAAAGACGTTTTGATCTTCCAAAAATGAGCTTGCGATCGTTTTATTTGTAAGGGTGTGCTGTTCCGCCAAAAGTTTTTTCATCTCTGCGCTTAACTGATCGGAGGAATAAAATTCTCCTTTCAATTCGTATCTCAGACTGAACCATTTTTCGGTAATATCGCTTGAGTGCTCTATAATATATTCATATAATAATTGATCTTTATTCACGCTACGGGTCTCCTTTTTTATGATGGAAGCCTCTCTATTATAAATTGTTTAGTAGCCGGGGAATAGAGAAAAAGGTGTGATTTCTCTTCATCGTCAAAAAGCCGCGAGACACAGCAGGCTGGATCTCTTTTAACAGCATATGTATTTTAATGTTATTTTTCATGATAGCAGGATAAAATAGAGCTATCTTATCGTAAATGGAGGTTTCCCCCTATGATTAAACAGATCGCCACGGTAGCCGTATATGCAGAAGATCAACAAAAAGCGAAACTTTTTTGGACAGAAAAAGCGGGGTTCGAGGTAACCGCGGAACGTCCGATGGGTCCGGATGCCAGCTGGCTTGAAGTCGCGCCAAGCGGAGCGCAAACACGTTTGGTCATCTATCCAAAGTCCATGATGCAGGGCTCGGAGCATATGAAAGCATCCATCGTGTTTGAATGTGAAGACTTATTTGGCACCTATGAAAAAATGAAAACGAACGGTGTGGAATTTTTAAGTGAGCCTAATGAGATGCATTGGGGCACGTTTGTTCAATTTAAGGATGAGGACGGCAACGAGTTTTTATTGAAGGGATAACGTGAAGGCAGATTCAGGATTAAATCTGCTATCTTTATTCTTTGACTTTGATAATCATTATCATTTAATATGAAAGAAGAGACATATTGATTGGAGAGGTGCACATGTTTGTACAATTAAGAAAAATGACGGTAAAAGAAGGCCACGCGGATAAAGTGATCGAACGGTTCAGCGCGGAAGGCATCATTGAAAAACAGGAAGGCTTAATTGACGTAACGGTTCTTGAGAAAAGAGTCCGCCGCGGAGATGAAGAGGTAGTCGTGATGATTCGCTGGGAATCAGAGGACCATTGGAAGCAGTGGGAGAAGAGCGACGCACACATTGCCGCCCATAAAGCAAACAAAGGCAAAGCCCAGCCTGATTATATGCTCGGCACGGAAGTCAGTATGTATCATGTAAAAGCTGTGAAAAAAGGTATTCAAGAATAAAAAAGAGCCTCGCGGTTATGAAGTGACCCTCAAATGTTAAAATTTTGAGGCACTTCATTACGCAAAAGCACTTTTTTTATCATTCATCTGATCCGCTGTCATACTTGATGAAAAACAGCGGCTGGCCTGCATGCCATTCTGCAAACAGCACCTCCTTGCATTCATTTACTCCCTGGGACGCCAGCTCTTGTTTCAGCCATTCTTCATCCACTCCCGCCTCTTGGAGATTATCATATACGACTTCGCCATCAAGAATAAGTGTAATCGGCAGATAAACCTGTTTTGGCGTCAGCTCTACATCCTGCATTTTCGGAGTGTCATATTTGGATTTCAGCAGGACACTGATCATCCCGTTGGTTTCTAGTATCGCGTATTCCGCCTCCTTAATAGAAAAGCAGCCCTGCTGTCTTAAAAGGCTTTGCAATTGATTGATGTCCAGCTTATTCTTCTTCAGCACTTCATATTTTAATATCCCTTTTTGAATTACAATATTCGGTTCGCCCTCTAAAAACTTTCTCGTTCCTTTCAGCTTTTGAGTGATAAATTCTATGATATAGATCAGCAGCCCCCATAATAGAGAGGAAAAAATAATCTCTTTTATCCTAACTTCATGATCGTACACCGCGTTTCCGACCAATTCCCCCAATATTAAGGCAGATATGAAGTCAAACGGAGTAATTTGTGAGAATTGTGTTTTTCCCAAACATTTTAAAATGAGAAATAATATACCAAGTCCGCAAATCAGTTCAACCGCCACTGCCAGATAATGTTCCATATACATTAGCACCTACTTCTTCAAAGTCACTACCATTATTGTCAATCAAACCTTTTATATACTGCGTTATCAAGATTTCACCGTAAGAAAAAACAGCCCTTATATGCAGGCTGCTTGTTATCGTGCCCCTATTTGATTGCAGGACAGCATTTCACGAAAGAGACGCTCGGCATCTGCTCGGTCTAGCGTGATGAGAGGATCGTTGATGAATGCTTGAAAAGCAAGACTGTCATCCTGAGTGAAACCGGCTTCCGCCACCGCCTCCTGATTTGATATGTGCCTGTTTGCCAGCATTTCCAAACGCTTCGGCAATGTTCCTGAAAAGATCGGCTGCACCCTGTTGCGGGTGATATACGCGTTCGTTTCCACAATTGCCCTCATAGGCAGATTGGCTGCCTGGCCTTCATTGGGGAGGTTCACATTTGTCATCAGATCACCCAGTCCCAGCAAGGCCGCAATTATATTGACTCCTTCTTCACCCGATGCTTTCAGCGCGGGACCTTGTTTTTGTTTTATCATATGGGCGGTTTCTTTTTTTCTCCTTACCGATTCTTGTTTCCGATAGCCGACGGAGGTCAGATGAAACTTCCATTTCTCCGGATCTTTCAAATAAAAGGTGGGGAAAAATTCCGCAAGATGGCGGTCGCCCGCGGCCGGGATCGCGCCGTACGTTTCAAATAAATGAAAGGCCACACGGTGAGCGGAATGAAATACGCTGTCCCGCCAGCTCTCCCCCGAGGATTCATACCCCGTCTCGGCGTATTGCGCCGCAAACTCTTGAAAAGCGGGAACCAAATCAATGTGACGGAACGAGGCTTCCGTCACCCATGTAAAGTGGTTAATGCCGAGCACATTGACTTTGATATCTTCCCGCTGTTTCACATCCAATCCCAGTCTTTCTTTTACCATTTCACAAAGCAGCTTTTGTGTGCCGAATACCTCATGACAGCAGCCGAATGCCTTAATATCGGGAAACACTTTATACAGCATCCTCGTACAGACAGACATCGGGTTTGTATAATTCATGACCCATGAGTCCGGGGCATAGTCTCTGATCGCACAGGCGATATCCGCAAACATCGGCGCAGCCCGCAGACCTCTAATGATTCCGCCCGGTCCGACTGTGTCACCCACTGATTGATAAATGCCGAACTGTTCGGGCAAATGGACATCCATTTCCATATGGTCTAACGGTCCCGGCAGGATTGAGATGACGGTCACATCCGCTCCTGATAATGCTTTTTTCAAAGAAGAAACGGCTTCATATCTCCATTTTCCGTTTCCGCTGAGATTGCCGATCGCTTCATTTTGCAGAGCCGCTTCAAAATCAAGATCATACAGGGCAACCATGCCTGACATGCGTTCATCAAGAGCCAGATCGCTCATCAAGCTTCTGGCCCACCCTTTGGAACCGCCGCCGATATAAGCGATTTTTATCTGTTTTACCGTTTCGATATTGAACACTCCTTTTCGTCAGCCTTTCACAGAGCCTATTAGTATTCCTTTTGCGAAATGCTTTTGCAAAAATGGATAAACCGCTAAAATCGGTATCGTGGCAATGACAATGACGGCAAGCTTAATGCCTTGCTCCGGCGGCACCGTGTTTTGCACCATATCACCGTTTGCCGCCGTTAAGTCCGACAAAATCGTCACTTGGCGGAGAACCATTTGCAGCGGCCATTTTGCACTGTCATTGATATATAAGAGCGCGTGGAAGAAATCATTCCAAATTCCGACTGCGTAAAACAGCGCAAAGGTCGCGATGACCGGTTTTGAAAGCGGGAGCGCAATCCGCCAAAAGACGCCGATTTCTGAACAGCCGTCAATTTTCGCAGATTCTTCAAGCTCACGCGGAAGCTGCTGAAAGAAGTTCTTAATAATGATCAGGTTAAATGGATTAATCGCCATCGGCAAAATCAGGGCCCAATAGGAATCAAGCAGTCCGAGCGATTTCACCACAATGTATGTCGGAATCATTCCGCCGGAAAACAGCATCGAAAAAATGACGAGATTTAATAAAAGGTTTCGTCCCTTTACATGCCGTTTGGCAAGCGGATAAGCCATCGTGAAGGTGAAAAACAATTGAACCGCTGTTCCGACAATCGTGATGAAGATTGACACGCCCATGCTTCTGATAAATGTCGGCGTTGAAAACACGTACCGATACGCATCCAGCGTAAAGGTTTTCGGAAAAATAAAAAAACTCCGCTGCGCAAGCTCCGCTTCAGTTGCAAATGAGCCCGCGATAATATACAAAAAAGGCAAAATCGTGATGGCTCCGACGCCGCCCAGAAAAAGAATATTGCATACGTCAAACACCCGTCCGGCCTTTGTATTGTGCTTTGATTGGATATCAGCCACGCGAAATCCCCTCCTTCTCTCTGTTCTTAAAACAAGCCTTCCTGATCGAATTTTTTCGCAATGTAGTTCGCTCCGAAAATCAAAATAATCCCGACAACAGATTTAAAAAGACCGACCGCAGTGCTGTAACTATAAGCGCCCTGGGTAATCCCCACCATATAAACGTAGGTGTCGAATATATCGGCGACGCTGCGGTTCAGGGAATTCGTCATCAAAAACACCTGTTCAAAACCGATATTTAAGAAGCTGCCGATTCGTAATATCAACAGGACAATAATGGTGCTTCTGATGGCCGGGAGCGTAATATGCCATATGCGTTTGAACCGGCCCGCTCCGTCCATGATGGCCGCTTCATACTGCTCCTGATCGACTGTCGCCAGCGCGGCCAAAAATAAAATCGTTCCCCAGCCCGTTTCCTTCCAGATGCTTTGCATCACAATCATCGGACGGAACCAATCGGCATCAGACAAAAACGAGATTTGCTGCCCCGTAATGCTTTCAGTAATCTTATTGATTACCCCCGTATCTACCGTAAAGAAGACAAAGGTAATGCTGACAACGATTGTCCATGATACAAAGTGCGGCACGTAAATAAACGTCTGAATGCATCGTTTATAAACTGCTTTTCTCAGCTCGTTTAACAGCAATGCCAAAATAAGAGGCGTGGGAAAGGCAAAAATCAAATCAAGGCTTGCCAGCATCAGCGTATTCCGCAAGAGGCGGAAGAAATCTGGATTCATAAAAAAATCTTTAAAATACTCCAAACCGACCCATTCGCTTTTCCAAAATCCAAGGTAGGGAGAATAATCTTTAAAAGCGATTAACACACCCCACATCGGCAAATATTTGAAGATCAAAAAATATAAAATACCGGGAACAAGAAGAATATAAAGCCACTTGTCTCTTTTAAAGGCCGCCTGCCAGCCCGTTTTATTGGCAGCATGAAGAACGGGGTTTTTCCTGCTCTTTGGCACTGTTTCCATCTCCGCTCTCCTTTCTTTACACAGGGCGCCCGCCGTTTTAGACAGGCGCCTTGGTTTATTTGGATGATGCTTTATACAGTTTGTTCAAGTCTTTCAAAAGTTCAGTCCCGCCGCTGTTCTCCCAAAGCCGGACAGCATCCCGGAATCCTTTTTCGTCGATTTCTCCGATGATAAACTGCGTTCTTGCATCAAGAATAATATTGTCAAGCTGTGCTCCCTTTTGGGTATAAACATCGGATACCAAGGATTCCGCCGGGTTGAATACAGCTATTTTTTCGCCCGCAGTAATGATATCTTTCCGGTGCTGGAAAAGCTTCGTTTTTTGTTCTTCGATATAATACTCGCTCTTAGGGATGGACATGCTGAACTGGGCGAGACCTTCGTGCTCATAGAGAAGAGCCTTGTTGTTTTTTTCGAGAGAGGTGAACTTGCCGTCTTTCAGCTCGTAATTGCGGCCTTCTACTCCGTTGTTCGTTAATATCTGCGCCTCTTTATCATTCAGCTTATCGAGGAAGGTCAGCACCCTCTTCAGCTCTTTCTCTGTTTTAACGCCTGATTTCGGAATGGCGATCATGCCGGAATAGCCTGAGGTCGGAAACGTCCTCTTGCCTTTGGGGCCTTCGACTGTGCCGATAATATCAATGATCTCTTTCGCCGACTCATCCGACTCTTCCATCGCGCTTTGAATCTGTGACGCCCTTGACCCTGTATCGACGATGACACCCGCTTTTCCTTTGACCACCGGATCATTCCACTTCGCCGAATCCATGACGGCAAAGTCCTTGTTGATCAGCCCTTCATCATAAAGCTTCTTAAAAAAGGTCAGAGCGTCCATGTATTCCTTCGTTGTAAAGTCAGGGACGAGCTTTCCGTTCTCGATGCCGTAGCGGTTTGGCGCTCCGAACCAAATTTGGAGGATATCCCACGGGCTTCCGTTGCCGAGTCCGAGCCATTTCGGCACCACCATGCCGTACGTATCATCTTTGCCGTTTCCGTCAGGGTCTTTTTCTTTAAACGCCTTCAGCACTTCATAGAAATCATCAAGCGTTTCCGGCATATCAAGTCCTACTTTCTCAAGCCAATCCGTCCGGATGATCATGCAGGCACGGATGAGGTCTCTGGATCGGTAAATGCCGTAAACCTCTCCGTTGACAGAGCTGTTATTGACAATCTTTTCATCTGCCTGGCTTAAATTCTTGTAGTCTTTTAAATAGGGAGACAGCTCCCAAAACGCCCCCGCTTTAACAGATTTAATGAAACCGGCTGATTTATCTTTGATGACAATCGCTTGCGGGAGGTCTCCGGAAGCCATGACGATATTGAATTTGTCATTATAGGACGAGTCCGGCACCCATGTTACATTAATGTTTTCATCTGTATAGGTCTCCAGCGCTTTTAGTGACGGGCTTTTACTGCCTGGGCTTTCCGGCGAAAGCAGAGGAGCCATAATGTTGATCGTGTCTTTGGAGCTGTTTTCAGGATTGGATGTCTCTGAATGGCTGCATCCGGCTATGATGGAAACAGCGAGCGGAACGGCCAGCCATTTTTTTCGCAATCTTTTTTTCTCGTATTGTTTCATGATGCGCGAAGTCCCCCTTTTTATCATTTTGCTGCTTGATTTTCCCTTTGCCTATTCAATATAAAGCGCTTACATAAAATCTTGCAATCTTCATTTTTTGCTCCCTTTATCCTATGATTTTCTGTCTGTTATCCTTTTTTGCCGGGTTTCTCTTTTCTTGCAGGCAGCTCATCTCCGATCAATTCCAGTGCCGCCATGACATTTAAACACCATTGAGATACGGTGTTCGTCGTCACCCAGGGGAGCTCCTCAAGCTGTGTCCATGTGTTGATCTGAGATGGTTGGATCGGCAGCGGGGTATGGCTCATTCGGTGATCAAGCAAAAGATTCCATGCTTTGGCCGCCAGCTGTTTGTCTTGTTTTTTTCTTGCAGCGTAGGCTGTCATCGAGGCGGCGAACATCGGCCAATGAAAATGCCCGTCATGGAGCGCGTCTCCGCTTTTTTGCCGTTTTTCTTCATCTGTCAGCATGTAAAATTCACCGAATTCACTCAGCATTTCCTCCCATTCCGCATCCTCAAGAAGCTCGGCCAGCTCCATCCAGACTTGCGGCGCGCCGAACGCGATAATCATGTGATAGCCGCCAGCCGTGCCGTCGCCCATATGATGAAGCATCGAGGCCGCCGGATCGTACTCGAATGTCGGACCGGATAATAAACGGAGCGGCAGGCGTTTCAGACAGCTGATGCCCGTGGTGATTTTTTTCAAATAATCAGGATTTCCCGTTCGTTCCCATTCCGCGAGCCAGTTGGAGCAAAAAGCCGCCCAATCCGGTCCTGTTCTGACGTGCGTCGGGTGCTCTCCTTTCGAATAAAATTCTCTCATCGGATCTGTTTTTACGAGGGCAAAGTCCGCATCTTTCACCTCTGTCAGCACATCTCCCATACGCTCATCGCCTGTCAGAAAGTAATACCATTTATAAAGCCCCGCCATGCTGATTCTCGCTTCCTTGCAGCCGCAGCCCCAATGGACGACGTTATGCCTTGATCCCAGTCCCGCGTAGTCACCGAGATGAAAGCAGTCGGTCTCGCTTGTGTGGCGGGTCATAGCTTCGGCCATTCGAAAAATGTCTTCTCTTCCCGAGCGAAAAAACGCCTGCCACAGCCACAAAGTAGGAACAAGCTCATTGTTTTGCCACGCGTATCCGCCAAGATCATACCGCCACATGTGCCGGATCGGATCATACGTGTGCATCACATCCCCGTAATTCCAGAAACCGTACCATTTGCGCTGCTCCACTTCTTGTTTGTAAAACATAAAAGCGGCGTTGAGCTGTTCTTCCAGCTCTTTTTTTAACGGATTGGCCGTGTTTTGTAAGCTCCAGACGCCAAGCGCCCGTGAACTGTAATAATGCTTCGGTTCACACACGAGCAGCGGCGGAGACTGCCATTGGTCGGTTAACTGATTCAGCTCAGCATCCGCAGGCGTTTGTGAAAAGCAAGCCAGATTTATCTCATTTGTATTTGCGATTCCAGTCGGATCTGACCTCATTTCCGCAAATCCTTCATAAGCGCTGACAACGTGAGTACCTTTTGAATAATGGCGGAAATCCATCGCTTCGGCGTCCGGCGGCCACAGCCAGACAGTCATTTTTGTATCGCTGCTGCCCAGGCCGCTGATTTCCAATGCTGAAGGATATTTTTCAAAAAAGTGCCGCAGCCCGGCCGCCATGCCGCCATTCTCGCCGCCCGCATAAAAAAGCCCCTTAGACCGTTTTCCGTGCAATATGTTCACCCACGCAAAGTCCTTTCCGGTCCGTTTATACAGACTGTAATGATCGGAGGAATTCTGAACGAGCTTCACATCATTCCAGACCGCGTTCTGTCTTCCGTGGCAGAACAGTTTCTGGTGTTTTTCTTCAGGAGTAAGCGTTTCTCCGTTGATCTGCCGCTGATAAAGGGCATTGTGTTCATTGAATGCACGCGTCGCAAACAGCTGGGCCGGTTCTTTATAAATACCGGTGTCTCCTGCAAAACGAAAATGGCGGTTGTACGGTTCTCCCTGTAAAAACAGGTCGAATTCCATACCGATTCCTTTCAAAAATTCCGCTTTAAATTGACGGTCAATCAGCAGCGTGTGTTTGATGTTAACCTCGGAAACGCCCGCGTAAAAAGTCAGCCTGAGGATAAAAGGGAGCCGCTCTTCTTTTGTGCTCCTATTCAGATGGACGCCCTCCAGTTTAATAACCGCTTTAACAGGCCCGCTAGTTTCAACTGCTGCTTGTTTGATGAAACTGCCTGAGCTTTCATACTCATGGATCATTCTTTCTTCTGTCCCGCTTCTCGTTTCTTTTATCGCAGTCAGCCGCCCGCCCGCGGCAATTGTCTTTCCGTGAATGGCCAGTGATTGAAATATCTCCTGCCCCGATGTATGGATGGTGCATGTAAGCGGTCCGGTATCCGCCTTAATCACATCCGCTGACTCGTTTACAGTGACAGTTTGGTCGGGTGCCGCAGCTTCGCCTTTTTGCAGAACGTAACAGCAGTCCGCCTGTCCGCTGAACACAGCCGCATGCTTTGTCCATTTGACGCTCCCGTCCGGCCAATAGGCCGACGGTTCGCTTTGCGTACATAAGCTATTTCCCTGTGAATCCAAAAGTGTCAGAGACTCTCCTTTTTTTAAGCCTCCTTTTTTCCAAGGCATCCCCCAGGTCACTCCGCCCGCCATCGGGGGCTGTTTGCTCAGCCATTTCAGTTTCGCCATTTGTCCGCTCCTTCCATTTAAAAAAGCTGACTCCGTCAAGAATCAGCTATGGTCTGTCAAACTGAATGATTCGGTACTCATACTCGCCAATGGACAAACTTCCCGCATCAACAGCAAGCGCTGACAGCATGTCAGTTCCCGCTTCCGGGAGTGTGACGCTCCCCCCTTTTCCATCCATATTTACGATCACCCATATCAAACCGGTGTCGCCTATTCTTGGCGCCACAATGGTTCCTGGTGTAACATTCGTTCGGAAGGTAAGACCGGCTTCTTCGGCATAATGGGCAATAAGCGCTTCAAGCATAACCTCTCCGTCTTTTCCGGAAGGCGTTGATCCGAGCAAGACAATTTTGCCCGCCCCGTGCTTTTGTTCCGTCAAAAACGCCTTGCCTGAGGCCGGGCCCTTTTCAATGATGCCGACGGTTTCTCCTGAATTTGCATCAAAAACCGCGCTCCATAAGCCAAGCGGTGCAGAAACGCCAAATGCTCTTCCGGAATCGGTGTCTTCATCCATAGGGAAGGTGAAAAGCGTTTTGATACCCGCCGTTTTTTCAAGCTCGCCCAGCGCGTAATCCGTATGGATCGTATGCTCTTTTGTACGTCCGCCCGTCATCGGCCCCGCGATCCAAATCCCTCCCGCTTCGGCAAACGCTGAAGCTTTTTTGATATAGTCAGAAGAAAGGTAAGGCACATACGGCGTAAAAAGCAGCTTGTAGCCGTCTAGCGGATGATGTTCGGGAATCACATCCCGATGAATGCCGGCTTTCAGAATCCGTTCGTAAAAAGAGGTAACCAAAGAGCGATGATCCAGTTCTCGATGAGGCTCCGTTCTGAAAAACGCTTTCGCTCTGTCGGAGTATGTCATTGCTGCTTCCGCCTGTGCCGGCACGGTCGAAATGATGAACGGCTCGATTTCCTTCCTTGCCCGCTCAACGTCAAGCACGTTCTTATAGCCGATCGTTTTCTCTCCCCAAGCGCTGAGAACAGAACCGTGAGGAATCTCGCTGCCTGAACGCTGCTGTCTCCACAGCCAATAGCAAAACGCTTCGCCGCCTAACGCGTAAGAGGATACCGCTTCCGCTTTTAAATAGCCGTCTGCGTGCGGCAAGGCGTAGCTTTCAAGCGATGCGGCGTAAGAAGGGCTTGTTTCCAATATCCAGAAGGGCCGGTCTTTTTTGAAATGTCTCCACAAATCACAATTGAATAAGAACGCGGAGGCGTTTTCCTGTGTAGCGTACGTATCGAATGACGCGACATCCAGCCCCTGAAACAGCCGTTCATTGTCAACACTGAACATGACGGTGCTGTTATGGGAAATCGGCGCATCTGAATAGATTCTGATGATTCTTGCCTGCTCATCAGCAAATGCAGCAATCTTTTCCATAGAAAACAGCTGATACATCGTGCGCAGAGAAGCGTGGTGCAAAAATGGAGCCGGGCCCGGCTGCGGCACTTGTTCGAACGATTGATACGTTTCGCTCCACACATCAGTCCCCCACGCTTCATTCAAACGGTCAATCATACCATAGCGATTCTTGAGCCATTCATGCCACAGCCCCAAACATGTTTCACACATGCATTCTCCCACATGGCATTTAAACTCATTATCGAGCTGCCAGCCGATCACGCCGGGCAGCCTCCCCAATTCCTTCGCGAGACTTGTCGTGATCAGCGCTGCTTTTTTTCTGAAATAAGGGTGATTGGTACAAGCGTGCTGACGCGATCCGTGCCCCATGATCGCTCCGTTTTCATTTACATACATTCGCTCCGGGCGGCCATGCGAGAGCCAAATGGGCGGTGTCGGCGTCGGCGTGCACATGATGGTTTCGATGCCGTTTTCGTACAGACGGCCGATGATTTCTTTAAAAAAATTGACATTTATATTTCCTTCTTCAGGCTCCATGACAGACCAGGCGAACTCGCCGATTCGAACGACGTTAATGCCTGTTTCACGCATAATAGAAATGTCCTGCTGAATCGTTTCCTCATCCCATAGTTCCGGATAGTAGCACGCGCCGTGGTATAGCTTTTTTGCCATGTCATCTCATCCTTTTTTTAAAGTCGATTCCGTTAAGGGAAGACCCAGTTCTTTTATGCCTTCTGCAACGAGTTTCGCCATCTCATTTGCGCCTGTTTTGGTGAAATGCGTGTAATCATTGACCCCTTCTGACACCATAAAGTAGGAATAAACCGTTTCCTCGCCTTGCGCTGTAAAGAAGGCCAGGCTTTTCTCCATTAAATCAATCAGCCGTACGTTCTCCTCAGCAGCCGTTTGTTTCATTGCGGTGCAATAATCAGGGAAATCATTTAAAAATACGCCATTTTGATAATGGAACCGGGCCACCGGTGTGATCAGAAGCGGGTGGGCGCCTTTTTCCCGCGCGCCTGTGACATATTGCTTCAGGTATTGTTTATAAGTTGTATATGGTTCTGTGTAGCGTTCCGGCTTATCCTTGGACGCGTCATTATGGCCCATTTGGACAAACAGCCAATCGTCCGGTTCAATTACATCCAAGATTGCTTGAAGTCTTCCTTCCTCTACAAACGTTTTCGAGCTTCTGCCGCCGATCGCTTTGTTGATCACCTGAATGTGATCCGGCACATGTCCGCCGAGAAATTGACCCCAGCCTCCTTGATTCGTGCTTTGGCCGTATGTCTGAACAGTGGAATCACCGGCAAGATAAATATGATTTGGCATCAATCATTCCCCCTTAATGGTTTCATTAAAATCGCTTCAATAGCGGCAAGCTCTTCATCTGAAAAAGGCAGTGATTGGAGCATGCGGACATTTTATACTTCCCCTCCTAAAGCGGCATTTGTGCTTTGTTGCCCGCCAGATATATCGCAGGCTTCGGCGGCTTTTTCATTCCCGTGCCGAGATAGTAGCCTGTGTGCGGCGGCTGATTATAAGCTGTGTTCTGCCAGGCAATCCCGAGTCGGTATACCGGGTCGTGCATCAGTGTATAAAGGCGGTGGCGTGTGACGTCGGTCGTTGTATAGATGCGGAGCGCATCACTTTCTTCCGTTCTCCAAATGACCTCTTCCCGCCAGTCCCCGAACAGGTTAGCTTGGAGTACCGGGTTTCCTTTTGTTCCATTGTTGGACAGCACTCCCTCCGGCTGAAAAACCGTCTTCAGGCATCGGTTTTCAGCGTCCCATTTATCAATTTTCGGCCGGCCGATCGTTCCATTCCAGTCGTGATCCAGCAGTTCTCGTACCAAGTCGCCGTCCCACCAGATGGCAAAGTTGGCTGATGCGGGCGCTTTGTCACTGACCTTTTCTCCTTTACTGGTGAACAGGCCATATGAAATTCCCTCGTTCCCCGGCGGGTCGATGCCCCAAACGAGCGAGCCTTCATACTGAGGGTCAATGTGGGCCGCCATGCCTCTCCCCACGTCTGTGCCGGCATGGACTCCCCACAATATATCGCCGGTTCTGGCATCCCGGAAGGACAATCCATACGGCGAATAATGATCTTCATGCACTTGAAAAACCTCCAGCCCTTTGCGTGAGGGATCAAGATTGCCGACATGCATCGCATCACCGTGTCCAAGCCCCGTTGTATACAGACCGGTGCCGTCATGATCGACAGCCATGGCGCCGTAAATGATTTCATCCTTTCCGTCACCGTCCACATCCGCCACGCTTAAGCTATGGTTCCCCTGTCCGGCGTACCGTTCATGTCCCGGTACATCCGAATCAAATATCCACCGTTTTTCCAGCCTGCCGTTTCTAAAATTGTATGCGGCAAGAACCGTTCTCGTATAATAGCCGCGTGCCATCACAAGACTCGGCCGCTCACCGTCGAGATAAGCGATTCCCGCCAGAAAACGGTCCATCCGGTTTCCATATCCGTCCCCCCAATCCTCAAGTGTGCCGCGGGGCGGATCATAATCAACGGTCGAGAGCGCTTCACCGGTTTCTCCCTTAAACACAGTCAAATATTCGGGGCCGGATAAGATTCTGCCTTGTTCGTTCCTGAAATCAGCATCTTTATTTCCGATAATATTGCCTATCCCGTCTGTTGTTCCGTCCGCTGTTTTCATCGCGATTTCGGCCTTCCCGTCCCCGTCAAGGTCATACACCATGAACTGGGTGTAATGGGCGCCTGCTCTGATGTTTTTTCCGAGATTGATTCTCCATAAAAATGTGCCGTCCAGTTTATATGCATCAATCAATACCTCGCCTGTATAGCCATTATGGGCGTTGTCTTTTGAATTTGACGGGTCCCATTTTAAGATGATTTCATATTCACCGTCACCGTCCACATCCCCGACACTTGCATCGTTTGCGCTGTAGGTGTACGGCTGTCCGTCCGGCGTGGTGCCGCCTTCCGGTTTTTTGAGCGGAATCGTAAGGAACCGTTCAGGCCAGACCGCGGCTTTCGGTGTACGGCTGATTTCAAAGCCCTTTTTCACAACCGATACACGATAAACAGAAGCTAACGTTCCCGCCGGGTCAAGAAAATTGGTGCTCTCTGTGATCGGCTTTTTACTCACCCGCTGCCCATTCCTGTAAAGATGAAAAGCTGTATCCTCATCATCGGTGCCGAGAAAACGCCAGCTGACAAATACGCCGCCTTCGGTTTTCACTGCGATGAGACCTCTTGTCAGATATTCCATCTGTCTCTTTTTTTGTTTCATTTGATTGGAACGGGCGTGGAAAACGCCCGTTCCTTCCCCCTTTCATTCCGCATTAGGGCGTGTACATGTTTGGCTTTTCCGGTGAAGCCATCCCGTTTCCTAAAAAGAAGCTTGTATGAGGCGGCTGATTGTAGGCGACATTCTGCCAAGCGATCCCGAGGCGGTAAACGGAATCATGCATCAGTGTATACACACGGTGCTCCGTGATATCTGTCGTTGTATAGATCCGAAGTTCGCTGCTGTCTTCATTCCGCCATACAGCTTCCTCCCTCCAGTCGCCGAGCAAATCCGCCTGAAGACTCGGCGTCGCTTTCGTGGAATTATTGGAAGCGGCGCCCGAGGCTGTTAACAATGTTTTTGATACGCCATTTTGGTAATCCCATTTATCTATCCTGTTACTGTCAAGCTGTTCTCGCAGGAGATCTCCGTCCCACCAGATGCCGAAGTTGGTCGATGAAGGAACAGTGCTTCCGATCTTCACGCCTTTTGCCGTGTAAAGCGAACCGTTTGCCCATACCTCCTGTCCCGGATAGCGCGGATCAATATCAGCGGCCATCCCCCGGCCTACATCTTTGCCGGCATGCACCCCCCATATGATTTTTCCTGTTGCCGCGTCTCGGAAGGATAAGCCATAAGGAGAGTTTTTATCTTCATGAACCTGAAACACTTCAAGGCCCGGACGGCTTGGATCGAGATCGCCCGTATGCAGCGCGTCCCCGTGCCCAAGTCCTGTGGAATACAGCCCTTTTCCGTCATGATCGACAGCCATTGAGCCATACATGATTTCATCTTTTCCATCATTGTCGACATCCGCTATGCTTAGATTGTGGTTGCCCTGCCCGGCAAACGTTTCATTTCCCGACTTTGTTGAATCAAAAGTCCAAAGTTTTGACAGCTTTCCGTCTCTGAAGTTATAAGCGACAAGCATCGTTTTCGCATAATATCCTCTCGTCATTATCAGGCTCGGCCTTTGTCCGTCGAGGTACGCTACTCCAGCCAGAAAACGATCGACTCTGTTTCCGTAACTGTCGCCCCAATCGGAAACATTCCCTCTCGCCGGTTCAAATTTCGCGGTGACAAGCTCTTTTCCCGTATCCCCTTTGAACACGGTTACATATTCCGGCCCGGAAAGGATGCGCCCTTGCTCATTGCGATAGTCGGCATTTGCATCGCCAATCACTTTTCCTGTCCCGTCCTTTGTTCCGTCTGCTGTCTTCATGGCCACTTCCGCTTTACCGTCACCATCCAGGTCATATACCATAAATTGAGTATAATGCGCGCCCGCTCTGATGTTTTTTCCAAGCCCGATCCGCCACAGCAATGTCCCGTCAAGCTTATATGCGTCAATGAAAACTTCACCGGTATAGCCGTCCTGAGAATTGTCTTTTGAATTGGATGGGTCCCACTTGAGAATCAGCTCATATTCTCCGTCCCCATCCACATCGCCTGCACTTGCATCATTGGCGCTGTATGTGTACGATTCGCCTTTTGGCGTCTGGCCGCCGGCCGGCTTTTTCAGAGGAACAGAATGATACTGCTTTCCCCATACCGCCGCTTTTTCAGACGCTGCCTGCTCGGTTCCGTTTACAACGGCCTTCACCTGGTAAACAGCGCTCGTTGAACCGCCTTTATCCAAATAATTTGTGCTTGAGGCAATGGGTGAAGCATTCAGTTTCTGCCCGTTTCTGTACACATTGAACGAAACAGAAGCATTCTCTGTGCCCAGAAGCCTCCAACTGATAAATACTCCGCTCTCTGTCTTTACAGCCACAAGCCCTCGGTTCAAAGCCTCCATCTGTCTTGCCGCCCCCTCGGCCTTAGCCGGAAATACTGATGCACCGATCATCAATAACAGTGTCAATACAGTGAAAATGGACAACATGCTTTTCTTTTGCATACTCATCAGACAGCCCCTTCCCATTTGTTGTAAACGCTTACCCAAATTGGATTGTATGCGCTGGGCGTGCTGCCATCAATTGCACTTTTTTGCAAAAGAGGTATTGAGGGACTGAACTTTTTTGCGTTTTTATCACTTTTTTGTTTATGGAGCCTGATGGTGTTGCGCTTCCGTCTTTACAAACCCCCGATAAGCAAAAAACATCAGCACAAGCCCGAATAAACTGGGACCGTAAAAGGGGATCAACCCCGGAAGCGTATATAACACATAAAGGACAAACGCACTCCCTAAAAGCATGCAGGCCGTGGTCAGCGGGCGCATGACGCCGAACAAAACGGCTTGGGACAAATATTTCAATAAAGGCAGCTCATAATGAACATAGAGGGGAAAGACATACATCAGCGCCACCATATAAATGAGACCTGCCATTAATGTACAGCTTGTAATCATAAACGACAGCCAGTCTGCACTCGCTGAAAAATAATGATAATTGGCAGCCAAAACAAATAACAGGGCCATAAATGTCAAACCAATCACATTTACTTTTAGAAACTCTTTTTTATATGCGCCAAGAAAGGTCGCAAAAACCGGTACATCCTTTTGTCCCATCAGCCATTTTCTGATCACGGCAAACATGGCGGCTGTGCTCGGCGCCCACCCAAAAACAATACCGCCCGCCAGTGTAAACAAAAGCCACAAGCCGTTCAGCCACGCGATTTTCACAACAGCCTCGCAGCCTGCATAAAGAGCATCCGCCACATTCGTCTTCATCTTCTCACCGCTTGATGCACAGACAGATCGTGATAAGCGGCTTTCATTGGCGCCATCTGCCGCAGCCCGATTTTCCCGCCGTGTAAGACAGGCCCGTATGTTTTGCCGTCATCCCGCCATTCTATAACGGGAAGATCATTGATTGAAAAATGCACGTAATCCTTCACTTTTATAAGCTTCATGCGATATGGAGAATCGGCGTCCTCCGGCGAGGGCAGCGGATCGGCTCCCATGGCGACGAGATGGAAGCCCCGGCTTTTTCTTAAATTACAGGTGCGAAACGCCCTTTCTTCCGCATACTTTCTGCGAAAATAAGACAAGTGCAGCGCGTTAATATCACCTGAATGATACTCTTGATAGCTTCCCGTTCGTTTGTTCAAACCGCTGTCAAAGAGGTCCTCCCCTTTACCTCCCGCTGCCGCAAAAAACAGCATACAAAGGCCGGGCTGTTCGATTGGGTAAAAGTTCCATTCCACAACGATGCCGTCGGGAAATGTTTCCGGACACCATAAAACAAAATGCGCTCCGTCGTCTTCATGTGACAGGTTCAACGAGCCGTTTTCAAAAGAAAGCCTTCCGCCGCCCTCCATCCGCCAGTCTTTTACATCCTCAGGTGTGCGTAAAGGATTCCGGTACAGACAAACACCTTCCTTATACATCGCTGTTTTCCTCCACACTCAAAAGGTGGCGGCTCAGCGGAAGCTTACATTCTGCGATGCCTTCTGCGACAAGCTTTGCCACCTCTAAGGCCCCTTCTTCCGAAAAATGCGTATTGTCCTGAATGCCCTCTGGATAATTCGGGTGTACATTCGGCTCAAACCAGACGAACAAACGCTTTGACTCTTCAACTCCATATGCTTCATAAAGTGCCTTTGTTTTCAATAACAGATCAATGACCGGCACATCTAATTCACTCGCCAAAGCCTTCATTGCTTCCGGATACTCGCCCAATGTATGCTCGATTCGCCCGTCCGCATCAAACCGGCGGCGCTGGACTGAGGTAACAAAAACAGGCACTGCCCCTTTACCGCGCGCTGTTTCCGCAAATTGCCTGAGGTATTGCTGATACGTGGAATACGGCTCTGTGCCGCGCGGTTTTTGGTCATTGTGGCCGAATTGAACGAGCAAGTAATCTCCCGGTGAAATCTTCTCGGCAATCGCTTTCAGCCTGCCTTCCTCAACAAAAGAATTCGTACTCGCGCCTCCTTTCGCATGATTTTGCACCTTTACATCCTGAGAAAACAATCGGCCCAAGACTTGCCCCCAGCCCGCCATCGGCGCTTCGTGCGGCGGACAATCGCTCACTGTGGAATCTCCCGCTAAAAACACTTGAATCTGCTTTTCCATCGTTCATCCCTCTCCCTTCATGACGTTTCCTGATACATTTGCCGATAGACACCGGGCGGCATGCCCACCTGCTTTTTAAAAATCCGGTTAAAATAGTTGTGCCGATAGCCGACTTCTTCCGAAACGTCGTGGATTTTTTTATTTGTGCTGACCAGCAGCTCTTTCGCCTTTTCAATTCTGATGTCTGTGACATAATCAATAAAATTCGTGCCAGTCACTTGTTTAAACGCCTTGCTTAACGTGTACGAATTGGTACCCGCAGCGTCCGCACAGCTTTCAAGAGAAAGATCAGCCATATACTGATCATGAATCATCGCGATGACATGTTCAGTCAGCTGTTTCTGCTGTCTGTTTTTCCTGCCGTCAAGCTTTGCCAAATAAGGGCTGACCACGGTTTCCATGAGCCATGAGACCGCCTGGGACGGATGGCGCAATTCAGAAATGTCACGAAGCATATCTCTATTTGGGAACAATTCGGACGGATACAGCCCTGAATGCAGGATATCCTCTTGAATACGGGAAAACAGCTGGGCCAGCGCTGGGTGGACGTGCATATCTTTGACCGCTTTTTCCTCCAGTTCATCAATAAATAAGCTAATAAGCCGCGCCGCCTCCTCTTTTCTCTCAAGCCGGATTGCCTGCAGAATCTGTTTTTCAAGCTCAAAAGGATAATAAGGCGCAGGGTGTTGTGCCATCTGATTCTCGTCATGCAAATCAATGATCTGATGGCGATTAGCGAAATGCCTGTGTGATTTGCCGATTTTTACATCCTTATACAGAGCGGGAATATCCTTCACATGCCCGGCCTTCCTGGATATCGTCCCGGTTACCTTTAATCCTCCTGCCCTATTGATAGCTTTTGTCAGGTCGCCAGCAAACGGCCTGATATCATCCCGGACAGAAGACCCGTGTTCCCGCACGAGAAGAACGGTTAATGAAAGCCGTCCGATATCAATTAATGAAAAATGGGGAAATCGGGAGGCTGCCAGTTCTTCCGTTATGTTGGCCAGCATAAAGGCGGCCAAATGTTCATCTTCAGCGGAAAATTCGCTTTCCTGACTTCCAAGCCCCGTCATCTGAATATCCAGCACGTGAAACAATTTATCTTTAATATCCCACCCGGCGTCTTCCATCCGTGACCTGAGGCTTTCTTCTGTGTGATAGTAAAAATCGCCTTGGATGAGCTGCTGTAAAAAGCTTTTTTTCATTTGAGGCGTTTGTAAAGAGATACGTTGCTGAAGCGTCCGGCTTTCAGAAGACAAATCATTCCACCTTTTTTCGAGCCATTTGAACTCATCCTGCTCAGCCGCTTTCCACGCTTTTTTCTCTTCTCCTGTAAACAGGCTGAGCAGATGCTGAACGGGGTGATAAATTTTTTTAGTAGCGTACCACGTCATAAACAGTGCCAAGCCAAGGCATATGACGATCATTGCAATAATCAATTTTGATAAAAAAACCATCGGAGCTGTAACAGAGGATAATGGAGCGGCTGATGCGTATGTCCACTCCTGATGCATTCGCTTTATGTTTCCATAGGAGACAGAGTATACTGTGCCGTCCCATTTCATTTGAAAATTCCCGTCCGCCTTTTGCTGATTTTTCACCTCATGTATTAAAGCGTTTTTAAAATCTGCCGCTCCCTTTTTCCCTGCTTGGAATAAGACGTTATTTTTTTGATTCAAGAGGAGCGCCCGCCCGTCGGGATAAGGAGACAGACTTTGCAGCATGGCCTTCATCTCTTTTGGATTCACTGTCAGCATCACAGCGCCAAACGGCTTTTCGGCTGACCCCGGAATGAGCTGGACTAGCATCGCTTTTGAAGCTGAACCAAAATTGCCGCCTGTGTCCCTCCAATAAATATTGCTGTCTGAGGCTAACACTGATCGATACTCACGAAGCGCCTCCGCTTCTGTGATCCGGCTGTATTCGGGGTTCAGCAAAAGGGGCCGGGGGCTGTTCAAAAAGACAGAAGCCTGCTCGATCAAGGGCTGCTGATCCCGCAGGAGAAACAGTCTTTTCGTTAGCTGATAGGAGAGCTTGAAATCTTTCTCTACATCTTTTTCGGTTAATCCGTTCATAAGCGCTGAATCAAAAGCAAGCTGGGTGAGCGTCAGTTCCAGCCCCTCCAGCTTCTCGTCAATCCGGTTCACTTCACGCACCACCTGCGCTTCATGTGAACGCTGCAGCTCATCTTCCACCTTGGCGATGGATAAAAAGTAAATGGCTCCGCCTGTCAGCAATCCGGGAATACATGCAATCAGCAAAATTAAAACAAAGTTTCTCTTAAAATATGATCCCTTCCAGCGTGAAACCTGTTCTTTGTTTTGAGGCTGCTTTTTCATCTCTGTCCCCCCGCTGCCGTCTTTTACTGATAAGCGTGCTTTTTCGTTTTGAGAACATCAGCGAGAAACGTCAGCGCAAGGCCCTGCCCCCACCCTTGAATTCTCTTATAAGGCACCTGTTTGTACCCGCCGGCATCCTTCATGACAGCCGTTCCGGCGGATACTCTGCCGACCCGGCCGTCCTCTTCCACTGCATCAAGAATGGCCGCAAGCGACTTTTGGATGTATTTCGTATATAACTTTCCGCTTGATAACAATGCGGAGGCAATACCTGCGGAAGCCGATACCTCCAAATAAGAATCCGGGTCATTTACGATCGTATGCCATAATCCTGAATCATCCTGAAGCCTGACAAGCGCGCTCAGCTGGTCCCTCAGCGATCCGTCAATGATCATAAATGACGGATGTGTCACTTCGATAAGCGACAGCGCTTTTGCCATCGTCAGCGCAGCCCAGCCGTTCGCCCTGCCCCAAAAAATCCCGGACAGGTGGTTTTTCGCCTTATTGTCCCAAGCATGATAGTAAAGATTTGTCAGCGGGTCCTGCAACACGTCTTCATGCCCGTGAAATTGGCGCAAGCCGTCTTCAAAATAATCCTCCCTCTCCATCACCCGGCCGATTCTCAGCATAAACAGCCCCGCCATCATCAGCGTATCCGCCCACGCCTGCTCAGGAAACACATAATCCGCCGAGTTGACCGTATGCTGAAGGATGCCTTCGCCAAAGCGCGGTGCTTTATGGAGAACATATTCAGCCATCTCACTTGCCGTTTCGAGATACACATCATCCCCTGTCACCTGATGCAGAAACAGCAGCGTGTGGCCGATGGACACCCCGTTGATCGAAAGCGGCGGCAGCCCATCCTCAAGCTGTTCATCCACCCACGTTTTTAAGAGATGAATATATTCCTCATTTTCAGTGGCTTCATAAGCTTCCGCCACTCCATAAAAAGCTACGCCCCCGGGCCAATCCCAGCCGAAATCCATCTGAAACGTCCGCTTGACGATCCGGTCAATGACAGATGTTACCCTTTCTTCATCAAACATAAGCTGTGCCATGAATTCCACTCCCTTTTATTTTAATCCGCTTGTGCTGATGCCTTGGACGATATATTTTTGAAACAGAAAGAATACGAGTATGACGGGCAATAACGAGACGGCGGACATCGCAAACATCGCCCCCCAGTTTGAAGCCGTTTCAGTATCTAAGAAGAGTTTCAAAGCGAGAGAAACGGGATACAGCTCCGGTTTATTCAAATAAAGCAGCGGCTGGATCAGTTCCTCCCATTTCCAATAGAAAGAAAAAATCGCTGACGTTGCAAGCGCCGGGGCAATGAGCGGCAGAATGATCCTCCAAAAACAAGCGAACCGCCCGCACCCGTCAATACGGGCGGCTTCATCAAGCTCCTTCGGAATCGTCCTGATAAATTGAATCATTAAAAAGATAAAAAACGCATGCCCGAAAAATTGGGGAACAACAATCGGTTTAAACGAATTCAGCCAATCAAGCTTCGCGAACATAATATATTGCGGAATCATCAGCACTTCATGGGGCAGCATTAACGTGCCCATCATGCAAGCAAACCAAAAAGCTTTTCCTTTAAACGGAATCCGCGCAAATCCGTACGCAATGACAGCGGATGACAAAACGGCGCCGATCGTTGACAGCCCGACAAGAATGGCCGAGTTTTTAATAAAAGTCAGAAACGGCTGGCCGGCGATTCCCTTCCACCCCTCTGCATAATTTCTGAGAATAAAAGGATCGGGAATGAGAGAATGAGAAGTTGCAAAGATACTGGAGCTTTCCTTAAATGAGCTGATAAACAGCCAAATGACGGGATACAGCAATACAACCGCCAATGATGCCGTGAAAACATGGAACAGTATGCGTTTGGGCCTGATGCCTCCGGATTTTTTTCTTTTATACAACGCCGGGGCTTTCTTGACAGGCTGGTTGACCGGCTCCATCTGTTATTCCTCCTTCGATTCGTAATGCACCCAATATGAAGAGGTCTTGAACAAAATGAGCGTAATCAGCCCGACAATGAGAAGCATGACCCATGCCATGGCAGAAGCGTAGCCCATTTGAAAATAGTTAAACGCCCGCTGGAACAAATACAGGGAATACAGCAGCGTCCCGTCAAGCGGCCCGCCCTCGCCCTTTGAAATAATATAGGCTGGCGTAAAGGTCATAAACGCAGAAATCGTCTGCATCACCAGGTTAAAGAAAATAATCGGCGTCAGCATGGGAAGCGTGATTTTCACAAAACACTGCACCCGATTGGCCCCGTCGACACTCGCCGCCTCCAAGTAGGAAGGCGGAATGTTCTTCAGCCCAGCTAAGAAGATCAGCATGGAGGAACCGAACTGCCAGACGGACAGCAGAATCAGCGTCCATAAGGCGCTCGCCGGATCTTGATACCAGAGAATTTTCTGATCAATACCGACAAAAAACAGAAGCGCATTGATGACCCCGTCATTTCCAAAAATATTGCGCCACATAATCGCAACAGCAACACTTCCGCCGATGATCGAAGGCAGATAAAAGAGCGTCCTGTACACCGCCGTCCCTTTCGCTGCATTGTTTAAAATCACGGCGATAAAGAGGGCGAAGCCGAGGCGGAGCGGAACCCCGGCGAGCACGTACGTAAAGGTGACCTTCAGCGATTGCCAGTACTTTTCATCTCCTGTGAACATTTCTTTATAATTGGAGAGCCCAATCCACTTCGGCGTTGTAAACAAGTCATAGCTTGTAAACGACAGAAACAAAGACGCGCCCATCGGAATCACCGTAAAACATAAGAACCCAATAATAAACGGAGAAATAAACGCGTATCCCGCCAGATTGTCTTTTCTGATACTCCGGCTTTTTGTCATGGCCGTCATCCCCATTCCCCGTTAATTATTTCTCTTTAAAATGTCGTTTGCTTGCTTTCTGAATGTCTTCGCCGCTTTTTCAGGCGTCACTTTTTGGTAGAGAATCTGATCAGACGTATCCTTTAACAGCTTAATGACCTCAGCGCTCCCCACAGGCTCCGGCGGGTCCGCCTTGCTGATGTTTTTCGAAGCGGCTTCGACATACTCCACGATTTTTGTCTCCTCTTCATTCAGCTTTGGTTTAATCGCTTCTGCCACCTTGTCGGACACCGGAACGCCCCGCTCCCCTTTGATCAGAAGGTTTGCTTCTTCACTATTAATAAAGAAATCAATGAATTTCGCGGCCTCTTTTTTATGCTCTGAACTTTTCGGTACTGAAAACAGCATACTCGGCTTCAGCGTCAGCGCCTTTTCCTTCATTTGCTCAGGCGGCAGATAGAGTGAAAGCGGGGCGTCAGTCAACTGGGCAAATGCCGCATATTGATTGGAATAATTCCATGTTGCCGCCGACTTGTTTTTCACAATAAAATCATCTTCCATCCCTTTAATCTGCGCGCTTTCATCCGGTGTCGGAGAGGTTTTCTGATTGACAAGCCTCACCTGCCGTTCAAAATAATCAACAAATAGCTGATCATCCTGATAGGCGAGGCCCGTGCCGTCCTCTTTATAAAAACGCTCGCCCTTTGTTCGTAAATAATAAGGGAAGAAAATATCCGGCGGATGCATGCCATTTGACCCGTACACGCCTGTTTTTTCCTGCACTTGATAAGCCAGTTTTTCATAATCGCTCCATGTCCAGTTTTCACTGTCAATCTCAACGCCCGTTTTCTTCAAAAGTTCGTCATTGGCGATGACCGACAGGACGTTAACCCCAAGCGTAAATCCGTACAGCTTTCCGTCTAACATGCCGCCCGACATCTTATTTTGTTTGATCGAACTGACATCAATCGTTCCGTCCTTCGTATATGGCGTCAAATCCTCAAGCTGCCCCTTTTTGCCGTACTGGGACAGATAAGCCGTATCCATTTGAATCACGTCAGGAAGCTGGCCGGCTGCGGACATCGGCGCAAGCTTTTTCCAATAATCATCCCAGTTGGCAAACTCCGCTTCAATATGGATATGCGGATTCTTTTTTTCATACAATTCAATGACCTTCGTTGTATAATCATGACGCGGCTGGCCGCCCCACCAAGCGATCCTGAGTGTAATGTCTTCTTTTTTTCCTGAAGCCTCTTCACCTGCTGAACTGCATCCGCTGAAAACAAAGGCGCACACAATTGTAAGAAAAACGATAGCAATCTTTTTCAAACCCTATCCCCCCTTTTATGTAAGTGCTTACATTTTATTGTAAAGCGTCCCGGTCAAGCGAAACACTCAAAAAACAGTGAGAAAAGTTAAAAAAACAGAGATGGCTATCTGACAGAAGCGCCTCTCTGTTTTTTACGATATTTTGACGGCGTCAAGCCGGTATATTTTTTAAACACAAGACTGAAATACTTCGGATTATCCCCAAAGCCAATCTCTTCCGCTATGTCAGAGACACTCACATCTTTGCGGCTTTTCATCCGCTTCATCGCATGTTCAATCCGGATTCTGGTGACGTAAGCGGAAAATTTCTCGCCCGTTTCCTGCTTAAATAATTTCCCGAGATAATCGGGATTCATATAAAGCATCTCCTTCGCCGCCCATTTCAGAGAAAGATGCGGATTGCCCAATTCACCGCGCACAAGCTTAACCATTTTAGATATCAAGGCAGAATGCTTCGACTCGTTGTAAGCGTCCGTTATTTCCTCAAACAGGTCCTTTGCATGACGGAGCTCACCCGCGCGGCTGATAGTCAGCTGACAGCCCTCAAAACACACCGCCAGCTTTTTTTCCAAAACCTCTTCGTTTCCTTGTGTCTCCACAGCCAAAATCGCATAGTCCCCTAGATGGCAAAAAGCCGTCAGACCAGAACCGAACGCCTCTTTAGCCGTTTGATAACTTTGTGTGGCTGCGTCTGTTTTTACGAGAATCAAATTGATTGTCTTATCCTGCACCGCAAGCGGAGGCGCTTGATTCTTCACACCTGTTAAAAGGCCCTCCAAATACTGATTGGCTGCGTATGACTGAATATGCTCAAGCTCGTTTTTCAAACACTCGGCCGCCTTCTCCCGCCGCTCTTTCTGTTTGAATTCGGCAATGATCTCCTTCAGCGAACTGATAATTTGCTGTTCATTGCAAGGCTTCACTAAATAGTGCTTGACGCCGTACTTCATGGCTTGCTTCGCATATTCAAATTCGCCGAAACCCGACAGCAATATAAATTGAACAGACGGACATTCAGATGAAACTTTTTCGATCAATTCAAGCCCGTTCATGCCGGGCATTTTAATATCACTGATGACGATATCAGGCTTATACCGCATGATAAAGTCATAGGCGTCCAGCCCGTTTTGCGCTTTGCCGATTAAAGAGGTTCCGATGGAATCCCATTCGATAATGCCGGCGATTCCGTCAAGAATGATTCTTTCATCATCTGCCAGAAGAACCTTATACATCACGCCATCCCCCTTTGACATGGTATTTTTATAAGGATTGTTGTGCCCTTTCCTTCCCCGCTTTGTATGGCCAGCCCGTATTGGCCGCCAAATGTCAGCCTGATCCGGTCATGAATATTTTGAAGCCCGATCCCCCGTCCGCCTGTTTTTTCAAGAATGCGGTTATCCATTCCCGGGCCGTTGTCTTCTACAGTCAAAACCACATGCCCCGCCTCCAGTTTTGCACGAAGCCGGATGGCGCACGGACGGGTAAAGGGCTCAAGCGCATACTGAATCGCATTTTCCATAAGAGGCTGGAGGGAGAGCTTGGGGATCAGGCAATGCTTTACCTCCTCATCAATATCCAGTGTAAAGTTCAAACGCTCTTCAAACCGGAACCGCTGAATGGTCATATAATGAAGAACAATCTCTGCCTCCTCCTCAATCGTGACCGTATCTTTTTTCATATTAATGCTGTTCCTTAGCAAATAACCGAGCGATTCCACCATTTTTGATATTTGCTTCTGCTGGTTAGCCTTTGCCAGCCAGTTGATCGACTCAAGCGTGTTGTATAAAAAGTGGGGATTGATTTGAGCTTGAAGCGCTTTGCATTCCGTTTCTTTAATTATCAATTGTTTCTCGACATTTTCTTCGATTAACTCATTAATCCGCTTCATCATCATCGTAAAATGACGATTCAGCATGCCCGCCTCATCCTGGGTATCCTCAGGCAGCGCCAAAGATGCTCCCGCCTCAAGACCGCCGGATTGCACCGCCTTCATTGCCGAGACAAGCTGTTCAATCGGCCCTGTGATGCTGTTGGCGATTCTTCTGCCAAGAAGCAGTACTATACTGAAAAACAACAGAAAGAAAATCCCAAGCACCGTTTTCATAAAAGTGATTTTCGCGAACATATCGTCAAACGGGATGACATTGTAATAGCTCCAATTTTGGTAGGATGATGGAAGGGATGAGATAAAATAGCGCTTGCCATTCTCTTTCTTAATTTCATAACCCGGAAGCGCGGGAATATGGTTTTTGATATCTTTCATAAGGGCGGAGGAATTTACTGAATAAACGATGCTTCGCTGATCCGCAATGGCGATATCTCCGACCGAGTCGCCCCAATCCTTCGGCAGGTCATGGATGATCTGTTTCAAATTCACCTGGATCACGATCATGCCTAAATTCTCCAAGCTTAACTGGTGATAAGATCTAATTTGCCTGGCTGATATCAAAAGAGGCTGTGAATCGCCAAGTGTCAGCCACAGATTAGCTCCTTTCTTCGCTTTTGCTTTTTCAAAGACGGCGCTTTTTTGCTTCCCAAGATCGGCTGAACTGCTGCCGGCCGCATACTCAGTACCGTTCTTATCGTACAAATA
This sequence comes from Bacillus sp. HU-1818, assembly GCF_022695965.1. NCBI lineage: Bacteria > Bacillati > Bacillota > Bacilli > Caryophanales > Bacillaceae > Bacillus > Bacillus sp. HU-1818. Next base: position 172,997 of record NZ_JAAPBE010000005.1, read on the forward strand.
AATCGACTCGATGTATGCTTCTTCTCCCGCGTATTCCCCAAGCTTATCCCACAAATCTCTTTTCATTTTGTATTGAGTATAAGCACTATCATGATCCTGTACATGTTGAAGATGCGCCTGAATCTGTTCATCCGCCATGATCTCATACGACATTTCTTCAATCTTCTTCAACTCGTCTTCAATGCTTTTAGAAGACATCCGCAGCACATCAGAAGACTTGCGGTAAATCTGTTCATCATACACATGAAAGGCATACTGCACTCCGCTGTATACAAACAGAAATGACACCGCCATAATCAATAAAATAAAAACAAACAGCTTATCTTTTATTATCAGCCGCCTGTAAAAACCAATGAGTTTTCCCATCACGCCGCCTTTTCTTTTGCATGGCGATCAACTGCTAAAAACGCCTTAAAAGCGAGCTTTGTTAAGACAAAGCTGAGCACACTGCCGCTAAAAAACAGCAGAAACGTCATATGGAAAAACACAAGAAACAGCACACCGACAGCGCTTACCGCCATTCCAAGCGTCACCGCGGGCCTGCTGAAGGCAATTAGAAAACTGAAGCTCAGCACCTCTTTGATTTTCACATCGTAATGAACATACACGGGAAACACGTATAAAAGAATCAACGCGTATATCAAGCCGATGCTCATCAATACATTCACAAGAAGAGGCTGGTTCATCCCCGCCGCAATCTGTACATCCGCATAAAGAAACACCCCCGTCAGGCCGAGTATCAGCCCAACCGCATTCGACCGCCCCCACTCTTTCTTATACGCACGCAGAAATACAGAAAACACGGACGCATCAGGATTCCCCTTCACCCACTCCCTCGTCACGGTAAACATCGCCGCCGTTGCAGGCATCAATCCGGCAACCCCAAGCCCCGCAAGTGTAAACAAAAGCCAAAGCAGATTCAGATAAGCCAGACGCATTACCCAAACACAAAAACCATGCAGACCATTCGTTAAGCTGTGTACCATGTCATCACCTTTCCTTGTATAGAAACCGCTTACAATGTTGTGTTAGTATATTTCTGCTTCCGAAAAAAAAGTCCTGCTGTTCCCACCCAACAAATAAAAGGCTCGCTCATCTCAGGATGCGAACCTTTTCTCATCTGAAAGCCTATTTCCGGCAGCTTTTTATCAGCCGCAAGACCCGCTCAGCCGCATATCCGGCAACCGTTCCAAAGAAAACAAAAATCCCGATAAGCCCGAGCCCCATGCCTTCCCAGCCGCCAACAACAAAAATACTGTACAAGACTGTAAGGAAGCTGAGCGCAAACAGGCAGATTAACATCCATTCCGGCCACTTCTTCTGAGGATATTTTTTTCGAAAAAACACTGATAAAAGAGCAACAATGCAAAAGGTAACGATCCCAATACAATAAAAAAATATCATGAATCTGAAAACCTCTCTTTCTTCTACCTTCATTTGTGAATATTATACAATTTCTATATATATGAACGAAAAACAAAAAAGCACCCTAACAGGATGCTTCAGCTTGTCGAGACCACTTTTTCATATGTACAAAAACCACTTGAATGTCGTCTCTCTATCAATTGATACCCCATCCGGCGATAGAACGCATTGAGCGCACCATTCTCAGAAACACAGTCGAGACGAATCCGGCTTTTCCCCGGGTAGAAAACGCCCGTCTCAGCCCATGATAAAATCGTTTCTCCCAGCTTCCGGCCGGAAAAGTGACGGTCTACGGCCAAGCGGTGCAGATAGATGGATTCCTCATGCCCCTGATTACCCCAAAGCTCTCTGTCCCACTCACTGGGCTGCGGCAGCAGCATCACCACTCCGGCCAATGCCCCCGCCTCCTTAAAGAGAAAAACATGTCCGTCGGCAATGGAGCCAAGCATATTATGATTGTCCTTCCCCTCCAATAATCCGCTCCATTGGCTTGATCCCTGTTCACGAAGCCACTCAGCAGTGCGAACAAGCAGCGCCTTCACCTCTTTCGCATCCTCACGCGTCGCTTTACAAACATGGAAACTGCCTACTTCCGTTTCAGTGATTTTAAAAGATGTCATAATGGCCTCCTTCATCCCTATATCCCAGCACGCCTTTATTATAAATGAAAGTGCGGCAGGCATAAAAGACATACAGAGCCCAAACCAGAGGCCGTCCCACTAAAAAAACGCACTGGTACCCAGCCCCAGCACTTAAAAAAGTTTCTGCCTGTCACGTTCTTCCTTGAGCATCTCAACTGCTTCTCTGAACCGCATAGAGTGTACGATTTCACGTTCACGCAAAAAACGGAGGGAATCGTTCAAGTCAGGATCATCAGAAATATCAATCAGCCATTGGTAGGTAGCCCGCGCTTTTTCCTCCGCCGCGATATCCTCGTATAAATCCGCGATCGGATCGCCTTTTGCCTGAATGTAACTGGCGGTAAACGGAACCCCGGCGGCATTGTGATAAAAAAGCGCGCTGTCATGATTGACGTAATGGTCGCCAAGCCCGGCCTCACGCAATTGCTCAGGGGTCGCGTCCTTCGTCAGCTTATACACCATCGTCGCAATCATCTCCAAATGGGCGAACTCCTCGGTGCCTATATCAGTCAGCAGCCCGATCACTTTGTCAGGTATGGTGTAGCGCTGATTTAAGTAACGAAGAGCCGCCGCCAATTCGCCGTCCGCGCCGCCATATTGTTCGATTAAGTATTTCGCCAGCGTCGGATTGCACGTGCTGACCTTTACAGGATATTGCAGCTTTTTTTCATACACCCACATTGATGATTCCTCCTTATACTTGCCACGGCCATGGCCCCTGATTCCAATCCCACTCGTCTCCGGCCGGGCTGTTTCCATACTGCAAAAGCGGTCCGTATGATGCTTCAAATTTTCTCTTTAAATGCCTTGAGTAACCGGAATATTGGTTGAATTGCTGCAAAGCCTGATGATCATCAGAATGTGTATCAAGATAAAGGCTCAGCTCAACAAGCACAAAATCCGCCGCCTGAATTTGCTCAAGCAATCGGTAATACTCCTCGTCAATCTTTTTTGCCATGTTTGTCTCCCCCTCGATAAGGATTTTCATAATAATCATAGAGATCCTTCCAAAGGGTGCCTTTCCTTAATGCTTCCATCGGTGAAAACTGCTCCAAATGAACAGGCTGGTAATTCATATAGAGATTAGGCGGTGTTCTGTAATATTTCTTCCCTATGGGCGGACAGGGATCAAAGCGGCTGTGAAAGGGTTTGTAGGATTTGATGGGTGTAAACGATTGATCTTCTTTCATACTCTCTCCTCCTTTCTCAAAAAACAATGACTTTAACATGTATGAGCCAAATGCCGGATTTATGACTGATGCGATTTAGCTGCTCTGCAAAAATAGACTAAACGGCCAAAAGATATTAGACCGTTTAGTCCGAAAAAGATAAAAAATTCATTGCAATGTTCGGGACTGCCCCCCAAAGATGAGACAAATAAAAAACACCTTCAAGTTTGAAAACAGATCGCTGTTATCCGAAATAAGACTTAGAGGTGGTTTTTTCTATAGGGACAAGAGTGAGTTATCCGGTTGAGGTCAAACAGAAGGCTGTAGAAATGAGATTGGCAGGCGTGCCTGTAAAAGAGATCATGCAGGAGTTGAATATCAAGAATAAGACGCAGGTTCAGACATGGATTAGGTGGCTTAGAGCCGGGAATACAGGGGATAAGCAGGACAGAGCCTTTGTCTTAGACACACTTAATTAGCTGCCAACACTGCTTGAGGAATGCGTGTTACAAAGTAACCAAGGTTCTGTTTATGCATCTTACGAGTATCAGAAAGCTGTTAAAACAAAAGGCATTACCATGAGTATGTCCCGCAAAGGGACGCCCGCTGATAATGCCTCCATCGAATCGTTTCATTCCTCACTAAAGTCTGAAACGTTCTATCTTAACAGCATTGATCGAACGACGACCGCCATCGCCGAACGCACTGTCAAAGAATACATTTATGATGATAACAAATTCGTATTCAAACGAAACTAAACAGCCAATCACCGATAAACGATCGGCAATTGGCTGTATAAAGGTGTTTTGATCCCTGTTTCAAAAATGGCGTCAGTCCCGATCAGGTCTGCCTTTCTTATTATTCACCAAGGTCTACGTTATGGTACACCTGCTGAACATCCTCTAAATCTTCTAACACATCAATTAATTTCTCGAATTGGGCTTGTGCGTCTTCCGGCAATGTAATGTCATTTTGCGCAAGCATGGTCAGCTCCGCCACGGTGAAGTCAGTAACGCCCGTATTCTTAAACGCTTCCTGTACAGCATGGAATTGGTCAGGCTCCGCATACACAATCACCGCTTCTTCTTCTTCCAAAATGTCACGGACATCAACATCCGCTTCCATCAGGATTTCAAGCGCTTCCTCAGCCGTTTTGCCTTCCACGCCGATAACAGCCGTCGCATCAAACATATAAGCGACAGAACCGCTCACGCCCATGTTCCCGCCGTTTTTACCAAATGCCGCACGCACCTCAGGCGCCGTCCGGTTCACATTATTCGTCAGCGCGTCAACAATCACCATTGACCCGTTCGGCCCGAAGCCTTCATAACGAAGCTCGTCATAATTCTCCTCTGAACCGCCCTTCGCTTTTTCAATCGCACGGTCAATAATCGTTTTCGGCACACTGTATGTTTTCGCACGCTCAAGCACAACTTTTAACGCCTGATTCGATTCCGGATCCGGCTCCCCCTGCTTGGCGGCTACATAAATCTCCCGTCCAAACTTCGCATAAACCCGACTCGTATTCGCGTCTTTAGACGCCTTCTTTTCTTTAATATTGTTCCACTTACGGCCCATTATGTTCCACTCTCTTTCATATATATCAATCTGGATGATAGTTATTCACTTTATCCATTATACCTCAAACGGTTTGGTTGTTTCGAGTGTAAGGGGTTAGAAATAGAAGGAATCCGATCATCCGCACCGATTATTATTTCAAACATAATTCCTATCCGCCTATAGAATACAAACACACAGCAGAAAGGTAACAAAAAAATCCCCTTAAATGGGGATTTTAAAATTGAATTCGTGTCTGAACGCAAACCGTTTTTCTTTATGTTTGATTTCGGTCTGAATCATTATGAATAGAGCTCTGTTCTGCCGTATTCATTGAACTAAAACCAAATCCCACACTCAACATAACAGCGGCAATAACAAGTGCAACACTCTTTTTAAATTTCATAAAGACATTCTCCCCTTTGAATTTGATTTTGAGTTTCTATCATTTTTTGATAATAAAAATGAGACTGTTCAAATTTATTTGCCTTTGCAAAAACGGTCGCTGTATCTAGAGCAATATCCTCTACATAAGAATAATTTTTTCGCTTTTCAAGATATTGAATTGTGTTTTTAACGCCAGACTGATCAATCGCATCAATATAAAGCGCTTTTAAATACTGTTGTAATGATACAAACAGTCCGTCGCCCTGCTGCAAAGCAATTGCTAATCCTTTGTTACTTACCTCTGCTGCGCATTTGCTTTTTCCCTGTTTAAATAAATATTTGGCCAGTGTAAACATAGAATGCGGGAGATTATTTAATTTAGCTTGATCTGAAATTCGCACAGATTTTTCTATATATTTCTCTGCCTTCTCAAAGTTCTCCATCTCACCATAGCACTTTCCTATGTTATACAAAGCGGAACTAATCAATCTAGCATTTTGCAACTCATTAGAAAGCTCTAAAGCTTTTTCCAGATGGGGCAAGCATTTATCATAACATTTAAAGTCCTCATAGTTTCCCGCTATAACAAATAAACACTGAACTTTGCGGACTTTGTAAAGCTCATATTGATTATAAATCTCTAAAGCCTTTGACACATGATGCATCGAGACATGGGACTGCTTCATCCCGTAATACGCTTCTGCCAATTTGAAATGAAATTCGGCTTGTTCAATATCATCGGTAATATGGAGCAGCTGCTGCTCCGCTTCCCGATAGAATCCTATTGCTTTCAAATATTCTTTTTTACTGAATTCATACATGCCGCGAAAAAGGAAGGAATAATAGTGGAGCATCCCGGATAGTTTTTTCTGTGAGGTTTCAATTTTCTTTAACAGCTCTGTCGTTGTAGGCCGATGTAAATACTTATCAACTGGTTCCAAATAGTCTAACATCATTTGATGCCGAAAACACATAAGAGAATAATAGATCAGCAAATCCTGGTCCTCTTCCATCTGCTGAATTTCCTGCTCGACTTCCGCTTTCAAAATCTCAGCATCCGGAATACTGAATTGACGAATCATCTTGTACCATTCATTAATCTTAACACCAACATGTGAAGATGGTATGGTTTGATTCACCCGCTTCCCTCCCTGCTTGTCTTTATATGTCATATTTTATCAATTCCAAATTTTGAAAACAAGAAGAAGGGAAGAAATTGTTTTTTCATCTTGTCAAAAGCTTCAAAAACAGATTTTCACAGTTTCTGAAAGCAAGCCATTAAAACAGCGTTTTAGACTCTAACCATTCATCCAAATCCACACTGCCTTGGACAGATAATAGACGATATAAATAACGATAGGGAACTCTAGTAAAGGAAATAGAAATTACAGAAAGAACAACTTTAGTTAGGGTATACGATGGAGAAAATTCACGAATGTATGGTGGTTGGGCAAAATATGAAGATATTAATTGTCTAACTCCACAAGAAATTCAAGAAAGGTTTGCATTATCTCATACTCCAAAATATATTGCTGATGGACTTTTGAAAAAGGAGATATTATAAGAACTGGTGAAGTTAACCCTATTCGGATATAAAGGCGGAGGCACACAATTTGATATGAAGGGACAATTTATCGGCGAGTTTGGAAATGAGAGACCTATAAAAAAATGACGAGGTGGATTATGACTATGGTAGCTTTTTCTAATGAAAAATTAAAAATTGGAAATATAGGAGTGAATTTCCAACATAATATCTTAGAAATTAAAGAGCTAAATGATATAATTATTGTTGTTTTAAAACTCCCTCCCCGAAGCAGTGAACGCAATAATGTATATGGAGTTTCAAAAGATGGGCACATTATTTGGAGAATATCTGATCCTGACAAGAGTCTTGCAGGAAATTTAAATGTTCCTTATGTAGGAGTAAGTATTGAGCAAGGTAAGGAAGTCGCAATTATAGACTTTGCCGGAAGAAGATTTTTCATAAACGAACAAGATGGTACTTTTTTAAGTATGGATATTGTGAAATAAAACTCAAGTGTATTCAGTTATTGAAATTGAAGGAGATAAATGAAAAGTGCTATTTCGTTCATGGAGAGTACACTTACAATTGGAAACCTGCTAATTAAATTCAAACATGATATCTATAGAATTAAAGAAGTACACAATATAATTGCTGTCTAGTTAAAGATACCTACCTATGTGTGACAACACGATAAATAATTTATACGGTGCTTGCAACCAAGGGAAATTACTCTGGCAAGTGGAAAGTGCTGATCAAAGCCAGATTGGAGATTTTCATTTGCCTTATGAAGACTTTAGTGAAACAGATCCAAATGAAATAAAAGTCGTTGATTACTGCGGAAGAAGATTCAAAATAAATGAGCAGAACGGACAAATTATCAGTAAAGATATAGTGAAGTAAAACTTTCTATTTTATATCCACCCTGCTCTGCTTAATAAAGTACTCTATAAGCCCTCTTAATTGAGGGCTTTAGCTTTAGCTCTTTAATAAAAGGAGTATCGCCTTGACAGTAGTACAATATGTCCTTAATTTAGACGGAACAAAAAATATTGATAAAACCAAGAAAGCAACAGGCAGAACGATAAAAAACTGGAGATGAGAAATATGATAGAAAAACTTAAAAAAGTTTTAACTTACTTGGAAAATTTAAATGATCATGTTGGGGGCGAAATAATTTCTTCGGAAGAAATAAAAGAACAACACGAAAATTTAGAGGACTTCGCAAAATTACTTCAATCATTGGATAACCTTTTAGAAGAAAGCCAAACACTAGATTACAAGCATCCGGATGCAGTAGATAATAATTTAATGGAAATTCATAGATTAATGACTTCATTCGAATGGCATTTTTCAGAAATTGATGATCTAAATGTAAAGCTGTTCAAAACTTATAAAGATTCATTAAGTAAATAGCAATGTTCTTATGTCCCTTTCTTTGTTAAGGGGACCTTAATCAATCACAACAAAACCCTGCACCTTAACTTTTTCTTCAAAGCTATTAATCTCAAAATCAAAAAAGAAGCCCCTAAAGGACTTCCGCCACATTAACCTCCAACAGGCAGTTCCGCCGCTTTAAAATCTGCAGACACCATATTGTGGCTTTGAGAATAAGCAGCACCGCCTAAGACCATAGCTGTTAAAGATAAGCAAAGAATGACTTTTTTCATTACATCTCACTCCCCAATGATCTCATTTTGTTTTCGGCTATCATTGCCATTTTAGCAAACTCTAGTGCTTCCTTGTAGTCTCCCTTATACTCATAATGGCTGGATATCAGCAAAGAAAGGTCATGAACGCCGTCAAGGTCATTCAGTTTGTTTAAAGAATGGATATCATTTTTGCATGCTAGAAAGCTTTCTGAGGTATCACGACAGTATACGTTATAGATCATATTTATTTTCTTTTCATATATCTTATTCCCGTTCTCATCCAGTTCTTGTTGTCCTTTTTTATAATAGGACAGGGCTTTATCTTTCTCCCCGATTTTGAAAAATTCCCTCATCAGCATATAAAGAGAATTTATATAATAGCTTGACTCACACCATTCGTCATGACTTAAAGCCTGCTGAACTGCTTGTATACAATCAATAGACCTGCCGGAATTTGAATAAATAATACTGATATTATGATGAAGCATAGCCTCTAAAAATGAATCCTCAATCTCTTTTGAGATCTCAATTGACTGTGTGAAATACTCTTCTGCCTCTTGAAACCGGTTCATGTGCATATAATTTGTAGCCATCACAACGAGGGAAACAGCCAGCTTCTTTTTGTACCCTTCATGCACCTTATAAATATTCATGGCATCTTTCGCATAATTGAGGGACACCACACTTTGCCGCAGAGACATATACAGCCAAGACACTTTGAAATAAAACTCTGCAGCTTCAATCTTGTCAGGAATCTTGACTATTTTTTTCTCTGCAACTTTATAAAGACTGATTGCCCGCTCAAAGTTTTTATTATAGGCTTCATGCATTGCTTCAAAAAAATAAAAATAGTAATCAATCATATCATCTGTTTGTTCAATACATTTGGATTGTGAATCATCAAAATAAGATCTGTTCGGCAGCCGCTTCCCCCTCGCATCAAAAAGCATCATCCGATACCTTTCCTCAAGCAATGAGAAGTAGATCAGCACATCTTGATTCTCCTCCATTTCATCGAAGGTAGCTTTCGCTTGCTCAAAGAGACTTTCCGCTTTTTCAATGTCATGCTTTTTTATGGCTAAATGAAGTTCATTTAAAACACCGCCGACAACCTCAGAAGCGACCTTGCTCATACCCAAGCCCTCTTTTCTTTTGAGAATTCTAAATAATCTGTATAATTATCATATCACAGTTTGTAAATTTATGTAATAACATGCAGTCAATAAGAAAGAAACTTCTCAATTGAAGTTCCTCATCTGATATATTTATTATTAAAAAAATCCTTTTCTAATCTAGCTCTTCCCCTTTTTAATTGATATATCAAAAAACATATTGAAAGGAATCCACACATAAAGTCACGGTTCTAAAGTCTTATTTTTCCGATAAAACTCTTTCTCACAGCGACTTCCCTCCCGACGCGTGGTAAAATTTTGATATTGAACGCAAAAAGAAGGGAAATGGTCATGAAAGTCTTAGATGCCAAAACACTCATGTCAGAAGCCGAAGACCGCGCAAAAGAATACAAAGAATTAAGAACCCAAATGGTGAACTTGAGAAAAGCGTTAAAAGGCGTCGCCGATCTTGACGACAGCGCGTTCTCAGGAAAGGGCGCCACCAACATCAAAGCATTTTACCACGACCACGTCGGCGTCACCGACCAATGGATCGACTACATCGACATGAAAATCGCTTTTTTCAACAGCGCCGCCGGAAAAGCCGAGGATAAAGACCTGTCAGACGCTTACATAGAAGAATCCTTTTTAGAACACGAGCTGGCAAACGCCCACACAAAATCAAAATCCATCATGTCCGAACAGAAAAAAGCTATGAAAGACATCCTGAACGATATCGACGACATCCTCCCGCTCAATCTGTTTTCAACAGAAACCTTCAAAGACGAGCTGAGCGATGCCAATGACAAACGCAAAAAAACACTCGAAAAGCTAGACGCCCTGGACGAGGACCTGCTGACAGAATACGCCCTGTCAGAACCAAATGAGCAATTCATCAAAGCAGACTTCCAAAAGCTGCAGGAATCAACGGGCAAAGGCAAAAACGCCACACCGATTCATTACAACGCCAAGGCGTACCGCGAGAGTGACATACATAAGAAAAAAGGCGATATTGAAAAGCGGACCGAAGCTTACTTGAAGATTAAGAAAGAGGAAGCGAAAGAACGCGAGATTGAAAAACTGAAAGAAAGACTGAAAAACTACGATTATGCAGATGCCGATGAATTCTACTCGATGGCAAAAACGATCGGCTATGAAAATCTGACAGCAGAACAGCAAAGATATTTCACCCAAATTGAAAACACGCGTGAACTGAAAGACGGCTTCAAAGGGGTTGCCGTCGGTCTTTATGATTCAGGAAAAGACGCGGTCACAGGTCTTTGGGATATGGTCACAGATCCAGGCGGAACCGTTGAAGCCATTACAGGAGCAGTGGCTCATCCTATCAAAACGTATGAAGCCATTTCAGCAGCAATCGAAGAATCGTACCAAAAAGACATGGTGAATGGTGACACCTATTCAAGAGCAAGATGGGTGTCATATGCGGTTGGCACTGTTGTCACATCAGTTGTCGGCACAAAAGGCGTAGGTGCCGTCTCAAAAACAGGAACTGCCGCCAAAGTGACAACTAAAGTCAAAACAGCAGCAAGCAAATCAGTCACAGCACAAAAAGCCATAACGGTTTCAAAACAAACCATTGATCACATCAAACAAAAAGTAAACACAGGCATTGAAGTATCAAAAAAACACGTCAAAACCAAGTTAAATCAAATCGGAGATCTCACACTTGCGGATATTCTCCCCTATCATCCCCGTCACGACTTAGTGCCGGCAGGCGTCCCTTACAACGCAGTAAACGGGGTCACACTTAAAGAGGGACTACAGAAATTCGCCAAGGTCATCCTTCCGAAACCGTACGGAACCTCATCAAGCGGAAGACGAATTCCAGCGCCAAATGTACCGCCGGTAACAGTCAAATACGGCGAGCATTATGCAAAATGGAGCAGAAAGAAAGTGCTGAAGCCGAATGTTGTCTATAAAACAAAAGAAGGCTACACGTACACCACTGACAACTATGGTAGAATTACAAGTGTCAAAGCAGACTTGCAGTTAGGAGAAGCAAAACGTAACCAATATGCACAGTCTAAAGCAGGTAAACCAGACCGGCTGACAGATGACGATGGAGGCCATTTAATCGCCACTCAATTCAAAGGCTCAGGCCAGTTCGACAATATTGTGCCGATGAATTCTCAGATTAATAGGAGCGGTGGGAAATGGTATGAAATGGAGCAGGAATGGGCAAAGGCTCTTAATGAAGAACCTCCCAAATTAGTAACAATTGAAATTAAGCCTATTTATAGTGGAGACTCTTTAAGACCTAATTTATTTAAGGTCAAATATAAGATCGGAAATAAAAGATTTAAAAATGTTAGAATAAAAAATCAAGCAGGAGGCTGATATTGTGGAAACTGAAAAGATGGGAGTACTATATCAAAAAATCGCTGAACAAATAAATGAAATTATCCCCTCTGAATGGGAGAAGGTTGCTCTTTATGCCGAAATTTTAGATGATTCTTCAGAAGTTTACTTCTTCTTTACTACTCCACAAAATCAGGAATATATATATTCACACGATATTCCTGAGCACTTTAATGTTGATGAAGATATATATGACGAACTTCTATATGAATTGCATGATTATTTCGAAGAGTTACGAAATGAATTTAAAACAAACAATGAGGACTTATGGACAAACCTCACTTTACATTTAGAAAGAAGCGGGAAATTTTCAATAGATTATGATTACACCGATGTCATTGCCTCAGACTTAAACGGTACTCAACGCCAAGTAGTATGGGAATATAAAAATTTAGGAATATTGCCTGAAGATGAGGATGATAAACAGTTTGTAATAAACTACTTCGGTCTATAATTCAAAAATAGCTCAGCTTTTTACTGCTGGGCTATTTTATATTCTCAGGTTGGCTTTTATGGAAACCGAAAAAACAAACCTATTATAAAATTTGTTAACCGATCAACTAATAAATTGATTGCTTCTGAATGGGTTGAAGTTTTCTATACGACGAGATTTTAGATGATTCTATACTTTTCTTTAATATAGAGGATATTAAGGTTTTATATTTATCTCATATCTCTTTATAAAAGGAGCAACATTTTGACAGTAAGAAAAGAATTAATAAAACAAATTAATTTAACAGTCGCAGCAATAAAAACAAACAATCAAAAGACTCCAACTCCAATGGTGATAAACGCATTGATCTTAACAATGTTCAAGATGCTGATCAACTCCTGTTCGAAATCCACAAAATGATGACCTCACTTGAATGGCATATATCCGAAATTAGTTTTAAATATAAAATTACTCAAGAAAAACAAAGAAACTTAAGCCTTTTCTAAGTTCCAACACAGTCACACACTCCACTTGTGATGAGTGCTGTCGGTCAATAAATTAAGAGTAGTGGAATTCACCTTTGAAACAGAAATAAATACTCTCATGCACTAAACCAATATTTAAATGTATTATACTTAGAAATACACCAGCATTTAAACTATAAGATGAAGAATCAACGACCCCATATAAGAAGTAAAATTTTGTATTGAAGATTATTTATGATTATAAAAAATTAGTGTATAATCTTATATGCGTGTGGCTAGATTTTTTCGCTTGTGTTTCGCAAGTGTTGACAAAAATGGTAGAGGCATTTGCTTCTCCGACTCTCCGTATTACCATGTCGGTAAATTTGCTGATGTGTACAGTTTTCAACGCCTAATGAGTAGCCACACGTTATTAATCGAGGGAGTATTAGATAATGAAATTTAACTATATAGAAACACGAAACGACCTTGCGGATTTTCTGAAAATTTCAAAAAGTCAACTTAGTTACTTATTGTATTTTAAAGACGTTAATAATTCATACACATCGTTTGATATAAGTAAGAAAAATGGTGGCATACGTAAAATTAAAGCTCCAACAGACGAACTAAAAGAAATTCAAAGAAAACTTGCAGAAGCTCTATACAAACATAGGGAAAAAAAGCAGAATAAAAACAACATCTCTCATGCATTTAAAAAAGACAAGAGTATTATAACAAACGCAAAAATACATCGTAATAAAAGATTTGTTTTGAATATTGATTTAGAAAACTACTTTGAAAGTTTTCATTTTGGTCGTGTCAGAGGTTTTTTTGCTAACAATAAAAATTTCCTCCTACCTATGAAAGTAGCCACAGTTATAGCACAAATATCATGTTATGATGGAAAGCTACCTCAAGGTGCTCCAACGTCTCCTATCATCTCAAACTTAATTAGTGAGATACTTGATCGAAGAATAATGAAAATTGCAAAGAAATATAAACTGTATTATACACGTTATGCGGATGACTTAACGTTTTCGACCAATGATAAAAATTTTTTAAATCTACAAACGGAATTCTATGAAGAAATATCTGAAGAGATAACAAACTCTGGATTTAAAATTAATGATAAAAAGAACAGGTTACAGTTTAGGGATTCTAGACAGGTGGTAACTGGACTTGTTGTTAACAAAAAAATAAATGTAAATAGGATTTATTACAAGGAAACCAGAGCAATGGCTCATCAACTCTATACACATGGAAAGTTTGAAATTAATGGTGAACCCGCCACCCCTAATCAGTTAGAAGGAAGATTTTCCTTTATAAATCAACTAACTTGGTATAATAACAAAATAGATGGTGAAAAACATAATTTTTATAATTTAAGTTCGAGAGAATTACAGTATCAAAAGTTTCTATTTTATAAATACTTTTTTGCTAATTCCAAACCATTAATTGTGACGGAAGGTAAAACGGATATAGCTTATTTAAAATCGGCATTAAAGAATCTCTATGCAGAATATCCCAATTTAATCAATAGAAATAGTGATGGAACATTTGAGTTCAAAGTATCTTTTCTAAAAAAAACAAAGAGATTGGCATACTTTCTAAAGATTAACCAGGATGGCGGCAGTGCACTAAATAATATTTATGATTTTTATAATGATAGTAAAAGGAACAAGTCTACTCCTAATTATCTGCGTATTTTCAAGGAATTAAGTAACACTTCACCGGAAAACCCTGTAATTTTAATGTTTGATAATGAAATTAAAAGCGAGGGGAAAAAACCTATAGGTAGTTTTCTTAATCATGCAAAGCTTAATTTTAAAAAGAAGACCAAATTAAGCAATGATTATATGGTTGATATCGTAGATAATCTATACCTCTTAACTGTACCTTTAGTAAAAGGAAAATCAGAATGTGATATAGAGGACTTATTTGATGATGGTGCTCTTTCACAAATAATTGATGGAAAAGAATTCACTAAAGAGAATGACTATGATCACTCAAAATACTATGGCAAAGAGATCTTCTCAAAGTATGTTGAATCTGACTATTCCAATATTAACTTTGATAGATTTAAATCGGTCTTAGATAATATGAACTTTATAATAGACACATACAAGAGAGAACATGTAAATAAAGAACACAGTTTAGACACAATAAACACAGATAACAGTAATAAGGATCAAATTCCTTTAGAAGCATAGTTTTTAAAAAATGGGCTTCACTATAGTGTGGTCCATTTTTTGTTAAAAATTTTTCATACCTTGTAATATATTATATCGTTTTATAACTATAATATTTTATCTTCAAAAAATGAAAGGGGATGTGCATATAGACAAAGAAACCTTTTTTACAATGCAATTATCAGAAAGAGTACAAGAAGTTAATAATCCTTTTACACGACTACGATTAAAAATAATTCAGTAAACAAATCGGTATTCCTTCAGTTATATTCAGTAAATATGAAATAGATGCATGAAGGAGACTATCTGTATTATAAAGCTGACAAAAAATACTCTCCACTCAAGAAAAAATTTTTATATCCTAGGAACATCCACGATGCTCTAAAAAAGCTAATTAAACATGTTGAAGAAAAAGAGTGCCTTTTTCTTAATAAACGAATCTACAACAAGGGTTCAAAGTATGCTAACAAGAGCACCAGGATGAATACCGAAGTGTACGAGGAATTTAGCAGCTTTTGCGAGGAATATTACTCACATCTAAAATGCAGGATGTAATTGGTTTTTAGAATTCACGTAATTATTACCATTATAGAAAATCCACCTATCTTTCTAACAAATATGCACTATTATTATTTAAATTTCTATTTAAAAAGGTCCTAATTATTAATTCGTCACTTTTAAGATAGAGATAGACAATAAGTGCCCTGAATTACAAAAAACTGCTAACTTACTGTAGCAGCTTTTTGTATTAACTATTGTTTTTTCTTTTATTAAACAAAATTGAAATCAGACAATTCCTGTTTATAAATGAGAGTTTTTAGAAATTATTCAAAATGTTTATCTTCTAGCCAATATAAGTCGATGAAAAGAAAAGGCCGTTTATCTTCTTTTGCTATAATTTCATAGCCTTCTCTCCTATCAAATCTATTATTTCTCTTCGAGTATTCATGTTTTAACCAATATATTAATTGAAAAAAACGCATTGAAAGATAGGATTGCCAAACTTTTGTATCTGTATTACTCTTGTTAATCACTCATTCCTCAATCTTAATTTTTTAATGTGAGTTAAGTTGATTCTGTTTACCTTTTTGCTTTCTCTAATAATATTAACATTTATTTTAACTAACTCTATTTCATAAGAATAATATCCATAAATATGTAAACGTAATATTCTTTTACTGATAGAGGAAAGGTTAAATGTAATCATATAGTTCTGTACAGGAAGCAACAATCATTTAAGTCTCTCACTTCCCTTTAATCAATAAAATAGTGCATTCTCACTATAGTAGCCGAAAATTGTTCTATTAACAGTTATATTAAATCACTCCTCCATTATCCAAATATCGAATGGCAGTCGTGATTAAAGAAAGGCAACGCTTGTAAAAATAATGGTAATGTCTATTATCCTCAATATCAACTTTTGTGGTTTCGTGATGACGGATCCTAAAGTTGTTTCCGATTTTTGTAAGCTCATGAAATTCATTTTCAAATAATTTTTTAAAGGGTTCCTTGTTACCACTCATATCTTCAGTAATTCTATTTATTGATTTTTTCTTATCTAGCGTTGGTGAATAATATGTCTTTAGTCTTTCCAAAGCATCCCAGAGTTTTTCAACAGCAATATTTAAATTCTCTTTCTCATAATACCTACTAGCTTCCTGAAGTAGTTCTTTCAGTCCTGCCTCGCCAATCGAAGCCCATGAACTATTTGTTATGTGACTAGTTACCAAGCTTTCAATTTTTCCATTATTTAACCTCAGAGAAATACTATTCAAATTAAATATTGTATTAATATCTGCCGCAAAATCACTATTACAGTACTTTTCAAAAAACTCTATTGCATCTATCACATTATAAGGCGAAGTGGACAAGACAAATTCTTTGGGGCTATCAGTTTCGACATATTTATTCTCTTTATTAAAGCATTTGGGAGTATAAAACATCTTTATATCTTGAAGAATTTCTTCACTTACTAAAACATCATATTCCCATCCCGTTTCGCTTACCTTTCTAATTCTGGAATCATATTTCTCAAAGATTTTGTAAATTTGGTTTCTTGCTTCCCGTTTAATTTTAAATACTATTTCTTTCTGTTTTATCGCTTTCTTATTTCTTTGAGAAAAAGGAACAAACATGTAATTTTCTGCTTGATATATTCTCCAACTATACACATCACGGTTGGAGATTTTCTCGGCAGGATATAGTTCATAGCCATCATGCTGTAATAATTTATTTATCTCAGTAAGAAAATCCATCCAATACCTTTTTTCAATTCTAACTGCCGGATGAAATATTTCACAAATAAATCTCAAGTATATTTCATCGTTCCCATCTTTTAAATGAAACCGTTCGTCCTCAAACACCCAACAATATGGGTAATCATCATTGTTTATCGTGTGTTGCCATATATCACCTTCAGCATCTGAAAATCTATAATCAGAACTTGGCATACTTTTTAAATCATATAATCTTTTTAGAAATTCAATCTCATCCATTTGTCCGGAATAAGGATAAATAACTTTTTTCGTTTCAAATATTTCTTCTATATCCATTCCGTTTTGAAACAAATCAAGAATATCACGCTTTGTAATCTCGCTAATCCGGTTCACAATTACGAATCATTCCCCTTTCAATATTATCCAAAAGAAAACTACTTGCATAAAATAATTTCAAACAATAAGTTTTGTCTTCCACTATAAAGTTTATGTATGCTCTAAATCTTTGTTATCAAAGCAAAGGGGCATTCCCAATCTATTTAGCCTTCTCATCAGAAATGGTTTTAACAGGGCTTTCCATAACTCTCCTTCTTTATGTTTGTACATTTAACAGACATAAAACTAAACTTGGCAAGTATAGGGTAATTTTTTGAACAATAAATAGCTCTAATACCCTTTACAGAAGATAATATAGCGGTCTTTTCAAAAAATAACTTTGATTTTTTAATATAGGCTTCTGTAACATATTACAGTCCAAGCAAGCACTAAAAACATATACCTCATTGGATGAATTAATCATCAGGAGGAACATACGTGGTGAAATTCAAGATGAGGAATACAAAATGCTCATAGATGACAACAATTCACAGATTAAAGAGCTAATGAAGAAAGAGTAACATTAGAAAAAAGGTTGCTTGATTAAAGATAAAACGATGGCCTATCAAAGCTGATTCAGCAAATTAAGGAATCGCTAAAAAAACTGTCCTAGATGAAAAAATGGTACACAAACTTATAGAACGAATAGAAAGAAATAAAAGAAGATGGAAGTCCGAGAATTTTTTAAAGGTTCTCGGATCACTATATATCTTCTTTTTTACTCAATAATTCTCATGAATTCTAGGTCTGATTTATAATTTCTTTTTTTAGTGTTGATTATTCGTCGTTTAGTACAAGCAACGCCACACACTCTACATGATTCGTATGCGGAAACATATCCACAGGCTGCACTTCGCGCGTCGCATACCCGCCATCCTCAAGCACTCGCAAATCTCTCGCAAGCGTGCCAGGATTACATGACACATATACCACCCGCTTCGGTTTCATCTCCACAATCGTCTGCAGGAGGGCTTCGTCGCAGCCTTTTCTTGGCGGGTCTACGACTAGCGTATTTGCCGTGATGCCTTCTTCATACCATTTTGGAATCACGGTTTCCGCTTCACCGACCGCGAATTCTGCGTTTGTGATGCCGTTTAATTCTGCGTTTCGCTTCGCATCTTCAATCGCTTCCGGCACAATTTCTACACCGTACACTTTTTTCGCCTGCTTCGCCAAAAACAATGAAATCGTGCCGATGCCGCAATAGGCGTCAATCACCGTTTCTTCGCCTTGCAGCTCCGCGTACTCAAGCGCTTTGTCGTAGAGCACTTTTGTCTGCTCCGGGTTGACTTGGTAGAACGATCTGGCGGAGATGGCGAATTTGACGTCTCCGATGAGGTCGTAGATGTATTCTTCTCCCCAGATGACGTTTGTTTCATTGCCGAAGATCACGTTTGTTTTGTTTGGGTTGATGTTTTGCACGATGGATTTGACGTGCGGGAATTGCGCTGTGATGTCTTCAATGATCTTCGCTTTGTGCGGGAAGTCGTTTGTTTTTGTGATGAAGACGATCATCATTTCACCCGTAACAACGCCGTATCTGACCATGATGTGGCGGAGCCAGCCTTTGTGGCGTTCTTCGTTGTAGGCTTTGACACCGTATGTTGCGCAAATGTCTTTGACGGCTTGGACGGCTTCGTCGTTTTTGGATTGCTGGATCAGGCAGGCGCTCATGTCGATGATGTCATGGCTTCTTTGCTGATAGAAACCGGCGACGAGTCCGCCTTCTCGTTCTCCTACCGGCACCTGTGCTTTGTTTCTGTAGTTCCATGGATCTTCCATGCCCAGTGTCGGGTGGACAGTGACGTTAGACAGGTCCAGCTTGCCGATGCGCTCTAAGACGTCTTTAACTTGTTTCTGTTTAAACAAGAGCTGACCTTCGTAGGTCATGTGCTGGAGCTGGCAGCCGCCGCATTGCTTGTAGATCGGGCAAGGGGCATCCGTTCTGTGCGGGCTTTCTTCCTTCATCTCGATCAAGCGGCCGAAGGCAAAGCCTTTTTTGACGCGCGTGACTTTGATTTGGGCTTTTTCTTCCGGCAGGGCGTTTGGCACGAAGATCGGGAAGCCCTGCACCTTTGCGACGCCCGCTCCTTCGTGAGTCAAATCCTCAAATGTCACGTCGTAGTATTCGTTTTTTTCTACTGGGGGTTTCATTTTCATATATGTTCACCTCTTCTAATAAGCAAGAAAAACTTGGCCGCCTAGAGACCAAGTTTTAATCATCCAGCTGTTCCGCTTTCTCTTTCGGCATTACCACATGGATGTGGCGGTACAAATTCACGAATTCGCCCGGCAGCATCCCGCCGTATTCGCCGTCCAAATTGAGCTGCATCTTTTCAGATACATTGATTTTGACGCGGTTCGCTTTCGTATAAATAATATGCTGATCATTAATGTGCTCGCCGCGGAGCGCCAAACTTGCGACTCTGATAAATTCTGCGAGGTTGGCTTTCTTTAATATAATCAGGTCAAACATTCCGTCATTCAGGCTGGAATCCGGGGCAAGCTTTTCAAAGCCGCCGACTGAGTTTGTCAGCGTGACTAAGAACAGCATGATTTCGCCATGAAACAGCTTGCCGTCATATTCAATCTCGACTTCTGTCGGACGAAGCGAAGGCAGCATTTCCATCCCTTTTAAATAATAAGCAAGCTGGCCGAGCATCGTTTTCAGTTTGCTCGGAACATCATACGACAATTCGGTCAATCGCCCTCCGCCGGCAATATTAATGAAATACTGTCCGTTGACAAGTCCGATATCAATCGGGCGGGCGACGCCTTCAATTACGGTGTCCGCCGCTTTCAAAATATCTTCTCTCGGTATGCCGAGCGCTCTGGCAAAGTCGTTTGTTGTGCCGACTGGAATGATGCCGAGTGTCGGGCGGCGGTCTAATGGCGCCAGTCCGTTAACGACCTCGTTAATCGTTCCGTCCCCGCCTGCCGCGATAATCAGGTCAAATTCCCGCAGCGCCGCTTCTTTTGCGGCATGGGTCGCGTCTCCCGCGCAAGTCGTGGCATGGGTGGAGGTTTCATAGCCGGCTTGTTCAAATTTTTGAAGGACCTGGGCAAGATTTTTCTTAAAAAACTCCCGTCCCGAAGTCGGATTGTATATAATTCGCGCACGTTTCATTATCTCATCATCCTACTTAAGAGTATCCGATCCATTTTTACACTAACAACCTTTAATTATACTATGAGTTATAAAAATCGCAACAAAATGAACAGGATTTGGCAGAAGAAAATGGGACGATACGTAAAAAAAGCCCCAGCCCCCCTATCAGGAGCTAAGACTTTTTTTGATCTTACTCTTCTTCCATGCCCGGCTTTTTCCGTCGGAACTTCGCCAATACTTCATATACAATCGGCACGATCAGAAGGGTAAGAAGGGTCGAACTGATTAAACCGCCGATAACGGTAACGCCGAGGCCTTTTGAGATGACCTGGCTTCCGCCTTCGAATCCAAGCGCCAACGGAATCAAAGCTCCGATTGTCGCGATGGCTGTCATAAGGATCGGACGGAGTCGTGTAGAGCCCGCTTCCAAGAGCGCTTCTCTCGTAGATAATCCTTCCGCTTCCTTATGAATCACCCGGTCAATTAAGACAATTGCGTTTGTGACAACGATACCGATCAGCATCAGCATACCGATCATCGCGTTAAGACTGATTGTCTCTCCGGATACATACAAACCGACTAATGCGCCGATTACTGTAAACGGCAGTGAGAACAGAATCGCAAACGGCGCCAATGCTCCGCCGAACGTAATCACAAGGACAAGATACACGATCGCAATGGCAGCAAGCATCGCTAAACCAAGCTTCGTAAAGGAATCAGCAATATCTGCGGAAACCCCGCCTGTATCAACTGTTACATTATCAGGCAGCTCAAGCTTATCAACTTTCTTTTGAACAGCCGCTGAAATGCTTGTGACATTATCTGATGTTACTTCTCCTGTCACATCCGCATATACCTTGCCGTCCCGTTTGGAGACTGTATCAGATGTTGTGCCTTCTTTTACTTTTGCCACATCGCCGATCTTCACTTCTTTGCCGGTGGCTGATGTTATCTTTTTATTTTCTAAATCTTTGACGCTCTTATACTCGTCTTTTTCTGTTTTAATGTTGACATCAAGCTCTTTACCGTCTTTTTTGACAGTTGTCAGCGGAGCCTGTGATGTTTCTGACATTAACGCCTGAGAAATTTGGGAAGCTGTTAATCCCAGTTTGCTTAACTTCTCTTGGTCGGCCACAAATGTGTACTCATCATATGTGCTGGAAAGGCCTGAATTTACGTTTTTAAGATCTTTTTGATCTTTCATGATCTTTTCAATGTCTTTTACAGTGCCTTTAATATCACTCTCTGAATCTCCATACACATAATAGGTTAATTCATTGTTATTTCCGGATGAACTGAAATCCTGTGATTTCCATTCTCCCCGGTCGGATTGTTTCTTAATTTCTTTGAGCACGTTATCCTTCTCTTTATCAAAATCAGGAGTATCACCTTCATACTTCACATAGAACAACGCACCATTTGAATTTCCGCCGGCCAGTGGATTTTGAGAGCCCAATGAATATTGAACCGTATCCACATGTTTGCGATCTAATAGGATTTTTTCGGCCTTTTCTGCTTCATCTTCTGCTTCACTTTTTGTTTCACCAGGCTCAGGGCTGTAAGTGATCTGCATTGTTTTTTCTGAGTCTGAAGGCAGGTAGCTGGCCCCGATTAACGGTACAAGGAACAAACTTCCAAGCAACATCAGAACAGCGATGATAGACGTAATCCATTTGTGGCTCAATGACCAGTTCAGGACTTTTTTATAGAAGTTTGCCAGTCTGCCCGGCTTATGTTCCTTCGCCTTCACCGGAGCTCCTGATAACGATTTTTTGAACAGGCTGTGTGCGAGCATCGGCACAAGCGTGATCGAAATCAACAGGGATGCGGCAAGCGCAAATACGATCGTCAATGCGAACGGCATAAACAGTTCACCGATTTGGCCGCCTACCAATGCGAGCGGCAGGAATACCGCAATTGTCACAATTGTTGATGACATAATCGGTTTAAACATTTCTTTTGTCGCTTCACGAACCAAGGCTGCTCCGCGTAACGGTTCATCCTTGAGCCTCATGCGGCGGTAGATGTTCTCAATCACAACGATGGAATCATCGACAACCCGTCCGATCGCAACCGTCATCGCGCCAAGGGTCATAATGTTTAATGTAATATCAAGCTGATTCAGCGCAAGAAGCGCGATTAATAGTGATAATGGAATCGAAACGACAGAAATCAGCGTTGACTTAATATCTCTCAAGAATAAGAGGATAATCACAATCGCAAAAATCGCACCGAATACCGCTTTGCTTAACATTGTATCGACTGATTCTGTAATCGGTTCTGCCATATCAAGTGTTGAACTGTATTGGAAACCTTTATTGTCTTTTTTGTACTGCTTCAGTTCATCTTTGATCTGGTCGGCAACCTCTACAGTATTCGCATCATTAGCTTTAATGATGTTGATCCCGATACTGTCTTTTCCATTTGTGCGGGAAATAGATTCCGCTTTTCTTACATCTTTAATATCAGCAATGTCAGAGAGCTTAACCGTCGGCACATCTGTGCTTGCGCTTTGCTGTGCTTGGGAAGCCGCTTGTGCACTCTGGGCTGCCGCTGCGGATGACGCGCTGCTTGAGCTTGCCGCTGCAGAAGATGCACTGCCAGAGCTTGCAGAAGCGGTCGGGATTCTCATATTCTTTAAATCTTTAATTGATTCAATATCACCGCTTACGACAACTGATTTTTCTTGCTTTCCGAACGTGTACAGACCAAGCGGCGTCGTAACGTCAGAACCTTGGATCACTTGCTTGACTGTATCTTCATCAAGGCCGTAATCTTTCAGTTTGTTTTCTTTAAAAGAGAATTCAACTTCTTCAACCTGCTGTCCGGAAACTTGCACGGAAGCAACGCCTTCAGTGCCTTCAAGTTTAGGAACAAGGCCGTTTTCCACCTTTTTCGTCAGGTCTTCAAGTGAATCTTTGTCGCTTGATACACTGAGCGTAAGGATAGGAAATGAATTCATGCTGTAGCGTGAAATTTCCGGGTCCTTCGCATCATCAGGAAGGCTGGCGTTCTCTAACGCTTCAGCAGCCTCTGTTTTGGCTTTGTCCATATCCTTCTCATAGTCATATTCAATCATGACAGAGGATGCATTTTCATACGAAGTGGACGTGACAACGCTCACTCCGTCTACATTTTGCACCGCTTGCTCAATCGGTTTTGTCACCTCATCAGCCACTTGGCTTGGGGTGGCACCGGGATATGTAGTACTTATTGTAAGGTAAGGCATGTTAACGTCAGGAATGGATTCTTGTTTCATATTCAAACCCGCATAAAGCCCTGCCACAGTCACAATAATGGTCATCAGCCAAACTGCGAATTTGTTCTTAAGTATAAAGTTAATAATGTGGTTCATCGTATCCTCCATTACATTTTTATTGACTGACTGGTCATTCTATATAATACTAAACGGTATAGCGCAACATCGTCAACCAAAAAGACAGAAATTTTTCTAAATATTTCAAGGATTAAGGGGAAGCACGTCATGAATGAAAAAAAAGAGAAAATCATTAAAACCGGCATTCACCTGTTTGCAAAAAAAGGGTTTTCTTCAACAACAATACAGGAAATAGCCAGTGAATGCGGAATATCAAAAGGCGCGTTTTATTTGCATTTTAAATCGAAAGAAGCGCTTCTTCTGTCTGCCTGTGAATATTACATCAGCATGTCCATGGACAATATGCAAAAAATAAAGGAAAAACATCAGCATTTACCGCCTAAAGAAATCTTTAAAAAACAAATTAAGCATCAATTACAAGAATTTCTTGAACATCGGGATTTCATTGTTTTACTGTTAAGCGAAAACGTCATTCCTGAAAATCAGAAACTGAAGCAATACTTCCATAACGCAAACATAGAGTTCAATAAACAATATCGCATGGCTCTCGTTTCCTCTTATGGAGATCGTATTGCACCGTTTTTATCGGATATCTCCATAATGGCTCAAGGTATTGTGAACTCATATATTAATCTTTTGATTTTCAACGAACAAATCAAGCTTGATTTTGAACATCTTTCGCAGTTTATTATGGATAGGCTGGATGACCTCATTTATGGGCTTGTTCAATCAGATAAGAAGCCGATTCTTCCCGAAGAGATCTTCAGCGTGATACCAACGGGTACGGAGCAAGTGCTCAAAGAAATTCGGAAAGTAAAGGAAAACGGAGAATGGTCTGATGATCTAATGATTTCACTCGAGGTCTTAGAGGAGGAATTCTCCAAAGAAGAACCCCGCAAACCGATTATAAAAGGAATGCTTTCTAATTTAACGGCAAGCAATGACGAAGAAATTGTACAGCTGCACTCAATCATTTCCGGCTATATCTCTGAATGCCGGTCATAAATAAAAAAAGCCGCCCATCACAGGCGGCTTTTTTCTATCGTTTTTTAATTTCGGCAAGCAAAATTTTGTTTACCATTGGCGGGTTCGCCTGGCCTTTTGACGCTTTCATGATTTGGCCGACGAGGAAACCGATCGCGCGGTCTTTCCCGTTTTTGAAATCCTCGATAGACTGAGGGTTATTGTCTAACGCTTCAGTGACAAACTTGAGAAGCGCGCCTTCGTCAGAAATTTGCACAAGGCCTTTTTCTTTGACGATCTTCTCTGCGTCGCCGCCTTTTTCAATCAATTCTTTAAACACTTTCTTCGCAATCTTGGAAGAAATCGTGCCTTTTTCGATTAATTGAATCATGCCCGCAAGCCCTTCTGGCGTAAGCGCGACATCGGCTAGCTCTTTTTGTTCCGCGTTCAGATAGGCTGACACTTCACCCATCAGCCAGTTTGACGCTTGTTTTGCTTCCGCGCCTTTGGCAACCGTTTCTTCGAAGAAATCGGACATTTCCTTCGTCAGCGTAAGAACCTTGGCATCATACGCCGGAAGGCCGAGTTCGTCGATATAACGCTTGCGGCGTTCATCCGGGAGCTCAGGAATGCTTTCTTTTACACGCTGTTTCCAATCTTCATCAATATAAAGCTCGACAAGGTCAGGCTCAGGGAAATAACGGTAATCATCTGAACCTTCCTTTACACGCATCAAGATGGTTTTCTTAGTCGATTCATCATAACGGCGTGTTTCCTGCTGAATCACACCGCCTGAAAGCAAGACTTGTTCTTGGCGGATTTCTTCGTGCTCAAGTCCTTTTTGGACAAACGCGAAAGAGTTCAGGTTTTTCAGCTCGGTTTTCGTTCCGAATTGCTCTTGGCCGATCGGACGAAGGGAAATGTTGGCGTCACAGCGCAGTGAGCCTTCTTCCATTTTACAGTCTGATACGCCGGTATATTGAATGATAGATTTTAGCTTTTCAAGATAAGCGTACGCTTCTTCCGGTGTGCGGATGTCCGGCTCAGAAACGATTTCGACAAGCGGTGTTCCCTGGCGGTTATAGTCTACAAGTGAATAGCCATCGCCTGTATGCGTCAGCTTCCCTGCATCTTCCTCCAGGTGAAGGCGGGTAATGCCGATTTTTTTCGTTTTGCCGCCGACTTCGATTTCAATCCAGCCGTTCTCGCCGATCGGCTTGTCAAATTGAGAAATTTGATAGGCCTTCGGGTTGTCAGGATAGAAATAGTTTTTCCGGTCAAACTTCGTATCTGTTGCAATTTCGCAGTTCAGCGCCATTGCCGCTTTCATCGCGAATTCAACCGCTTCTTTATTTAAAACAGGCAAAACGCCCGGATAGCCAAGGTCGATGACGCTTGTCTGCGTATTTGCCGCTGCGCCGAACGGCGTTGGAGAGCTTGAGAAAATTTTAGATTTCGTTTTTAACTCAACATGGACTTCAAGTCCGATTACCGTTTCAAAGTTCAATTCGTTTCACCCCTTACAGTTCAGGTTTTGCTTTATGATGGTCTGTTGCCTGCTCAAACGCATGGGCAACGCGGTATACAGTGCTTTCGTCAAAGTGTTTTCCGATAATTTGCAGGCCGAGCGGAAGTCCGTCCGCGAGTCCGCATGGCACGCTGATTCCCGGTACGCCCGCAAGGTTGACCGGAATTGTCAAGATATCGTTTGCGTACATTGTAAGCGGATCTTTCGTGTTTTCACCTAGTTTAAACGCAGGTGTCGGCGTAGTCGGTCCGACGATAACATCATATTTCTCAAATACGTCTTCAAAGTCTTTTTTAATGAGCGTCCGCACTTTTTGCGCTTTTTTGTAATAAGCGTCATAGTAGCCGGAACTTAGGGCAAACGTGCCAAGCATGATACGGCGTTTCACTTCATTGCCGAAGCCCTCTGAACGCGTTTGTTTATAAAGATCAAGAAGGTTGTCCGCATTGTCAGTGCGGTATCCGTAGCGGATGCCGTCAAAACGGGCAAGGTTTGCTGACGCTTCTGAAGAAGAAAGCAAGTAATATGTCGCAAGGGCGTATTTGCTGTGCGGAAGAGATACTTCTTCCCAAGTGGCGCCTAGTCCTTCAAGTACCTTCAAAGCAGCCAGAACAGACTCTTTCGCTTCTTTTCCGACACCTTCTCCGAGATATTCTTTCGGAACGGCAATTTTTAAGCCTTTAATATCGCCAGTTAATGAAGAAAGAAAATCAGGAACATCCACATTTGCGCTTGTCGCATCCATTTTGTCTACGCCTGAAATGGCTTGCAGCAAGAACGCGTTATCTTCAACTGATCTTGTGATCGGCCCGATTTGATCTAATGAAGATGCAAATGCAACCAATCCGTAACGGGACACTCGTCCGTATGTAGGCTTCAATCCGACAACTCCGCAGAAGGATGCCGGCTGGCGGATGGAGCCGCCCGTGTCAGAACCAAGGGAAAACGGCACTTCGCCCGCAGCAACCGCCGCAGCAGAACCGCCGCTTGAGCCGCCCGGCACAGTATCCAGATTCCAAGGGTTTTTCGTCGGCTTAAACCCTGAGTTTTCAGTCGAAGAACCCATGGCGAATTCGTCCATGTTCAGCTTTCCGATCGTTACCGCTTCAGCATCCTGAAGGCGCTGAACGACAGTTGCGTCGTAAATCGGGTCAAAGTTCTCAAGAATTTTGCTTGAGCACGTTGTGCGAAGCCCTTTTGTTACGATATTATCTTTCACGCCGATCGGCATACCGAACAGAAGGCCGTGCTCAGAACGGCTGTCAACCGCCTCGTCGAGTTCCTTCGCATACGCGCGCGCTTTTTCTTCATCAAGCTGCAAAAATGCCTGGACTTTTCCGTCCACTTCCTGAATCCGTTTATAAGATTGATCCACCAGATCAGAAATGCTGATCTCTTTTTTATGTATAAGCTGTTTTAATTCAGTTATTTTATGATCAAATAATGACATTCTGATATCCCTCCTCTAATCCAAGATTGATGGCACACGAATATAGCCGTCTTTATGGTCAGGAGCGTTTTTCATAACATCCTCAACCGGAAGACCTTTACCCGCTTCATCTTCTCTCATGACGTTTTTCATTTGCAGCACGTGAGTCGTAGGCTCCACATTATCCGTGTCCACTTCATTGAGCTCCTCGGCAAATGAAATAATACTGTCAAGCTGTTCCGTGAACATTTCCGCCTCTTCATCTGTAATCGCAAGTCTCGCTAAGTGGGCGACGTGTTTTACTTCTTCTATTGAAATTCGTGACATATGATCCACCTCCACATATTTCTCCGTTAAGTCATATAATACTGATCATATCAAAAACAAGCCCTTTAAAGCAACAAAACGCCTTGGGGCGGTCCTGTGTTTTCGAGACAATACCCTATATATTTTATACTAAAAAGAGGAGAAGGAGAAACGAAATATTTTTCAGAAAATTTTTACTTTAATTATTTTTGTAAGCGCTTTAATTATTACCCCTATCTAGGTTTGTCACGAAATTGATTTCTGATCATTCAGGTTTCGTCGGTTGAACCGCCGGGAATACTTTGTTAGGTTAAGTTAACAAGTGCACCTGCAAAAGGTTTCTTTTGTTTCGCACTTGCGCCAGGATGCTTAACTGGCACCATCAATTAGAGAGGTGATGCAACATTAATAGAATCGAAGAGAGGGTAAAACGTGAGTATTGAAATTATCATATCGTTAGGAATTTATTTTACTGCCATGCTGTTAATCGGCTGGTATGCATTTAAGAAAACAACCGATATCAACGATTACATGCTTGGAGGAAGAGGCCTCGGACCGTTTGTCACCGCATTGTCTGCCGGAGCGGCGGATATGAGCGGATGGATGCTGATGGGAATTCCAGGGGCAATGTTTGCTACAGGGCTTTCCACATTATGGCTTGCACTCGGTTTGACAATCGGCGCATATTCGAACTATCTTCTTCTGGCTCCGCGCCTTAGAGCGTATACGGAAGCAGCGGATGACGCGATTACGATTCCCGATTTCTTTGATAAACGATTCCAGCATTCTTCATCAGTGCTGAAAATTGTATCAGCTTTAATTATTATGATCTTTTTCACATTGTATACTTCTTCAGGTATGGTATCAGGCGGAAGATTATTCGAATCTGCTTTTGGAGCCGATTATACACTTGGACTTCTGCTGACTGCCGGCGTTGTCGTGTTATATACATTGTTTGGCGGTTTCCTTGCTGTCAGTCTGACTGACTTTGTACAGGGTGCGATTATGTTTGCAGCACTAGTGCTTGTGCCGATCGTTGCTTTTACCCAGCTGGGCGGCGTTTCTCCTGCTTTACATGAGATTACAGCTGTAGACCCAAAGTTATTGGATATTTTTAAAGGCGCGAGCGTCATTAGCATTATTTCTTATTTGGCCTGGGGCTTAGGCTACTACGGTCAGCCACATATCATTGTCCGTTTTATGGCGATTAAGCATATCAAGGATTTAAAGCCTGCGCGCAGAATCGGTATGAGCTGGATGGTTATCTCCATTCTCGGGTCAACCGTAACAGGTTTAGTCGGTGTGGCTTACGCGCATAAATTCGGAGTTGCTGTAAGCGATCCTGAAACGATTTTCATTATTTTTTCTAAAATATTGTTCCATCCTCTAATTACGGGATTTTTGCTATCTGCTATTTTAGCGGCGATTATGAGTTCGATCTCTTCTCAGCTGCTGGTAACAGCGAGCGCGATGACAGAGGATTTATATCGGACATTTTTCAGACGTGAAGCATCTGATAAAGAATTGGTCATGACCGGCCGGCTGTCAGTATTGATTATCGCTGTCATTGCGATTCTGATGTCCTTGAATCCAAGCAGCACCATTCTTGATTTGGTTGGTTATGCCTGGGCCGGGTTCGGTTCTGCTTTTGGGCCTGCTATTCTTCTGAGTCTGTATTGGAAACGGATGACTGAATGGGGCGCCCTTTCAGCCATGGTTGTGGGAGCTGCGACAGTATTAATTTGGATAACAACTGGTTTAGCAGATTCTACAGGCATCTATGAAATGATTCCAGGATTTTTCCTGAGTATGATTGCCGGTATCATCGGAAGCTTTATTACAAAGCGGCCTGCAAAAGCCTCTTACCGATTATTCGGCGTCATGGAAAAGCTGTTAAAGCGCAAAAAGTAATCCAAAAGCCATCAAGCACTGCTTGGTGGCTTTTGTGCTCTTGTTTTGCGATAAATACTGTGAGAAAATCATATAAATTTAAGTACATAGAAGATAGGGGGAATTGCTGTTGGACTGGTATATAGAACCGGATATATTAGTGAAATTAGGCATCGCAACATTAATCGGCATGATCATCGGTCTTGAGCGGGAGTTGAAAAATAAGCCTCTTGGGTTAAAGACCTGTATCGTGATTGCCGTTAGCTCATGTATGCTGACAATCGTCAGTATTAACGCCGCATACCATTTCCCCAAATTTTACCGCGTCATGATGGATCCTCTGCGTCTGCCCGCGCAAATCATCTCCGGGGTCGGTTTTATCGGTGCCGGTGTTATTCTAAGGAAAAGCAATGATGTCATTTCCGGTTTGACCACATCCGCCATGATTTGGGGAGCGGCCGGACTCGGTCTTGCCACCGGGGCAGGCTTCTATAAAGAAGCATTCGTCAGCCTCCTGTTCATTTTGATCAGCGTGGAGGTTTTGCCATGGCTGATCAGAAAAATCGGACCGGACCGTTTACAGGAAAAAGACATCCGCGTCCGCATGTCGCTTTCTGACAAAGAAAAGATGACAGAGATTCTCAAACAGATGAAGGGGAAAAACATTCGTATCCACTCCGTTCGGATTGATGATTTGCATGAAAAGGAATTTCCGATCATGGAGGTCAAAATCCGTGTCCATAAAAATCGATACACGACAGACGTTTATTACGATATTAAAGCGATTGACGGCGTTGTCGGCGTGAAGTGCGATACTTTATAAAAGTCTTCAAGATGCCTAATCTTGAGGGCTTTTTTATGCAAAAAAGAAACGCCGGCCCTTATATCAGCCGGCGCATTCCTTTTTAGTTCAGCTTAGAAAAATCAAATGGTGTGATCGGTGTTCTGTTTTCTATATCCTGTCTGAATCCGTTAAGCATTTCTTTTTCCTCTTGTCCTATCGTCTCAAGATCAAACGCCTGATGCAATAATCCGTAAATGAGGATATGACGCAGCCGGAGGAAATCAGGAATCTTTGTCAGCCACGCTGCATCAAGTTCATTTTTCTCTCGATATCCACTCAGAAAGTGCCGCATAAATTCTTCTGTAAAAGCAGCTTTATCTTCGTATGGAATGACTGGATACCACAGAATGTTATAGAGGAGAATACTGATATCATTGACAAACCAATTGTAGCCGATATCGTCAAAGTCAAAGGTTGTGATGTTTCCGTTGTCCCAGTTGAAATTGCCATGGTGCAAATCAGCATGAACCAATCCATAATGGTCAGGGTCCTTCGGTAATTGGCGCAGCTTCTCCATTAAAGCGTCCGCCTGCTCGAATATCCTGTTTTGGTCTTGAGGAACGTATTTTCTGAGTTTTAATTGCTCTTCTTCATCCCACTCTTGTCTCTTATATGCAGCATTACTTACTTGATAGCTTTTTGTCAGCCGATGCATTTCGCCTGTATATGTTCCAAGCTGATAAAATAATTCTCCGTTCCAGTCCGCTTCCTCTACCTTATGGCCCGGCGCCTTTTCATAGGCTCTTAGTAAAAATGCGCCGCCTGTTCCATCCGGTACTTCTTCAACATCTTTTCCGTCTAATGACGGAATTGGCTTGGCAACGGAAAGCCCTCCCTTTGCAAGGTGGTGAAGCCATTCCATTTCCCCCTTGATATATTGAGGAGACCTGCGGATCGTATGAGTGATTTTCAAAATATAAGGTTCTTCATCCTTTATAAACTCGTACACGTAGTTTTCCGCGTCTGCGAGAAATTGGACTTGTGTTCGTTCAAACCCATATATGTTTGCGGCTTCTGCCAATACCTTATCTTCATTAAAAATCTCTTTTATATCTTTATGCATGCTGATTCTCCCTTTTCATCTATTTTCAAATTTTCCTTATGCGTGTTTTTTTCGAAAAAGTCAGAGCATCAACATACCACCTTTGGTTTTTAATTCTTTAAACCAGTTCAAGAAAAAGGAGTTTTCCACATGTACATAAAGATATCGAATAAATGGATTAATTTTCTATTCCTCTTAGATCATAACATAATCACTTCATCCATTAATATTGTAAATGATCAAAAAATGAGGCATTTTAATAAAAAATAACCCTTATCCACAGAAACGTGATATAAGGGTTATTTCGTTTATTCATATGTTTCGGTTAATCATAAATATGGACGGTTGGTTCGCTGTCTCCCGCATTACGGAGGATAACGGCTTCCTGTCCGTCTGATGAGGTAATGTCAATTTCAACATCAAGCGAGTTCTTTGAGTAGTAGTCCATGACCTCTCCCGTTAAGTATTGCGTAAAAGCGACGACTTCGCTCTTTCCGTAAAACTGCATCGGGATTTCAATTTTCATTTTTTTCATGTCATCATTTTCATACATTGCCGTTCCGACAACGCCTGTGTAGTTCGGGAAGTAGCTGTCAATTGCGTTTTTAAAGCGTGTAAACAGCTCCGCATCGTCCGGATACTTCTGCTTTGTCGAGTCATCTGCCGGGAAGAATACATATTTCTCTTTGACATCATCCCAGTTGCCGGTATCGGTGGAGCCGGCTTTGACTTCGGTTTTGGCAATAAAGTTCCCCGGAACGATTGATGTTTTTGACGCCTGTTTATACAGCGCGACCGTAATCGGAATGTTTTTCAGATTATCTTTTTTACGCAAACGGTTGATGACTTCCTGGGCGATTTTTTCGCCTTCCTTCCGAAGCGTTTTGTCATCAATTGTCACCT
The DNA here is from genome assembly GCF_022695965.1 of Bacillus sp. HU-1818. Lineage (NCBI taxonomy): Bacteria > Bacillati > Bacillota > Bacilli > Caryophanales > Bacillaceae > Bacillus > Bacillus sp. HU-1818. Next base: position 205,869 of record NZ_JAAPBE010000005.1, read on the forward strand.
CTTGCTGAGGATCGCCTGTTTTTTCCCGGTAGTAATAGACAGAGTTTAATGCGAGGCCGATCATTACGCCGCCAAGCTGAATGGAATTTTTATCTTTTCTGACTAAATAGTCATGCTCAAGCATTGTCGCCAAATAAACCGGACTGCTTTCATTCTTTTCTTTTGTTGAGCCGGAACTTGGCAGAACCGGATTAAGGCCCAAGTTTTCAAAGTCTTTATCTTCTTTTTCCGCTTTCTTCAGATCAGAGCCTTCTTTTTTGCGGGCCAGCCAGCTTAATACCGTATCTTCATCTAAGTATTGGCCCTCTTGGAACAAATAATCATCCGTCGAGAATGAATCTTGAGCGAGGCGCATAAGGCCCGTTTCAAATTCGTCAATATCCAGCCTTGTATTTAACCGCTCTGTTGTCAGGCCGCGTGCTTTTCCCGCTTTGAACGGAAGCACCATTTTGTAATAGGAATCAGAGATATTGTATTTTGGTATAATCGCTTTTTCTGAGGATTTCTCAGTTTTTTGCGTAATCTCTTCCTCCTTATCCCCCCCAAAACTCGGCGAGCAGGAAGACAGCATTAATACTGCTGCCGAGGCTGCTGCCACTAGCAAAGACTTTTTCAATAGAAAACACTCCTCTTATTTCTTTAGCTCTCCCAATAACTGTTCTTCATTCCATACTTCAATGTTCAGCTCTTCCGCTTTTGTCAGCTTGCTCCCCGCCGCTTCTCCGGCGATGACTAAATCTGTGTTTTTGCTGACGCTGCCGGTAAGCTTTCCGCCGAGCGCCTCAATCTGCGCTTTGGCATCATTTCTTGACAGCTCTTCCAGCTTTCCGGTCAGGACAATTGTTTTGCCTGCGAAATAAGAATCACTGTCTTCCACTTTTACTTTTTTCGGGCCTTTGTAGAGTGTGTTTACACCAAGCTGTTCTAATTCGTCCAATAGCTCGATCATTTCTTCTTTTTGGAAATATGTGATCACTGCATCAGCCATTTTTTCTCCGATTTCATCAACCGCAAGCAGCTCTTCTTTGGTAGCTTTTTTCAGATGATCCAAGGTTTCAAAGTGCATGGCAAGCGTTTTGGCGGCTTTTGAGCCGATAAAGCGAATGCCAAGGCCGAATAACAAGCGCTCCAATGAGTTTTCCTTCGATTTTTGAATGGAGCTGATCAGGTTGTCGGTAGATTTTTCACCCATCCGTTCAAGCTGGATGACCCGTTCTTTCGTCAGCTTATACAAATCCGCCACATTGCGGACGAGTTTCTCTTGAAAAAGCTGTGTGATCACACGCTCTCCCAGTCCGTCAATGTTCATGGCATTACGCGAGACAAAATGAATCAGGCCTTCCCTGATTTGCGCGGGACATTCAGGATTGATGCAGCGCAGGGCCACTTCTCCCTCGATGCGCACAAGCTCGCTTTCGCACTCCGGACAAGTTGTCGGCATGTTAAATTCCTTCTCTTCCCCTGTGCGCTGCTCAGTCAGTACATTCACGACTTCCGGAATGATGTCGCCCGCCTTTTTGATCACAACCTTATCAAGAATACGGATGTCTTTTTCCCTAATTAAATCTTCGTTATGAAGGGATGCTCTTTGGACGGTCGTACCCGCAACTTTTACAGGCTCTAGTACCGCAGTCGGCGTTATGACACCTGTTCTTCCGACGTTCAGTTCAATATCAAGCAGCGTTGTGACGACTTCTTCGGCAGGAAATTTATACGCAATGGCCCAGCGCGGGCTTTTCGCCGTAAAGCCTAACTCCTCCTGCTGATCAAGTGAGTCCACTTTCACTACGATGCCGTCAATTTCGTACGGCAGGTCGGCACGCTTGGCTTGCAGCTCTTCAATCATATCAATGACTTCATCTATGGTACCGCATTTTTTTCGTTCCTGGTTTGTCTTAAATCCGATCTCATCGAGAAAATCAAGCCCCTGGCTTTGTGAATCCACACCCATTTCGTCAAGCTCCGCTATACTGTAGACGAAGATATCGAGATTTCGTTTCGCCGCAATTTTCGGATCGAGCTGTCTGAGTGATCCCGCGGCAGCGTTTCTCGGATTGGCGAATGGTTCTTCTTCTTTTTTCAGCCGTTCTTCATTCAGCGCTTCAAACGAACGCTTCGGCATATAGGCTTCGCCGCGCACCTCTATGGAAAGATTACGTTTCATCTTCAGGGGGATATTGCGAATGGTCTTCAAATTCTCCGTAATATCCTCGCCCGTTGTTCCGTCTCCCCTTGTCGCGCCTCTGACAAAATAGCCGTCTTCATAACGGAGAGAAACAGCAAGACCGTCTATTTTCAGCTCCACATTGTACGCCACATCGTCTCCCACGGCCTGACGGACACGGCGGTCGAAATCACGCAGGTCCTCAGCATTAAAAGCGTTGCCGAGACTGAGCATCGGCGTGCCGTGACGCACTTTTTGAAAAGCGTCAATCACGGCGCCGCCAACACGCTGCGTGGGAGAATCCGGCGTTCTGAGGTCCGGATATTCTTCCTCTAAAGCAAGAAGCTCCTGCATCAGTTTATCGTACTCAGAATCCGGAACGCTTGGCTCATCTAAGGTGTAATATTCATAGCTATACTGGTTGATTGTGCTGCGCAGATCTTCTGCCCGGCGTTTCGCTGCTTCTTTGTCCATCAGATTCTTCCTTTCATCATTCAATTACTGCTTTTCAATCGGCGCAAATGCTGCGAGAAGACGCTTGACACCCACCGGACTCGGGAATGCGATATCAAGCTCCGTGCTTTCGCCCTTGCCTTTCACGCTGACAACCGTTCCTGTGCCCCATTTTTTGTGTCCGGCTTTGTCGCCTACCGACCAGTTCAGCCCGTCGCCGCCAGTTTTGCTGGCATAAGAGACCGGGCGGGAAACAGGACCGCGTCTTGGCTGCATTTTTCTCGCAGATGCCGCTCTTGTTTCTTTCTTCTCATTTAGGTTCTCCAATAACTCATCCGGTATTTCAGAAATAAATCTTGATTCCGGATTCATATTGGTTCTGCCGAATAATGTGCGCATTTTGGCATTGGACAGATAAAGCTCCTGTTCTGCTCTGGTGATGCCCACATAAGCCAGCCGGCGTTCTTCTTCCATCTCCGCTTCTTCCATTAAAGATCGGCTGTGCGGGAATACGCCTTCTTCAAGTCCCATTAAGAAAACAACAGGGAATTCAAGGCCTTTGGCCGCGTGCAGCGTCATTAATGTGACGGCATCGTTGGCTCCTGATTCTTCCTCTTGCTGATCAAGCTGATCGATATCAGCAATCAGCGCTAAATCAGTCAGGAATGCAACGAGGGTTTTGTCTTCGCTCTTTTGTTCGAAGTTTTTCGTTACTGACAAGAACTCATCAATGTTTTCTAAACGGCTTTGGGCTTCAATTGATTTTTCAGCCTTCAGCATTTCTCTGTATTCCGTTTTGTCCAGAATTTCTTCAGTCAGCTCTGTAATTGACAAATAATCCTGCATGTTTGTGAGATTCTCAATCATTTGTCTGAAGCTGTCAAGCGCATTGGCCGCCTTGGCACTTACACCGATAAAATCAACCTGGCCGAGGGCCTGAAACAGGGACATGCCGTTCATTGCGGCGTATTCGGCGATCTTATTCATTGATGTTGCACCGACACCGCGTTTCGGCACGTTGACAATTCGGTTAAAGCTGATGTCATCGTCTGGATTTGACACGAGTCGCAAATAAGCGAGAATGTCTTTAATCTCTTTTCTGTCATAGAACTTCGTGCCGCCGACGATGTTGTAGTTCAGCCCTGCTTTTAATAGAGTTTCCTCAATAACCCGCGACTGGGCATTCGTCCGGTACAAAATGGCGATATCGGAAAGGCGGCGCTTGCCGGAGCTGCTGAGCTGATGAATCTTTCCTGCGACAAACTGCCCTTCGCCAAATTCATTATCGCCGCGGTAATATGAAATCTTGATTCCATCGTCGTTTTCTGTCCACAAATTTTTCGGCTTGCGGTTTGAATTGTTTTTAATCACTTCATTGGCCGCATGCAAAATCCGCTTGGTTGAGCGGTAGTTTTGCTCAAGCAAAATGACACTCGCATTCGGATAATCTTTTTCAAAGGAAAGAATATTGGCGATATCCGCTCCTCGCCATCTGTAAATCGACTGGTCAGAATCTCCTACTACGCAAATATTCTGGAACCGTTTTGCCATCTGCTTCACAAGCAGATACTGCGCTCTGTTTGTATCCTGATATTCATCAACATGAATGTATTGAAACTTGCGCTGATAAAATTCAAGCACTTCCGGCACACGGTCAAACAGCTTGATCGTTGTCATAATTAAATCATCGAAATCAAGCGATTGGTTTTTCAGAAGTTTTTTCTGATAATCGGTATATACATCGCTGACGACCTGATCATAATAGCCGCCTGCCGATTTTGCGTATTCCTCCGGATCAATCAGCTCATTTTTCGCGCTGCTGATGGAGCCGAGCATACTTCTTGGGTCGAATTTTTTCGGGTCGATATTGCGTTCTTTTAAAATGCCCTTAATCACCGAGAGCTGATCTGATGTGTCAAGGATGGAGAAATTCCGATTAATTCCGATCCGGTCGATATCTCTTCGCAAAATCCGTACACACATGCTGTGGAAAGTCGAAATCCAAATATCATCCGCCCCGGGTCCGAGAATGCTTTCCACACGTTCCTTCATTTCTCTCGCTGCTTTATTCGTAAATGTAATTGCCAAGATGTTCCAAGGCGCCACATGCTTTTCCGCCATGAGGTAAGCAATTCTGTGCGTCAGCACCCGCGTCTTTCCGCTTCCTGCGCCAGCCATTAACAGAAGCGGCCCGTCCGTTGTTTTGACCGCTTCCTGCTGAACTGGATTGAGTCCGCTTAATAATTGATTGCTTATATAATTCAAAATCCGTTCACCGCCTATTCAAACATATGTTCTATCATAAACCAAATCTGTCCGTTTCGCTACTCGCCTTTTACAGCCGCTACAGTCCCCAGCGCCTGTTTAAAATCATCATATACCGCATTTCCCACAACGATTACATCCGCGTGCTCAGCCATTTGTTTAGCCGTATCCGCGTCTTTAATGCCGCCGCCGTAGAACAGGGTAGTTCTTTCTAACACAGCCTTCGTTTCCTTCACGACTTCTATGTCTCCAAGCATCCCGCTGTACTCCAAATAAAAAATAGGGAGATGAAGCAAATGTTCAGAGACCCTCGCATAGGCAGCCGCATCCTCCGCGTCCAGATCCGTGTCCGCATCTGTCAAAGCAGCCGCTTTACAATCAGGATTTAAAATACAATATCCTTCTGTCACAATGTCCTCCATCGACATCAAATCTCCGTATTCCTTCATTGCCTGCTTGTGCAGCCCGACTATCCAGTCCGGATTTTTGCTGTTGAGCACACTCGGAATAAAATACAGGTCAAATCCCGGCACGATGGCATCAGTGGTTGACACTTCAAGGACACACGGCACTAAGAAACGTCTCACTTTTGACATCAGCCGCAGTACGTCATCCTCCGTCACATTGTCACTTCCGCCGATGATAATCGCGTCAGTTCCGGATTCGCACAGCATATCAAGCTGCTCGTCAGATATCTCTTTATTCGGATCGAGTTTAAAGACATGCTTCCACTCGGTAACATCGTACATGTAATACGTCCTCCATTCGTTTCTTACCATTTAAATATTATAACAAATTCACATACTGCGGAAAAACGGAAAAAGCAGTCATTCTCGTTATTCACTGAAAAAGACTGTTTGATTCGCCTCCTTATATATTTATCCATTAAATCTGCACTCTTTTCCGTTACATTTCCTGTCATATTCCCGCCTGTCAAAGTGTTATTGTTTGGAAACCGTCAAACAGTGGAAATGGTTACATAAAAAAGGAGTTTGAAAAGATGGAGAAAGTTATTATTGCCCTCATAGCATTATTAATCGGGATTCTTCTTATCCCAATAGCACTGTTGATCTGGATTTACATAAAGGATGAAAAACAGCAGGAACATTCTGTCCTCCGCAACTACCCCGTAGCAGGGAAAATCCGCTATATTTTCGAAAAAATCGGACCGGAGCTGCGACAGTATTTATTCAGCAATGATAATGAGGAACAGCCCTTTTCAAGGAGAGAATATGAACAAACCGTCATGTCGGGTAAATATAAAAGCAGAATGATAGGATTCGGGTCTGAAAGAGATTTTGATAAACCGGGCTATTATATCCGCAACTCTCTTTTTCCGAAACAAAGAGAGGAGCTTCGCGTCAGCCAAACACCCAAAATCCAAACCCAGGTATACAAAATTGACAAGGACAATCTGTTAAGACGCAGCGAACATACCGAGCGAATCGAAGCAGACCCGTATTTTCTTCACCCTGACGATGTTCAGGTCATCGGCGGGAATACATGTGAGAAGCCTTTTTATGTGAAGGGTCTTGTCGGCCAGTCCGCTATGAGCTATGGGTCACTTGGAGACCGCGCGATCACGGCATTGTCAAAAGGACTGCATCAGGCAGGCGGCACTTGGATGAATACCGGAGAAGGCGGATTGTCTGAGTACCACTTAAAAGGAGGCGCCGATATTATTTGTCAGATCGGACCGGGTCTTTTCGGGGTCCGTTCAAAAAACGGAGAATTTTCTTTTGAAGAGTTTAAAAAGAAAAGCCGGCTTGACCAAATTAAAGCGTTTGAACTGAAGCTCGCTCAAGGAGCCAAAACACGGGGCGGCCACATTGACGGTGTAAAGGTGACGGAAGAAGTTGCTGATATTCGTAATGTGGAACCCGGAAAGTCAATTGACAGCCCAAATCGTTTTCATGAATTTTCGAACGTTCCTGAGATGCTTGATTTTATAGAAAAGCTTCGGGACGTGGGCAAAAAACCGGTCGGCATGAAGATTGTGGTAGGGAATCCTGAGGAAATCGAAGAGCTTGTCTCCTATATGAAAAAAAGCGGAAAGCATCCTGATTTTATCACGGTTGACGGGAGTGAAGGCGGTACCGGCGCTTCCTTTCACGAACTTGCTGACACAGTAGGGCTTCCAATAATGACAGCGCTCCCGATCGTTGATACACTGCTCAGAAAATACGGCATGCGCGATAAGCTGAAAATTTTCGCTTCCGGAAAACTGCTGACACCTGATAAGGTTGCAATCGCTTTGGCACTCGGGGCTGATTTCGTAAATATTGCGCGCGGCATGATGTTTTCAGTCGGCTGCATCCGCGCATTGGTATGCCATACAAACACATGCCCCGTCGGTGTAGCGACAACTGATCCAAAGCTGCAAAAAGCGCTCAGCATAGAGGAAAAACAGCATCGGGTCTGCAATTACGTGATTTCATTACGAGAAGGCCTGTTTAACCTAGCTGCCGCGGCTGGCATTGATTCTCCGATTCACTTTTCCAAACAGCATATTACGTACCGAAAAACGGATGGCAGCACGTCCGAAACAGCCAGTCTCAAGCACTCCATTTCATAAAAAAACCGCCTTGCTGTGGAAGCAAGGCGGTACTCTTATGTTGAAGAAGATTCACTTTCCGTCTCCTTCACGCGGTCAAGCGCCATTTCATAAGCATCATTTCCATAATTCAAGCATCGCTTTACACGGGAAATGGTTGCTGTGGAAGCCCCCGTTTCTGTTTCAATCTTATGGTACGTATTTCCGTCGCGAAGCATTCTCGCAACTTCAAGACGCTGCGCCAAAGATTGAATTTCATTAATTGTGCAGAGATCATCGAAGAATCGGTAGCATTCTTCAAGGTCTTTGAGCGATAATATGGAATTAAATAGCTGGTCTAGCTCTTTGCCGCGTAATTTATCGATTTGCATCGTTACACACCTTCTCCTTTACTAGTGGAAGCTGCATCGAGATCAGGCACGATATTGATCCATGTCTTTCCCGGCACAAACGGAAGCACCTTGCCATCCTTTACAGGCAGAATACGACCGCTTTCATTTTTCCAGTCTGTCTCAATGGCGTTCCCGTGCTGAATCAGAAGACCTTTCCCTCCTGATTCAATGTCGATGCCCCGCCTTCCGTCTTGATCAATAATGTGATGGCTGGCTTCAACAATGAAAATGTTTTGCATGGCAACCGGCTTTCCGGTCTCCCGGTCTGTCGTTGTTACACCATCAGAGCTTCTCGTATAAGCGTCAGCTTTTTTATCATAATCATATTCGACAAGATTTGTAACGTTCTTTGTTCCATAATCTACCCGAACATTGTAAGATTCATTAGAAGGTTTTGCTTCTGATGTTTGAAAAGGAAGGGCGTTTGTTGCACCGTTCAGCTCATATCCTTTTTGCTCCGCAGCCTTTTTTATGTACTTATAAGACGTATAGGAATTGTGAGGCGGTTTGCTAAAATCGGCTCTCCAAAACAAGCTTCCGTCAAAATCCAATCCGTTTATATTGTCGGCAGCTCCGGACTCCAGCTGCTCTTTTGCGCCTGGGCTCCAGCCATGGTGGACAAAAATACTGTCAAAGCCGTTACTGAGAGTGACGAAATATTCCCTCGCACTCCGCACAGGTCCGACAGTCTCCGGCATCTGGCTTTGAAAAACGGCCAAAAACCGCGTAATCTGCCCTTCAGCAAGCGCCTCTATGACAATGTCAGCCTTATCCAGCCCTGATTGCGGCCTCGCCTTAGGATGGTTGTTTATGACAACAGCCACAGGCCGCCGTTCAGTCACTTTTTGCTCAGTCTTCAATCCCGTCAACGGAGCTTTTGGCTTCGTTGTTTTTCCTGGGAGAGAGTCCTTTTGCTGACAAGAAACAAGCAAAAAAAACGCGAAACATAGCATACAAACTGCCATCCATTTTTTCATGTGTTGGCTCCCTGCTCTTTTATATTTTAACGCATTATCGACGGAAAGAGTACAGTTTTTTTCATCACGTCGAAGATTCCCCTCGGCGTAATGCGTATATAAGGAAGATGAGTGCTCTGCAAAAAGAGCAGCGTATAGATAGGATCAGAAAATTGATAGCCTCTTTCAGCCAAAAGGGTTTTCAGCATTAATTCCTTTTCGAGCACAGTCTCGTACTTTTCGGAAGAGGCGCATCCGCATAAATGAAGCGGGATCTCGTGCAGAATTTCCCCGTTTTCCGCGAGGACAATTCCCCCTCCGATTTCTTTCATACGTGCAAAAGCAAGCAGCATATCAGCTTTATTTTTTCCAATCGCGATAATATCGCCGGTCGTCGTAAAGGAACTGACAAATCCCTGCACACTGGAGGCAAATCCTTTGACCATCGTGTTCACACGCCATTTCCCCTGCTTATCAAGCATTGTTAAGTAACATTCATCATGGTCAAAAGAAAGCTGGTCAACTGAATTGTCGATCGCAATCATATACGGTTCCATTATAACAGCATTTCGCATCTTCACACCCATCGGCATCGAAAACTGTAAATCATCCATCGTCATATCATATGACAGCTCTAACGGGACAAGACCGCCTTTGTTCCAATCCATCTCTGTAAACGCATTCATATTTCGGCCGTCTTCACGCAGGATCACGCCTTTTGAAAGGACGGTAACCGGATCAGGATTTGCAGGGTCATCAAGAATATTTAACGAGGCCAATCTCCCCGGCCCGACTACACCCATGTAATCATCAATCTGGTAATACTTCGCTATATTAAAGGATGACATATTATAGGCGTCAATCGCCGGCACACCTTCCTCCAGCGCAATCCGGATCATTTCATTTATCATGCCGCCCTTATAAAAATTAGGCGTCGCGCCGTCAGTCGTATAAAAAAAGTGATCGTACTGGCGGAAATTTCTTTCATGAAGATCTTGTAATATGTTTTTTAAATCAGGGCGGATCGAAGAGTTTCTGAGCGAGACATAATATCCAAGCTCTAATCTTCTCAGCACTTCATCCCCTGTCATCGCTTCGTGATCAGAATCGGCTCCGAACAGCTTCATTTTTGTAAGCGTTTTTTCTGAAGCTCCGGGAAAGTGCCCTTCAATACGCTTTCGATGCTTTTTAGTGGTTTGCATGCAGTGCAAAATTAAATCATCGCCGTCCATCAAACGAGGCCAGCCTGTCATTTCACCGCCTTGAAGAACATCCGGATGTTCCATCCACTGCTTTCGTACATCAAACGGCAAGATATGATCCTCATTGAGCACCTCTGTCTGAAGGTCATACCGAGACCACCAAAAATATTGAACAGGCTGCTTTTTCAGCTCGTTTAAAACAGTAAGCGCTTTCTTTTTTCCGCTTTGTAAAAGCAAAAATAAATTATCATTCACAAATGTTGTTGTTCCAAATTGAGACACATATTCCGCCAGCGTATGGGGATTATATATTTGAAAAGGATGAGCGTGCGGTTCGATATAACCAGGCACAATGTACTTTCCTTCACAATCAATCGTATGAATGTGACCTGCTTTATTTGGGAGGTCATCCCCGACATAGACAATACGGTCTTGGTAAATCCAAATATTTTTTTTCAGCCATTGTTTTAAAAAAGGATTTAAGACGAGAGCATTCCGTAAAAGGAGTGTCGGAAGAAGCTTTGAGTCTACAACATCGACCTGTGACCTGATGTCTTTATTTTTCCAGTTAAAGGTACGTTCGGACATTCACATACTCTCCTTTACATGTATTAGATTTATCGTATCACATCCTTACATATGACGCACGGCTAAAACGTTACAAATTTTTGAAGATTAGATTAAAAAACTTTTTTAAGTGAAAAGGAGCTTGAAATCAATGAAACAAAACATCAGTTTACTTAATGCCGTTTTCCGAATCGCCTGCGGGTTAACCCTTATGTCCGCCGCAGCAGCAAAGTATACCAGAAAGCCTTGGTGCAAAATGACTCTCTTCTGTATCTTTATGGGCGGCATGAAAGCAGCCTCCGGAATTTTACGTTTTTGCCCTGTCACTTATATGTGCCAAAACGCCGCAAGCACAAATCATAACGAGCAACAAGAAAAATAACAAGCCGACATTTGGCTTGTTATTTATTTTCTCTCCCATATTTCTTATACATCATCCCCGCTATCCCGAGCACAACCGGATAAAAGAAGGCCCAGCCGCTGAAACAGTAAATCCCCAAACATAAAACAAATGCAGTTAAAGCCAGCCACCAGCCGATATCCCTCCAGTGCAAGATCTTCAGCGCCGCCGCCAATGTAAACAAATAGGACGCGATAAACGCGGCACTTGGCCCTTTCAGCATAAACGCCGGATCAATCGGAAGCGCTCCGTTCACCGCCAGAACCAAGCCAAATACGATTCCGAGCCCTATCAGCACCCGCACCGGCGTATGGCTTTTTGATCTGAGCTTTTCAAAATAACGCGGAAAATGTCCCTCTCTCGCCAATGCGTAAACCATTCTTGAAAATCCGGCAATGTTCGCGTGAATCGTACTGAAGGTTATAAAAAGCGCCAGCCATGCGGTCACATAGACACCGCTTTTGCCAATTCCCTTTGACATTAACATATTGAGTGAGGCAATATTTCCGTTTCCGCCATAAGCGTGCGTTCCGATGGTCACGAAAGAAATCAGAATATACAATAGGGCTACACAGACGGCGGCTAAAAACAAGCTGACCGGAATGTCTCTTTCCGGACGCTTAAATTCTTCTGCCAGCGGCGTGATCATCTCCCAGCCGACAAACGAAAAAAAGATCACAACAGATGCCGAACCTGCAGCAAACCAGCCATGAGGAAGAAACGGCTGAAACGCAGTTGCTTTCACATGAGGAAGCGAGACAGCGGCGGCTAAGATCAGTAAAAGCACAATCATACAGATGACCAAGGTGCTGATTTTCGCGGACAGCCGCAGTCCCTTTATATTGAGAATAATAGATAATCCCAGCATACCGGCTGCTATAAGGGTTATCTGGCCATTCCCCGCTCCCGTGGCAGAACCGACATAATGCGCGCCGGCCAGCGCTATGATCGGCACTCCGATCGGTACTGACCCCATCATGATCCACCCTAAGACAGCGGCGGCTTTACTGTGAAAAGCAAGCTGAACATATGCAGTAATGCCTCCCGCACTCGGCGCTATTTTCACAAGCCGTGCCAGCGTGCCGACAAGCGGAAAGGACAATAAAGACATCAGCACCCATGCCAATAAAGAAGCCGGCCCCGCCGTATTAGCCGTGACGGAAGGGAGAATCAATATCCCGCATCCTAACACTGCCCCTATCGTCAGCGCAGTCCCCTGCACCCAAGTAAGCGAACGCCGTAAAGTTTCCATCATTGTTTCCTCCTTTTTTGCTCTGGCTTTATTATAGAAAAAGAAAATAGACAGCCATATGCTACAATTAAGAAAAATGAACCCGATGAAATTAATAATGAAGGAATCTATATGTTTCTGCTTAAAATAAAAAGGAGCCAACAAAATGGACCACACAGACTTACAAATCCTTTCGCATTTACAGAAAAACGCAAGACTTACCATGGTTGAGTTGGGGAAACTCGTCGGACTCAGCTCTCCCAGCGCAGCTGAACGGGTTAAAAAGCTTGAAGAAAAAGGAATCATCACGGGTTACAGCGCCAATATCTGTTTTGAAAAGCTAAACAAACAGGTCACAGCCTTTATCCTCATGGAACCGAAAAGCTGCAAACATTACGCCGCCTTCGCCCAAAGCCACCCTGACGTTGCAGAAAATCACCGCATTACAGGCATGTACAGCTATGTAACAAAGGTCGTCACCGAATCAGTGCATACACTTGAGGATTTTATCGACGCCTGTATGGACCACGGAAAACCGACGACATTAGTGGTTCTTTCCTCTTCAGCCTTTCAGCATGCCTTTGTCTGACATCAAAAAACCCGCAGCACAAAAACTGCGGGTTTTTTTATCTTATTTCTGAGAAGCCTTCAGTGCGCGGGCTCCGATGTCTTTTCTAAAAAACAATCCGGGCTTGATGATTTCGTCAACGGCTTGATACACTCTGTCTCTCGCCGCTTCAAAGGTATCATCAAATGCCGTCACATTTGCGACACGGCCGCCGTTTGTGACAAATGTTTCGCCGTCTGCTTTTGTTCCGGCGTGGAAGACAACTACTTGATCCTTGCTTGATGTGAGGCTTCCGATCGGCGTGCCTTTGGCATAGCTTTCCGGGTAACCTTCAGATGCCAGCACAACACTCACAGCAGATGTATCCTTCCATCTCAATTCAACCTGCTTCTCATCCAGCAGATCAAGAAGAACTTGCACAAGGTCAGATTCCATTCGCGGCAGGACAACCTGTGTTTCCGGATCGCCAAAACGGGCGTTAAATTCAATCACCTTCGAGCCGTCTTGTGTCAGCATAAGGCCCGCATATAAGACACCCGTAAAGGAACGCCCTTCTTGGACCATTGCTTTTGCCGCCGGTTTGACAATCGTCTCTACGGCGTGCTGAACGATTTCTTCTGAAATTTGCGGAACCGGAGAATAAGCACCCATTCCGCCTGTGTTCGGCCCTTTATCTCCGTCAAAGGCACGCTTATGATCCTGGGCAATCACCATCGGATAGACGGTTTCTCCCTTCACAAACGCCATAAGAGAAAATTCTTCTCCGGAGAGAAATTCTTCGATGACAACAGACGCGCTCGCATCTCCGAACTTTTCGTCTTCCAGAAAATCATGAAGGCACGCGATCGCTTCTTCTTCCGACATCGCTACAGTAACGCCTTTGCCAGCCGCAAGTCCGTCCGCTTTAATGACAATCGGAGCGCCTTTTTCCTGTACATAGGCTTTAGCCTCGTCAAACGAAGTAAATGTTTCGTATTCAGCGGTCGGAATTTGATATTTTTTCATCAAATCCTTCGCAAATTGCTTACTGCCTTCTATGATTGCCGCCGCTTTTGACGGACCGAAAACACGCAGGCCCGCTTTTTCAAATTCGTCAACAAGACCTTCGATTAAAGGAACCTCTGGCCCGACGATTGTTAAACCGACGTTGTTTTCTTTTGCAAACGCAACGAGTCCGGCGTGGTCATTTTCCTCGATGCTGACAAGCGTAGCTGAAGATGCCATGCCGTCATTTCCCGGCGCTGCAAATACAGTATCAATAAGGCTGCTTTCTGCCGCTTTCCATGCCAGCGTGTGTTCTCTTCCGCCTTTACCGATGATTAATACATTCACGTCGTTTTCATCCCCTTAATGTTTGAAATGTCTGATTCCGGTAAACACCATGGCAATGCCGTACTCATCCGCTTTTTTGATAGAATCTTCATCACGGACAGAACCGCCAGGCTGAATGATAGCTGTGACACCAGCTTTTGCCGCTTCTTCGACAGTATCAGGCATCGGGAAGAAAGCGTCAGATCCAAGCGCGCTGCCTTTCGCTTTTTCTCCGGCCTGTTCAATCGCGATTTTCGCCGAGCCGACGCGGTTCATTTGTCCTGCGCCTACGCCTACTGTCATGTTGTCTTTTGCAAGTACGATCGCGTTTGATTTCACATGCTTCACGACTTTCCAAGCAAGCTTAAGGTCTTCCCATTCTTGTTCGTTCGGTTCCCTTTTTGTCGGGATGCTGATTTTTGCGTCATCAAATCCGTGCATGTCTAAATCTTGAATCAATAGTCCGCCTTGAACGGAAGTAAGCTGTTTCTCTTTTTTAACGGAAGCTGATACATCTAATGTTAAGAGACGCAGGTTTTTCTTGGACGTTAACACCTCAAGTGCTTCTTCACTGAATGAAGGCGCAATAATGATTTCTAAAAAGATCTTATGCAGCACTTCCGCCGTTGCCTTGTCTACTTCACGGTTAAGCGCGATAATGCCGCCGAAAATAGACGTTTCATCTGCCGCAAACGCTCTGTTAAACGCTTCTGCAATCGTTTTGCCGGTTCCGACGCCGCATGGGTTCATATGCTTGACCGCAACTGCCGCCGCCTCTGTAAACTCACGTACAATTTGGACCGCCGCATCGGCATCTTTAATGTTGTTATAAGAAAGCTCTTTGCCGTGCAGCTGTTCAGCTGATGCGATTGAACCGCTTGCCGGCAGCGCGCTTTGATAAAATGTCGCTTCTTGATGCGGGTTTTCTCCGTAGCGAAGAGATTGTTTTTTCTCAAAAGTCACTGTGTATTGCTCTGGATCTTTTTCGCCGACAAAGTTTGTTAAGTATTCGGCGATAAGCGCGTCATATGCAGCCGTGTGGCGGAAAACCTTCGCCGCCAGTTCGCGTTTTTTCTGAAGAGAAACGCCGCCTTCTTCTTTGATTTGATTCAGGACCGGACTGTAATCAGCAGGGTCGACGATGACCGTAACATCCTGATGGTTTTTGGATGCGGCGCGCAGCATGCCGGGTCCCCCGATATCAATGTTTTCAATCGCATCTTCATAAGCGACATCCTCTTTAGAAACCGTTTCTTTAAAAGGATAGAGGTTGACTACAACCAAGTCGATCGGAGAAATGCCGTGCTCATTGATTTGGGACATGTGCTCTTCATTGTCACGCACGGCAAGAAGTCCTCCGTGAATATTCGGATGAAGCGTTTTTAAGCGTCCGTCCATTATTTCCGGAAAGCCTGTTACTTCAGAAATCCCGATGACGTTCACTCCGTTTTCCTGAAGAAGTTTTTTCGTGCCGCCGGTTGAAATGACTTCAACGCCAAGCTCTGTTAGTTCTTTCACAAAAGGGACAAGATTCGTTTTATCTGAAACACTGATTAGTGCGCGTTTAATTGTCATTGCTTTTCACCTCTGTTGTTTAGTCCTAATAGCTCTTTGATTACGCTAGGATAATGCTTATGCTCAAGTTCGTGTATGTGTTGTTCAATTGTTTCCAATGTGTCGCCTTCTGCGATTTCGACTGCCTTCTGGGCGATGATCGGCCCTGTATCCATACCTTCATCGACATAGTGAACCGTAATGCCTGCCACCTTCACGCCTGCGCGGTACGCCTGGCCGACAGCGTCAATTCCAGGAAACGCAGGCAGAAGAGACGGATGGATGTTTACGATTTTCCCGCCGTATGCCTTGAGCAGAGTGTCACCGATCAATCTCATATATCCGGCAAGCACGATTAGTTCAACCTCATGGAGGCGGAGCTGTTCTATAATTGCGCGCTCAAACGCGGGCTTGTTCTCATATGATTTCGGCTGGAATGCAAACGTCGGGATGCTGAATGCCTCCGCACGTTCGAGCACCTTTGCCTCTGGGTTGTCACACACTAACAGTGAAACCTCAGCATCCCAGTTCTCTTCTTTTAACCGAGTGACGATTGCTTCAAAGTTCGAGCCGTTTCCGGATGCAAATACCGCAAACTTTTTCATGAAAGAGACGCACCGCCGAAAGTGACGCCTTCACCCTGTTTGACACGGCCGATTAAGTAAGCTTTTTCGCCATGGGCTTCAAGTGTTTGAATCACATCAGTCAGATGCTCTTCTTTTACGGCAAGGACAAAGCCGATGCCCATATTAAAGACGTTGAACATGTCTTCCTCTTTCAGCTTGCCGCGCTCCTGTAAAAATGTGAAGATCGACGGAATCGGCCAAGAGCCGTGATCAATTTCTGCGCTTAAGCCTTCAGGCAGCATACGGGGCAGATTTTCGATAAAGCCTCCGCCAGTCACATGCGCCATGCCGTCGATCTTGCCGCTTTTGACAGCTTCAAGCACAGGCTTGACATAAATTCTCGTCGGCTCTAACAGCTCTTCGCCAAGAGGGCGCTCGAAAGCTTCATATGTTTCATTCAAGTTAAGCCCTGCGTCTTCAAGAAGAACCTTCCGCACAAGCGAAAATCCATTGCTGTGCAAGCCGCTTGAGCTGAGGCCGATCAGAAGATGCCCTTCTTTGATATTTTCGCCCGTAACGATTTCATCCTTTTCGACAACACCGACTGAGAAACCGGCGATGTCGTATTCTTCAGGTGTGTACAAACCAGGCATTTCGGCCGTTTCTCCGCCGACAAGCGCAGAACCCGACTGTTCACATCCATCGGCAACGCCTTTTACGATTTGTTCAATTTTTACGGGATCTGCTTTCCCGACAGCAAGATAGTCGAGGAAAAACAGCGGCTCCGCTCCTTGAGCAAGCACATCGTTTACACACATTGCCACAGCGTCTACGCCGATCGTATCATGCTTGTCCATTGAAAAAGCAAGTTTCAGTTTTGTCCCCACTCCGTCTGTTCCTGAAATAAGAACCGGCTTTTTATAAGGCAGCTCTGATAAATCAAACATGCCGCCGAATCCGCCAAGACTACCCATGACACCAAGTCTTTTTGTGCGCTCCACATGTTTTTTCATCCGTTTTACAGCTTCGTACCCGGCTTCGATGTCAACTCCTGCGTTTTTGTATGCTTCAGACATCACAATCACTCCTTTTTGCGCGCTTCGTAATTCCCGCTTACCATTCTTTGTTGCAGAAAGATAAAGGCAGCCGAACCTCCGCTGCCTTTATCCCATTTTCAACATTTATTTTGTTAATACCGCTTCTTTTACGTGCGGGAGAACGGTATCCTGATAAATTTCTGTCGGATATTTCCCTGTAAAGCAAGCGAGGCACTGGCCGCATTGCTCGCCTTCATACTGTCTGCCGACACCTTTTAGTAATCCGTCTATGCTCAAGAATGACAGCGTATCCGCTCCGATTTCTTGGCGAATTTCCTCCACCGAGTGGGAGGAGGCGATCAGTTCTTCATGAGTAGACGTGTCAATTCCGTAGAAGCACGGATGAGCGATCGGCGGCGAGCTGATTTTCACATGCACCTCTATCGCGCCCGCTTCCCTCAGCATCGTTACAATCCGGCGGCTTGTCGTTCCGCGCACGATCGAATCATCAACCATGACAACACGTTTGCCTTCTACTACTCCGCGCACTGCGGAGAGCTTCATTCTGACGCCCTGTTCGCGAAGAGCCTGTGACGGCTGGATAAACGTTCGGCCGACATAACGGTTTTTGATCAGTCCAAGCTCGTACGGGATGCCGGTTGCTTCCGCATACCCGATGGCTGCGGAGATACTTGAATCCGGCACTCCCGTTACGACATCAGCCTCTACCGCTGATTCCTGAGCGAGCATTTTGCCAAGGTTTTTACGGGCGCTGTGCACGTTGATACCGTCAATGTTGCTGTCAGGTCTTGAGAAATAAATGTACTCCATGCTGCAGATTGAACGGTTGATGTTCATGGAGAAACGCTCTGTTTTCATGCCTTCGTCATTGATGATCAGCATTTCCCCCGGTTCAACGTCACGCAGATAAGTCGCGCCGACCACATCAAACGCACACGTTTCTGAGGCTACGACATATGCGTCTCCGAGCATCGCAATGGATAGCGGTCTGAGTCCGTTTGGATCAAGCGCCACAATCATTTCTGTTTCAGTCATAATGAGAAACGCATACGCGCCTTTCAGCATGGACAATGCGTTTTTAATTTGATCCTTCAATGCGAAATGGCCGCTTCTTTTAATGAGATGAGCCAACACCTCTGTATCGGAAGAAGTTTGAAAAATACTCCCTTGATTTTCAAGCTGCTGCTTCAGCTGAGTCGCGTTCACCAGGTTTCCATTATGTGCAAGCGCGAGACTGCCGTTATTTTGAGAATTGAAGAGAAGCGGCTGAACATTTTCGTATCCACCACCGCCCGCCGTCGCATAACGAACGTGGCCGATGGCGCCTCTTCCTTTCACTTTGCTGAGTTCACCATTTTGAAAGACTTCCGTAATCAGCCCTTGGCCTTTGTGCGCCGACAGCTTTTCTCCATCAGTCGCCACAATCCCCGCGCCCTCTTGTCCTCTGTGCTGGAGACTGTGAAGCCCGTAATACGTGATTTGCGGGGCTTCTTCATGTCCCCAAATCCCAAAAACGCCGCACTCTTCGTTTAAGCCTTTGATTTCAGCAAGCATGGGATAGCTCCTTTCCACGCGCGTTCCAGCTCTTCAGTCTGCGCATGAATCCATAGATTTCCTTCTTGACTTTGGACTGTGAGAATTGCGTCTGATGTTACTTCACCGACATGAATCGCGTCTTTGACAAACTTTTCAAATGATTGCTGATGTTCTTTTTTCACAGAGATCACGAACCTTGATTGTGATTCACTGAATAACAAAGCAGCTTCGCCCTCTAATGTGACGTTTGCGCCAAGTCCTTCTGTTGACATCACACTTTCAGCAAGCGCAACACCCAGTCCGCCTTCTGACACGTCATGGGCTGACTGAACCAAACCAGAACGGATTGCTTCAAGAAGAGCTTTTTGACGAGCCTGTTCAAGGCTGAGATCAAGCTCCGGCGCTTTGCCGAAGATTTTTCCTTCTGTCAGCTTTTGAAGCTCGCTTCCTGCAAACTCCGGCTTTGTTTCGCCGATCACATAAACCAAATCGCCGGCTTCTTTAAAGCTTTGCGTTGTGATATGTGCTGTATCTTCAATTAAACCGACCATGCCGATAACAGGCGTCGGATAGATGGCTGTTCCGTTTGATTCGTTATAAAGAGAAACGTTTCCGCCGATAACCGGTGTGCTGAGCACGTTGCACGCTTCACTGATTCCGTCTGCCGCTTTTTCAATCTGCCAGAAAATCTCCGGTTTTTCCGGGTTTCCAAAATTGAGGTTATCCGTAACTGCAAGCGGTTCTGCACCAGAGCAAACGATGTTGCGCGCCGCTTCTGCCACAGCGATTTTTCCGCCGACTTCCGGATCCAGGTATAAATAACGGGCATTACAGTCGGTTGTCATCGCAAGGGCTTTTTTCGTTCCGCGGATTCTGAGCACTCCCGCATCAGAGCCAGGCGCGACTACTGTATTTGTCCGAACCATGTAATCATACTGATCATACACCCACTCTTTGCTTGCGATGGTCGGCTGCTGCAAGAGGGCAAGTAGTGTTTCTTTCGCATCTTCCACTTTAGGTGCAGGAACAGTTGTTTCTAAAAATTCACGGTAGTAAGCAGGCTCTTTTGAAGGCTTGTGGTAAACAGGCGCTTCTTCCGCCAATGCGTCAACCGGAAGCTCACAAACCGTCTCTCCGTTATGGAGAAGGCGAAGCATTTTATCATCCGTTACGTGGCCGACAGATACGGCTTCAAGGTCGTACTTTTCAAAAATATCAACGATTTCTTGTTCACGTCCGCGCTCGATGACTAATAGCATCCGCTCCTGTGATTCAGAAAGCATCATTTCGTACGCCGTCATGCCTGTTTCACGCTGCGGAATCAAATCCAGATTCATTTCTATTCCTGAACCCGCCTTACTTGCCATTTCAGCGCTTGAGCTTGTCAGTCCCGCCGCTCCCATATCTTGAATGCCGACAAGAGCGTCAGATTTGATGACTTCTAAACATGCTTCAAGCAGAAGTTTTTCCATGAAAGGATCTCCGACTTGGACGGCAGAACGTTTTTCCTCAGAAGAATCAGACATTTCCTCAGAGGCGAAAGTTGCCCCGTGGATACCGTCGCGGCCCGTTTTCGCGCCGACATACATCACGGTGTTGCCTACCCCTTTAGCCTGTCCTTTTTTAATGTCTTCGTGGTTAATCAATCCTACGCACATGGCATTAACAAGCGGATTGCCTTCATAGCAGCTGTCGAATTGCACTTCTCCGCCGACTGTCGGAATACCGATGCAGTTACCGTACCCGGCAATTCCTGCGACTACTTCTTCAAACAAGTACTTCACGCGCGGTGAAGTCAGTTCGCCAAATCGAAGAGAGTTTAAGACTGCGATTGGACGCGCGCCCATGGAGAATACATCACGAATGATTCCGCCCACGCCTGTGGCAGCTCCTTGGTAAGGCTCAATCGCTGACGGGTGGTTATGAGATTCAATTTTGAACACAACCGCCTGATTGTCACCGATGTCAACGATTCCGGCGCCTTCTCCAGGCCCTTGCAGCACACGCTCACCGCTTGTAGGGAATTTCCGCAAGATCGGCTTTGAGTTTTTGTAGCTGCAATGCTCAGACCACATTACCGAGAAAATGCCTATCTCCGTATAGTTCGGAAGTCTTCCGATAATGGATTCTATCAATGCAAACTCATCATCACTGACACCCATTTGCTGATAGATTTTCTCTTCTTTAATTTGTTCTTTACTTGGTTCAAGCAGTAGTGACATGAGTTTCCCTCCAATTTTTCACGATAGATTGAAACAATTTAAGTCCGTCGGCGCTTCCGAGCAGAGAATCGACCGCGCGCTCAGGGTGAGGCATCATGCCCAGTACATTTCCTTTTTCATTGACGACACCCGCGATGTCGTTCACACTTCCGTTAATATTGGAACCGTATGTGAAAGCAATTTGATTGTTTTTTTGTAAAGCCGCAAGCGTTTCTTCATCACAGTAGAAATTCCCTTCGCCATGGGCAACCGGAATCGTAATGGATTCTTCTTTTTCATAAGAAGATGTAAATACTGTTTCATCGTTTTGGACAATCAGGTCAACCGGACGGCAGATGAATTTCAAATCTTTATTTCGTCTCATCGCACCCGGCAGAAGGCCAAGCTCCTGCAGTATCTGGAATCCGTTACAAACACCGAGCACAGGCTTTCCTTCTTCAGCCGCTTTTTTCACTGCCGGCATAATGTTGGAGAATCTGGCGATGGCGCCGCATCTTAAATAGTCTCCGTAAGAGAATCCGCCCGGAATTAATACGCCGTCAAAACCGTCAAGGCTCGTTTCGTCATGCCAGACGTATTCCACGTCTTCACCGAGTTCATCCTTTACGGCGTGAAACATATCAATATCACAGTTGGAACCTGGTAAGACAATCACCGCAAATTTCACTGTGCGACAACCTCCTCAACTTCGTATCTGTAGTCTTCAATGACTGTATTCGCAAGAAGTTTTTCACACATTTCTTTCACAAGCACATCGAGATCACGGTCAGACTTTTCAATCGTAAGCTCCATATATTTTCCGATGCGAACGTCAGCGACTTCTTGGTAGGACATACTGTGTAAGGCATGCTGAACCGCGCTCCCCTGCGGATCTAATACACTCTCTTTTAAGCTGACATAAACTTTTACTTTGTACATATTAAATGCCTCCCAGTCTTTTGAAAATTTCTTCGTATGCGTCGGTTAAGCCGCCTAAATTGCGTCTAAATACGTCTTTGTCGAGCTTTTCGTTCGTGTCTTTATCCCACAGGCGGCACGTATCAGGAGAAATCTCATCCGCAAGCAGTACTTGCCCTTCTGTGTCCAGGCCGAATTCAAGCTTGAAATCTATTAATCTGACATTACAATCGTTGAAAATGACTTGAAGTTCTTTGTTTACCGTTTTTGTAATAGACTTGATCTTTTCCACCTGTTCAGGAGTCGCGGCTTTTAACAGCCAAATATGATCTTCTGTAATGAGCGGATCACCCAGCGCGTCATCCTTGTAGTAAAACTCGATAATCGGCTGTTCTAGCTCCGTGCCTTCTGGAATGCCGAGACGTTTGGACATGCTTCCTGCCACTACATTTCTCACCACAACTTCAAGCGGCACAATGGTCACCTTTTGAATGAGCTGTTCAGTTTCGGAAATGCGCTCCACAAAATGATTATTGATGCCCTTGTCGTGGAGATATTTGAAAATCAGGCTGGAAATCTCATTATTCAAACGGCCTTTGCCGCTGATTTCAGCTTTTTTTTCACCGTTAAATGCAGTAGCGGAGTCTTTATAAACTACGTATAGCGTGTTTTCGTCATCCGTTTTGTAAATTCTTTTCGCTTTTCCTTCGTATAAAAGTTCGTTTTTCACAATATTCACGGAAGGCCTCCTAACCCGAATGTTGGGAATTTTCAATCTAAGGCGGCAGAGAAGAAGCCGCCCACGGCTTCTTTTATGCTAAACCTAAACGGTCAAAGATCAGGTCTACATTTTTCAGGTGGTAATTGTAATCAAAGCAATCGTCAATTTTTTCCGGAGAAAGACGGGATGTAATTTTTTCTTCCGCTTCTACAAGCTGGCGGAATGGAACTTGTTTCTCCCACGCTTCCATCGCTTTCGGCTGAACAGTGTCATACGCTTCTTCACGGGTAAGACCTGTATCGATCAAAGCAAGCAGTACACGCTGAGAATAGATCAGGCCAAGTGTACGGTCCATGTTCCGCTTCATATTCTCAGGGAATACCGTCAAGTTCTTTACGATATTGGCGAAACGATTAAGCATGTAGTTCAATGCGATCGTTGCATCAGGAAGAATGATCCGTTCTGCTGATGAATGAGAAATGTCACGCTCATGCCATAACGGAACGTTTTCATAAGCCGTCAGCATGTAGCCGCGGATCACACGCGCCATTCCCGTCATGTTTTCTGATCCGATCGGATTCCGTTTATGCGGCATCGCTGAGGAACCTTTTTGCCCTTTTGCGAAAAATTCTTCTACTTCGCGTGTTTCACTTTTTTGCAAGCCGCGGATTTCAACAGCGAATTTCTCAATGCTTGTCGCAACAAGTGCAAGTGTAGCCATATAATCGGCATGGCGGTCGCGCTGAAGCGTCTGAGTTGAAATAGGAGCTGCTTTTAACCCAAGTTTTTCACAAACATATTGTTCAACGAACGGGTCAATGTTAGCATATGTGCCGACAGCGCCGGAAATCTTCCCAACCTCGATGCCTTCTTTGGCATGCTTGAATCGCTCTAAGTTGCGTTTCATTTCTTCATACCAAAGCGCAAGCTTCAGGCCGAATGTTGTAGGCTCAGCGTGTACGCCGTGTGTGCGCCCCATCATAACCGTATATTTATGTTCTTTCGCTTTTTCTTTTATAATGTCAACAAATCTCTCAATGTCCTTGAGCAAAATATCGTTTGCCTGTTTTAATACGTAAGAAAGAGCCGTATCCACTACGTCAGTTGATGTTAATCCGTAGTGCACCCATTTTCTTTCTTCGCCAAGCGATTCAGAAACCGCGCGTGTGAAAGCAACGACGTCATGGCGTGTATCCTGTTCGATTTCCAAGATGCGGTTGATGTCAAAAGATGCTTTTTCGCGCATAACTTTTACATCCTCTTTCGGTATCACGCCAAGCTCTGCCCACGCTTCACAGGCGAGAATTTCAACCTCCAGCCAAGCTTGGAATCTGTTTTCGTCCGTCCAAATCGCGGACATTTCAGGTCTTGAATAACGTTCGATCATTCTGTTCGTCCTCCGTCTCTATTCATCCACTTATTTGTGATATGCTGTATCCATTTATCTTCTGGCTGCTTCAAAAAGGTGATATGACCCATTTTGCGGCCTTGTTTGATTTCGTGTTTGCCGTATATATAAAGTTTAGCTTCCTTCAAAAGCGCGGGATCTTCCTCCACCAGCTTCACTTCGTCACCGAGAAGGTTCACCATCATGCCGGGCTTCAAAAGCTCCGTTTTTCCAAGAGGCAAGCCGCACACCGCTCTGATATGCTGTTCAAACTGGCTGGTTTCACAAAGATCCAGCGTGTAATGGCCTGAGTTATGAGGCCGCGGAGCCAGTTCATTGATCAACAGCTCTCCGTCTTCCGCCACAAACATTTCCACAGCCAGCGGTCCGACAAGTCCGAGCTTATCCGCCAGCTGAACGGCAAGTCTTTCAGCCTGAGTCAGGATATCCGTTTCCACTCTTGCCGGAACAATGCTTTGAAACAGAATGTTGTGTTTATGAATGTTTTCCGCAGCGGGAAATGTCGTGATTTCACCATTTACTGATCTTGTCACAATCACGGACAGCTCCATATTAAAAGGAACCCAGCTTTCGAGAATACAAGTTCCGTTTTGCAGTAGCGCGGACGCATCTTCAATTTGTGTTTTTTCTTTAATGACATATTGCCCTTTGCCGTCATATCCGCCTCGGCATGTTTTCAGCACTGCGGGCAGCCCGAGCGACTGAACCGCTTCTTTCAGGTCATCCTGTGTATGGATGATCCGATACGGGGCAACTTGACAACCGGCTGATTGAATCGCCTTTTTCTCTGTCTCCCGGTTTTGGGTAATGAGCAAAAGCTCGCTTCCCTGCGGAAGATACGCGTTCTCTTCAAGCCAGTGCAGTGCGTCGTAATCAATATTTTCAAATTCGTATGTGATAATGTCACTGATCCCGGCCAATTTCCGAATCGCTTCTCTGTCATTGTACGGGGCAGTAATTTCTATATCAGCCACTTGGCCGCACGGCGAGTCTTTTACAGGATCAACGACCGCAACTTTGTATCCCATTTGCTTTGCTGCGACAGCCATCATTTTTCCAAGCTGGCCGCCGCCGATGATGCCGATCATGGCTCCCGGATAGATGATTTTTTTAGACAAGCTGATCACTGCTTTCCAACACTGTCTGTTTTGTGTTCTCTCTTCTTTCATCCAGCTTTCGGGCGATTGTTTCGTCAAAAGCTGACAAAATTTGCGCTGCTAACAGTCCGGCGTTAACCGCGCCCGCTTTTCCGATGGCTGTTGTCGCCACCGGCACTCCGCCCGGCATTTGAACGATAGACAGGAGTGAATCAAGCCCGTTCAGCGCTTTCGACTGAACCGGAATTCCGATAACCGGCAATGTCGTTTTTGCCGCTGTCATCCCCGGCAGGTGTGCCGCTCCGCCGGCTCCGGCAATGATCACCTTCAAGCCTCTTTCTCTTGCTCCCTCTGCGTATTCAAACATCAAGTCAGGCGTCCGGTGAGCGGAAACGACCTTTTTTTCGTATGGCACATCAAGTTCTTCAAGTATGTCGCATGCGTTTTTCATTGTCTCCCAATCGGAAGTGCTTCCCATGATGACTCCTACTAGCGGCTGCATTCTGTTCCCACCTTCTAATGCGTTTGTTTTCAGAATAAAAAACCCGGCTTGCATTGCACTTATGAGGAAGCAACACAAACCGGGCATGGTGCGTGTATCGTCAGTCGTTCGCTTCTGCGATAGCCATGTCAGTTATTTGTTCACTTTCCTGCATAGTCCGGCAATTTACGGTCGCCGGGTAGAAACTTATGGGCCATATTCCCAAGATTATATGAGGTCGTGTTTTGATTTCATGTTTATCTTAACAACGGACTTGGATAATGTCAACGATATTATCGAACGATACTAATTTTCATTCTATTAATGTTCGTGTTTAGATCAATTTCCCTTCAAATACGATTTTTTTCCCGCACGGAATGATCTGAATTGATCCATTTTCCTTCTTTTCTGTAAAGATCGGCTCTTCCATGCGTCTGATGGGCATATATCCCTCTTCTTTCATTTGATGAAGTACGGTGTCAATCGTTTGCTGCTCTGTTACTTCAAACCGTTTCTTTTTCGGTTTTGCCATTATTCTTTGATTCTCCTCTTTTTCACTGCTTTCACCCAGAAACCGCCGTGAATTGATTTCGGTTCGTACGCGATAATAAAAGCTTTTGAATCCAGTGTTTTAATCGTATCATAAAGCTGGAGCTCATATTTTCTCGGTGTCAGGATTTGAAGCGCCGTACGGTCGCCCTCAAGCCCTCCGGCCACCCAATTTGTCACGCCGTATCCTTTCTCCCGCAGCTGTCTGGGGAGATCAAGATCAAGCTCTTTCGTAATAACATTTACCATGATATAGCCAAGAGCGAGTTTTTCTTCTATTTTCATACCGACGATAACACCGAGACCATAGCCGAGCGCATATGCAATGACATTTTGAATTTGGTCTAAATTGTCAAGCACAAGACTGAGGCCTGTCACATAAACTAAAATTTCAATCGTACTGATCGAAGCTGCTAGATACCGCTGGCCTTTCAGCGTTAAAATCATTCTGATCGTAAAAAAAGATACATATACAACATTAATGATAAGAATAATCATAACCATGGCTATACTGTTAGACAAGATGGTTTGCATCAATTTTCATCCCCCCTAAACCATTCAACTTACGCTAAAGCAATCATATTCTACTAGAGAAATAAGCCCTTTACAATGCACTGTAAAGACTCAGAGCCACTAAATTTTTCGACATAAATATCCTCAGCTTTAGTTTACCCTCTTTATCCCCTTTTCAAAAATAAAAAAAGCCGGCTTTGCGGCAGGCTTTACTTACTCGTCATTGAAGCGGTTCTTTTTTCAATGTTTTCAACGACTCATATTCTTTTTCAAGTTCACTCAGCGTATAGTCTCTCAGTCGCTTATCATCTTCCTGATAAAAACCGGATAACATCAGCTTCGATATTAAAAACTGCTTCTTTTGATGAATCGCTTCACGAAGTAAACGGGACATAACCATCATCCTCTCCGAAAAAATAAAAGCGCTGTCATTTATATGTCAATCTATAATAAGCCGATTAACCTTATAATACAACTAAGTTTTTTAGTTTTTTTTGTAAAAAATGTGACAGCGAAGAGTATACAAAAAAGCCGGCCTCATATGAAGCCGGCTTTTCCGATTAAAGCGGAATAAGTGAAGAAGTAAGGTAACCTGAGATAAACGGCCAACTTGCCGCGATAAAGATCAGCCCGACCGCCAAAACGGCTAGTACACAATAAATAAGGTCTAATGAAACATGGTCGGCTTTTTGATGAATGCTTTGAATTAGCAGAGACACGCTGAAAAGCAAGCCAAAAAACATCAGAACCGTAAACGCTGTGGTTAAAGCAGTGATATTTACTATTGCGAAAATCATCCATAGCACCGACAGCGCCATCACAGGCACAAGTAATGATCCAAAGTCTGCCGCTATCTTCTTAAATAACAATTTCTGTTTCATCATGTAGCGTGACACAATCCAAATGGCAAAGACCATCACCGCCAGGAAAATCAGCGCATACACAAGCACCACAAAAAATCCGTCGTAAAAAGGGTGGTGAACGCCGTATCCAAGCTGTCTTCCTTTGCTGGCTTTCAGCTGAAACCAGTTGCCGATTGAGAAAATGACACTAAACAGCACCATTGAGATAACGGCATATTTAAAATGGGAAAAACCGTCCGCCACTACAGTTTTTACCGGCGATTTTAAAATAGCAGACGCAAAGCTGCCATACCGTTTGACTGCGGAACCGATCGAACCGAGCGTCTTTTTAACAGACGACGCCGGCCGCTCCTGCTTTTGTTTTTGCTTCTGCTGGCGGCTCGCTTTTCTGGAGACCCTTGACAAAACCGGCTCTTCATCTATTCCTTGATTATGATTCACTTCATCAATTGTTTCTTTTCTTTCTTCCGTCATGTTAGCAACTCCTATCAGAAAAATACGGCGGAATACCATTCAGCAAGAAAATAAAACACTTATATAAGGTACCGAAGCCTTCCTGAACAGTCAAGTCATTTCCCGCTTTTAACAGCCCGATGGCCTGACACCTATATGACGGTATATTGTATGTAATGGTTTTACCTTTTACGATCAAAAACCTAAATCAAAAACCGGCCGCTTGCCGCAGCCGGTTTCCGCTCTTTTATTTTAAGAAGACAAAGTACAGAACAAACACCACAAACAGCCCGTACATCACCGGATGAACCTCTTTTCCCTTTCCTTTGCAAATCATTGTAATAGGATAGAAAATAAATCCGATCGCGATCCCAGTCGCGATGCTGTATGTTAATGGCATCATAATCATTGTTAAGAAAGCAGGCACAGCCACTTCGAATTTATCCCACGCGATTTTGCCGAGCGGCGCAACCATCAGGGCACCAACAATAATTAATGCCGGAGCGGTTACATTCGTGGTAACGACTGATAGAAGCGGCGAGAAAAACATAGCGAGTAAAAAGAGAAACCCAGTTACAATTGCCGCAAATCCGGAACGAGCGCCCGCAGCAACACCCGAGCTTGATTCCACATAAGATGTTGTCGTAGACGTCCCGAGCACGGAGCCGATAACGATTGAAGTTGAGTCAGCTAAAAGCGCACGGCCCGCACGCGGCAATTTATTTTCCTTCATTAAACCAGCCTGTGTTGCCACAGCAACCAGTGTACCAGCCGTATCAAAAAATCCGACAAACAAGAATGTTAAAATGACGACCAACATTTGCAGAGAGAAAATATCCGGCAAGTGAATCCAAGCTTGTCCAAACGTCGGTTCAAGGCTCGGCACACTTCCCACGATTTGAGACGGAACCGGAACCAAACCGAAAATCATCCCGGCAATCGCCGTTAACAGCATCCCGATAAACACGCCAGCGTTCACGCGAAGCACCATTAAAATAACCGTTACAATGACACCGAAAATCGTTAACAAAACAGGACCGCTGTGAATGTTTCCGATTGTGACAAGGGTTGAAGGATTCGCTGCAATGATCCCTGAGCCCTGTAAGCCGACAAATGTAATAAATAGGCCAATCCCCGCTCCGACTGCCAATTTCAGCTCAGGCGGAATGGCGTTAATGATTTTTTCACGAAAACCTGTTAAAGAAAGAGCAACAAAGATAAGTCCTGAAATGAAAACACCAGACAAAGCGGCCTGCCAGGAAATCCCCATACCGAGAACAACAGAAAACGCAAAAAACGCGTTCAGCCCCATACCGGGCGCAATGGCAATCGGATATCTCGCAATCAATCCCATTAAGATACAGCCTGCTGCTGACGCCAAAGCTGTCGCCGTAAAGACCGCGCCTTGATCTATTCTCAATGCTTCCGGAAAATCTTTTACACTTTCCAAAGCAAGCGTAATCGGATTGACGAACAGGATATACGCCATGGATAAAAAGGTCGTTAATCCGCCGATGATTTCGTTGCGATAGCTGGTGCCCAGCTCATCAAACTGAAAAAACTTTTTCAAGCTATGTGACTCCCTTCACTCTTTGCTATTTATCCTGCCCTGAAATCGCCAAATAAAAAACGCCCCAATACATTTTGGGACGCTTGACTACAGACGGATTCCAGTTTGAATAAATAAACCTGTTTTATTTATATCAAACGAAAGAAATGTTTACGTAGTCAAGCCATTTACGGTAGCTTGGTAGAGACTTGCGAGCCATATTCCCGCGATTATACGAATTCATCTTATTTGATTTCTGTGTCTATTGTACCAACTTCGATTTGAAATGACAATATAAATAACGAACATTACTTATTAAAAAAATTGGTTTATTCGTCTATTGACTAAATAAGCAACAATGATAAAAACCGTATGCATGACTACATACGGCTTTTCAACTTATGATTATTTTATCTTGGAGGCTGACTCACTTGATGCACTGGTACAGTAAACGAGAATGGCTCTAGTTGAATCAAGTAATTTAAAACGCCTTTATCAATATACAGACCGTATTCATTAAACTCAAAATGCTTTAAAGACAGCTCATCATCATAATCATCATCCAGTTCAAAAGTAGATAACATTTCTGCTGTGTCCATATTTTTCACTTTAGCTGTATTTGCTTTCAAATAATAACCTTCTTCATAATCACCCATTGGATCAGACCATGATTGCATTTTTTTCATATCACCAAGGCCAATCATTTCACCTATATTCATTAAGTCATCTTTTGACATACTTGAAGTGTCAACTCCAGTGAAGTGGTAATGAACCAATACCTTCCTCCCTTCCTGTTTAATGTTATTGATTTCAATCCCTATGTTTTGATGTTTTGTTTCTGAAAGACGAAGCGGCATCCCTGCATTTAGCGGAACGATTTCACTGCCCTCTGCCTCAGATCTGATATCTGCTATTAAAGTTAGCTTTTTCGCTTTTGGATTGATTGGTGATTTTAACTGTGTTTGTCCTTTTGCTCTTACCGTTCTCTCGGTTACTTTTTTGCGGTCTCCAAGTTCGATGTTTGACGATGTCATCTCATATGTGTTTCCTAAATCATCTTTGACTTCGTTAATTTCAACAGTATCATGCTTTGCTATGCCTTGATAATCTATTGTAAATTGAAGGACAGATCCAAGTTTCCCGTTTTCCACTTGAATATTGGAAAATTGATAACGATTATGATAAGCCGATACCACTTTTGAGCTTTCTAAATAATTCGCATTCTTTTTGGTAATAGGCAGTTTAAATCTCCAATTTCCCTGTATTTCATTGATATGAGTAACAACAAAAGGTACGGTATCCCCATTTTTTATTTCAGTACCATTTGTATAAATCCTTAATTGTCCTGCATATTGTTTGTTATTTAATTTTTTGAGCATTAAGGAATCATAGTTGATTGAAACATTGTTGTTAAAATTCGCTTCGTCCACATTATAGCTAATCTCTTTTTCATCAGACTGGAAGTTATCAACAGTGAAGTTATAGACAAGCTGCCCGGCATCGTAGTATGAACTGTTCACAGAAATAGTAATGCCTCGCGACTCCGCTTTTTCATTCAGATTTGTGACCAAATTGCTTTTAAACAATGATAGGCCAACTTTATCTTGAAACTCCTTATAAATTTGGCCGACAATGGGTATGCTTCCCATCGCTTTGTTAACAGATGGCAGAAAAAGACCGGACGTTAAATACAGTATACATACCACAGCAGCAACAGCGATTCCATTTGTAATGGTTCGTCCCCATTTAAAACGGCGCCTTGTGTTACTTTCATTTTCAGCACGAACGACAGCTTGATGTATTGCTTTTTTGAGTGCTTTCTTTGGCACTTCTATGTCATCATACAACTGCTTTACTTGGTGTTTTTCCATATTTTTTTATCCTCCTTTTCCAGCTCCTGTTTTAGTGATTTTCTTGCTCTATGTAAATGTGTTTTAATTGTGCCTTCTGCCATTCCTGTTTGTTCAGCTATCATCGAAATCGAATAATCTTGAAAATAATAGAGCTGAATTGTTAACTGAACATGTTCATCAAGTGTATCCAGCGCATTGCGCAAGTCTATATATTCTTCAATATTTCTTTGATCCGTGCCAGTGTCATGATGGCTTTCAAACGGAACCAATTCTCCCTTCTTTTTCTTCATTGCAAAAATTGAATTAATGAGTATTCGGGTGAGCCACGTTAAAAAGTACTTTGGCTCTTTTAGTTTTTCTATCCCTATAAAAGCTTTATAAGCCGTTTCCTGTACAGCATCAAGTGCATCTTCTTTATTTCTCAAATAGAGATAGGCTGTTTTATATAGAGTCTCCTGATGTGCCAGCATAAGCTTTTCAAAGGCTCGAGTATTTCCTTTTCTCGCCTTTGTAATCAATCTTTCTTCCTTCACCTTATCCACCTCCTATGTTGTTAGATATAAGAACTGCCAAAACGGTTTCAAAAAGTTAACAAAAAAACGCCCCTTTTATAAAGGGACGTTTTTCTTAGGTATTTACTTACTCCCACTCAATCGTAGCAGGCGGCTTACTTGTAATATCATACACGACACGGTTAATGTGTTTCACTTCATTAACAATGCGGGTCGAAATCGCTTCAAGCACGTCCCAAGGGATACGAGCCCAGTCAGAAGTCATTCCGTCAATTGAAGTAACCGCACGAATGCCGATTGTGTAATCATATGTTCTGGCATCGCCCATAACTCCTACGCTGCGGATGTCGGGAAGAACAGTGAAATACTGCCAAATGTCGCGCTCCAAACCATGTTTTGCGACTTCTTCACGCAAAATAGCGTCAGATTCACGAACAATTTCAAGTTTTTCCTCAGAAATTTCACCAAGGACACGGATACCGAGACCAGGACCAGGGAAAGGCTGGCGCCAAACGATTTCGTCAGGAATGCCAAGCTCTGAACCAAGCGCACGTACTTCATCCTTAAACAAAGTATTTAACGGCTCGATCAGTTCAAATTGCATATCCTCAGGAAGCCCGCCGACATTATGGTGGGATTTAATCGTTTGCGCAGTCGCTGTTCCGCTCTCAATGATATCTGTGTAAAGCGTTCCTTGAGCGAGATAATCAATTCCTTTGAGCTTGTCCGCTTCATCATCGAATACGTAAATGAATTCATTTCCGATAATTTTACGTTTC
Source organism: Bacillus sp. HU-1818 (assembly GCF_022695965.1). Lineage (NCBI taxonomy): Bacteria > Bacillati > Bacillota > Bacilli > Caryophanales > Bacillaceae > Bacillus > Bacillus sp. HU-1818. The sequence goes on from NZ_JAAPBE010000005.1 coordinate 238,543, forward strand.
TGTTCAGGATCTGAAACGCCTTTAAGCTTATTCAGGAACCGATCTTTCGCGTCCACTTTAATCACGTTCATGTTAAAGCCTTCACTGAACGTTTTCATAACGCCTTCCGCTTCGCCTTTACGAAGGAGACCGTGGTCAACAAAGATACAAGTCAGCTGGTCCCCGATTGCTTTATGAATCAGAACCGCTACAACTGAAGAGTCAACACCGCCGCTTAGCGCGCACAGTACATTTTTATCTCCGACAGTTTCGCGAATTTTTTGCATTTCGATGTCGATAAAGTTTTCCATTGACCATTTACCTTCACAATCACATACACCGAAAACAAAGTTTTTCAACAGGTCATTGCCGTATTCTGAATGGCGCACTTCCGGGTGGAATTGAACGCCGTACCATTTTTTATCCTTTTTGCTCATTGCTGAGTTTGGACAATGATGGCTTGTGGCATCAACCGTAAAGCCTTCTGGAACTTCAACAACCAAATCTCCGTGGCTCATCCATACAACTTGCTCATTCGGAAGGTCTTTAAACAAATCAGGCGTTCCTTCGATATGAATGTTCGCTTTTCCGTACTCACGCTGGCTTGCAGCCTCTACTTTGCCTCCAAGGTAATGAGTCATCAGCTGCATACCGTAGCAAATTCCCAAAACGGGAATATCAAGTTCGAAGATTTTTTCATCACAGCGGAAAGAACCTTCATCATACACACTGTTTGGACCGCCGGATAGAATAATACCTTTAGGATTCATTTCTTTAATTTCTTCAGCCGTCAATGTATGCGGATGCAGCTCGCTGTAAACACCAAATTCACGAATACGGCGTGTAATAAGCTGGTTATACTGACTGCCGAAATCAAGGACAAGAATCATTTCATTCACTAACTTTGTCATGGTTGTCACCTAATCTCCTCTAAGTTTTTTGACACAGAAAAAAACGGAGGACAGATGTGGAACACGGTTTCTGCCCTCTGCTGGTAAGACCGTTTTCAGCATCCGGACAATCGCTCCCGGACTCTGATTTAATATTCACTTATTCTAACAACAGGAGGGTAAGCGGTCAAGACTATCTCCTTTTAATTAAATTTTCCCATAACTCTTTGGAATCATTCCAAAGAGCTGCCGAATCATCGTTTCTGTACAAAGCTCGCTCATAGCGGTGAGTCAGCTCTGACATCTCCTCAGACCCGTATGCCGCGTCGATTTTCGCTGCATAGTCACGCAGCGTCTCGCCTTTTTGTATGCCTTTTCCTTTTCTTTTCAGCTGGCGAAGCAGTGCATCATATGCTTCAAAGAAGACTTCTTTATCGGTACGGCGCTTTAATTTTACGGCGACGATCATCGGAATCCATTTGGAACGCGCGGCATATAAACCAAGTGCCGCTAAAAGGGCTGCTGCGGCTGCTGCGTACCATGCGGGACTGATACTCTCTTTTGCAGCGGACGGTTTTTCGTCCACAGATGGCTGCTGTTTCTTCTGCTGCTCTTTTTGCTGCTGCGGCTTGCTCTTTTCGCCGCGATCTTCAGAGGTATTCCGGGATGAATCGCCGTCTTTCCCTTCTTTATTCGACTGGCTCGAACTTGACGTGAACTCAGCAGGATTAGTGAACCCTTTTGTCGGCTCAAATGTCACCCAGCCTTGCCCCGGGAAATAAACTTCCACCCAAGAATGGGCGTTGTTATTCGTCACCTCATAAATTCGGCCGTTGTTATTGCCGGCCTCTTTATACTCACCAGATGTATACCCTTTTACCCAGCGGGATGGAATGCCTGCCGATCTGAGTAATACAACCATAGCCGAAGAAAAGTTATCACAATAGCCGAGTTTTGTTTCAAATAAAAATTGATCGACGTAATCTTGGCCGTTTTTTGGTATGCTGACATTTTCCGTCTCATAAGCAAACTCATTCGAGCCCAGATAATCCTCGATCGCCTTTGCTTTGTCATACATATTGTCTTTATTCCGCGTCAGCTCCCGGGCTAGGTTTCTGACCCGCACCGGCAATGTATCGGGAAGCTGCATATATCGCTCGTCAAATTTGTTTTCTTCTCTGCTCTTTTTAACTTTAACCTCTCTCAGCTCATTCAGCTTGTAGACCGGCGACTTGTACGCCACTGTATAGTTTCCCAAATTGCGCACTTTGCCGGATTGTTCACTGACAGGCGAAATTTGTTCCGTATTGCCATTCATCTCAAGCAAAACGGATTGTTTAGGCTTAATTTTTGCCGCGCCGATCGGATACATTACGTGATTATATCCGTACAGCTTATTTACCTTCACACGCGCAGTTTCATTTTCTGTGGAAACCCGCTGATCAAACCACAGATTTTCCACAAGGCCGCCCGTGAGCTGATAAGACGTCCCCACATCGGTTTCAACCCATCCTTTGCCTGTATAGGTATCCTTCGTTTCTACCCTGAAATAGGAACGTTTTTTCCCTTGCCATGTAAAAACCGGCGTATCATCTTCCTGAAACGGACCGCCAAGGGATTCATCATGATTCCCATACCCGATTTTGCTTTCTTGAGCTGACACTTGATCATGATTGGTGACCTTTTTGAGAAAAGGAACGGGATCAGGCCAATTAGGGTCAGACTTCGGAGCGGCAAGACCGAATGCCGCTGAGCCGATAACAAAAACGGTCAAAGGAAGAAACCATTTTAAGATATGAGCTTTCTTAAAAGACAGCCTTTCCATAATCTTAATGCGGTCCATATACAAAAGCCCCAGCATAAAAAAGCCGATCAGCACAATCCGGATGACGGCATAGGTGGCGTCGTACGGTGTAAACGTATCAAGAATGGTGATGTAAGCAACTGTCATGATAAAGAAAAATAAAATCTTCCGCTGGTAAATCACCCAATAATGCAGCAAGTAAACGAGAAGCCACAGCAGCACAAAAAACAAGAGCGTGCGGAAGGAAGGCATCATCTCATTCCAGTTTCCTGATTTGATAAAGCCGATATTCATGAATACATCCTGTATAAAGGAGCTGATCCAGCTTCCGTTAAAAATCGAGCCGTCATAAAACAGGATATGAATAGAAATCAACGTAAACAAGATGCAAAATGGAACTGTGACATACCACTTCACCCTGAAAAACGTCAGCAAAAACGTCAAGCCGATAAACACGATAAAAAATCCCGTATGCTTTGTATCGCTAAAATTGTGTAACGGCCTGAGCCATTCCCACAATAATAAAAAGGCTAAGAAGTAAAATAACAGCAAGCTCATGCGGCTTCCCTGATTTTCATCAAGCGGCATGTGGTTCTTCACCTCTCTTTCCTAAAAAACTTGAGAAAATCCGCCGTCTTTTATGATCCGGACTCCTGTTCCCCGCTTTAGTAAGCGTTCGATCATAATCGTTTCTGCTTGGGACAGAGCGGCTTCTTTCTCTTTAGCCAAAATAATTGTAACCGGCATGGAACCGGAACTGATTTCGATTGCTCTTACCAAGTCTTCGGTCACCTGCCCGGTGACAACTACTTTATCAGCGTGCCGCACGGCTTGCTGTGCAAGTTCTTCTTCCATAAAGCGGCTGAGAGGAGCTGCCGCGTCACAAGCCACGACGGCCAAATGATGCATCAGCCGCTGAAAATGCTGCTCTCCCTGCTGAATCGGAAAAACGGATCTTTCTTTTCCGGCGGAAGCAAGGCCTGCCCCCGTGCCGCTTTTTAAAACAGAATGAAGAATAGACGCAGCCGCTGAAACAACCTCTTCAAAAGACGCCGAAGGAGAACGGTCCATTAAGAGAAACAGGTTTTTGTTTTTGGACGGTTCAAATTCCTTTGTCATTAGCTGGCTGCGTCTGGCCGAGGTCTTCCAGTCCAATGCTGCAATCCGGTCTCCCGGCTGATATTCCCTCACACTTGCCGCGGCCATGGAATGATTCATCTGAAAAGGTGCCGAACTGCTTATTCCTTCTTCAAGATGCCGTTCATTCGGCTGAAAATGGAGAGATTGATAAGACGGAAACACCAAAAAAGAGTGCTTCACTTCATAATAAGCCTCCTTTTCCACAAGGCCCAGCACATCACCCGTTCGAACTCTTACGGTATGCAAATGATGCTCGCCTCTCGGAACTGGGGATAATCGGTATGACAGCGTGACTTTCCTTTTAAACCACGGAAACACAAGCCGTTTTGCCGCCGCTTGACCTCCGTACAGCTTCTCAAGCGTTTCCGGCAGACAATCCTCAATCACCATATACATGAGCGGAAACGGAACCCTCCGCGTAAGGGTTACCTTTATATTAAGCGTACCGCCGGCATTGACCTGGGTACGGTCCGTCTCCCGCACCGCTTGCATTGCACTGATCGGATACAAAGAAAACAAACCCGCATACAAGACGAAAGGAAGAAACGCATAAAATAAAAACCAGCTTACAAAACCGCCTTGAAACATTGCATAGGAAAATACTGCAGCCGTCAAAATGAGCAGCACCAGCAGCTTCCATCCATAAACCAACCAATGCAGTTTTTTCTTCATTATCGGCTCAGCGACCTTTGAACCGGGACCTTCACGTTTGAAATGATCTCCCGGATGACCGCCTCAGACTGCATTCCTTCAAACTTCGCCTCAGAATGCAAAATCATTCGGTGCGGCAAAGAATAAGGCGCAAGATATTGAATATCGTCCGGAATGACATAATCGCGATTGTGCATCAGCGCATATGCCTGAGCGGCTTTCATCAGGGCGATAGATCCACGGGGACTCACGCCTAAATAAACGGAAGGATGCTGTCTCGTTTTGTGCGTCAAGTCAACAATATAAGCCTTAATGCTTGCATCCACTTGGACATGCTGCACTTCTTGCTGCAAGCGGACAAATTGTTCTTTTGTGATAACAGGCTCCATAGTCTCAATCGGATGGCTTTTCTCTTGGAGCGCCAATACCTCTAATTCCTCTTCAACAGACGGATAACCCATACGGAGCTTGAATAAAAAGCGGTCGAGCTGCGCCTCGGGCAGCGGGTACGTCCCCTCATACTCCACCGGGTTTTGGGTTGCCATCACCAAGAAAGGCTCGGCAAGCGGCATCGTCTTTCCGTCTACTGTCACACTCCCCTCTTCCATCGCTTCAAGCAATGCAGATTGGGTTTTTGGCGATGTTCTGTTGATCTCATCCGCCAGCACAATATGGCCCATAATCGGACCCGGCCGGTATTCAAATTCCATCGTTTTCGAATTATAAATGGATACGCCCGTCACATCGGACGGCAGCAAATCCGGGGTGAATTGGATTCTTTTAAAATCAGCGCCGATTGATTTTGCCAATGAGCGCACCATCATCGTTTTTCCCACCCCTGGAACATCCTCTAATAACACATGCCCTTTGGCAAGAATGGCCGCTAAGCTGAGTATCGCTATGTCTCTTTTCCCAATCATCACTTTGTCAATATGTTCAACAGCTTTACCCAGCAAAGGATGCAGCTCTTCATGGTATGCCATTCTCTTCCTCCTACTCATCTATCTAGTTTCTTATAGTAACCTAACTTTACCACAAAAAAAGCCCGGTATAAAAAAACGAATCTAGCAAACTGTTTCCAATTGAACACTTTTTACACTTTCTGATTTCAACATTTTTAACAGAAATATCAATGAACAAATACAACAGCAAACCGCAAAAAAAGCCTCCCATAACGGGAAGCTTCAGCAGGATTTACTTGTTTTGTAAAGGCTCCATATGAACATGCGAGTGATCAATCGCATGCTCCTCCTTCATCCTCCGCTCAACCTCATTTGCGATATCATGGCTTTCTTTAATATTCAGATCAGACTCTACTTCAATCACAACATCCACGTGAACAGAGCTGCCTAAATATCTGGCTTTGATATCCTTTAAGTGGCTGACTCCGGAGATCTTTTCGATCGTCCGTTTATAATCAGATATATCCTTCACATCAAAGCCGTCCGTCAAAGAATGAGACGCTTCCTTAAAGATATCCCAAGCCGTCTTGCAAATTAAAAGACCGATCAAAAACGCGGTCAGCGTATCAATCCAAGCAAGATGGAACTGCGCCGCGAAAATACCGACAAACGTTCCGACACTGACGATCGCATCGGACTTATTATCAGCAGCAGCCGCATGCAGCGCATGGCTGTTGACCTTTTTCGCAAGCCTTTTATTGTATTGATACACAAGCAGCATAACCACCGCACCCGCTGCAGCCGTCCACGCCGCAATCATATCCGGTGACTCTTCTTTAGAAGAAAAAATAGATTCTCCCGCACTGAGCAGCACTTGAAGCCCGACAACCATCATGATAAAAGAAGCGATAAGTGATGCGACCGTTTCAGCACGGAAATGGCCGTAAGGATGATCTTCATCAGGAGGCTTTTGAGAGATGCGAAGACCGATGAACACCGCAACTGAAGCGATAATATCTGTCGTATTGTTTAATCCGTCCGCCGTAAGCGCTTCTGAATGAAACACATAGCCGATCACCAGCTTAACAGCAGACAGAACAAGATACGCGGCGATGCTGATGAGCGCCCCGGTTTCGCCTTTTTTCAGTTCATCATATCTCTCCATCAAAATCCTCCTTCCGTCCGTGTTTCAAGCTATATTTATCATACAAAGCAACACCGCAGTGGGTCTACAGAAACATGATTCACTTACCTCAGAAAAATAGTGGTTATAGAACATTTTTCACCTGAACCAACTTAATTTCATACAGAAAAAAACGCCTGAACCCAGGCGTATCAAGACTTCTTCCATCTATACATTTTTTCAAAAATATAACAAATCACAAAAAGGAGCTAATGACAGAAAATTTTTTCTTTTCATCCGCCCTCAATACGACCTGTATTCTCTATATTTTCCCGGGAACAACCCTCGGATGCCATACACTCTCCGCTTAGCCAAAGGCTTCCCGAACAAAACCGGATAGCGTTTGAAAAAGAAAATAAAAGGCACCAGTGCGGCAAAGGTCGCTGCTGTATAGAGAATTCCCCAGCCCGCTTGATATGTCGAAGATACGGGGATGTTCAGCACATAATATACGACAGCTTCCATCGTCCTAAGAATAGGATAGTGCAAAACGAGAATGATTAACGAATTCCTGCCGAGAAACTGTAAGAAAGCGAGCTTACGAAACTTAAAACTCGCAAAAACGACTCCCCCCGTGCCAAGCGCAGCCGTCAAGTAGAAAATCAGCATATTGCCGTATTCATTCGCCCTCATATCAACTCTTGTATTCTCCATCTGCAAAAGAGCGGTCAATGAAAAACATATAACCACAGCGAAAATGGTTCTTCTATAAGAAAGCTCCTTCAGTTTGTTTCTCAACACAAAACCAATTGTATAAAAACCCAAAGCAGCTGCGGCTACCTCGGCATTCCAAAGCAGGCTGATATGAAGCACATAAACATTCACAACGCTGACCAGGCAGCTTCCTGCAATGAGAATCAGCCACTTTCCGCGGCATGCTTTTTTCAATAAGAAAAATACGATGTCTACGAGAAATAAACAGGTTAAAAACCACAGTGCCGGATTGTGTGTAAGCATATAATGATCGGGTATTGAATAAACAATACCTTTCAAAGGAACAGCCGGATCAACATCCGCACTGCCGATAAACTGAAAATGCCGTTCCACCAGCAGCCAAAACAAATACGTGATCACCGAGAAGACAGCATAAGGAACCAGCAGCCCTCTGGCTTTCTTCAGCGCAAACTGAAAGAAACCAAGCCCTGTATCCCGGTAAACGGCGCCCGATAAGAAAAAAAACAACGGCATATGAAATGAAAAAATAAAGCTTTTCAATGCATCATCTGTCGGCGCGTGGCCTAAGACAACTAGAATAATGCCTATACCCTTTGATATATCTATCCACTCTACTCTTCCCTTCATATTATACAGCTCCCTGTCTGCTCGTCTCATACCGAGCGTAACATGGAAAAAAGCCAGGTTTCTACAGAAAAAGGAATTCGATATAAGGATGTAACCTGTATGATATAGCGCGTAATTTCTTTAATATGTTATATACAATTTGAAATAAAATGTCATATTTTCTAACATAATCTTTAGATTTTTTGCCAATATATGATACAATTTAATTTGTCAGAATATTCGATACTTAAATAGTCCTATTAGGAGGTATACTATGAACCAATCTGAATCAGGATTAAAAAGGGGACTGAAAACCCGTCATATGACGATGATATCTATCGCAGGCGTTATCGGCGCCGGACTATTTGTAGGCAGCGGATCGGTCATTCATTCTACAGGCCCCGGTGCGATTGTCTCCTATGCTTTAGCAGGCCTCTTGGTCATCTTTATTATGAGAATGCTTGGTGAAATGTCGTCAGTCAACCCCACAAGCGGATCGTTTTCCCAATATGCGCACGATGCCATAGGTCCTTGGGCCGGCTTTACAATCGGCTGGCTTTATTGGTTTTTTTGGGTTATTGTCATTGCGATTGAAGCTATCGCCGGAGCCGGAATTATTCAATATTGGTTTCATGATATCCCATTGTGGCTGACAAGCCTGTTATTGACCATTTTATTGACTCTCACAAACGTCTATTCTGTCAAATCGTTTGGAGAGTTTGAATATTGGCTCTCACTTATTAAGGTTGTAACCATTGTCGCTTTCTTACTCATCGGCTTTGCATTCATTTTTGGCATTGCACCTGGCAGCGAGCCGGTCGGATTGTCAAACTTGACGGGTGAGGGCGGATTCTTTCCGAAGGGAATAAGTTCTGTTTTATTAGGCATCGTTGTCGTGATCTTTTCTTTTATGGGAACTGAAATCGTCGCCATCGCCGCCGGAGAAACATCAAACCCCGTTCAATCCGTTACAAAAGCAACCAGATCAGTCGTTTGGCGGATCATCGTTTTCTACGTCGGCTCGATAGCTATCGTCGTCGCGCTGCTTCCATGGAACTCCGCCAATATTTTGGAGAGCCCATTCGTAGCGGTGCTTGGACATATCGGCGTGCCGGCTGCGGCGCAAATCATGAACTTCATCGTTCTCACAGCCGTATTATCCTGTCTGAATTCAGGCCTCTACACCACATCAAGAATGCTCTATTCACTGGCAGAAAGAAAAGAAGCACCGCGCCGCTTTATGAAGCTGAGCAAAAAAGGAGTGCCCGTACAAGCGATTGTTGCCGGAACCTTTTTCTCTTATATAGCGGTGGTAATGAACTACTTTTCACCTGAAACGGTATTCTTATTTCTAGTCAATTCATCAGGTGCCATTGCCCTCCTTGTCTATCTGGCGATCGCTGTTTCTCACCTTCGAATGCGGAAAAATCTCGAAAAAACGAAGCCCGAATCGTTGAAAATAAAAATGTGGTTTTTCCCTTATTTAACCTACCTGACCATTATCGCCATTTGCGGCATTTTGGTTTCGATGGCATTTATCTCTTCCATGCGAGATGAACTGCTGCTGACAGGATTCATAACAGCCATCGTTCTCGGATCTTACTTTATTTTCAAAAGCCGCAAAGAAAAAGCAAATACCTCTGAAAACCATTCAGCGCAACAGCCTGATCCCGAAATCCTGCCTTAATGGGCGGGATTTTTCATGTCACCTTTCTGTCCTTGCCATCATTTACTGTGTATTACTAGGTTTTTACTAAATATAAGGACAGATGAATATGAATCTTGAAAAATTTGCGGATATGCTTCCTATTCCAGAAGTGCTGAAGCCGCACCAGCAGACAAAAGAAAGCACCTACTACGAAGTCACCATGAAGGAATTCTATCAAAAGCTTCATCGTGACCTCCCGCCAACCCGCCTTTGGGGTTACAACGGCTTGTTTCCCGGACCTACGATTGAAGTCAACAGAAATGAAAACGTTCAAATTAAGTGGATGAATGACCTTCCGGATCAGCATTTTCTTCCGATTGACCATACCATCCATCATTCGGAAGGCCATCACCAAGAGCCCGAGGTCAAGACCGTTGTCCATTTACATGGCGGCGTCACACCTTATGACAGTGACGGTTATCCGGAAGCCTGGTTCTCAAAAGGCTTTCAAAAAACAGGGCCTTATTTCTCCAGAGAAGTCTATCATTATCCTAATCAGCAGCGCGGAGCTATCCTGTGGTACCATGACCACGCGATGGCGCTGACCAGATTAAATGTATATGCCGGGCTCGCCGGAGTGTATATCATTCACGACCCGAAAGAAAAACGGCTGAAGCTGCCCGCAGGCGAGTATGATGTGCCGCTCATGATCATGGACCGGACGATTAACGAGGACGGCTCACTGTTTTATCCGAGCGGACCGGAAAATCCCTCACCAACCTTGCCCAGCCCATCCATCGTTCCGGCTTTTTGCGGTGATACCATTCTCGTAAATGGGAAGGCATGGCCGTATATGGAGGTAGAACCTCGGGCGTACCGTTTTCGGATCGTAAACGCTTCAAATACAAGAACCTATAACCTATCGCTCGATAACGGCGGCGAATTTCTCCAAGTGGGCTCTGACGGCGGCCTCCTGCCCCGCTCTGTTAAACTCAGCTCCATCAGTCTCGCTCCGGCAGAACGATTTGATATCATCATTGATTTTGCAGCCTTCGAAGGACAATCCATCGTTTTGGCAAACAGCGACGGCTGCGGCGGGCCCGCCAATCCCGAATCCGATGCAAATGTCATGCAGTTTCGCGTCACAAAGCCATTAAAAGAAAAAGATGAAAGCAGAAAACCTAGATTTCTCACAAACCTGCCTCCTGTCACTGATGAAAAAATACAAAATCTCAGAACGCTGAAACTCACTGGCACTCAAGATGAATATGGAAGGCCTGTCCTGCTTTTGAATAACAAACGATGGAGCGATCCTGTAACAGAAGCTCCAAAGCTCGGCACATCTGAGATTTGGTCTATCATTAATCCGACGCGCGGCACTCATCCGATCCATCTGCATTTGGTTTCTTTCCGTGTACTGGACCGCCGCCCCTTTGATACGGCCAAATACGCGGAAACCGGCAACGTCGTCTTTACAGGCCCGGCCGTCCCGCCGCCTCCAAGCGAAAAAGGCTGGAAAGACACCGTACAGTCCCATGCGGGGGAAGTCATCAGAATCATGGCGAAATTCGGTCCATACAGCGGACGGTATGTCTGGCATTGCCATATTTTAGAGCATGAGGATTACGATATGATGAGACCTATGGATGTTGTGGATCCAAATCAATAAAACTTGCCGGCTGGCAAGTTTTTTTATTGTCTTCTTAAGAAATGAAACTTTCAAAAGCTGTTCCCCGTAATACGTAATAGGACATATAGAAAGGAGCCGCTCCTATGCTTACATCAGAACTGCAAAACAACGTAAACAACTACATCTCCATTTATACCGAACTGAAAAAACAACTAAAATGGAAAATCGCACATGAAGGACAATTAATGCTCACCGCATCTGCATATATTGTGAATAAAAGAGAATTTGATTTTCGGCGTTTTTACGATCTTAGCAATTATATCAAGGCAAATGTCGGCATGTTTTCCACATTGAATTCACATCACCGTTTTACCATCGCCTCCATCCTTGACATTCATTTTCAAGATAAAGCAAAGGAACAATTCCAGGCATTCAGTGACCTTTACGAAGACATGCTGAAACAGGGATTCAAAAGAGATATTTTCACCTATCTGTCTGCCTTAATTGTGCTGACCGGGAAGTCTGAACAAAAAACAGCCACAGAAATCATGTCAGGCGCTTCATCCATTTATCAGCTGATGAAGCAGCAGCATTATTTCCTGACATCAACTCAAAATTACCCATTCGCCGTAATGCTCGCTGGAATCGACAAAGAAAAAACCGCATTGATGGAACAAGCGGAATCTTTTTATCAAAAGCTTTCCGCCGCAGGCTTTAAAAAAGGACAGAACCTTCAATTTCTAAGCCAGATCCTTGCCTTGCACCAAGAAAAAGATACAGATGAACTTGTCAGCCGCTGCCACAAGATGTTCCGGTTTATCAATGAGTTGTACAAAAAACCTAAAGATATTCACTATCCCGACATTGGTTTACTCACATTTCTTGAAGAACCTGAAAAAGACATCAGCACAGTCATAGAAACGGTTAAGCTTCTTAATAAAGAAAAGGCTTTAAAATGGCATAAAGATATAAATTTCAAAATAGCCGTCAGTCTTTTCATGGGCGATACCATAGAAAAAAATCTGATCGCGGAGTCAGGTTTATACGCGGTGATTGAAACCGTTCTCCAAGCCCAGCAAGCCGCTTCAACCGCTGCGATCATCAGCACAACCGCTGCCGCTCACTCAGCCCATCATTCTTCTGGTACAAATTAAAGGAGGAACGCTCGATATGCCTTATATCACTCTTAAGGATCACACACAGCTTTATTACGAAATGTATGGGGAAGGCACTCCCATACTCTTTATCCACGGAGTATTAATGAGCGGGGCGTTTTTTCACAAACAATTCTCCGCCTTATCAAATGATTACCAATGCATACGCCTCGACTTAAGAGGACACGGCGAGTCGGAAAAAATTCTTCATGGACACACGATTTCTGAATATGCTAAAGATGTGAGGCAATTTATAGAGGCACTCCAGCTCGAAAACACGGTGCTTGTCGGATGGTCAATGGGCGCTTTTGTCGTGTGGGATTATATCAATCAATTTGGGCATGATAAGATACAAGCCATCACCATCGTTGATCAGTCGGCTTCCGATTACAATTGGGAAGGCTGGGAGCACGGAGCATTTGACTTTGCGGGATTAACAGCAGCCATGGAGTCCATTCAAACAGATCCGCTGCCATTTCACAAAAATTTCATCGCTAATATGTTCGCTGAACCGCCTGCCGCAAAAGAAGAAGAGTGGATGCTTAGGGAAATCAGGAAACAGCCCGCCGCCATTGCCAGCACGATTTTATTTAACCAAACAGCAGCGGATTATCGTGACACCGTGCAAAACGTTCAAGTGCCTGCACTGATTTGTTTTGGCGAGGATCACAAGTTTTTCTCAACAAAAGCGGGTGAATATCTACATAACAAAATACCGCAATCTAAACTCGTGACTTTTTCTAAAAGCAGCCATTGCCCATTTTTAGAGGAGCCTGACGCGTTTAACGGCGCATTGCTTTCGTTTTTAGAAGAACTCGCTGGAAAGCAATAAAGAAAAAGGAATTAGGAGAATAGAGGAAAGTATGAGACAATAAAGATGTGCAGTAAAATTCATTAGGGAAGAAGTGACTTTATGTCTTACTATAACAAACGTAATCAAGAACCTCTGCCTCAAGAAGAAGTAACTACTTGGGAGTGTACAAAAGATGACTGTAACGGCTGGACAAGAAAAAACTTTGCCAGCAGTGATACACCGGAATGCCCATTGTGCGGCAGTAAAATGATTGACGGCGTCCGTACATTAGTGAACCTGCAAAACAACAGCCAAACGAAAACAAGTTAGCACTTCCCTTTTAGAAAAGCATCCGCGATTCAAGATGGAATGCTGCATATAAACGCATCACCGGAACCGCCTCAATCGCCTCATGAATTCTCTCGAAGCGTGAATAGACGAACAGCAAAGACCTCCATTTTCATATGCGAGGTCTTTTATCCTTCTCTTGCAAATACACGCACGCCAATTACCTAATTATAGTGGAATGTTAGTGAATAAAGGAGTGATCACCTTGAAAATAAACCACCAAAAAGAGGATCTAAAAAAAAGAGCGGCTGTGAACAAGTTCAACCTTGCAGCAGACGTATGCGTGGAACTTCTCACCTGGGCCGTGCCGATCCTCCGCTTCATTAGATACCTCGGATCTTTTGCTCTAAAACTTATTCCTTAAACAAAAATCACTCAGCATCGCACTGAGTGATTTTTCTTATTATTCGACCACAGAATAACTGTTAATAATTCCGTTCTGGTTTTCCCATACTTTTTGGCACTTTTTCGTTTCTGTGTTATAGGAATAGACCGTTCTGACCTTTGCTTCGCGTCCGGTTTCATCCTTCAGCAGTTTTGCCCCCTTAGCTTCCGCAAGAAAATAAATCGTCTTGCCGTCTTTGGAAAATTGAGGCTGTGCGTCGATTAACAGTGTAAAGTCTTTTTGGTCAGAAATGATCGGTTCATATTTTTTTGTTTTCACATTCATAAAATTGATTTTCGCTGTTTGTTCTGCGCCTTTTTCTACATATGATGTAAACAAGATGCTTTTTCCATCCGCAGAAACGGCAATATCACTAATAAATTGGTCAAGGCTCGTCAGTTCATCAATTCCGTTTTGATTCCCGGCAGCAAAATGAATCTTTGTCGGTTCAGGGTCAGTGCCCTTCTCATTCGCTTCATCTGTTTTTTTATAATCTTCTTCAACAGAATAATGGAGCAGCGCAAATGAATCTTTATCACTGTTATAAAAGAAACTGCTGACACTGTCATCCTGATCATCCGCTGCAGGAAACACATTCTCATACCTCTTCGTCTTCAAATCAAATGAAGCGAGACGGAAGTTGCTTTCATCAGGGCTTCCGAGACGGAAATAAATCTTCGATTGATCTTTTGACAAAAACAAGCTGTCCGCGCTCTCCACACCTTTATAAAGCGTACTCTTTTTATTAGACTTCAAATCAAGTTTGAACAGCCGCATCTCATTCTGATCATTATTGCCCGTATAGTACAGCACATCGTGTTGCTGATCCAGTGCAAAAGCCGGATAACTCGTCAGTTTATCCTCATGCAGCACTTTATCATTCAAATAATATTTTGTTAACAAATCGGTATCGGTAATGGAAACAAGCAGCTTTCCGCCGTCCGCCGCACTTACCGATACATCGGCCTTCTCTTCACCTTTATCCATAAACCAATACACAGAGAAAATCACCGCTGCCGCCAGCACAATACCAACTGAGAAAAACGCCATTGTCTTTTTCATCTTTTATCTCCACCATTAGAAAAAAGCAAGAAACGGTTATTCTTGCTTTTCAGATTATCTATTAATAGCTGTAATGACCTGACACTTTGCCTTTGCTTAAAGGGTATCCTAACGCTTTAAACGCTTTCGGACTGACATCCAATACTGCATTTGGCATTCTGCCGACATCATTTTTATATACTGTAATTACTTTTTTAGGCTTCGCTTTGGCATACGCCTTAATTTTCGTGCCGTTTCTCGGAACATCAAAACCAATTTTTGTAGCACAATCCCAATGTCCTAACTTTTTGCCCGAAGACCCTTTTTTTCCAACTCCATTATACCAAGTAATATTTCCATTCACATGTTTCGCACTGGCTTCAGTTGAAAAACCGACTGCGCCAAGTGTACTACCTACTAAAATAAAAGCCGCTAAAAATAACTTCTTCAAGCTTTTGTCCCCCCGACATGTTTTCTTCTAGGGAAAATTATACACTATGAACCGCTGATATTTTATTTCAATCACCTTACAGAAATATTACAAGAAAAGGAGAAACTTTCACCATTATATCAACCAAATATCTCTAAATATTACAAATGTAACACAAGGTATTCCTTTGTATAGCATTCTAGCTGAAACATATCTGAGCAATCAGAAAAGAACATACAATTTCCTCGAATAGGAAAATCGCATGGAAGATTATACTATTATAAAAGTAAAATTAGAGTTATAATATTTATAGAGTAGTCATCGCATTCAATATGGACTGACATTACACACATTTATTCAAAACAAATTCATATCTATAAACCAAGTGAAATACTCTGATTTAAAGAAAAAGAGTGTTCTAGACTCTTTTTCCAAAGTATCTTTATCAAAAATAACGAGCCCTTCATTATATAAGAGGTTTCTTTCTGTTTTTGTTTTTAAAAATGTCGAATTTGTGAAAAGTATCAAGTTCATATTGATACAATGCGTAAATACTCGTCTTAAAAAACGGAGGAGTGATAATCCATGAAAGCTGCAAGATGGCATAATCAAAAAGACATCCGTATCGAAAACATTGAAGAACCGAAAACAGAACCCGGCAAAGTAAAAATCAAAGTGAAATGGTGCGGGATTTGCGGCAGTGACTTGCATGAATATTTAGGCGGCCCAATCTTTATCCCGGTCGAAAAACCACATCCGCTTACTAAGGAAGTCGCGCCTGTCACGATGGGCCATGAGTTTTCCGGTGAAGTTGTTGAAGTCGGTGAAGGCGTAGAAAACTATAAAATCGGTGACCGCGTCGTCGTCGAACCGATTTTCGCTACCCACGGGCACCAAGGCGCCTATAATCTGGACGAGCAAATGGGCTTTCTTGGCTTAGCAGGAGGCGGAGGCGGTTTTTCCGAATATGTTGCCGTTGATGAAGAACTGTTATTTAAACTACCTGAAGAGCTGTCCTATGAGCAAGGGGCGCTTGTTGAACCATCCGCAGTCGCTCTTTACGCTGTCCGGTCCAGCAAGATTAAAGCCGGTGACAAAGCAGCTGTCTTTGGGTGCGGACCGATCGGCCTTCTAGTGATTGAAGCGCTTAAAGCAGCCGGCGCAACTGAAATATACGCTGTTGAGCTGTCCCCTGAACGTCAGCAAAAAGCGGAAGAACTTGGAGCTATCATCATTGATCCGGCCAAAGTCGGCGATGCCGTTGAAGAAATCATCAGCCGCACGGGCGGCGGTGTAGACGTTTCATTTGAAGTAACAGGTGTTCCGGTTGTATTGCGGCAAGCGATCCAATCAACAACCATTGCGGGTGAAACGGTGATCGTCAGCATTTGGGAAAAAGGCGCCGAGATCCTTCCGAATGATATCGTTATTAAAGAACGCACAATCAAAGGGATTATCGGCTACCGCGATATCTTCCCTTCCGTACTATCATTAATGAAAAAAGGATATTTCTCAGCCGACAAACTGGTAACCAAAAAAATTGTTTTAGATGACTTAATTGATGAAGGCTTCGGAGCTCTTATTAAAGAGAAAGACCAAGTGAAAATCCTGGTAAAACCAAATTAAGCAATCATCAAAACAAAACCCGCACTTTCTCATCAGAGAAGCGCGGGTTTTCTATTTTCTACAGATCACTATGCGTTTATAACACTAATCATCATGACACCTTAACCGATAATATTCGCTTCATTGCCGTTCTTTTCACTTTGGCTGTCATACGTACGGAAGTTATGTTCCAGCTGTTCAAGTGTAAGCCCTCTGGTTTCCGGCAGGAATTTCTTCACAAATATGATGGAAATGATTCCAAAAGCTACGAAAATGTAGAATGTGTTGGACAAGCCGATTTTATCGAGTAATACGGGAAACAGCAAACCAATAAAAAAGTTTACGATCCAGAGACAAAACACCGTGAAACCCATACCAAGCCCCCGCAGCCGCAGCGGGAATATTTCTGAAAGCATTAACCAGGTTACCGGTGAAATGGCTCCCTGTTGGAAAGCAAGGAAGGTAACTGTTAGTGAAAGCACGACATACGGAAGCGCAGTCGATCCCTCAAGTACAGTTGAGAATATACCAATGAGCAGAAGTGCCGTTGTCGTTCCTATCAGACCGGTCAGCAGCATCGGCCGGCGGCCCACCTTGCCAAGCAGCCAGATGCCGACAAACGTCGCTAAAACCGAGATAAGTCCATTGGCTATGTTGCCGATAAGCGCAGCCTTGGTTTCAAAGCCCGAATTTTTAAGAATTTCCGTCCCATAATACATAATGGAGTTGACACCCGTAATTTGCTGCACGATCGCAATTCCAATTCCAATAAATACAATGCGGCGGACCCACGGCACAGCCAAATCCTTGTAAGTTGCTTTTTTAACCTCTGATTCTTCCGTTATAGCTGCCTCAATTTCAAGAAGTTCCGCTTTTGCCTGTTTCTCTTCACGTATCCGTCGGAGGACACGCAGGGCATCTCCATTTTTCCCTTTTGATACAAGCCAGCGCGGGCTCTCAGGCATCTTAATCATCCCCAAAAATAAGAAGATAGCCGGAAGTGCTGCAATAGCGAGCATAAATCGCCAAACATGTGAGCTGTCACCCATGGCAGTACCAAGAATAGCGTTAAAAGTGAAAGCTAATAGCTGTCCGGTCACAATCATCAGCTCGTTCTGTGTAACCATTCGCCCCCGGCTGTCCGCAGGCGACATTTCCGCTAAATAGGTCGGAACCGTTACTGACGCACCCCCTACAGCAAGGCCAAGCAAGAAACGGGAGATAACCATAATTGTAACGTTTGGAGCAAGGGTACAACCAAGTGTTGCGATAAAAAACAAAACGGCAAGAAAGATAATGTTTTTGCGGCGGCCGTTATAATCCGACAGCCTTCCGCCGAACACTGCACCGAGCGCTGCCCCTAATAGAAGCGAACTCGCAACGAGACCTTCAGTGAAAGCGTTGAGATTAAGCTGCCCCGGTTCAGCCATATACGGCAAAGCACCGTTGATAACACCGGTATCATATCCAAAGAGAAGCCCTCCGAATGTTGAGATTAAGATAACAGTACGTAAAAACGACTTTTGATTACCCTGTTGATTCATATCTATCTCCCCTGTCTTTGTATTTAAAATGGATGATTGAATTTTTCGACATCTCCAGACATTAAAGCCTGATTCCAACGGATGAGACATTTCATGGATCTTGTTCAGCCTCAATCTTGATCCATAATCATTGAAGTAACCCTGTCCGCAAATGATGCAGACAGACCAGATCCAAACCTTAATTTCTGCAAATTTCACATAATGTAACGGGCTGCTCACAAAGACATTTTCGTGAAAGCGATTTCAATTATGATCAAATTAGTGTGATGTGGTTAGTGTTTTATAGTTAATTTGTTGTTATATTATAGTTAAATCGTTGGTATGTATGATATAATGATACTTACAAAAGCGATTTCAGTCAATATAAAATTCAGAAAATTTTTTATATATTTAATATATACTCATAAAATAAGTATTATCCACGATAAATCGGCAATATCAATTTACGAATACCCAAAAATGATTATATTTCCGTAACTTTTGATTATTTTTTGATCACCTTATGTTTCCACAAGTAACTTCCCCCATAAACTTTCACTCTAAGTTCTATAGATCTAATCTGCACTTCGTTCGCATTACCACTTCATATAAAAAAGGTCTGGATGAAGGCAAAGCAGCTTGAACAAAATAAAAATCAAAAGGTAAAACGTAACACTTGAACAAATAGATAAACGGGTGTATATTAGTTGATGAGTCAATCATTGATATATCAATTAATTGATCTGACAAGAAAGAGGGGATGGGTTTTGACATCATTTTGTTCGGAAGAAGCGGAGATTTTATATCAGATGCAATGTGTGAACAGAGTGATCGGCGTGAAGTTCGAAGCATGCACGGGCATCAGCCAATCTCGTCTGGAATTACTCACATTGCTCTATCATGCCGATGAAATCAGTCAAAGCGACCTTCAAAAAAAGGTCAATATCGATAGCGCAGCCGTCACAAGACATGTAAAACAGCTTGAAGCCAAAGGCATGGTATCAAGAAGGAGAAAGCCGGAGGACAACCGTATCACACTCGTTCGCTTAACAGAGCAAGGGAGAGAACGAATTGAGTCTTCCAAGAAAGAAAAAGAGCGTTTTATGAAAGAAATGCTCGCAAATGTCAGCGCAGAAGAACGCCGCATACTCATTGATGTGCTGGCCCGAATGCAGAAAAACATAGACAATATCAAAGCATAAGAGGAGTGTTTCAACATGGGAAATACATTACAAACAAATGATTTTATGGAGATTATGAAAGGACGCCGCTCCATTCGCAGCTATGATTCGTCGGTCAAAATAAGCAAAGAAGAGATGACTGAAATCTTAGAGGAAGCTACTACAGCACCATCCTCCGTCAATGCACAGCCATGGCGTTTTCTCGTCATCGACAGCCCGGAAGGAAAAGAAAAGCTCGCACCGCTTGCCAGCTTTAACCAAACACAAGTCACCACATCATCAGCTGTTATCGCCGTATTTGCAGACATGAACAATGCAGACTATTTAGAAGAGATTTATTCAAAAGCTGTTGAGCTCGGTTACATGCCGCAAGAAGTAAAAGATAGACAAATCGCGGCTCTGACCGCTCATTTCGAAAAACTGCCAGCGCAAGTGAACCGCGAAACCATCCTGATTGACGGAGGTCTCGTTTCCATGCAGCTGATGCTGACAGCCCGCGCACACGGCTACGACACAAATCCGATCGGCGGCTACGACAAAGAAAATATCGCAGAAGCCTTCGGATTAGAAAAAGAGCGCTATGTACCGGTCATGCTCCTCTCCATCGGAAAAGCGGCTGATAAAGGATACGCCTCATACCGTTTGCCGATAGATACAATTGCAGAATGGAAATAAACATCTAAAAAAGCTGAAAGCCCCTTAATAGGGCTTTCTTTTTTTGTCTTTTTCCTGGCCGTAATTCAATTTAATATCCCCTTTGAGAGCTGTTCTTCCTCTCTTCCCTTTCATCTTTTCCCCTATCGTGACTTACTAAAGACAGCCTTTTTTTATTTATGATTATGAATGTCCAAACAACGCAATCAAAATTTCATATATTAAAATTGACTAACCTGAAAGGAGGCGTTCCTATGGGTTATTACAAAAAATATAAAGAAGAGTACTATAGCTGCAAAAAAACTTATTACAAAAAGTATTATGACCATGACAAGAAGTACTACGACCATGATAAAAAGGATTATAAGAAATATTATGATCATGACAAAGATTATGATTACGTTAAATCCTATGACTATCGTAAGAAACACTACTAGAACACCTCTAAATCTTCTCTATACAAACAAATGATTTACCCGGTCTGTGACCGGGGTTTTTTTTGTCTCTTTTTTCTTCACAAGCCACGTTCTACATATAAAAATAGAAAGCCATCCATAACTTTCTTTTTACAGCATCAGGCCAAATCATCACAGCTCGACTAGTTCTTTAAAATAGTGATAAGCAGATATGTTCATACTAAAATCAGCATAAACAGTATTTGTCTTATCATTTTCACTGAAGTCTTATCTCTGACAAAAATTTGGTGCTGCACTCCGCAAACTATTTTTAATCTTTTCCCGTCTATCTTTCGTAACAGCCCGATGATACGTATATTTTAATAAAGGAGCTCTTTAACGTAATGAAGGATCAGAATAATAAAACATTGCTTGTCACTTGCATTACTGACCATAAAGCAAGTTTTTACCGGTTAGCATATAGCTATGTAAAAAATCAAGAAGACGCATTGGATGTTTTGCAGGACTCCATCCAAAAAGCGCTCGCTTCTGTCGACAATCTCAGAAACCCTAATACCGTCAAAAGTTGGTTTTATAAAATCCTAGTCCGTACTGCCATTGATTTCTTGCGCAGGCAAAAAAAAATAAAGGTTATGGATGATCAAACGCTAGAATTTTTAAGCCACGGAAAGGAAGATACCTACAAAGATATTGACCTCCATGAAGCTTTAGATGAATTACCTGTCCAATATAAAACGATCATTATCCTGCGATTTTTTGAAGACTTAAAAATAGAAGAAATCGCTGAAATTACAGACGAAAACATTAATACAGTCAAAACACGCCTATACAGAGGATTAAAGTTATTGCGCATCAATTTGACTAAGGAGGACCTTTCTTAATGGACAAGAGATTAGAAAAATTAAGAGAAGAGTATGAAAATGTGCCCATCCCAAAAGAATTGGACAGCATTATAGAAAGAGCATTTCAACAAAAACCAAAAAGGAAAAAGATATTTCTATGGCCAACATCCGCAGTAGTTGCGGCAGCTATCCTATTTATAGCAACAGTGAATATGAATCCTGATGCTGCTCATGCCATGTCTAAAATCCCTGTAATCGGGAAAATCGTTAAAGTTGTCACATTCAATGAATTCAAAGAAGAACGGAACCAATCAAGCATTGACGTTAAAACCCCTGCTTTGTCAGGCCTTACAAACAAATCACTCGAAGAGAACATCAACAAAAAATATGTAAAAGAAAGTAAAGAGCTTTATCAGGAATTTGCCAAGTCAGCATCAAAAAATAAACAGGGGCATCTTGATATTTACAGCAACTATGAAACGGTGACCGACACCCCCGATCTCTTGTCTGTTCGGCGGGATATACAAAAAACTGAGGCTTCCGGATACACACAAAGCCGTTATATTAACATTGACAAAAAGAATGAAATTTTCATCACACTTAAAAGTTTATTTAAAGATGACCGCTATATCAAAGTGATCAGCCAAAATATTAAAGATCAAATGCAAAAGCAGATGAAGGCTGATTCAAATAAAATCTATTGGCTTACAGACGAGGATATGGATCCCTTCAAGAGCATAGATCCGGATCAAACGTTTTATATTACGAAAGATCATAAACTGGTCATATCGTTTGATGAATATGAAGTCGCCCCGGGGTATATGGGAGTGACCGAGTTTAAAATCCCAACCAAGGTTATCTCGAAGCTTCTCGTCGGAGACCGATATATCCAATAAAATAACGAAAGAAAAACCCATGATTGCCCGAAATCATGGGTTTTCGTATTTGATATGAACATTTTGCTGCTAATGCAGCTCCCTCCTTCTCTCGCCGATTTGTAACAACAGCATAGATACGTATTGCCAGCCCTTTCTACAAATAGACGTGAGGCGAGCCCAAAAAAGTTTAGTTTTTCTCCAATCTAATGTAAATATGTCTTTCTCAAAGCCATAGCAGATACACGAATACCAAGGCAATGGGAAAACAAAGTAAACATCATGATCCGCTGATAAATATCTGAAACTTCACCTTGGGGGATTACCATTCTGAAGCAATTCGCCACCCCATATAGTCTTTCCATTTAGTGCCCCAAGCCGCTAAAGTAAATCATAAAAAAAGACCACCCTTATGGATGATCTGTTACTGGCGGAAGCTCTACAGCTCCCGGCCTTTTAATAGTAGTTACTTACCGCTAAATCAGCTTATGTCCGCAATTAGGACAGAAATTTGCTTCTCCTGTTTTCGTTCCGCAATTCGGGCAGAAATTCGGCTTGTCCTCGCCCCCGGGAGCATTGTTTGATGAAGCTGATGTCTGTGCCGGCTGATTTTGATTCATTTGATTCATCATCTGATTGGCCATGTTCATTCCCATCATCATTCCTGCCATATCGGATGCCGCTCCGCCGCCGCTCATCTTGCCGGAAGCCATCCCGTCCGTCATGGAAATTTGCTGATATTTGTTCACATCACCAACCATACCGTAGGAGGCATTTTTCGTTATCATATCTTGAACCTCTTGCGGATAATTGAAACTCATAATTTGAAAACCGGTGATTGCCATTCCGTCACCGATCAGCTCCATATCTAAATCTTCTTTAATGCCCTTCGCAATATCAAAAGCATTGGATTGGAGATTAAACATATCTTTTCCTTCTCTAGTAATCCATTTCATAAGAAGCTGATCAAGAATAGAAGTGATCCGAGTTTTAATATCCTCTACTACGTACTGATCTTTGACCCCGGCAATTTTATCAATTAAACCGATATAATCCTGCACCTTAAAGTTAAATGTACCATTTGCGCGAATCGGCATACCGCCCGGCATTCCTGCCGCCGGAATGTTAATTGCATTTTTCGTGCCCCATTTGACGGTAAATTCCTTCGTATTTACAAATAACACCTCGGCGCGCATTCCGCTATTAAAGCCGAATTTAAAGCCTTTTAATGTCGATAAAAAAGGAATAATTTCTGATTCGATATCATAATCGCCGTCATCTTGAAAAATCCCTTCAATTCTTCCATTGTTCAAAAAGATTGCATCCTGGCCGGGACGAATGATCAAGCGGCTTCCCTTTTTAATCTCACGGTTGTTCCACTTATAGAAAATCATATCATCTCTAAATTCTTCCCATTCTACTACATTCGCTAACTGATTTCTGAAAAACCCCATTTGTCATCCTACCTTTCTATCATCTATTCTTCTTTCTCTTAAAAGCTTCCCCGGCTGCCGCTGTATGAGCTTCCGCCTCTTGTCACTCCGCCGCCGTCACCGCTGTCTTTATCTGACGATTTTTTCTCTCTCGTAACGGTTGTTCTGATGTATGTGTCATATTGATCGATGACATCAGACGTACGATTATCAATATAAGTCTGTCCGTTAACCGTTACCCTCCCGCCGGAATTAAAAAGCATAACCGCTACTGCTATACCAGCCACTGCAACTGCTGCTATCAGCTGAAACCACCACTTAAACAAAATAAGATCAGAATTGACTCCCGGTTTTATGCCCATATCCTTAGCAGAAAGAGTAATATATGTTTTAAACGCTTTAAAGTAGTGTTCGCTGGATATATCCGATGAAATTGTATTGCGAATACTATTAAGTCTGCTGCTGTCGAGATACCGCTCAGCCTTTTTAAAACCCGCGATAAATACTTCTCTTTTTTTCATATCAATGGTTAAAATAGCTGTACTGCCATTTCCATATTGATCATAAAAATCTCCGGTATACTGAGCAATGTCTTCACCGTTCGTGCCATTTGTCGTGATAATGAAAAAGTCAGTTTTCCTTTTGGCGCCTAACTTATCAGCTAGCGCCTCAAGCTTCCCAATCTCTTCTTTTGTTAATAGGTTGGCATTATCATATACATACTGCTTTTGATCAGACGCAGACACCGTCCCGATTATCAGTAAAGGCATCAGCAAAAGAACAGCAAAACAAGCGAGAATGATTTTCTTACAAAAACTGCTCATCAAAATCCGCCTCCCATCATGAGTGAGACGAGTTTCAAGGCGATAAACGTCCCGCCGGCAATCCCGCTAAACCACGCTGCCACTTTGCCTGAACTGATCGGAGGTTTGCCGACAACCTTTCCTGTCTGTCCATTCATCGCAAATATATGTTCAGACCGCTCATAATCGTAACTGACCATCCAGACCGGAAGCAAAACATAAAAGCTGTTTACTTTTTTAGTATTGATATATTTGTCCCTTACATTCACTGTCGTATATCCGGAAAAAGAAGAGCTTATATAAGAATCGATATAACTGCTGATTTTATCTTCCGCCCTTGGGAAAAGTTCATCATCAGTATAATTGTATTTTTCTGCAGTGAAGCCTGCCAAATAGGCCGTTTGAAATTCCTTCAATTCATCGTATGAATAAGGCTCCAGCTTGTCCATTAATTCATCATTCATTTTTTCTGAAGCATCCACAGGGATTTTGAGATAGTCAAGATTAATATCACGAAATGCCTCATAATACTCTGTCTCCGTGCAATTATATTCTCCCTCAGTATAACGGTGAACCCTTGTACAATGAGCATTCACTTGAACTTTGCTATGTAAGTCAAACATCCAAAACGGGACATACATTCCGGTTATGCTTTTAATCCGGTCAGCTGACATAAAACCTTTCGGCGTCAGAAGCCCTTTCTTGCACCATTTTCGAAATGCCTGCACCGCTTCCTCCTTACTGATCGTAAACGGAATCACCTTGGCGGGAGCAAGATCCCCTGATAATCGATCCGCCAGGACAGCCGCTCCCCCGCAAAAACCGCATGTAGTCGCTGTCGTTTCAGCCTCTGTGATTAAAACCGCCCCGCAGTTTTCACATTGATATTCTTTTGCTTCATCTTCAGAAAACCTCGTTGTGATATTTTCTTCAGGCAGGTTTTCAATATTATCCTGTCTTCCGCAGCTGTGGCAAGACAGCATACCTGATCCGCTGTCAAAGACCATATCACTGCCGCAGTTCGGACATTTATAAGAAATTACCATTTCTGCTACCTCTCACTATAAAATAAAGTACTTTTATCTATCGGCAAAACTTCAGCTTCTTATGTATGATTAATTCAACATCATTTTTGCCTTTAATGCCGCCAGCTCATCATCCACATCGCTCGTACTGCCAGTATCATATTTAGCCGTTAAATCCTCAATGCCATCGCTTGGGGCGGAGTTAAGCTCTGCCATTGCGTTTGCTTGGTCAAGCGCGCGATTCACTTTATCTTCCATTCTGCCAAAAGCGGACATAGATTGATTCGCGCCTGAAACAGAAGTTCCTAGCTTATTCATTCTTTCTTTCGTTTTCGCGACTGACCATTTGGCTTTCATCATGTTTTTACGCGCTTCAAGTTCACCAATATCAGAAACAAGCTTATCGTGCATTTTTCTCATTTGAGAGGCATTAGATGAGGCCGTCTGATACGTCATTTGCAGTTCAGACAGCTTCGATTCCAAGGACGTCTTTCTTTCCAGGAATTTTCTCGCGTCCCCTTCATTACCTGCCTGCAGCGCCTTCATTGCGTAGCTCTCCATCTTTTCCATATCTGCCTGGCACTCACTTAATGCCCTTTTCGCTCTTTGTTCCTCAGCCATAACAGAGGCCGTTTCCGCCTTTACCTTGCCCAAGTCACTATTCATATTTCGTAAATATTGATCAACCATTTTCTCCGGATTTTCCGCTTTGTCTAATAAAGCGTTAATGTTACTTGACATAATGTCTTTAAATCTTCCTATTATACTCATGCTGTGATTTCCTCCTGCTTTCATTGATGGATAAATATTCTTATATAAATATACTAGTTTTCCGGCAAAAAGTTTCGATTTTTTATAAAATATTTTTATAAATAGTATATTTTTTTATAAAATATAATACTATTGGACCTGTTTATACTCACTTATAAACTATAAAAACACTCTCATTTATAGGGAGTGTCATAGTCAAGGCCTCTGTTATATTTTATGATCAGGCTGCAGCTTACAAGTAAATGTTCCCTTTTCAATTTGAATCGTAGGATGTTCATCATGCAGTTTCTTTGCGACTTCATGAGTACTGTAGATGTGAATGAACATACTTTAATCATTTAATAAAAAAAGAGGCCCTATAAAGAGCCTCCTTCTTCTATCAGCAGCCAGACGCTGATCTTACATCATACCTACATCACCTTAAAGGGGCTTCAATCTCTTCAAGACTTGGCAATGCATCAATTGCCCCTATTTTTGTACAAACAACAGCTCCCACCTTATTCGCAAAAGATACGATATCATGCAGCTGCTCAAAATCAGTATAGATAGATGTAATATGATCGGTTTTTGCTAATCTGTATAAGGTTGCACCGACAAAAGCATCCCCCGCACCTGTAGAATCAATGGAGGTAACAGGAATACTTTGAATGATTTCTTTTTCCGCTCCATTTGACAGCAGTGTTCCTCTTTTACCAAGTGTCACGGCAACGATTTTGGCTCCGATTTCGTGAAGGATATTGACACCCTCTTCATGATTCTCAGTACCGCTGATAATTTCCAGCTCCTCATCACTTACCTTGACAAAATCACTTAAACCAATGGCTCTTTTTGCGATTGAGACAAACTCATGGACTCTTCCCTTCCATAAATCTTCCCGATAGTTAGGATCAAAAGAAACAAATTGTCCCTTATCTTTAGCAATGGACATAAGCCGCAGATAGGCTGTACAAAATGGATCAGATAACAATGCCGTCGCCGAGCCAAAATGGAGAATTTTCGCTTGATTCAATTTATCTTCATCGATATCATCCATTGTAAACAGAGCATCCGCGCCTCTATTGAAAACAAAATCGCGCTCTCCATTATTTTTTAATGAAACAAAAGCAAGCGTTGTAGGTGCTTTCTCATCCATAACCAGCATGGAAGTATCAACGTTAACAGCGTCTAGTGTTTCCTTCAGAAAATACCCAAAGGGGTCCTTTCCTACTTTTCCGCTAAAGGCAGCGTCTCCGCCAAGCTTTGCAATGGCGGCTGACACATTCGCAGGTGCCCCGCCGGCACTTTTTAAAAAATTGTGTCCTTCCATTAAATCAACGTCTACATCGGTACAAAAGAAATCGATCAATAGTTCTCCAATACAAACAACAGAATTACTTCGCATTTTTATCACACTCATTTACAATTCTAGATTATTATCTCACTTCAGACTTCATTATGAGTATATTACTTTCAGTCATAAATACAACTCTTTACATCGAATATTAATAATTTTAAATCAATTTTACTTACCGTTCGATCTTTCTTCCAGCTCTGATACGATGTTTCTATATATTTTTTCAGTTAAAGGATAAAAGGATATTAAAATGATAGAAAGTAAAATAAAAAGCCCCGGTATCAATGCATTCATATTTTTTATTGCATTTAGCGATGCGGCCGTCTGATCTGTATTAGCCACATATCCTGCTACTCCTAAATAAATGGCTGAAAACGACCCAGCAAGCGCAACGCCTAACTTATTAATAAAACTCATACTGGAAATTACCACTCCATCGGCCCGAACTCCGGTTTTCCATTCCGCATAATCAACACAATCTGCAACCATGCCCCAAGCAAGCGTGTTTAAAGGGGTTGTAAAGAACCCTGAAGCAAATAGCCAGATGAAAATGAGCGTCACCGAAGAATACGCTGTAAAATGCAGACCCGCATACGAAATCAGTGATAGAGCAGCCGATATGATCATCACATTTTTTCTGCCGCACTTTTCAGAAAAGTAAGGGATAAACAAGTTGCTGATTAACGCTGCGCCAAAGAATAAAACAGTTCCAAAAAACACCCATTCCTTGTGGTTCACGTTATACGTAAAGTAGTACACCATTGTGCTGATTTTAATATTAAACCCGATCGCAAATGCTAAAAATGAAGATGTCAAAACCAACAAAGGTTTGTTTTTAAACAATACAGATAACGTCTTTTTGATTCCCTGTTTTTCTCTCTTTTTAGGCGCAATCCGTTCTCTTACTGTAAAGAAACTAAAGAGATTCAAAGCGATGCTGACAATGGCATAGACTAAAGCCGTCATCTGAAATCCGAAAGCCTGGTTATCCCCTCCAAATGCTGCCACAAGCGGCGTTGCACAAGAGATGGAGAGAAGGATTCCGATATAAACCAATATCATACGGATCGTTGTTAATACTGTTCTTTCTTTCACAGAATTCGTAATCCGTCCCGTTAAGCTGTTTACTGGAATCGTTTGCATACTAAAAGTCATGCCAAGTAAGATATAGGTAATGTACGCATATACAATGTTTCCCGTTGCTCCAAAGTGAGGCGTCGTGAAACACAAGAAAGTGAATAATGCAAAAGGAAGTGCGACCCATAATAGATAAGGCCTTGCCTTTCCCCACCTTGTATTGGTTTTATCTAAAATAACCCCCATAATCGGGTCAAAAATAGCATCCAGCACCCGCACAACAAGAAATAATGTGGCGATGACCGCAGGCTGTATGCCGCCGATGTCCGTATAAAAGAATAAAAGGTATGCGTTTACAAATTGAAACACAATATTGTACGACATATCACCGAAGCCGTATCCGATTCGTTCAAGCCAGGACAATCTGGCACTGGAAGCTGATTTTTGTTTTGCCTTCAATACGGTTATTTTTTCTGTTTCAATCATCATTCACACCCCAAGAATCCGTTTTCAATTAAATGAATACAAGCCATACTCAGTCTTTCACATGACATGAAAGGGGGAAAACAACTTCCCCCTGTTCTTAACTCAGCTCATTCGGGTAAACCATTACTTTTAAACACTCGTTCTTAAACTGAAGGGCCCGTTCCATCGCTTCTTGCGTTTGCGTCAACGAATATCGATCCGTCACAAGATGCTCAGTGTCTACAATACCGGAAGCGAGGAATTCGATTCCTTTTGGATACGTATTGGCATAACGGAAGATGCCGTATATATCAATCTCATTGTCTGCGATAAACGGCACATTAAGCGGTATTTCATTTTGTGCAGGCAGACCGACAATCGCAAGTTTTCCGCCGCGGCGCACAGAAGCCAGTGCAGATTGCAGCGCTGCAGGATTCCCTGCTGTCTCCCAAGCAACGTCAACGCCTCTATCATTCGTAATGTTTTTGATTTCTTCAAGAGCGTCCTGTTCACGGATATTAATGGCGTGAGTCGCTCCCAATTTTTTTGCGGCATTTAATCGCAGCGGCTCTAAGTCGGTTACGATGATAGTGCCCGCTCCAAACGCTTTAGCTGCTGCGACAGCCATTAACCCCACAGGGCCCATTCCCATAATCGCAATCGTTGATCCAGGCTGAAGCTTCGTTCTCATCGCTGCATGAATACCGACAGAAAACGGTTCGATCAAGGCAGCATCCTCGTAGGAAAGTGAATCTGGGATTGCAAAAACAAAGTCCTGCCGTATTTTTATATATTGTACAAACGCGCCGTCTACTGGCGGCGTTGCTAAAAATTGCACATCCGGACAAAGGTTATAACGACCTTCTTTGCACGCGTCACAGCGTCCGCACGTGACACCTGGTTCAACAGCAACGCGGTCGCCGACTTTAAATTGATCAACAGACGAGCCGACAGCTGCAATTTCTCCCGCGCACTCATGTCCGAGGATAAATGGCTTTTCCACCACATAGTTGCCTATTCTTCCGTTTGTATAGTAATGCAGATCCGATCCGCAAATACCGACAGCCATGACCTTAATCAACACTTCATCATGACTGATTTCAGGTACAGGCAGTGTTTCTATTTTGATTTCTCTTGTGTTGTGCATAACAGCTGCTTTCATCTGTTTAGGTACTGTATGAGTCATTACGGCAAATTCCTTTCTTTATGAACACTCTAACGGCATATGGCCGCTTCATTAAGAAATGTAAGTGCATACATTTTTGCATTGTTTGTTACTGCCCCCATTTTATCTGCTTTTCTAAACATTCAACAGCTTTTCATGCTGTATAAAAGTACAGCCGCACTGTACTTTTTTCATTTTCCATATACAAAAGAAGCAGTATTGATAAAATAGTACTAATAGGAGGTGCAGGTTTTATGGCTGAACTTGAAGATCGAAAACAATTTGCGGAATTGCTGGCACCGGGTGTTAAGTCATTAAAACTTCATCCAGATTATAAAGTCAGAAGGAAAAAGAATGAAAAAACAGGACAGTCTTATTTAGATAACATTTCACACAAGCTGGGAGTTTCCCCAAACACGATTAAAAGCTGGATCGGACAGATGGGTGTGAACTATGTTCCCGGAAGAATTGAAGACGGAAAACTGTTCGGAATGATCTGGATCATTCTTGAAAAAACCGATATGAATATACAGTGGTTTACCGACCTGCTTGAAACCACCACTATTCCTGTAATCAAACCTGCACTGCCTGTATGGGCAGCATCTTGCCTTAAAAAAGCAAAAACGTTAAGAAAAGACGGATCATTCGGTTCACCGCTTGACGAAGATATTGAAAAAACGGTCAAACGTTTATTTCCTGATGTTTCCGACCATAAAACGAATACGCTTACAGAACAGAAGCCTTTGACACATAACTTACCGTCACGCTGGTCAGGTCACTTTATAGGACGGAGATTTGACATCGAGGCGATACGGCAATGGATGATTTCCGCATCACCTGTCTGTTTAATTACCGGATGGGCAGGCATGGGAAAAACGACTACTGCTCTTGAAGCAGCCTATTCCTGTATCAGCGATTCCTCAGATTGGCCGTCATTCAACAGCATCATCTGGCTCAGTGCTGATTGGAAAGGATTAAGCTTTAGTGATTTTTTAAATACAATTGCATATCAGCTCGGTCGAACGGAACAAATCGATAAATCCATAAACGAAAAACGATTTGTCGTCCGCAATGCTTTGGCCAATTACACCAGAGAAAAACCGGTACTGCTGATCGTGGACAGCATAGACACTGCTGAAAGAGACATTCACGAATTTATCACCAACCTGCCCCAAGGCGTGAAAGTCCTCCTCACAGCACGTGAAAACTTGAAGCAAACCTATCGGGAAGGCTTCGGAGAAATGGTAACCATCCAGCTGAGCGGCCTTGAAAAAACAGATGCCCTGAAATATTTTCATCAAGAAGTGAACCGCTGCCTGCAAATGTGCAACGACCAAACTAAACAAGCAAAGCTAGCGCAGCTGCTGGAACTATCTCCAGAATTGAAGAGCGAGTTCATTTCAGCGACTGCCGGAAACCCGAAAGCCATGGCACTCAGCATCGCCTATATGTCAGACGATGACATTCCCGCTCAGCAGCTGATTCATGAGCTCGGAAAAGCAGGCTACTCACTATTAGATCTGTTTGATTTTCTATTTGGGCGCACATGGCACAGATGCAATGAAGACACCCGGAAATTATGGCAGGTGCTATGCTTTTTCAGCAAGCCGCCAGATGAAAAAAGTCTGGCGGCGGCAGCCGGATTAGACGCTCGCCGTTTCCATTACGCAGTTGAACAAATGCGGTCATACGCCTTGATTCAGCCGGAACGATTCAAAGGAAGAACACAGTACTTAGTGCATCAAACCGTTGTCGCATACGGAGAACAGCACTTGTCCGAAAATCAGGACTTTGAAAATGAGACGCGCAGGCGGTGGGCCCAATATTATATTCGTTACCTAGAGACCCATTTAAAAAGAGAACAGCCAATTTCAATCTATTGGAGTTATCTCCTGGGACGTGATTTGGATCAAATAAAGAAAGAATGGCCGAACATCCTCAAGGTGATCAAGTGGGCAAGCGAAACCGGGCAAAAGGAAATATTAATTGAGCTGATCGCCCGCATCAGTCACTTTCTCAGCAGAATCAACCTGCCGCTCCGTATCGAATACGGCCGTAAAGCCGCCGATGCCGCCCATCAATTAGGCAAACACACACTAGAAGCTTTCTTTCGAATGGACACAGCAGGCTGGGCACTCATGGAAGTCAATGATTTAGACGGGGCTCTTCAGCAAATAGAAGCCGGTCTAAAGATTCTGGAACAATCAGACTCGGCAGATCACGACGTTCACGATCTAAAGGTTTGGGGACTCGCACTGCAATCTAGGCTGTTTTTAAAAGCTGGACATCATGAAAAAGCAGAAGCCATTTTAAACGAAATCAAAGATCAACCGATTTCCCCTGCGATTCAACACAGAGTTCTATTGGTTCGCGGAGATCTGAGCTTTGTGAAAGGTCATAATGAAGAAGCCATTCAATTATACGAAGCGGCAAATGAGATCAGCTCCATGTATGGGGGCGAAAAAACGATAGAAGCCTATTTCAATTTGGGTATAGCTTACGTGAAGTGTGATCTGTTTGAGAAAGCTGAAGAAGCCTTTGAGCGGATGCTCTATGACAAACACAACGCGAATCAGGTTGAGTTAATCTATTATTATTATGGGATGGCACAGCTGTTGTATCGTAGAGGAGAGAAAACGAAAGCGAGGGAAGCTAATCAGAAGGCGATTCGTTTGATTGATTCGTGGGAGCCTGCGATTGGGATTCGGGAAGAGGTGGAACAACTGGAAATGGTGATTAAAGAAAACGACCAGTACGCATAGTAGTTCTGTCAGTAATCTCATGCTGGTTCTTTATAATAACAGGATAGGCCAACTCAAGTCAGCAGTTGGCCTATCGTTAAATAGATTCCTTTAGTTCAAAACGACTTTATCTCAGCTCGCCATCCAATGGTACAATAACTTCATCTAACGTCTTTCTCCACTGGCGCTTCAGTTCTGGTCCGTATTTCAATGGTTTTGAATCTGGATGTACGGCTTTATATTTATATATAGATATATTTGTTGAAAAAAATACACTTACTGAGGAAACTGAGGAAAGTATACTAAAGTTTTTAAATTAGGAAGGGTAGAAAAGGAAATTAAGCATGCAATTATCATGAAAAAAAAAGCTTTGCCATCTGAATATTGTTGATTTGTATCGAACCGGCCCAAAAATCCCAAATCCACGGCTTGTTAAACTACTCCTTACAAGCCTTATTTCTTTTTCCTCCCTTTGTTCTTCTCAATAACTCTTTCAGTGCTGCTATTTCTTCATCTTTTAGAAACTACTAAAACCCTTTAGATCTTTAAAATCCTTTCAGGGAGTTACCTACGGATATACTCACAGTCGTAAGCCGGTACAAACCCGCAACTTTCTGCGGCATCTCGCCGTGCTCTAAAAGGCAGGTGACCACACCGCTGTATTAGAGGGTACTTTCATTTTTGGAGAATGTTTATATCGGTCTATGAGAAAGCCCATCCTTAATCGGAAGGGACTTTTTTGACTTTTATAAAATTATTAAATATGAAAAAGGTTGTATCACTTTTGGTATCTTTAATAAGAAATTCCCTTCTTATAAGGTCTACGATGTAACTGAACCTGATTTGCCCGTATGTATCCTTTCTCGTATAAAGGAAAGCGTATTATTTGCCAGCTTTTTGCGACAAAGAACAATACCGGAATGACCACAATTGTAAACATATCTTGTGGGTTTCCCCCAACTTTCCCATAAATAATCTGCATCTTTTAAGTCAATATACTGATCATGTTTAGCAGAAATCAACAAAATGTTATCTTTATTAACTTTCGGTAAGGCTTGACTAGGATCTGTGATATTCCAATATTTTACTAAATCTTCATAGGTCACACCATTTTGTTCTAATTCCTCTCTTATAAATTTACCTGGGATCGTGTTCCATATTGAATAAGAAAGGCGATTGGCATAAAAGATTGATACCACTACATCAATTTGGGATTCTAGGGCAGCAATTAGATTAGTGACCCATCCCCCTAAGCTTACTCCCACTATGATAACAGGGCCTTTTTTATTTGCTTTTATCCAGTGAATTAACGCCCGTAAATCTACAATGGCCTGTCTTGTCGACTCAATTGTACGATCAATATTTGCACTAATCATCAATTCGCCACTATACAGTGAATTTCCCGGTTCTCTTTCAAAATGGTATGGAAGAGAATAATAATACATGTTCCAACCTAAATCGTTCATTATACGTTTATGAAATATTTTTTTGATTCTATTGTACGAATCCATGCGCCAGCCGTGTACAAAGATAACATTGGGTTGATCTATATCATTTTCATTAAAAAAAACCTCCCCTTTTAAAGTATCATTAACAGGATTCCCAGATTGAATTAAAGATTCATAGCTAAAGGTTCCAATCTTATAATTTTTTCCTGATTCATTCAAATCAATTGAAACATCAGCTATATTAGCACTGTAAAATTCCTCTCTATCATCTATATCGGCTGTAAAAGCAGCAGAAAAATGTTTATCTTTGCTTCTTTTTCTGTGTAAATCATATAAAGCAAGACGATCTATCATTTTTGAGAAATGCACTATTAAGTCCTCCTTAATAATATCAGAGTTGATAATTGGGTTGTCTGTCTCTATAGAGTCGGGACATAGACATTTTAACAGGATTTCTATTTGACAGTACTTTCCTAGGGGAAACCGTCTAAGAGTGTTGGTGGCACTATTTATTTAGATAACTGGGTCTTTTTCTTTTCGGTAACGAAATCTGTTTCGGTTATCGGCAGAATAAAGAGAATCCCTCCCTGGTTTTCTGCGATCATGAAATTGCATATGAAGATTCTAATGGAGCTTTGAGTGATATATGTGACTCATTTACCGAGTTGGTTAATAAGCTCTACGAGGAATGAATGATATAGAAAATGACCAAACATAAATAACTCAATGCCCCTCCCCTTTTGTGGATAAGGGCAAATAAAGCATGCGCTGAAAAAATCAAACCACAAAAGACCTAATATTTCGAAAAAAGTCCATAGAACCTCCTGATTTCCTTTTTACAAATTTATTCGGACACTTTAATCCAATGTCCTTGCTACAGAAGTAATGCCCGAAGAGAAACTGACTGACTGCGCATACATTATCGACGTGATGTAAAACAGAAAATAAACCTTAAAAATTAGGGAGAACATCCAACAACATGCTCTCCCTTTTTTTCGTAAAAATTTATTCTGCTGTTACTTTGTACACCTTGCTGAGAGGACCAGTGAAGAGTTCCTTCGCAGATGTCCCCGCAAATGTCTCAATAGCATTCTGTACCGTTGGAAGCATTAGGTCAAGGTAACGAAGTTCGCCGCCCTTCTTATCAGCAACTACCTGGACGGAACCAAACAGATCAGGATGGTCCTTCAGATATGTGACGTATCCCTGCAGCTTTGCAACGCTGTCGCCAAGCCAATCGCCGTGCGGGTCAACAATCGCAGGAACAATACTACCGTCGTTCAACTTCTGGAAGAAGATGAAATCAGGATACATGTTCTCCCATACGCCGTTCAGCATGTACGAAATCGCCAGCGAAGCGTTCAAGTTTCTTGACTGGTTCCTGTACCATGCAACATTCAGCGAGCGAGAAAGCTCTGTTCGAACGACCTTCTTCTCCAAATCATTCAGATTCAGATATGCCCAGCCATCCTCATCACTGATAATGTGCTTCGGATAAGCATCATAATCCTTGTTCTGACGAGTAATGCTGGCCTGGATGTTCAGATTACGTTCGATATAAGGCTTCGTGTTACCATCAATGCGGTCCCACTTCTCCTTATTCTCTTCAGACACTGCATAACGCTGCGGACCATAAATGCTCAGCAGCTCATTGGTCTTGTTCTCAGCCCAAACTTCCAGTGCCTGAATAATCTCAATACAGGCACCAACTGCTGAAATACGGCTGATCGCCTCAACATCACTGTCGAATTCATCGTTCTTACGTCTGTTGATGAAATACTTCACCAAATCAGAAGCGCCAGCAAACACACTGACTGCACGACGATAGTACGATACAAGTCTGTCAGCATCATTCTGAACCAGTTCTTCGCGGTCTTCGAATTCTTCTCCCGTCAACGGGTCAATACGCTTCACAATCACTGTCGTATTGCTAATATCCGTGTATGCGCGCTTATAATCACCAGGATGACGCTTAATCTCGCCCTCGACGTTGTTATAGAAATCCTCATCTATCTGGCTTGCTGTATCATAATCAATATCAATATCAGATGTAATCACGTCAACGCAATCCCACAGGTCGAGGAAATAATTCGGCTTATCATGTCGTACCCTACGTGTAATAATTCCCTCAAAACTTGTCTTAATATCTTCACTGTTAACCTTCGGAATTCGTTCCAGCGCAGCTGTCAGCTCTTCCTCAGTCTCAGTGACATCTTCAATATCTGCAACATAGAATCCTTCGTCCTCTGTATTCACAGCGAATTCAGTTCCAGCGACAGGTTCCTGTGCTGACTGGTGTGTCGCAGGAACTTCAAGTATGGTCACTGAAGGAGTATCTGCAGGCAATGTCTGCGTAGGTGTCGCAGTACCAGTTGATGGCTGCTGATGCTTCTTCTCCAGCTTCTGTTCAATCTTTTTCTTCGCATTATCGAAGAAACTTACATCAATTGGATTCTTCAAAATATTTGTAGTCGCGACAGCCACGTTGTCTTCTTTCAGCTTCTGAACTACGCTTTCGACTGTCACTGCGTCATACTCAGGAAGATAGCAGGCAACAGTATTCAATTCCTCAACTAAATCAATTCTTCTTGCAAGCGGCGTACGAATCATACGACCAATCAGCTGAGCAATATATGTCGGGTCTGTACGCTTACGACGAGAATAAATAACCTCAGCACGCGGACAGTCCCAACCTGTTGATACAGCATCCTTAGCAAACAGGACTCGAATCTCTGTCCGCTCTGCTACATCTTCAGGACTCACATAAGGAATTTTGCCTGCAGATGTAACAATATCTTCATGTTCACCAAATACGTTGGCAAAGCAATCAGAAATGTCCAGCCACGGCAAAACCTTGTGTATATGTGTACACAATGATGTCAGGGTATCTTTTGTAACCTTGTCTTCTACCTGTACAACCATCAACGGCGTCACGACTGGGAGAATACCGTAATCCGTGCAATAATCCTTCCAAGCCTTAGAAGACGCTGCCAACTTAACGCATGCCTGCGTTAAATCCTGATGTTTCGTATCCGCAGCTTTCTTAGGTGTGCGCAGTTCAATCGTATCCTTAATCAGCCCAGAGTTACGAACGGACGATACAGGCACATCAACAGACGCCTTTATATCACGATTCTTACGTCCTTGCATAGCAGCATTAAATCGCTCAGGGGTAGCCGAGATACCGACAACGCAAGGCATTGACGGATTTACTCCGTCCTGACCATCAATTAATTTGGCATAAATCGTTTTATTCGTGGATTCCTTTGTAGCATCCTTGCCAAGCCCGCGATGAGCCTCGTCGATGAAAAGATACAAATGAATATCTGGATCGCTAATCGTGTCTGTCAGAACATCATAAAATGTTCTTCCTCCTTCAGGAGCGTTAGCCAGTTTACCCTTTGCAGACAAAAGCTGTCTGTTCAGGAAATAAATATGGCCTGGCATCAGCTTGATATGGCTCTTCACAAAATCTGGCCCGATTGCTTCCATCACAATAGCTCCCGTCAGCAAATCAGAAGCCGCTTCAAATCGCTTCATCGTCTGTTCGTTCAAGCTCGGGCTATCAGACAACCACAAAATCACTGCATGGTCATCTCCAGCATATGTATCATTGCTATAAAACAAACCTTCTGCTACCGCTGCAGCGATAACCGTCTTACCAGCACCTGTCGGTGCCGTAAGCGATACTGCTGAGACAGAGCCATCTGAAGCATAGCTTCGCTGCATAGAATCCATTTTCTTTAGAAGATCATCGACTGCAGACTTTTGAAAATCAAATAATTCGTATTTCATCAATCAAGTCCTCCTTCGCCACAAATTTCAAACGTCCTTAAATAAGTCTCGTACAATCTATGGACGTTGACACCTGGAAGACGTTTGCACATATTCGAATATCTTCTTTGGTCGTCAGTCACGACGAATACTGTCTTGATAGACGGAGTCTTCTTGACCTTATCGCAGAACTTACTTGCCTGATTGTAATCAAACAGGACGCCATAGAAATCAGTCGTCAGATAACTCTTTCCGATGCGTTTGATAATCGGACCTCTGCAGCCTGCCTGCGTCCAAAGAAGCGGCGCAATCGCGTCAAAAGCTTGGTCAAGACGAATCGGCCATGCTGACTCGTATGTAAGCTCACAGAATATAGCATTTGCATTAAATCCATCTGCTTTAGGCAATTCGTATCCCAAATCAATGTCTTTTGCTGGCATTCCATAATCTCCATCTAGCAGATTTCCTTCCACATCACGCCCTTCAATCGAACATTTTGTACGAGGCCATGTGACGTAATGCGCAATGCCATGCTCTTCCCATTTTTTATCACCTTGGCGAAGTCCTTGGTCAATAAACTCTTTTTCTTCTACCGCGGATACTTCATTATTAGTCACACAAACACAACGCCTATGACCGCCATCGAGTGCATTCAAAATATTCACTGCATGAAGCGTTGTCCCTGAACCAGCGAAAAAATCAAGAATTAACGCATCAGGTTTTTGTGCAACAAAATACTTTAATGTATCAACCACGGCATAAAGAGATTTTGGAAAACTAAATTTCCCGTCTCCGATAATTGATTTCAACAATGACGTCCCATATGCACCAGCGTCATAAACTTTGTTTTGCCATACTGTAGTAGCACGAGTAATTTTCCCGCCAGTTTCTACGATGATCTTACTTCCATCTTCACGCTCTCCTCGAATTTCCCAACGGCCTTCCTTAAATTTTTTAGCATATTTTGTACTTACATACTTAAAAATATAAGGTTGTAAAGGGTAGCCCTCTGACACCTGAACAAATCCCTTATCAACCAGATCCTGAAGAGTTTCCTTAGTGACTCCCCAGTTCATTTCTACGCCATCTTCTCTGATAGGAAATACTGCCGTTGCACCTTCAATTACAGGAGCATCTTCAATTTTTTGTTCAGGCGTAAGATAATCGCCAATATGTACAATGCGCATAGATGTATCATCAACATAAATCGGATAAAATTGAGCAGTTCCACCCTTAACAGTGCCTCGTCTTGACGCATAATCCGTTCTTCTTAAATAAAACCATCTGATTTCTTTTTCCTTACCATCACCCATAGGATGAGTTACATGCGCTTTACCAAACAAAAGAACATAAATATATTCGTCAGCACGAGAAAATAAATTATCGCGTTTAGCACCAGAAGGACTAATTGTAACGCTTACCATTTGCATCTGTGCTTCAGGAAATGTTTGCTCCAAAAGTAGGCCGAGACGTGCATATTCTTTCTCATCAATCGTTACAATGAGAACGCTGTCTTCAGGATTCAGTAGCTGTTTAGCAAGTTTCAAACGACGTTCCATAAATGCAAGCCACTTTGAATGCCTATATTGATCGGAGCCGTCAACATAATTATTATTATATTTCCAGTCTTTTGCGCCTGTGTTATACGGAGGGTCGATGTAAATACAATCGACCTTACCAGGATAAGCATACGACAAAGCCTCAAGTGCATGATAATTCTCTGAATTGATGACCATATGATATGGGTCATCTGGATTTCCACGCTCTACACGGTCAATTTCCTTGAGTCCTGGATAAATGACGTCACGATAGCTCACAAGAACTACCACGTCTTGGATAGCAACAGATTTTGTCTCACCATCGTGCTCTAGTCTCGCTGATCCGTCTTTAATCTCCTTTACTACCCACGGAATCGAATTCTCATCTGTTTCCTTCGCACCTCTCTCAGGAAGAATATTGACAGTATCCCCAACGGCAGGCGTCTTTTTATAAAGACGGAGAGCCTCAGGGAG
Source organism: Bacillus sp. HU-1818 (assembly GCF_022695965.1). Lineage (NCBI taxonomy): Bacteria > Bacillati > Bacillota > Bacilli > Caryophanales > Bacillaceae > Bacillus > Bacillus sp. HU-1818. The sequence goes on from NZ_JAAPBE010000005.1 coordinate 278,945, forward strand.
ATTATGCTCAAACACAAGCCCATGAGAATGATTCTTAACGTACTTCTGAATCTGTCGTGCAAGCTCAGGATTCAGCTTTGCAACTTCAGAAATGGTCTCATTGATATTCGCCATTTATACGACTCCCTTTTCATTATGTTCTTCAATCCACCCGTGAATAATGGCAGCAATCGTCGTACCTTTCTCAGCAGCCATCATTTTCAAGGCTTTCTTATCAGACACTGTCAGCGAAAGCGACAGTGTCGTTCTCGGTTCATTTGCAGCAGAAACAGACTGAACAACGGTCTGCTCAATCTGTTTCTGCTCCGCTTCTCGTTTCGCCATGCAAATTACCTCCTGACATTTTATGTAATTATGCATTTAATTAATTATACATTTATTCGTTCGATAAGTCCAGCGCTTCGCGCACTATATTCACCATCTCAAGCGTTGCTTCCGCGACTTTTCCCTTTGGAGCAAATTCAACGACAGACTTGCCCTCGATACCAGCCTGAACAAATGCTTCCGATTGAGGCAGCTTTACGATTATTTGATCTCCAGCAAGCTCACCGAACCACTCTAGAAAATCTTTTCGACGCCTTCAATCAGTTCCATTCCTTCATTATGTAAATATTTTTCGCATGACCATGCTTGAACACCGCTTTGCACATACGAGTTTAAGTATTATGTAAGCTTCAAATAGCTCCCACCTTCATCTAGATGGGAGCTCTATTTGGTACTTACTTTCTCTTGTTTCACTATCTGCCCTATACCTCAGTAAAGGAGATTCAACAACGTTTAGGTCATACAGACATTAATACAACAATGAATATTTATGCTCATATGACGTCTAATATGGAAGAAAAGGTCTCTCACCAGTTTAGTCAACTGATGAAAGACCTTCTCTGATAAGTGGGCTTCTCATTAAGAAAAATGAGCTTACTATGAGCAAAATTATGAGCATTTCTCTTTAATTAACTTAAAACCCGCTATATATTAAGGCTTTATGATGTTTATTACATCATACCGCCCATAATTACAGCTGTTTTCGTATGTTTTCGAACCCTTTCGCTTGAGGTTGTTTTTTGTTGCTAAAACTAAGACGAAGAGAATTACAAACCGCATTCTTTCAGCCTCTAACGGAACTTTAGTTATTTTCGTGTTATTTTTCAAGAAATAACATGTTCAATCGCAAAGCAAAGGAAGAAACCACAATGACCGATTTTGAACGGAAAGTATATCAGATCATAGTGAATATGAGCTTGTACGGAAAAAACCCTACTATGGGCGAACTGAAAAGGAAGACAGGCAAAACTGAAAAAGAGATACGGGAAGCCACAAAAAATCTGATAAGAAATGGTGAGCTTACTTGGAATAAAGAAAAGCAAAGGTGGATCACCTAAAAAAAGCCCTTCTATATTGAGGAGGGCTTTAATCATCATACGGTCTGTACTTTTTCCGACCGGCTTCTAATTCTTTTTTGAGGGTTTGTACATGTCCTAGCAAGAACAATGCAACTGTCCCAACCTTTTTAACTGGCTTGAGCTTTCCGGAGGTCACCAGAGTGCTTAAACGCTGCCGAGTAATTCCGAGCAACTCACCTGCTTCCGCTGCCGTCAAAACTTCTTCCTGGATAAACTTAATTTTTTCGCTTTCTTTCATGGCGCTTCTCTCTCCATATCATAATGAATCCTTTTAATAACGTGACGATCACAGCCAAGTATAAAATGATGCCTGTGATCTTACCGAGAGTCCCGGCGTTTTCGAAATCAATAGCAACAATACCCGCTATTATGATTAACAAAGTGGTCATATCTAATGTACTGTACTGCTTAAAATATTTTTTCATATGCTCGTGGACGTGATATAATGTTGTAAGAGCAAGGGGAGCAATCCCCTTGTCTCTCACTATGTCTCAGCGCTTCTTGCTTACCCGGCGGGAGCGCTTTTTTTTGTTCTTCTCTCGCTTTTCGCTTTCCTTTTGCCATATATCGTATATATTTTTGACAATGGTCACAACTGCCGCGATGATAAGAACTATGTTTCTTACGTCGTCCACTTTAGCACCTCCTTTCTATACTTTAATTATACAACATCTATTTACGAACGTCAATAGATGTATTAAAAATAAAGGTAAATATGGATTATTTAAAGGTCCTGAATAGGCTATATCCTCTTTTAAATAAACTCCTTATTTGGTAAAATAATGGGTATTGTAAGGAAGGAGTGATTGAAGCGTGTTATTGTTCATAGGAAAGTTCATATTGCTCTTTTTGTTCTGTTCGTTAGCGTATTATTTCTTTAAAGTGGTTTATTACAATGTTGGTAAGAAGGTAGCCCTCAATGCGTCAGAGGGAACAAAAGCGAATTGGGTAGCGAACGTCTTAATTAAAAATGGTACTAAGCTTACTGACGGAGATTACTTTATGGTTGCTGTCATTACGACATTATGGCTTGTGTTGAGGTAATATAAAAGCCTCCCTTACAGGAGGCTTTTTCTTATTTAGTTGGATAACCGTTTGCCTTACAGAAACTCTTAATATATTTGTTTTTCTTCGCGAATTTTCTGCAAGCTTTATTCATTCCAGCATTATAGATTTCTTTCAAAAACTGTTGAGCTAATCCAGCAAGCCCGATTGCTGTCAAAAGGGCAAGTAACTCTTGCAAAGCAATATAAACTACCCAGGGGATGGCTGGTACAAATGCCGCTGAGGCATCCCCTTTGATTTCAACTTTTTCACCTTTGTTTTCCTCTAACCATTTTACTTGTTTGCTCGGAATGCTTTCATAAAACATGGACATATTAAATACTTCTTCGCTTGAATAGCCAATTTGTTTAGCTTTTTCAACATCTATGGTGTATGTAAAATCATCGTTGAGTTTTAACGCACTTTGAACAAATTTCTCTGCTTTTTCGTAATCAGCCTCAGTAACTTGTTTCAATGCTTCGCTGATCTTCTCTTCCGATGTTAAATTCTTCATGATTGATTTTGCTTCTACGGTGTTGGCAGGAGTGCTTAACAGGACAGTGACCAAAAGAGCGACCGACGACAAAATGATAATCGCACTGCTTTTCAACTTTCTCATTCCTTTAATCATTCCTTTCTACCAATTTTATTACATGTTAAATGTTATCATATTTTCCAATTAAATTGAAACCCTATTTTACATTATTAGATTTTATTAATATATTAATTAAGCCCCTCTCAAAATAAGAAGGGGCTTTATTCCTTACTTCAATAATGCTTCCAGTTTCGCTTTTGTTATGCTCGTAAATTCCAACAGCAAAAGGTACCTTTAAAGGCTAGGAATCCCTCCTCTTTTGTTTTAAGATGTAAATGGCTGTTAATAAGAGGGGGATCATATGAAAAAAATATCTTTGCTAGTTATAATTGTTTTTACTTTAGCTGGCTGTACGGAACAAGTCTCAAAAGAAAAAACAGAAAATAAAGACGTTTCCACTGAAAATTTCTCTAAAAATAAAGATGCGAAGCTTAGTGATCTTGTTTCTAAGTATAATCAAAAAATTGATGAACTTAACTGGACAGGTTCAGAACCTCAAAAAATCGAATTAGCTGATATAGATGAGCCTATAATAGAGGGTAACGGGGATTATACAAGGGAATTGATTTTTGAAAAAGATAATTCTAATACAGCTCACTATACTGTCAGGGCTATAAATGAAGAAGATGGGTCTTTTAAAGGTGTTAGGGTTTTTACTGCCAGTGATAATGGGAAAACTTCCCCTAAAGGTATAGGTAGCATCGTTGCATTTTTGTTAACCTGTGATTCCTCTAGTGAAGAGCTAGAAGGTTTTTTGAAGTCCTCAGAAAAAGAAAAGGATCTTAGTAATGCCCAATGTTACATAAATATTTCTACTGATACTTCTTTAAATGCCTTTACATTAATGATTAAGCCAAAATAAAACTGGCCCTTCTCATCGGAAGGGCCTTATTGATTATTTCAAAAGCACTTCAAGCTTCGCTTTCGTTTTCGGTCCATAAATTCCATCAGCCGGCAGCCCATGCATTAACTGGAACCGCTTGACTGCATTTGCCGTCTTCGCTCCATAATAGCCATCAATGCCATTATTCTTTGCACCTTTATCTGGGTAGAAATAAAGAGCTGCCAGCGCTTTCTGAATCTGTTTGACAGCCGCTCCTTTCATCAATGGGCTTTTCACTTTATAGATACCTGAGGGCAGCGTAGATGATGACTTTTTGCTGCTCGATGATGAACCAGAAGATCCGGAAGAACCTTTCAGTTTTAATACCTGTCCGACTTTGATTTTATTCGGGTCCTTGATGCTATTCAAGCTTTGAAGATTTGCAACGCTCACGCCCTCTGCTTTTGCGATACCTGAAAGCGTGTCGCCTTTCTTCACGGTGTAAGTTGATCCTGACGAACTCCCTGAGGAACTAGAAGTCTTTCCGCCCAGCGCTTTCAATTCTTTTTCAACGGCAGCTTTAACCTCGCCCCATCTTCCCTCTGATAAAATACGGTGCGGGCAATACTTGCCATTCCAGTCCTGGTGCTTACGTACCCGATCAACACCCCAGCCTCGTTCTTTAAGTAACTGCGCCACAAACTTAATTGCTAAAGCCTCAGCCGCCTTGTATTTGGCGCCTCCTGACTTACTGTAGCAGATTTCCACACCAATAGACTTACGGTTCCCGGTGCCGTATTTGCCGTCTCCTGTGTGCCATGCGTTACGATTTGTAGGGATGCCCTGCCTTACCTCTTTGTCATCAACGGCAAAATGAAAGCTTGTCGAACTTGTATTATTCTTCATAAAACTGATTTCGTTTTTAGCTGGCGCATCATTGGCCGTATTGTGAATTGTGATGTATTCAGCGCTCATTGCATTTGGACATTTCAGTTTGTATTTGTCTTCTGAAACTAAATTTTTTCTCACTGCAATTGTCATGAAAAATCTCTCCTATTCTGTTTTTAATATAAAAAAGGCTGCCGAATTACCCAGCAGCCTGTTCGTCTTTTTCGTTTGTTTTCTCGCTTTCGTTTTCAATTACGTGCAAACGGTCCGTGATAAAAACCGGAATCTTAACGCCAATCTGAGCTAGGTTCTCCGTGATGGAAAGCCCCTCATTTGCGATATAAAAAAGAACGGTACTGAAAGTCAAAACACCGTTCAAGTTCATAACTGTATCAACAACATTAGCAACAATAATCACCAGAAAGTTGAGCATTTTCCGGACGTATCCAAACCAAGCGCTCCGGCTCCGCAGCTTCTTAAATTTCCAAGCCTTGATCACACCTGTTATTACGTCGATGATGGTCAGAATTAAGAATAAATCAAGATATTTCACACCTCCAAATAAATAAACTCTTGCCAAGTCTAACGTTTCAAAGTTAATAAACACATTCGTTTCCTCCATCTCTTAATCACCTCCTTCGAGGCAAAATAAAAACACCTCTTAGGGTGTTGGTTAGTTTGCGACGCCGCCTAAGTCCACACTGACGGGCTGTTCCGTCATGGGATAGGTCAAGCCGGTTATTTGTTTGTATTCTTCCTCTGTGATTCTTCCCCACTCAACAAAACGGGCCACGTCTGCATTGCTGTAATACTGTGGCCCCCATCCGTAGATGGTTTTTACGCTTGTAAACCAATCCATCATACCCCTTTTCCTCCCTCCGCCAGTATTAGATAAAGATTGGCTATCATTTGAGCTTGTGACTCGGCCAAGCTTTGCGCCTCCGCAAGCTGTGCTGTGATGGCCGCATTTTGAGCTTTCAATTCATCAACGGGAGAAGGTACCCGCCCGCTTTCAATCTGCTTTTCTAGGGCTTTTTTCTCTTCCTGTGTGGCTGCCTCCGTCCATATCTTCTCTGCTGGATGAAACATAGGCTTAACGAAGGAAGGAGGCTGAACGGTTGTACAATTCTCCGGTATCACATACTCGCCGTCTTCGTCCGGCTCAATCGGAACGGGATTGGTTAAAATGAAATTTTCATCGTATTCATAAACCTGAATCATGTTGTCCCTCCTTCTTGAAAACCGATAGGAACATCAATATAATAACCCCCGGACAGTTTGCTGGAATCAGCTGGGTTCGGATACTTGATTTTCAAATCCCCATTTTCATAGACAATCAGATTAGCTGTTCCGCCTGTTCCGCTGAGTGCGATAGAAACGACGGCGCCGCCTACCGGTACGTATGCCGCGGGGATGGAGCCGAATATGATTTCCGGTTCTGTTTTCACATGGCCGCGCAAGATTAAAAACGGTCCCCACTTTGCATAAATTGGTGTACGCGTCCCGGCGACAGCCCCATTTTTCAGAGTGATATTTGCGTAACTAACACTTCCGTTCCATACCTTCCGCTCAGCCGCAGATATATGACGATCTTGGTTATAATTATGGGCTTTGAACTGTCGGACCGTATCATCCCAATGAGCATGGTCTTCGGCTGTAACGTGAATGTCCGTGTTATTGGCGTGAGTATTGACTTTGGCTTGTGCTCCCTCCACTGTTTCCTTGCCGTTCCATGCCTTCCGTTCAGCTGCAGTAATGTGCTTTTCTTCATCCTTCGCATGGATGTTTACTTTCTCTTGGGCGCCGGTTGGCGTTTCCTTGGCATTCCACGCCTTTCTCTCGTTAGTTGTAATATGCTTCTCTTTATCATTCGCATGTTCATCCGTATAAGCCTTGGCGTTTTGCTCTGCATCATCCGCCTTCTCCTGCGCGCCTTTTTTCGTTTCAATGGCTTCTAGATCGGCAAATTTCTCCCGTAATTCCTCAACGGTTTGGCTGATTTCTTCGACGGTTTTGTTTATACCGTTTCTTAATGACTCAAAATCATCAATGTAATAATCAGCTGTCGGAATAATATTCTGATCCTCTAATGTCTTAGCGATAGAGAAGGTAAAAAGGGAAGTTGCCAGTGCTTGCCCATTTGTGTAATATAATTTGATTTCGGCTTTTACTTCTCCATAATGCTTCAATTCCTTATTAGACAGAATATATTCAGCCGTCCCATTGACTTTGTCTATAAGCGTAAGACTCTTTTTATAAAACGATCCGTCAGCATATAGTAAAACGATTTTTGCGTCTACGGCTGACAGAGGCAACGGTACGCCATCCTTTGTAAATGAAAAAAACAGCTTCGCGCTGCCCGTGTCTTGTGTCATGAATTGTATATTTGTGGTTCGGCTATTGACTGGGTTTGTGTTAATGTCGATTGGCACGCCGCCCGTTTTATACATCGCTTTATTCCCTCCTTAGTGCTGCGGCGTAACCATCATTTGGGCCACGCCATACCCTTTTTTCGCATCGTACGGTTTTTCAACCCTCATAACGGTTCCGTAACCGCCGCTTTCTGCCTTAGTCGCGATACCGTCAACTGCTGAAACGCTGTCACCGACGTTTACAGTCTCATCCACTCTTACGAAGACCTGACCAATTAATCCAATCACATGCCACTCGTCCCGTTCCTCTCGCGGCTTGTACTCTGCTTCTGGGTCGTAGTTCGGATTTTCTGCTGGAATCGTAATGATGTCGTCACCGTCAAATACTTCCCGGTAGATAATCCCGCCGAATTCATCACGGAGAAAACGGTCATTCCAATAGAAGGCAGCACCTCCAAGCACAACGCCGGCAGTCTTGGAAACGACACCAAGTATCTTGTCGCCTTCTTGTGCTTTTCGAATTTTGTCCCCTTCTAACGCAACAAGATAAGACGCCTCGATCTTTGCCCCGTCAGCCGATTCAAAATACTCGGCCAAGTCTTTTAAATTAGATACGCTTTCGATGGCGCCAGTGGACCGCACTGTTCCAGCCTTTGCGTTTAATTCTATTTTTTTATTCGCCTCCGATGCTTTGCCATTTCCGTGGCCTAATGCAAGAGTGTAAGATTTACTATTCTTTGTGCCCTTCGAAAACATGACACCCGAGGACGCCCCGTCCCCTGTTGTGTGAGAATCGTACGAAAACAGCACGCCGTTGCGCGAGCCTTCCGAAGACGAACCGCCTGCATTCCCCGCATGAAAATTACGCTCACCTTTCGCATATGTCGGTCCCGTACACGCAATGATTGCACTGTATTTTGTAAGTGCATGGCCGGACCCGGAAGCTGCCCGAAAGCCTCCTTTGACGTTATTCGGAACCACTGAATGCTTTTGCCCGGCAATGACAGCCGCGTCTTTATAGCCGTAAGCTCTGATAAGAAAAATATTGGTTTGGGTGTTCGTGGCTGTGATGCCGGCCGTGCCGCTTGCCACGTGCAAGATGCCATTTAACAAGTTGACATTGTAAACGCCGCCCCCTACCCCGATGCCATTTCTTGCCGAATCATGAATAACGAAATCAGAGATAAATACATCATCAGTCATTTGATCGCCGCCGGTAATATGGATGTCATATTCAGCCTTTTTAAATCCCGAAATATGCAAGTTATTAACAGTTATCTTCCTGCTCTTGTACTGGAAGGCAATGATTGAGCCATCTTTGTAATCATACGTCGGATCACCAATCGCTTTAAAACCAATTATCTGAACACGCTGGTATGCCGAAACGACAAGAGCTTTCGGGGCTAATCCTTCATAAAGCGAATTATAGACGGGTTCCCGGGATGTGCAGTCTACTAACGTCACATCACGAGCCGTCTCGCTCCAAGGGTCTTTTACAAGATGGTGATCAATATGCCGTAAATCAAATGAGCGAACGTCACGAAATGATTCATGACCGCGAATGTGAACATCACTCGGTGCCGGCCATTCCTTATGGGCTTTAACCTCTACGCCCCGCACATTCCCCTCTGTATAATTATCTATAACCCAGACATGCTTGGAGCCGTCATCCACTTCAATTCCGTTTGAATTGGCTCCTCCTTTACGGTGTGCAGTGCCGCGCGGTTTCGTCATCACATTATTTGTGATGAAAATATACTCGCTGTAATGGGTCGTAATGCCGTCGTCACCATACCCCGAGCCGACACACTGATCAATCCAAATATATTTGCTTCCGGTTGCCGTGTAATCTTTTGCTGTTATGTTGTATGAAGGCGCTGAAATATCAAAACAATGCAACCCCGGATTAATGCCTTCAACGTCACGTACAATACCAAATTTCACTTGCGCAAAAAGAAGGCAGCTTGAATTCACCCCGCCAGTCGCTCCTACGCCGCCCTGACGATCCGGATTCCAGTCAAGTGACATACCTTCCACAACTATATTTCGGTTGCCTTTCGCATGATCAGCATTCGTAACAACCCATTCGCTTGCCGGCGTATCCTCGTGGAGCTTCAGTATGGTAACACCTTTCCCCTGTCCAATAAGGTATGTCCATGACGGAAGTTTGACACCCTTGACAACGTATATGCCGGCCGATAAATTAAGCCGCACCTTACCGTTTCCAGCTGCCTTTTTAAAAGCATCTGAACTATCTGTTTCGCCTGTAGGATCGGCCCCGTAATCGTCTACGTTGACAATTCTATTAATCTTTCGGTTGAGCTTGTTGTATTCTCTGTCCAGCCGCTCTTTTAGCAGTGGAGCTATATCTCCCTCAGCGTCTACACGGGCATCCACAACTTCTTTTACATTTGTCCCGTCAGCATTAAGAATGAGATTACGCACCCGATTATAGAGGCCGTCAATATAAGTACGCAAAGAAAATCCGCCGTGATCAATTTGTTCAGTCGTATGCGCTGTGTCAGCTTTCTTGTGGCGGGTAATTTCACTTTCAACGCTGTTTACTCCACTCTCAATAGCTTCCATATCACCAGACAGCTCAGCCTCATAACGAGAATTTTTTCTGGTATCATAATTTTTTTTCAACCTCAGCACCTGTGTTCACTCCTTTTAGGCAAAATAAAAAACGCTCATCTAAGCGTTGTAAGTATCTGATCAATATATCGTTTTTGTTCTCTCAGCTTCTTCGCCTGATTCACCGCAATATCTTGTATGTCTTTTCTGAAATTGGCGAAGGTAAGCTCAGGACTGCTGTATGGGTTCAACGGATTGTATTGAATTGTTAAGAGCCGTACATCATCCTCATAAGTCGTGCCGTCTGCTGTGTCGGCCAAGATGTGGAGTGTATCGCCTTTCCAGAATGGCTTTTCAATTTTGAGTAATTTCGGTTCGTATACATATTGGTAATCTACACTGACGACTGTTTCCGGATATGGATTCACATGTTTTTTTAACGAAGATACCATACTGCCCGGCTTTTTAATGGTTTCATCTCTGATCGGATCGGCCCACTTCGGCTTACCTTCCCGCAGGAATTTCTTTTCCTCTGGATGGATGTATAAGATCGGCTCAAATTCATATTTTGGCTTTTTGTCTGTACTCTTACTGTCTTTAGACATCGCGCCGTACCCCCATGCGCGGGTAGAACAGTTTTGTGAGTTGGTTTTGATATTGATGCCCGGCATATTATAACGAGAGTCAAGTGTGAAAGGAATCTCTTTACCCATTTTCTTATAGACATGAATTTTATAGTTATCAACATCAAGTTCTAATTCATAATCCTTTACGATCTGATCTGTGAGTTCAGTAGAGTTTTTATCCCCGAAGTTCTCTTCTTCCGCAGTTCCGAATTTACTTTCAGGTTCTTCCAACACATACGAAAAGTCAGTGCCTTTTAACGCCATGTCAAAGGCCTCTTTTACAGTCAGTTTCTTCGTCACAGTGTCATCCACTCTATTCTCAGCAAGAAGAACAGTAAAAATATGATTGGCGGTAATTGTTTTAGTCAGGACGTTTTTAGACTGTTTCAAGTCTACATCTGTAATATAGTATTTTTGTTGTTTGAATTTCCTTTCGTCAATGTAAAGAATATTATCATTGACCAGCAAATCGAATTCAGTCCCGTTGCTCTGTGTTTTAGTGATTGTAAAAGTGAAACTCTTTTTCCCTGTGGTATCATCTGTCAGATCAACAATCACGTTTGTTACTTCTACAACATCATTGCCGTCTTTCGTGGAAACGTGAAGTTGAGGAAAATCCACATCTGACGGCAATCTTTTATTAAGTGGGATGTCTTTACCAGCATATTCTTTGCTCGGGAAGCTCGGCTCCTCATCTGGGATGTCGGGCGTTTCTGGATCATCAGGCTCATTCGGAAGTTCTGATGTGTCATCGTATTGCATCAGCTTATACTGTTCAATCATGGTAATTAATTTATGAGCATAGTTAATGTCTGTAGCGTAGCCAGCTTTTTGAACGGCGCGGCATGCTTTTTTATAATCCGTTTCACCCACAACTGCTTTATACCGATCAAGGCGATTATATAAGCTTCCCAGATCGGCCAAACTCTCAGCGTAAGATGGGTACTTTCTGAATTTTGCCTTTACCCTAACAACATTCCCGTATTTGTCCTGCTCACTGGTCCACATCAACACGTATTTCCCGTTATATGTTCCCTTTATCCCAAACAAATTGTAAGCTTGTTTGGAGAGGCCGCTGGTGCCAAACCCACTTTCCAGACAGCCTTGAGCAATGACAAGGCTGGCAAGGACGTTATATTTTTTTCGTACCTTCTGCGCGCCCGGCACCAGACTCTTTATAAAGTCAGCTGCAGCCATGTTATCCCTCCTTTACTTATAATAAAAACGAGTATCAAATAGAATTTCAAAGTCATCTGAATTCAAAATCTCAAAATCGTTCCATCCTACATCCAGTGTAGGAAGACGGCCGGACGTTTTCAGACGTTTTTCCCCGATTACGGTGTACTGTTTTATGAATGCGACTTTTTGAGAGCGTTTAAGCTCCTGCTCAATTTTTAACTTTTCGCCGTTCGTCCGGTTCAAGATTGTGACATTCTTTCCTTTCGCCCACAGAAAGACATTATAATCATGCTGCAGAGTGTTGACCGCGGCACCGCCGGGATTGTATACACTGAATCGCTTTTTATTCTTGAAATGGTATTCAAGATCATCTCTCCGCAGGATTCCCATGCCGGGACTCCAATGCTCCCCGCTAAAATTCTGAATGGTAGAAGAAGTAAACTTTGATTCTGCCAGTCCCAGAATGTCCGTGAAATCTACTGTAAACGTGGCATAATTCTTCTGCTTGTCCTTAGCGATGGTGAAATTCCCATCACAGGTAACAAGAAACCGTCGATTGGGAAGAAGGTCCGTCGAGATATAATAAGGAAACGGCTGCACCAGCAAATCGTAAAACTCATGCCGGTTCTGATAAAACGTCTCTGCAATGATAGAATCAAGTAAAAATTCTACTTTAATGCCTCTCTCCTTATATACAACGTCCCGTGGATGCTGCGGCAATACTAAGCCGTTTATCCTCTGAAGTGTTGTTGTTTCACGATCAATATTAGGAGCGTCGGCCGTGAAGCTGCGCACCTTAAAACGGGGGAGTATGCCTGTTAGGCTCTGCTCCCCCATGCCGTTATTAAAATCTATATATAAATCCAACATTATGATCTTACACCGCCTTTATAGGCATTCTGGTTGTACCGATCCCCGCTCTTTTGATCTAATATTGTGCCGTCACCTTTTTCAAAAATGATATTGGCTATCTGCTGCCCATCTATGTTCACCGGTGCAGGATATATTCTAATCGGCCCTGTATTTGTTGGTGTAGGGTTCACCTCTCCACCTGTGAAGTTTTGAGAAAGCAGAGTGATTAATGCATCAAGTTTTTGATTTAAGGAAGGCGTGTCCACTTCATTTCGTACAACAAGCTCGGATTTCATTGAAATTAATTGATCGGCCGCGCCTTTTATATCAAATGCCATTTGACTCAATTCTTGTTTAAAAGAACCCATTGTGGTCCGAGCCATGGATACGGCACTCTGTTTGGCTGCTTTTGCTTTATTCTGTATACCGATTGCAAAACCATCTGAGAAGTTATGACCTTCTGATTCTGTCAGTTTTGATGGTGAATGAGAGTCAATGGATTTCTTTAACGTGCTTAATGCAGCTTTACCAAGGTTCCATGCAGCACTAACAATCGACCCATTCTTAGAACCCATGCCGTTAATAAACCCCGTTGCAAAGTCTTGACCTACGCTATGTGTTTTAGCGCTTTTCAAGCCAGTCTTTGCGCTATTAGAGACATTCTTACCGGCACTACTTGCATTTCCTTTTTGACTGTTGACTCCTTTGACTAAATCAGTACCAGCCTTTTTACCCCCTCCTCCGTCTGTGGTTTTAGCTAAACTTTTTGTCACAGATGAACTAAGCGAGCCAGCCGCCGAAGTATTAGCGCCTTTAGTTGAGGTTAAACCCGATTTATGTTTATTCCCCTTATTCTGACCAGCTGAATTGGCCTGTCCGCCACCCTTATTGAGTTCGCTCAACACAGCTTGGCGTAAGACTGAACCACTTTGAACATTGGTGCTCTTTGTAGAATTAAAACCGGTTTTAAAAGCATTCCCTTTGTTCTGGCCGGCTTGGGCGGGCGTGGCATTATCAGCGGACAGCGAATTGTTAAGGGCTTGCTGTAAAACTGTCCCCTCACCTACTACTGACGGCGTGGACTGCTTCAAACCCGCGGCAAAGTCAGCGACAACTTTCTTTCCTGACTGCTCAGCACTTGTCGGCTTATCTAATTCACCTTCAACATTAGCAACCATTTGGCTGGCTTCTTCACGGGCTTGTTCTTTTGTCATTCCCATGCCCTGGTAAAACTCTTCTAAAGCCTGTCGAGTTGTCTCAATTGCTTTTTCTTTTGTTTGACCCAACTTTTGAAGATAGTCTATCTGCCTCGCAGCCCATCGTTCTTGATAAGCTGAATCATTTTCATCAAATTGTTGAACCATCCCCAGTGAATTGGTAACAAACTCTTTTTGTTTTTCAAGTGCTTTACCGGTTTCTAAATCAAGAAGTTCTCCATCTCTTGACATTTTAGAGAATAACGCTCTTGAATTCTTTTCATAAGCATCCGTGTTTTTTGCTAATGCGGTATTATAGTCAGCTGTACTTTTGCTCAGTAAGGATCTTCTTTGGTCAGCCTCTATATATCCCTGCGCAAACAACTTCTCAATAACACTATTTCTATATTCCAAGTCTTTTTTGGCGGCTTGTTTACCATCATCATAGACTTTTTTCATGTCGTTGTTGTACTGCTGAGCTTGTTTGAATGAAAGTTGTCCTTGCTGATCTGTTACTGCTTTTTGCATTGCTAATGCTTCTTTTTGATTGGCCGCAAATTTACTAGTTGACAATTCAAAATAGGAAACAATGTCATTGAATTGCTTCTTTTGTGAAGCATTCATGTTAGATGAGACGAGGCCTGTCTCTTTTTGAAGAGCATTTAACTGTTTCAGTTTTTTCCTAGCCTCTTGCATATCTTCATCAATTGCACCGACCATCTTGTCAGTCATCTTTTCGCCGGCTTTTTTTGTGTTTTCATCGGTATCAGCGAAAAGCCCTTTTAAGACGACCAAAGCATCCTTTTTAAGCCCCTCAAGTTCTTGTATCAGCTGGTCGCGCATGCTGGCATAGGTTTCAACTAATTTTGATGACATTTTCTCAGCTTCTGAACCAGATACCTGGGTTAACTCAAATAGCTGCAGTTCTGCCTTTTCTCTTAAATCCACATAGGCGGAAGCAGCTTTTTGAGTCGCCTTAGAAACGCCCTCACCATAAAGCAAGGCGGATTCTCGGGCTTCTTCTTGCTTCTTCTTCTGGTTCTTCAATTGCTCCGAGTAAGCGTAAGTAGCAACTGTGATGCCGCCAAGCAGCGCTGTCCCTCCGACAATTGCAAGGCCGACCGGTCCGGTAAATGCCAAAAGCGCTCCAACACCAGCCGTTAGCACAGCAACTGCTGTTGTCACACCTAAAATACCTGTAGCTAATAGTGCTGTCTTCCCAATCGTTTGAACTGTACTCGAATCCATTTTATTAAATGTTGAAATGATCCCAGTTCCTTTGTCAGCCAAATCACCAAGCGCCGGTAAAAGCCCTTCTGTTAGATTGATTTTGGCGCCTTCTAATGCCGATTGAAAAGCAACAATGCTGCCGTGCGCATTATCAAGCATGGTATCAGCCATTTTCTTGGCTGCGCCGTCTGATTTCTCAAGCTCTTTTGTATTGTCGCCAAGTGCTTTAGAGCCTTTTTGAAGAAGGATTGCCCAATGTTTATAGGCCTCAGCCCCGACAATAGTTTTTAATGTGGCCGCCTGCTGCTCTTTCGTCATGCCTTTCATGCCTTTTTCCATTTCAGCTACTACTTTAGGAAGGCTTTTCATATTACCGGCAGCGTCGAAAAACTCAAAACCTAGTCTATCTATCTCTTTTTGTGCTTTTCTTGCCGGTGTAGCAAGACGAATCAAGGAAGTACCAAAAGCTTGACCAGCGATTGATCCCTGTAATCCGGCATCACCAAATGCCATAATGGCGGCTGCTGATTCCTCCATACCCCAACCAAGAGAATTGGCATTCGGTGCCAAAAATTTCATAGCTTCGCCCATCTGTTCGACGTTTGTATTTGCGTTAGCTGCGGCGTACGCTATGACATCCGAGGCGTGCCCTGACTCTTTTGCTTTCAGTGCAAATGCAGACATGATGTTTGATGTAATATCTGCGGCTGCACCTAATTCCAATTGACCGGCCGCCGCAAGGCTGAGCATACCCGGCATTGCATCGTAAATGTCATTTACTTTAAACCCGGCCATCGCCAAAAAACCCTGTGCATCCGCTGCTTGACTTGCTGTGAAGACAGTGGTTGCACCGAGTTCTTTTGCTTGCTCTCTCAATTTTGAGACCTCTGCCGCCGATCCGCCAGAAATGGCCTTAACCTTACTCATTTGCTTTTCGAAATCAATACCTACTTGGACGGCATCTTTCATGGCCATGGCTAAGCCGCCAAAGGCAATACCCGATGTCATAGCAACTGACGAACCAACAGATCGCATCGTTCCGCCAACAGAATTCATGCGCTGCCCCATTTGCCTGATACGTGCTGCAGCTCTTTTTGATGCACTTTCCATCTCTTTGATCTTCTGAGTCGTTTCATTCAAGGCGTGTTGTGTTTTATTCATCTGCGCGGTCGCATTATTCAGGCGGCGGGCAAGGGCCTGTGTCTCTTTTGCATCCTTCCCTTTTTTGATCGCTGCATCTGCATAAGCTCTTTCAAGAGCTTTCACTTTTTGTTTATGCTGCTCAAGCTGTTGACCAAGAGTCCGGGCTGTTACCTGGGCAGTCCTTAACTGATTCCCCCACACGCCTACTGCTGTACGGTTCTTCTCGAACTCAGATTTGGTGTTTTTCATCTGAACAGCAATAGCGCGCATTTCGTTATTAAACTGCGATGAATTGGAATACAGTTTGACCTTTATGTCTTTGCTCAATCGGGCACCTCCTTATCCGAGAAATTGGTCAATATACAATGGTTCATCTCTCTTAGTTTCAGGATGATTTACTTTTTCTTTTCTGCGAGACAACCTCTTGAGATGATAGACAATGTCCATGTCGTCAATTTGATTCTGGGAGAACCCCATCTCTTCCAAGGCGTTATACATATCCATTACAGCCTCGGACAAACTTACTCCCCCGGCTCTTCACCGTCTAAATCCTGATCTGGGTTCAAAATTGCGCTTGCTTCTGCAATGTTGCCTAAAACATAGTTTGCAGTAGCATAAATAGTTCTTGCTGCTAAACGAGAATCAATACCATTTTCAAATTCATCCAGTGTGAATTTATTTCCAAAAACATTACACACAAATTCATTTTGTGTCTCAGTAAACAGTTGGTCAGAGTCGTTAGATTCAAAATCCTCAGCAATGTCTGAGGCACTACGAAACAGTTTTCCGGATATGAAATCTGGTGTCACAAACTTTTTGTCTTTCCCGTCAATTTTTAATGTGATTACTAAAGATTCCACATTAATTCCTCCTTTTTATTCATAAAAAAAAGAGCGCTTTAAAGCGCTCAGATTCGTTTATTTACCTACATCAACCACAGTGTCATTCCCACTAGATGCAAAGCTATCCGCGTTATAAACCACTTGCTTGAACCATGTCTCAGCGTTTACACCGTTTCCTTCTTCTGCTTTTGCATCCCACCTGCGCTTACCGTCTTTCACATTAGTAAGAGGCATGAATTTAATTTTCACCTGTGCAGTTTGCGGTGTGGCCTTTCCTTCGTCCGTCTTATGCTCAACCGGTACTAATTCCGGCGTTCCTTTAAGTACCCAATAGTACCGGTAACCACCAGTGGAAAGCTTGGCACGGAAGCCAAGAGCGATTTCCAACGTTTTATCATCGGCGCTTGAAAAATGAATGCCCTTCTCCACCTGTTTACCGAAAATCCTTGACTGCATATCAAGAGGCAAATCCGCCACTTCCATATCACCGTCAATGTCACCTAAACTATTAACAGTAGCATACGCAACGTTATCAGCATAAAAAACCTCTTGCTCTGATTTAGGATCAATTTTCATGTTAACTGCGCCCGGTAATTCTTCAGGAGCAGAGAATTTCAGTTCGTCTTTTGTGTCTATTAGCACTTCTGCAATATGGAACATATCCAATCCGGATAATACTTTCCCCATCTATTTTTCCTCCTCAAAATAGGTTTTTCTATAACGTCTGCCCTTATGAAAAACCTTAGTGTCTGTTTCGTATAAATCTTGTGAATCATACCGGCTATAGCCAATCTCTCGCATCAGCCTGTCTATTTCAGCAGCAATCGCCGTTTCATTGCCGCGAGTTCTCGCTTGAGTGAATATACTGATTTGATAGCGCACCTCAAATGAATAGACCTTGTTGTCCGCAAAGTCGGCATCAGCATCTTGGATCTCCGAAAATACTACTCTCGGAAATGCGCTGACATCATTTGCAACAAGGTTGTGTAGTCCACCGGGGGCCAGTTCTTTTAACAGCGCACTAGAATTAAGTGTGCTCACCAGTTCAATTTTAGGCGAGTTTGTCATTTGATTGGCGCCGTAAGTATTCGCTCTATTAATACCACAGCAGGTCCCTCCCCTTCTTCTCCACCTTTTTCTATGAACGGATGCGGCGGCATTTTAGAAGTTCCCCACTCTAAGAATTTCCCACGGAACGCTACTTTTTTATTCGGACCAACAGCAACGAATTTCTCCCCATCCTTGGATTCTCTTACATTGGAGACTGTAATGTTATCCTGCATATGGGGCTGTTTCTTATCACTCCGGTTAACATGAGCACGCTGCCGTTCAGCGATAAGTTCACCGCCGGCTTTTAGTGCTACGGGTTCCACCTTTTCAACATCTCCGCCGATTTTTTCAAAATACTGCGTTAAATCGTCTATACCGTCAAAGCTCATATCAGCCATTGATCCCCACCTCCTGACAAAGAATCTCAAGCTCTTCCTCTCGATCCTCTGGATCGTTAGTATCCAAAATATCGAAGACGCGCTCTGTCTTATCTTTAGGGAAGCGTTCAACAATCCGCATATTCGGTTTTATATCCTTCCGGTAACGCACCGTGATTTTTTTAGGGGTCTTGATCCCCAATGCTCCGGCAATCATAGATTCGCTATTCCCAAGAGAACCAGCCCCCTCCACAGCTCCCCAGACCGTGAATAAGTCCACATAGGTTGCATTCCAGTTACCTTCTTCATCCTGTGTCTCGGTTTTCTTTTGAAAGGTCAGACGGTGCCGGAGTTGGCTGATCTTTTTTCTCATTTTCTAGTTCCTCCACAGATACATAACGCAGCTGCGTCAATATATTTTCAGCAGTAAAAGGGATAGACGAGCCGGTTTTCCCAGACTCATATATCCCTTTGTTTTCATACCAATGTTCAACAAGCATTTGAAGTACCAGCTCAAATTGCGGGTGCCCTTCGATATACCGGCCTATTCCATTGATGATATGACTTTTGGCCGCCGCTATTTGATTCAAGAGCTGGCGATCATCTTCTTCATGCTCGACTTTTAAATAATTTTTAATAGCCTCTAAATCCATTCAGGACACACCGCCTTATTCTTCTGCAGGTTGTTCTTCTGTCCCTTTTAAAGCAGCTACTTCACTTTCAAGGTCATTTATTTTTTGTTTCAGTTCATCAAGCACTTTTGTAATTTCTCTGTTTAGATGCTCCAGCATGACACTGCCTGTTCCGATATTCTTGCTTCGAATTGATTTTTCACCGAGCATTTCATTTACAATGCTGCCCGCTTCAATAACTGCCGGTTCGCCTTTTTCGCCTTGTGGGCCGGGTTCGCCTGGTTCGCCTTTTTCACCTTGTGGACCTGGTTCACCTGGTTCGCCTTTTTCGCCTTGTGGACCTGGTTCACCTGGCTCACCTTGAGGACCTGGTTTACCTTGTGGGCCGGGTTCGCCTTGAAGGCCTTTTACATAGAGAGGATTTTTTTCACTGTTATCTGCGATAGAAACATCTGTAATTGGTTCCCCTGAGCCGTTGTCTCTTGCTGATGTTTTCGCTCCGTTACTTTCATTTAAAAAATCTGCCATGTTCAATCATCCTTTTCTATTATTATTTTTTATTCCGTTTTTCCGTCAGACTCAGAACCGCCAACCTCTTTCAATTTTTCTTCAATAGCCCTAAGCCGATCTAAAATAGATGAATTTAAGTGTTCTTCCATTACACTGCCAGTGCCGATATTTCTGCTGCGGACCGACTTATCCGCCAGCATTTCATTGGTTACGCTTCCGGGTCCTGGTTCAGATTGGTTGCCGCCTAAACTGACCTCTTGTCCATCTTTAATGACCTTGCCTCCGGCAATTTCTAAAACACCGCCGATGACGGTACGATTTCCCCCGTCGGCGGTGTAGTTTTTTGGTATACGCATGGTGCCTCCTCCTTTTACGCGTCAGCGAGTGTTAATTGACCGTATACAACGGCTTCTGAATCCCACAGCCTTACGTCCTCGCGCTCAATAGCACGGACCTTTGTCGTGTTCGTTTCAAATGCGCCAGCTCCAACATCCGTGGAAGCAATAGACTGCTGTTGTCGGTCAAATAAAACGATTGCTTCTTTCAAGTCACCAATAATCATTGGCGCTTTTCCAGAGACTGTTTTGAGCACTTTGTTCGAAATAACCACGACACGGCGGCCAAACAGCATTTTGTTTGTCGGTTCAGTCGGAATGTCTTTTAAGAGGTATTTTCCATCCCCGTCTTTCAGCTGATCGAGATAATCAAATCCGTCCTGATTCGTCATGATAATGGCTCCTGAAGAAATAGCAGGATCAAGGGTTACGTTCAATGTCTTTTTAATGGTGTCTAAGCCCTTGAATTGAACCTTTTTCAAAGAATCAAGGATTGAAAGAATTAAAGCGTTCCGCGTTGTAATTGATTTCTTTAAAAACCATCTTGCAACATAGGACATAATGGCCTGATCTGTATCCTGCAAAAGCGTATTTGATAAAGGCAGGATGCCTGCATAGTCAATAATGTTGTATGAAAGCTTGGTAAACTTCGGCTGATCCGTCTCTGCAATTTCATCCATTTCTTCTAAGACGGCAAACGGCGTCATGTCACTGTTTTTCTCAAGCATACGTGTGCCTGAACGGGTCGCTACTGGCTCAACTGTTACATATTGTTCGAGCTGATGCTCTTGTTCCCGTTTCAATTCCCTGATTGTTCTTGAAATATCTTCCGGAATTAGAATGCCGCCATCCTCTTCGTTTTTACCAGACATCGCTCGAAACTCTTCGCTTTCAAACAGATCGCGTTCTTCATCCGTCAAGCGTTTGCCACGGAGGGACTTCATAAAAGCTTTGGTGAACGTCTTTTGTCGCTCCTCTTTTACTCCCGTATCGCCTGACCTGCCTTCTGGATTACCCTCTTGCTCGGGCACAAAGTTCACACCACCCGGTAAATCCGGAACATTGATTGACCGGGCCTCAGTCATCAGTTCAATTTGTTTTTGCAGCTCCTTTGCTTCATCCATGGCGGAGCGTGCTTCTTCGGACTTTCCTTCTTGCACGAGGTTAGCAGCCTCTTCTTTCTTCTGAGTGAATTTCTGTCTCAATTCAATTTCTTTTTTGCTCATCTGCATTGGCATAAAATGATTTCCTCCTTATTTTCGGCACTAAAAAAGACCTTACTCCGGGAGTACAAGGCCTAATAGTTCCAATTCCATTTTTAATGTTTCATCTGATGCGTTGCGGCTCTCCTTCAATTGCTCTACTTTTTCCAAACTTCGGGCTCCTACAACTGCCTCTGTATCGCTATACGCCGGCGTCGTGACAAGAGATATATCAAAAATACGATGTATTTTATTGATTCTTCTCTCATAGATGTCCTCATCTTCATTCAGCCGCCATTCGTCCGCGTCTGCGTCGCCATAATCGAGCGAAAAAGCAAAAGAGCATTGATTAATAACACCACTGCGAACATTTTCCATTAAATCACGCGCATATGACGTGTCTGAGGGCTTAAATCTGAATTTGAGACCTATTCCATCTATTTCAAGGTCAAGACGCCCAGAATCGCCTGAAACAGTATTTCTCGCCAAAGGAAAGTCTTGCTGATGATTAAAAAGGGCAATAACGTTTGAAAGATCGGCTGAATCAAGTGCATTCCTGCTGATAATCTCCTTGAACCATCCAAGACGCTCTGACCATTTTTCAAATTTCAAGGCGTATCCTTCGACAAATTCGCTTTGCCCTTCACCTTCTGAACGTATTTCAATGGGTGTTGTTAACTGCCGAACCTCTTTATCCTTCATTCTTGATGTCACCCCCTTTCACGGCACCGCCAGCTTTAAGACGCTGATATTCCTCCATGAAATCAAGGAACACATAATTTAAGCTGGCAAGATATTTGTCACCGTGTGGGATCGGATTACGTTCAATGAGCTCTCTAATTTCATTTTTATTGAGCAGTCCTGTTTCATGCATTGTTTTAAAATACTCTGCCTGTGACTGACTATCTCCCCGCTGCTCACTGTCGACATTAAATTTCACATAGTGGCCGTTTCTCTGGCTGTGATCCATAAATAATTTGACGTTGAGTTCTTGTTCAAAATTCACGATCCACGGCTGGAGAGTATTTCTGACATATTCGATAGACTGATGTTCAATATTGGAGAAAGTTGCTTTATCCAATTCATTGAGTTTATGCAACGGCACTTTATAGATCATTGAAATTTGCGCTTTATTAAATTTCATTGATTCTACAAACTGAGCCTCTTGCAATGGCATAGAAATAGATTGATATTCTAAGCCATTGTCGATGATCGCAATATTTTCGCCCTGGTTTACTCTTTTCCATTCTTTACGAACATTCTCTTTAGGCTTCTCATCTAAAAAAGCAGGAACTTTCAAGATTCCACGCGGTGTTGCTTCATTTTTATACAGCTTGGCATTGTATTTTGTGGCTGCCGATTGTGCCCCGATATGTTCCCGTACTACCCCTATGGGTGATTTTCCGTGTATGCCATCTGTTGAAAGTCCTTTAAAATGCAGCACTTCATGATCATACAGCTCCACGGCCTTTCCATTGACCACCGTTTGATACCACAACATGCCCGTATTCGGACTAATATAAGCGTTTGTAGTTTCAGGACGTAAAGGAGACAGCGCTTTTGGATAACCGTTTTCACCGAATTGGATATATGAGTAACCATTTCCCCACGTCAGCACTTGCGTCATCATCAACTTTTTCCATACAAAAGCCGTCATATAAGGATTAGGACGTGCATAAACAGCGTAGGCAGTGGGATGATCCGGATTACGTTCTATGCCGTTTTCTGTTTTTTGAAACGTATGGATCGGAAGCTTTGCAATATCATCAGATAATACATTCACGCATGCAAAAACATCAGGCTGCACCAATGAATTTCTTTCATTTACAGTTTCACCGCTTGCTGTTTTCCGGCCGCCGAATAAACTCACAAATAAATCATTGAAACCGTCTATA
This sequence comes from Bacillus sp. HU-1818, assembly GCF_022695965.1. Lineage (NCBI taxonomy): Bacteria > Bacillati > Bacillota > Bacilli > Caryophanales > Bacillaceae > Bacillus > Bacillus sp. HU-1818. Next base: position 301,713 of record NZ_JAAPBE010000005.1, read on the forward strand.
TCCGTTGAACCGGACCGTTTTTCAAACATCCGATCTATTAACAACTATTTCACCTCGCTTTCTTGGTCAGGAGATAGGCATAAAACATAAAAAAGACACCCGTCAGAATAAGACCGATGTTTGTATTCCATCTATAAGCAGCTGTCAGAATAAAGCCTGCACCCGTGATGAACAGCAGATCATTTAATATCAATAAGAAAAAAGAGAACCCTCTTTTCAAAACTCTAGGGTTAAACATGGCGGCAAAAAAGACACTAATCTTTTTCATACTTTCTCACATCCTAAAAACTGAAATTACCGGACCCAAAATGCTCATTCAAATCAACTCTTCCACTAGTGCCGAAGTACATTGCACGGGCATACGCATTTATAACAGCTGCAATAGGGTCAATCCTTTGCTTCGATTTTGCTTTATCCAGCATTATATTTTCCTGCGGATCAATTTTCGTAATCGCGTTATTAATGGCCCATGTTAAAACTGGATCGTCACTGTGTATGACTTTCCCCTCATAAACGTTTTCTCGAAAACTCTTTGTAGGTAATGAAAGATGATTTATTCTTTGCGGCATTTCGACTGTCGTCAGCCCTTTTGATTCAAGACGTTGGGCTAAATGAAGAGCGTTCCATTTATCGTATACGATCTCTTGCGGCCGAAAACGATGTTTATGAATAAATTCTATGATCCATTGTTCGACTCGTTGATAATCAACCGCTTCCCCTGCCGTATACGTGATGTAACCCATCTCTTTCCACAAATCATATGGCACCTTATCTGTTGCCATTTTTTCTTTGGCTCGTGCTTCAGGCATAAAGGAATGTTGACCAACGTAGAACAAACCTTCTTGCACCGCCACATATCCAACGGATGTTAAGTCTGTCGTCATGGATAGATCAAGCCCGAGGTAAACTGACATACCCTGTAAATCAGGGATTTCACCGCTGCATGCCCGCCATTTTGTCATGTTCATATATCCATTATCCTTTTGATCAACCCACCGATTCATATTTTTAGTCAGGAAGCTTCTCATTTTTTCCGGAACTTCAAGTGCTACTTTAAGGGCTGCTCGCAAAGACTCCATGCCCTCTGGATACGTCGCTACAATCGGATTAGCCTTAATCCAGTTTGATTCATCTTTTATATCATCTTCCGGGTCCAGTTCGCAGATCATGACAAAATAATCATCATTCTCCGTATCTATGTCCGGATCAAGAATTTTACTCGTATATTGATATTCCTTAAAACACGGTCGCTCCATATTAAATCCCGCTGTCGTAATAACGGCCATTAACGGACTACGTCGGGCGACCATACCACTGTCAAGAACGTCGTAAATTTCACTTGTCTCGTGTGCGTGGTATTCATCCACAATTCCCAATGATGGGTTTTTACCGTCCCCAAGCTTCCGGGCCTCACGGGAAAGAGGCTGGATAATTGAGTTCGTTTTATATTTTTTCACGCGGCCATTAGCAGAGGTATATTTCCCCTTTAGTATTGGCGCATGATGTAGCTGCTCAAGGATGGCTTGATATACCTCGTCTGATTGTTCACGGGACCAGCCGGCGATAAATACCCGATGTTTTTCTTGCGTCGGGAAAATCTCATATGAAGCTATTAAAGCTAAAAATTGTGATTTAGCGTTTTTACGGGCCAGTTGGATGTAAGCCTTCCGGAAACGGCGGGCACCATTTTCTTTTTTGTAAAATCCGTATATATTGGCCGCAATAAAAAGCTGAAAGTCTGTTAATTCAATCGGCTGTCCGGCAAGTATACCCTCCACATGATTAAATTGCCGCGACCATTCATAGAAATCTACAACGGCTTCAGCATCAAAGTAATAAGGGCTGTCATCTTCTGCGAGCCTGTCAACATCTTTAAAAAAGCGCTCTACAGCCCATTTATGCTTTTTGCTTGCCTTTATTTCACCGGAACGGATTTTCTCAGCGTATGACCATACCCGATCAATGAGAATTTCGGCAGTAATCTCTTGCATTACACGCGGCCCCCGAACCGCTCTTCCTCTTTAGTTTTCGGTTTCCCATCGTCTTTTTTCGGGATGACAAGTTTACAGCGAGAGGAAATGGTCAGTCCTAAATCACTAGAAGCTTGCCGGCATTGTTTAAACAACTTGTCTTGATTAATCAATAGCTCGGAATAGTCATCATTCAGAACTATCTTTTCTTCTTCTCCTATTACCTTTCCATCGTCGTCGAATTTTCTTACAATCACTGTTTTCATTGGACCTCGCTCAAGCAACTGCTCCGTTACTTGCAAATATAATTTTCGGGCAAACAAAAAACGGGCGAGCGCATCCACATCTAAATTGGTCATAATTCCGATGTTTTTTAGCTCATCCGCTATCTTTTTAAACTCTCTTTTTAAGTCTTTTGGCAAATATGATGGAGCTTTCACTTTATCATTCGGCGCCTTTATTTCTTGTTCCCGACGTTCCTCAATCTCTTGTTTTGTCAAGTTTTTCTTGCCTTTATAAAGTAACAAATCCACTGGTTGCCGCGGTCTAGCCATTCCCTCACCTCCTTCCGAATTTTCATTTAGGGAATTTTTCAAAATGGGGAGGGGAGCGCGGTCTCCGGCAAACGTCCTCTAGGGATTTACGGGTGGGGGGACGTCCATCTCCTTCTTGAGTTTGTCCATAGCTGCTTGTATTCCCTTTTGTGCTGCTTCAATTTTCTTTGTGTATAGATCAAGCGCTGATTCCTTTGTCATACTCCGACGAAGAGTAAATAGCTTTCTTATTCTTTGTTGCATTCGTCTGATGTCCTCGTTTGTATAGTAGGATGTGTATTCAGTCTTGCAGCGAGGACACTTGATGTAATGTTCTTTGATTCCGTTGTCGTGCTTCCTGATCTTTGAACAACCTTTAATAAGAAGCATGGTTCCACATTGATCACACATGCATGTTTGATGTTCTGTTCCCAAATCCTCCATCCTCCTTCGCTGTCTTCCGGCTATGGCATGGCCCGCAGAGAGGCTGCCATTTACTTGAATCCCAGAATAGTTTCATGTCGCCTTTATGAGGAACAATATGGTCCACCACTGTCGCAGGTGTTCTTCTGCCTTGCATCATACAGGCAGCACATAACGGATGCTTGGACAGGTAGCCAGCGCGTGCCTGCCTCCACTTGCTGTTATACCCCCGTTTCGCAGCTGATTCCCTGTATTGATCATAGGCCGGATTGGTTCGCTTATGCTGTTCGCAGTAGCCCTCTCGCGTCAGGTTAGGACAGCTGGGTTCATTGCAGGGCTTTAGAGCTTTCTTCATTACTTAATCCCTTATTATCAGACGGCATGTCCATCCCGTTCATTGATATACCCTCGAATTCTTTTAGTGATTGCGCAATACCATACCCCAGAGAAATAACGCCCGTCGGCAGCTCAGCGCACCTCTGCGGCAATCCTAATGTGAAATACTTTGATCCGTCTATTAATTGATCTTTTGGCAAAGCTTATCCCTCCTATATATTCTTTCTAAACTACCACCGTACTCAAGCCGTTAACCGCCAATTGTCTATCGAGATTTACCGGAAGCAGTTTACAGAGAATATAAAAAAGCACCCTTTTAGGATGCTTTTACTTAAGTACTTTACCAGGTAGTATTCCAATTATTTGATCTGAAAATAAAACAAAACTATTAGATTCTATCTGAATTTTAGTTTTTATAATTACATCTTCGAGATATATTACATTGTGTTTAGATCCACTATTATTCATTTTGAATAGATGATCTGCTATTGAGTAAGCATCCAGTTTACCTGTTTCTAACTTTTCTTCAATTTCGATCTTTAGATCGTCAAGTGACTCCGCCTTAAACCCGTCAATTTCTTTGGTTTTTCCTTGAACAATACCGAAGCTAGTCAAATAAGTTAAGTAGAGAGCGTCATCTCCATTACCGTTTGCCTCTTTAATAATTGATAAAGCCTTCTCTAATTCCAGTATATAATCTTTTTTGCTTTCCATTATTTTCACCTCCCACCTTATTATCGGCAAAAGAGAGTGACAATGGAACCATTTGCAAAATTTGTCGAACAATTTACCGGAATCAGTTTAAAGTAGAGAAAGAAGAGTGACGGTCCTTACTGATTCATTGATAATTCTTTTTTCATTCTGTCTCTCAATAATTCAATTTCATTTTTAATTTCATCCTTTAAACCATCATTTTCAAGTAAAGTTTGCTCATCAGGAAAATCATAGTTCCTTTTTAATTTTTCTAACTTTGTAAAACACTCCTCTATTGTTTTAACTAGATCGTCCGTTATATATAACTCATGCATAAGAAAGTAGTTTTTAGCTTTAGTAAGAGCATTTTCTGCACATTGATTATCTCTTAAACTTTCATATGAACTTATTTTCCTTTTCGCTTCTTCAACTTTTTCTTCATCCCACAAATATTTAACTTCATTAATAACTTTTTGAGGTGCATTTATTTTATCTAAATAATTTACAATATCTATTGAGTTGAAATCATCGAAAGAATACCCTTGTCTTAATCCTCTTAAATAAAAAATATATCCCTCTGCTTCTTTAATTAGTTTATATAATTCGGATAAGCACATATGTTTCTTCTCATTATATAAACTGAAGTTATTAATTCTCTTTTGAATTGTGCTTTTTTGTTTTTCTAACTTAGAATTAACAAACCACCCCAGTCCTACTGTTAAGAATATAGGTAACAATAAAAACACCCACTCAAACAAATCTGTACCTTTACTCCCCTCCATAAATCTCTCCTCCTTAACCAAACGCACGACAATTATTACCTATTACCATAATACCTTATTGAAAATAAAATGGTGTGCCGTTATCCTGCCAAGTTTGTGCCATTTTATTATTTATCTCTTAAAAATCTTAAGAACTTCATTTCTTTTAAACTATCTTTAAAAATTAACAATTGTAGTATCACCATAACTAATGCTATTACTAACATTATTATTGAATGTATTACTAGGGCAGACCGAGAAATAGCTTCTATTGAATCCCGTTGAACTAAACCAATTATCATTATTGCTTGAATTAGCAAAGTCCACAATATAAGCACTTGAGAGCGTTTCTCTATAGTATTGTCTGTATAATTTTTAAAAGACTTTACACCTTTAATGGTCCCCTTTATATCATGAGGACCTTTGTTATCTGTATGTAAAACCTCTATTGCGGCCCCATCTCCGGGATCTAAATAGTCAAATTCTATGTACAATACATTAAGCTCATTAGCACTATGTTTAATTGAGATGTCATTTGTAAATTTAGTTTGATTTAGGATTGTCGCAGTAATAATTTCCTCACCGCTACTAACTTCAAGCCTTATAGGATCTTTCGCGGAAATATCTTGACCATTAATTGTTTGGTTCCCATTATTTCTAATTTTGATTATTGTATTATCTAATGTATTTACAGACTTACCTTTAACGTTAATCTCAATATCTTCAGCTGCAAAATTGTCTTTTCCAACAACTCTACGAGTATTTAGCAAATATGCAAAATCACGTTTGATTCTTCCCTTTGTATAGAAATAAAACGAAATGAAAATACCAATTATTATTCCGATAATGCCTATCAACGAACCGACCCATCCTTGACTAAACAAATCTATAAATTTGTCCATAAGTAAACACTCCCAAAAACATAATAATATTAATGTACATATTAATCCAAATCATGGCAACAAAAATTTATCACAACTTATGTTGTGCAGCTATTTAGAACGACTGAACTCTATAATCTGTCATTTTTTCTCCAAAAATGCAAACCTAGGAGTGGGAAAATAAACAAATATGTGGATATCCATATTTATTTCTTACTAGGGTTACCACAGAATACACGGATTCCCCACATGTTCTATACTGTGCAACTCGTCGAACTGAGCCAATCCCTTGTCCTCTCTGTTTTTAACCAATATCCCTAAAATGAATTACACACCTGTTATTTTTGAGGAATTGAAGAAAAATGAAAAGAAAAAGGCCCATCCTTGTTGTTTTGGATGAGCCAGGTTATATTTTAAATTTCTTCATGGCGTTGTTCATGGCGTCTTGATTGATTCCGATATATCGCAGTGTTGTCCGTTGGTCCGAGTGGTTAAAAATCTCCTGTAGCATAGCCACGTCCTTTGTTTGTTTGTAAAAGTGATAGCCAAATGTTTTCCTCAATGTATGCGTGCCGATGTCATCTAAACCCACATACTCAGCAGCGGCCCTGAGAATCTTGTACGCCATCGACCGTGATATTGGCTTGTTAATTCCTTCACGGCTTTTAAAGAGAAATTCATGATCCTCTTTCTCTTCAACATAAGCTTTAAATTCCCTTTGAAGAGCTGGCGTCATGTCGATTCTCTTTTTCTTTTTCGTTTTCTTCTCTATAAGATTAAAATAAGGGCGTTTCGCGTCTCTTACTCTCAGCTGCAGAATATCCGATATGCGAAGCCCCGAATTAATGCCGGTCACAAATAGCATATAATTCCTCATATTTTGCTCTTTTAAAAACCTCTTGATGTAGAAGATACATTCCGGATCACGTATAGGCTGTACAAAATTCATTAAGAAGCCGCCCCTTTCTTGTAGACTTCTTCTCTCAGAGCAAACGCCAGTCTGTAGAAAGCTTTTGCTTTCACACGGTAATAGCTACGCTGGCTCAGATCCATTTCTCCATATACTTCATAATCGTACATTTCTTCCGGCTGCATATAGAGCATGACAATGATTTGCCGTTCTCTTTGAGAAAGCCGGTTAACAGCCCTTTGGATCCTTTTTAAGAATTTATCACGTTGAATCTCCCAATCAAGACGCTTTAATGCTGCATCTTCTGTCGATGAATGAAATTCATTTGTGATACTTGGCGGAACAATGCTATAAGTTGGTGTAACCTTTGGTAAAAAATCATCTGGCACTTGTAAAAGATATAACCGGTATTGATCAAGCAGCTCCTCTGCTTTTGATTTAGTCGCTTCTTCGTCAATCTGAGGTATATTTAAAGTTAATTGATTCATATTTTTACCCTCCCGTTTATTTGCGTCTTAAAGCCCCGCCTTTGCCTCGTTTCAGCGTTTGCCTGTCAGCGCCCATCATTTGCCGCCAAAAGCGTTCTGGACGCTCCTGCGCGTTTTTATTTGGCTTTTTCTTCTCTTGCTTCATGTCATCCCTCCTAATAACAAAAAACGGACACCAACCAAAGCACAGTAATTCTGTGCAGTGATCAGTGTCCGCAGGCTCTCCGTCTTGGACTTATTTAGTTTTGTAATGAGCTGATACAAGAATTTCTTTAAAATGTGACATTGCATGATCGTATCCATCACAATGCTGTTGCGGATATAGATTTCTAATTCTGTCCTGTACAGCCTCCATTTCATTGAATCCTTTGATAATTTGATTGTCGTCCAGCGTTTGGATAGCCGCTTCCAGATAGACTGCATGATCAAGAGTTTCCTCAAGTGCATGTTGCAACCAGCCGCGCAGGTCATAGGCATTAACTTGGACGGGCTGGCCGTACTTGCCAAGCCCCTTTTCCTGTTGTGCGTTTAGTTTGCTGATAACGGCTGAAATGATCGGGTTGTCAGCGTGGTTCATCAATACCCCTCCTGCTGCCGCTGATGATTGACGGCGTTTTTGTCCATGTAAGCCGCTTCGATCTGTTCCAAAGTAAATCCGAAACCGATAGTTCCAATGCTCAAGAATAAGGCCCAAGCCAAACTGAAACTGGTCTTTTTAGTGCTCTGATCTTTGGACATGTAAGAATTTAACAGCATCCATTTCATTTCTAGGAACACACCTGTTAAACCGCCTTCAAATCCCTTTTTCTTCATTTCGACAAATCCTTCTTCCGGTAGACTCATAGCATCTTCCCAGCCTTTTTTAATGGCTATTGAAAGGAAAAAGTGTATGCAGTCCACGTATTCCTCAAGCAGTGGATTTTTATCACGAAAAGCCGTTACACAACCCACTTTGCAAATTGGACAATCTTCATAATCAGGATCGAATAAGTTTTCAAAATCTTTTTTGCTTAAATACTCTCCGCAATCATCATTTTCAGGAGTCGCGCCAACAGTTGTTGATAATCTTGTTCTTGGCTTTTGATCATTACTCCAATGCTTGAACCAGCGTCCTTCATTTGCAAATTCAGCTAATTCAGTATCCAGAGCAACATAAGTGTTTGGCAGCAAGTCCTGGCCTTCAAGCCCCTTTTCTTTGATGATCCGATCATCAAGCACCTTTTGCATTTCGAACATTTTTTGCAAATTCATTCCGCATCCTCCTCAGGAAAAATATCAATTTCCACTTCCCCTTCTAAAGTCCAGTAATCTGTTAAACCCGGGTAGTTCAGTTCACCATCTAAAATCGATTGGATTTTTTGAATGGCATCGTTTGATATGTTGGCTTTTGCTTTTTCGTACCAGCCTTCGTACATATTCTCGTTTTCATCATCGAGATACTTATCAATCATCTGATCAGCGTTCGGCTTCCATTTCCTGCTGTTAATGATGACCCAAGTTTTTTCATGATGAGGCTTTCCGCCTTCTATTTCAGCTTTTACTTCGTCTACTGTATAGAGAAGCGAAGGGTTGATAGCAGTAGCGATTTCAATTTCACCGGGTAATTCAGACAGTTTTTTTGCAGGTTGCTTTAAGTTGATTTTCATTTCCTGTTCCCCCTATTTCCGCCAGCTGGCGGGTCATTTTTTTAATAAAAGTCCACAGCTCCGTTTTCAGATGCCATTTCAAAAGCTGTTTTCCATTCGTCATACAACTCAAGCCACACTTCCCCTGCATCGCCTAATGTTCTGGCGTATTCGCGGACCGCATCGGCGTGTTCGTTGAAGTCTTTTGCCAGCTTTTTAGAAACGACAGGTCCTATCGTACCCTCATTATCTGCAAAATTGATTAACTCCTGAAATGCGGTGTCTCCCTTGAATTCTTCTAATTTGCGCCGCCACCAGCCGTATCCACTGTAGCTCCCTGCGCGGAATCTAAAGCTTTCCTCCCATGTATAAACTTTGTCCGGATCAACACCCTCACCACGACCCGGAAAGTGCTCTTCTGACCATTTCATGCTTTCGCCCGGTGTCCATTCCGTTTCCCAATTTTCAACGTCCCCGTCTTCATCTAATTGAGGATTCTCAACAACTTTCAAATTTTTAAACACTCTAATATCTAATCCCATTTGTATCTCTCCTTATTTCCGCCCGCCGACGGTTTTCATTAGATTGTCTTGCAGCAGGAACATAAGATAGTTCCTGCCGTTGTCACCGTACTTCTGTTCAAATACTTCAATTGCTTGCTGGAGAATTGGCTTGTAATCTTGTTTAACTGTCACACGCCGCACATCCCTTCTCGCATTCCCTTTTAGAAACTTGGTTCCGGTTCTTCTTCCGGTGTAACTTCATCATTCTCCCATTCAATATCAAGGATTATCCCCACGCCGTTTTGCGATAATCTCATGAGCAGTATTTCAAATTCGTTCAGACGTCTAAGAGATTTTAAGTCATGCACTGAGTTGTATTTCAAATCCCATTTCTTATCTGTTTCGTTCTTATAAAAGGAAATCGGTATTTCAAAATTCATTTTTTCGTCATGATCGCACTCAAAGAAAATTGTTGCGTATTCAAAAATACTCCAAGTTCTATCCTCGTTACGTTCAACATTTACAGATACCTCAACCGGTTCATATTCAGGTCCATCGTCAAATTCTACTTCCAGACCGTCAGTCTCAACGTTTTTTGCAACATAGTTCATCCACTTTGCGTAGAGGTCAGACAGTTTGATTGTTTTTTCTGCCGCTGCTTCTTCCAACATCAATTCCTTGAAATTGTTTAGAAGGTTACGGTTTTCCAATGTTGTATTTTGTAATACTTCGACCAGCACATGGTCAAGCTTTGTAATGTACTTTGAGTAATCATAGTTTTCTAAGTATGGGACGATGACGCTTTTTAGTTTACTTTCGATAATCTCGGTCACATCGCCATAGCTTGAGAATAAATTTTCAAGCGCTTTTGAAATTCCTTTTTCCAGTTGTTCTGCGACCAGTTTTTCAACCATTCCTTCTTCCATTTGTTTTGCGATTACATCTTTGATATTTTTTTCAAGGTTCATTTTAATTTCCTCCTAGTTTTTAAATGCTTTTAAGCAATAGAGATTCCAAAGAATAAAACCAAGATAATCAGGCCAATGAGCCAGCCATTTGTTTTGTCTCTCTTTGCAATGATTGCGTCATTCCCTATCATTCTCAAATCATCAGTTTGAGCAACAATCATAGGCACTTCCTCGACTTTAACCTTTAAAAGCTGCGACGCTTCATAAATGGTCATAGCTTCGTCCTTTGTGGCTTTGACTGCCCGCTGCAGCTCTACTTGCAAAGGAATCATTCCGCATCACCCTCCAATGCAACTAATGCATTTTTAGCAAATAAATAAGCTCCTGTGCTTTTCCCCGCAACATCCCGTATGTCTCGTATTTCCTTAATAGCCTTTTTGAATTTCTTTTCTATTTTCTTTTTCTCCGCCCGCAGCCGCTGAATCTCTTCCCGAGCCTGCCGGAACTGATTCACCGTGACCTCCTCCGACCGTTTATATTCCGTGATTGCGTCCTGCTGCTTAACAGACAATTCAGTCCGATCAATCAGAAAATCAATGTGCTCTTTAGCCATCCAGTATTGATCTTCCGGTTTAGCATTTTGATAGCCTTTTAATTTTGAAATACGTCCTTTAATTTCCTGTAATTTATCCATGCCGTTCCTCCCCCGCAGGGGAAAGCCCCTGCTATTTGTTTACTTTGTAACTATGGTCAAACCGCACGCGGTCAAAGCCGCCTTTGAATGTTTCAATGATGGTTTGGCCGTGCTCGGGTGCCTCAACGCTATACGCAGCGTTTTGGTTGCCGTCTAAAACGATGACGGACACCTTGCCTTGCTCAATAAATTGAGTAATGTTTGATTCTTGATTGATAGATATATGTTTTGGCTGCACGTTCAACGCCTCCGTATGGTATAATAAAAGTGTCTAGTTTTTATTGATACCATACGGTGGCGGTTGATTAGTGGACCGTCCTTACATCCAATGTCTTGATGGGAAGAGCTGCAAGTTTGCCTTTGGCTTCTCCGTCGGGATGATTGGGTGTTTTTTTATATACGCAAGGCGTTCTTCCTCGCTCATAACCCGCGTTACGACTTCCCCATGCTGCCGCATGTTTTTGTTTTCTGTCATGTTACGGTCCTCCTATTCCTCATTCATTTGTTTAATTCTCAAATTGTAAAGCCGTTCAATTTCTTGGTCTGATTGACGGTCTAAATATTCCTTGCCAAAGTTTCCGATTAAGGAAAGCCATTCAATCAAATGCTTTCTCTCTGTCTGTTCCAACGTTCCCCGCTCCCTTCGTAATAAGTAATTGCAATGCAGCGTTTTTATAATCTGGCGGACACTCTTCAAAGCGAACAATCACCATCAATTGATGAATCGACGCCTTTTCAAACGGGAAAGCTTTGTCTGATAAGATCATCTGCCGTCGCTTCCTTCCCGAGCAGTCCACCCTCTCGCGGCTCAATTAATTCCTTTCTGCATTGGTCCAAGATTGGAAACATGATTTCCTCTATGTTTCTGCCGAAATATTCAGCTATTTCCACGATGGATTGACCTTCTGACCACTGCTGGCGGAATTGAATGAGGTCACGCTCATACCATAAGAGATTGCTTTCGATAAAAGGGATATACACCGGGCTTTCTTCAAACAAATGGCGAACACGGGATTTTTTCAAGGCCATTTCCTTGTCGGTAATGGCTATTTTCCCGCAGGCTCTTAAGCCACGTGGTCGTTCCAGCAATATTCGGCGTTTTGCCATGTCAACGATCAATATAACGAGTTCGTCAATTTCCCTTTTCAACAGGTCAGACATGTCATAAATTGACCTTCCTTCGAACCAACAATCTATTACCTGTCTTAGCTGCACGATGGACCATTCAAAATTCATATTTTCCAAGACAAATTCCAACCGATCTGCACGGACTGCATGGTTCATGCCAGACACTTCCTAACAGTTCCTGTATTTCGGTGAACGAGGATCAATCTTCGTTCGTGCTGCAGATTCTTTGCAACAAGCCAGTTATTAGGATTCAAGCCGTTTTGCTGAATGATTTGCTTTTGAGCGCGCGTAGGGCGTTTACCATGGTTCATTGAGCGTTCCTCCTAAGGTTTTGATAATCAGCGATTTTTTGATCTATGAGATTGATAAGATCGTCTATTTTCTTTTTGCGTTCAACATCCGTTAGCTTGCGTTCAGTCATAAATTGAACCACACCAGGCATGACTACTTGTTTCAACTGCTTTCACCTCCTTAAAAAGCTAAGGCTGGCGACGTACGCCCCTTTTTTTCCTTCTGTTTTTCCTCAAACTTGACTGTTTCCAAGTGAGCTGTAAGCCGGCTGACTGTTTTTTTGTCATAGAGTTTGGTGAGTGCGACACCTGAAAGATTCGTCGTAACGATTGTGACCTTACCTTGGCGACCAGTAGAAACGCCATACCAAACACGATGTATAAAATCATTTGCCGCCCTGTTTTCGTTGTCTGTGTCACCCACCTCAGCGCCCAGATCATCAATTACAAGATAAGTAACCCGTGTAAGCAATTCGATTGCAAACGACTCTGTAAGCTTCTCAGAGGGGTCTTTGAATGAGTTTTTTATCCGTCTCATGAGGGCGTCACTATTCACAAAGAGGGCTGACTTCGCGAATCCGTCTGTGTCCCTCTTGTTCAGCTCTTTAATCGCTGACATTGCGAGGTGGCTTTTGCCTGCGTTAGACTCACCCGTTAAAAAGATGTTCATGACGACGCCCGTTTTAACTTGATTGACAAGCTCGAGCATCCGTTGATGATTCCGTTTGTCCTCTTGGTTGTAACTTCGGAATGTCGCAAACGTAGCTTCCTTGAGGGTAGGATCAGCGATAAGAGAATACATTGATAAAACCTTTTGATCCATTCGGCGGCGCCATTCCTCGGTCTCACACTCGGCCTCCCTGTTCCGTTGTTCCCTCTCACACATGGGGCATTTCTCAGACCCGTCACGGAGTTTTATCAGTTGAACCGGATAGGGCTTTTCCTCGCCGCCGATAATCCGTGTGTGCTTGTGGCAGCAGACAGGTTGTCCGTCCTGGTCAGTAAGGAATGTCATCCTCCGAGATATTTCGCCCTTGACCGCGGCCGCTCGGTCTTTGCTGATTTCCTCCATTTGGTCCGCCTCCCTTTTCACGGTTCATTTGCATGGTAAGATCATCAAATTTTTGATTAAGCTTGTCTGCAGATAAGATATTCGCAAACCAAAAGTTATGATTTTGTGTCCATATGATCATGTCTTTGATCTCTTGGAATGTACGTGGCTGTTCACTATTCTCCATCATCAAACGAAAACGATTAGCCCATTTTTCAAGATTAGGAGCCTTTGCTTTAGGGTTGTTACGTTGAATGAGCGAAAATAATAGGTTTGCCAATTGCATATGCACGTTCTCAAATTTCAATTTAGGGACATATATATTCTTTTCTTTTTCTTTTTCTTTTTCTTTTTGTCCCCTTAACGTGGACGTATCGTGGTACGTGTCGTTAACGTATCGTGAGAAAAGTTCCCTGATAGATTCGTTAGGGATATGCGGATAAACTAGTTCAATCAGCGAACGATCCTTGACTTCCCCTAACTCTTTTTCAATACAATCAAGCATAGGTTTTCCTGCTTTATTGAGGTTGTATCTGCCCCATTTGAGAATTGCAATCTCACGAGTTGCTGGATTGTATTCAACTAAGTGGTGATGACCCTGAAACCTTTCCATGAGGCTGTTTATGGACTCAATAGAATGCCCAATATCAAATGCCATTTGCTTTTTAGTGATTGAATAAATCCCAATTTGTGAGGTAAAAGGATTGGTAAGCAGATACAAGTAAAAATACCTATCCTCCGGTGTCATTTCCTCAAGAACTTTAGGGTCCTGCCAAAATTCTGTTCGTACATGCCGATATTTAGCCATTGTCCGGACCTCCTTGCGCAAGGGCCTCCGACTTTGTTAAAGGCCATACAGACCGCTTGCCGTTTACGATTACAGAGCCAAGGGTATTCTGTTGACACTTGTCTGATAGGCGAACTCCATCCTGCGCCTCCATATCAGCGATAGCTTCCTTATGAAACCCAGCAGACTCACTTATAACTACATGGACTTTGTTATGCATCCATACATGACTTATGAAAAACATGTTAAACCGCTCCTTCTGCTGATTCGATTTTTCTCTTTGCTGAATCTGCATCAGATTTCAGAAAATGTTTGATTTTCATACTAAAACCGCCTGCATTTCCTCGTGTTTTGCCATTGCAACTTGATCCATTAGTGCTTTCCTCGTCCATCTGTCAGCTAACTCGTGCATTTTCAGGCCATGACTGCGGACCAGCGAATAAATAAGCGTTTTGTTTGCCGGGATCAAATCGAAAATCTGCTTTATGTCAGACATCGGCAATTCCCCCGCCTGCCGCCCCGGCCTATCATTCGCCAGCCATCTGGCTAAATGTTTCGTTGCCTGTAAAGCTTCTTCAAGCTGGTGAACCATGTTAATTAACGCGGCGCTTGCACTTTCGTTTAATGCCGGATCAATCGGCGCCGCCGCTGTTGGATGCAGTCGGAAAAGAAAATGTACAAGATCAATATGTTCATAGGCTCCGCAAGCCTCAAACCACTTGATACATAATTCAGGCGTTAGAGGAAAAACGCCATTTTCGACATTGGAAACAAAAGATTGATTTCTTTTTCCGATAATTTTTCCCATTTGATATTGAGACAGTTTTGCCCTTTGCCGTTCAATTTTGAGAAGTTTGGATAAATTGTCCATATTATATGGATTGTTCGACATATGTTCGCCTCCTGATATATTTAGTTTTTAATGGTAAAATTCAATTAATAAAGAAACTAGCTTGCCTGCTGTTTTCTCAGCTTGTCGATGATAAAGGCTTGTTCCTTTGGCATAATGCGTATCGTCAGCCATGATTTAGATGTGCCGTTTACTTTCTGCACTCCCTGTTCTATTTCGAAGTAACCACGGTCAGCGCCATTCTCATAAGTTGACTCCTCAAAGTTGTGGAGTGAGGATTCCATTTCGCCAGCTTGTTCTATTTTTTCAATGTGGACTTCATTGTTCTCTTAAAACTGAATCGTGACGTTTTTCAAATACCTCAGCGATGGTTAGACTGTCCGTTACAACTTGATTGCCTTTAATAAAGACAATTAGATTCATGCTGTTACCTCCTTGCGGTAATACAGTGTGTTTTCATCGACCCAACGAGTGTTATGCTCAATCCATTTGAAGAGCAACGCTGTCGGAATTTTTTTGCCGCATTCATCATTGACCGGAAAATCAGAACGTGCCATTAATTCAGCCATTTTAGTAGAACCGCATCGGAGAACTTTCATAGCTTCTTCTCTCGTCAGAATGTGAG
Source organism: Bacillus sp. HU-1818 (assembly GCF_022695965.1). NCBI lineage: Bacteria > Bacillati > Bacillota > Bacilli > Caryophanales > Bacillaceae > Bacillus > Bacillus sp. HU-1818. The sequence goes on from NZ_JAAPBE010000005.1 coordinate 317,169, forward strand.
GAAGCTCATTCAACGATCCAATTCGCTCTACCAGCAAATCTGTTGCTTTATCAGCAATTTTGGCAGCAATCTGATCAATGAATTTGTCGTCGTATTGCATAGTGAACATATTTACACCCCCCTATGCGGTATGATCCTTTAGGTCATTCTTCGATTCGTATATTTTCATTTCAAAAAAATTTTGTATTGGTTCTTCAAGAACAGTTGCAATTTCTTTAAGTAGTTCAACATGTATTTTTCTTCGACCTAACTCGTAACCGTTGTAAGTTGCTACTGGTAAGTTTAAGCTATTTGCTACAAATTTTTGAGTAATCCCTTTAGATTTTCGAATTGCTCTCAATTTCTCATTCACTTTCAAAAATTCCACCTCCTTGTATACGAATCGAAGAACTTTATATTCATATCTTAATTCTTCGATTCGTATATGTCAAATGTTTTTTTAAAATTTTTATACTTATCGTATATTTTTTTTGATCATTTTGAAGAATATTGTACAATTCGTATAAGGTAATAAATTGATGGAGGAATATAATTATGGGTTTAGGTGCTAGAATAAGGAGACTTCGGGAAAACTCTAAATTAACACAGAAAGCACTCGCTGAGAAACTAAATATCCCCCACCAAAATTTATCAAATTACGAACGTGGTTTCAGACAGCCCGACTATGAGACATTAAAGAAAATAGCTAATTTCTTTGAGGTAACAACTGATTATTTGCTGGGTCTTTCTTCTAATACTAAACCTATTGTTCAGGAAGAGAAATCTCCTTACAATGTTATAGATGACCCAGACTTACAAATCGCTTTTAAAGATGCTTCTGATTTCTCTGAGGAAACTCGCAGACAAACTATTGATTTTATTAATTATCTGAAAGAGAAAGAAAGGGCAAAAGGTCGTAAAACTCCAAATACAGATAATGATTAAACAAGTGCAACAAATATGAGTTAATTCACAAAACTACCCAGGCATCATATTTTTTTAGAAAAGACAACAACCGACAACAGCATCATAAAAAAAGCCCTTGGGGGGCTTTTCTTTCACACCAAAAACAGAACATACATTCCTATAAAGGCAGTGATTATTATGACAATTCAATTATCACATCTTGAAGAAGAAGTTAAGAAGATTTATACAAAATTGAATATGCTCACTCCTCAAAGTATAGACATGGAGCGAATTGCAGCAGCATTCCAGATATGGATACACTACGAGAAAAAAAACAGTAGCATGTTTCGTATAAATGGTCTTTACAGTTTGGTGTTGGATTCACGGTCCACTCGCCAATAGCAATGGGAGGACTTTGTACACGAACTTGCACATGTAATTAAACACTGCGGAAGCCAATTCAATATGAACCGTATGTTTCGACAGTTGCAAGAGTACCAGGCTAATAGCTTTATGTATCATTTCTGTGTACCTACTTTTATGCTTGAAAAGATTTCGTTGCCACGCATGAAGTCAGAAGTTATAAAGTTAATAGGTGACACCTTTAATGTTACATATCAATTTGCTGCTAAACGGCTCGATATGTATACAAGGAAACAGTTTTCATTCTTAATGTATAAACAGCTCTATAAAACTATTCATTGAAAAATTGAGGTGAAAAAATGTATACAGAAGAATTGATCAAGGGGAAAAAGTGGTTAGCAGTCGGTGATGGCCCTCGTGATCCATCCACCGGAAAACGTAAACAAATCGCCCGCCGCGGCAAAACAAAAAAGGAAGCAGAGCAAAGGGTTCGTGATGCTATTGCTGCCTTAAAAGAGGATGGCATAGATGAATCAGTCGTTAAAAAAATGACTTTTGAAAAGCTTGCCGTCGAGTGGATGAATGAATATGCTCTCACAGGAAAGAAGAAAGCAACGCTACGAATTAGAAGAAAAGAAATTAAAATTCTAAACCGATATATTGCTAAAACAAATATTGCTCAGGTGACAGCAAGAAAGTATCAAAAAATACTTAATGACCTCACCGATAAAGATTATGCCCGTACTACTATTAGTGGGGTACATACTACAGCTGGGCTGATTTTTAAATATGCTGTAAAAGTGAATCTCTTGAAAGACAACCCGACAGCTGGCGCTATAGTTCCTAAAAAAAGAATGACAGTAGAAGAAATTGAAAATAACAAAATAGATCAAAAATATCTCGAAAGGGAAGAACTTGAAGAGTTTCTCTTGGCTGTGAAAGTCCATGGGTTAGAAATGGACCTTGAAAGATTTTACTTGCTAGCTTTTACCGGTATGCGTTCAGGGGAGATGTGTGCTCTTAAACGTTCTGATATTAACTTCGAAACAAAAGAGCTACGTATCACTAAAACCATATATTCCGAAGATAACAATATGAGGAACTATGAATTGACCCCGCCAAAAACTGCCGGATCAGTTCGAACCATCACTATTGATGATCAGATCATTGAAATGTTAAAGGCACATGTAACAAAGCAAAAGAAATTGCGCCTGCAATCCAGAATTGATCCAAGCGAATATCACGACGGAAATTTTCTATTTGCTCGTGAAAATGGTTATCCCTTTTTACCAAAAAATATCATTGTTAGAATGGAAAGAATACTAGAAAAGACGTCTATTAAAAAACATGCAACGCCACATATCTTTAGACATACGTACATCAGTATGCTGGCCGAGGCAAAAGTTGACTTACCGACCGTAATGGAAAGAGTGGGGCATGATGACATGAAAACAACGATGAAAATCTATACCCATGTCACCAAAAAAATGAAAGAGGATGCCTCCTCAAAAGTCCAGCAGACCTTCGGAAACATCCTCAATTTCGGGATTTCATAAAGAAATGTTATCTTTTTGTTATTTTCCCGGTTGATTGGGGCACTCAAAAACGCTGAAACCCCTGTGTTTACAAGGGTTTTTGGCGTTTGATTACATCATACCGCCCATACCACCCATGCCGCCCATATCAGGCATTCCTGCGCCGCCAGCGTTTTCTTCTGGTTTGTCAGCAACAACCGCTTCAGTTGTTAAGAGCATTGCTGCTACAGAAGCTGCGTTTTGTAGTGCAGAACGTGTAACTTTTGTTGGGTCAACGATACCTTTTTCGATCATGTTTACCCATTCGCCAGTTGCAGCGTTGAAGCCTACGCCGATTTTTTCATTTTTCAAGCGCTCAACGATGACAGATCCTTCAAGACCTGCATTGTGTGCGATTTGACGGATTGGTTCTTCAAGTGCGCGAAGCACGATGTTGATACCAGTTTGAGCATCACCTTCAGCTTCAACTGCAGCTACCTTGTTATATACATTCACAAGTGCTGTTCCTCCGCCGGATACGATACCTTCTTCAACTGCTGCGCGAGTTGAGTTAAGGGCATCTTCGATACGAAGTTTACGCTCTTTTAATTCAGTTTCAGTCGCTGCGCCGACTTTGATGACAGCTACGCCGCCAGCAAGTTTCGCAAGGCGCTCTTGTAATTTTTCTTTATCGAATTCAGAAGTTGTTTCTTCCACTTGAGCGCGGATTTGGTTTACGCGTGCAGCGATTTTGTCTGTTTCGCCAGCACCTTCAACGATTGTTGTGTTTTCTTTTGTCACAACGACTTTAGAAGCGCGTCCCAATTGTCCGATTTCAGTTGATTTCAGGTCAAGGCCAAGGTCCTCTGTGATGACTTCTCCGCCAGTAAGGACAGAAATGTCTTCAAGCATTGCTTTACGGCGGTCACCGAAGCCAGGAGCTTTAACGGCAACTGCGTTGAATGTGCCGCGAAGTTTGTTCACAACAAGTGTTGCAAGAGCTTCACCTTCAACATCCTCAGCAATCAGAAGCAATGGTTTGCCTTGCTGAACAACCTGCTCAAGCACAGGAAGGATTTCTTGAATATTTGTAATTTTTTTGTCTGTGATTAAGATGTAAGGATTTTCAAGAACCGCTTCCATCTTATCAGAGTCAGTTACCATGTAAGGAGATGCATATCCGCGGTCGAACTGCATACCTTCAACTACTTCAAGCTCAGTTGTGAAACCTTTAGACTCTTCGATCGTGATAACGCCGTCGTTTCCAACACGCTCCATCGCTTCAGCAATCAGGCTTCCGACTTCTTCATCAGCAGCAGAAATCGCAGCAACCTGAGCGATAGACTCTTTGCCTTCGATCGGTTTAGAGATTTCTTGAAGGTTTTGAATCGCAACTGTTACAGCTTGTTCCATACCTTTACGAACGCCTACAGGGTTAGCGCCTGCCGTTACGTTTTTAAGGCCTTCACGAATCATAGCCTGAGCAAGTACTGTAGCTGTAGTCGTACCGTCACCCGCTACATCGTTTGTTTTGCTGGCTACTTCAGCTACAAGCTTTGCACCCATGTTTTCAAACGCATCTTCAAGTTCGATTTCTTTCGCGATTGTTACACCATCATTTGTGATTAACGGAGAACCAAATTTTTTCTCAAGAACCACGTTGCGTCCTTTTGGTCCTAAAGTTACTTTCACCGCATCAGCAAGTGCATCTACTCCGCGCAGCATTGCGCGGCGTGCTTCTTCACTAAATTTAATATCTTTTGCCATGTCACGAAACCTCCTCAAGTTTTTAAAAATTTATTTTCAAATCTGTTTTATCCGATAACAGCTAAAATGTCGCTTTCACGTAAAATTAAGTATTCAGTACCTTCATATTTCACTTCAGTACCTGCGTATTTTGAGAAGATAATGCGGTCGCCTTCTTTTACTTCTAAAGCAACGCGCTCTCCGCTTTCTAACACGCGACCTGAACCGGCAGCCACAATTTTGCCTTCTTGAGGCTTTTCTTTTGCAGAATCCGGTAAAACGATTCCGCTGGCAGTTTTTTCTTCAGATTCTACGAGTTCAATGACAACGCGATCACCTAATGGCTTTAACAATGTAATAACCTCCTCAATAGTATGAATATGTAATTTTAGCACTCAGCTCTAAAGAGTGCTAACACAATTCTTATAATAAAGAATCTCACTTCCAATTTCAAGTGATAAGAATAAAAAATTTTCACGCTTACATTATTCTTTCCGCGTCTCCTGCCGTCTCGCTTTTTTACCGTCAGTCGAGTTGTGTTACAATAGCTATAGATGAGTTGATCTTATTGGATAAAGGAGTACATACCATTTGAAAAAACAATATTGGTTTATTATTTTGACATATGTCCTCATGCAGTTTTCAGTCATCATCGGCGTCCCTTTATTATATAAAGCAGGATTCGGAGGCGGACAAGTAACCGATGAAAACTTGATTCAGGCTCAGGGTTTGTGGTCTGTCATCAGTTTTGTCATCGGCCTGGTCATTGTTCTTCTTATTTTAAGAACAGCTCCGAAACGTACGCTCCATAATGAAAAAAAGGCTCCGATCGGCATTTCCATCATGTGGGCGATTATCGGTATTTTCCTCGCCCTTATTTCTCAGATGATTGCCGGATCTATAGAATACTATGTCTTGGGAATCGGCAGAGAATCAGAAAATACCGAAGCCATCCTGAAAATCATTCAGTCAGTTCCGCTGATGATTGCCGTTTCTTCCATCATCGGTCCAATTTTAGAAGAAATCATTTTTAGGAAAATCATTTTCGGCGTACTGTATGAAAAAACAAATTTCTTTATTGCCGGCCTGATCAGTTCGATTATTTTCGGCATTGTGCATGCTGATTTGAAACACATTCTATTATATACAGCGATGGGTTTTACCTTCGCATTTCTATATGCACGCACAAAGCGGATTATCGTACCGATTTTTGCCCATATAATGATGAATACATTCGTGGTTTTGATGCAGCTTGAACCTGTTCAAAAATACCTTGAACAGCAGAGCGCGCAAATGCAATTGATTATTGGAGGATTATTTTTATGAGGAACCCAGTGACTTGGGGATTAATATATTTTGCCGTCGGCGTCATTTTCACTTACCTCGCCGCAAGCTCACCAGGCAGCATGTGGTCTTTTTATTCCATTTTGCTGATGGTCTTCGCCGCTTACAATATAAGCATTTCTTTTAAAATGTTTGCTTTTTCACTTAAGTTGAAGAAAGATCAGAAATAATGAAAAGCCAGTCCCTAAAAACAGGACTGGCTTTTTTATGTCTTATGAAGATACATCCTTATCAGATTCCGCCATGTTTTTCTGCGACTTCAGATAAGCGGCCCTCGATATAAAAATGCTGATTTCATACAGGATCAAGAGCGGAACGGTTACCATCATATGAGACAAAAGCTCCGGCGGCGTAATCAGCGCGGCAATGACAAGCAGCGTGAAATACGCGTATTTGCGGATTTTCGCCAAAAACATCGGTGTAACAATCCCCAGCCTTGTCAGAAACATCAGAATGACCGGCATTTGAAACAGCAGTCCAAACGGAATCGTCAGCTGCAGGAGAAAATGAAAATATTCATTAATTCCTATCACTTGATTCACATCTAAATCATTAGAAATCCGCTTCATAAAATCAACAACAAAAGGAAACAAAATATAATAGGAAAATGACACGCCTGCTAAAAACAGCATAATGGCGATCGGGATATACCCAAGCGTAACCTTGCGCTCTTTTTCATACAATCCCGGACTTACAAAAGCCCAAAGCTGAAAAAGAATGATTGGTGAGGTCAGGACAAGACCGATGATAAACGCGAACTGCATAAACACGTACAGCGGGTCTGTCAGATTAAACGCATTCAGTGTAAGCTCTTTCGCTTCATCAGTCCCTTGCAGATAAACGATAGCAGGCTTCGCTAAAAAAAAGCCTGCGATAAAGAAGACGACAAAAGAAATCGCCACGATAAGCAACCGTCTTCGAAGTTCAGTTACATGCTCTATAAGCGACATTTGATTAACTTTCATAAGGGTCATCCTATCTTACTGATCTTCTTTTTTCTTCTCCTCTTCATCACTCGCTAAACCTTTAGTAGCATGTTTGAATTCACGAAGTGTGTCTCCGGCTGCTTTTCCCAGTTCAGGCAGTTTCTTAGGGCCAAAGATTATCAACGCTACAATTGCAATAACAGCAAGGCTTCCAGGACCGATCGGCATATTTTGGGATCCCCCTTTCCTTTTATTCGATTTCTTCTATTACCGAGTAGTGCTTCAAAAAATAAACCAGTGACTGAAGTTCGACAGCTAAATCTATATGATGAATTCGAATGTGTTCCGGCACATTCAAACGAGCCGGCGTAAAGTTAAGGATTCCCTTCACTCCAAGAGCGATCAAACGGTCTGTAATAGATTGGGCGGCGACCGCCGGGACAGTAAGAATCGCAACGGGCACGTCCTTAATATGGACCTCAAGATCATCTAAATTATAAACGGGAACTCCGCCTACCTCAGTTCCTATTTTACTCTGATTTATATCAAAAGCCATTGAAATTTTTGTATTATTATTTTTTGTGAAATTATAGTGGAGAAATGCTGTTCCTAAATTTCCGACACCGATTAAGATGACATTTGTCGTTTCATCCTGATCAAGTGTTTTTCTGAAAAACGACAACAAATAATCCACATTATATCCATATCCTTTTTTGCCCAGCGCCCCAAAATAGGAAAAGTCCCTGCGGATCGTGGCGGAATCTACTTTTACGGCATCACTCAGCTCAGCAGACGAAACGCGTTGCTTTCCTGATGCATGCAGATTCTTTAAAAAGCGATAATAAAGCGGCAGCCGTTTTGCTGTCGCCTGCGGAATTTTTGATTGATCCTTATTCATTTTTGGTCCTCCAAATCGTACTCGGATGTTTCTCTTTTAAAATCACCGTTTTTCCCGCCTGTTTTTTCTAACAAGCAGGTAGGACCGATGACCATGCCCTTATCTAGAGCCTTGCACATGTCATAAACGGTAAGGGCTGACACAGAAGCAGAAGTTAGCGCTTCCATTTCCACACCTGTACTCCCTTTCGTTTTGACACTTGCTTGTATATGAAGAATGGCTTCTGATTCCTTGTTTTCCCACCCAAAAGAGATATCAACTCCGCTCAGCGAGAGGGGATGGCACATCGGAATAATAGATGAAGTTTGCTTCGCCGCCATAATTCCGGCAACCTGTGCAACGGCAAGCACGTCTCCTTTGCCGATGTCATGGCTTTTTATTTTTTCGTACACTTCATTTTTCATGTGTACGCTTGAAACTGCAATCGCAGTACGAACAGTTGAAGATTTTTCGCTTATATCAACCATCTGGGCTCTGCCCTGTTCATTAAAATGAGAAAATCCATTCATATTAAACTCTCCTTAAGAAGATCATACACTATTTTCTTCTCTATGTCTTTTTCAACAATAATCAGTTCCGATGTATTGTTTGCTGACTGCTGATTGATAAGCTACACTTAACTTATTATAACAGAGGTGAAATAACATGATGATCTTACAAGTTAATCAGCTATCCAAGTCTTTTGGAGCTGATACTATTTTAACCAATATAAAGCTGGAAGTCAGATCCCGGGATCGAATTGCCATCGTAGGCAGAAACGGAGCTGGAAAATCGACTCTCCTTAAAATTATCGCAGGTCAGCTGTCATATGAAAAGGGCGAAATCGTGAAACCGAAAGATTTATCCATGGGTTATCTTGCGCAGCACACAAGCCTGGATTCTCAGCTTACCATAAAAGAGGAATTGCTGACGGTATTTGATTTCCTAAAAGAGATGGAAACAGAAATGCGTCTCATTGAAGAAAAAATGGCGACCGCTGAAGCAAATGACCTTGAAACTCTGATGAAAACCTATGACAGGCTTCAGCAAGACTTTAAAGACAAAGGCGGCTATCAATATGAAGCAGATGTAAGATCTGTGCTGCACGGGCTCGGCTTTAGCCATTTTGACGATACCGCGCAAGTACAGAGTCTAAGCGGCGGGCAAAAGACAAGACTTGCATTGGGGAAGCTGCTGTTAACACAGCCTGATTTGCTTATCCTGGATGAACCGACCAACCACCTCGATATTGATACGCTGACGTGGCTTGAACACTACTTACAGGGCTATAAAGGCGCCATCCTTATCGTCTCCCATGACCGCTACTTTCTTGATAAAGTGGTCAATCAAGTGTACGAGGTCTCACGCTCAGAAAGCAAAAAATATCACGGCAACTACAGTGCCTATTTAGAACAAAAAGCCGAGCAGTATGAAAAGGATCTGAAAATGTACGAAAAACAGCAAGGTGAAATCGCCAAGCTGCAAGACTTTGTTGATCGAAACCTGGCCAGAGCTTCTACAACAAAACGGGCACAAAGCAGACGGAAGCAGCTTGAACGGATGGACGTCATGTCTAGGCCGTTAGGTGACGAAAAAACAGCCGCTTTCCGTTTCGAAATAACAAAGCAAAGCGGAAATGACGTCTTACGTGCCCAAGATCTCACCATCAGCTATAAGGACCAGCCGGCGCTCCTCACCGGACTGACGTTCAGCATCACAAGAGGAGAAAGCGCCGCACTTGTCGGCCCGAACGGAATCGGAAAATCAACCTTATTAAAAACATTGATCAAAACACTTGAGCCGGATATAGGAACGATTTCCTACGGGTCAAATGTCAGTATCGGTTACTACGATCAGGAACAAGCCAAATTGACATCATCTAAACGCGTACTGGACGAGCTGTGGGACGAATATCCGGAGCTTGCAGAGAAAGAGATTCGAACATGCCTTGGGAATTTTTTATTCTCAGGAGATGATGTCCTGAAACCAGTCCATTCACTAAGCGGCGGTGAAAAAGCAAGAGTCGCATTGGCAAAGCTGATGCTTCAAAAGGCCAATTTTCTTATTCTTGATGAACCGACGAACCATCTTGATTTAGATAGCAAAGAAGTGCTTGAGAATGCACTGATCGACTATCCGGGCACTCTTTTATTTGTCTCTCACGATCGTTATTTTATAAACCGTATCGCAACAAGAGTATTTGAACTGTCCAGAAACAATGTTGAAGAGTTCCTTGGAGACTATGACTACTATACCGAGAAAAAAACACAGCAGCGCGAACTAGAAGAATTAGAGCGGCAGACAGCCGAACAAGTACAGAGCCCCGCCGCCGGAAAATCTGAATCAAAACGCTCTTATGAAGAAGAAAAAGAGTGGAAAAAGAAAGAACGCCAAAGAATCAGACGCATCGAAGAAATTGAATCAAATGTATCAGAGATAGAAGAAAAAATCAGCCATAACGAAGAAATGCTTTGTGACCCTGAAGTATATCAAAATCACGAGAAAGTCCAAGCCATTCATGTAGACAATGAAAATTTGAATCACCACCTGGAAAACCTGCTTGCAGAATGGGAAGAACTGTCCACAGAAGACATATAAAAAAGTCAAGCACCTCTTTTTAGAGGTGTTTTTTTATCCACAAAAAAACGCCTTTCCAATCAAGAAAGAAAGCGCTTTATACACAATATCCACAAAATATTCTGATTTTATCCCCGTTACTAACAAGCTACAATCCCTTTATCCACCTTTAGTTTAATAATTATTCACACCATTGTGGATAATTAAGAATTATCTGTTAATAAAATAAAAGCCTCACATTATCTTGTGAGACTTTCAAAGGATATCAATTCAAGTCCGGGCTGACCGTTCATATAGTAAGTGCCCCGTATTCCTTTTTCATATGCAATCGTACCGGCAGCAGCAATCATTGCCGCATTATCAGTACATAAATATAGCGGGGGAATTAACAGATCGATATCACTATGCTGATCAAATTCTTCCTGTAATGCAGCCCTCAAGCCTCTGTTGGCAGCCACTCCTCCCGCAAGAAGAACCTGTTTAACGCCGTACTCCTTCGCTGCACGTGCCGTTTTTGTCACAAGCACATCGATTACGCTTTCCTGAAAGCTGGCGGAAAGGTCTTCAGGAGAAATAACCTGCCCTTTCTGAGCTGCATTATGAAGCGTATTAATCACAGCTGATTTCAAACCGCTGAAGCTAAAATGATAGGATCCTTCTTCAAGCCATGCGCGAGGCAGCGGAATATTCGCAGTTCCTTTCTCAGCAAGCCTGTCAATCTGAGGACCTCCCGGATATGAAAGCCCCATTGTTCTGGCTACTTTATCATAAGCTTCGCCTGCAGCATCATCAAGTGTTTCCCCGATGACTTCAAATGAACCATGCTCTTTCATATAAACCAGCTCAGTATGACCGCCAGAAACAACCAGCGCTAATGCCGGAAAGACAAGCTCCTCAATCAGCCTGTTCGCATAAATATGACCGGCTATATGATGAACTCCGATTAAAGGAATATTATGGGCAAAGCTCAAAGCCTTAGCCGCATTGACTCCAATCAAAAGCGCCCCTACAAGCCCAGGTCCTTCTGTAACGGCAATCGCATCAATATCAGCAAATGTCATGCCTGCTTTATGGAACGTTTCCTCTATAACAAGCGTAATTTGTTCAACATGATGCCTTGAGGCAATTTCAGGCACCACTCCTCCAAAACGTTTATGGCTTTCAATTTGAGAGGCAACAACATTCGATACGATTTCTCTCCCATTTTTAACAATAGAAGCCGCAGTTTCATCACAGCTTGTTTCAATTCCTAATACATATAAATCTTTTTGCTCATTCATTTATTGTCACCCACATAATTAACGCATCTTCCCCGTTATCCGTATAATAGTTTTTTCTGATTCCACCAGGCTGAAGACCGCACTTTTTATATAAGCCTTGGGCAGGATGATTCGAGACTCTTACTTCTAGTGAAAGCCGTCTCGCTTCCTTCTCTTTACATAGTTCAAGCGCCGAACGAAAAAGAGCCTCTCCTAAAGATTGTCCTCTATATTCAGACTTGATGGCGATATTCGTAATTTGTGCATCATCCATCACAATCCAAATCCCGCAAAAACCTGCCAGACAGCCATCTTTTTCAATGACAAGGTAATGGGCATATGAATTTTCCAAGAGTTCATGGTAAAAAGACTCCTTCGTCCAGGGAGACGTAAAGGAAGCCGATTCAATTTCATACACTTCATCAATATCATCGAGCTGCATTTTTCTAATCGCTGATTTTGTTTTCATCACATCACCCTATTTTTGACTTTCGATCCATTTCGCTTCCGCCTCAGCAAGACGCAAATAATCCGGAACAAGCTGATGAACGTCCTCGGCCTCTTTTTCAGCACCTAAATAAGCCAATTCTGAAGGCCGCGGATTGTGAAGGGCAGCATCTCCCATAACCGCTTGATGAGCCAATATATCTTGAATCGTCTGATCATGAATCGCTGTATCATGTCCCAAAAATAATACTTGCTGACCTTTTTCTTTTAACATCCCGAGCCACTCAGTCAACAGCACATTCCGGTCTGGAAGGACAGGGTGCAGAAGGCCGTCTTTATATTCATAAAGCCCCGTATACACCTGTCCGCGTCTTGCATCAAATAAAGGGCTGATCAAACCATTGAAATAACGACCGTTCGCAGCTAACGCTTCTAAACTTGATACAGAAGAAATAGGAACATTTAAAGACCATGCCAGTGTTTTAGCAAGTGTAACCCCTATTCTGACCCCGGTATATGACCCAGGCCCTTTTGCAACAACAACCTTAGAAATATCCTCAGGCTTCAAATCACAATCGTTCAAAAGAGCATGTACAGCAGGCATGGCTCTTACAGAATGATTTTTTTTAAGATATGTAATATACTCCGCAACCACTTTCGTTTCCTGTACCAGGGCTATACCCAGCGTGTAGTTCGACGTATCAATTGCTAATATTGTCATGTTTATTGATCTCCTCACAAAGCGTTTCATATCGTTTTCCAACGGCCGTGAAGGTAATTTCTCTTTCTTCATCTCCGACTCTTTTCAGCACAATTTCCAGACGGTCATGGGGCAGCTGATCCTGAATTAAATGAGCCCATTCAACCAGACACACACCTTGCCCTTCAAAATATTCTTCCAGCCCTAAATCCTCACTCTCGTCTTCCATTCTATACACGTCCATATGATATAAAGGAAGCGAGCCATCATTATATTCTTTAATAATAGTGAAAGTCGGGCTGTTCACTACACGACTAATTCCTAGGCCTTCAGCAAAACCTTTTGTAAAAGTGGTTTTTCCTGCACCTAAATCGCCTTCTAATGTCAGGACATCTCCCGGTCTTGAAAACGAAGCAGTGAGCTTTGCAATTGCTTTTGTTTCTTCGGGATTTTTTGTTTTCCATGTTAATTGCTTCACTGTAAATCACCCGTCTTATCTAAAATGATTATATCCTTTTTTCTCAAGAGCCATCCTTTGGCTTCCTGTATTCAATATTACACTGCTTTCTGTTTTCTCAATTACTACCCCTATTTGTTTTATGGGGATGCAGAGCTTTTTGCACTGCTCCTTTAACAAGTCCCACTCAAGGTTTGAAATGGTTCCCGTAAGTTCAAAATCCTCTCCGCCAAATAATGCCCACTTCTGCCATTGAGGATGAAGTTTGGACAAATCTTGGCGGACTGGAAGCAGGCTTTCTTCAATTTCAATTGTAACTGAGCTGGCTTCCGCAATTTCATTTAATTCACTGGCCAATCCATCGCTTATATCATTTAAAGCCACACGCTCAAATGTCGAACATAACCTGCCAGCCGCCACTCTTGGTTCCGGCCGTTTATGCCTTTTAATAAAATGAGCCGTTTCAATAGATACAGGAGGAGAAAACTCTTCTAATAACAGAGAAAGACCTGCGGCAGAGCAACCTAGTTCGCCTGTCACAAACACAATATCATTCGGCTTAGCCGAACTTCGCAAACACGCCCGTCTTTGCTCGACTTCACCAATTACAGTCACAGTGACCACTAATTTATCCGAAGTAGAAACTGAATCTCCGCCAATCAGATCCATCTGGTATAGTTTCGCCAGCTCATTCATTCCTTCATACATTGCTCTTACATCTGCTGCCTGCAATGTTGCGGGGACTGCAATAGAAACCAAATAGAACTTAGGAAATCCCCCCATGGCGGCAATGTCACTGATATTGACAGCCAGAGCCTTATAACCAATATCTTGAGGGCTGGAATACTCCAATTTGAAATGGACATCCTCGACCATTGTATCGACGCACACAATTTCCTGAACCCCTCTATTTGCAGTATAAACGGCAGCGTCATCACCAATCCCTACGTCAACGGAAGAATGATGGATTGTCGGTGGAGTGATACTGTGTATCAGGTCAAACTCATCCATACTACTACCTCCTTTCCGCCATACTTTTTCATGTGTACTGCTTCTAGTGTATCGAATTATGTTCTAATGTCCAAGACTTTGTCGATATAAAGAAAGCTTGGCAATAAACCAAGCTGCTGATTCTTATAAAAGAAAACACAAAAAAAACGAAAACATGATCGTTTCGTTTACAAATAAAAAATGGCGGTCCGGACGGGACTCGAACCCGCGACCTCCTGCGTGACAGGCAGGCATTCTAACCAACTGAACTACCGGACCATATTTCACTTTTATGTAGTGAATAAATTTGGTTGCGGGGGCAGGATTTGAACCTGCGACCTTCGGGTTATGAGCCCGACGAGCTACCGAACTGCTCCACCCCGCGATGATAAAATATGTTTTTAAAAACAAAA
>NZ_JAAPBE010000006.1:0-198652 GCF_022695965.1 Bacillus sp. HU-1818
GCGAAAAAAATTATGAATCGCATAAAGCTTATCATTCGGTATGGGATAAGATTTCTAAAGTATTAAGGGAGGGCGTGGAGTGATGAAAATAGAGCACAAAGGCAATTCCTTGATGTTCAAACCTTTACCGGAAGAATCTTTGTACAACTTTGATGAAATGAAAGAAGAAGCCGAGAAGATACTTCTAGATCACCTAAACGGCACAGATAAAGAATTTAAAATCTGGTTACGTGATAGCGTCGTATTTGCTTTTGATAAAGCCGACATAGAATCTGTCGAGGAACAGCCATCTGGGTTGGTGCGGCTAACTTTGAAAGATGGCGATTGGTTCGAAGGTGAGTCGTCAGTGGACGAGTGGAAAGAATTATTTAAGTGGGAGGGCGCGGAGTGATTGCAGTAACAGTAAAAAGCAAAAAAACAGGAGAAGTCAAAACGGAGGTTTACACCGGAAGGGAATTGTTAGAGACATACGAAGACGATCTAGTCTCCAATCTTACACAGTGTGATTGTCCACTATCACCCGAATCAAATGAACTTGATTGTTGTTGCTGTGACGATTGGGAGGAATATGAAATCTTTTTCTGTGATGAAAGCAGGGAGGGCGCGGAGTGAGTAATTTGTCGCAAGAGCAAATAAACGCAGATTTATTCAACGAAGTCCAGCGGCTGAAAAGGAAATCTAGGGTTGATGAGGAAGAAATTCGGCGGCTGAAGGAAGAGAATCGAAAATTAAGATTGAAAATAGAAGATTGTACTTGTTTCAAATATGTAGAAGATGAGGAGGGCGTGTAGTGAGACAGGCAACGGAAAAACAATTAAGTCTAATCAAACGAATGGAAGAACTTATAAACGTAAAATTCACCGGACATACAATTAAAGAAGCGAGTGAATTCATCTCGGAGCATATGGATAGATATCAAGAAGTGAAAGAATTCGTGTTTGATCAAACATATTATTATGATGCTTTTTAGGTGCTAACTGAAAAAGTCAATCTTAATAAAAGATGCATTTTAATTAGAAAATGAGGTGGCTTAATAATTGAAGTTAGTTGAGACTACTATAAGAAATCGAATTAGAGAGATATTAATTGAAAAGGGATTAACTCTACATGATCTGTCGTCTTTAACCGGTATCAATGTACAACAATTAGGTGATTATGCTTCAGGTGTTAGATGTCCTATGAGCATTAATACTGCATTACAAATTAGTAGAGGGCTAGGTCTTTCAGTAGAAGAAATTTTTTACGAAGAAATAATTTATCGCCGGGAACTTATGAAGGGAGAACTTTCATCATATATGAAGACGGAGGGAGACAAGCAATACATTGTGCAAAATAATTACACAACAAACATACAGTACATGCATAATTCTCAATTGCATCAAGGCAGTAATTATAATGTTAATGATTTTAAAGAATCGATAGCTAACCTTATAGAGTTATTTAAAAAGGAGTATGAAACTTTAAACTTGAAATTTGATCAAGCTGCTTTATCCTCAAATACCATAAAGGGGATTGAAAGAGAGATAGGTAATGAGTCGCCGGATAGGAGCAAGCTTATTATGTTTCTAAATATTTTAAAAGATGTAATAAAGGGAGCAGCATCCACAGTTGTTGGTGGACAAATTAATACGTTAATAAAATCTATGTCAGAACAGGGTATGGGGTGATGGATATGGGAATGTTTGATACCTTTAATGGTCAAATGAAATGTCCTAATTGCGCTGCAATACAAAACACAGAAGTTCAGTTTAAATGGAGTGAATGCTTACTATTGGACTACGAGTTGGGGGATGTTGTTCCAGGAGCGCAAGAAGGTTTATATGTCGAAGATGATTGGTTTAATGAGACATGTTCAAACTGCAAATCAGAATTTATGCCAAATGTGGTCTTAAAAAACAGAAAGGTTATTGCATTTATTAGCAAAGAAGAGCTTCAAAGAACAGGCAGTGATCAGTTAAGAGATATCCCATTAAAACATGCTAAGAAACAAAGGTATGAAAGAGATAAAATCGATGCAAAGGGATTTACTAAAGAGTCAACCGGTTTCAAAAAGCAGCCTTTTAAAAAGAATCAACCTATAACGGCCTTTGAGCGTGAATGGAAAGTTATCAATGGATAGAGAAAGGATTTTAATCCAGAAAAAGCAAGTGAGTTTTTTATGCTTTCGGGTAGTGCAACAAGGAAATCTGATTATTGGTTTGTTTACACAGTGATTGATGCTGCAGGGTTGAACCGCTTCGTGGAAGTTTCCGATAGAATTAAACACTGGTCAGACAATGATGACAGGTACGGCAATATGCTTTTCAGTGACAGTTATGGATTTAAGGATGAACGTTTTGAGTTTAGCAAGATTTTTTAAAATGGAGGTAAAGAGTATGAAATCAAAACATGGAATGAATCAATATCGTTTAAATTGTGCGAAAAGTTACGCTCAGTCATTTTTAGATAAGATATCAAAAATTGAATTTATGTACCATCTTTCTCTTCAAAAGCTGATTGATCCAACTATTGCAGAAACCTTTATTGATAAAAGCGTTAAAGAGATTGATATGGATTGGGAGGACTTTAAAAAATATATTGAGCAACGGGACGACATGAGGGAATTAGATTAAAAGTAAAATTTTAAAGAGAATCGGAGGATGGAAGATGGAGAATGATGTTTTATACGGAGTTTACAGTACTAGGTCACGAAAGTTTTGCTTTGGAATTACAGAACCTTCAAAAACAAAAGCAAGAAAAAAGTTATTTGATCGAATTGGTACAGATGCGTACAAATGGCGTTTTGAAATTAGAAAGATCAAAAATAAAAATGGAGGAAATGAACTTGCTAAAAGAAATAACAGTATTTGATCTAAATAAAATCAAACCTGGTACAAAAGTTAAAGTAACTTGGTACAAGGGATCAGAGATGGAGTACACACATCATGGCGAAGTTATCATCAATAATGGGGAAAAGTTCTTTTATAATTACGTTGATAAAGAAGGATATGTAGGTCATTGTCATGTAAATGCACTGGATTTGAAAAGCTATCCAGACAGTTTAACTGTTGAAATTAAATCAAAATAAAATTGAAGTTTTAATCAAATACATATGAATAATCAATCCAAAAATAAGGAAAATTAACTAAAAAATTGTGAGGAACATTCAATGAAACGATTTATTTTAGTTTTATCCTTAATGAGTATTATTGTTGCCTATCCCATTAAAACAAACGCCAGTCCAATGCCTTGCAGTGTAATACTGGAACCGGTAGATAAAAATCTTAAAAATGCTAAAGGTGTAGCATTAATCTATAAGGTGCAATTGAACCCACCGAGTGCTGCCAGAACCAGTATAAGCATTTTTTCTGTCCATCTTCCTGCACCTTCTTCTTTTGGAAATTACGACAGTTACGAAGGATTTGCTACTAAACCAGATGAGATTAGTTGGCGTTTTAAACTTTATCCTACTCCTGAGGAAGAGAGCCCTAGTTGGGCGGGAAGATTTGACTTAATTACAGCTGAAATGAAGAATGTTAAAGTTCAAGTACGTCTTTCTAATTCTAGAACTCAACAGTTGGGACCAAGTGTATTAACGAATAATATTCAATCTTGTGATTAGAAGTTATTTGAGGGCACAACAGTGTAAAATAAACTTGGATTGGATTGAAGTGAATGATTAAATCAATTATTTTTCCTGAAGAGAATACAAAAATAACTGTCGGAAAACCAATAAGCGAAGAATCAAATAAAAAGGTAATTGCAATTTATGACTATAGAGAAGAACCAGAGGAAGCTTTTTGGGTGCACTTATCAAATGGGGACGATCTGTTTGTAGACAATGATGAGGTCGTTGTTGTATACGAATAAACTTATGGATCTGTACAAAAGGACTGTTTTAAAGAAAGGGTGAACTTAATGGACGGATATTTTGCTATGGCAGATCACATTGTTTGGGAAACTGAACTAGAGAATAACATTGGTATGGATATTGTAACGTATATGGAACAACATGGTGTGTCAGAGGCTGAAGCTGAAAAGGCTATTCTTCCTCTATACGAAGAGGAGTTAAAAGCATTGGAATATAAATTAAAATAAAAGGATTACTTTATTCAGAAAGGGAGGGTAAAAGGATAGGTTACTTCAAATACATAATTAAAACAGCATGGTTTAACTTAGTTTGGTTTAAATGGCACCTTGGAGCTGACATAAGTGTATTCGATGGCTGCGGGTGGAATACATATAAATGTTTAAAGGGTGAAAATAAAATAAGCGGAGGTTATAAGAGTGATAAAGAGGAATCTGCATAGCAACCACGTTGATGAGATTATTGGAGAATATTACGCTGCTAAAGGTTATTTAGTCCAGAGCATTGATCACAAGGAAAATGGCCAACTAATTGTTGTTAAGCAGCGAGTAATAGAGGACAAGAAAACTGAGAAAGTTGATATTGCATTTGATTTCATACATAAGAGACCGCATAGAAAGAAATATCTTGCTTAAAAGGGGATGAGAAATTGGACAGAATGAAAGAGCTTATTAGGAAAAACCTGAGCCTTAAGAAGATGTTAGAAGCCAACGAAAGAGAGATACTTGAGGAAAAACGTAGAATAAGAATTCAAAAAATTTCACGAAAGTTGGTCGAAAGACAGCAAGAAAAAGCATTAGTCTAAATGAAATCGTGATTTTAAACAAATTAGGAGGAAATTATGGCTGACGGATATGTATTAATTGAAGTAAATTCAGACGGAGAAGGAAGGTTAAAAGATGAAGCTGTCAACTGGATTGACTTCCGATTAGACACTGTAGATTTTAATGCCAGTAAAGGACTAAATCAATTAATGGAGCAAATATCAAAAGAAGTAAAAGATGAGCTGGTCTTGGTTGCTTTTAATTATCGTGTTGAGTCATCCTATGATTCCTGGAGTGGAGCAACTGAATATGAGGACTTCTTTGATATTGAATTTTTCAAAACAGTTAGAAATAATTACAAGCAGTTTTACCAGGGATTAGTGACAGCAGAGCTAGATGTTGATATTAATGGTTTTGACAATATTAAATCCATGCCAAACGATGATAACCAAAACTATTATAGAAACTTAATTGCTGAATGGGAAGAGTTTTATAAAGAAGACTTCATGCCATTAAGTCTAAATAAAAGATAGTTTTTATTTAGATAGTTGTTAAAGTGACACGATCGCTATGACTAAACTTCGCCTATATTTAATGTATAGTAAGCGATCGTGAAAGTTGAACAAAATATCTGAGTAATTAATCAACTTTTAAATGAGATGTCAAAATGCTCGATGCTACGTTTGTAGAATAGATAGGGAGACTCCTTCAACCTTTGATACAGCAGCTTTTGTCTTTTCCCAGATGTTTCGATCCTTTATTGTTGCTAGGAACATATGACCTTGATATGACATTTGACCAACCTCTATTTTATTTAGATCGGCTTTTATAAATTCAGCTTCAACTAATTTTTCAACCGTGTAAATAACATCATCAAGGATGTACTTTTTTGAAACAGCTAAACTATGTAAGTCCCTAAGTTTTAAAATTTTATTTCGTGGTTTTGTTGCTTCAATAGTTAACAATAGATCTCTTACTATTTCAGGTTTGAGTTCCAAAAAACTCATCCTTTCATTGGTTAGTAAGTGGATTATCTCAGTTTTTATTAGAAAAGAGTAGAGAACTCTCGTTCCCATGAAGATAGGGTAATAACAATCAAAATAAAATATTTACTTTATTGAAAGGAGGCAATGAAAATGCCAAATCAAGAGCAAATAAAACGCATGAATGATATCAATGACCTGATAAAGCTTATCGCAAGCATTGATAGACGTATTTTCTACAGATCAGAAAACATTTCAGGGGAGCTCAATCAAATAGCTTATTTCAAATTCAGGACAAAGCTGTTCTTTGTTGATGATTGCACAGGTGAAGACGTTTACCCATATGAATTAGGTCACGATCCAAACGGTTTCTCACACGGAGGCAACGTGTGGCAGCTAATCAATAGCTTTAGACGTTTCATAATCACAGGGAAATACGGTGAATTAAGAGATTATAAGGAAATCTGGGCTTACAGCTATGAGGGATGTATGAAAATCCGTCAGAAGGCGAAGGAGATCGGATTTATAGAGACTGCCGATTATCCCTATAGCTTCGATGAATGGATGAAAACTAAATTGAACTAATTTAAACTAATTGATCCATGTACTAAATTTTCATTAAACTTTTAACGGCTGGGCATTAAGGAGCTATGTAACGGAGAGATTAAACTCTCCAAGATTCGAAGGAAGGTATGCGGAGTTTACCGTGCTTAGTCTTAAATCTGTGCTTAACCTTACATAAAATAGGTTCAATAAATACATATTCATCAGTTTCAGACTTTACTTGTTTCATAGAATGAAACTTGCCACGTTCTGCATGAGGCATAAATTCCATAAATCCAGCTGCAGTTCCATCAGGATAAGACAGAAGGAATTTTATATCCTTCTTGGTGTAGCCGGTTATGAGAACTTCAGTGTAATCATAATTGATCACTTTGAGCCAATTATGTGACCGTTTATTGATTTCATAAGGGGAGTCAGCTTTCTTAAGAACGATTCCTTCTAAGTTCTTTTCTTTGGCAAGATTGAAGAAAGCGTGTCCGTTCCCTTGAATTCCTTCGATTACAAAGACATTAGGATGATTCAGTTCAAGTGAGTTCAGAACGGTCTTACGCTCAGTGAGCGGCTTAGTTGCAATTGACTGACCGTCTTTGAAGATAACATCAAAGACACAGTAAACAATCTTATGAGCTGATTTTTTGGACATGAAACGTTCCATTACAGCCTCAAAGTCAGGAGCACCGCCTGAGGCAGCTACAATGATTTCACCATCGAGTACAGTACCGTTTGGGATATTTAAATTCAAGAGTTCAGGAAACTTGCTTGTCACTTCATTGTTGTGACGAGTGTAAAGCTTTATCTGATTATCAAACTTAGAAAGAATGAGTCTGATTCCATCAAATTTGAGCTCAGTGATATAGTTCTCGTCATCGAAAGGTTCCTTTATCGAATGCAGTAACATTGGGGATACAAACAAAATATCACCTCCTACTTAGAACATAATAGCTAAGCGAAGGTGATATATAAAGCGATATGGCAGTGGTACTTAATGGGATTCAATGAGCTCTGGTGAATTGTTTTTAGGTGAATTAACTAAAGATGATACCTGGTATGTTTCCATTTCATCAGCATCATAAGGCTGCAGTAAGCTTTGTAGATAATCAGGATCGGTATTTTTAGGGTTGAGCCATTCCTGTTCATTATCAGGAGTCAGGATAACAGGCATTCGGTCATGTATATCTTCCATAAGGGCATTGGGCTTTGTCGTAATGATTGTGCAAGTGTATAGAGAATTGCCTTCAGGAGTGTCCCACTTTTCGTATAAGCCTGCAAAAGCAAAGAGATTGGATGATCTAAGTTTAATCCGCATAGGAATCTTAGTCTTTGGATCAAGGCGTTTCCATTCATAAAAACTGTCGGCTGGAATGATGCAGCGTTTATTGACAAGGGGTTTACGAAAGCTTGGTTTTTCGGCCAATGTTTCAGCACGAGCATTGATCATTTTATAGCCTATCTTCTCGTCTTTAGCCCAAGGAGGGATAAGACCCCATCTAAGTTTGCCCAGACGGTTGTTTAACCCATCGTTGATTATTGTCAGGATGTTTTGCGATGGAGCGACATTATAGCTTGGGTGATATTCATCTTCGGGTAAGAATTGATCTATGTTGAATTGCTCAATAATTTCGTCAAACTCAGAGAATAAAGTGAACCTGCCACACATGTTCATCATCCTTTAGGGTTTTTGAATATTGTACAGGCTTGATACACGAAAATCAAAAAGGAGGAATGTGATGCAGCAATCAGTAGAGGTTAAAGAAGTTGAAGTGTTGATCATGGGAATTTGGAGGAAGAAAAAGTTCACTGATATTCAAAAGGGGCAAACCTTTATGATTGAGGAGAACGGGAGAATAAAGAAGTACATAGCAAGAACAGATCCTTATTGGGATGACATGTATGAGACTTACATAATTGATTTTTTGGATAAAAATAAAATTAGAAGAAGTAAGTGAACAGAAATCTGATTAAAACAGAGATTTTATAAAGATAAAAATAAAATTAAAAAGGGGAATTTCCATGAAGCTAATTGGTATTAAAACAAATAACTGTTTTTTGATGTCTGACAATATTGAGGGTAAGAGATATTTTCATAGTCAATTAGATGAATTGCTTTTCGATGGGAAACGAGCAACTGAAACGTATAAGTCAGACTGGTTTAAGCTAGATAAGGAGCCAAGTGTTATCGAAAAGCAAATGCCAGCTAAAAAAATCAATCATAGGTATGAATTAAAAGAGGGATTCCAGGAAACTGATCTGACACCACAAGTAATTAATGTTTCTTACATAGATGAAGAAAGTGAATACTACGAAGTAAAAGGTCTATATGATTTGAAATTTGAAGAAGTCCCACAACAAAATGAAAAAATTGAGTTTGAAATGAACGTAATTGAAGAAATTGATGGAGAACTTAAGTTGCAAAGTCATAATTTTAACTTGAATTATAACTTACTGGATAGAATTCAAACTCATCCAATGCTTCTTGAAACAAAGCCGTGTTATTTGTCCCGAGAAGAAAGCTATAAGATTATCAGAAACCATATTAAAGCCAATATAAACCCTAAATTCAAGAATCACGAGTGATTATGATTTCTGTTTAACTGTGGTCAAAGTTTTGGAGCTTTACAAACCACACGAGTATATAGTAGTTGATCTTAATGCAATGTACAAACGGAGAAAGCCTAAACTTGAGAAAAGATTTCAAACAAAGCGGGAAGTTGAAATTTACAATGTTGCACCTAAAGCCTATCAGAGCTACCCAATTGTAGAGCCTTTTAGTGGTAAGGACGTTGAGGATTTGAAGTGTAATATTAAGAAGTTTTTAGATGATCTGATGGCTAAAATTAACGAGCCTTTAGTCGAATGTAAATGCTGCAAAGGAAGAGGGGTAATTTTAAATGAAAATTAAATTAGACAAAGATTACATGGTAAATGAATTGGGACTGCCGGAATCCTCAATTTTAGAAGAAATCACTGACACGTCTAGGTGGAGCATTCACTATAGAATTGTGTTCTCATATCAAGGTCGTTTTTTTGAAACTTTCTATAGCAAAGGCGCAACTGAAAACCAGTATGAAAGCCCTTGGGAATTTGAAGATCAAGTGGATTGTTATGAAGTGGAGTTAAAAGAAGTGAAGGTTAGAAAATGGATAAGAAAAGAATCTCAATAAAAACGATATTTTACAGAAAGAGGAGGAGTGAAAATGTTTACCTGCTTCTGCAACGAATGTGAAAAAGTAATCGAAAAAGATGAAGTTGATTATGAGGTTGACTTGGTAGAAGGGCCTTGGGAAGGAGATTGGGAACACGTGCATTTAGAATGCGGTAGTATTGTGTCGTGGATTTAACTTGTATGTCTAAATAAAAGTAATTTTTTATTCAAAGGGGGTGTTCTTAATGTAATTCATATCGTTGCTTAAAAGTGGAATATAAGAAAGTATATAAGAAAGTGGGCGTTTTATGTTTAAGGTAATGAAGTTAAAGAGGGAAAATTACTCTCACTGTGTACTAATTCAATCACAAGAGTCCCTTCACAGTATGAAGGTTGATTTGGAAAGGTTTATTGCAAGAGAAAATATAGAGGGGAGAGTACTGCTTGATACTTTGTTTCATGCAGGAAATACATATGATCGTTTTTACGAGATAGAAATTAAACATGAAAAAGTTAATTGGTCGATGTTGAAGGTTGTATCTGTTGAAAAGCAAAGTGAAATTAGAAAAAAAGTTGGGAGATTTCTTATGAATAATCCTCAGTTAGTCGAATCATCTACTTTGACTAATATCCAAAAACGGTTGCTGAGCGCAGGAATAGGAATATAAAAAAGGAGTGTTTTATTATTGATGAATAAAAACAGAATAGAGGAAAGTCCAAACAAGATATTTGGGGCAAAGAAGGGCAGCTTTGGACGGCAATCCCTTCTTCACCTGGTACTTCGCAAGGTTACGAAGCTACATAAGTATATCACAGTTAAGAAGACTTTTCCATTGTTGGCAGCGTTGTCTTCATTTCTGAATCCATGCAGTGTATTAGCAGCAGATAAGTACAAGAACTTCAAGGAGTTAAAAGCAAATGAATCACCACTTAGCTATAACATTTTCACAAATAACCTAGGTACACCAGTGTTAATTCTTGCTCCTCATGGTGGTGGAATAGAGGGAGGTACAAGTGAATTAGCCATGGAATTGAGTAAATCCCACTCTACCTATCTGTTTGAAGCATTGAAAACTTCAGGATCATCTGACCTACATATCAGCAGTGCAAATTTTGACGAGCCACAAGCTTTAGAAATACTGAACAATCACGATTTGACCATTTCACTTCATGGTTATGCGTCTAGTGAGAAACACACATTAGTTGGGGGTACCGACAGAGAAAAAGCTGAGCAGATGACAGCCGTACTAAATGATGCCGGTTTCTCTGCTGAACTGCTACCGGTTGGAGCTCATTTAGCTGGAACAAATCCAAATAACATTGCTAATAAGAATAAGACTGGAATGAGTATTCAGCTTGAGATAAGCACAGAGCAGCGTAGATCAATGTTTAACACTTTTTCATTAAAAGGACGTGACGGGACTAAGAATGAAATGTTTTACGATTTTGCAAACGCTGTCTCACAGTTCATAGATGAAAATGTAGGTGGTTTGGCAGGTGAGGCAGCATGATCATAATAGACAAATCTCTTCGATTTCATGTTGATTTTGATCAGTGGGGTATCAATCCAGAAGGTTTAAACCCAATTGAAACCACTAAGGGATTCAATGATGCTCTTCAGTCTGCTGCGTCTAACTTATATTCTGTAGTTGAAGTGCCAAAGGGTAATTATTTGATTGATGCAGTGAATACATCTAAACGGTTACCTGAGTTTGGCGGTGGTATAAAGATTCCTTCTAATATAGAGTTGATTCTTCACCCAGAAGCAGTATTTAGAGTTAATCCTAATGGATACCAAGGATATTCTTGCTTCTACATTGGACAAGCAGAAAATGTGACTATACGTGGCGGGCGCATTATTGGGGATCGCTATGAGCACGATTACTCCAAAATTAACGCAATAAAGAAAACACATGAATGGGGATATGGTATACACGTACACGGTAGCAGAAATATATTGATTGAGAATGTAAGTGTATCAGACTGCATTGGTGATAATATTTGGATAGCTGCTGACGGAATGATGAGCACTGCCGGGACTTACACACCTTCACGAAGTGTAACTGTAAGGAAGTGCAGATTAAAACGTGGAAGAAGAAATAACCTGGCAACAAACGGTTGTGAAGGACTACTTGTAGAGGACTGTGATATTGAAGAAGCTGGAGGTGACACTATTGGCCCACAATTGGGAATTGATTTAGAAGGGTTCGCTGAAAAAGGCATAAAATATGATCATCCTTATGAATTAACTATTGCAGATTGCAGGTTTAAAAAAAATGGGCGTGGTTCGATTACAGCTCACACAAGTGGAAAAGTGATTATTAAAGATAATTTCTGTGACAATGTTATTTCATATGGCTTTAGTACAGATGTGAGCATTAAAGGAAACAAGATAATCAATGAAGGAGAACCAAAAGAATACGGGATAGACTCTATTGGTGTATCAAGCACTGAAACAGGAAATAGAGCCAAAATAACTGGGAACACTGTTCGTGGATTTAAAATAGGAATAATGGTTAGAGGCAGAGGCGCTACAGCGAAAAATAATACTATTGGGAACTCATCTAATTGTGCAATAGCCACCCATACAGCAGAAGACGTTTTTATTGCAAAAAACAAAATAGAAAACAGCGATTGTATACAGATTCAAGTGAGAGATTCTTCAGATGTTAAAGTTAACGGCAATACAGGAAAGGGAACAACTTCATCATATGCTCTTAAAGTAATTGATTCTAAAGATGTGACTTTTACTGGAAATGAATTTTCAAATATTTACGGAGGACTTTACTGTGAACGATCCCAAGCAGTCAGAGTAAAGTCAAATGATTTCCTAATGAGTGGAACAGGGTACGGGATTTATTGGGATAAGAGCTCAGAGGTTTTCTTAATAAGGAATGAGATTTATGAACCAAGAAACATTGCAATTACTGGTGCTGCTGATTTATACAATATAAGGATTAGTGAAAACCAAATTTATAATTGCAAAGCGTTAGTTGCAATTCATTTACTTGGTGGATCTGAGCATATGCTCAGAGGGAATGAAATCATGTTCAACAGGGAAGTGGATCAAGGATACGGCATATATTTGGATAGCACAAAAAAAGTACGTTTAATCAGGAATGATGTTCAGGGAATTGGTGACAAAGTGCTTTCACATCCATATGCCACATTTAAATCTTCAAATACGACTTTAATACATAATACTTATAACAGCGGCACACTTAGATTGGCAGTAGATGATATTGTAATCTAAATGTGCAGTAATTAAAAAATATATAAGAACACTTGTTCTTGTTATCTGTTTTGTTATATAATTCAAGAGTACCAAAAATTACAAAACAGGGGATGAGACAATGAATGAACAAAAACTTGATATTAGAAGGATATCCTATGAAGTCTTCGATGATTATGATCCATTTACAGAAGAACATTTAGGAAAAGTGGTCAATGGTTCGTTTGATATGTTTGTTTCAAAGAAAAATGTAGCACAAGTAGGATCTAGACAAATTGATTTTGCAAATGAAGTAAAACTAGGGTACGGGGTATTTGGAAAAGACACAGAAGAGAAAATTAAAGAGCATCTTTTAGCTGCATATATGTTAATTGCCGAAGGTGCTAAAGACTATGGACTTGAAAGCTAAATTAAGAAAAATGCTGGGTTAGTCAATGATTGACCCAGCAATACAGAATTTAAAGGAGAGCTTGTATGCCAAATATTATTTCTAAAGAACAAGATGAAGCAATCAAATTTTTTAGAAACAAATTAAACTTATCTGATAAAGACTTATACATACCGTTGATCAATTTTGACCTCCTTCGAGACAAGCACGAAAAATATGCGAACATTCTTTATGAGCTATATAAAAAAGATCCATACTTGTTTATCAGAGCTTTAAAAGAAGGCTATGTGGTTAATCAGCCTATTGAGTTTAATGAGGCTATCGTACGCTTCTTTAAGGGCGAAGAATTAGCTATTGTACATAAAACAACCGACAAGAGATTCAATGTTAATGTGAAGATGAAGCAGCTACCGGAAGGGTTTGCTTTGCAGACAATGGATATGTGGCTATGGAGTGAAATTGTAAAATAGCAAACTGTTTACCTATATTAAGAAAATATGATATTATATAGAAGAATTTGATAATTGAGGAGATGTTTTTGTGGAGCTTAAAGTTGGACAAGACGTAACAGAAATTTGGAATATTCATGGATCGATTCTGCCGGAAGTTTTAAAATATATGTTCCCTCATTCAGACGAATCTTATCATTGGGTATTCGTTTATGATAATGGGAGACATATTTTTACTGAATGGAGAAAAAGTGAACCTATTCCTACAGTAGAGGAAATTGAAAAAGCAGCAATTGAGCTTGAAGAGAAGAAAAATGCACCTAAGCCAAAAACTCTCGAAGAAAGAGTTGCTGATTTAGAAAAACAAGTAGCTTACTTAACAAGTAAGGTTGAAGGAACAAACTAACAAAGAGTCCCTTATAAGGGGCTTTTCTTTTTAAATAAAATTATCATTTTATAGTAAAATTTCTTAACAATAAAAAATAAGGAGATTTATTTTCAAAAACAGTAGACAAATACAAAAAATAAGCATATAATTAAAATCAAGTTAAAGGGAAGGAGGCGACATAATGGAGGTATTAGGGATTACGGAAAAGGCGCTGGAGTATTATAAGGACAATGTAAAAGGCAATAAATCAATTAACCCTGATCAAGCTTTTCTAAAGATGATTAGGAATGTAAGGCTTGTCAAAGAAACTCATCCTAAAAGAGTTAAAAAACGTTTGTTACATACTCAATATGCCTATGGAAATATGTTGATTAAAGTAAACAGAAAAAAGCAAGTGTTTGAGATTATCAATAAGTCGGGCGATGAAAGTTATGATCCTGATTGGAAATTCCCTAAGAGGAGATACATAGAACTTAATAAAGAACTTGGAATCAAAGACTGTAAGTTTACTAAGACTACATATTCAAGAAAGCAAAATAAACAAAAATAAAATTAGAGGAGTTATTTATAAATGAGTGAAAACAAAACGGTATTACGTGAAGCAGATAACGTTGTAACAATTGAAGGAACATTAGCTGAAATACGACACACTGAATGGAAAAACGGAAATGGACTAAACATTGAATTAGATATTGAGGTTGCACCCAACGAAGTACATACAGTAAAAGGCTTTTCAAAGTATAAGAAAGATGATGGTACTGATAACGCAATTGCAAAAGGATATCAGACCATTGTTAGCGAGTATAAGTCAATTGCAGAGCACGGCAGAGATGAAGCTGACAAAGTGAGAATTACTCAAGGGAAAATCGGTTTAAATGAGTATTACACACAAGGAAATTTAAAGTCATACCCACAATTAACGACTAACTTTGTGAACAGACTAGATGCTAATGAAGAATTCAATCCTAAAGCAGAATTTGATGTTGAGCTGTTTGTAAAAAATGTAACCGAAGAAAAAGTAAAAGGAGAAGAAACAGGTAGAGTTAATTTAAATGGCTATATCCCTGTGTATAACGGGAAAGTAATTCCTTTTACATTTGTAGTATCAAAAGAAGGTTCTCAATATGTTGAAGATAATTACGAAAAAGGCGCTACTGTTAACGTCTTTGGTAAAATCATTAACTACAAAGAACAGAAAGTAACAACTAAAGCAGCGGCATTTGGAGAAGACAAGAAAGAAATCACTTCCATTACAAAAAGGGAGTATCTAGTTACAGGTGGTGATGATCCTTATGATGAGGATAGTAATAATGCTTTTAATTCAGGCACAATTAAAAAAGCACTGACTGAAAGAGAAGTTTATTTAGAAGAGATGAAGAAGAAAAGCGAAAGCGGTAAAGAAAACAATAAGAAATCCGGATTTGGTGGAAGTGCTCCTAATAACAAACCTTCTAAGCCAGTTGAAATCTCAGATGATGATCTTCCTTTTTAAAAATAAAATTACAATAATCTAATACATAATTGGGGTGAGCTTCGACTCACCCAACAAATTCAAAATTAAAGGAGAGCTTAAATGGCAATCGATATTTTCAACCCACAAATTTCAGTAGTAGCAAAAGGATTAGAAGGAAAAGTTATCACAATCTATGGTTCTAATAACTTGGGTAAAACAAAGCAAAGTACACGGATGAAAAAACCGTTATATCTTCCATTTGAAAAAGGATTGAATGCTATAGCCGGTGTCCAATTCATGGCTATCAATAGTTGGGCTGATTTTAAAAAGGTAAACAAGCAGTTAACTAAAAATGCTGAAAAGGCTAAAGAAATGTATCAGACAATCATTGTTGACGAAGTAGATGCTTTTGCTAAATATGCAACTAGATATGTCTGTGAGCAATATGATGTAGATCGGATTAAAGATGGAAATGATGGCTTTGGTCTTTGGAAAGAGTATGAGACTGAGGTCTGGGAAGAAATTAATAAATTAATTGGTGTTGGGTTTACAGTGATCTTTATTGCTCATGCCGCAGAAGACAAAAAAGGAAAAGTATACCCGAAGGGCGATAAACGAGTGTTAGCTCCAGTAATTGATAACAGTGATATTGTACTTTATCTAAGTTCTAATGGTGTTGATGAAGATAGAAAGGTTATTAAATCAAGTGCTTGGTTGGCTGAGACTGATGATCATTTTGCGCGTAGCCGATTTGATTACATTGACACATACCTTCCTGAATTTACTGCGGAGAATCTGGAAAAAGCCATCATCGAGGCAGTTGAAAGACAGGAGAAAGCAGAAGGTATTGTTGCTGTTACATACGAAGAGCAAAAACAAAATAACGCTTCAGAAGAACTTGATTACGATTCAATGATGGAGCAAATCAAAGAAATTGGAATTAAGCTTAATGGAGAAGGCCGATTGGAAGAAGTAAATGAAATTACAGAAAAACATTTAGGTAAGGGTGTAAAAGTAACTGAGTGTAGTCGTAAGCAAATAGATGTGATGTCGGTGATTCTTGATGATTTGAAAGACCTTTTAACTGATTAACAGGGGGAGAGATTATTCTCTCCTTCTCATTGGGAGTGATTTACTTGGGAAGACAAGTTAAATGTCCATATTGTGAGACAAAATTAGATAAAGACTTAGCGATCACTTATAAGAAGAGATATTATCATGGGCAGTGTTTTAACACTTGGAAGCAAGAAGCAAATCACAGAAAAGAGTTAATTCAATACATATGCAATTTATACGGTCTTACATCTCCTACCGGTATGATGTTGAAACAAATTAAAGAGTTTCAAGAGGAATATAGCTATAAGCTTAAAGGGATTGAGCTAGCGCTTAAATACTTTTACGAAATATTAGAGAATCAACCAAGAGAAGGAGATGGCATTGGGATCGTTCCTTTTGTTTATGAGGAAGCAAAGCGGCATTATATAAGACAAAAGGCCATTCAAAAGTCAGTGGAAGATCCAAAGAATCACAAAAGAGAAGAAATTACACTAACCATAAAAAAAGGAATGAGAAAGAAAAGAGGACTAGTTGATATTTCAACGCTGTAGGAAGGAGAGTCCATTTGCTACAAGACAAAAAGGCAATTATTCAAGTTTTAGGGAGCATACTCAAAGATCCCACAATCTTGTCAGAAAGCAATAAATATAGGATTACTTCTGATGATTTTCCTTCAAGGTTTCATTCAATATTGTTTTTTGCCATGAGCAACCTATTTCAACAAGGAACTGAAGTGTTAAATGAGGTTGAGATAGACGGATATCTAAAGGATTACGACATTCAGTATAAAATTTTTCATGATAATAACGGTCTTGAATACATTGAAAGAATTCAAGAGCTGGCAGTTGTCAAAAATTTTGATTACCACTATAAAAGGCTAAAAAAGTTTAGTTTGCTTAGAGAAATGGATGGCTTAGGCTTTGATATTAAGGAGATATACGATGAATCTTTAATTGACCCAAAAGAACAGGAGAAGATGCAAGAACAGTTTGACAAGAAATCTATCGACGAAATTTTAGCAGCTTATGAAATGAAGATTGTTGACATAAAAGAAAAGTTCAGAACCTCGTCTGAAAGTGTGGGAATTCAAGGGGGAGAGGGCATTGACGAATTATTAGATTCTTTTGAAGAGTCTCCAGATATTGGAGTGCCATTAAATAGTGAAATGCTTACGTCAATTTTTCGTGGATCTCGTAAGAAAAAGTTCTATCTACGTTCAAGTATTACAGGTGGCGGAAAAACAAGAAATATGGTTGCTGATGCCTGTTGCTTAAGTGCAACTGAACTATATGATCCTAAAAAGAAGGAATGGGTGGCAAACCCTTGGAGAAAAAGTTCTACGGTTATCTCAACAGAAATGATGGCCGAGGAATTGCAAAGCTTAGCACTTGCCTATATAAGTGGCGTAGAGGAGAAAAAAATCCTTAGAAATACAATAAACGTACAAGAAAAACAGCTTGTGCGTAAGGCTGCTAAAATTCTTCAAGACTCTAACATTTGGTTCGAACATCTCCCTGATTTTAATATTCAGGAGATAGAAAGGACAATTGAAAAGAACGTCATCAAAAACAATGTTGAGTATGTTTACTTTGATTACATTCACTCATCAGTAACAATTTTTTCAGAAATGAGTAAAAAAAGTGGGGTTAATTTAAGGGAAGATCAAATTCTTTTGCTTATGTCGGATAAGTTAAAGGGGTTATGTAATAAATACGATGTCTATATGATGAGTGCAACTCAATTAAATGGTGATTGGAAAGAAGCATGGTTAAAAGGACAAGTAATAGATGCTTCTTATTTGAGAGGAAGTAAGGCTATTGCAGATAAGACTGATGCTGCTATGATTATTCTTCCGTTAAGTAAAAAAGAGAAGGATGCAATTGATCCAATCTTAAAAGCAGGATTTTATCCAGAGCCAAATTTTGTTACGCATGTATTTAAAAATAGGGGAAATGAGTATGACAAAGTTAAAGTCTTCTCCCATATCAATATGGGTAACATGCGGATAAAAGACTGTTTCACAACAAATCTTGATAATGAATTAATCACAGTTGAAAAATTGAACATTAAAGCAGGATGAGGGGTGTAGCGCCCTTTGAAGTATGATAAAGACAAAGTTAAAGAAAGCTTGGCCATTGAGGATATACATAAGATATTAAAAGATTTGGGTAGTGAAAACAATCAGTGGGATCAACAAGGAAACCCAATATATAGAACCGTTTGTCACAATGCTTCTGGTGGGAGCTATAAGCTGTATTATTATCACGAAGCAAAACAATTTCATTGCTATACAGAATGTGGCGACACATTCGATGTTTTTGAGCTTGTTATAAGAGCAAAGGGTCAAAAAGGGGTTAACATATCGTTTAATCAAGCGATCGAGTATGTTGCTAAGGCAGTTGGGAAAACATTTGGTTTTGGCAATAGAACAACATACATAAACAATGACTTAATCGATGACTGGGAATGGATAAGGAAGTTCAAAAAGAAGAAAAGGATAAATATTGAGCTTCCCAGCTTTAAAGAAACTGTCCTGGATGTCTTTATGCCTTATCCTCATCAATCATGGTTGGATGAGAGCATAAGCCACAAGACATTAAAAGAGTTTGAGATTGGATATTATTTTAGATCTCATACAGAAGGCATAACTATTCCACATCGTGATTTAAATAATAGGTTAGTTGGAATCCGTAAACGTTCTATGATTCAGGAAGAAGTTAAAGCGGGATATAAATACATGCCTCTAAAGGTTGGGAACATCTTATATAATCATCAAACCATGATGAATTTATATGGATTAAATAAAACAAAAAGTTCTATAGGAAGGCTTAAGAAAGCACTAATTTTTGAATCTGAAAAGTCTGTATTGAAATGTCAGGACTTTTATGGAGAAGCAAACTTTACTTGTGCTGTCTGTTCAAGCAATATCTCTAATTTTCACCGTGACATATTGTTGTCTCTTGGTGTTGAAGAAGTTTTTATTGCCTTTGATAAATACCGACCACTAAAAGAGGATGAAACAGAGGAGAGATATCAAGAAAAACTGGTTGAATATCAGAAGAAAATTCTAAAACTTGCAGCAAAATTTACTCCTTATGTTCGTGTATTTGTTTTGTGGGATTATGAAGATTTACTGGATTATAAGGACAGCCCTGTTGATAAGGGAAAGGAAATTCTAGAGGAGCTGATGAAAAGAAAAATTGAGATCGGCACAGATGAAGGGGGAATTTAATGGCGTATAGACTGATTGGTGACAACGATTATAATTTTGATCCTTTAGCTACAATCTTAAAAAATAGAGGCATAGACGATCCAAAGCTGTTTGCTAATATTGATCAAAGTTCAGTTATTCATTATTCAAAACTCAATAATATTGATAAAGCTGCAGATTGTCTGATTAAGCATTTAAAGAATAAGAACAAAGTGTTTGTTCAGGTGGACAGTGATGTTGATGGATATACATCTAGCTCAATCATAATAAATTACATAAAAAAGATTTATCCGAAAGCTTACATACATTACAGAATACATGATGGGAAGGAACACGGAATTATCTTAGATACCATTCCTGATGATGTTGACTTAGTTATAATCCCAGATGCAGGATCAAGTCAATTCGAGGTACATGAAGTTCTTCATAATAAAGGCGTAGATGTAATCGTTATTGACCACCATGAATGCGAACAAGAGTCTGAATACGCAATTGTCGTCAATAACCAGTTGTCTCCGATGTACTCTAATAAGACATTAACAGGAGCAGGGATGGCTTATAAGTTCTGTCAGGCAATGGATGACAAATTAGGGAAAAATGAAGCTGATAAATTCTTGGATCTAGTTTCTATTGGGAATATTGCTGATTCAGCTGACTCACGAAATCTTGAGACAAGGTTTTATATGGATGAAGGGTTACGTAATATTAAGCATCCATTAATCAAGAAATTGTTTAAGAAGCAAGAGTTTTCAACTAAGGGACACAAGAACATACAAAGCACACAGTTCTTTATTAATCCGTTAATTAATGCGGCTATAAGAGTAGGAACCAATGATGAAAAAGTTCAAATGATGAGATCGTTCCTATTGTCTGAGGAAAAGGTTTCTTACAAAAAACGTGGGCAAAGCGAACCTGACCTTGTTTCAATTCATGATGACACTGTTAGGATTCTGGGAAATTTAAAGGCTAAGCAGAAACGAATTACTGACGCAGCAACCGAAGAAATAAAACAAAGAATTGAGTATAAGAATTTAGCAGCAAACAAAGTTCTAATTGTCTACATTGAAGGGATTCTGGATAAAAACCTTACTGGCTTAGTAGCTAACCAGTTAGCAGATCAATATAAGAAGCCGGTCTTGTTAGCTAGGAATGATCCATATCTAGGCAAAGGAATTTTGAGTGGATCTATAAGAGGCTATGACAAGGGAGTTATTAAAGACTTTAAAAATGAGCTTTTAGAAACTGGAATGTTTGAGTTTGTTGAAGGTCATCCAAATGCTGCTGGATTTGCAATTAAAAGAGAGAACTTAATCCTTGTAAATGAAATGCTTAATCATAAATTTAAAGACATGGATACTGTGGAAGATGTTCAGGGTGTTGATTTTGAGATAACGGCCGAACAATTAAGAAAAGAATTCGTCCTTCAGCTTGATAGTTACAAAGATTACTGGGGTTACAAAGTCGAGGAGCCATTTATCGCTATTACTGATCTTAAAATCGATAGTGATCAAATTGAACATTTAGGGAAGAAGAATAAGACAACTGTAAAATTTAAGCACAATGATATTGAATACATAAGATTTAAAAGTGATGTGGATTACTTCAATAAGCTTACAGAGTCAAATGGAACTTTAGTCATTAATGCAATTGGCAAAGCAAAGGCAAATGAATACAAAGGCAAGAAAACACCTCAAATAGAAATTTATGAATTGGAGGTGGTTCGTACAAAACAAAAAGAACTTGTGTTTTAAGGGGGAAGAAAATTGATAGGATGTCACTGCCACACTGATAAAAGTAACATAAGGCTCCTAGACTCAACAAACTCAGTTAAAGAGCTGCTGAAAACTGCAGTGAGAATGAAGTATAAAGGACTAGCTATTACAGACCATGAAGTACTCTCAGCGCATTTAGAAGCCATACGAACAGTCAGAGAGATGAAAAAGGATGGCGATATGCCTGAAGACTTCAAATTAATATTAGGTAATGAAGCTTACTTAGTCGATTCCTTAGAAGAGGTTAGAGATAACTACAAATCTGGAGAGACAAAGTTTCCGCATTTTTTGATGTTAGCAATTGATCCAAAAGGACATGAACAGCTAAGAATACTGTCTTCACAAGCCTGGGAAAATTCATTTTACACAGGAACAATGGAAAGAGTGCCAACAGTTAAAAAGGATGTAGAAGAACTGCTTAGCAAAGATCCAGGTCACATTATTGCTACAACAGCTTGTCTCGGTTCTGAGGTAAACATTCATTTACTTAAAATCAAAGGATACGAAGAAAGCGGAGATACTGATTCAATCAAAAAACACAAATTAAAAATTCACGAGTTTATCACATGGTGCATTGAAGTTTTTGGAAGAGATAAGTTCTTTATCGAACTCCAGCCGGCGCTAAGTGGAGAGCAAGTTTACTGTAATAAGAAGCTAATTGATATAGCTAATGGATATGACTTGAAAATGATTGTTACAACAGATGCTCATTTTCTTAGACCAGAAGACAGAGCGATCCATCAAGCCTTTTTAAATGCCAAAGATGGAGAAAGGGAAGTTGATTCCTTTTATGAAGCATGTTTTGTTCAAAATGTTGATGAAATTCTTGAAAGATTGAACTATCTTGATAAAGCAACCGTTGAACAAGCCATAGAGAACACATTGTTAATTGGAAGGATGATTGAGGACTACACTATAGAACATCAGCCAATTATTCCAAAAATGGCTTTACCTGAGTTTGAATTAGCACATTTGTTTAAACCAGCATATGAAAATTATAAGTATATTAAGCAAATGGCTGAATCTAATGAAGATCAGGACAGATACTTATTAAAGCTTATTGAAGAAGGATTTAAAGATAAGCTTATGAGAAAGGATATGAGCAAAGAAGAATTTCATTCGATCCTAAAGAGGATTGATGTAGAACTTGAGGAACTATGGGAGATTAGTGAAAAGTTAAAACAATCCATGTCATCTTATTACGTAACGGTTCGAGAAATTATCAATACAATTTGGGACGATGAGTGTGGAGGAAATAGCTTAGTTGGGGTAGCAAGGGGGAGTGCTGCAGGATTCTTGGTTAATTACTTATTGGACATTACTCAAATAAATCCTTTACAGTATGACTTACCCCATTGGAGGCATATTCATAAATCACGACCTGACCTTCCTGATATAGATATTGATACAGAAGGATCTAAAAGACCAAGAATTTTAAAAGCATTAAGAGATAAGTTTGGAGAAAAAAAAGTATTGCAGATTTGTACTTTTGGCACAGAAAAATCCAAGTCAGCATTACAAACGGCGTGCAGAGGTCTTGGGATTGATAATGACATTTCTCAATATTTGAGTGGCATGATTCCTTTTGAACGTGGAGCAAACTGGTCTTTGTCTGATTGTTTCTTTGGTAATGAAGAACTGGGCAGAAAACCAATAAAAGAATTTATCAGAGAGGTTGAAGACCATCCAAACTTAAAAGAGACTTGCTTGAAAATTGAGGGGTTAACCAATAAGCGTTCCTCTCATGCAGCCGGCGTTATCATTTTTAATGACGAGTATACTAAGTCAAATGCAATGATGAAAACTCCTAAAGGTGCTTATATAACACAGTTCAATATGGGCGACAGTGAAGCCATGGGATCAGTTAAATACGACATGTTGACTATAGAGGCATTAGATAAGATCAGAGTAACATTAGACCAGCTAATTGAAAATGAAGAGATTGAACGACAGGGCAATCTAAATAACACATACAATAAATATATTCATCCAGATGTACTTGAATACGATGATAAAAGGTTATGGGATATGGTCGCAAAAGGTGAAATAATGGACTTATTTCAATTTTCAACTGAGATAGGACACCAATCAGTTGTAAAAGTTGCGCCAAGAAATTTACTTGAAGCTGCTGTAACAAACTCGCTTATGAGGTTGATGGCAGATGGTGGAGAACAGCCTGTCGATACATATGTTAGATATAAGGAAAACCTAAGCCAATGGAATAAGGAAATGCATGATTATGGTCTGTCTGATCATGAAATCACTGTATTAGAACGGCACCTTAAAAGTGTTTATGGAGTTGCTGACACACAAGAAATAGTAATGCAAATGGCTATGGATAAGGATATAGCAGGTTTCACAATTGAAGAAAGCAATTATCTTAGAAAATCTATAGCAAAAAAGAAAGAAGACGTATTAAAGAAGGTTGAGAAA
This sequence comes from Bacillus sp. HU-1818, assembly GCF_022695965.1. NCBI lineage: Bacteria > Bacillati > Bacillota > Bacilli > Caryophanales > Bacillaceae > Bacillus > Bacillus sp. HU-1818. The sequence continues at coordinate 23,683 of NZ_JAAPBE010000006.1, forward strand.
TTGTTTTTCTCCAAGGGGAATGATTTGGGCACCTCAGAAAAGATGCTGAAATATGTATGGAATGTTCAGTTTAAACGTCAGTTTGGTTACAGCTTTTCATTGCTCCATACATTGGCATATTCAGTAATAGCTTTACAGGAACAGAATCTAAATTACAAATATAATCCTCTTTATTGGAATACAGCCTGCCTGACAGTAAACAGCGGAGGAGTTGATCATGAAGAGAATGAAATTGAAGATAAAAAAAAGAAAACCGCATCTACTAACTATGGAAAAGTAGCTTCTGCTATCGGAAGTATTAGACATAGAGGGATAAACGTAGATCTTCCAGATATCAATAAAGCTAATTTCGGATTTAAAGCTGATATAGAAGGAAATTCAATATTATTCGGATTAAAAGGGATGAACGGAATTGGTGATGATGTTGTTCATCAGGTGATATCAAATAGACCTTATATTGATTTTAGGGACTTTATCGAGCGAATGTTTAAGAGCGGAATAATTAAAAAAGGACAAATGATTCAACTAATTAAGGGAGGTTGTTTTGATTCCTTTGGGGATAGGAATAAGCTAATGAAGTGCTTTATTGGTTTAATTTCAGAGCCGAAAACGAAGCTTACTCTGTCTAATTTGAAAATGCTAATTGAAAACAATATTGTTCCCTCAGAATTTGCTTTGGAGATTAGGTTCTTCCGTTTCAAAGAGTACATTAGCAAAAAGGTATACAAAACATTGAAGTCTCCAAAAGACAAGCTTTTCTTATTAGATGATGTATCGGCCACCTTTTATAATCAGCATTTCAGTGAGAATGGGATCGTTGATATGATTAATGGACAGCTTATTGTTTCTGAAAAAGCATTTAAAAAAGAATATGATAGCAAAATGTCTAAAATTAAAGCCTGGATATCGACTGGAGAAGCATTGAGTCAGCTTAACGATTGTTTACTAAGAAAAGAATGGATTAAATATGCTGATGGATCTCTTGGGAAATGGGAAATGGATTCATTAAGCTATTATTATAATGACCACGAGTTATCTGCTGTTAATTATGCCAAATATGACATCTCTGATTTTTATGAGTTGCCAGAAGAACCGATAAAAGGCAAACCATATCAATGGAGAGGAAAAACTTTGTATGAGTATGAAACAACCAGGATTATAGGCACCGTTTTAGATAGAGATAAAAACAAGCACACAATCACTCTTCTCACACCAACAGGAGTGGTTACTGTAAAACAGTGGTCAGGCAGTTTCAGTCATTATAATAAACAAATCTCCCGTTCTATTGGAGGTGGCAAGAAAGAAGTTGTAGAGAAGTCTTGGTATACAAGAGGAACACTTTTAATGTTTACCGGCTTTAGAAGAGGAAATAACTTTATTCCAAAGGTCTATAAGAACAGCATTTATAATCATACTGTGTGCCGTATTGATGAAGTTAATGATGAAGGAAACATTAGTTTAACCACACAGAGAGTAGAAATTTAAAACAATCATGGGGTGATAAAAATTTTCGAAAAACTCATAGACAAATATAAAAAATATGTATATTATAATATTAACAATATAACAATTATAGCCAGCATTATTGTTTTAACAGGCGGTGTTGTATTCAACATTAAAAATATCGCAAAAGATGATGAAGAAGACACCCAAGTTTCGATAAAAGAGTCATTTTATAAAAACAAAAAAGAGACTGTTGAAAGGATTACACATAAAAAAGAAAGGAATTTCACGCTTCCGAAATTAAAAAGTAAATTTGATAAGCAGAAAGAAAGCCAAAAGAAATTCAAAATTTCTTACCCAAAGAAAGAAAAATTTACGAAAACACAAACTAATCCAACTTCAAAAGTAAAAAATAATCATTTTAAAAAAACAAGAGTAACGAAACGTGAAGAAGAGCAAAGTAACAATCATTCTATTAATGTTGTGGCAACTGCGTACACTGCTTTTTGTTCAACAGGCTGCATCGGCAAAACTAGGACAGGCTACGATGTTTCAAATACATCGTATTACAGAGGAAAACGAATTATTGCTGTAGATCCAAGCCTTATTCCTTTAAATTCTTTGGTTGAAGTCAGTTATAAAGGAGGGAGCTTTCAAGCATACGCAATTGACACTGGAGGGGATATCAAAAGTAACCGAATAGATATTCTAATGAACACAAAAAGTGAAGCAAAAACATTTGGGAGACAGCAAGCAAGTGTAAAAATGCTGGAAAACGATTGGTAAAAATGTGGTAAATGTGTCCAATTGAAAGAAGTATATAAACATTTCATTAACACGTACGATGCAATACATACATAGAAAAATATGACAATATAAATAATACATAGAGAGAGTGGTATAGATGTTTAAATTAGAACAAGAAGTCTACGTAAAATCGACTGGTGAGCCAGGTATTATTGCAGCTATATACCCTGAAACAAATAGTCTTGAACTTTGCTATTACGATGGCACGTATGATGAGCGGAAAATCGATGATATTTTAGGAGGTGATCAACTTTAAGTTTCTTCTTACTTTTTTAAAATAAAAAATAAGGTGGTAAACTATGAAAAATAATCTTCAAACTGAATTGTCATTTACTGAAGAATGAGGAATTAACATCGAAAGGAGGTGATAACTTGCCAAAATTCTGGTCATATCCATTGGGCTTAATAGTGAAAATAAATGAAAACGCAAGACGAACATGCCCTCATCACGTAGGAAGAAAAGGGAAAATTATTGAGCTTCTTCATTCAGCTACATACGACTACGCAGTCAGTGACGAGACAGGAGATATTACATTCTTTAAGGAACATGAATTAAATCCAATCCAAGGAGATGAATTATATGCTTAAAGTGAATGATAAAGTTATTGTTGATTTCACTGAAGAGCAAGGTGTCATATCAAAAGTAGATTACAAATACAGTCAGGTCGAAGTTGAATATTCTGATGGTACATATCAAGTAGTAGGGTTTCACAAGGTTAGAAAGGTGGGGAATGAATGACATTAATTATTCTTGAAGGTGCTGACTGCTGCTACAAATCAACAGTGGCAGATAAGCTTAGCAAACAACTGGGCTATCTAGTAATAAAGGGATCCAGCTTTGAATTGGCCAAGAGCGGTAATAAGAAGCTCTTCGTTCACTTTAATAAGCTTGCCGATGAAGACAATGTAATTATTGATCGATACATATATTCAAATTTGGTTTATGCGAGGAAATTCAAGGATTACTCAATCTTAACAGAAGAGCAGCAAAGGGTGATCGAGGAGAAGATTAGACATAAAGCCAAGGTTATTTACTTACATGCAGATCCGAAAGTTATTAAAAAGCGTTTACGTGAACGTGGTGACGAATACATAAATGATCGAGATGTTGAACCAGTCTTAAAGTTATACAGAGAAGCTATGAGTAATGCTGGTTTATATACATATTCATGGGATACGGGACAATGGGATAGCGATGAAATTGTTGAGGATTTGACTTACTTATTTGGATAAAGACTAGGTAAAATAATCGTTTTAAAGAAAGGAGTGAAAAATCACCCCTTTATATGATTAACGAGCATTAACAGTGATTTTATAAATAACATAATTGTCGTTAATGTCATAGGCGTATACCAATGCAGTACCTAAAGTTGAATGAGAAGATACAATACCACTTGAGCTTATACTGATCAGGTTGCTGCCAGATACTATTTCCCAACGTGTATAGCCTTTTAACAAATGGACATTGGAATTCCTTAACATATGAAAATCAACTGTTGCTATAGGATCGCCAAGTTGTTTAACTTGTCCAGTATTGACCGGTTCATGAGCAGAAGCATGTGTTGTAAAAGATGGGAGAGCCAATGCAGAAATTGATAAAGCCGAAACAATCAATCCTTTGTAAAACTTTTTCATAAGAATTACCTCCTAGATTGTGATTGTGATTATAAGTCTAGTCTAGCATGTAAAATATTTGAAATGTGTGAAGTGTTTGTGAAACTGATTAAAATATCTCTTTTAAAGAAAAGGAGGATTTAATTGAACAGTTTTTTAAAAAGGTTATCTGTAGCATGTAAGTCTACAATTCATCACAAAGCTTATCAAAGAATGAATGAAGCAAATAAAGAAATTAATAAGGTGCTAAATAAATTTAAATAAAAGATCAATTTTATTTAAATATGGGGGTGGCTTATGGAAAGTAAAGTGTTTATAAATCCAGTTTCGTCTTATGCTTTCAAAAGAAAGAATGAGTTAGGAATTGTCATTGGTTTTGTTGGATATAAGCCTAAAAACCATGAATCTAGACTGTGTTATAAAGTTCGTTTTGAAAGTGATGGAAAGGTTGACTACGTTCCTGTGTCAGACGTGGAGCAAGGGCACTATAGATTGATTTCTGTATAAAATTTGTCTTTTATATAAATATAAAATAAGAGGTGATTTACAATGAATAGCTACCCTGAGTCTTTAAAAAAAGAGACAGAGGAGATTAAAGACAGAGTTAGGAATGGACATTTTAGAGAAGATAAGATTAAGGAAATTGCAGAAACGACAGTTGAGTTTTTAAAATCTGAGGAGAAAAGACATAAACACTATTCTGAAGTTGCTGCAGCAATGGTCGCTAATTTAAGTGAGTTTTTCAAGCCGTACTTAAAAGGGGAGTGAGTATGTTAACTGATCAAGAAAAAATTGATTTAGTAAACGCTCTTGATTTTATAGTAATTGAACCACATACACATTGCATTTATGTACATAACGATGAAAAGACTAATGAAGTATTACATAAAGTTTTGCATTCTATTTCAGTAGATGAGTATATTGAGAACTTTAAAAAAGGGAATCTGATCGATATCTTTCCTGCAGCAATGCAAGAAGCTGATGCGGGAGGATTTAAAAATGGTTTGTTTGTGATTATGCCAAAGAAATTTTATGTTGATCAGTGTTTTGCGATGAGTAAGGAAATCGAGCGGTTAACCAAACTAATTGATCTATACAATATTAAACCAAATACATATCGAGGCTTGATTCATTAAATTGCTTCAAGAATAAAGAAAGGATAAAGGGATGTTTATTGAAAAAGTATTATGTAAGGTGTAAAGACAGCAAAGGTGAAAATGCTTCTCTAGTTATTGAGGCGCTATCACCTGAACAGGCAAAAGAACAAGCAAATGAAGTACATAAAGCTAGAGCTATTTATAATGTAAGCTTAGGAGAAGGAACGTCAAGGAATTATCTAGAGAGAAAATATTCTCCGTACATAAAAAACGACAACAGCAAGGCTATTACTATTTTTTCATAAGGGAGGTCATCTACTTGTATATATCTGAGCCAATAAAAGAAACACTTGTGCAAAATATGGATCAGCTTAGCAGTAAAATGGATGAGTTATTCATTTACCTCGAAAATGAGTTGCCTTCCACAAATGAAATACAATGGAAAACTATAGACAAAAAATTCGGTGAGGTTTTTACTAAATCCAACGAATTACAAAATTACATAAGCTGTTTATAAATGTGAACAAAATCCCTTTGAGTTATTGACATCTGTGATACTTATTATTCAAAATCGCCTTTGTTTCTTAACAATTATTTATATGATTGGTAGCATTTATTAAAGAAAGAAGGTGATTTATGTAATTGTCTGTTTGATAGGTATTGTTGCCAGATGAGAATTATATTTTTACAAAGGGGTTATTTTAATGAACAAGTCTTTTTTTCGAACGATCTTAGCATTAGTTGCCGTATTTGTGCTGGCCTTTGCAACATTTCCACAAAATAGTGATGCAAAGAGTACAATCTCAACAGATAATATCGACAAGGATAAAGTAAAATCAGAAGCAGAATTTATTGCAGATCACACCATTGATGTGAGCAATAAGACTAAGGAAAAGCTTCTTTCAAAGGCAGAAAAGGCAATTGAAGACGGAGACATTAAGTATCATAAATCAAACGAAAAAGTATTTGATAATGAATCAGTAAGAGCCATCAAATACGATGACGGCACAGTAACCTATTCAGTTTCTTATTTATACGTGGACACTGAAAAAGTAGATAGAGTTAGTTCATTCAATGTATCATTTGATACCGATATGAATATTGAAGAATACTATGAAGTTGATATGAAGAAAATCAGCAGTACTCAAAACGAAATGACATATTGGGTTAATGGAGCCAAGGACGAAGACAAGTCTGGTGTCTTTGAAACAGAAAAATCTTCAGAAGATGAAACAAGTTCATCAAACATGATGAGTACACAGAGTTGGACTGGGTGTGTATCAGATTGCTTAGGTGATAAGAATATTAGCCAATGGGCAATCACTGGTTTAGCTATTTTATGTGGAACTGCATGTACAGCCGGTGTTCCAGCAACAGCAGGAACTGCCTGCTATGCTTGTGTAAATACTGCTGGTATTATTGGTGTTAATGCATTCTTTGATTGTATGGAGAAGTGTAAATGATCAATATCTTAAGTAAAATACTATTTATATTGTCTGGTTGCGCATTGTTGATCTTTGGGATTATTTTAAAGAATGGATCAATGGCTTTTGGATTGTTCGCCTTATTCTTCATAGCGGCAATAATCGTTCGTGTATTTCATAAACGAACTAATGAACATTAGCAGCAACCGTATTGTTTTGTAGGGGAGGAAACTCTCCTACTCTTAAAAATTAGTTAAAAAAACAATAGACAAAAATAAAAAATAAGTATATAATTAATTTACATTACAGGCAAAGGAGAGTGTTAATGAACATATATATGACATCTGTAAAGAGTACATAAGCGGAAAACCAATTTTGTCTTAGAATCAGCGGTGAAAAACTTATGAAGACTCGAAAGAGTGAAAAATGAGTGTAGGAAATTAAGTGTTAAGAAGACTCTAAATTATTTAGGACTTTAACTCAAAAATAAAAATAGAGTATAAAATATTCCTTTTATCGAGAATGGAGGAGGAAAATTAAACATCAATATAAACCTTAAAATCAACAAAACGAAACGCCATAAAGGTTTCTTATGGCGTCTAACAGAACATGGAGGTACTCTTAATACGGCAGCGGAGGAAAAAAGAGTTCTTAACCGAAGAAAGCTGCCCCAACAATGATTAATAAGATGAATAGCACCACGATTAATGCGAAGGAGCTACCATAACCATTTGAGTATCCCATATAGCCACCTCCTTTTTAAGAGGATAGTACATGATATGCCGATTAAACTAGTTCGATAGGGAGGCTAGTTTAATTGATTTAAAATGATTGCTTAGTCTAAGTAAAATGTTCCTCATCATTCAGTGCTACCTATGAAGGGTTAGGGGGAAATATAATCAACGGAAATTTTCATGATTTCCCGGGCAAGCGCAGTATACGACAAATTAGAACAAATAATTAGGAGAGATTAATTATGAACAAAGAAAACTGGGTAGTTGAGGTCTATGCAGGAAAAGAATTCGTTGGAAAGATGACTGGCTTAGATGGAAAGGTAGCAGTATTTGATAAAGGAGAGCAAGCAATGACTGCAGCTCAAGAACTGAAAGCAGGAGGTTCTTTAGGAGTATGGTGCAAGCTTGCAAAACTGGATGGGTGTGAAAATATTGCAGCTAGTCATTAACATTCTTGAGATCATGGGTCTTTTGTTGATTGGAATAGTTTCACTAGATACATATGGATTGAAAAGGAGAATAAAACCTCTAATCGCTACATGGATATTAGCGATTGCTGGTTCAGCGTTCATAAGTGCGGCTATCTTATTGATTCTCAGCAATATCTATAAATTTTTAAATTAAAAGGAGAATGAGAGCATGCAAACCTTAGATGCACCGATTTACGAAGTTAAACAGGAGAGTGAATGGTATAAATCTGAGAAGAAACGAAAAGAAGACATTAACACATTCTTTGATACATTTGAAGAAAAGTATGGGATCAAGGAAGGTTTTTCGTTTTATCATTCTGGGTATTTCGGGGTTCGTGCAGGAACAGAAGCATATGACCTCTTTAAAGATGAAGTGGTGAAAAACCCCGCAAAAAACGGCTTCTATGCATTTAAAAAACGTTCTAAGTATTTCACAGAGATAAAGTCTATGCTAGAGAAAATAGAAGAGGTAAATCCTTTCAAAGGTCGTGATGTATTTGGGAGAAATAATATAACTGCAAGCCAGTGGGTAGGTGATAGATGGTTTTTTGGCGTAAGAGATGAGAAACGTGTAGAAGGTGAAGAAGCTACGCCTATCGACTTCAAAGATTATCTGAAAATTGTAATGGAGCATTTAGATTAAAATTCAATTTTTATGGAGAAAGGGGAAAACCATGAGAGACCTTACATCTGAATTCACATTTAGAGGAGTAAACAGACAGATACTGAAACTCAAAGCAACAAAAAGCATTGATTATCCAGATACTTGGGTTCAAGTTCAAATTGGAGATCAAATGGCTGAAGTTGAAGCTAATAAACTTTTGGTAGCTATAAAGGCATTTAATGAAATGTAATGTTAAAAACAATCTTTTTAGGAGGTGGATAAGTGGGAAGACACAAAGCAAAGTTTGAAGGATTGGTAATGAAAGAAAGTTATTACGTTCACCGTGTACCAGGTAAAGATAGGTGGATTACTCAGCCAGTGACCAAAGTTTGTCGTACTGAATCAATCTTTGAGGGGCATATAGATATTGAGCCTATAGAAATTGGAGGTAAAGTTTATATCCCTGGACTTAATGAATATGTCATAGTGACTGACAGGCAACGAAACATACATAACGAATGGACATACCAAACTGATAGAGTGATTATGACAATTATTGACGAAAAGAGCTTGAAGGAATGCGAAGAACTCAATGAGAAGAAAGTAAAAAGTAATGATGGTCTAAAACAAAAACTTATAAAAGATCCATGGTGGAAGAGGATAATGAATAAAAATTAAAGGGGAGATATTTATTGAATAAGGATACAAAAGAGATTTGGAACAGTTTCTTTATCGGATCAGGTTCGTTAATTGTAGTTGGATTACTCATTTTTGTTGAAGCGTTGACTATGTCACTAGTTGTTTATTACGGATTGAATCATGTGTTAAATCCTTTACTTTTTGATACATACAACGTACAAAATGTCCATACCACTTTACCTCATGCATTTGTTATTGGTGTTTTACTTAATATATTTGTCAAAGGTGTAAAACAGTCAGATCAAGAAAAAGACGAAAACATCTTCAAGAAAGCAGGTAAGTCTTTACTGCATTCTGCTTTAGCATTGATCGTTCTATATGTGAGCGCACTGTTTATCTAAGGAGGCACTCAAGATGAGTGATGACAATGCTGTAAGAATCATTATCAAAAAGATATCAACTGGTGAAACAGTTGGCGAAATGAAAGTAACAACTTTACCTGTTGAATGTATTTTGCAAAACGATAACAAATCTAAATAAAAGTTTTATTTTATTCAAATAAGGGGGATACATAATGGATTTAAATTTAATCGTAAACAAGACTCTTTCCGAATTAAATGAAGATGGTTACGTTGAGAAAATCGTAAAGAAACAAATCGAAGACACTATTCAAGATATTATTAATGACACACTTAAAAGTTGGAGTGATTTTGGCAAGGAATTAAAACAGCAAGTACAAAATCAGATGAAAATTAATTTGGATAGGTTAGATATACCTTCTTACAATCAAGTTGTAATTAACACTATTAAAGGTGAACTAGAACGTTCTGTTCACGAGGAAGGTGCAAAACGTATTCAGGAGAGCCTTCAAGAAATTCTAGGTACAGGGAAAGATGAATATAAACTTTCAGAGCTTATAAACGAGATTGTTGAGTATGATTGTGAATTAAATGAATTGGATTACGATGAATATAAAGAAATCACAGTGATTGTTGAAGATAAATATAGTAGCAAGTACGTTTATATTGATCCAGAGGAAGATAAAGATTGGTTTAATTGTAAATACAGGCTTGTGCTAAATAAAGATGATTTGACCGTCGAACGAGCGGAAATAGATGAAAAGAGCTTTGACAATAAAGTAATCATGGGTGGATTATATGGTGTTGATAAGAGTATTTTCAAAATGTGGACTCGTAAAGCAAAGTTGATTATTGATAATTATGAGACGACGTTCTCTAACCCAGAATACGATTGATACTGTAAAACGGAATTACAATAAAAGGATGATTTTAAAGAAAGAGGAGGAAAGCCCGTGGCTTATGATGAGATTAATGGCAAGTTAATTAACCCAAAAGTAAGTGATGTAATTAAAGCATTACAAGATCAACTTGATTTTTACGGCGACACACCAGTTAACTTCAGGATTGATAGTGAAGAAACAAGGGATGAGATTCAATTAGATCCATATAAAAATGTTCTTGTGTTGCATTTAGAGGAAGTTTAAGGAGGAAAGCTACAATAGACACATTTGATTTTATCGGATGTTATTTTAAACACTATAAAGGTGGCATTTACAAGGTTATTGGAGAGGCTATCCACACTGAAACAGAAGAAAAGCTGGTTACATATGAAGACCATGACGGAGTTCTTTGGGCAAGACCTAAAGACATGTTCTTTGGAAAAGTGGTTGTTGATGGTAAAGAGATTAAGAGATTCACAAAAATAAACTAAAAGGATGATGAAAATGAATAAAAAATACGGACTTTATTGCATGGGAACACTTGTTAATACTTATGATGATGCTATTGAGGCTCATAATGATGCTGTATATGCTCAAGAAGAAAGTGGAGTACCACATGAGGTAAGAGAAATTCAATAAAATAAGAGGAGGACATTAAATGATTCAAGGATTTTATAAAGATCAGAAACTTCACCTTTTAGAAGATTCTATGCAGCAGTACACTGTCATGAAAGTTGAAGAAAATGCAGTATGTGTTTATCGATGGATCGATGACTATAGACACAAGATTGAAAGATTCACAGATGTTGAAGAAGCTAAAAAGCTCCTTGGAGAGGGCTGGCCAAAACAATAACAAAGGAAGATACAGAAATTTATAATTGGAGGACGAATAGATGGATGAGAATATCTATAAACCGTCAGTTCCTAGATGGGTTGGCGATATACTAGAGCTAGACAAGAAAAGAAGACAAAATCAGTACAGAGGCTCACTAACGTCAGGTCAAGAGAAGAAGGATTGGGATGAGTGGGAACGTAGACATTCAAGGAAATTAAAGTACGCAAGATTGAACGGATGGACGATCGAAGAAGAGTAAGAAGGGCAAGTATATACGGATTAAATCTAGATAAAATCACAGTTTCATAGAGAGGGGAAGCTATATGAGTGCAGCAAGAAAGTGGAAAGACCTCCGAAGTAAATTAATTGGTTATAAGGTGTTTGGAAAGTTCAGTGATGTTGTTATCGACCATATTCTTAATGATATGGATGAATTAGATGCTAAATATTATAAAGTCAAAAATAAAAAATAAAGAAAAGGGAGTTGTGGAATGGGAGCTGCTAGACAATTATACGTGAAGCGTAGTGACCTGGTGATTTTAAATGAGGCTGAAGATAATACGAAAATACATATGCAAAATGGTGAATCATTTACGGTTTTTAGAGGAGAGCTTATTGCAACTGACTTAGAAGGAAATCAAATGGTTATACCACAAAGTCAAAAGGATAATTACATCCCTGTTCAAAAAATGTCTGATTTAGAAGCTCAGATGGCACAAGGATATGCTGAAATGTCTGCGATTAATCTTGAGATGTCGGAAGCTTTCAACCAAGCTGAAAATGAAGCTGAAACAGTAACTACAGATTTAATTACAGGGGCATATAACGATTAGTGATCATTACATATGAAAGTAAAACAGGCAATGTAAGAAGGTTTGTAAAAGCGCTGCAACGAGAGTTAGACGTTGAGGTAGTCGAAGTTACTGATGATACGATCATCAAACAAGAGTTTATACATATTACATATACGATAGGCTTTGGGGAAGTACCTGAAAGGACTTTGAATTTTATCAATAAGAATAAAAATAAAATCAGAGGAGTTGCTGTTAGTGGTAACAAGGTTTGGGGTGATAACTATGGTTTAGCTGGAGACAAGCTTTCAGCTAAGTTCCACACACCATTGTTATTAAAGTTTGAACTTAGTGGAACGAAACAAGACTTACAGAAGATCATTCAGGAGGTACAACTTATTGACAAACACAATACCAAAGTGGATCAAGCTCAATAATGAGATCATGATTCAGAAAGATGGGAAGTTTCAATTTGAGAAGGATAAGGAGGCCGTACATAGTTACTTTGTTGATTACATTAATCTAAACACAGTCTTTTTCCATGATTTAAAAGAGAAACTGGATTATCTGATTAAAAATGATTATTACGAAGAAGAATTCTTGGAACAATACACATTTGAACAGATTAAATCAATTTATAAGATTGCTTACAGTTACAAATTTAGATTCCCATCTTTTATGAGTGCCTTTAAGTTCTACAATGACTATGCATTAAAGACAAACGATAAAACAAAGATCCTGGAAAGGTATGAGGATCGTGTCTCAATTGTAGCTCTATATTGTGCTGATGGTGATTACGAGAAAGCTATTGAGGAAGTACATACCATGATGAAACAAGAGTATCAGCCGGCAACACCTACTTTCCTTAATGCTGGACGTAAGCGAAGAGGTGAAATGGTGAGCTGCTTCTTACTTGAAGTGGATGACAGTTTGAATGCTATCTCTAGAGCCATTGATATCTCCATGCAGCTTTCTAAGCTAGGCGGTGGTGTAGCGCTAAATCTAAACAAATTAAGAGCCAAAGGTGAAGCGATTAAAGACGTAGAGAATGCTACTAAAGGTGTCGTAGGTGTTATGAAGCTATTGGATAATGCTTTTAGATATGCAGATCAGATGGGACAAAGGCAAGGGTCAGGAGCGGCTTATCTAAGTGTATTCCATCCAGACATTACAGACTTTCTGGATACTAAAAAAATATCAGCAGATGAAGATGTCCGGGTTAAAACACTGTCTATTGGTGTTATTATTCCTGATAAGTTCATTGAACTAGCAAGAGAAGATAAGGATTACTACATGTTCTATCCTCATTCAGTATACAAGGAGTATGGTCGATATCTTGATGAGATGGACATCAATGAAATGTATGATGAGCTTGTTGAAAATCCTAAAGTTAGAAAAGCAAAAGGAAATCCTCGTAAGTTATTAGAGAAGTTGGCAATTTTACGATATGAATCAGGATATCCTTATATCATGTTTGCTGATAATGTAAACAAGGTTCATGCTAATGAACATATTTCAAAAGTGAAGTTTTCAAACTTGTGTTAACTGTAGCACCTTCAGTCAGTAATGGCTGTAGCAAACCCGTCTAAACGGTGAAACTCTATGCAAAATAGACAATACCGTGCTAAACCGTACATATTGCGGAAATGCCGAACGACTATCGAAACCACGCTTCGGCGGAAGGGAGTAGAGTACATTGCAAGTTTATGGCGATGGAAACGGTGGGCGGCCTTTTGGGTCGATGATATAGTCTATTCTTGCGGGTGACCGTAAGCAGTTCATTAGAGAACGGGCGAGAGTGTTGCGACTTTCGTTGAATATAAAGTCAGAAGTCCTCCAATCATCTGAAGTATCAGTTTACACAGATTACAATCAGGAAGATGAAATTGGATTAGATATCTCATGTAATCTTGGCTCAATGAACATTGTAAACGTAATGAGTAATCAATCAATTGCTTCAACAGTGAAAACGGCTATTGATTCCTTAACAACCATAACAAGAAAAACAAACATTGCAAATGCTCCAGCAGTTGCAAGAGCAAATACACTAATGAGATCAATTGGGTTAGGACAGATGAATCTTCATGGCTTTTTAGCTCAAAATAATATTGCTTATGAAAGTGAAGAAGCTAAGGATTTTGTTAATACGTACTTTATGATGGTCAATTATTATTCCCTACAGCGTTCAATGGAAATAGCAAAAGAGACAGGGGAGACATATTACAAATTTGAAGGCTCAACTTACAGATCAGGAGAGTACTTTAAGCAATATGAAGATAATAGCTTTAAGCCTAAGTGTGAAAAGGTTCAGAAGCTATTTGGAGATCAACATATCCCAGATCAATCTGATTGGAGAAAATTGAAAGAACAGGTTATGGAGTATGGACTTTACCATTCCTATAGACAAGCAATCGCACCTACGGGAAGTATTTCATATGTCCAATCATCTACAGCTGGTGTAATGCCAATTATGGAGAGGATTGAGGAACGCACATACGGAAACAGTAAGACATATTATCCAATGCCTGGCTTATCACCTCAGAATTGGTTCTTCTATAAAGAAGCTTATGATATGGATATGTTCAAGGTAGTTGATCTTATTGCAACAATTCAGCAGCATGTTGATCAAGGTATTTCGTTCACGCTGTTTCTGAAGGATACGATGACAACGAGAGACCTAAACAAGATAGACCTCTACGCACATCATAAGGGTATAAAGACTCTTTACTATGCAAGAACAAAAGATACGGGACAGGAAGGATGCTTGTCGTGCATGGTTTAAATGATGAAGTTATTGATGGGTAGAGGCAATAAACAGAATGTTACTTAACCATGAAATGAGGTGTGGGATAAAAGACTTCAGATTAATCATTGGGATTGAAAAGAAGTCAGCAAATTTAGCCGACTTCTTAAATATTTTTAAAGTCCAACTACTCTGAAGAAACCAGTATTACTATCACCAGTTCCATTATCATAATAGAATTTATATTCGCCTGTTTGATCAACATCAAACGTCTTAACGATTGTTTTTCCCGCCTCTAACGTTGTTGAAGATAGAAGGATATTTCCATTAGGATAATAAAGTGAAAAATTGAAAGCTTTATTCCCATCATTTGCTACGAAAACTCTGATTTGATCTTGATTAGATCCGTTGTAGTTGAATTTAATTTCTTTATTGTTTCCAGAAAAAGTTTTACAAACTAAATATGGACTATCACATGCCCAACTCATAGGTTTTACGGTTTTTACTTGATTCGGTAATGGTTTTGCGGATACATCTGCAACTCCAACAAAAGGAATTAGTCCAATTGCGATAGCTCCAGCAATGACTTTCTTTTTCATTTTTTATTCCCCCTCTTAATAATGAGATTGATACAGTATATAATTTACAATATTTAATAAATATTCCCTTCTTTTTCGAGGAGGAAGGGCAAATAAAATTCAAGGAGGACATATGTTTGTCACAAATTAACAATCTCTTTACTGCTGCTAACTGGTCGCAACATGAAGATGATTTCACACAGATGTTTTATAACCAAAACGTTAAACAATTCTGGTTACCAGAGGAGATTGCTTTAAACGGCGATCTTCTAACCTGGAAGTACCTTGGTGATAATGAACAGGACACTTATATGAAAGGATTGGCTGGCTTAACATTATTGGACACTGAACAAGGTAATACTGGAATTCCCATTATTGCGGAGCATGTAGAAGGGCACCAAAGGAAAGCCGTACTTAACTTTATGGCCATGATGGAGAATGCAGTTCATGCTAAGTCCTACAGCAACATCTTTCTTACACTAGCTTCTACAGAGAAGATTAACAAAGTGTTTGAATGGGTTAAGAACAATAAATATTTACAAAAGAAAGCACAAATGATTGTCTCAATCTATAAATCAATCAAGAAAGATGATGACATTTCCTTATTTAAAGGAATGGTCGCTTCTGTGTTCTTGGAGAGTTTTCTTTTCTACTCAGGTTTTTATTACCCACTTTATTTTTATGGACAAGGTAAGTTAATGCAGAGTGGGGAAATCATAAATTTAATTATCCGTGACGAAGCGATTCATGGAACATACATTGGATTGTTAGCTCAGGAGATTTATAAGAAGCAAACACCAGAGAAGCAAATAGAACTGTATGCATGGGCTCTAAGTTTGCTCCAAGATCTATATGAAAATGAATTGGACTACACAGAGGATGTTTATGATCAGGTTGGTTTAGCAACTGATGTTAAGAAATTCATTAGATACAACGCAAACAAGGCAATGAATAACTTGGGATTTGATCATTATTTTGTAGAAGAAGATGTCAATCCAATTGTTATTAATGGATTGAGCACTAAGACAAAGTCACACGACTTCTTTTCGACTAAGGGAAATGGGTATAAAAAAGCAACAGTTGAGTCATTAAAGGATTCTGATTTCATTTTTAACGAGAAAGGGTGTATTTAATGAGACTGATTAAATTAGAGCAGCCAAATTGTAATCCGTGTAAAATGGTGTCCAATTATTTAAATCAAGCAAATATTGAATATGAAACAATCGATGTGACACAGGAACCAGAAGTAGCAGCTAGATTTGGTGTTATGGGAGTACCAGTAACTATTTTGCTTAATGACCAAGGTGAGGAAGTAAAACGTAGTATTGGTTTTAAACCTGAAGAACTTGAACAGTTGTTAAAGGAATTACAATAAAAGGGTAATTTTAAATAAATATAAAATAAAGGGAGATAATGAATGTATTTCATTGGAGATCAAGAAGGCTTAATTGGTAAGGAAGTTGCATATGTATGGGCAAATCAATTTTGTGAGCAAACAACAATTATTACGAAGGATGGAGGCGTATTTATGGCTAGTCAACAAGCTGACTGGGACGATGGTTATGAGACAAGAATATTATACGCGCACGAAGCTAAAAAAATCTTACATCCTCTGAAAAGAGAGTTGCATGAAAAAGGTGTGATTGATGAATCAGAGTGGGAAGAGTACGAGAATGAGCTAAAAAAGAAGCAAGCTGTTGAAAGAGAGAAGTATCTCAGTGAGCAAGAAGAAAGAGAACGTAAACGCTATGAGGAGTTGAAAGCAAAGTTCGAACAATAATGAGTTGTTTGTTCAACTGAATAAAACAGTATAAGATTATACATACATTAAGAAACAAAAGGAGTTAATACATAATGCAAATTAAAATCAAATATCTAGACGAAACACAAACAAGAATCAGCAAAATTGAGCAAGGAGATTGGATTGATCTTAGAGCTGCTAATGATGTAACGATCAATAAAGATGAATTTAAACTTGTCCCATTAGGAGTAGCAATGGAGTTACCTGAAGGATATGAAGCACATGTTGTCCCTCGATCAAGTACATATAAGAATTTTGGTGTCATTCAGACAAATTCAATGGGTGTAATTGATGAGTCATACAAAGGAGACAACGATTTCTGGTTCTTCCCAGCTTATGCATTACGTGATACTGAAATTAAAAAGGGAGATCGGATATGTCAGTTTAGAATCATGAAGAAAATGCCGACAGTTGAATTAGTTGAGGTTGCCCATTTAGGGAATGACGACAGAGGAGGATTAGGTTCAACAGGAACTAAGTAAATAATTAAAACCTTGGCTGTATTCATGCTGTATGATTTGAACAATGGAGGTTTCAGCCAAGGTACATATTACCTTATGTATTTAGTGGATAGTTTATACTTGCTTAACTTAGCTGTTGAATATTAACAACGACTGTACCTATTGCAATGATGAGATATAGGAATCCATGATATTTCTGTTTTTTAATAAAAGCATCAATCCCAAAGCCAACAATAAGAGCAGCTAAAATAAATTGTACAGCTATAAAAATTGTTTGATTATGAGTGAAGAAAGAATAAAATAATAAAAACGCTAAAATGATTAGACCGATAAGGCAAACAATCTTTAATGCTTTACTCAAAAAATCACTCCTACCACTGGTGTTATTATTACTCTATCACATTCAGGAAGGTGTTTGTATTTAACGTAATTCAAATAAAAGAAGACTTTTATCGTAATTTGTGAGAAGGAGAGGGCAGATAAAACATACTAACGACAGTGATTTACAAGCAAAGTTCAATGACATGTTTTCATAAATAAAAAAGCCCCGGTGACATACCGGGGAAGTAAATAGATGTTTAAGAGATTTAGTGGTGTTTTTTATACGATTTGACATAATCATAATAATGATCATCGTCATCATAATACTTTTTGTCGTAATGATAGTCGTGATCATCATAATACTTTTTGTCATGATCGTAATACTTCTTGTCGCAATCATAATGCTTTTTATCATGATCATAATACTTTTTGTAATACTTTTTCTTCCAAGTGTAATATTCTTCTTTATATTTTTTATAATAACCCATATTTCATCCTCCTTTTTGTCTTAATCGAAATTAATATATGAAGTTTAAATTATATGGTATGGTCAAATGAAATAATAATTATAAAAAGAGGCTGATCCTGATAACCAAATGAATAAACCGTTTATTAAAATAAGTTTTGAGAAAGGATTCAATCACAGTGAAAAAGTATAAAAATAATATTGCCAAGTGTATTGAGAAGATTAGTAAGCTTGAAGAAGGGTTATCTTTATTTGAAGAAGATGATGAAGAATACCTAAGCTTATTGGTGAAAATTCAAGGATTATATGATGAAATTGCTGATATTGCTTTAGAGGGATTTAAAGATATGACTACAGAAATCAGAAAAACTGGACAGAAAAGAATTGAAAAAGGGATTGATCAGCTGCCACATACAATAAAAGAAAGCGTGAGTGAACAAATTAATGATATGAAGAATGTTAAAGCTGATTTGTTTGAATAAAGCTAAATAGATAGTGTATTAGTGATAAAAATAAAATAAGGAGATGTATTAGGATTACATACTTTGCATTTTTTCTAACAGCATACTTGTTTGCATTGAATATAAACGAAATCAGATTAATTGTTCGAGGTGAACAAAACGTCTATATTAAAGTTTCAGATGTGTTAATCAGTTCGCCGTATAATGAGCTGAAGAGGAATAAGAACTTAGTGTATGTCATGACATTGTTCAAGGGGATTTCTTTTATTATCCCCTTGGCTACTATTGGATTGATTACGCATAGTAACTTACTAATGCTAACATGGACAGCTTTTGCATTAATTTATAGCGGATTAACAATGTTTAAGGTTCTGGATGTATTAGATGGTGACACAAAAAATATCCAAAATAAGTTTGTGTACATGCTGTTTGTTTGCGGTAATATTGTCTTCGTAATTAACTTTATTCTAGTATGTCTGAAATAGAGGAAGGAATGAAAAACGTGAGTCAATTTGATGAACAATACAACACAATCATAAATGACATTATTGAAAATGGAGTATCTGACGAAGAATTCAATGTAAGAACAAAATGGGACACAGATGGAACACCAGCTCATACACTAAGCGTTATAAGCAAACAAATGAGGTTTGATAATTCCGAAGTTCCAATTTTAACGACTAAAAAAGTTGCCTGGAAAACTGCAATTAAAGAATTGCTTTGGATTTGGCAACTTAAATCTAATAATGTTGACAAATTAAATAAAATGGGTGTGCATATCTGGGATCAATGGAAACAAGAAGACCGCACAATCGGTAAGGCATATGGTTATCAGCTTGGTAAGAAAAACAGAAATCTAAATGGTGAAAGAGTTGACCAAGTCGATTATCTTCTCCATCAGTTAAAGAACAATCCATCATCACGTAGGCACATTACAATGCTTTGGAATCCAGATGAATTGGACTCAATGGCATTAACACCTTGTGTTTATGGCACTCAATGGCTTGTAAAAGGTGGGAAGTTACACTTAGAGGTCTTCTGTCGTAGTAATGATTTAGCGCTCGGAAATCCGTTTAATGTGTTCCAGTATAATGTATTGCAGCGTATGATTGCTCAAGTTGCTGGTTATGAGCTAGGTGAGTACATTTTCAATATTGGAGATTGTCATGTATACACTCGCCATATAGACAATTTGAAAATTCAAATGGAAAGAGAGCAATATGAAGCACCAGAGCTATGGATTAACCCAGAGGTTGAAGACTTTTATGATTTCACCATTGATGACTTCAAATTAATTGACTATAAGCACGGAGACAAGCTTTCTTTTGAGGTAGCAGTATAATGCTATCTCTAATTGTTTGCTCTGATAAATCATTGGCCATTGGGATTCAGATTATATAACACACGGAATATTTAAATCACCTATAGACAAATATAAAAAATAAGTATAATATATGAGTAGGATACTAACCTGATCTTTTTACTTTTAAAAGAGAAAAAAACAACAAAAGTAAAAAATAAGAATAATAAATATTTTGGTTAAAACTAATATTTTATCTAGAATGGGGAGGGTTTATTATGCCGAATGAACTAAACAATAACTTAATGATACTTGAGGCAGAAAAAGAAAGAGCTGAACTACGTTTAAAAGAACAAATAAAAAGCATTCGTAACGCTTTGGAAAGTTTGGAATACAAGCTGAATAACAACCAAAGTCTGTACGCATCTGATGGGATACAAGGTAATGGAGTATATCTTGATGCTTATTTAAGTAAATTGGTCGCATATGAAGAAGCAATTAAACGTTTTAAAGCACATTTAGAAAGTGATAAAAAGGGTTCTTAATAGAACGAATATCATTCAAAAACTTTAAGGAGGTGATTCATTGGAGGTAGGAGACAAAATACATAATGCAACCGATCAAATAGCAGCATTAGAAGAAAAGAAATATCATATCGAAACAAAGCTACTCGAAAAACAGAGGGATTTGTTAAGACTTGAAACACAGCAAAACAAAGCGAAGCTTGAATTGTTATTCGAGCTAAGTGAAGTCTTAACACAATTAGAAAATGAAGAATGGGTAAGTTCCACGATTGCTTTACGAATTATTAGAAGAAATAAAAGAAATTATTTGGATCTTTTTGAGCTTAATGAAGACAAAGCATACATAAATAAGGATGAATTTAAAGTGCTTCATGATGAATTTTTTCAACTGAAACAAGAATTAAATGATATCTGAGGAGTTGTCGGTAGCGAAATTGGAGGTGAAAAATGTGTGTACATGTGAAGACGGTAGTGGCAAATGTCCTTATTGTGACGGAGCGCTGGATATAATCTAAATGAAATCTGTATTTTATGGGAAGGAGCAGTGAGCTATGGAGAAAATCAATGGCAGGTATAGGATTAAAATACCTTGTCCTAAGGGGATTTCAGGATGTGCTGTTTGTCATTATTTGTGGATAGACGAAGATGCGTATGACCAGATTCACGATTGTTATTATGATTACTATGGCAAAAAACCAGACCCAACATATGTGGTTCAAATACATAAACACCTGCCAAGAGATATTCATTTGTTTGTAGAAGAATGGGGATGGAATGACACAGAGGTCGGAGAAAACATTTATAAATGGCTGAGAGAAGAATGTTGTAGGCTTTAGATTGATGATCGAGGTGGTAATGTGAGAGTTTCTGAGGTGAATACAATGCCATTAGTTCTTTACGGATTTGGAAGAAGAGCATAAAAAGAGGGGAGGAATCCCCTCATAAATTAATGTAACTGTCCACCGTTCATGCTTTGTTGAGCTAAGCGAACTAAACGTTTTGTGATTTCTCCACCAACAGAACCATTGGCTCTAGAAGTAGTCTCGGCTCCTAATCGAACACCAAACTCTTGAGCAATTTCGAATTTCATTTGTTCTATTGCTGCTGCAGCTTGCGGTACAACTAACTCATTATTATTGTTTGATCTGTTTTGTTGAGGCATGTGATCATCTCCTAAATTAATATGTAAACAAGCTTGTTCGATCATATTATGGAGAGTTTTTCTGAGATTATACATTTGATTTCAAAATGACTATTGCTCGAGGATGAATAATTGATTTCTTTAATACTAATGTTTAATGGAAGGGGGACAATATGAAAATTGATTACGTTTCTGATCTCCATATCAACCATTGGATACCTTGGAACATCAACCAAATCAAATGGGAAAACCGGACAAGGGAGATTGTCAGAAGGTTAATTTCAAATGGAAGTGGCGAGGTATTAGTCATTGCTGGAGATTTCACTGAGTGGAATCAACAAACGTTATGGGTTCTCGAAGAAGCAGCAAAGCAATACGAGAAGGTTTACTT
This sequence comes from Bacillus sp. HU-1818, assembly GCF_022695965.1. Lineage (NCBI taxonomy): Bacteria > Bacillati > Bacillota > Bacilli > Caryophanales > Bacillaceae > Bacillus > Bacillus sp. HU-1818. Next base: position 45,568 of record NZ_JAAPBE010000006.1, read on the forward strand.
TACATATGGAAATCATGATCTTTACTTACTCAGTAAAAACCAAAAAAGAAAATACTCAGACTCATTAGGTAGGTTGAATGATCTAATCAAAAAGGCTGTAGAAATAAAAAATGTTACTCCATTAATTAAGTCAACTGATACATACAAAGGGAAAGTCTTTGCAGGAGATGTAATGTGGTACCTTCCAAAAGGAATCGAAGGATGGGATTTCTTTAAAGGAGTATCTAATGATTCAAACTATATCAGCCTCAATGGATACAGTAAAGAAGATGGAGTAAGAGCAATGTGGAAAGAATCAATGGACTGGTATGAAACTTTAGAAAACATCCAAGTTGATGTATTTGTTTCTCATGTTCCACCTGTTCACAATCCCTATTCTCCATTTGAGCCTAATACATGCTACATGGTTGATGTACCGTTCATTAACGCTAAACATTGGATTTGTGGTCATGAACATTTACAAGCTGAGTTTGTTAAAGAGGACACGAGCTTTCACATGAATTGTATTGGATACCCGTATGACTATGATAATTATCCGAGTGTCAATGTGATACCTGGTGATGAAGTAGATTCATATAAATCGTTTGAGCTAAAGACATTTGAAATTTGAGGTGAAAACCGTGAAGAAAGATTTAGACGATGTATGGACAGTCGTGTATAAAGATCATGATGAAGAACCTAAGTCTTATTCATACTATTCCAAATCAGATGCGGAGACTGCAAAACAGGCAATTGAAAAATCAAACGGTACTCAGTTAGTCAATGAAAAGGAAGAAGTCGTTGGGCATATTCATTTAGACTGGGTCTATTTAATCCAAGGGAGGTTAATTAAAACTGACTAAGAGCAAATGAAATTCTAATTTTATTAAGAAAGGGATGACACCTTTATGTATGGAGAAGATGTTGAAGTTACTTTAGGTGGAAATATTAAGGTGGAAGTGTTTGTGTTTTGTCTGCCTAGCACATCTAAAGAGGAAAAAGAAAAGAAAGCATTGTTAACTCTAAAAAACCTAATAGAGAAAAGGTTGAAGAATGATGATCTAAAATATTTAGATGTACAAAATGATTGCGATTTAATCTCTAAAGTGATTGAAAAAGGGGAGTTTTGATTTTGAATAAGAGAATAAAGAAGAAGATTCAAAATAGAGTTGAGTCATGGATTATTTATAAGAATCCTAATGGGACATATAATTCACTGGGTTTAAACAAGTTTGGAAAAGTACCTTCTCATGCGCGTCCTTTGCATCCTGAATATGAAACATTAGGAGAGGTCTTAAATTCTTTCCCGAAGGGTTTTAACTTTCCTTTGGTTGAGTTGACAAAAGAAGAAGAAAATATGTTGTTCTTCGACCATTATCCTACAAGCGACGGTGGATGGCATACAGGAGATAGAGACACGTGGGGTGTTTGGGGACAAAGATACTTATTGAAAAAGGTATCGGATGGGTGTTGCAAGTACGTTTCCAGATAAAATGTTGATTTTATTGAAAGGGTTGATTGAATGAATGAGATAAATGATATTGAAAACAAATATGTGAAACTGATACATGTTAGAGAACTGCTAAATTTAATAAAGACTAGAGACAGTTTTTATGATTGGTCAGATAGTTATGAGAAGTATGATAAAAAAGTAAAGAACACTGTTGAGTGGTTAGAACGTAATGCTAAAACAATGTAATAAAAGCTTCATTTAAAAATGATCGGAGTGAGAGTATGGCTAAAGTTTATAAAGCAGAATTTTATATTGCGGATATCAACGATGAATTTCAGGGTATTAATGATATTAAAGAAAAAATTGAAGAATCGCCAACGTTCAGATCGGCATATGTTCATGTTGCAGATGTTAAGGAGTCAGCAGAGTTTGAGTGGGACGATGATTTAAAGATTAACCGTATTGCGGCTACAACGGAAGATTATGAAGAGTATTTTAAAAAGAATTAAGAAACTTAATAAAATCGGTCTTTTATTTAGAGTAAAAATAAAATTAGTGGATTAGTTAAGTGCTTTATGAATTGAAAAGTCCAACTAATAAGCCAAAGAGACTTAGCACTATCGAAATGGAAAGAAAAGCCCAAATCAAAGCGGTGAAGGGATTGTTAAGTCCAATTCTTTCTTTCCATCTTATTTTAGTGGATTCATCAGTTTCATTCTTTGCTAATTGAATATATAAAACAACATTCAAACAAAGTGAAATAATGAGCGCTGGAATTAAATAAAGGTTCATATTCATCAACCTTCCCAGATTATTAACATTCATAATACTAATGCAAAACAAATAATAACATATCCATATTTTACCTTCAATATAGATTAGGAGAGTGATTGATTGGCAACAACAAATCAAGGGAAAGTTTTTGAAGCGAACATTGAAAAATCTGCTGGAGACCAAAAGTTGTTCTTCTACAGGATTAAGGATGTTAATCCGATGTTTTTGAAAAGGGGAGCTGCAGTATCAAAAAATAAATATGATTGCTTCCTACACTTTAAGGGGTACTTGTTCCCTTTTGAGCTTAAATCAACGAAGAGCAAGTCCATTTCCTTCAGTGAAAAGATTATAAAAGCACAACAGATTAAATACTTAAAAGAAGCAACTCAATACCCAAACATAATCCCAGGCTTCCTGTTTCAATTTAGAGATCCTGAGAATAAGGTTTATTTCGTACATATTGATGATTTCTTAGAATATAAAAACATAGCTGAAAATCAGTTAGAACATACATATAAGAATAAAGTTAATAAGTCCAGTATCCCGATTGCGATATGTGAAGAGATTGGAACCGAAGTTCACTGGATGAAAAAGAAAGTCAATTATACATATTACTTGAACAAGCTATGCAATGAATTGATTGAGAAATTTTCGAATAGGACAAACTCCGAAAGTCATACACCTGTCAATAGGAGGGTGGTAAAATGACAATAGATGAATTATACAAAAAGTACAACCTTCAAAATTGCACTGTAAAATATAGAAATGAGCCGAATCTTAAATTGATGGCGAAAGCTTTTATGGATTTTAAAAGAAAGCTTTATCTAGAAAGAAAAAAGGAGACTGCCGAATAAGGTAGTCTTTTTACTTACAATAAAAAATGACATACCGACATTTGTCGTTGACGCGCCGGGCGGAGGCGGAAAAATCGCTCTGCAGCCTAATTATGTTTTATCCCAAAGCCCTGATAAAGTCATTTTGCGGAATTTTGAAGGAGTCATCACGTCCTATCCCGAGCCGGAACATTATATTCCGAACCAGGCGAACGCCTACTTTGCGTCTGTGTATCCTGAAGTTTCCGAACAGAAAGAACCGATCGGATTGAGCGCTATTTTTGCAGACAAGGAGGTTTCCTTCACACCTGAAAACGTATCCCGCATCAAAAGAAGAGAAGCATACACGGCGAACCCAGAGCACGAAACATTAAAAAACCGCAGGGACAAAAGGGATGAACTGAAGGAAAAGAAATTTCTGGCCCAGCAAAAGAAAGAAAAAGAGGGGGCGGAAAGCGGGGGAGATTCATCATGAAGACATGTGAATGGTGCGGCGGGCTTCAAGCTTCCCCTTGCGTGACCGCCGTTTACTGGGAGCTTCCTGACGGCACAAAGGCGATAGAAATTACAGAGACACCCGCCTTGTCATGCGCTGACTGCGATATGGTCTATCAAGAGGAACTGACAATAAAAGAAATTGAAGATCAATTGATTTTAATTGACACAAAAAAGCTTCCTTATACGATAACATTTCAGCAGCTGATGCAAACAGAACGGATTTTGAAGCGCAATTATTTTGATTTCTCCTAAAGTGTGTTTGGTATTCTTTTGTTGTAATTTCATATCTGAAATGTATAATAGAACAACAAAAGACAGACAACAGGAGGGGAAACCCATGAAATCCTTTTACCATTACTTGATGAAATACAGAAATCCAAAACCGAAGGACAGCATCAGTGAGTTTGCAAATCAGGCATATGAAGACCACAGCTTCCCAAAGATGTCCAGCGATTATCATGAGATCAGCTCTTATTTAGAACTGAATGCTGACTACTTGGAAACGATGGCCACTTTTGATGAAGCTTGGGAAAAATACGAGACTGAGGTGCCTCAAATATAAACATGTTTTAAAACCGCATCCCCATGCGGTTTTTTTGTGAGCGGATTTGATGTCCGGCATTTGAATATAATTGGATATTTCCTTTGGTTTTCATGCCCATGCGAATTTGTGTCAGCCGGCATACGATAGCGTATGAGAAAGTCGCGGCAAGGGGGAGACAGCATGAAGCAAAACAAACCGAAATTCCAAGTAGGAGATATCGTGGTTGTCGTGATGTACGGAACAGTCGGAACGATTACGAAGGTACATCAGATTGAAAAACATTTTCTTTATGAAGTCAACCATAATGAAGTATTATATTTCGAAACGTCCATTCAGCTTTATAAAGATTATGAAGGCGTCATTGTAGATATGGAGAAACTGGATATTGAATATGAATTTCTCATTGGTGATGTCGTCTATGTAAAGGACTATGGAAAGGAACTGTTTCGAATTATCGGCCATAGAACAGAGATATGGAGATATTTGGAAGACGGGTGGGAAGATATTATTTATGAGCTGACTCGCTTAAAGGATGGAGAGTGGCTTGAAACGGAGGAAGAGGATCTCACACTGGTCCTGAGAAAATATGAAATGGACCAGTTTGTGCATCAGCTTTTGTTTGTCCATTATGTCGGAGAAACAGCTCATGAGATCGGCGAGGATGTCATATCGACCGCTCTTCTTCAGTTTGAAGGCGATGCTGAAGTCCAAGATAACCTTCACGTTCTGGCTGTATCTATTGTGGATGAGCTTTTAGACATTTATAACGACTATAAAATCCTGTATGAAATATTTCAGGATGAAGAATATAAAGATATGATGAATTTTGTGTTGGATAGTTTAAAGGAGCATTTCGGCTAGCCTGCTAAAAAACGGACGGCGACATATAAGGAGTAAGGAAAGCAGCCTATAAGCATGATATAAGTCATTGTTTTCAGCACCTTTTCCATCATCAGATCAAATCCATCTCCGTCCAATGCAGCCATCATTTTTGTGATCATTACTCATGCCCCCATGCTTGTTTTTTTATTCATGTATATGAGTAAAAGAATTGTTTAGAACAACCCGGTATAATTTGGCCGGCCATTTCATAAAACATAAAAAAGGAGGCGGTACTGTCATGAAAGAAATAGATCTTGTGATTGATACAGAAGAAATCGCTGAATTTTTTTACAAAGAACTCGCTAAACGGGGCTACATACCATGTGAAGAGGAGATATTTGAAATAGCCGATATCACCTTTGATTATTTATTAGAAAAATGTATGATAGATGAAGAGCTGGATGATGAATGTTAAACGTCTAACCGGAGTGAGGCAGCTCCGGTTTTTTTATACGGCCTATGAAACAGGAGGGGAAGAAAATTGTACAAGCCGGTCAGTCTGTTTGTTTTGTTTATCTTTTTAACAGCAGTGATCCATATCAATGCTGTCCAATTCTTTGATGATACCGTGATGCAGGCAGCGGCTCATATGAGGCAGCCCTGGCTGAACCATGTCATGTTATGGTGTACCCAGCTTGGTTCGTCAGCTTTTTTATTGCCTCTGATTATCATAGTTGGAGCAGTGCTGCTGGCGTACGCCAAAACGTGGGACGGCATTTTGTTACTCGTCATGTTTCTTTGTGAACGTCTCTTGAACCGCGGTTTAAAAGATTGGATTGAAAGGGCGAGGCCCGCCTTTGAACCGCTCGTACGCGAAACGTCCTACAGCTTTCCGAGCGGACACTCCATGAATGCGGCGTGCGTGTATCCTATTATCGCGTATCTGTTAGTGAAGCATATCCCTTTTTTGACTGCCCGCAAAAAGGCGGTTTACACTCTTATTTGTGTTCTTGTCGCCCTTGTCGGCGCAAGCAGAATCTATCTTGGCGCGCATTTCTTTACAGATGTTCTCGGGGGCTTCAGTGTAGGATTTATGCTGTTTTTCCTCTTGAAACTTTTTGACGAAAAGTATAGGCCATTCGACAAAAATAGAGAGAGGAAAACCGGGGAAAAACGCTAATACTATAAAGAAATAAGAGGGAGGGATCTTGATGCCATTACCGTTGTCTGTATTTAAAAAGAAACCTTGTGCTTATGATGTGACAATTTTTCAAACACCCCGCTATGGTGAGAAAAAAGGTTATAAAGTCGTCTATCGGACGGAACTTGACGGCAGCAATCATCAAGAAGTGCTGAAAAGGGCATTTTCAACATTTAATGTTTTTGATACAGTCCCAAATGATTATCAGGCAAGGTTTATGGCGACAGGAGATGTGATCCTGATTGATGAAGGTAAAAGAGGCAAAACCTATTATAAACTGCTTTCCACAGGCTGGAGCAAGATTAACCGCCTGATTGTACAAGCCACATAACGAAAAAAACTGCGGACGCCCGCAGTTTTTCTTTATCTTTAAGGCTTTCGCTTAGCAGCGGAATGCTCTTTTCCATGCGCTTCTTCAGCCGCAATGACATCTTCAGCTGGCACATGGTTATTCTTTTTTTGTCCGGTTACTCGGTTTCGCTGTTTTTTGCCCATGTTCTACACCCCTCCTTTTGCTATTAGGTTTTCATGTAACCGTTTGAATTATCCGTAACCGCCGACTTTTAAGCCTGAATCATTTTCTTTTTTTCACCCATTCATTTATAATCAATGCTGAAGTTTGTCTCATCGTTCCATTCATTGTAAAATGAAAGGGACGACATAATGGTAGTGCAGGAGGAATAAAACATGAGTGTACATATAGGTGCGGAAAAAGGGCAGATTGCCGATACAGTGCTGCTGCCGGGAGATCCGCTCAGAGCCAAATTTATCGCTGAAACGTATCTTGAAGATGTGGAATGCTACAATGAAGTAAGAGGCATGTACGGCTTTACGGGCACGTATAAAGGGAAAAAAATATCCGTTCAAGGAACAGGAATGGGTGTGCCGTCTATTTCAATTTATGTGAATGAATTGATTCAGAGCTATGATGTGCAGAATTTAATCAGAGTAGGGTCTTGCGGTGCCATCCGTGAAGATGTTAAAGTTCGCGATGTGATTTTGGCGATGACCTCCTCAACAGATTCACAAATGAACCGGGTCGCTTTCGGCAGCATTGATTTTGCTCCGTGCGCAGATTTTGATCTTCTCAATCATGCATATGAAGCGGCTAAACAAAACGGTGTCCCTGTAAGAGTGGGCAGCGTATTTACAGCCGATCAATTTTACAATGAAGATTCACAAATCGCAAAGCTTGCAAAATACGGCGTGCTCGGTGTAGAAATGGAAACGACAGCTTTGTACACATTAGCGGCAAAGCATAACAGAAAAGCACTTTCTATCCTGACTGTGAGCGATCATGTATTGACAGGTGAAGAGACAACGGCAGAAGAGCGCCAAACAACTTTTCATGATATGATAGAAGTGGCTTTACATTCTGTATCTTAATTGGATAAAAAGAGGCATGCTGGAAGCAGCGGCCTTTTCTTTATGGGTAAAGCATGATTCGGAAAAAGGAAGGTAATGGTGTAATGAAAAAAACCAATAAATGGTTCTCGCTGGCCGCCGCGCTCAGTGTAACGGCAATTGTCGGAACGGGCTGCAGTATCTCTAACGGAGACGATAAAAAGGATACGCAATCCTCTGCCGAAACCAAACAGTCAGATGAGAATTCACCAAACAGCAAAACAGCAACAAACACAACGGACAAGGAGTTTTTGCTCGAAAGCAAATACTTTAATAATATCAAGGAAGTCAACGGACTGGAAACGATCCAAAATCCGGACAACACCCTGGCGCTTGTGAATAAGGAATACGCACTGCCGGGAACCTATGAACCTAGTGATCTCGTCATCCCGAATGTAAAATTTTCTTTTGATGAAAAAATCCAAAAAAGATATATCAGAAAAGAAGCGGCTAAAGCGTTAGAAGAATTGTTTAAAGCGGGAAAAGAGAAAGGCTACGAGCTTGCTGCTGTATCAGGATACCGTGCTTATGACAGACAAGAAGTGATTTTTAACAATGAAGTCAGTCAAAAAGGCGAAAAGAAAGCGAAGGAAGCGGTTGCCTATCCTGGACAAAGCGAGCATCAGACAGGGCTTGCGATGGATATTTCCAGCAGAAGCAACGGTTTTGAACTCAATGAAGCGTTTGGTGGTACAGACGATGGCAAATGGGTACAGAATCACGCGTATGAATACGGTTTTATCATCCGCTATCCTAAAGGTAAAGAAGATATCACAAAATATGAATATGAACCATGGCATTTACGTTATGTAGGCAAAAAAGCAGCCAAAGTCATCCATGATCACGGTTTAACGCTGGAAGAATATTTTAATGAAGTGAAGAAAGTATAGGAGAAAGCCCGCTTGCAACAGTTCAAGCGGGCTTTTTTCTGCATTAAAAAAAGAACAATCCTGCCAGTGCCACACCGGCAATAAATCCGAGGCCGATGCCATACGCTCCGTATCCATACCCATAGCCGCCGTAATAGCCGCCATAAAATCCAAGTCCGAAGCCTCCTGGGCCGGATTGATGAACAGGTGTGATGAAGACTTTGCTGTTTGTGACACGGGTAATTCTGCCAACGTGAACCCTGCCGTTTTTTTCTGTAATTCTAGCAACTTTTCCTTGATGCTGGCGGCAGAGATGATAATACTTTTCCAATATGATTCCCTCCTATCCTGCCTTTCTATCAGCTTATGATAGATTTTCTAAAAAGGTTGGACGAAAGCAGGAGGTTAAACGCCGATTTACTTATACGCGAAAAAGACACAGTGCCCCATATACTCGCTGTATGTCTGCATGAGCTCATAATGGGCTTGCAGCGTGTCATAGTAAATCGGCGGAATTGAAAGGGACAAATCCATTTCAGTTGTCGGTTCAAGATCGGTATTCTCTTGATGAAGTTCAATTGTTTCTGTTTTTCGAAAGCCATGCTGCATCATCGTTTGCTTCCATTCAGCCTCATCAAATAACTCGGTAAAACCATAGAAATCCATCATTTTTTTCTTTTCTGTTCCGGACAGAGGTTTTTTCAGCGCTGCTTCTATTCCAATCAGCATTCCGCCGGGCTTCAGCACCCGGTAAATGTCCGGCAGCGAGGATGGAATATGAGAGAAGCTGAGAACAGATTCCGAAAGTACGGCAGAAAAGGTTTCAGAGGAAAAGGGAAGCTCTTCAAGATTAGCGAGAAAAGCGGGAATTGACAGTCCTTCACTTGCGAATCTTTTTTTTGCCTTTTCCAGCATGACGGGGTCTTTGTCAATTACAGTGACAGGATACAATAAATGTCCCAAATATGAGGCGGTCTGCCCGGTTCCGCACCCGGCATCAAGGATCGGCAGGTTAGAGGGCAGAGCGGCCTTCTGTAATACGGTTTTCGTGAAAGCAAGCCCGCCCGGATGTGCTCCCGCAACGCCGAATAAGGCAAGCATTTCTAAATAGCGGCTCAAAGTTCGATTCCTCCCTTCTGCGTCAGCATATGTTGAGAGAAAAACATAGGTTTACCTATAAGGGAAAGAAAGGCGCGAATCTTCATTTTAGGGTTCGAGTTGACGAATAGAGGTTCGTCTATGATAATAATGTAAGAATAAAAAGGTGGTGTTTAATTGAAACGGCAACTTAAACTGTTTTTTATCGTGCTGATCACAGCGGTCGTCGCCTCGGCGCTTACTTTGTTTATTACCGGCAATTCCTCCATTCTCGGCGAGAAATCAGCCAGTACCGGAGATAGCAAATTCGATAAGCTGAATAAAGCATATGAGCAGATCAAAAGTGATTATTACAAAAAAACAGATGACGACAAATTAGTAGACGGAGCAATTAAAGGAATGATTGAATCCCTGGACGATCCATATTCAACCTATATGAATCAAGAGGAAGGAAAATCATTTGAAGAAAGCATTTCCTCTTCCTTTGAGGGCATCGGCGCTCAAGTAGAGGAAAAAGACGGTGAGATTTTAATCGTATCACCGATAAAAGGATCGCCTGCCGAAAAATCGGGAGTAAAACCGAAGGATCAAATCGTAAAAGTGAACGGCAAAAGCGTCAAAGGCATGAATGTGAATGAGGCTGTCGCTTTAATCCGCGGCAAAAAAGGCTCAAAAGTCAAACTAGTGCTGAACAGAGCCGGTGTGGGAGAAATTGATCTATCTATTAAAAGAGATACCATTCCGGTAGAAACGGTATACTCCGAGATGAAAGAAAACAACATCGGAGAAATTCAAATCACATCATTCTCAGAATCAACTTCAAAAGAACTGACAGAAGCGATCGACAGTTTGGAGAAAAAAGGCGCCAAAGGCTATATCTTGGACCTGAGAGGAAATCCGGGCGGCTTGATGGATGAGGCCATTACAATGAGCAACCTGTTTATTGATAAGGGTAAAAATATCATGCAGGTTGAGTATAAAGATGGAACAAAAGAAGTCATGAAAGCAAAAAAAGACCGCCAAGTCACAAAACCGACTGTTGTTCTCGTGAATGACGGCACAGCAAGCGCCGCAGAAATTATGGCAGCGGCTCTTCACGAATCGTCAGGGATTCCGTTGATCGGAGAGACAACTTTTGGAAAAGGAACCGTGCAAACGGCTAAAGAATATGACGACGGTTCAACAGTCAAACTGACGATGGCCAAATGGCTGACAGCGGACGGAGAATGGATTCACAAAAAAGGCATTACGCCTCAGGTGAAAGCGGCACTCCCTGATTATGCGAAGCTGCCGTATTTGGACGCTGATAAAACATATAAATCCGGTGATTCCGGCAATAACGTAAAAGTTGCCCAGCAAATGCTGAAGGCGCTTGGTTATAAAGTGAATGTCAACAGCACATATGACAAAGCGTTCGAATCGGTTGTGAAACAATTCCAAGCAAAAGAAAAGCTGAAAGAAACGGGCGTTCTTACTGGAGATACAACGACAAAATTAATGATGGAACTGCAAGGAAAACTGTCCGACAATGATACTCAAATGAAACAAGCAATCGAAACCTTGAAGAAAAAGATGTAAAGAAAAAACCATACGCGGAGACCCGCGTATGGTTTTTTATGCGCCTTTTTGATTTGGATTTGAAGGTCGCTGCTTATTAAATAAGCCTTCAATTACAGGGTTAGTCCCTGCTTTTTTCACAAATAACGGGTTGAGGATCACAACAGCGGCGACGTTTGCTGCCAAGCCCCAGAATCCTTCGTAAATACCGTGTGAAGACTGTGTGATATACACAGTAAAAGTAACAGCGAGTCCGGCTAATAAACCGATAATCGTCGCTTCTCTCGTTTGCTTTTTCCAAAACAGGCTCACGGCAATGGCCGGGAAAATCTGAACCATGCCGGAAACACCTAAAAGCTGCAGCGTCACTAGCGCAGTAGGGAAGAGCATTCCGAAAAGTAAAGCAAGCCCGATTACGACAAACACCATTGATCGGGTGATCATCGTCAGTTTCTTTTGAGAAACATTCGGATGAAGCAAGTCGCGATATAAGTTGTTCGCGAATAAATTAGACGCCCCGATTGCCATAATGGAACACGGAATAAGTGAAGCAAGGGCAATGGTAGAGTAAGCAAACCCTTGTGCGACGCCGCCATACGACATTTGAATTAAATGAAGAAGCGCCAGTCTCGGATTTGTATCCTCAGGCAAAACAAGAAACGCAATAAAGCCAAGAAAAATGACAAGAATCAGCACGATATTATAAAGCGGCAAAAACATGCTGTTCTTCCGGACGGCATCAGCGCTTTTGGCCGTAAAAACGCCAGTGGCGGCATGGGCCCACATAAACAGCGCCAAAGCGGACACAATAGAGGCTGTGATAAACCACGGGATGCCTTTAGGGCCTTCTGTCGGAATCGTCAGCATTTGCGGCGCTTCTTTCACCAGCGTATCTATCATCGGGGTCCAGCCGTTAAAGTGAATGATCGGAAGAGACACAACCATAAACAGCATAATCACCCATACTAAAATATCTTTAATAATAGCAGTGTATGTAGGTCCTTTAATTCCGCTGAAAAATGTGTAAAGAGCTACAAGAATAAATGAAATAATCACAACGAACTTTACGTTAATATAACCTGTTCCTGCAACCTGAAGCGTGTCTTGTATCCCGCTTAGCTGAAGACAAATATACGGAATCAGCATGAACACGCCGACAATGGCGACAAGGCTTGCCAAAAGTTTGCTGTCGAAGCGTTCCCGCGCATAATCGGCAAGTGTGGTTAATTTGTGGATTTTTGCGACCTTCCAAAGTTTCGGCAAAAAGAAATAAGCGATAAAGTACGCTAAGACAGAGTAAGGGATGGCGAAAAAGGCGACACTGCCTCCTGTATAAGCGGTACTAGTAAGCCCTAAGAATGTATAGGCGGTGTATAAATCTGCCCCAACTAAAAACCAGACGAGAAGCCCGCCGAAACGTCTGCCTCCGACAGACCATTCTTCAACAGATGTTCTGGAGGATTTGTCTCTTCCGGCGACAAAACCGATACAGACAACAGTTAAAACAATAACGGCTGTGATAAGAAGTGCGGTTAAATTACCTTGCATTATTCAATTCCTCCATCTTTTTTCTGCAACCTATAAATACACAATGAGCATAATGGCGTAATGACAATCCACAGCAGCAGCCAAAAGTGGAAAAAAGGAAGCCCGAACATAATCGGTTCAATCCGGTTAACCAGCGGAAGCAGCGCGAGCTGACCGGAGGGTAAGAGAATAAGAAGGATAATCAGTGCTTTTTTTACCATTTACTTTCCCCCTGAAACGTGATAATGCTCACTATCATAGCAGTTGTAAGATAAGATCACAAGATAATTATTAGAAAAAAGTGATTTTTTAAATTACTTTATTCAAACACATTATTTGCATTCCGAAAAAAATAAAATTACAATAATAAATATCTCGAAATCAAGATAAATGGGAGTGAGAAAATGAAAACAGCAGGATTACATCATGTCACTGCATTTGCAAAAGATCCGCAAGAGAATCTGCGTTTTTATACAGAGGTGCTGGGGCTTCGCCTCGTTAAAAAAACAGTCAATTTTGATGATCCCGGAACATATCATTTTTATTTCGGCAACCAAAACGGTGAGCCTGGCACGATCATCACGTTCTTTCCTTTCCAAGGGAGCGGCCGGGGGACTGTAGGCAAAGGCCAGGCGGGAAGAATCTATTTTTCAGTGCCGGAAGGGTCGCTCTTTTTCTGGAAAACAAGGCTTGAAAAGAATGGAATGCAAGTAACGGAACAAACATTATTGTCTGAACAAATTCTTTTGTTTCATGATACGGAGGACCTCCCGCTCGCCATTATGGAAGATGCCCAAAGCAAAAAAAGCGAATGGACGGCAGAAGGTTTAACAAAAAACGAGGCAATCATAGGGATGAAAGGGGCTTTGCTTTATTCTTACGCCCCAGAAGCGACCATTCAATTTTTGATTGAAAAGTTTGGATACAATAAAATCCAGGAAGAAGATCAAATTGTAAGACTCAAGTCCTCCGCGGATATAGGCGATATCATCGATGTCCATCTTCGTCCTGAAAAAAGAGGATCAGGCGGTTATGGCACCGTTCATCACGTGGCATTTCGAACAACGAGTGAGGAACAGGCGAAGTGGAAGGACGTGCTTCTGGCTGAACGCCTTTCATCCTCAGAAATCCTTGACAGAGAATATTTCACATCTATTTATTTTCGGGAACGAGGGGGCATTTTATTTGAAATGGCGACAGATGATCCGGGATTTATGACAGATGAGACATTTGAAGAGCTTGGCACCTCGCTGAAGCTTCCGGAATGGCTGGAAAAGCACCGAAAACAAATTACTGACATACTGCCGGGCATTAAGGGGGATATATAAATGAAATATATTTATGAAAAAGGAACATCTGACAACGTACTGCTGCTGCTGCACGGAACCGGAGGAAATGAGCATGATCTTCTCTCGCTCGGACGTTTCATAGACCCGGACGCTCATCTGCTCGGTGTCAGGGGCTCAGTGCTTGAACATGGTATGCCTCGCTTTTTCAAACGGCTGAGTGAAGGTGTGTTTGATGAGGAAGATTTGGTTGAACGGACAAAAGAATTAAAGGATTTTATCGACGAAGCGGCCGAGACGCTTAAATTCAATCGGAATAACGTTATTGCAACTGGATATTCAAATGGTGCAAATATCGCCGCAAGCCTGCTCTTTCACTTTGGCGGAGCAGTAAAGGGAGCCATTCTTCACCATCCGATGGTTCCGATTCGCGGATTGGAACTTCCGGATATGAAAGGATTGCCTGTATTTATCGGAGCGGGTAAGCATGACCCTTTATGTACGAGAGCAGAAACAGAGGAACTTCAGCAATATTTGAATGAAGCGGGGGCATCTACTGCCGTTTATTGGCAAGAAGGAGGACATCAGCTTACACAGCAGGAAGCGGAACAGGCGCGGATGTGGTACCAAGACGCTTTTCTATAAAAAAACCTTAGTCCGGCATGGCCGGGCTAAGGTTTTTTTCATATGCTTACAGCCACGTCGAAACCTCTGATACAGGCAGACGGTTGCTTTGATGAGCAGGCTTTACTGCTTTGCCGATTGAAATCAGCATGACCGGAACAAAGCGGTCGCTTACGTCAAATTGCTCTTGAAACTGCTCTTTGTTAAATCCGCCGATTGCGCAAGTATCATAACCTTTCGCTTTTGCGGCAATCATAAGCTGCATAGCAGCCAATGAAGCATTTAAGAAAGCAGAATCACGGGCGAATTGTTCGTTTTGATAAGCGCCGTTAATCTGTCCGAGCAGCGTCTGTTTAATCTCATCTGTGATGAGACCTTGCTTTGCCAATTCTCCGTATACGTCTTCACCGTTTTCATTTGCTTTTAAATCGCCTAAAATAGCAACGACGGCAGATGATTCGATGATTTGCTTTTGGTTATAGGCTACCGGCAATAGGGCTGCTTTTGCTTCATCGCTGTGGAACACAGTGAAATGCCAATGCTGAAGGTTCCAAGCGGATGGCGCTTTCGTTGTAAGCTCCAATAGCTCAGTCATTTCTTCTTTCGAAATCGTTGCATTCTTATCGTATTCTTTTACTGATGCACGCTGTTGTAAAATATCCAGTGTATTCGTCATAGTATTTCCTCCTCCAATTAAACGTGGTATGATAGTAGAAAAGTTAGAAACTTACTAAATGTAACTTGAGAACTCATTTTAATTGATCATTTAATTCTTGTCAATAAATGAAAGGATGAAGACATGTGGGATTTACAATGTGCCCTAAAATGGAATCTGCTTTTTCTTTATTAGGAAAGCGATGGAATGGCCTTATCATCCATGTATTAATGGACGGCCCAAAACGATTTAAAGAGATAACTGAAACGATTCCGATGATCAGCCAAAAAATGCTGGCTGAACGGCTGAAAGAGCTTGAACAAATGAAGATCGTTGAGCGGCAGGTGCTGCCGGAAACCCCTGTGAAAGTGATCTATAATCTAACCGAAAAAGGAAAAGCTCTGCAAGCTGTTTTTCAAGAAATGCAAACATGGGCGGATAAGTTTTGTGAGCCGGAAGAGACTGGTCACCATGAGAAATAAATATACAGCAGGAATAAACCGGAGGAGCTAAAAAGCAGATTATACACGTTGTAACGTGCTGAACAGAGGGACACCGTTCAAATGAAAGAACGTGACCTGAAAAGGCGAGTCGGCAATGCGATTTTTGAAACCTTCAGAATTAAGGGCATAGGACAATCCAAAATTGATTCGTGACGTTTCCATCACCTTGGTGGAAACGTTTTTATTTGCCCATAAACACGACGATGAAGAGGAGGCAAAACATTTCTTCTTAATCATCGTGCGGGCGATTTTTATAATTGACTTCCAGACTTCAATAACTAACCATGAATAATGCGCTAACTGCAAAGCGGTCCTGTTTATTAGAGTTTTCCAGTTAAAAACTGAGCCTCACCCAGCCCGAAACTCCAATCAGCGTCACCGTTTTCTGTGATGGAAACCATTAGGTCATCGGGTGATATACCACACTCAGCTTCAAGTTTCTGTGCCAGCAAAGCGTATAAAGTCTCTTTTTGGCTTTCAATCCTAGCCTTGCTGACGATGCTGATAATGACTACATCTTTACTTCTTTTCAAACCAAGACCCGTGTCTTCAATAATGAGTTCATTCGCCGGGTGCTGGTGAACGATTTGATAACGGTCCCGTTCAGGTACGGCAAACGCCTCTGTCATAGCATTATGGGCAGCATCCAATAACTTTTTCAATTGCTTTTCAGCGCGTCCTTCTATCAAATCAAAACGTAATAATGGCATATTTGTTAACCTCCCCGATTGTTATAGGATAATAGAATGGATAAAAACATTCTTAGCGTGTCCTTAACTCATAACATAACATCCTATTTTTGCAGTAACTTGATGAGAAATATAACACATAACCAAGAGTTAATCAACACATTACTATTTGGGTGGTTTATAACTCAGCATACAATAAACAATCTATACGAATAAATAATGATCCTTTAAAGATTTGTTGGCAACTTCTCGTGAGGATTTTAGTATAAAACCAAAAGATGATCAAAATATAACTTAAATATGCTAATAACTTCTTTTTTAAATAGTGTGAAAGCGCATTCTTTTGGAAGGTTCTGTCTATCAGGCGTGACACCGCCAATGACTGATATATTTGAAAGGAGGTTCAACGCCTTGTTTTTACAGTCTTTTCATCTGATGTAAGAGCAGAATGCATATAATCAAACGATCTTTATCAATCAAAATATGGATGCGAGTGCCTGGAGGTCGTGTTAATGCCTATTCTAATTGTCGCTATAGGGGTTCTAATTCTTTTATTTCTTATCAAAGTAAAATGAAATACCTTTGTATCGCTCGTTGTCGTCTCATTTTTAGTTGCGATTGGTCTGGGAATGGATCTAAACAAAATTGTACTCTCGATTGAAACTGGAATCGGCGGACAGCTGGGGCATTTGGCCTTAGTGTCTGGATTCGGTGCGATGATTGGTAAGCTTGTTTCAGATGCCGGAAGAGGTTATCGGATAGCGATTACATTAATCAATAAATTTGGCAGACGAAAAATTTAATTTGCAGCGGTGATTGCATCTTTTATTATTGGCATCGCTTTATTTTTTGAAGTCGGTCTTGTCCTGTTAATTCCGATTATCTATGCCGTATCAAGAGAATTAAAAGTTCCTTTCCTCTATCTTGGCATCCCGATGGCAGCTGCGTTAAATGTGACTCACGGTTCCTTCCCGCCGCATCCGGCTCCTACCGCAATCTCGGTTGCATATGCGCTAATATCGGATAAGTCTGCATATTTATTACATCAACTAGGATGTCAAAATCGGTTTTGGTGTCGCTCATAACGTTCACCTCTTGCCTTTATATTGGCGATATAATGCTAATATATTTCTATCTTACAATATAACAAAAGTATATTTAAAAGCGAAACAATAAAAAAGTGCCTGAAGACAGCGAGGATTTACAACGATAAGCATTTTGATACAAGTTTTATGAGACATGATGAAGTCTAATTTAAAGGTGATTTGATTATGTACCAATAGGCTTTACTCTATTGAGATTGTGAAGTTTCCTACTTAAACTAACGGGGCAGGATAGTTGAAGAGTGCTGTTTAAACTTTGTTCAACAATGGGGTCAGATTATAGAATAAAGGGAAGGAATCTCGTAGAGTAAGGAGAATACCTTGAAAGGGAGATCTTTACCACCTGAAGTGAAAAAGCACATTCACTTGGAAGTTGTAGTGGAATGGAGTGGTTCGGCAAACTTACAAAAAAGATGGTTATCACTGACGGTCATTTGTCCAGAGTTGTCTTACCATATCGATGTAATTCGAAGAAAAAAGAAGGAGGAATATTTGCTGAAAAAACATCGTGCGTTACAGTTGTATGATTATCATGTTTGGGCGAACAACAAGTTTTTCGGGAGATTGAAAGAATTGCCGAAGGACATTTATGATCGGGAAATTCAAAGTGTTTTTCCCTCGATTGCAGAGACGCTCGTTCATACTTATAGGGGAGATACAATATGGCTTGGTGTAATGCGGAAGAATAGTATGGATGAGATTCAAGCTTCCATCGCTCAGGCACAAGAGAAGACCAAGGATAAGGGTCTTGAGGAAATGGAGAAGCTGTTTCGTTATTTGTCAGAAGAGTATCAAATATTTCTTAACAATGAAAGTGATTTAGATAAAGAGATTTCCCCCCAACATCCTCAATTTGGGCGTTTAGATACTCATCTTTCCGAATTGGTTCAGCATGTTGTCAACCACGGCACATATCATCGCGGAAATCTCACGGCGATGATACATCAACAAGGTTACTCAAGTGTACCCACTGATTATGTTTTCTATCTTTATGAAATCAGTTCAACGAAATAGTTTTTCCTAAACTTTTATCCGGAAGATAAATAAAGTATGCATCTAATTTTCGCAATCGGGCACGATTCTTTCATAAGGTTCGCTTTTCTTCATCAACTAACGGGTGCGTTAGTTCTATAAGATTAAGATTTTTAACACCGTTCGCATAATGGGAACGGTGTTTTTACTTTTATAAATACGGCCATACTCCTCGTAAAAAGGAGTGCTTCCACATTTGGCGTCTGTCAACGGTAAGCGGACCGAAGGGGGCATTAAGGAGTTGATATTTGCCAAGACCCTCTGGCATTGACAAAACTTTGTTTTGTCCTGCCTATCGGCGAGGGAGCCCCAAAGAAGTGGAGGTTGGGGGTTGATGTTTTAGCTTTTGCTCGCAATTTATACAGTGGGATATGCTCGTAAGATTTCAATGCAGGATATCGGACATTCATTATCACAATCATTCTTTCAAAATTGCCAAGATGCTATTAACCATAGGCGGCGCTGCTTTTAAATAAGTGCTTGTGGACGGAGGTGGCGGTGATTATGTGGCATATTTGTTCAGCCAAACATATATGTCTCCTCTGCTGGTCGCATGGATAATTGCCACTGTCCTGTGGCTTTGCTTAGGGTCTGCAACGGTAGCGCGCTTACGATTGCCGGGATGGTAGCGCCATTGATGGCGGCAAATACAGTCAATCCGGGGATTGATGGTGCTTGCAACCGGAGCTGGAAGTGTGATTGCCTGCCATGTAAACGATGCTGGCTTTTGGATGGTCAAAGAATTTTTCGGCCTGAGTTTGAAGGAAACGTTTCAAACGTGGACTTTGCTGACAACAGTCCTTTCAGAAACGGACTCGGCTATGTTTTATTATTAGGGATGTTTCTTTATACCTGAATACCTGTAACGGGTCCGGGTTGTTTTGAACCATTGGCGAGTAAGCTCAAAATTCAACGAAAAAATGATTTATGAAGATTCGCCCAATCGTTTTTTCTCCTGTATGAATACCTTTAATATAGGCAGACATAAAGGAGGAAAAGAAGATGTACCCTCATCATGCATATTATCGCGGGAATCCAGGACCTGCAGGTTATCCGGCGCGAAATCCTTTTTTGTTTGGCGCTCCTTTAGTCGGCGGTTTGTTAGGCGGTTTTCTCGGGAGTGCTCTGTTTAACTATCCAAGGCCATATCCTTATCCGCCTCCATACGGATACGGAGGCGTCCCCTACGGCCAGGGGCCAGGCGTGCCATACGGCGGCGGAGGCTATCCCTCTTATTATTAGTAAAAACGGTCTGCATTTTATGCAGACCGTTTTTTACCTCATGATTTCAACTTCGGACAGATTGTAATCATCGTGCTTTAAAAACATGACTTCCAGCAGGCCGTCTTTATATACCGCTTTTGTGCCTTTGCGTTTCACCAGGCTTGGGAGGACCACCTTTTTTTGCTGATCCTTTTGGTGGAAATTCTCTACGAACAGCGCCTGTGAAGTGTGCTTGATTTTAATATTATCAATCTGCTCTTTGGCGGCGGGGA
Organism: Bacillus sp. HU-1818; assembly: GCF_022695965.1. Taxonomy (NCBI): domain Bacteria; kingdom Bacillati; phylum Bacillota; class Bacilli; order Caryophanales; family Bacillaceae; genus Bacillus; species Bacillus sp. HU-1818. Next base: position 65,515 of record NZ_JAAPBE010000006.1, read on the forward strand.
TTTTTACAAAAACATGATCTGCTGTTTCAAAAATATCTATCTCCGGCGCGGCGTCCATTGATTTTTCTTTTTTAGGAAGCGGATCGCGAAATGGAAATTGTGCCGCATGATTGGAACCGAACACGCTTTCCATGACGCGATTTACATAGTCCTCTACATCTTTTGGATCTGCGTTTTTTAAAGCTTCCTTTGAAAATTGATTTTGGAAAGGGAAATACTTGTTCCATTCAAACATCTCATCACAGCCTTTCTTAACGGACAAAATAGTATATGCCCACTCGATCTTTCACGTGATATAATATAAGCTGCTCTAAAGAAAGGCAGGGGGTTGATTTGTACAATTCTTCAACTAAAAAAGGGATCATTTATACAGCGGTTTCATTTGTGCTGTGGGGATTATTTCCGCTCTATTGGAAGCTGTTGGAGCATCTTCCCGCACTTGATATTTTAGCCCACCGCATCATATGGTCGTTTGTGTTTATGTGCATAGTGCTGGCTGTTTTGCGCCAGTGGAAAACGGGCTGGAAGGAACTTCTTTCTTTAAAAAAGAAAGGCGGTTTTTTGTCGCTTCTGCTTGCCTCTGTTTTAATTTCCATCAATTGGTTTGTATACATATGGGCTGTGAATCACGGCTTTTTGCTTGAAGCAAGTCTGGGGTACTATATTAATCCGCTTGTATCTGTATTGCTTGGCATTTTATTTCTAAAAGAAAGACTGAACCGGCTGCAGATTGTGGCCGTGTCTATTGCAGCGGCGGCTGTCATTATTTCTGCGTTCCAATACGGTTCAATTCCTTATATTGCGCTTCTCTTAGCATTCAGTTTCGGCTTGTACGGACTATGTAAAAAAAGAACAAGTCTTCCGAGCGCAATCGGTTTGACTCTGGAAACATTACTGATCACCCCGGCGGCTCTTTGTTATTTGTTGCTGGGCGCCCATCAGTCTGCAGGTGGGGTCAGCGGGGGAACCTGGCTGCTTCTCTTTTTTGCCGGCATATTTACAGCATTGCCGCTTCTGTTGTTCGCTGAAGGGGCGAAACGCCTGCCACTTTATCAAGTGGGAATTCTGCAATATATAGCACCGACGATTACCTTGCTGCTTGGGGTGTTTGTTTACCATGAAGCATTTACGGGAGCAAAAGCCTTTACGTTTGCCTGTATATGGGCTGCACTGCTTTTGTTTACGTTTTCACAAGTGAAATGGAAGCGGATATCGAAAAGCCATTAAGTCCTTTGGCTTTTCAGCGGCAGCTTAGATGAGTATAATCATTTCATGTATGTATGACATAAAGGAGCTGTACGATGGACAATGATAAAGAGATAGCGGCAGCTTACACCGCGCTCTGGAACAACCGTTCACTCGCCGGCGCCGGCATAGATGCGGTGCGGCAGGCCATTGATCTTGAGCTTTTGGATAAAATGACGCATCCGAGGCTTCGTAAACCTTTACTGGAAAAATATTTTTCCGCCATGCAGCGCATTGTGAATTCTCAGCTGAATCCGGTTGATAAGTACCGCTTGGTTGAGCTGCATACAGAACGCTTGCAGCACTTGAGAGAAGAAAGAGGGGAGCAGTTATGAAAGAAATCATAAAAGAAGAAGTGCAATCTTCTTTAGAACAATATGCGGATCGCCCTGTATATATCCATTTGGAGACGACAACAGGTTCCTATTCAGCTCATTTAAACGAAAAAAACATGACGGTTGTGGCTTATATCCGCAATGCGAAAGTCACGTATCACGAGGCGAAAATAAAAGGAAGCGGCCCATTTCGAGTCGGCTTGAAAACAGAAGAAGGCTGGATTTATGCTGAAGGCCTGACAGAATATACGATAGATGATGAGAACCGCTTGTTAATGGCGGGACACTTGCCGGGCGGAAAGCTGGCGATTTCGCTTCAAATCAGTGAAAAGCCGTTCACAGTCTAAAGAAAAGGGTGGAAGAATGATGAAAGAACATGTACTTGTGATCCTGCCGCACCCTGACGATGAATCATACGGAGTGGCGGGGCTGATTGCTTTAAACAGAAAAAAAGGAGTTCCCGTCACCTATGCCTGCGCGACACTCGGTGAAATGGGACGGAACATGGGAGATCCTTTCTTTGCAAATCGGGAAACACTGCCTTTGTTAAGAAAGCAGGAGCTGATTGATGCTTGTAAAGCGATGGATATTAATGATCTGAGAATGCTCGGACTGCGTGATAAAACGCTTGAGTTTGAAAATGATGAGTATTTGGCTGATATGATGGAAGCCATTATTGATGATGTCAAACCGAGCCTGATTGTTACATTTTATCCGGAGTACGGGGTTCACCCTGATCATGACGCATGCGGGGAAGCGGTGATCCGTGCGCTTTACCGGAAAAAGAAAGAAGATCGCCCTCGCACTCTTTGCATGGCCATTACCCGGGATAGAGAAGAAAGCCTCGGCGAGCCTGATGTCGTTCTTGATATCAAAGAAGTTGCAGATATCAAAATGAATGCCTTAAAAGCCCACCGCACCCAAACGGAAGGTATGCTGAGAGAGCTTGAAGCGAAATTGAAAAATAACGAACCGGTTTTGGCAACATGGTTCGAAGAAGAAGTATACTGGACGTATCAGTGGAATGACTAATCGGAGAAAAAAGGTATAAGGCGCAGGCCTTATACCTTCAGGCTGTCGAGAACTTACGACAGCCTTTTTTGAACTTCAACCACACAATATACTGGATAAATTTCACCGTTTTCTATACGCTGTACGTTCTTTATTTCTCCATTTAACTCTTTTCTCCGAGGGAATCTTTTTCCAAAAAACATGTGATAGTGCCAATAGATTTAATCCTGATTGTTTGTCAGTATAGACAGGGAAGAACATACCTTTTTTGTTTGTTAGGTATAGACCTTCTGTCCAAGTTAATGTTCTAATAGTTGGTTTTTTCCCCGCCCATGTAGCAATGGCACTTCCTGAGTATTTCCAAAAGTGATTTCCACGTAAACGCTGTCATTGCTATACAAAGAGTTAGAAATTCTCTCTACCCGATATTGCTCATTATTGGTGGCCTAGATAAGCCAACAACTCCATCAGATTTAGAAACAAGAATTGCGATCCTACGGAAAAAAGAATTAGGTTATGGTGGAACAAGTTTACTTATAATGTAATTTTTGGGCACTTGTAATCAAATTAAGAATATTCATAATATTCACTCGTGGATTCATGGTATTATATTGAAGGGGACGATCAAAAGCTTTGGCGGTAGTATTTAAGAATGTTTTAAATAGATACGAGTGCTGCCTCATGTCAAAGTCAGAAAAAATATTATAGGAGGTAACATATGTTTAAGTTTAAAAAGAATTTCTTAGTTGGATTAACGGCAGCTTTAATGAGTATTAGCTTGTTTTCGGCAACGGCCTCTGCAGCTAGCACAGACTACTGGCAAAATTGGACTGATGGGGGAGGAATGGTTAATTCTGTAAATGGATCTGGCGGGAATTACAGTGTGAATTGGTCTAATACCGGAAATTTCGTTGTTGGTAAAGGTTGGACTACAGGTTCGCCATTTAGGACAATAAACTATAATGCCGGAGTTTGGGCGCCGAATGGCAATGCATATTTGACTTTATATGGTTGGACGAGATCACCGCTTATAGAATATTATGTAGTGGATTCATGGGGGACTTATAGACCTACTGGAACGTATAAAGGTACTGTAAACAGTGATGGGGGTACATATGACATATATACAACTACACGTTATAATGCACCTTCCATTGATGGCGATAAAACTACTTTTACGCAGTACTGGAGTGTTCGCCAGTCGAAGAGACCAACTGGAAGCAACGCTACAATCACTTTCAGCAATCACGTTAACGCATGGAAGAGATATGGGATGAATCTGGGTAGTAATTGGTCTTACCAAGTCTTAGCGACAGAGGGATATCAAAGTAGTGGAAGTTCTAACGTAACAGTGTGGTAACAGATCATCTTTAACCAGGGGTAGCTAACGGGCTGCTGATCGTTCCTTGAGAAGTTTTATAAACATTGTGATTGTGAGTTACTAAGAGGCGACTTTTAGGTGGAATCCTAATATATGCCTCGGGTATCGTAAAAGATTATTAAAATCGTTAGTTATGGTTAACGGTCGTTTTCTATTAGGCGAACGGCCTTGGCATTGCTAGAGGTAGGGTATAACCCATCAGGTTTTATAACTTTCCCTATAATTTTAATGTAATAGTATAAAAATGAGAGCGCTATCAATTCTTTGTTTAACAGCGATATTTTTTAGTCAGCGTGATCTGCTGTTCCAATGAGTTCAAACTCATCTTGTTAACAGTTTGTTTTGATCATGAGAGTTCGAAGCTGATACACAGAAACTTCTAAATAGTCTAATTGATGAATCACTTAAACAAATATCACAAAATTGTGCCCCTGCTGAAGGTTATCCTGTCCCTACTTCGGCTCAGTTTATAGCAGTCAGCTATCATCAAGCCAGTAATGCGTTTGTACAGGCATTGAAAACCCAGCGGACTGATCATACATCTCAAGAACGTATCTACTTTATTGGTCAACCATTGCCAGATGGTTCTTTGATGTTTTTGATTTAACATCAAAATCACCACCGGCGACAAATGACTGTTCTTATGAGACTAGCAGGCGATGGACAACATTTGGTTTAGAACCCCCGCAAATGTATGCAAACTTTTTTATAAAGAAGTTAACTCATGAAGCTGTGTTGATCAATTTTTCCAAAACACGCTCTTTTTTTTATTCACAGCAGAAATAATGTCTGGTAATTTTCTAATTTCTTTTTTAATTGTTTTGATACACACATTAAAATGCTAAAAATTCGTAAGGTGATTTCTTTGAATAATGATCAAAAGTTACTCATTACTCTTCATATATCAATGCCGTGCATGGAATGCTGGTATTGCTCCCTTTATTACTCTCACCTATAAAGATAATGTTGGCATTAGCTTCAATAAAGACAAGTAAACGGTGGGCAATATGGGGAATCACTTAAATTCAGTTTTGTTTCTATTCCCTTTCTTTTGGTTAATAGGGGAACTTTGTTATCCGGAGTCTAATTTTTAAAATGACGTGAAAATCGATGAAGATTTTGAACAATTGGATAACTGGTTAAAAAGGATACATGGTAGGGGGTGCTGATTTGAGCCTCAATCAAAAGACGTTAAACAGTTATGTTTATACTCTGGTATTCTCCAGTTTGTCATATGGTCTAGTCTTTGGCTTGTATATGTTTGTTTATTTAGGATTTATGGCGATCGCCTTAATCACAATAGGTATCATTGCATTCTGCTCTTTTATCACTTACTTAATATTTGCTTTTCCTTTACAATTATTACTAAGAAGAAATTCCAGAAAGGTTCAGTTTGATCTATTTTTTAATTTATACTGCAGTAGCTTTTTTAGCTGTGTTCGTGGTCTGGTTTATTGATTATCCGCCTAGTGCTCTTACAGTGTTCAGGAGCTTAAATTATTACATAATGAGCATTGCTGCTGCGTTAATTTATTGGTTCTGGGATTCCATATGCCTGCAGAAGTAGTTTATCTACAATTTAAATCATATATTTCACAACGTTCACAACAAGTATAAAAGCCGCTGATCCGAACAACAAATACGCAGACCTTGTTTGTTTCTTTGAAAGTGTCTCCACTCCCATTAAAACAAAGAGAAGTGCAACCAATACTTGGAGAGAAAACAAGAGGAAAGCACTTTGATAATATAAAGAATACACGCATAGGATTAAAGCTACACATGAGATCAAAATTTTTGAAGCTTTAAGCAAAGAACCACTCCTAGGAAGTTTTATTAAACCATAACACGGTATGAGCTTTTAGTGGGAGAGGCAAAGGGGTCATGATAAAAGAAGTGTTTTATTTAAAATTGGGGGATTTAACTTGAACATTTTTATTTGAATTGCCATGTTTATCGCTATTTTTGGCGGCTCTTATGCAGGTTACAAAAGGAATGAAAAGAAAGAACAGGAAAAGTAAATGATATAAGTTTATGGAAATGGACTGTGAGATTCTTAAGGAGTATTAAGTTTAATGCTCTTTTCCGTTCTACATCTCCGGCATTCACGTAAGAATACAGCGCTCTTTACAAAGGCTTTTGAATAAACCTAATCGCCTTTGTTGAGGTAATTAGTATTTATTTGTATTGGAATAGAGCGGAAAGAGGATGGTGAGTCAGAAAGCATGGCAGCTGAGAGGGTTTGTAGAGTGGTCTGCTATACTTGTAGACCTGTATCAAAAGCGGTTTAATAATGGAACGGATTTAAAAAGGGGTGAAAAGCTATCAAAACATTAGTTGTGTTATCCAGTTTGATGGGGATTGTGTTATCAATGATTGGACAAATATTTGGTATCCTAACTGATTTCTTTATTCCAGGTATTGCTCGGTTTATAGGGGTTTTAGCGGGTATGCTCGTGTTACTTAGTTTGAAGACAAGAAATACAGAAATGCAGGCTTTTATAGTAGGTTCAAGCACAGCGTTAGGAATAATGGGAGCAGGAATTTTATATGTTCCAGCTGCGATTATCAATGTCATAATTGGTTTCAAGCTAAACAAAAAGTTAAAAGAAGAGAACGTAAGGAGCAGGCCTGAATAGACTGCTTTTTTTTTAGGGCTACCATGGAAAATTGCAGGAATAAAATAATCCTTTTAAAGTGAAGTTTAGATTCAAAATTTTACAGGCTTCTTAGATATTAAACAAAATGGTATGCGGTATGATTATTACTTTGTCAGTTTTTTTGAAGAGAATCATCAGGATATTTGAGAAACTGAGTGTATAAAAAGAAGGCAATCATCAACATTTGCTGCAGAGTGATTTAAATTTTCTGAAAAAGCATTGAAAAAGTGAATAGGATTATATAATATGAAGTCAAGTTAGTTTGTCCAATCAACAAACTAATGAAGGGTGCTTTATTAGTTCCATAAGAAAACTAAATACAAAGGGGGAATAAGAGGCTCGATCCAATTGGAGCTAAACAATATATAACACGAAAGAGTGAATCTTTAAATTCTTTCCCAATTATACGAGATATTACGAAAAAGAATGAATTTACTGTTTGCTGATACAGACCATTTTGGACGATGAAAAATGCTCTGTGAAATTAAACCACTTTGTGATTTTTTGAAAGCGCTTTAATAAAACACTTTCCGGCCGATGTGATTGAGAAATTTTTAAACCATTTCATACGGTTCCTTATTTAATGATCGAAAAGGGAGGAAAAGTCATGATCAGTGAAAATTTAAGGAAGATTAGCATGACTGAAAAAGTTGGTTATGCTTCTGGAGATTTTGCATGTAATTTAATTTATGCAACGGTGTCTACTTATCTTTTGTTCTTCTATACCGATGTATTTGGTTTATCGGCTGCAGCAGCCGGCACCATGTTCTTAGTGGTTAGAATCATTGACGCTCTCGCTGATCCTTTTATTGGAACAATAGTAGACAGAACAAATAGCAAATTTGGACGCTTTCGACCGTATCTTTTATTTGGAGCTTTCCCGTTTGTAGTACTTGCAATACTCTGTTTTACAACTCCAGATTTCTCAGATATGGGGAAATTAATATATGCCTATATTACCTATGTTGGCTTGTCGCTTACATACACAACCATAAACGTTCCATATGGTGCGTTAACTTCTGCAATGACCAGAAATAATCAAGAAGTTGTTAGTATAACATCTGTCCGTATGTTATTTGCGAATCTTGGGGGACTTGTCGTTGCATTTTTTGTTCCCTTATTGGCTGCTTATTTAAGCGATACTTCCGGCAACGAATCTCTTGGCTGGCAGCTAACCATGGGCCTTTTGGGAATGATAGGCGGGTGCCTTTTAATCTTTTGTTTTAAAAGCACAAAAGAGCGTGTCACTCTTCAAAAATCTGAAGAAAAAATTAAATTATCTGATATATTTGAGCAATTTCATGTGAATCGTCCGCTTGTTGTATTAAGTATTTTCTTTATTATAATTTTCGGAGTGAATTCAATAAGTAATTCAGTTGGCATCTATTATGTGACGTATAACTTAGGAAGAGAGGATTTAGTGAAGTGGTACGGTTTGATAGGAAGCTTGCCTGCATTGGTCATTTTACCGTTTATTCCGAGGCTTCATCAATTATTGGGGAAGAAAAAACTACTAAACTATGCATTATTACTGAATATTATCGGCCTCTTAGCTTTACTATTTGTTCCGCCAAGTAATATATATCTAATCCTCTTCTTTCGATTAATTGCTGCTGCTGGAAGTCTTACTGCCGGAGGATACATGTGGGCGCTCATTCCTGAAACAATAGAATATGGAGAGTATAGGACTGGGAAAAGAATGGGTGGGCTCATTTATGCTATTATCGGGTTTTTCTTTAAATTCGGTATGGCATTGGGAGGGATTATACCTGGGCTGGTTCTAGATAAGTTTGGATACGTGGCAAATCAGGCACAAACTCCGGAGGCATTAACGGGAATTTTAATTACAACTACCATTATTCCCGTGTTCTTACTGGTACTAGCCTTGATTGATATTAATTTTTATAATTTAGATGAGAAAAAATATAAAAACATGGTACGAGAATTAGAGAATAGAGATAAAGTGTATTTGGATCATATTGATGATTTCAAGGCTTAAAAAATAATAAGTCAAAAGAAAATAGCTGAGGAGGAGTTCAAATGAAGATTATCAATCCAGTACTTAAAGGATTCAATCCCGATCCAAGTATCTGTAGGGCAGGGGAGGATTATTATATCGCTGTCTCTACATTTGAATGGTTTCCAGGTGTCCAGATACACCATTCAAAAGATTTAGTGAATTGGTGTTTAGTCGCACATCCGTTACAGAGAGTTTCACAATTAGACATGAAAGGAAACCCTAATTCAGGCGGGGTTTGGGCGCCATGTTTAAGTTATAGTGACGGAAAGTTTTGGCTGATCTATACGGATGTTAAGGTAGTAGATGGCGCTTGGAAAGATTGTCATAATTATTTAGTTACTTGTGAAACGATTGATGGTGATTGGGGGGAGCCGATTACATTAAATAGTTCGGGGTTTGATCCTTCTTTGTTCCATGATACGGATGGAAAAAAATATTTATTAAATATGTTATGGGATCAGCGTATTGATCGGCATTCATTTGGAGGAATTGTCATACAGGAGTATTCTGATAAGGAGCGAAAATTAATTGGTAAACCGAAAGTTATATTTAAAGGAACTGATAGAAAACTAACAGAAGCTCCGCACCTTTATCATATTGGGAATTATTATTATTTATTAACTGCAGAAGGAGGAACACGGTTCGAACATGCTGCTACAATTGCCCGTTCTACAAATATTGATGGCCCATATGAAGTTCATCCCGATAATCCAATCTTAACGTCATGGCATGATCCTAGAAATCCACTGCAAAAATGCGGACATGCATCGATTGTTCAAACACATACAGGTGAGTGGTATTTAGCTCATTTAACGGGACGTCCTATTCATCCTGATGATGATTCCATTTTTCAGCAGAGAGGATATTGTCCTTTAGGCAGAGAAACTGCTATTCAAAAACTCTATTGGAGAGATGAATGGCCTTATGTAGCAGGTGGAAAAGAAGGAAGCTTGGAGGTAGAAGCACCTTCTATACCTGAAACAATGTTTGAAGCAACGTACCCGGAAGTTGATGAATTTGAGGATTCAACATTAAATATAAATTTTCAAACTTTAAGGATTCCTTTTACGAATCAATTAGGTTCTTTGACTCAGGTGTCAAATCATTTACGATTATACGGTCATGAATCATTAACCTCGACATTTACTCAGGCATTTGTAGCCAGACGTTGGCAAAGTCTCCATTTTGAAGCGGAAACTGCTGTAGAGTTTTATCCGGAGAATTTTCAACAAGCCGCTGGATTGGTGAACTATTACAATACAGAGAACTGGACGGCTCTTCAAGTCACGCATGATGAAGAACTTGGCCGTATTCTTGAATTAACAATATGTGATAACTTTTCTTTTTCACAACCATTAAAAAATAAAATTGCTATTCCTCGTGAAGTAAAGTATGTATATTTAAGAGTAAATATTGAAAAGGAAAAGTATTATTATTTCTATTCTTTTAACAAAGAAGATTGGCACAAAATTGACATTGCATTGGAATCGAAAAAATTATCTGATGACTACATTCGTGGGGGAGGGTTCTTCACAGGAGCCTTTGTAGGGATGCAATGTCAAGATACCAGTGGTAATCATATTCCGGCCGACTTTAGATATTTTCGCTATAAAGAAAAATAATTTTTGCATGAAAAAAGGAGACTTCTATTTTAGAACTCCTTTTTTCATATTAGAAGGTGTCATATGTAAATATGCCTTCAGAAATACTCCAATTCAGCATTAAAATAACAAAACAAAAAAGCTCATCTTTAAAGATGAGCGAAGAACACAGGGATTTGTATATTTTAATCACAGATTACATTGTAATCATATCTAGAAAATGATCAATAACAATGGAGGACATTCCTAATGCTGGTGCATTTTTTCCTAAGAAAGAAGGTAATAATTCATAGCTATTGCCTAATTGGGAATAAACCCTGGACGACACTTCGCTTCTAATTGAATTTAGTACCATAGGATGCGATTCAATTATGCTGTTTCTTAAAATGATGGCTTGTGGATTGAATGTATTTAGAATATTGGTAAGACCTATTCCTAAATAAAATCCAAAAGTCTGTAATGCATTTAAAGTGCCGATATCATTCAGATGGGCGAGGTCTATAATCTCTTGATAGGACACTTTTTTCTCTTTAGTCTGAAGAGATTTTAATAAAGCCTTCTCTGAGGCATACAATTCCCAGCAACCCCGGTTTCCGCAACTGCATTTAGGACCATTAAAGTCTATTGTCATATGTCCCATTTCTCCGGAGAATCCGCTTATCCCTCTATATAAATCATTATTGATAATAACACCAATCCCTATCCCTGTACTGATACTTGCATATATAATGTTATCGTGATTTTTTGCAGCACCAAATACTTTTTCTCCATATGCGCCAGCATTTGCCTCATTTTCAATAAAAACGGGCACATTGAACTTCTCTTGTATGAAAGATTTTAAGTCAATATCTCTCCAGTTGGAGTTCGGAGTGAAAACAATTTTTTGATTTTTATCAATGAGTCCAGGCACGCATATGCCTATACCAATAAGCCTGTACGGAGATTGTGGCATATGCGTAATAAAGTGATGAATCATTTCAATTAAAATATCTTTGGTTATTTCTGGAGAATTCGATTCCAAATGGTGGTGTTGATCAAGAACGATCGTTCCTTCAAGGTCTGTTAAAATGCCATTAATATAATCCACACCAACATCTATTCCTATGGAGTATCCCGCCTTTTTATTAAAAACAAGCATGACAGGTCTTCTTCCGCCACTTGATTGTCCTTGACCGATTTCAAATACAAGACTTTCTTTCATAAGCGTGTTTACCTGTGATGAAACAGTTGATTTATTTAAACCAGTCATTTCAGATAATTTTGCTCTTGAAATAGGTGAATTTTTAAGAATTTCTTTTAATAATAACTTTTGATTTACTTTTTTGACAAAGGTTTGATCAGCGATATCCACTTCATCCACTCCAATTGTATAAACTTTATATTAAGTTAAATTTTTTCGTTTTCAGTATGAGACATAGTACATAGCTAATCTTACCTTTATTATATCTAATGTGTTCATGAAAAACTTAAAAAAATATTGAAAATACTGATGAGGTTATATAAAATTAAAATAAGTTAGTTTGTTTGAGCAACAAACTAATATGCAACTTACTTACATTATGAAATAAAAATGCTGTATTTGTATGATCATGTTTTGAATTTATTTTTAAGGGGGAAATAAGATGGCTCAAACTCATTCTAGTTCAGTCAACTATTTTGGAAGCGTAAACAAAGTGGTTTACGAAGGGAAAGATTCCACTAATCCTTTAGCATTTAAATATTATAATTCTGAAGAAGTAATCGGCGGAAAAACGATGAAAGAGCATTTGCGATTTTCTATTGCCTATTGGCATACATTTACCGCTGATGGCACAGACGTTTTTGGGGCAGCTACGATGGAAAGACCATGGGATCACTATAAAGGAATGGATCTGGCGAAGGCGAGAGTAGAAGCAGCATTTGAGATGTTTGAAAAACTGGATGCACCATTTTTTGCTTTTCATGACCGAGATGTTGCACCAGAAGGAAATACGTTAAAAGAAACGAATCAAAATTTAGATATCATCGTGGGCATGATTAAAGAATACATGAGCAATAGCAACGTTAAGCTATTATGGAATACTGCAAACATGTTTACGAATCCCCGTTTTGTCCATGGTGCCGCTACTTCCTGCAATGCAGATGTGTTTGCGTATGCTGCAGCACAAGTAAAAAAAGGGTTAGAAACAGCAAAAGAGCTTGGCGCCGAGAACTATGTATTTTGGGGCGGCCGTGAAGGATATGACACATTGTTAAATACCGATTTAAAATTGGAGCTTGATAATTTGGCGAGATTCATGCATATGGCAGTGGATTATGCGAAGGAAATCGGATATACAGGACAGTTTTTGATTGAACCAAAATCAAAAGAGCCGACCACTCATCAATATGATACAGATGCAGCAACAACCATTGCCTTTTTAAAGCAATATGGCTTAGACAATCATTTTAAATTAAATCTCGAAGCCAATCATGCCACATTAGCCGGACATACATTTGAACATGAATTACGCATGGCAAGAGTGCATGGTCTTCTTGGCTCTGTTGACGCGAATCAGGGTGATCCTCTTTTAGGCTGGGATACAGATGAATTTCCGACGGATTTATATTCTACGACATTAGCAATGTACGAAATCCTGCAAAATGGCGGCCTTGGAAGCGGTGGATTAAACTTCGACGCAAAGGTTAGAAGATCTTCTTTTGAGCCTGATGATCTAATATATTCCCATGTTGCGGGGATGGATGCATTTGCAAGAGGATTGAGAGTAGCCCATAAATTGATCGAAGATCGTGTGTTTGATGATGTGATTCAACATCGTTATCGCAGCTTTACTGAAGGAATTGGTCTTGATATTACAGAAGGAAGAGCTAATTTCCATACTCTTGAGCAATATGCGCTTAATAATAAATCAATTCAAAACGAATCAGGAAGACAGGAGCGATTAAAAGCTATATTGAACCAATACATTTTAGAAGTATAACAGATAAAGAGAACCACGATAAAAGACATGATAGCCAAGTTACCTGAGACTGCCCGTCATGATTCCTTACCTTTTGCTTATTGTTATGACGGGTACTTTCTATAATTGGGCTTTATTTTGAGTGAATGGTTTTTTTATAAGGGTAAGGGGTGAAAAAATGAAGTATGTCATTGGAGTAGATCTTGGAACGAGTGCTGTTAAAACGATTTTAGTCAATCAAAACGGAAAGGTTTGTGCAGAAACGTCGAAAAGTTATCCGCTCATTCAAGAGAAGGCAGGGTATAGTGAGCAAAATCCCGAAGACTGGGTGCAGCAAACAATTGATGCATTGGCTGAATTGGTTTCCATATCCAATGTTCAAGCCAAGGATATTGACGGGATAAGTTATTCAGGACAAATGCATGGGTTAGTCCTGCTTGACCAAGACTTAAAGGTGTTGCGTCATGCGATTCTTTGGAATGATACCAGAACGACGCCTCAATGTATCTGGATGACTGAGAATTTTGGCGATTATCTGCTTGACATCACAAAAAACCGAGTTTTAGAAGGGTTTACATTACCTAAAATTTTATGGGTGAAGGAACATGAACCTGAACTTTTTAAAAAAACGGCTGTTTTTTTGCTTCCGAAAGACTATGTGAGATTCCGTATGACTGGTGCCATTCATACCGAATACTCAGATGCAGCAGGAACGTTGCTTTTACATATTACTCGCAAAGAGTGGAGCGATGATATTTGTACTCAATTTGGTATTTCTGCAGATATTTGTCCTCCGCTTGTTGAATCTCATGATTGTGTAGGATCGCTGCTTCCGCACGTTGCGGCGGAGACAGGGCTATTGGAAAAAACAAAAGTGTACGCCGGGGGAGCTGATAATGCTTGCGGTGCTATTGGAGCGGGTATTCTTTCTTCCGAAAAAACACTATGCAGTATTGGGACGTCAGGGGTCATACTTTCCCACGAAGAAGACAAAGAAAGAGACTTTAAAGGAAAAGTGCACTTTTTTAATCATGGAAAAAAGGATTCTTTTTATACAATGGGAGTCACACTCGCTGCAGGGTACAGCTTGGACTGGTTTAAAAGAACATTTGCACCAAACGAATCGTTTGAGCAATTATTGCAGGGAGTGGAATCTATTCCGATAGGAGCCAATGGACTGCTATACGCTCCTTATTTGGTTGGTGAAAGAACGCCACATGCTGATTCTTCTATTCGGGGAAGCTTGATCGGAATGGATGGAGCCCACAAAAGAGAGCATTTTTTGAGGGCAATAATGGAAGGCATCACATTCTCTTTACAGGAATCAATTGAGCTATTCCGCGAAGCGGGAAAATCAGTAAATACTGTTGTTTCTATTGGTGGGGGAGCTAAAAATGAAACGTGGCTGCAAATGCAAGCTGATATTTTCAATGCGAGCGTGATTAAGTTAGAAAATGAACAAGGCCCAGCCATGGGGGCTGCTATGCTAGCTGCTTTTGGAAGTGGGTGGTTTGAATCCCTTGAAGAATGTGCAGAGCAGTTTATTCAAAAGGCTTCTACATTTTATCCCAAGGAACAAAATGTTCAAAAATATAAAACGCTATTCGATTTATATAAGAAAATTTACACTCACACTAAGGATCTCAATACAGCTTTGCAGAGCTTTCGAACAAACTAATGATTAGTGAGGGTCGTTAAGCGTTTATTTTTTCCAGGAGATTAATGAAAGAACGTTTAACGACTCATCATGATCATAAGCCCCCTTTAATCATATAACTACAGTTGCCTCATAGAAGTTTAGGTTTATATATCTGTAAATTGAAAGCGATATCAAAAAAATCATTTAATGCAATTCTATTTATAATCAAAAAACACAAAGCTATTACATTACCAAGCTGAATTTTTAGGGGGATAGCATAGCAGGAAGAATACAAATCGCACGATTTGGTTTTCAAGTAGAAGCTGTTGCCCTTGATTCTGGTTATTTAACAACGCCAATCTGTAAAGGTTTATCTGATCGCCGTATTTTTGGTGTTATCGCACACAGACGTTTTCATCCAACAAGAGGATTGGAAATTTCAGTATGATTCTGAACATGATCATTACATATGTCCAAGTGGTGAGAAGCTTTTATATACGACAACTGATCGAAAAGGTTATAGGTTCTACAAATCAGATCCTAAAAAATGTGCATCGTGTCCTTTCCTTGAAAGCTGCACAAGGTCGAAAAATCATCAAAAAGTGATCTCAAGACACGTGTGGGAAGAACATAAAGAAAAGATCAGACAAAATCGTCTGTCTGCCTCTGGAAAAGAGCTATATAAAACAAGAAAAGAAAAAATAGAGCGAAGCTTTGCAGATTCAAAACAACTGCACGGGCTTCGCTACTGCCGGTTGAGGGGAAAACAGAATGTGAGTGAGCAAGTTCTTCTCACAGCTGCGTGTCAGAACATGAAGAAGATTGCCACACACCTAGCTATGCTAGGTGTGTGGGAGGCCTTTTTCAATAAATTTCATCCATCATCCATACGCTAAAAATAAAAAAGATTGTAGAAAAACATGAGTTTCTCTACAACCTGAAGGTATAAGGCGCAGGCCTTATACCTTTTTTAGTTTCAAATCGGAAGCGATGGCGGAAGCAAGCGTCGATCTCACCGAGATGTCTTCAAAAGACAACCCGAGATGAACGGCAGTTTGGGCAATTTCAGGCCTGATCCCTGATAATGTAGATTTAACGCCCAGCAATTTCAGCGCATCTATCAGATGAAAGAGCTGCTGGGCGACCATCGTATCAATAATGGCCACGCCTGATAGGTCTATATACAGATGAGTCACCTTTTTTGCGGCACACTGAGCAAGCGTATTTTCTATAATCATTTTGGCACGAGCTGTGTCAATGGTCCCGATTAAAGGAAGCAAGGCAACATTGTGAAACAAAACGATGACAGGTGAACTCAATTCATTGATCATTTCTTTTTGCGCCTGAAGCTGATTATTTGTGTTTTTATACATTTCTTCGATGAAAATATGAATAACAAGGTCAAATGCCTTCATAAGCGTATGACTTATATCTTCCGCACTCTCACAATTTGCTTCTTCCTGACGGATAAATGCTTTTACATACGTTAAATACAAGTCTCTGACTCTGACAAACTCCCGAATAATATAATGGATGGGTGTTTTCAAATGCTCCTGATCCTGTGCCACTTGAAATGCCCAATTTTTCAGAGCAGGTAAATAAATATGTTCCTCATCTATAAAAATACGATTTATATGATGGTTAAAAGCTAGATTTTGACTTTTAAGATTCTCAATAATAACAGGATCTGTCGATGCGTAGATGGAGTTTGGATCATTTTCTTCGATGTTTTGATACCAAGTTGAACTGATTTCTTCGGCATGCCGAGACAGATAATCATATAATCGCTTATTTGAAGGCATTCTTATTCCCCCTGTTCTTCATCTCTTATATTATTTGTTTCAATGAATTGCGTTTTTGAAGCCGCTGTAATCTGAAAAATAAGCCGACGGCTCCGGCAGCAAGCCCCGCAATCAAACCGATCCAATATCCGTAAGCTCCGGCGCTTGTATACGTGCCGGTGACGTAACCGACTGGGAGGCCGATAATCCAATAAGAAATAAAAGCAGCCGCCAGCGTATAATTTACATCCTTATATCCTCTGAGCGCTCCCTGAATAGGCGCGGCCACTGCATCAGATAGCTGGAAAAACAGCGCATATATTAAAAAGTGCTGAGTTAAACGCAGGACTTCCGGATCTCCAGTATACATTCCGGCAATCTGCTGTCTGAACAGCAGGATGCAAGCGGCCGTAAATAAAGAAAAACCAACAGCGATCGTAATGCCAAGGTGGCTGTACGTCCGTGCGTCGGCATAGCGTTTTGCTCCCGCTTCAAAGCCGATAACAATCGTTAAGGCCATGGACACACTTAGCGGCAGCATATATAAAAGGGAAGCGAAATTCATCGCCGCTTGATGCGAAGCGATGGTGACAGTGCTGAAATGACCCATCAGCAAAGTGACAGCCGCAAAAATGCTGGTTTCAAAAAAAATCGCAAAGCCGATAGGCAAACCAATAGTAAGAAGTTTTTTGCATTCTGATAATGAGAACATATAGGCCTTGCGGAAAATTGAGAATTCGGCAAACGGAGAAGATGTGTGAATAATAAAAAAGCTGATCCCGCAAATGCACCAATATGTCAGGGCAGAAGCAAGCCCCGCACCGACTCCGCCTAATGCCGGCATCCCGAATTCCCCAAAAATAAACACATAATTCAGTATGAAATTAATCGGCAGCGAACAAAGCGTTATCGCCATTGTAACCTTTGTTTTTCCGAGAGAATCAATAAACGATCTCAAAACCGTATAAACGAATAAAGGAAAAATCCCAAGCGATAAAAACCCTAAAAAATGTTTCGCAATCTCCTGAACATGCTGCTCAAGGTTTAAGCTGCCGAGAATAGGATCAATTACGATATAACCGATCATAATAAGGGAAATGCTCAGAATCGCCGCCACATAAATGGCCTGTATCACGGTAAACGGAACCTCTTTGCGTTTACCGGCGCCAAAAAGCTGTGACACAATCGGCGTGATGGCCATCAGGATTCCGGCAAGCCCCGTATAGACAGGCGTCCAAAGGCTTGAGCCGATGGCAACACCTGCTAAATCAGCGGCGCTGACCTTTCCTGACATGACGGTATCTAAAAATGTAATAAGAGAAAGGCCGACTTGAGTAATTAAAATCGGAATTAAAATGTGAATCAGCTGCTTAACTTTCTGATTGATAGTTGTTGTTTCTCTCATTATTCGTTCCCCGTTTCTTTAACATAACGAGAGAAATTATAACATTTTATGTATAAAAAGCAATGAGCCCCTGACCTAATCTTTCTTTGGCGGCTTCGTTTTTTTAAACATTTGGGCATAAATAAAAGAAAGAGCTATGATCCCGAGGAAGGTGCAAGTATATTGAACAATTCTTTCGATTTCCATGCTTAAGACAGCCTCCTTTCACAAATAGGATGCGCACCATATTGATAAGCATGCGTGAAAGAGAAAATTTGACAAGGAGAGATGGTTTTGGCAATGCGAAACGAACAGATGACTGAACATATGTTTAAAACTCAAATACAAACCTATTTGGAACAGATTCTTGAGGATACGTCTGTTATATTGCGGACACTCAACGAAAAGGACCAATGCCTTTTATGTGAACTGGATGATCTCGGACATACATTTCAAGACATGCAAGCGATTGCTTCGTCCTTTTATTTACAGGCTTATATGGAACACTTTACACCTTCTTTTACAGAGCTTGCGAAAGCCATTCAGCATCTTGCTGACGAGAAGCATGGTGCATTAATTGTGATTGAAAGAGGGGATGCCCTTGACGGCTTTATCCAAAAAGGGACATCACTACATGCAGAAATCAGTGCATCCTTAATTGAAAGCATTTTTTACCCTGGCAATCCGCTTCATGACGGAGCACTGCTCGTGAAAGAAAACAAGCTTATTTCGGCGGCAAATGTGCTTCCTTTAACAACTAAAACAGTAGATATCCACCTCGGAACACGTCACAGGGCGGCTCTTGGGCTTTCAGGTTTTACCGATGCGCTTGTTCTTGTTGTGTCTGAAGAAACAGGAAAAATGTCTTTCGCCAAGGACGGCGTACTGTACCCGCTTATCTCACCGAGATGACTGTGCACATAAAAAATAATGAAATGTTCCCGGACATGTCATTCACATGAAACAAAAGACCTGATTTTCACCCTTTTTACAGCATTCTCTCTGTATTGAATGCTGTTTTTCATGAAAACAGCTATCTAAACGTAGTAAAAAAGTTACATACGTTTAATATTAATTAAGTTAAATACTTTACCTATATAAGTAATTGTAGTACTGTGTAAAATATTACATACATTTAGAAGGAAGGGAGCAGATGACATGGCTAAGGTATTAATGATCAATTTTCCGGGTGAAGGCCATATCAATCCGTCATTAGGCATTATAAAAGAGCTGAAATCCAGAGGAGAAACGATTACCTATTACGCAGTAAAGGAATATGAAGAAAAAATCACCGGGCTTGGTGTAGAATACCGTGAATATAGCGATTTTCGCGACGATACCTTTGGAAAGAATAAAACCGGAGATGAAGGGGGAGATGTCACTGAACTGCTCTACCATCTTCTAAAAGAATGCGGGGATATAGCCTCTCGTATTTATGAAGAAGTAAAGCATGAATCATATGATTATGTGTTGTATGACCATCATTTCATAGCGGGAAAAATAGTGTCTAATTTGCTGAAGCTGCCGAAATTTTCATTATGCTCAACTTTCGCTATGAACGAGGAATTTGTGAAGCAAATCAGTCAGTTTAACCTCAACTCGCCAATGGAGGAATCTCCTTATTATTCATCCTATCAAGAGATTGTCCGAACATTAAATGCCGATTTTGCAGCGGGAATCAACAAGCCGTTTGATATCTTTTCTTGCGAAGGGGACTTGACCATTGTCTTTACTTCAAAAGAATTCCAGCCAAATGCTGTTGAATTTGGAGAGAACTATCTATTTGTAGGTCCTTCAATTGCCGACCGTCCAGGAAACTTTGATTTCCCATTTGAAGAGATAGAAAATGAAAATGTTCTGTTTATATCTATGGGAACCATTTTCAATAATCAAAAAGAGTTTTTTAATCAATGTTTAGAGGCATGTAAAGGCTTTGAGGGCAAGGTAGTGTTAGCAATCGGCAAGCAGCTCAAACAAAGCGATCTGAACGAAATTCCCGAAAATTTTATTGTGAAGCCTTATGTTCCTCAGCTTGAAATATTAAAAAGGGCGAATCTGTTTATTACTCACGGGGGGATGAACAGTACAAGCGAGGGTTTGTATTACAAAACGCCGCTGATTGTGATCCCTATGGGAGCAGACCAGTTTATGGTGGCCAGTCAAGTTGAAAAAGTAGGTGCGGGAAAGGTTTTGAAAAAAGAAAACGTATCTGTTGAAGTGTTACAAGAAACCATTGAACAAGTCACAGCAAACGCCCGCTATTCAGAAAAAGCAAACGAAATCGGAGAATCGCTGATAGCAGCCGGAGGCTCTAAGCGTGCTGCAGATTGCATTCTAGAGCAAGTCAAAACAAGCACGCAAACAGCAGATATGTAATGAACCAGCCTGTTTCATGAAAATGAAGCAGGCTTTTTTTATTGCTCTGAATGAGATATTTCGTCATAAAAACGGTTTTAAGGAGGATTTTGCAATCTGTTGGAGAATTGTATGTGAAACAGTCAGCAGAGGGGGAAAACCGTTTCTCTCATTAAAAGCTTTACCTTGATTAGATAGAAAGTAACAAATTACAGCATGAATATCCAAATAGTTCCAAAGTCTTTTGAGCGTGAAGTTCCTTTTCTGTAAAATAAGCGGTGTTGTTGTGAGAGTGATACGGTCACCTGAGACTGAAACGTCGCCAATCTATTGTGAAGTTGTTGATAAAACTGAATAAGTGCCGATAAAAAAGAAGATGGCCTTTTTTAGCAGTTCTTATTTTTGAATCCAGCGTTATAACAGAAAAATAGGAGGTTGATCGGAAATATGAAAAAAACAATAGTAGCCGGAATGGCCGCTACTGCTGTCGTCGGCTCATCTATGGTTGTGGCTCCTGTGGAAGCAAAAACCATCAAGGTGAAAAGCGGTGACTCTTTATGGAAGCTTTCGCGCCAGTATAATACGAGTATTGCAGCTCTACAATCCGAAAACCAGTTGAAAACGAGCATGCTGTATGCCGGGCAGAGCTTAAAAATACCTGAGAGCGGAAAGAAAAGCACGTCATCACCAAAAAGCACAAACAAAACATCAAGCTACACAGTTACATACGGCGATTCGTTGTGGATGATTGCCAAAAACCACAATATGAGTATCTCTGAGCTAAAAAGTTTAAACAGCCTGAGCAGTGATTTAATCCGTCCCGGACAAAAGCTGAAAATCAAGGGGACAAGCTCAAAGGAATCTTCAAGCGATTCGAGTGAAAAAACAAATAACAGTTCAAATTCCTCAAGTTCCAAAAACGGAACTTATACAGTAAAACTCGGCGATTCGTTGTGGAAGATCGCTAATCAGTTACATATGACGGTTGCCGAATTAAAAACATTAAACGGCTTAAAGTCAGATACCCTTTATCCGAAGCAAGTGTTAAAAGTTAAAGGGACAAGCTCATCAAACAGCGGGAGCAGCGGGTCGAAAAAGCCCCCAGCCTCAGGTAATGATACTGTAAAAACATCTACATACAAGGTCAAATCAGGCGATTCTCTTTGGAAGATTGCCAATCAGCTGGGAATAACCGTTCAAAGCATCAGGGAAAAAAACAATTTGTCCTCAGATGTACTGCAAATCGGACAGGTTCTGACCGTTTCAGGGACATCAAAATCAAACGGTTCTGATAAAACTACAGATCATACAACAACAGATAAATCGGACTCAAATGTGCAAATAGGTTCAAAGATTGACAGAATGATAACTGAAGCAAAAAAATATGTCGGAGTTCCGTACCGCTGGGGCGGCAACACGCCAGCGGGTTTTGACTGTAGCGGTTATATTTATTATCTCATTAATAAAGTATCCTCTGTTTCCAGGTTAAGCACTGCGGGATATTGGAATACGATGCAGAAAGTCAGCCAGCCATCTGTCGGAGACTTTGTCTTTTTTACAACATATAAATCGGGTCCTTCTCATATGGGGGTTTATCTAGGCAGCGGTAATTTTATTCATGCAAGCTCATCAGGCGTAGAGATTTCAAATTTGAGCAACTCATATTGGAAGCCGCGCTACTTGGGAGCCAGAAGTTATTTTTAAAAAAAGCCTTTAAGGCTTTTTTTCTTGTTTATTCCGTGAATCCTTTGACCAGACTGTATGAAAAAACAAGGGGGAGACAGCATGCATCGTCTTTTACTGCTTATCATGCTGGGGGCACTGGGACTTGGCGGGTGCAGACAAGGGGGAGCCTCAGATCACCCAAACACTAAGCCTGATAGTAAAGCGATTGAAACGTCGGCATTTCTTTACGACGTACAGCTGGTCAATTCGAAAGGCAAGAAAATCGGCTTTATTGAAATAAAAGAGTCGGACGAAGAAGGCTTAGATTTTCATATCTCAGCAACCCAGCTTCCCCCGGGCGCTTCCCTTGGATTTCACATTCATGAAAAGGGAACTTGCGTGAAGCCGGATTTTGAATCGGCGGGAGGACCGTTTAATCCGCTTAATAAAGAACACGGTTTTAACAACCCAATGGGGCATCACGCCGGTGATCTGCCCAACCTTGAAGTCGGTGCCAACGGAAAAGTGGATGTGATTATGAATGCGCCCGAAACTTCTTTAAAGGAAGGAAGTAAGCTCAATATCCTTGATAAGGACGGAAGCGCATTTGTGATTCATGAACAGGCGGATGATTATTTAACCAATCCGAGCGGAAATTCAGGGGACCGGATCGTGTGCGGAGCACTCTCAGGCAACACTAAAAAACAATAATTGGCACAGCCCTTTTGTATTGAGAATACAAGGGCTTTTTTAGTATACTCGTTAAAGGAATATGAATTGGAAAGGAAACCTATCTATGACATCTCAATTGCAGCATCTATCATTTCCGGAAGACATTCAAAACAAGCTTTTATCATATAAAAAACAGACGATCCCTCAAGAATTTCAGACACTTATCGGGTCATCAGGCTATGCAGCAGAGGATGAAGCGATTTTGTTTGATGCGATAATCTCTTTAGCTCTGGGAAAAAACATCTTATTAAAAGGCCCTACCGGTTCAGGTAAAACAAAGCTTGCTGAAACGCTGTCCAGCTATTTCAACAAACCGATGCACAGTGTAAACTGTTCGGTTGATCTTGACGCTGAAGCTCTTGTCGGCTACAAAACCATCGAAAACGAATCAGGACAGGCAACGATTGAGTTTGTTTCAGGGCCTGTGACAACAGCGATGAACGAAGGGCATTTTCTCTATATAGATGAGATTAATATGGCAAAGCCGGAAACGCTTCCGATTTTAAACGGCGTGTTGGATTACAGAAAAATGATGACCAATCCGTTCACGGGAGAAGTGATTCGGGCAAAAGAAGGTTTCGGCGTAATTGCCGCAATCAATGAAGGCTATGTCGGTACAGTGCCCCTGAACGAAGCATTGAAAAACCGTTTTGTCATCATAGACGTTCCTTATATTAAAGGTGACTTGCTGAAGCAAGTGCTGACAGCGCAGTCAGCTTTAAAAGATGAACTACTGATCAACAGGTTTATTACGCTTTCTTCCGATTTGATCGTTCAAGCTCATAACGGCCAGGTATCCGAGGAAGCGGCATCTATCAGAGCTTTGATTGATACATGTGACTTAGCGGCTTATATTCCGCCTCTTCGGGCTATCGAAAGAGGAATTGTGGAAAAGCTTGACGATGACCGCGAAAAAGCAGCGGTTCGTAATATCGCAGAAACTCTGTTTGAATGAGGGTAAAGAGATGAAGTTTATTAAGTTTAATGACAGCACCATAGATTCGTTTTTGTTTATGATGCTGACCGACCTGGCTAAAACACTTACCAAAAGCGAAGAAGTCGAAGTCGAATACGGAGTCCAGTCTTATTACAATCCATTCGAAAAGAAAATCTATATGAGCCATTTTTGGAAAGACAGAGCAGCTGAGGATATGGAAGCGGGGCTGAAAAGCGACGTCTATTTGCGCTCAATCGGAACGAATTACAGTTCGTACCATGAGTTTGCAAGCCTTTTGGAGTTTGCGCATCATCATATTTCTCATAAGAGCTTTGCGAAACAGCTGTTTATGCTGCTTGAGGATATGAGAATTGAAGAGCTCATTAAACATGAGCGCCCCGGAACTAAGCGGATCTTTTCGAAAAGAAGAAACATGTACAGAAAATACTTCACGACACAGCTGACATTAAATTTAGAACGAAGCATTTTTACCGATGCATTATTTTGTGCCTTATATGTCAAGCTGACAGCAGAGTCACCGCTGGAAGGCATTCCTGCCATGCGTGAAGATATTGATCTGATGATACCTTTTATAGAAAGCCGGCTGATCCGTGTATACGAAGCAGAATCCACAAGCCAGGTATTAAACGTTGTCAAAGAAATTATGGACGGATTGGAAGAAGTGCTGGATAAGGACATGCTGAACACCTATTTCTTTCTTCCTGAGCTTGATTATGAGCAAGCCGCGGAGCAGCCGTTATTTGAAGATATAAAAACAGCGCCGAAATTGAGCGATGATCTCAAGCTTCCGAAAAAGTCGGATGGCGATGAGGACATTCATGAAGAGGAAATGCCGACGTGGCATCGTGAAACCGAGGCGCCCTCTAAAAGTTTTCTGCAATTTGATATTGAACACGGGGCGAAATCAGACTTGGGGAAAGACGCCGCCAGAGAAGGGGATGACGGGGATCAGGCCCTTGGTTCTGTTCAAGGTTCAGCCCAAGAGACAAAAAGAAAAGACTACTCCAAGCTGGAGGCGCTGGAATCAAGAAAAGACGAACCGAACGGGGGCAGCCTGACGGACGGAAAAGAAAACAGATTCGCCTTTCCGATTTATAAAGAGCCGAAGCCTGTTTCCCGGGAAGAGGAGCTTAATTATAAGCAGCAAACGAAGTCGATTGAATCGTATCAAAAGCGGCTGAAGCAAATGATTCAAAAAACGCTTGAGCATAAAAAGACGCTTCCCCGGACAGATTTACATGCGGGCCGTCTGAATAATAAGCTGCTTCGATATTTTACAGAGCGCAATCCACGTCTTTTCTATAAAAAGCAGGAGCCGTCTTCTGAAATTGATGCCGTATTTACATTGCTTGTCGATTGTTCTGCAAGTATGTTTGATAAAATGGAGGAAACGAAACGGGGAATCGTGTTGTTTCATGAAGCATTGAAATCCGTATCCGTTCCGCATCAGATTGTCGGTTTTTGGGAGGACACGAACGATGCGACCGAAACCAGCCAGCCGAACTATTTTAATACGGTAATTCCTTTTCAGGATTCCCTGCAAAAAGGAGCGGGGCCTGCCATTATGCAGCTCGAACCGGAGGAAGACAACAGGGACGGCTACGCCATCAGGCAAATGACCAAACAGGTTTTACAGCGCCGCGAAGCGCAAAAATTTTTACTGGTCTTTTCTGACGGAGAACCGGCTGCGTTCGGTTATGAACAAAACGGAATTGTGGATACGAGTGAAGCGGTCATTGAAGCAAGAAAAAGAGGGATAGAAGTGATTAATGTGTTTCTGTCCAACACTGAAATTGAAGAGTCCCAAATGAAAACCATTCAGGATATGTACGGAAAATACAGTATTTTCGTTCCGGATGTAGACCAGCTTCCGGATGTGCTCTATCCGCTCTTGAAAAAATTGCTCCATAAAAGCATAGGATAGCCGTTATTCTATGCTTTTTTGCTTTTATTTTATGAATGATTTAAATTTTTTGTTTTTACGATGATTTTTTTACTGTTTTGTGAACAATCAAGGTAGAATCAAATTGCAAAGAGTGGTAAAATATCGTTGGAAGCGTTTTTATTACATAAATTTGGGCACAGCGTTCGAAAGTTATTTCAAGATAGTGAATCAATCACTTGATTATCTAGGTTGGGGGTAATGTTCAAATGTTTCAAAATAGTATGAAACAAAGAATGAATTGGGAAGAATTTTACGGTCCGAACCTCGGCTACGCGCTGGAGCTTTACGATCAATATGTTAAAGATCCGAAGAGTATCGACCCGGATCTTAAGGACATGTTTGATGAACTGGGAGCTCCGCCGAGCCAAATAAAAGAGGCATCGGGAACTAAAGAACCGGGACGCATCACAGCCGATCTGATACAAAAGATCGCATCAGCAGTTAAACTTGCAGAAGATATACGAACCTATGGCCATTTAAACGCTTCCGTTAATCCGCTCAGAAAGGACCGGGAGAAACGGGAGTTGTTTCCGTTATCCGATTACGGGCTGACAGAACAGGAAATAAAAGAAATACCGGCGTCCGTGATTTGCAAAGACGCTCCTAAAAACATTACGAACGGCATAGAAGCCATCGAACATTTAAGAAACACCTATAAAAAAACAATCTCATTTGAATTTGACCATGTGCATCATTTCGAAGAGCGGGAATGGATCACAAATATGATTGAGTCAGGCGAATTGTTTCAAAAGAATTCACCGGAAAAGCTGGCAGCCGTTTTAGAAAGGCTTACAGAAGTGGAAGGCCTTGAGCAGTTTTTACACCGCACCTTCGTCGGCCAAAAGCGTTTTTCGATCGAAGGACTGGACGCTCTCGTGCCGGTGCTTGATGATATTATTGCGAAGTCCGTCAAAGCGGGCACAACAAGCGTTAATATCGGGATGGCGCACAGGGGCCGCCTGAATGTGCTGGCACATGTGCTCGGCAAACCGTATGAAATCATTTTCTCGGAATTCCAGCATGCGCCAAACAAAGAACTAGTTCCGTCTGAAGGATCTGTCGGAATCAGCTACGGATGGACAGGGGACGTCAAGTACCATCTGGGCGCAAAAAGGCATCTTAAAGACGCTGAAACAAAGTCTGCACGGATCACGCTGGCGAACAATCCGAGCCACTTGGAATTCATTGATCCGATAGTGGAAGGCAGCACGCGGGCCGCTCAAGAAACAAGAACACAAAGCGGGTATCCTGAGCAGGATGAAACGAAATCACTTGCTATTCTTATCCATGGTGACGCAGCGTTCCCTGGAGAAGGAATTGTGGCAGAAACGTTGAATTTGAGTTCGCTTAATGGCTATCAAGTCGGCGGAGCGATTCATATCATTGCCAATAATATGATCGGATTTACGACAGAAAGCGATGAATCAAGATCAACGAAGTATGCCAGTGACTTGGCAAAGGGATATGAAATCCCGATTGTCCACGTGAACGCAGACGATCCTGAAGCTTGTCTTTCAGCAGTGAAGTTTGCAGTTGAATACCGCAAAAAATTCAATAAAGATTTCTTGATTGATCTAATCGGGTACAGACGTTATGGCCACAACGAAATGGATGAGCCGTCAACGACTCAGCCGATGTTATACGACGCCGTCAGAAAGCACCCTACCGTGAAACAGATCTTCGCAGAAAAGCTGATAAAAGAAGGGCAGATCAGCGAAGAAACGGTTCAAAACATTGAGCAATCTGTAGCGAAAAGAATAGAGGACGCCTATCAAAAGGTACCTGCGAAAAAAGAAGATGCTGTCCGCGAAATTGAACTTCCGGAACCTGTTTCAAACGGCTTCCCGGATGTTGACACATCCATTCATTTTGATGTGCTGCGCAAGCTGAACGGAGAGCTGGTCAATTGGCCGGAATCATTTAACGTATTTGGCAAATTGAAACGCATTCTTGAAAGACGGGCCAAAGCATTTGATGATGACCGCAAAGTTGAATGGTCACTGGCGGAATCACTAGCATTTGCGTCTATTTTAAAAGACGGAACACCGATCCGCTTGACGGGACAGGATTCTGAACGCGGAACGTTCGCACAAAGAAACCTTGTGCTTCATGACAGTGAGACAGGCAAAGAGTTTGTGCCGCTGCATCATTTATCCGATTGCGAAGCATC
The DNA here is from genome assembly GCF_022695965.1 of Bacillus sp. HU-1818. Classification (NCBI taxonomy): domain Bacteria; kingdom Bacillati; phylum Bacillota; class Bacilli; order Caryophanales; family Bacillaceae; genus Bacillus; species Bacillus sp. HU-1818. The sequence continues at coordinate 93,333 of NZ_JAAPBE010000006.1, forward strand.
CTTCGCCGTACACAACAGTCCGCTTTCAGAAGGGTCCGTTATCGGTTTTGAATATGGGTATAACGTGTATTCACCAGAAACTTTAGTGATTTGGGAAGCCCAATACGGTGATTTTGCCAACGCGGCTCAAGTGTATTTTGACCAGTTCATTTCTGCGGGACGGGCGAAATGGGGCCAAAAATCCGGCTTAGTTATGCTTCTTCCGCATGGTTATGAAGGACAAGGGCCTGAACACTCAAGCGGAAGAATTGAGCGTTTCCTTCAGCTTGCGGCTGAAAATAACTGGACGGTTGCCAACTTGACAAGCGCTGCCCAATACTTCCATATTTTAAGAAGACAGGCGAAAATGCTTCTCCGCGAGGAAATTCGTCCGTTGGTGATCATGACGCCAAAAAGTCTTCTTCGTAATCCGAATACAGTGTCAGAAGTCCAGGAACTAAGCGAAAGCAAATTCCAGCCAGTCTATGAACAGTCGGGACTTTCTCATGCTTATGAAAAAGTAACGCGTCTCGTTTTATCGAGCGGTAAAGTGTCCATTGACATCAGTGATCATTTTAATAAGTTGGAAGATGGGAAAGGGAAAGATTGGCTTCACATTGCGAGAGTCGAAGAGCTGTATCCATTCCCTGCGAAAGAAATAAAAGAGCTCTTCGCTAAATTGCCGAATCTTGAAGAAATTGTCTGGGTTCAGGAAGAGCCGCAAAACATGGGAGCATGGAGTTACATCAGTCCTTATTTATCAGAAGTTGCACCAGAGGGAGTAAGTGTTCAATATATTGGTCGGAGAAGACGGTCAAGTCCGGCAGAGGGCGATCCGACAGTTCATAAAAAAGAACAAGAACGCATTGTATCTGATAGCTTGACTCGCAAAAACTAAGGGGGAAATTGAAAAATGGCGGAAATTAAGGTACCTGAATTAGCAGAATCAATCTCAGAAGGAACAATAGCCCAATGGTTAAAGCAGCCCGGGGATTATGTAGAACAGGGTGAGTATCTGCTTGAACTGGAAACGGATAAAGTGAATGTGGAACTGACAGCTGAAGAATCGGGTGTACTTCAAGAGGTATTGAAAGATTCGGGTGATACCGTCCAAGTTGGAGAAATCATCGGCACGATTACAGAAGGTGCGGGAGAAAGTTCTGCCCCTGCGTCTGAAGATAACGCTGCAAAAAGTGAAAATACAAAAGAAGAGAAGCAGGCTGAACCGGCTGCACAGCAAGTCAGCCAGGAAGCGCAAGAAGAATCAAAGTCAAGAACAGTGGCATCTCCATCAGCACGCAAGCTAGCCAGAGAAAAAGGAATTGACTTGTCACAAATTCCAACAGGGGATCCTCTCGGCAGAGTTCGCAAACAAGATGTAGAAGCCTATGAAAAACCATCAGCAAAACCTGCGCCTCAGCCAAAACAGCAGCCGCAGGCACAAAAATCACAGCAAGACTTTGAAAAGCCGGTTGAAGTGCAAAAAATGTCACGCCGAAGACAGACCATTGCCAAACGTCTGGTAGAGGTGCAGCAGACATCTGCTATGTTGACAACATTTAATGAAGTAGACATGACAGCGGTTATGAATGTAAGAAAACGCCGCAAAGATCAATTTTTGGAGCAAAATGAAGTAAAGCTTGGCTTTATGTCATTCTTTACAAAAGCAGTTGTGGCGGCCCTGAAGAAGTTCCCGCTATTGAATGCTGAAATTCAAGGTGATGAACTGATCATTAAGAAATTCTATGATGTGGGTATTGCAGTTGCGGCGAACGAAGGTCTTGTTGTACCTGTTGTCCGTGATGCTGACCGTCTTTCATTCGCCGGAATTGAGAGAGAAATCGGTGAACTTGCGAAAAAAGCGAGAAGCAACAAATTAACGCTTGGTGAGCTGCAAGGCGGTTCCTTCACGATTACAAACGGAGGAACATTCGGTTCATTGCTATCTACGCCAATCTTAAACAGCCCTCAAGTTGGAATTTTAGGAATGCATAAAATCCAGCTGCGTCCTGTTGCAATTGACGAAGAACGCTTTGAAAACCGTCCGATGATGTATATCGCATTATCTTATGACCACCGGATTGTCGACGGAAAAGAAGCGGTCGGATTCTTAGTGACTGTGAAAAACTTGCTCGAAGATCCTGAACAGCTTTTATTAGAGGGATAAGAATGTAAAACACCGCTTTGAGAAATTCAAAGCGGTGTTTTTTATGCAGGCAGTTTGGAAGTGTCCGATTCAGCAGCGGAAGCCTTTGCTTTCTTTGACCAGTAAGAAGCGACCACTGATCCGGAAAGATTGTGCCAAACACTGAATATCGCACTGGGAATCGCTGATAAAGGTGAAAAATGAGCTGTTGCAAGCGCTGCGCCGAGCCCTGAATTCTGCATTCCAACCTCAATAGCAATCGCTTTTTGCGAGGGATAATCCATCTTTAGTACTTTTGCAGCAAGGAATCCGAGCAAATAGCCGATTCCGTTATGAAGGATGACGACTGAAAAAATCAATAAGCCGGACTGAAGCAGGTTGTCGCGATTGGCACTGACGACTGCTGAAACGATGGCCACGATTCCGATGACAGATACAAGCGGAAGAGCATGGACTGCTTGTGTAACCTGTTTTTTGAAAAACATTTTTACAATCAGGCCTGCTATAATCGGAAACAGGACAGCTTGCATAATGGAAATGAATAAGGAGCTTGGGGAAACAGGCAGCCACTCCTTGGCGAACAGCATGATCAGAAGAGGTGTCATGATAGGCGCCAGTAAGGTTGAAATGGTCGTGACAGCCACCGACAGTGCTGTATTCCCTTTAGCCAAAAATGTCATCACATTTGATGATGTCCCGCCCGGACAGCAGCCGACCAGAATGACTCCGACCGCAATTTCTGCAGGAAGGCGCAAACCATATGCCAGACCGACTGCAACAAGCGGCATAATGGTATATTGCGCAATTACACCTATGAGCACATTCAATGGTTTTCTGATCAGCTCCTTAAAGTCATCCGCTTGAAGCGTAAGTCCCATGCCGAACATAATGATACCCAGAAAAACCGTAATATAAGTGCTGATCCACATAAACAAAGGCGGAAAAGCAAAACCTAACACAGCAAAGACAATAACCCAAATCCCAAAGGTCTGCCCCGCAAATTGACTGATCTTTTTGATGCTCTCCATAAGCACTCTCCTCACAAAAATCAAAAATGATAGCAGAAAACCTTACAGTTTTTTTGACATTCTCTTATTATAATGAGTTTTCTGAATAATTCAATATTGAAACTTATTTTTCATTATGATAAGAAAAATTTTTTGAATACAATAATTATATTATGTAAACTGATAGATTATTCGTAAATTCTTTCTTGACTATATAGTACGATATTCTTACAATGAACCTTTATACGTTTAATAGGAATGAATAAAGGAGTGTTGGAGTGAAAGACGCTAATCAATGGTCATCAAAGCTGGGATTTATTTTAGCTGCCGCCGGTTCAGCAATTGGGCTTGGCGCTATATGGAAGTTTCCATACGTAGCGGGTACCAGCGGAGGAGGCGCATTTTTATTAATTTTCATCTTATTTACTATCTTAATCGGACTGCCTTTACTGCTGGCGGAATTTATCATCGGCAGGAAAACCCAAAAAGATGCCGTTGAATCCTATAAAGCGCTTGCACCGGGAAGCAAGTGGCATTGGATCGGTTATCTTGGGATTGTCACATGTTTTATTCTATTATCCTTTTATAGCGTGGTGGGCGGCTGGATATTAATCTACATCATAAAAGGCTTTTCAGGCGGTTTGTCGCTTACTTCAGGGTTTGATACTTTATTTGCAGATACCATATCAAATCCGTATGCCGCTGTAGGAGGACAATTCCTGTTTATCGTGTTAACCATTTTAGTAGTGGCCAGAGGCGTGAGCAGCGGAATTGAAAAAGCAAGCCAAGTGTTAATGCCCGCTCTTTTTCTGTTATTTATTATTTTAATGATACGGTCTGTGACGCTTGACGGAGCAATGGAAGGGATCAAGTTTTTCTTGACGCCTGACTTTCATTCCATTGACGCGAATACAATTCTCTATGCCATGGGCCAGTCCTTTTTCTCTTTAAGCGTCGGAGTCTCCGTTATGGTTACATACAGTGCTTATTTAGCAAAAGAAGAAAATATTATTCAATCCGCTGTATCCGTAACGGTGCTGAATGTACTTGTGGCAATTATGGCGGGGATCGCAATTTTTCCGGCAGTATTCTCATTCGGACTGAAACCGGATCAGGGGCCGCAGCTTTTGTTTAACGTGCTGCCGACTATTTTTAACCAAATGCCGTTTGGTATTGTCTTTTTATTAGCCTTTTTAATTCTATTTTTGTTTGCAACCCTTACCTCTGCTTTTTCAATGCTAGAAATTTTGGTGGCGGTGCTTTCAAAAGGAGATCCGAAAAAAAGAAAACGGTACGCATGGGCAGGCGGGATTGCCATTTTTGCTGTCGGGGTGCCGTCCGCACTATCATATGGTGTGCTGAGTGACGTTTCTATTTTTCACTTATCTATTTTTGACGCTGCTGATTTTCTGGTCAGCAATGTCTTGATGCCCTTTGGCGCACTGATGATTTCGATATTTGTGCCTTTGAAAATTCCGAAACAGGCGCTTTTTGAGGAGCTGAAGAGCGGATCAAGCATAAAGAAAAAATGGTTTGCCGTCTGGCTTTTACTGATTCGCTATCTTTCTCCTGTAGCTATTATTATTGTGTTTTTACATGTGATCGGCCTATTTTAAATAGTAAAAGCCCCCAATCATCGGGGGCTTTTTAATAAAGCTGCCATACTACGTTTCGCGCTTTTTCGAAACGTTTTTCCGCCTCACGCCAATCAACGACATTCCACCAGTTATCAACATATTTTGCCCGCTCATTTTTATATTGTAAATAATAGGCGTGTTCCCATACATCAAGGGGCAGTAAGGGGATGACGTCCCATTGGCTGAAGAGCTGATGCTTTTCCGCAGCTAGGATCTCAAGCCGTCCGGAGCGCGGAGACCAAACGAGAATGGCCCAGCCGACACCTTCCACTTTTTTAGCCGCTTGTGTGAAGTGCTCTTTGAAGGCAGAATAGCTGCCGAACGACAAATCTATCATTTGAAACAATGCTCCGGTAGGGCGCCTTTTTCCGTTTGGATGCATCGAGAACCAAAAAATGCTGTGCAAATAATGTCCCGCTCCATGAAAAGCAAGCTCTCGTTCCCAGTGGGCGACTAACTCATAGTTTTTCGTTTGTCTTGCTTTCTTTAGCTCCAGTTCTGCTTTATTTAAACCGTCCACATAGCTTTGATGGTGCTTTGTATGATGAAGTGTCATAATCTCACGAGAAATATAGGGTTCAAGTGCCGAATACTGGTAAGGAAGCTTTGGCAGAACATGCTTTCCAATCGGCACGTAGGTTTTTCTTTCGCTTGTTCCGTCTTCTTCTGTTATATCTCGGTATAATGCGGCGGCCTCCCGGTACCATTCTACTTCTGTCGCTTGTTCATCCTCAAGCTTATCAAGTACCTTTTTAAATCGAGCCTCAAAATGATTATATTGCCCTCGTTTTTGGACCTGTTCCTTCAAATCCTCACACCAATTGATCATCTCGGTTTGGTACGTATGGCGTTTCATTTCATCTCCCTCTTTTCAATAGATTTCATATAGCTTGAATAAGCCAGCAAAGAAAAGGCAAAGGGGTAGCTGTGATACCGAATATAAAACTGTTTTGGCAGTCCGATTCCTGTTGGATAGGCAAGACTCTGCTTGTTGTGATTTTTGCTGTTAATGAGAAACTCGAGTCCTTTTGTAATAGACGGGTGTTCAGGTTCTTCATATTGCAATAAAGCATCTAACGCCCAGGCTGTTTGGGTTACCGTTCCATATCGTAAAGGTACGTACGTTTTGACTTCGGCGCTTCTGCAGGATTCACCCCAGCCGCCATCATCATGCTGAATTGTTTTCAGCCAATGCACCGCTTTTTTTACAGCAGGGTGAAACGCTTCTGTACCGCAGGCACGCATTCCTGTTATAGCGGCCCATGTTCCGTAAATATAGCAAACGCCCCATCTGCCGTACCATGATCCGTTATCCTCCTGGTTATCGATGAGCCAGTTGACGGCTTTTTTTATTTGCCCGTTATCCTGTGTCATACCTGCTTTTTCACCTAAGAAGCGGAGCACGCGTCCGGTTAAGTCGGGTGTCGAAGGATCAACCGCTGCGTCCTCAGCCGACTCAAGCGGAAGCAGACGGATAAGAGGGTGGTTCACATTTCTTTCGAAGGCAGAGAATCCTCCGTCTTTGTTTTGCATAGACAATAGCCAGTTCAGCCCCCGATCCCAAGACATAGGAGACAGGGAGCGCGGAATCGCTTGCAATGCGGCTGCGGTATCATCACAATCAGGATTATTGGTGTTAATTTTTGAAAAGCCCCAGCCGCCGGGTGCAGCGTGCGGATTTTTGACAGACCAATCTGCTTTCTTTTTATGCTGTCTTTCCGACAGAAAGTCTGCGGCTCCGGTTATCATCAAATCCTTCTCAGGCACACCGCTTTGCTGAAGGGCATAGCTGATTAAAGCGGTATCCCAAACAGCAGATGTAGAATTCTCTAAATAAGAAATGCCGTCACATTCCGCAACCAACGTTTTAACCCCGTTCAAAGCCCGCTGAATGATGGAAGAATGGCGTGACATGCCAAGGGACAGAAGGCTGTAGATCATAAAAATGGTCGCGCTGGCATAGCTGTACAGGGTCCCGTCTTTTTCTATACGATCAAGCATATAGGTTTTGGCTGTACGAAAGCCAAGCTGATGTAAAGAAAACGGCACGTTCAGCAGCTGTTTCCAATAGGCCAGAATAGAAGTGCGGTCCCTCTGATCATACGCGTCTGTTCTGAGCCATGTGAAAGGATTTTTAGACATATGCGAATCGAGATGTTTAAGAGAGGGGATATTTGGATTTTTCAGAAAGAATCTTTGATTAAGAGTCACGGCCATGGGCACAAAATGAATTCGCGCGTACGTGCTGAACTGGTAAAAATGAAGCGGAAACGTTGGGGGAATAGCCAAGAGACACAGCGGGAGGTAAGTCGCCGGCCAAGGATAAAGCCCGTTGGCTGCAAGCATCCATTTTGTCATAAAATGAACATCTTTGAGACCGCCCTGAGAAATAATAAAACGTTCTGCCTGTATCATATGAGGGTCAGATCTCAGATACAATCCGGACGCAAGCATTCCGACGTATCCTTGGACAGTGGCTGTCACATTCCCTTTTTCTTCACCGGGATAATTGATAAACGTTCCATCCGGCTGCTGTTTTTCCCGTATGCCTTTTGCCAATTTTTCAATCAGCTCTTCATTACCCTTTTCTTCAAGTGAGGTGAGAAGGAGGATGAAAAATGAATTCGTCATCATTGGGCCTTCAAAGCAAAAAGACCATGAACCATCAGCATTTTGTATGTTTTTCAGCTGTGTTATGGTTTTCTTTTGGCAGCTTGCAACCTGCTCCTGAAGTGTGCTCATCGCGTTCAACTCCTTCAGAAACATATATATTCATGCTCTTTCGACGGCATTACAGAAAGAAAAAACAAAAAAACTGCTGTCAGGGCAGCAGTTTTTCAAAATCTTCTTTTTAATCCTCTAAGTTAATCCACACGCTTTTTACTTCCGTGTAATTATTTAAGGCGTATGAACCCATTTCTCTTCCAAGTCCTGATTGCTTGTAACCGCCGAATGGGGATGCGGCATCAAACACGTTATAGCAATTCACCCAGACGGTTCCGGCTTGCAGGCGGTCAGCGATATAGTGAGCATGTTTCAGGTTTTCGGTCCACAATCCGGCTGCAAGGCCATATTCGGTATTGTTTGCCCGTTCGATCACTTCATCGACCGTATCGTATGGAATGGCAGTTAAAACCGGGCCGAAAATTTCTTCTTTTGCAATTGTCATGCCGTCTTCCACGTCAGTAAATACAGTTGGTGATACAAAATAACCTTCCTCATACGGGCAGCTTCCGCCTGTCACGGCTTTCGCTCCTTCATCCTTGCCTTTTTGAATATAGGAAAGGACACGTTCGTGCTGTTCTTTGCTTACAAGCGGTCCGATTTGTGTATCTTTGTGCAGGCCTGCACCTTGACGAAGGGATTCCGCATAAGTAACCATCTCGCTGACCACTTCATCGTATCGGTCTTTTTGAATAAAGACCCGTGAACCCGCGCAGCACACTTGGCCTTGGTTAAACATAACACCGTTTAAGGCTCCAGGAATGGCTTTTTTCAAGTTCGCGTCAGGCAAGATGATATTAGGAGACTTTCCGCCAAGTTCTAATGTTACGCGCTTAATTGATTTTGCGGCTGTTTCCATAATTTTTTTGCCGATTTCAGTTGAACCTGTAAAGGCGATCTTATCCACTTCCTCATGATTGGACAGCGCTTCTCCCGTGGTTTCTCCAAATCCGGGAATGATATTAATGACGCCGTCAGGAAAACCGGCTTCATCAATTAATTCCGCCAAGTATAGCGCCGTAAGCGGCGTTTGCTCAGCGGGCTTTAAGATAATGGTGCATCCTGTCGCAAGCGCAGCGCCCATTTTCCACATGGCCATAAGAAGAGGGAAGTTCCACGGGATGATTTGACCAACGACTCCGACAGGGTCATGCTTGGTATAATTAAAATAAGAACCCGCAACAGGTATCGTCTGTCCGGTTATTTTAGTAGACCAGCCGGCATAGTAGCGCATATGCTCTATGGCCAGCGGAATATCTCCGTTTGTTGTTTCGCTTATCGGTTTTCCGTTGTCGAGTGTTTCAAGCTGAGCGAGTTCTGTTTGATGCTCCTCCATCAGGTCAGCCAATTTATACATCAATCTGCTTCTGGAAGCTGCCGGCATCGTGCGCCACTCACCTTGATCAAAGGCTTTTCTTGCGGCTTTTACAGCTTTATCAACATCCTCGGCTTGTGCTTCGAAGAGTGTCATCAACGTCTCACCGGTTGCCGGATTTGGGGTGACAAAGGTTGCTCCTGAAGCACTCGGAACAAATTTGCCGTCAATGTACAGTTTTTTGGTCCCTTGTAAAAATGTCTCCAGCCTCTTACTGATTTGCATCGTTAAAGAACTCATTTGTAACAAACCTCCTGTAATTTGTAATGGTCTGCACTGAGATTCTTGGTGATAGTCGATTCGTTGGTGCGTTGGTTTGGAATGGTTAGACTGCGAAGTTTGTGGAATTAGTAAGCGTATACAATGATTTTATAATAGAGGGGATAGCAAAATCAATGAATAACCATTATTGCAATTGATAAGAGAAAAAAGCTACAATGAACATATCGACAAGAAAAAGGAGCTTTTAGAATGATTCATAAAACATGGCTGAAGAAAGAAACAGTGAGAAAAGTAAAATGTGTTCAAACAAATGCAAAAAAATACATCGTAAACCGCGTTTTAACGCCGGGGAAAGAATATGAAGTTAAAAACGAAACAGAAGAATTCCTGTTTGTCGTAGACAATTCCAATAAAGTTGGCGGATTTTATAAAGAGTACTTTGAAGAGGTCTGATTGACCGAATGAATATGTCATGCATCATCCATAATAAAGAATGATCAAAGAAAAAAGGGTGAATGCATAATGAAAAGACAAGGCAATAACGGAAAAGAAGAAACAGAGAACTTCCCAGAACAAAAGCATCCGACAGAAGGCGAGGATGTCACAAGGGAACAAATTTCAGATACGTATTATGAGGGAACGATTGAAGATACGGATCGGGATTAGATAATCTTAAAACCGCAGGCAAAGAACTGCGGTTTTTTCTTCGTTCAGATAAATGGAAAATAAAACCGAATTATCAAAAATAAACGAAATTTTTTAAAAAATAATCTGAAAATGCCCCTGAAAAATGAAACTTTCATCTATATCTGCACGTACTATGTTATGACAGCAAATAAGCGCACGGTTTTTAAAATGATTGGATCGGATTTTTAGAAAATGTAATCTATTCGTAATGGTTTAAATGACGTCCATGTCGTATTCTTATATAGGGATATAGAACTTATTTTACGTATTGATAATAAAAATAATAGATAAATGCAGGAAGAGGGGTTCTTAATTGGGTATTTTTTCTGTTAGCAGACCAACTGACGCAAAGAAACTTGAAGCTTTGCTCGTTGAAGGGGAAAGAATAGAATCTATATACAAGCTCCGGGTTGACCAAATTTGCTTTACAAATAAACGCATCATATTTTTTGATAATAAAATGTTCTCCAAAAAGAAAGTGCGTGTATTTCTTCCTTATAAAACAATTGAAAGCTTTGCTATTCAGGAAGCGGGAATGTTTGACCCTGATACTGGACTTTTGTTGATGACAAGAAGCAAGACCTTCGATTTAGAATTTGCGAAAGACACCGACCTGAGTGAAGTTCAGGCGATTTTGACAAAACATTTATGCAGCTAAAGCGCTTCACAGCTTAGCGGACACCGGACGTCTTTATGATGGCCGGTTTTTTTTGTGAAAAAGCAGAGGAAACGAAGGTGTTTTATTGGAAGGTTTGTTCTTTTTAAAAACGGGAAAGAAAGAAGAAAGGAGTGGTTACACATGGCATTAACTAAAGAACAAACTCAGCATCTCTATCATAAATTGCTAGATCTGCAAAAAGAATTGTCCGGCCCGAAAAAAGCAACGGAATCTATGACAGAAGAAGCGGGTGAGCTGTCTAACGGAGTGGATAACCATATGGCAGACCACGGCAGCCTGTATACGGACAGAATGACAGACCAAACAGTAAAGGAAGTAGACAGGGAACTATTAGATGAAGTAAACAATGCTTTACAAAAAATAAAAGACGGAACTTATGGAATATGTGAAGCGACTGGAGAAGAAATCCCTTATGAGAGGCTCGATGCTGTGCCGTACGCAAGAATGACTGTTGAGGCTCAGGCTGACAGGGAAGAGGCTCTAGAGCCTAATGCACCTGCGGTTGAAAAGGAATTTCATGCACAGGTGAAAGACCTTTCGAATAAAGAAACGATTGATCAAAAAAGCTCCGCTACTTACGAAGTTTTAGATCGGGAGCAGGACTCAAAATAAAAGTTTCAAGAAGGCGAGTACAGGTTTTGCGGTACTTGTCTTTTTTTTGCGCAAAAAAATCTCGAATTCGAAATAAATGGATTGACATTATTTAAAAAAGAAAGTAACATACTATTTGTAAGTAAATATAAAAAGATTACCGGGAGGAATAAAAATGTCTCAAGTCTTATTTGTTAAAGCAAGCGATCGTACAGCTGAAGAAGGTGTTTCAGTAAAATTATATGAAGCTTTCTTAGCTGCTTATAAAGAAAATAATCCAAATGATGAAGTGATCGAACTGGACCTTCATAAAGAAAACCTTCCCTACCTTGGAAGAGATATGATTAATGGAACATTCAAAGCTGCTAAAGGCATTGAAATGTCAGAAGAAGAGAAAAAACAAGCGTCAACGGCTGACGTTTATCTTAACCAGTTTGTAAAAGCTGATAAAGTTGTTTTTGCATTCCCGCTCTGGAACTTCACAGTGCCTGCTGTGCTTCATACTTATGTTGATTACCTATCTCGTGCGGGTGTTACTTTCACATATACGCCAGAAGGTCCAAAAGGCTTAATGGGAGACAAAAAAGTAGCCCTTCTTAACGCACGCGGGGGTGTATATTCTGAAGGACCGATGGCTGCTCTTGAAATGTCTCTTAACTTCATGAAAACAGTTCTTGGCTTCTGGGGCGTACAAGATTTGCATACCGTGGTGATTGAAGGCCATAATGCAGCCCCGGATAACGCACAAACAATCGTTGAAAAAGGACTACAAGAAGCAAAAGACCTTGCTGCTAAATTCTAATATTGATGGAAACTCCCGTGCTTTTTATAGCCGGGGGTTTTTATTTTATGGAAATTTGTCTTTATTTTATTATATTTATATAATGAAGAAACTGAATGTGTTAACGCTGTCTCAGTAAAGTGTCTTTTCTGAGCTCAGAAAAAAGTTTTTTTATTGTAATATCATAAGCACTTGAAAAAATGTCAGTAATCGTGTATTCTTTAATAGAAGCTACATTGTTCGTATTGATAATTAAGTTTTAACCTTTAAGCTGTAATAGGGAGTTTTACATCGAAGCCGGAATGTCATGCCTCCAAGATAGAGGACGACAGGAACGCTTCTGCAAACACCCACTTTGAGGAGTGGTGGTTTAAAACTTTCTTACGTGCATACGGCAATACGTAGCGAAAGCCATTTCCTTTTGGAGATGGCTTTTTATTTTGCTTTTTTCTTTTGAAAATTCAATTTCAGCCGACCGGTAATAGAAAGGCTTCTTTTTATGATAAGATGGGAGAAACGAAGAAAAAGCGAGGTTTTAGACGTTATGTTAGAGAAAGCCCGATCGCTATTAGCGCATTATTTTGGGTATGAGAAGCTGCGCCCCGGTCAGGAGCAGGCGATACGGTCAGTAACAGAAGCCAAACAGAACACGGCCTGTATTATGCCGACGGGCGGCGGAAAATCTATTTGTTATCAAATTCCGGCTTTGCTGTTTGAAGGAACGACGATTGTGATTTCTCCTTTGATTTCCTTAATGAAAGATCAGGTCGATGCCCTTGAGGAAGCCGGAATCGCAGCGGCGTATATTAACAGCACACAATCCAATCAAGACATTCAGAGCCGCTTAGCCGCTTTGAAAAACGGCTCTTATCATCTCTTTTATATTACGCCGGAGCGTTTAACCTCACCGGAATTCATTCGGATTTTACAAAGCATCACCGTCCCGCTCGTGGCTATTGATGAAGCCCACTGCATTTCGCAATGGGGGCACGATTTTAGGCCAAGCTACAGAAATATTGAAATTCTATTTCGTGAGCTAAAAGAGAAGCCTGTCATTATGGCATTAACCGCGACAGCTACTCCTGAGGTGCATGAGGACATTTGCAAACAGCTTCATATTGAAAAGGAAAATACGGTTTATACCGGGTTTTCCCGTGGCAATTTAACCTTTAAAGTAGCAAAAGGCGAAAATAAAGATCGCTTTATAGAAGAGTACCTGAACAGAAATAAGCTTGAAGCAGGCATCATTTATACTGCGACAAGAAAAGAAGCTGACCGGATCTGTGAAAAACTAAAACGGCAGCATATAAACGCGGGACGGTATCATGGCGGATTGCCGGATGAAATCAGGAAGGAACAGCAGGAGCAGTTTCTTAATGACCAGATCCAAGTGATGGTCGCAACGTCTGCTTTCGGTATGGGCATCGACAAATCCAATATCAGATTTGTTTTGCATTATCAAATTCCAAAAGATATGGAAAGCTACTATCAAGAGGCGGGAAGGGCAGGCCGTGACGGGCTTGACAGTGAATGTATCCTTCTGTTTTCACCGCAGGATATTATGGTGCAGCGCTTTTTAATCGAACAATCGGCATCAGATGAAGGAAAGCAAAAGCAGGATCTGAAGAAACTAAGGCAAATGGTTGATTATTGCCACACAGAAGATTGTTTGCAGCGATTTATTCTTAAATATTTCGGTGAGAGTGATCCGGCAGCCTGCGGACAATGCGGCAACTGTACAGATACAAGGCAAGCGCATGACGTCACCAAAGAAGCGCAAATGGTATTATCGTGTATGATACGTATGAATGAACGATTCGGCAAAACCATGATCGCTCAGGTGCTGGCGGGTTCAAAAAACAAAAAAGTGCTGGATAACGGATTCAGCCGGCTATCGACATACGGGATTTTAAAGCATCAATCTGTATCTGAAATCAGCGATTTTATCGAGTTCCTGATTTCTGATGACTTTATTCAAATGTCAGACGGTACGTTTCCGACTCTTTTTGTAACCAATAAAGGAAGAAACGTGCTGCTTGGAAAAGAGGACGTTGTCAGAAAAGAAGCGCTCAAAGCGGCTGCGATTACTGAAAATGATGCCTTGTTTGAGCGGCTTCGTATGCTTCGAAAGCAAATTGCGGCAGAACAAGGCGTCCCGCCATTTGTCGTTTTTTCTGATCAAACGCTAAAAGAAATGTCAGGCAAGCAGCCTGCGAATGAAGAGGATCTTCTTTCAATTAAAGGAGTGGGAGAACAAAAAAGGGTGAAATACGGCAAGCTTTTTTTAGAAGAAATTCAAGCTTACGTAAGTGAAACAGTATAAAAAAGCAAAAAAGATAAGTTTTTTTGGAGAAAACACATTTTGTCCAGAGCGGAAAAAGCCATGCAAATAATACTTGCAAAACCGCTTTATACCAAGGGTTCAGCAAGTCTTTCCAACCAAGAGAAATCTTTCATGTAAAGGAACTGTAATCTAATTCAAATCGTTTTGTTATTGAAATGACATTTACATATGTTACGATATCCCCTGTTAGCCGCCAATAAAAAGCTAACAAGGGAGGATTTACTTATGAAGAAGACGATTATGTCCTTTGTCGCAGTTGCAGCAATCTCATCAACTGCATTCGGAGCTCACGCTTCTGCGAAAGAAATCACGGTGCAAAAGGGTGACACGCTCTGGGGAATCTCTCAGAAAAACGGAGTGAACCTAAAGGACTTAAAAGAATGGAATCAGCTATCTACTGATATAATCATTGCAGGAGATAAACTGACCATTTCTTCAGAAGAAGAAACAACCGCTGGGCAATACACAGTTAAAGAGGGGGACAGCCTCTGGAAGATTGCTCAAAAATACGGCATTTCAATCAACAGCCTTAAAAGCTGGAACAATCTAGACTCTGACATGATCTATGCAGGAACAACACTTGCGGTTAAAGGTCAGGTATCAGCTTCAAACACAGCTCAAGAGAGCCAGCCTCAAGCTGAGCCAAAACAAGAAGCGGTGCAAACAGAGCAGCCAAAACAAGAAACTGTCCAACAACAACCTAAACAAGAATCGAAGGCTACAGCAGAAACTTCTGAGAAAACAGAGGAACAGCCTGTTCAATCAAATACAAGCGATCAAAGTGCTAAAAAAGAACTAACAGTTACTGCAACTGCTTATTCAGCTAACGACGGCGGCATTTCCGGCGTTACGGCCACAGGTGTGGACTTGAATAAGAACCCTAACGCAAAAGTAATTGCGGTGGATCCTAAAGTGATTCCGCTTGGTTCAAAAGTCTACGTTGAAGGTTACGGAGAAGCAACTGCAGCAGATACTGGCGGCGCAATAAAAGGAAATAAAATAGATGTATTTGTACCTAAAACAAGTGACGCACATAACTGGGGCGTCAGAACTGTAAAGGTAAAAGTTCTTAACTAGTCATATATCGGTTTTTAAATCAGGGACACTGAGCGTAAGCTCGTGTCCTTTTTTTCTTCCCTTTTTTTCTCTTTCCTAACCATTATATCCTGAAAAGTTCGAATGTGCTCCTCGTGTTTTTTCTGTTCGAAAACAGGGAATAAGGGTCTTATGTTTTGAAAAAAGGGGGATGCAGAAACTTGTTATGGATTATCTTATCTTTTTTACTCATTAATATGGGCATATTTTTGTTCTCGTGGCTAAGAACGAAGGATGTGAACTTACATACGTCTGACGGCTATTTTCTCGGAGGGAGAAGTCTTACTGCGTTGTATATAGGGAGTTCGTTATTGCTTACCAATCTATCGACAGAACAAATGGTTGGATTAAACGGTCAAAGCTACGCCGGTTCGATGACTGCAATGTCTTGGGAGGCGAGTGCGCCGATTGCTTTGATATTTTTCGCATTACTTTTTCTTCCGCGATATTTAAAAACAGGCATAACGACAATACCCGATTTTCTTGAAAAGCGCTTTGATCAAAAAACAAGACAAATTGTCTCTTTGTTGCTAATCATCGGCTATGCGGTTTCATTCCTTCCAACTGTTTTATATTCCGGGGCACTTGTATTAGATCAGGTTTTCGGTTTTACCGATAATTTTGGAATCAGCACTTTTACAGCCGTATTGATCATTTCATTTATCATCGGCATAACGAGCTGCTGTTATATCTTCTTCGGCGGTTTGAAAGCTGCGGCTTCAGCAGATGCCATCTATGGAATCGGTTTGATCTGCGGCGGATTGCTGATTGTGGTGCTCGGTATATTAGCTATCGGTGACGGAAACTTTGGAGGCGGTGTTGCCAAATTAACGGCCGTACATACAGAAAAGCTTAATTCAATCGATATCAGCAACTCCGCAGAAGTGCCATGGCCAACCATTTTAACGGGCCTCTTAGTAAATAATTTGTTTTACTGGGCTGTCAATCAGGCGATCGTTCAGCGTGCATTAGGCGCTAAAAATTTGGCTGAGGGGCAAAAAGGGGCGCTCTTAGCAGGATTTTTTAAATTAGTCGGGGTTTTTTATTTAGTCCTGCCGGGCATTATTGCTTTTCATCTTTATGGAGGTGGAATCAATAACGCCGACAGTGTCTATCCGCGCCTGATCGTAGATTTACTGCCGACAGCGCTTACCGGTATTTTCGCAGCTATTTTATTCGGCGCTATTTTAAGCTCGTTTAACGGTTCATTGAATAGTACGATTACATTATTTACACTTGATATTTATAAGCCGATTTTTAAACCAAATGCAAATGATGCTGATCTTGTAAAGACAGGCAGAATATTTGTAGCAATTCTTGGCGTGGTCTCCATTATCATTGCGCCATTTATTTTGTATGCGCCATCAGGCTTGTATAATTATCTTCAAGAAATGTTTGGCTTTTTTAATGTGCCCATCTTAGCTGCAGTTGTGGTGGGGTTCTTTTCTAAAAGAGTACCCGCCTTAGCCGTTAAAATTGCGATACCGGCTCATATTGTCCTGTATGGCTTATCTAAAATCTTTATGGGACACATTCATTTTCTGTATATCCTGGCTGTTCTCTTTCCGTTCTCGGTGGCGGTGATGCTGTTTGTCGGTAGGCTTCAGCCCAGAGAAAAAGAGTATCGTCTTAACCATGATCCTCAAGTGGACTTGAAACCTTGGAAGCATGTAAAACTTGCGTCATGTATTATTCTCGTGATGGTGTCTGTCATTTATATTGTCTTTTCTCCGTGGGGGATTGCCGGTTAAAACAAAATTCTAAATAGAAAGGGGGGAGATGGAGCTGAACCGCGAAAAGGGGTTAACCCCCTAAAAAGGAATGCTTTTGCTTATATCTTTATGAGGCTGAAAAACAGAGATTATAAGCCGTTTTGTTTGCAAAGACAGGGGAAGCCCAGACTTACCTTATTGAATCAGAATACAGCCCTTATTTTGATGTGCAGATGACACTTGAAGCAGGGGCCTAAATAAAAAGAAAAGGCTGATTCAATAAAAAAGAGTATCTCGGACATGACCAAGATGCTCTTTTTTTATTTAAACCAGCCTTTTTCCTTTGACCGGGTAATGGCTTCAATCCGGTTTTTCACTTCAAGCTTATCGAGTATCATAGAAATATAGTTGCGGACGGTGCCGCTTTTAATGCTAAGCTCGTTGGCAATTTCCTTTGTGTTTTTGCCGTCAGCTACAAGCTCAAGCACCTCTTTTTCTCTTTCTGTAAGCGGGTTGGCTTCGCTGTAGATATCCTCCATCAATTCAGGAGCGTAGATGCGCTTTCCGTCCATCACGCTGCGAATGGCGCTTGCGAGTTCTTCACTTGGGCTGTCCTTTAACAAATAACCGCTGACGCCGGCTTTAATTGCCCGCTGAAAATATCCGGAACGGGCAAACGTTGTTAAAATGATAATTTTACAGCCGAGATCTTTTAGTTCTTCAGCAGCTTCAAGGCCGTTTTTTCCGGGCATTTCAATATCCATGATACAAACATCAGGCTGATTTTTTTTGGCAAAATCCACAGCATCCTGTCCGCTTGTTCCTTTTCCTACAACTTCCATATCATCTTCTAAATTAAGCAGCGATCCTAAAGCGCCTAGCAGCATTTGCTGATCTTCCGCTATAAATATTGTAATCATTTTGATCCTTCCTTTTCTTTGATTTTTGATTCATTTGGCATTTTCATCGTTAATTGTGTGCCGTTTTCTGTGTCAATTTGCAGGCTTCCGTTTGCGAATTCAAGGCGTTCTTTCATGCCGAGCAGTCCATGTCCTTTTGAAAAATATTGTTCTGTGCCTTTGAAGCACCCATCATCTGTAATGGTAATGATGACTTCCTTCAATTGTTGGTGAACATCAATACGGCAAGTCGTGGCGCCGCTGTGTTTAACGACATTTGTGACGGCTTCTTTTAAACACATGCTCAGAATGTTTTCATTAAGCAACGATATGCTGGCAGGTGTTTGCTTTTCTTCATAGATGAGCTTAATGCCGGCTGCTTCGAGAATTTGTTTGATATTGACCAATTCATCCTTCAGCCGAATTCCTTTCATGGAGGAGACGATTTTTCTTACTTCATTTAAAGAGGTTCTTGCGGTTTGCTGGACGCTTTTTATTTCAGCGCGCGCCTGTTCCGGATCTTTATAAATTAATTTTCTCGCCAAATCGCTTTTTAAACCGATTAAAGAAAGCTTTTGGCCGAGAGTGTCATGAAGATCACGGGCAATCCGCTGACGCTCCTCCATTTTCACCAGCTCAGAAATCCGTTCGTTAGCAAATTCAAGCTTTTCTTCAAGCTGTTCACGATCTTTTCGGATGCGGATACTGAACGGCAGCAAAATCGCGCTGATCAGAGTGATGACGACGAAGGGAATTTGCGTGAGAAACAATTCTCTTTTTAAGACAAAGCTGAAGTTTGCGGCAACCGCAGCGCTTGTTAAATGTACATAATATAGAATATAAAAGGGAACGCGGTCTCGTATATTTCCGATAAAATACGCAATAAAAAAAGCAAAGTAAATATAGCTGAACAGCGTAATAGAGGCAGTGGAGATGCCAATTAAAATAAATGCCCACATGTAAACGGCCCAGCCCTTTGAGACAAACGCAAATCTGTACACGGAAAAAAATAAGAGCGTCAGGACAATGCCGATAATGATAACGAGTGTCGAAGACGATTTGAATATAAAGTAAAAAGGCAATATAAAAAATATTGTCCAAATATAAGGTGAAATTCCGCTTAGCTTCTGGAATTTTAAATACTTTTTGACCATGATATAACCTCATTTTCAGCATTTCATCTTAAAAGTAACTTTACCACTGTAACGGTCTGATTGCATCCCTTGAACAATAGAAAAAGGAAGCTCTTTCTGGATTTCAGGAAAGAGCCTCCTTGCGGGTCAGGCGTTTTTCCGCAGCGACTGTTTCTCTACTGGAGAAGGCGGATTATGTGATGACGGTTTTTTAATATCCCGAAACGTAACAAATTGCTTCTTTTCTTCATCCCAAAGACGGAATTTAAGAGATTGCAGGCTTGTTTTCAACGTAATTGTAGGTACGTTTTGTAAAGGTTCATGATTCTCATGCGCCTCTTCAAGCTTGTAATTCGGCACTTTAGGGCTTAAATGGTGGACATGATGGTATCCGATATTGCCTGTCAGCCATTGAAGCAGTTTCGGAAGTTTATAAAAAGAGCTTCCTTCAACAGCGGCCTGAACATAGTTCCAGTCTTCATTCGCTTCAAAATATGAATCTTCAAATGTATGCTGAACATAAAACAGCCATACGCCGATCGAGCCTGAGATAAGAAAAATCGGTCCTTGCACAAGCAAAAACGATTGCCATCCGAAGATCAGGCAGGATACAACAGCCAAAGCAACGATTGCGATATTTGTGAGGTGCGTGTTGATGCGTTCTTTACGTCTTGCGCCTTTTTTATTAAAACGGTTTGTGAACAAGAAAACATAAATAGGTCCGAGAATAAACATGACAAACGGGTTTCTGTAAAGTCTGTAAGCGATTTTTGTCCATTTGGAGGCGGCTTTATATTCGTTTACCGTTAACACCCAAATGTCACCTGTACCTCGTTTATCCAAGTTGCTGCTTGTCGCGTGATGGATTGAATGGCTGTGCTGCCATTGAAGAAAGGGAAATAAGGTCAGAACGCCGGTGATAAAACCGAGAACATTGTTATAACGCTTTTGTTTGAAAAAGGATTGGTGGCAGCAGTCGTGAAAGATAATGAATATCCGTGTCAAAAATCCGGAAGCCGCGACTGTAAAACCTAAAGTAAGAATATAGGAGATGTTGAGGCTGAAATAAGCAAGAAACCATAAGCCGAAGAAAGGAATAAATGTATTAAGGAGCTGCAACATACTGTTTTTAGTATCGGCTTGAGCAAATGCAGCCACTTGCTTCGTAAGCTTTTTTTGTTTATGAGCAATAGTTTGATCATTCATATTTTAAAGTATCCTCTCATTGTGTGTCTATACCAAGTATAAGGGCAGAGAGGATGCCTTTGTAGTAGCACACATCATAGTGCATATATGACATTTGTCATGTTTGAATTTAGAATGAACTCATTTTCACCCAGCAACAGTATGAAGCTGCAAGGGTAAGGAAGTATTGTAGGTGTAAAAAAATAAAAAGCCGGCAATAAAAAGCCAGCCGTTTACTATTAATCTATCCTTATACGCTCATGATCCGGCTAAAGCCTTAATGCGGCAGGATCGCTGCAATCGATGTGGTTTGGCAGAAGTCCATATTTGCGATAAAAGGAATAAGGATAGTTCAATTAGTATTTCTGTAGCCCATTCTATTTGCTTTTTACAAATCAACCCATTTGATCTCGCCAGATTGTGAATCGCAATCAATGCTGACTTCGAAGTGGTGCTTTTTATAAAAATGGATCAGGCGCTCAACGTGGTCCCAATCGCGCTTCGCTATGTCACCGGTTACCTTCGGAATATTATGGTCCCTGGCGATTTCCTTTAAAAATTTGATGCAAATGGAACCGTATCCAAGATTCGGAGGTCCTTTAATGTCGCCAATATGAATGGCATCGTTCTGATACGAAGCCACAAGGGAAAATCGGCTTCTTCCTCTGTATGCCGTTTCACAATCCGTAAGCATAATTTTACATGTTTGGCCATCATCAATCGAGGAAACAATCAGCCAATCTTCATCTTTCGATTGATCAATACCAAGCACTCGGGAATCTTTTGAAATATCCTTGATATTTTCCTGCATGCGGTACATTTGAATTTCTAATTGATTGAGCTCTTCCTTCAGCTCTTCCCGGTTTTTTTCTATCGTTTCAGTAAACAAAACCAAACTCCTTTCCAGAATGAAAAACAGTCTATGTGAATTGGAACACAATAACCAATTGTAGTAGATATGCAGGGTATTTGTAAATGATAAAATCAGTATTTTTGATAAAAAAGGTGTATCAATATCTTCCTCGGTTTGTTAAATGAGGTTTTGCGTGTGAATAGAGAGGATAAGGAACAGTAATTCGTATGATAAAGGAGGAACATGAATGTCGTTTAACACATTGATAAAGAAGCTGAAATATGTCCAATTGGAATCGCCTGATAAAATGCTTTCATTATATGTGAATACGGATGTAAGGGATCCTGAACAACAGGGGGGAGAGTGGAAAATCGCTTTGAAAACCGGGTTTAGCCGATTAAAAGAATATTTGGCTGCCAGTGATCCGGAGGAGGAAAAATGTCTGGAGGCCCTTATAAAAAAAATCTATCAATACATTGATGGAAAGGGAAAAGACATGCCGCGCAGTTTCGTATTCTTCGCTTCTCACCACAGCCGCATATGGGAAGTAATTGAACTGAAAATGCCTGTTGAAACTAGATTTTACTGGGAAGAATCAGCGGTTCTCGATCAGTTGGAAGCCCTTCACGAGGAATATCCAAGCACCGCTTTTGTATTAACGCAGCAAAATGAAGTGAAGATTATTGAAACGGTTCTGGGTGAAATCGAAGCGATTGAGCATTATGAATATGATCTGGTGAATGAGACGTGGGAGCCGCATGAAGCAAAACATGAGAGCCCGCCTTCCTCTATGGATCAGGAGGATGTAAAAGATCACATAAAAGATAATCAAAAAAGGCTGTATAAGCGTCTTGCCTCAAGACTTGACGAAAAGGCAGCCGCGAAAAAGTGGGAACGGCTCATTATAGCCGGGGATAAAGAAACCGCAGATATTCTTGATCGTCATATGAACAAACCGATTCACACGAAAATTCAGAAGAATCTGCTGAATGAAAATGAACATAAAGTGATTGAGGATTTACTACAAGAGGCATGAGCCATGGGCCGGGCTTATCAAAACGCCCGGCCTTTAAAGTGTGTCTAAATTCTGACGAAGCACGCGAAAACGTTGACATCTCCTTTAAATTTGCATACGATTTGGGTAGCCAGTACAAATAGGAGAGGTCATCAGATGAATCAGACAGAAAATAAACCGAAAAATTATACCGGAATTGTCCTGACATTGACAGTTGTCATCAACGGATTAATTGCTTTGCTGTTTTTTATGCCGAAACAGGATCAGTTCAGCCATGCGAATATTCACATTTTGCCGATGTTAAATGCGATATTCAACAGCTTTACCTTTATCTTCTTGTTGGCGGCGCTTATTATGATTAAACAGAAAAATATTAAAGCCCATAAACGATTCATATTAGCTGCATTTACGACGACATTATTGTTCTTAATTTGCTATGTGGTGTACCATGCTGTCGCAGAGAACACATTGTACGGCGGAGAAGGGATTATGCGCTCGATTTATTTCTTTGTATTAATTTCGCATATCTTTCTTTCAGCAGTTATTGTACCTCTTGCGCTGTTTACGCTCATCAGAGGATTCAGCATGCAGGTGGAGCGACATAAAAAAATCGCCAGATGGACAATGCCGCTTTGGCTCTATGTCAGTCTGACGGGCGTCATCGTGTACTTAATGATATCGCCGTATTATTAAAAGCCATATTTTTATGGCTTTTTTTGTTGTTTCAGCAAATAATAAAAGGCCCCTTTTAGGAGCCCTTTATTCTAACGTTTCAAGAGTTGTCACATTTAAAGATTCTTCTACAGTTTTTGTTTTTTCTTTTACTTTTTCTGCATACGTGTAATCGCCGTAGCAGTATGGGTAACGGAAATTATTTTTATTTCCTCCGCAAGTGTAAAGCTCAGGATTTTTTTCGACCTGCTGCTCGGAGTATTGTTTTGCCAATTCCTCGGTATGCGTTCCTCCATGTTCAGCTACAAAATCAATATAACCCGCTCCCATGTTGTAGCTTTGAATAATGGTTTCCAAATCTACACCTTTATCTTTTCCGGTTTTGTACATGAGAGTAAATTGCTTGATGCCTTGTTTAATACTGAGTTGAGGGTCTTGTATCTCATTTCTCTTTAAACCAAGAGATTCAGAGGACTGCATGGGATCATTTCCCTTTCCTTTTGACTCCTGATACATCATACCAAGTATAAGTGATGTATAGTTGGAGAGGCCCTGCTCGTCCAGCTCATCTTCAACGAGAGGTTTGTAATCTGTTAATCTTTCCAGAACAATTGACTTCGTATCAAACGGCAGTTTTTTGAGCAGATCATGATTCGAAAAAAGCAAGACCATTAAAAAGGAAGCAATGACAAAGACAAAAATCATCATAAAACCCGCAGCAGCGAAACAGCCTTTTTTCTTTTTCTTCACTGTGTTTCACCCTCAATTTTTGGAGCATTATGACTTTTTTATTATGACATAGAACGCTCATGAGACCAAGTGATATCCTGTGTTTGAAACATAAATTTAAAATAAGAAATGAAAGATCAAAAACTCCCCGCAGTTTGCATGAATCCGCTTTTGTTATATGATTGAAATAATGAAAAAAGAAAGGTGAGGCACATGACTGAATTTCAAGACATGGACAGAATGGAAGATCCTGCAGTTGATTTGGATGAGGAGACGTTATTTCTTGTTGCTCAAACTTTTAAAGCGCTCTCTGATCCAACAAGAATCAGGATTCTTCACCTGCTTTCTCAAGGCGAGCATGCTGTAAACGGTATTGCGGAGCATTTGAATTTGCTGCAATCAACCGTTTCTCACCAGTTGAGATTTT
The DNA here is from genome assembly GCF_022695965.1 of Bacillus sp. HU-1818. Lineage (NCBI taxonomy): Bacteria > Bacillati > Bacillota > Bacilli > Caryophanales > Bacillaceae > Bacillus > Bacillus sp. HU-1818. The sequence continues at coordinate 117,225 of NZ_JAAPBE010000006.1, forward strand.
TAAAGAACCTGCGTCTGGTCAAATCGCGCAGAGAAGGCACATCAATTTATTATTCTCCCGAGGATGAGCATGTTTTAGATGTACTTCAGCAAATGATTCATCATACCCGCCATGACTAAAAAACTTCTTGCTTAAGTGACAAACTTTAAGCAAGAAGCCATGATCAGCCATATTGGCTGGTCTGATTTTCATCGTCGTCATGTCGGCTGATTTTTAAAACAAATGAGGAAAATCCGATATAATACACCGCAATCAGAAAAAAAATACAGATTGTCAGCGGATCCGTTCCGATTGTCTGGCTGTATGAATTAGGGTTTTTTAAATCTGGATGGGCTAGGTACAGTTCTGAGACGCGATACAGAAATCTCGACAGAAATAAGGATAAGAGTATGAGTTCAACCCAAATATGGGTGCGAAAATAAATCTTTCCCCTGCGTTTTTCAAACGAGATATTTCGTTTAGCGAAGAATACGAGCAGGAAGCCGCCAAGAATACCGAGAGTGAGATACGCGTACAAAAATGGATGAGTCAAGCTGAAAATGGCGAGCCCGCTCGCAAATAATGAAAAAAGAATGACTCTTATAAAAAGCCAGCGAGGTCTTAGCGGCTGATATCCGATGGACCGCTTAATTTTTTTATACAGAAAAAAGACAATAATCATGACAGGGCAGACGCTTTGAAGTGTAAGATGCATGATGAGAAATCCCCTCCGTTGAGTAGTGTATGCTTATCCGTCTGCAAATAGTAGTCTTCATAAAAGACCTATTGAAGCAAAAAAGAGGCAGAACCCGGCTTTATCACAATATGCGCGCCTTTCTCCATTTGCATAAGAGATGTGCCCGGGCTGTCGAAAAAGGGGCACGATATGAAACTTGAACGTATTTTAGCTATTGTTGTGCTGTTAGTCAGTAAAAAACAGGTTCAGGCTGCTGAGCTAGCTGACTTGTTTGAAGTATCTGTCAGAACCATTTACCGTGATGTTGAGACGATAAGCCGAGCGGGCATTCCGATTGTAACGGCTCAAGGAAATGGCGGGGGAATCAGCATAATGGAAACATATCGGCTGGAGCGGCAATGGCTTAAGGAGGAGGAGCTAGCCGCGATCGCTTTTGCTCTTCAAAGTGTTTCTTCTATGTATGAACCGGCTTCTAACAATGACGCCTTTGAAAAAATACAGCACCTTGTTCCAGAGCAGGATTTAGAAACATTTAAGCGGCAAACCGAAAAGTGGTTTATTGACATGACCGCCTGGGGTGATACGAAGCACCAAAAAAAGCTCGTAGAGGAACTCAGCGCAGCAATTGACCGTACATCTACAGTGTCATTTACATATACAAACGCAAAGGGAGAGACAAGAACAAGAGAAACGGAACCTTACACAATGGTATTTAAAAGCGGGCATTGGTATCTGTATGCTTACTGTTTAGCAAAAAAGGATTTTCGTTTTTTTAAGCTCCAGCGAATGAAAGAACTGGCTATTCTTCAGAAATCATTTGATAGGAAAAATATTCAGCTGAAAACACTGCCTTGGGATGCCAATTGGTATCAAAAAGATCGTTTAACTGACCTCCTGCTTCTCGTATTGCCTCCCGCTCAGCAGCGTTTTAGCGAATGGTTTGGAGAAGATTCCCTTCAATTTGATGAAAGCGGAAACTGCAAAGCCGTTATTTCACTGCCCGAAGATCAATGGCTGATCGGTTTTTTATTGCAATTCGGGAAGGAAATTGAAGTGCTGAAACCGCTCCATATCCGAGAAAAAGTGAAGGATACGATTAATCACATGCAAAAAATATATGAAACCTGACACGGTGCTGTCAGGTTTCTTTTTTTATACTGTAGATACTTTGAAAAAAGAGGAGAATGCACATGAGTTTTTCACATTATGTACAAATGGAACAACAACACTTTATCGGAATGTCAGTAAGGACAAGCAATGCATTGGAAATGACTTCGGAGGGGAAAATTCCGCGACTGTGGAACTCATTTTGGCAGGAAAATCCGCAAGGCATCTTAGCTGAACCCCCTCAGGATAAAAAAATCATCACCTTATATTCAGACTATGAACAAAAAGAGCATGGCATGTACACGTTCTCAATCGGAACGTTTACAAATCAGGCAAGAAAAGTGTATGAACCATTTAAAGAAAACACTTTACCCTCTTCAACGTACGCCGTGTTTTCGTCAAGAACTGGACCGATTGAAGAGATTGTGCTTGAAACGTGGAAAGAGATCTGGTCATGGGAGAAGCGTCATTTGCGTACATTCTCAGGCGATTTTGAAGTGTATGATCAAGGTGCTGTTGCACTTAGACAAGCGAAGGTAAAAATATATATAGCAGTGAATTTATCATAAAACGCTTGTAAAACTAATGGCATTAGTTATAATGAAACTAACAACATTAGTTTTCGAGGGGGATAAAAAAATATGAGAATCATACAACATCAATCGGTTTGGCAGCTGACCTTTTTTCCAAAGCTTTTTCCCGTCAATTGTTATTTGGTCGAAGAAGCAGATGGATTAACGCTGATCGATACAGGGATTCCGAACAGCTTTAAAGGCATTTCAGAAGCGGTCAGCCGCATTGGAAAACCGCTGAACAAAATTTTGCTGACTCATGCCCATAGTGACCATGTCGGTTCACTTGATACATTGGCCGCAGCATACCCACACGCACAAAAGATCATATCAGAACGGGATTCATTCTTATTACAGGGGGACGTAACACTGCGGGATGATGAACCGCAAACGCCTATAAAAGGAGGCGTGCCGAAAAACATAAAAACAACACCTGATCTTTTGGTAAAAGGCGGTGAGTGGATCGGTTCTCTGCTTGTTATTCCAACACCAGGGCATACCCCCGGAAGCGTATCTTTTTTTGACGAAAGAAATGGTATTCTAATAGCAGGAGACGCGTTTCAATTGCGAGGAGGAATTGCTGTTTCCGGGGAGCTGAAATGGTCATTTCCTTTTCCGGCGTTCGCGACTTGGAACAAGAAAAAAGCCATTAAAAGCGCACAAATTCTAATTGACACAGCTCCTAGCTGTCTCGCAGTAGGACACGGAGAGCTTTTACATAGTCCAATAAATTCTATGAAGCACGCGCTTCAAAATGCGAAGCGCCGTCTTACGAAAGGATAATGAGTGATGTCACCGAGAATTGGGATGAACCTTGAAATTATCATAGATGCAGCAGCTGAGCTTGCAAATCAAGAAGGCATGAAGGGAGTCACACTGTCTACGCTTTCAAAGAAATTAAATGTGCGTCCTCCGTCTCTTTATAATCATGTCAGCGGACTGCAAGGCATTCAAGTTGAACTTTGTGTGAGCGGATTAGAACAGCTTTATGAACAAATGTCTTCTTCCGTCCGGGGACTAACAGGAGAAAAAGCACTTCTTGCCTTAGCAAACGCCTATATTGAATTTGCACATTCGAGCCCCGGACTTTACGAGGCCTCCTTGCTGAAAGTTTCCGATGGCAGGACAGAAGAGCTGTCGGACCGAATTGTCCAGCTTGTCGTTCAACTGCTCATTCAATTTGGCTATGCCAATGAACAGACGGCCATTCATGCGGCGAGGGGACTAAGGAGCATGCTGCATGGATTTGCCGTCCTAATGAGACAGCATGCGTTTGAACTTTCACAAGATATTTCGGAGAGTTTTTTATTTTCAATTCGGGCATTTGCAGCAGGCCTGCAGAAGCATTAGTAAATCATAATAATATTATGTAAACTGAGTCTTATTTTGAATAAGGCTCTTTTTGTTTAAGACATATATTTCTGAATATTGTATAATGACAATATTAAAATGCATGGGAGACACTCAAATTTGCAGCAAACATAAAACACAACAATTAGCGGCATCTTCATGGTCTGCGCATATTCAAGTGAAGCTCGGTGAATGGGTGCTCACGGCGAATTTCGGTGTAACAAATTGTGGTGCAAAGCGCCATCGGGGAAAGAAAGCGGGAAGCCAGCTTATCAGAGTTTAAACAGATTGGTCAAAGGCCAATGGCGCCGCACATAATACTTTCATGTAACGAAGGAAAATCAACCTGCCATTTCTCTGTATCATAGACTGTTTTTCGGTTATATCCAAACATCATTACCGCATAAAAAAGGATGGAGAATGAGATGGACATACTGCAAAATATTACTTGTGAAAAAAGGACCTATACACGCCTCTACCATTCGCATAAACACGAATTCAGCCAATTTTTATTCCCGCTTGAGGGCCATATTGATCTTGAAACAGAAGAACAGAGGGTGAAGTTAACGCCAGAGCATTTTTTGTACATTCCGCCTGAGTGTGAACATCGCTTTCGCTCCATCGGCAGAAACGAATGTTTAGTTCTGGATATTCCATTACACGTCATGAACATAGAGCATCATGATATGGCTTCTGGGCTAGAAGCCAAAGTGGACCCCTTTTGGTCCTCAATCCGCTATTTGCTGAAGGAGGAAGCAAATAGTAAGTCATCACATACCCTGTACCTGCTTGTTCAATACATAACGGAAAAAATACAAACGTATTCCCACTCGTCTATCGCATACATACACAGTCATTTATCGGAAACTTTGTCTATTAAAAAACTGGCGGAACTCGAACATTATCATCCGGCGTACTACTCAAGCTGGTTTAAAAACCGTACAGGGAAAACACCGCAAAAATACATTGCCGACCTTCGGCTTGCGGAAGCGAAAAGAATGCTGGCAGAGAAAAATGAACCACTTACTGCCGTTAGTCAGAAGCTCGGTTTTCAAAACCCTTCTTCATTTACAAGGTGGTTTGCAAAATCGGCGGGAATGGCTCCGCGGGACTACAGAAACACCTTTCATTCGGATAAAACGTTCTGATATATGGTAAAGCGCAGGGATGTGTTTTTCTTTTTATAATAAGAAGAAAAAGGAGTGATTCAGTTGGCATCCATTGAAGATTTTTTAGCCCTCGATGTCAGGACAGGCACGATTGTAAGAGCAGAGGAATTTCCGGAAGCGCGCATACCGGCCATTAAGCTTGTGATTGATTTCGGCGAAGAAATTGGTCTGAAACAATCAAGCGCGCAAATTACGAAACGCTATCAGCCGGAAGACTTGATCGACAAGCAAGTCACAGCTATCATCAATTTTCCGCCCAGGAGGATCGCCGGATTCAAATCAGAAGTGCTCGTCCTCGGCGGCATTCCGGAACAAGGCGACGTCGTCCTGCTTGCGCCGGAACATCCCGTTCCCAACGGAACAAAAATAGGTTAACATAAAAAAAGACGTTTGCCCGAAAGCAAACGTCTTTTGCGTATTGAGGCGATGTACCACACGCCACATTCGTGTGCGCCCGCAAAGGGCATGTCCATCGGCTTACACAATTCAGCTCATCGCTATATGAATATAGCATGGAAGAAGATATTTAGCAAGTTTTTATTGATTTCCATGTTTGAAATGGTCTAGCAGGGCCGGCGGGTATTACCGATGATAAGCAGAAATTTCAGTTTGATTGTTTATTTGATGACAGTATATAATTGAAAGCAAAATGGTGAGATCTAACAGTGACCTAGAGTGCATTAAAGAATACGCTAAACGTTGAACACACATCAAAATTTTATAAAACGTACTAAAAGTAAAAGCCGACACAAGGAATTCATGTGACCTGGAATTGATTCCTTCCAGGTCTTTTTTATCCCCAAAAAAATGCCCTAAAAAGGACATCGTTTTTTCAGTCAGTCAAACTTTTGACCGAAGGAATTATTTTTGGTTCCCCAAATGCTATTTCTCTTTATTGATCTGGTTTAATTAAAGGTGCTGGTGTTGGGTACTTATTCGGAAGACAAGAAGCAAAATTCACGAATCATCTGTGTTTTTACTTCTTCAATGGGAAACTGTTGCGGATAAGTAGATATCATTAACATGATCCCTTGAAGCGTGGATGAAAAGTATAACGACCGTTTCCGCGGCTCCTTTACACCCAGCTTTTCGAACATCTCACACTGTAACTCGAACTGTCTGGCACTTTCTTCAATCAGCATATTACTGTATTTGATCAGCTCCTGATCTGCTTCTGGCTGTGTTTGCAGGTGCAGATAGAAACGGAATAATTCCGGCTTTTGATAGACGTTATCGATCGCACCTTCTATAATAAACCTAAGTTGTTCAGAAGGTGTCTCAAAAGCGGTCGCACCTTCCATTACCTCAATCAATTCCCCGATTCTGGCCTCGGCCATTGTAGCAAGAAGTTCCTCTTTGCCTTTATAATAATTGTATAGCAGCCCTTTAGATATGCCTGCTTCTTTAGCTACATCGCTAATAGAAGTAGCATGATACCCTTGTTTGATGAACAACCTCATAGCTGCACTACGAATATTCTCTTTGGCTAACTGACGAATTCTTTCATTTTCTTTCCGAGATCTTGGCATGGTAAACTTCATTCCTCCATAAAGCAAGTAATATGGTGATATAGATTTTCAGGATGGGTGAGTGTTACCATATGATCTGCATCGGCGATTTCAACGAAACGAGCTTTTGGGACTTTTCGAAAACAATCTGCAACTCGATGGTTATCTTGGAAATCCTCCTTGCCGATAATGAATAGTGTATCGGCATTCAATTCCTCTAACCTGTCAATAGCTGGAGGCTGCGGCCAAATCATTTCAAAAGCTGGCCATTTTAAAATCCGTCTGAAATAATGCCGCTGCATTTGAACCATCAGATTCCGGTGGGGACCGGCCATTACAACATGATATAATGAGGCGCTAAGCGAAAGCTCAAGCATCTTTTCTATATCTGGGGCAGCCTCGTTAATTTTATTCAAATACGCAGTAAACTCTTGTGAATAGCTAAATCCTGACAAAGCAGGAGCAACCAAAACAAGTTTCGATACTCTTTCAGGATAATTCAGAGCAAATTCAGTGACAATCTGGCCGCCGAAGGAGTGTCCTATGAGTGCTGCCTTATCGATTTCTAGATGGTCAAGCAGCGACAGCAAATCTTCAACATAGTTGGTATGTTCTAAAGGGGATGGTGATTTCCCAGTACCACGTCCATCAAAAGTAACGACCTTATAGTGCTTGGCTAGAAGCGGCGTTACAAATGTCCAATCACGCAAATCAGCACCACCACTATGAAGAAGAACGACAGGATGCCCGTTTCCATTAACCTCATAATACAAATCCATTGCAAACCCTCCATTCAATTACAATATTTAACACTACTTTATTATTGAATGAACGTTTAGTCAATGGAAAATGAAGTGCTCATAAAGAACACCATTCATTACACTCCTTAACCATAATACTCTTTTAATTAAAACAATCGTGTGGATACTGATATTGCCTATTCAAACAATTTTATTTGTTTTTAAACGACTTTTTTGCAAATTAAACAACTTTATTGGCACTTTACACTAAGAGAGAAAGCGTGCCGGAAGCTGAAGCCAGATACGCTTTTTTATGTCCAAGAGATTAAGGAATGGCGGTAGCAGCAGGTTAAGAAGGGTGAAGGATGACAGAAGTAACTCTAAACAGTAGTATCAGCAGTCTTATGAGGAAAAGCTTGTTATAAATATGTCTAAGCGTGAGGCAGCCTGGAGGCAAAAAACTTATTTAGTGGAATGCAATGGTAGTGATGAATGGGAAGATTATGAGTTGTCTTTCGGAGATGAATAATCTAAATAAAACAGCAGTTATAGGAGCTGTATTACTACAACTTATTTAAACTAAGACTTATCAAGCTAAAAAATTTCACCACCAATATTAAATCATAAAGGAGATTTTTTAAAAGTGTTGAATAAATACAAAAAAAGGAAGAGAGGATTTTTCCTTATGAAAGGAGTTTGTGGTGAATGAAACATATTAGATTTTCATTATTAACTAGTGTCCTGCTTATTATTGCGGGGATTGTTCACAGAATCATTATTAGAATGTTTAATATTCCGTTTGAAGGACTTACATTCTGGAGTGGATTTGTGGGGGTGTTCTTTGTAATTGCTTTATTATCTTCTCTGCTATTCAATATCTTTAAAGTCGCTGACAGAGTAGAAACATAAACCGGCCAACAAAGAAAAAAGGAGGGAAGAATGAATAAGAAATTTATTTGAATCTTTAACATAATTGTCGTAGCATCTTCTTTGTTCATGTTTAATATGGTTTTTCATCCATTTAAAAGTCAAAATCAACTGAGGAAGTTTTGGAAAGTGCATGTAATGAATTTGGTTTGTTTAGTTTTGGAATTGGAGACACAGACCCGGTTATAACAATTGGTATGAATAAACAAAAAGTGAGGAAAGACATCGGCATTATCTTAGGTGAGAATTTGTCTAAGGAAGCAAAAAAAAGTATGAAATTGAGATATTTAAAAAGGATATTAAAGTTTTTAAAAAAGAACATAAAAAGTATTTGGAGAGTATGAAATAAAAGCTCCTCTTAAATTGAGAAGGGGCTTTTCATATTCTCTTTTATCCGGTCATCGGTCGGTTCCCATCCAACCATGAGAAACAAAATACATCAATTATAGTCGACATTATCTCGATTTTTATTTATTGCTTTTGTATTCCTTCAAAGGAAAGAGTACTGCCAGATTCGAAAAACTTTGCAATCTTGATCAGCTTTCGAAGCCTTATGGTTTTACAGTAAGCGTTTTTTCTATAAATATCGCTGATGCCTCGCAGGATGGAGCCGGGGCGTCGCCATTTTTGATGAAAGTGAATAAATCAATAACAACTAACCGCCAGGACTAGATGTCTGGCGGTTAGTTTGTATACGATTAAACTGATGTGTTTGTGATTTTTTCGACTTGGACTTTTCCTGAGAAAAAGGTTGCGCCGCCGCCCATATCTGACAAGCGGTCCGGTGTAAGTGAGTTGACAAGTTGTTTTTTGTTTGGCTCATCGGCCCATAACCCTTGGCTCACTGTCACTCCAGGAAGGACCTGTTCTCCGACTGAGACGGTTAATTCGCATTCGCCCCGGCTGTTCCAAATGAGGACTCGCTCTCCATCTTCAATTCCCCGTTCTTTTGCATCCTGCGTGTTCATAAAAAGCTTAGGTTCTTTTTCCAGCTTGATATGCTTAGCATTGTTGGAGAACGTCGAATTTAAGAAATTATGATTAGGACCCGGCACGTACATAAGAGGGTAATCTTCATCCTCGGCAAGCGGTATATGAGTCGGCACAGGCGGAAAGCCGTCTTTCTTCATTGTGTCAGAATATAATTCTATCTTACCGCTCGGTGTCGGCAGTTTGCCCGGAAACAGCGGTTTAGCTCTTTTTGCTTTTATATATGAATGTTGAATAAGATCTTCGTAATTCATTCCTTCCAAATAAGGATTGTCCGGATGATCAAGCGCCTGGCGAATTAATTCATCGTCCGAATCTTTCAGCTCTTGATCTTCAAAACCCATGGCTTCCGCCAATAATCTGAATACTTCAGTGTTCGGCTTGCTTTCTCCATATCTCTCAATAACCGGCTGCTGAAGCTGAATGTAGTGATGCCAGTAAGAGGTGTAAAAATCAAGATTTTCAAAAGCAGAGGTGGCGGGCAGTATAATATCCGCGTATTTGGCGGTTTCCGTTAAAAATAAATCATGCACTACAACGAATAAATCCTCCCGCACCAGCCCTTCTCTTACTTTATTGGCTTCCGGCGTTACAATGGCGGGATTTGTCCCATATATATATAGTGAACGGACGGGCGGATCGGTTTCTAAAAGCGTTCTGCCCAGCTGGTTCATATTGAATGACCTTGGCGTGCGGCTTTTCAGCAAGTCTGGACGCTGGAGGGCACGGCTGTTATATTCCAGAATGCCGCTATTATGCTTGATCGCACCGCCGCCAAGTTGCAGCCATTGGCCGGTAACAGCGGGCAGACAGGCTATCGTCCGAACAATCATGCCGCCATTATCATGATGCTGCAGCCCGTTTCCGATTCTGATAAAAGAAGGAGAAGTCTCACCGTACATTCTGGCAAGCTGATAAATATCTTCCGTGCTGATGCCTGTAATGAAAGAGACATTTTCAGGCGTATACTGTTTGACATGGTCTCGAAGCTCTTCAGAACCCACAGTATATTCAGAAAGAAATGCTTCATCATGCATATTTTCTTTAAATAAAATATGCATGATGCCAAGGGCGAGTGCGCCGTCTGTTCCGGGCCGAATCGGAATAAACCAGTCGGCAAGCCGGCCTGTCTGATTTTTATGAACATCGATTACAACGATTTTCGCACCATTTTTACGGGCTTTTTGTGCGATTGTAATTTGATGCATATTTGTGCTGACAGCGTTTATCCCCCAAAAAATAAACAGCTTTGTATGAATGGTTTCTTCGGGATCTGTTCCTGCACTCACGCCCATTGTATATTTATAACCCTCTGAGCCGGCTTTGCTGCAAATGGTGCGCTCCAGCTGGCTTGCGCCAAGACGATGGAAGAAGCGGCGGTCCATGCCCTCCGCTGTTAATTTCCCCATATTGCCATAAAAGCTGTAGGGGAGAATGCTTTCCGTGCCTTCTTCAGCGATGAGACGTTTCCAGCGTGCGCTGATGGTGCTGATGGCTTCTTCCCATGAAATCGGTTCAAATGCCGCCTCGCCCTTTTTGCCGACGCGTTTCAGCGGAACGGATAATCGTTTTTCATCATAAATGCGCTCAGCCATATTTCGAACTTTATTGCATATATTTCCTTGTGTCACAGGGTGATCCGGATCACCCTGGACTTTTACAATTTTGCCGTCTTTTTTATGGACAAGTAATCCGCATTGGTCCGGACAGTCGAGTGAACATACAGATTTAAAGACTCCATCTTGTTGAGTGGCGAAAGAATTCATGCCCCAGTTCCCCTTATCTATAGATATATTGTAAGAATTATAAACATTTCACATTATAGCGTCAATTCAGAAAAAAAGATTGACATCAATACGTGACTTCTTTATGATGAATTTATTCTTTTAATATGCTGAAAATTTCATATATTAATTTTCTATCAAGAGAGGTGGAGGGACTGGCCCCATGAAACCTCGGCAACATTATTGTGCCAATTCCAGCAAGCGTAGGCTTGAAAGATAGGAAAGTAAGGTTTATACATGTTTTTTTGCTTTAGCAGAAAACACATATACATGAATCTCTTTCCGTCTGCGGAAAGAGATTTTTTTATTCAAAAATACTACAACATGAAAAGGAGTTTTGCAGCATGACGGTATTAATTACAGCGCCATACAACAAACGTGGCCGAAAGGAACTCGAAGGACTCTTCGGCGCCGTTGTTTATCAATCTTGGAAAGGCAGGGGAAGGGCTTACCAGGAAGACGAATTAATTCAGCTGATCGAGGACACGAATGCGACTGGATTGATTGCTGAGCTCGATCAAGTAACAGAACATGTATTACAGTCCTCGCCGGAGCTTGCGTTTGTGGGCGTGTGCAGAGGAATGCCGTCAAATGTTGATATCAAAGCAGCCACCAAAAGAGGCATCCCGGTCTTTTATACCCCGGCCCGCAATGCCCAAGCAGTGGCGGAAATGTTTATTGGCAATGTCATTACATTTCTCCGCCACACAATGCCGTCCAATCAGTGGTTAAAAGATGGAAAATGGAACCGTGATTATTTACAGGCCTATGTTCAATTTAAAGGCAATGAGATCACCGGAAAAACGGTCGGCATGGTCGGTTTCGGGGCAGTAGGACAGAGAATCGCCAAGCTTTTAACTGCATTTGATTGCAAGGTGAAATATTATGACCCGTTTGTGACCCACGACAATCCGCAATATGAAAAAGTCGCGCTTGAGAACATCTTTTCAGATAGCGATATTGTGTCTGTACATTTGCCGCGTACAGAGGAAACCGCCGGACTTATCAGCAAAACCTATTTTGATCTTATGAAAAAGGACGCGGTATTTGTGAATACATCAAGAGCCGTAGTGGTAAACAGAGAAGACCTCTTGGCTGTATTAAAACAAAATAAAATCAGGGGAGCCATTTTAGACGTTTTCTACAATGAACCGCCGGAATCTTCCGATTATGAGCTGATTTCTTTGCCTAATGTATTGGCGACACCACATTTAGCGGGCGCTACCAACGAAGTGGAAGATCATCACGTCGCTATCATGAACGGGGCCCTCAAAAAGTGGAAAACGGAGCAGACGCTTGCGATTCCGACGTTATATAACAAAAAAGAGCTGGAAACAGACGTATAAAGGAGGAGCTTACGATGACATACGAAAAAGGCTATCTCGTATTTGATATCGGAACAGGAAATGCAAGAGTTGCGATTGTCGGGGCCTCAGGTAAGGTTCATCGAATTGAGCGCGAGGATATTGAATATATAACAGAACCTCTTTACCCGGACAGCCGTTATTTTTCTCCGCAGGTATTATGGGAACAAGTGTCAGGCTTAGCGAAGCGGGCTCTTGCCCATAGCAAAGCTATAGACATTATTGGCATCACTTCAACCAGCCAAAGGCAGGGAATTGTTCTGATTGATAAAAAAGGAACATCATTCCTCGGGCTTCCTAACATTGACAATCGGGGACGGGAGTGGGAAGAAGAGATTGAGATGAAAGAAGAGGAATACCGCCGCACCGGACGGCTTCCGACAGCGCTCTTTTCAGCACTGAAGCTTTATGGGTTAAAACAAAGGCAGCCTTCTTTGTGGAAACAAGTCAGTCAATTTACGAGCATCAGCGATTGGATAACGTATAAGCTGACCGGGATTTTGACATACGAGCCGTCGCAAGCAACAGAAACGCTTCTCTTTGATGTAAATCAAAATATATGGTCAGAAGAGCTGTGCGGCATATTCGGCTTTTCACCATCCATCTTGCCGAGACTGGTGAGAGCAGGCACAGCAATTGGAGAGGTTGATGCACAGCTTGCAAATGAATGGGGGCTTTCGGGAAGTGTGCCTGTCATTGCTGGGGGCGGTGATACACAACTGGCTGTTAAGAGCACGGACGCCGTGCCGGAAGATATCGTCATTGTATCAGGCACAACGACTCCTATTATCAAAATTGTCCAAGACAATCAAGAAGACGGGCAAAAGCTGGCCTGGCTGAATTGTCATACGGATAAGGGGCAGTGGCTTGTTGAGACGAATCCCGGAATCACCGGACTTAATTATCAAAAATTAAAAACCATTTTCTATCCCAATGAAGGATATGACGTCATTGAAAAAGAAATCTCTTTGCTTTCTCAGGAAGACAGCGCTTGTGTATCAGCTCTCGGATCATATTTATCGACAGAAAAAAACGCGCTTACTAAAGGCGGTTTTATATTTGATGCACCGCTTTCATCTCAATTAAGCAGAGCGCATTTTGTTCGGGCGGCTTTAAAAGAAATTGCGTATTCGATTAAGTGGAATTACAACATTTTAACAGAGGTAAGCGCCACAAGCCGAGATTATGTATGGGCGTGCGGCGGAGGATTTCAAAGCGATGCCCTGACCCAATATATTGCTAATCTGCTTCAGAAAAAAGTATATGTCAAAGAAGGTTTCAGTCAGGCCTCTGTTGTTGGAGCCGCGGTCATTTGCAATCAAGCTCTCGGCATAAAAGATTCATTCTCAAATATGGTCAAGGTGATTGAGCCGACTGACTTTCAAGATGAAACTGATCTATATGAAGAATGGAAGAAAACACAGCGCTTTTTTTCTGATTTGTCCCTCTCTTCTGAAAAAAGAGTGCTGGTATAAAAGACAGGTTTCAGCCGTCTTTAAAGGTTATATACATTTCTTTACTTTAATGAGTTAATTCGTTACAAGACTTAAGCATCTATGGGAGGAAACAGATATGTTACAAAAAATCGGAATACCAAAGCAGCTTGGCTGGGGATTTTTAGGTGTGCTTATCTTTATGATGGGAGACGGTCTTGAACAGGGCTGGCTAAGTCCTTTTTTGATTGAAAACGGGCTCACTGTGCAGCAGTCTGCATCTATTTTTACGGTGTACGGCATTTCGCTCGCCATCGCTTCATGGTTTTCAGGTGTATGCCTTGAAGCCTTTGGCGCGAAACGTACAATGTTTATGGGCTTATTATTTTATATCATCGGAACTGCCGGGTTTATCGCCTTTGGATTCGAACAATTAAACCTGCCTGTCATGTATATCACATACGTTATTAAAGGGTTAGGATACCCGCTGTTTGCTTATTCTTTCCTGACATGGGTCATCTACCGCACGCCTCAAAAGAAACTCAGCACGGCGGTCGGCTGGTTCTGGATTGCCTATTGCTGCGGGATGTTTGTCTTTGGAGCTTGGTATTCAAGCTATGCCATTAAGGCGTTTGGCTACATTAACACGCTTTGGAGCTCTATTTTCTGGGTATGCCTCGGTGCATTTTTCGCCTTAGTCATGAACCGTGACCGCTTTGAAAAGAAAAAAGTAAGCAAAGAAGATACAGCAAACGAGCTGTTAAAAGGCGTTACGATTTTAGTGAAAAACCCTCGTGTTTTGACAGGGGGAGTCATCCGCATCATTAACAGCATAGGCACTTACGGATTTCCGGTTTTTCTACCTATGCATATGGCCCAGCATGGCATACCAACAAATGTTTGGCTGCAAATTTGGGGAACAATTTTTTTTGGCAATATTTTATTCAATCTTATTTTTGGAATAATCGGTGATAAATTCGGCTGGAAAAACACCGTCATTTGGTTCGGCGGAGTCGGCTGCGGAATTTTCACTGTGCTTTTGTACTATACACCTGTTCTCTTCAGCGGAAACTTGCTTATCGTCAGCATTGTAGGCTTTATTTGGGGCGGACTGCTCGCGGGCTATGTGCCGATTGGCGCTATTGTTCCGACGGTGGCTGGAAAAGACAAGGGAGCTGCCATGTCTGTTTTGAATTTGGCTGCAGGCTTATCAGCGTTTGTGGGCCCGGCACTGGCTTGGATGTTTATCGGGCTTGTCGGCGCGGAGGGAGTTGTATGGATCTTCGCTGCGCTATATTTCACTAGCGCCGTTATGACAAAATTCATTCAAGTGCCTGAGGAAAAAGCTATAAAAGCGGCTCCGGAGTACGCGACTTAGTTTGAGTTAAGATGCCTCATTTTAACGGAGGCATCTTTTTATTTAGACGTAAAGAAATAAAATGATAAGTCTGCTCCCTTAAACGATATCTGATTTACGGTGATATCCCGCTGGCAGTTTGCCCAGCAGGATGAGAAGAACATGGGAGGTTCTCACCCTTTCTGAAACATAGGACTGAAGGATAGTGAAACTGCTGACAGGCGTGCGGCAGCCCGTATCATTTTGCCGTTGTCATAAAATAAGTTATTTTATGATTGAGATGGTATGTAAATGTTGTTACGGTGTCCCCAGTTACTCTCCCTTTGTTATTAAATATAAATAAACACCATAATCTGTCGGAACAGAAGCGTGGCCTATTTGTCTTAACATAGCTGCAATGTTACCGCGATGATATGTTCCGTGATTCACAACATGGGGCACTAGTTCGGACACACTAGTTTTCAAATCGCCAGAAGGATTCTCAATGACAAGAGGTTTATCTATATGTTCGTCTTGATGAAGGAACGATTTGTATCGTTCTGATAATTCAAAAAACATCGTTTCCATTTCTTCTATTTCTTTTGACTCAGTTTGTTCTTTTAGTTGTTCAGCTAACATCAGTGATTGTTTCAAACTTTTACCAGAAAAAACTTCTATCCAACCAAGATCAGAAAGATAAACATGAGCCAATACATGAGCTATCGATGGAAACACACTTTGAACCTTTTGACGATAAACATCCTTTGGAAGCTCTTTTAGCCGATTAAAAATTTGTTGATTTGCCCATGTATTGTATTCGTACAACTGTAATTCGAGATGTGCCATTTAAAATTTCTCCTTTACATGTTTGATATCACTTGTACATCATTATATACGAACTTATGTTCCTCGTGAAGGGTTTTAATAAAAAAGGCATGTTGTTGAAAAAACGTGTCGCTTCCCGAAGGTAAATGGTTATTGTGTGAAAAAATGTCGTTTAGCGGTCACTGTCTTTAAGCATTTCTGATCTGCCAAAAAAAGCCATCTCATTGTCAAATTGTGTACCTAACAATGGGATAGCTTTTTGTATTATAGTGTGTTTGATTTTTGTGCGTTTTTTAGTTCATTTACAGAACGAGGAACTTCTTTTATTTCAGCTGCCGTTTTTTGAAGGGTCGTTTTTTTGTACTGAAAATCATTCTGAATCAAAGCTTGGTGATGAGAAAGCTTTTGCGTTTCGGTTTTCAATTCTTCTACATCTTTTTGCATAGAGCCGATCATCACGGCGATATCCTCCAATATCGGGTCCATTTTCTTCTTGCTTTTCATAACAGAAATTCCTAAAAAAATAACGGAAATCAGTAAAAGTGCAATACTTGCATATACGATAAACATCACATCACTCCTTTCTTCAATTATATTATTTTTATTATTACCCTTGAATGAAAGGTAATAATCTATATGAAGAGCCGCGGGCACATTATTTGCGAATTGCTGAGGTTCTGCTTATAATGTGGTATCGTACATATGTAAACAAAGAAAGGGTGCTTCAATTGCAAAGTTTACAAAACAAAACGGCTCTTATCACAGGCGGAGGCAGAGGAATCGGACGCGCAACAGCGCTTGCCCTTGCCAAAGAAGGAGTTAACATCGGGTTGGTCGGACGGACTGCCGGCAATGTGGAAAAGGTTGCTGAAGAGGTAAAAGCCCTTGGAGTGAAGGCTTTTTATGCGACTGCTGATGTAAAAGAGGCAGCAGAGGTTGAGCAAGCGGTGGCATCTATTAAAAAAGAACTCGGTTCTATTGATATCCTCATTAATAATGCCGGAATCAGTAAATTCGGAGGCTTTTTAGAGCTGACGCCTGATGAATGGGAAAACATCATTCAAGTGAACCTGATGGGAGTATATCATGTGACCCGTGCTGTTCTTCCTGAAATGATTGAACGGAAAACAGGGGATATTATTAATATTTCCTCTACTGCCGGACAAAAAGGAGCGCCTGCCACAAGTGCGTACAGCGCTTCTAAGTTTGCAGTTCTCGGACTGACGGAATCTCTCATGCAAGAAGTGAGAAAACATAATATCAGAGTAAGTGCTTTAACGCCAAGCACAGTTGCGAGTGACATGTCCATTGATTTGAATTTAACGGACGGCAATCCCGAAAAGGTTATGCAGCCTGAAGACTTGGCGGAATATATGGTGGCTCAATTGAAATTGAATCCCCGTATTTTTATTAAAACTGCAGGTTTATGGTCGACAAATCCGTAAACACATAATGGCCCGTCTATTGACGGGCTTTTTTTTGAATGGAATCCGCATCAAAAAATGTTTTACGCCAAACATAAACGGACTTGGAATCGTTTCTAGCGGCTGGCCGTCATCAGCCATTTCGATAGAATCTGGCAAAGACAGTAAAGCAGAGAGCGCCGTTTACTATCATGGGAAAATGAATGCAAATATTGACACTACGCTTTTTGGACCGTATAGAAGTATGGATAAGTTACTAGAAACCGATTTTATGAGAATGAAAACAGTGATTCTAAATACTTATTTCACGCTGCTGTTTTTGTAGAAGAAGCCGGATATTATGGAGAAGAAGCACTAAATAGAGCAGGAAAACAAAGATAAACCAACATTTCCTCAGCCTTGAAGTAATAAGTCGATTAAGTTCCCTCTCTATGGAACCTTTCTTAAAGGAGTTGGAGCAGGCCGCAACTGATGGATACTCTGTAAAAATTCTAAGTGGCGAAGAGCGGTCAAAGTATAGATTGGTTGATCCGTACAGAATTATTTATCGGAATAATAAGCGGTATGTGATTGGATTTTGTCATCTTAGGAATGATATCCGTATTTTTAGAGCAGATCGAATAGAAAGTCTAATGCTAACCGAAAATAATTTTTACCGGCCAGAACATTTTTCAGCACGCGACTTTTTTATGAAAAACCTCCTTCCAACTATAGAAGGGTATTCATGGAAACAAAAGGGTGTTAGGTGATATTAGCCAACATTGTTTTTTAGAACATTAATTACAAGAACGGACTTCAAGTCAAGCAGTATTTCTTCTTGAAAAAAATATGATACATACATATGTACCTTATTTACTTTTATCGTACGGTAAAAGTATTCAAGTTACCTAGCCAATAAGCCTTAAGAAGAGACTTATTGAAGTTTTGCCGGAATGAATAAAATGTCATCAAGTATGATAACTTCCCTGACGTTAGCTGTCAGGAAAGTTATATTATAATAGGCTATATCAATTGTGATTGGAGTGTGATTGGATGCAAACAAAAAAAGCTTATCTTTATGTATTTCATACAATGTCAGACTGGGAATATGGATATTTAATTGCTGAACTAAATTCGGGAAGATATTTCAAAAAAGATGCAGCACCTTTAAAAGTAGTTACAGTAGGAGCTAATAAAGAAATGATTACTACGATGGGAGGGCTGAGCATAAAACCAGACATTTCCCTTGATGAGTGTACCCTTGAGAGTAAAGATCTTGTAATTTTACCTGGAGGGAATACGTGGGGAGAAGATACTCATCAGCCTATCTTGAAAAAAATTGGCGAAGCTTTAAAGCTTGGCACTATTGTAGCTGCAATTTGCGGTGCAACAGAGGGACTGGCGAATATGGGGTACCTAGACTCTAGAAAGCATACAAGCAATAACTTAGAGTACATTAAAATGGTCTGTCCTCATTACAAAGGAGAAGAATTTTATGAGGCGGGGCCTGCGGTATCTGGTGAGAGTTTGGTTACTGCATCAGGAGTAGCTCCTCTGGAATTTGCGATGGAAGTACTGAAAAAATTAGATGTATTTGCACCGAATACATTGCATTCATGGTATAACCTAAATAAGACTCATCAACCTGAATACTTCTTCCAGTTAATGAATTCAATAAATAGATGAGCTGGAAAAATCAACTTAGCAGTTTTATATTAGTTTAAATAAATACCATGCTTTAGACGATGTTCAAAGTGTGTTTTTTGTATATAACTTAAAAATGTTTATGCAAGAAAAAAACTTACAAAGCAATCCTGAAGTTGTTATAAATAGAACTGGTAACTAAATCTCTTTTTAATCTTATTGAACAACGGAGCCTAATTTTTCAGCATTAAATTGAGAAATTAGGTTTTTTAATGTTGAAATTTTCTTAAGGTTGTAAATCTGCATTTTCCTGACGATACCCCCATCAGGTCTATTATATTTAGCGGAAAGTGAAATACGATTAACATGGCACAAGACTGATTTTTCGGTTTTGGCACTATGTTTTATTTTATGGATAGATGGTATCTAGTCGCTTGCAAAAACGATATAACTCCTCCAAAAGTCTTCTATACAGGGTTTCTATAATTATGATATGGTGTTATATAAAGTAATATTTTGTATTATTATGGATGTTTTTGCGATGGGATTGGAGGGAGCTAATGAACAGTCTTGCCTTTTTATTTCCTGGACAAGGTTCTCAATTTGTAGGGATGGGTAAAAGTTTTTGGAATGATTTTGTGCTCGCGAAGAGATTATTTGAAGAGGCGAGCGATGCTATCTCCATAGATGTAAAAAAGCTGTGTTTTGACGGAGATATAAAAGAATTGACTAAGACGATGAATGCGCAGCCCGCCATTTTAACGGTCAGTGTCATTGCTTATCAAGTGTATATGCAAGAAATAGGAGTTAAACCGCACTGTCTGGCAGGTCATAGCTTAGGAGAATACTCAGCTCTTGTCTGTGCCGGCGCTCTTTCTTTTCAAGATGCCGTTAAGCTTGTAAGGCAGCGGGGAGTTCTCATGCAAAATGCAGATTCCCAGCAGCTGGGAACGATGGCCGCAATAACTCAGATCGATCTCCAAACATTGCAAGACATATGTTCAGAAATGTCGACGGAAGACTTTCCGGCAGGCGTAGCTTGCATGAATTCAGATCAGCAGCATGTAATCTCCGGGCATCGGCAAGCTGTGGAATTTGTCATCAAGAAGGCGGAGGAAATGGGGGCTAAGCACACTTATTTGAACGTCAGCGCTCCTTTTCATAGTTCGATGATGCAATCAGCGTCTGAACAATTCCAGACTGCATTACATCAGTATACCTTTCAGGATGCTGCATGGCCTATCATTTCGAATGTCACAGCAAGGCCGTACCGCAATGGAAATTCGGTCGGGGAACATTTGCAACAGCACATGACGAGCCCGGTAAGGTGGGCAGAATCAATGCATTACTTGCTTTTACATGGGGTCACGGAAGTCATCGAAATGGGTCCCAAGAACGTCTTGTCCAGTCTTTTGAAAAAAATAACGAATTATATTGCAGCTTATTCTTTAGGTCAAACATCTGACGTTCATTACCTTTCCAATTCGGCGGAAAGACATAAAAATGTCGTCCATTTACGCAAGAAGCAGCTGCATAAAATGATGATTCAATCCATCATTGCGCGAAATTATAACAAAGATGCATTGGCCTATTCCAATCTGGTGACGCCATTATTTGCGCAGTTACAACTGCTCAAAGAGAGAATGGAAAGAAACGAACATGAACTTTCAGAAGAAGAGCTCGATCATTCGATCCATTTATGTCAATTCATTTTTGAGGCTAAACAAATTCCGGCTTTGGAACAATTGCGGATTTTAAAATAAAGCTGCCTTGGAGGAAACCTATGTTTACCAATCAATTTCAAACTTTAGTCGATGTCATTCGGGAAAGAAGCAATACAACGGATCACGGAATCCGTTTTATCGAGTCCGATAAAAACGAGACGTTTATATCTTATCGCCAATTGTTTGATGAGGCGCAAGGATTTCTGGGTTACTTACAACATATCGGCATTCAGCCAAAGCAAGAAATTGTGTTTCAAATCCAAGAAAACAAATCATTTGTCGTCGCTTTTTGGGCTTGTTTATTAGGAGGAATGATCCCGGTACCAGTCAGTATCGGAGAAGATGATGACCATAAGCTAAAGGTATGGCGCATTTGGAATATATTAAACAATCCGTTTCTGATTGCCTCTGAAAAGGTATTGGAAAAAATAAAAAAATACGCTGCAGAACACGATTTACAAGATTTCCATCAGCAATTAAACAAGAAATCTGACATTATTCAAGATCGAATCTACGATCATCCCGCTTCAGTATATGAACCTGATGCGGATGAACTGGCCTTTATTCAATTTTCTTCCGGATCGACAGGGGACCCTAAAGGGGTCATGTTAACGCATCATAACTTAGTACATAATACGCGCGCCATTCGGAGTGTTCTGGCTCTTGACTCGAAAGATGCTTTTTTATCTTGGATGCCATTAACCCATGATATGGGGCTCATTGCTTTCCACCTTACTCCCGTCTTGGTCGGAATCAATCAAAATTTAATGCCGACAGAATTATTTATCCGCAGACCCATTCTTTGGATGAAAAAGGCCCATGAACATAAAGCCAGCATTTTATCCTCTCCTAATTTTGGATATAACTACTTCCTTAAATTTCTGAAAGACAAAAGCTTTGACTGGGATTTATCCCATATCAGGGTTATCGCAAACGGAGCAGAACCTATATTGCCAGAGCTATGTGACGAATTTTTGAGTAGATGCGCAGTGTTCAATATGAAAAGAACTGCCATTTTGAATGTTTACGGTTTAGCGGAAGCTTCCGTTGGCGCAGCGTGCTCTAAAATTGGAGAAGAATTTGTCCCTGTGCATTTGCATCGCGATCATTTAAATCTGGGTGAAAGAGCGGTTGAAGTCAGCAAAGAGGATCAAAATTGCGCTTCTTTTGTCGAAGTGGGACAGCCTATTGATTACTGTCAAATTCGAATCTGCGATGAGGCAAACGAGAGATTGGAAGACGGATTTATCGGGCATATCCAGATTAAGGGGGAAAATGTGACCCAAGGGTATTATAACAATCCCGAAAGTACGAACAGAGCGCTGACTCCCGATGGATGGGTGAAAACGGGAGACCTTGGTTTTATCAGAGAAGGTAACTTAGTCGTAACCGGAAGAGAAAAAGACATTATTTTTGTGAATGGAAAAAATGTGTATCCTCATGATGTTGAACGGGTCGCGATTGAAATGGAAGAGGTTGATTTGGGAAGAGTTGCAGCCTGCGGTGTATATGATCAAGAGACGCGAAGCGGAGAAATCGTGCTCTTTGTTGTTTTCAAAAAAACCCCTGAAAAATTTGCACCGCTTGTCAAAGACATTAAAAAGCATTTGTACCAACGAGGCGGCTGGAGCATAAAAGAAGTCCTTCCGATCCGAAAGCTGCCAAAAACGACAAGCGGAAAGGTTAAGCGATATGAACTGGCTAAGCAGTATGAGACAGGGGAATTTTCGATAGAGTCTGCCACAATCAAGGAATTTCTGGAGAGCCATCAGAAGGAACCGGGTCAGACCCCCATTCATGAGATAGAAACGGAATTGCTGTCTATCTTTTCCGAAGAGCTTGCTGGGAAAAAGATTCACCTAAACGATAGTTATTTTGATATGGGCGCAACTTCATTACAGTTATCTCAAATTGCCGAACGCGTAGAACAAAGGTTTGGGCGCGAGCTTGCGGTCGCTGATTTATTTACATATCCTTCCATTGTGGATTTAGCGGCATTTCTCGCTGAAAGCCATGCTGCAATTAAGCAAGCCAATACAGCGAAGCCAAGCCATGTTTCGTCGAAAGACATCGCCATTATCGGGATGTCGCTCAATGTTCCGGGAGCATCGGATAAAAGTGATTTTTGGAACCTGCTGGAAAGAGGAGAGCACGGCATTCGACAATATCCTGAACCAAGAGTCAAAGATGCGACGGATTATTTACGATCCATTCGAAGTGAATTCATTGAAAGTCAGTTTGTTAAGGGCGGTTATTTAGATGAAATCGATCGATTTGATTATTCGTTCTTTGGTTTAGCTCCCAAAACTGCACAGTTCATGGACCCCAATCAAAGGCTGTTTTTGCAATCCGCATGGCATGCGATTGAAGATGCAGGCTATGCCGGTAACACCATTAGCGGGAGTCAGGTCGGGGTATATGCAGGGTACTCGAAGGTTGGCTACGATTATGAACATCTCCTCTCTGCGAATTATCCGGAGGAACTTCATCAATATATTGTAGGGAATCTTCCCTCCGTGTTAGCAAGTCGTATCGCTTACTTTTTAAATTTAAAAGGGCCGGCGGTCACTGTGGATACGGCTTGCTCTTCATCGCTCGTTGCCGTTCATATGGCATGCAGATCTTTGCTTACAGGCGATTGTAAAATGGCGATCGCTGGGGGTATTCGAACATCGCTGTTGCCGATGCGTATCGGGCTCGATATGGAGTCATCAGACGGGTACACCAAAACGTTCAGCGAAGAGTCGGACGGCACAGGATCTGGCGAAGGCGCGGCGGCAGTCCTGTTGAAACCTTTGCAGGATGCGGTTCGTGACGGAGATCATATTTATGGCGTGATAAAGGGGAGCGCGATAAATCAAGACGGGACAACCGCTGGAATCACCGCACCGAATCCGGCAGCTCAGACCGAGGTCATTGAGATGGCCTGGAAAGACGCGGGCATTGCTCCTGAAACGCTTTCTTTCATCGAAGCGCATGGCACCGGAACCAAGCTTGGTGATCCGGTTGAATTTAACGGTCTTTGTAAAGCGTTTGAGAAGTATACGGCAAAGAAACAATTTTGTGCGATTGGCTCTGTTAAATCAAACATCGGACATTTGTTTGAAGCGGCAGGCATCGTTGGACTGATAAAATCTGTCCTCATGTTGAATCACAAAAAAATCCCGCCATTAGCGCACTTTAGTAAACCGAATCCGTTAATTCATTTTCAATCTTCACCATTTTACGTCAATCAAGAAGTTATGGATTTCACGCCTGGTGACCGACCGCTGCGATGCGGAATCAGTTCGTTCGGTTTTAGCGGAACGAATGCGCATGTCATACTGGAAGAATATACTCCTGAAGGTAAGGATATACCGGAGGCCGAAAATGAGCCGCACCTATTTGTTTTATCCGCCCATACCGAAACTTCACTCTATGAACTCGCTCAGCGGTATCGGCAAAATATCTCGGATGACAGTCAAGCTTCATTGAAGTCAATTTGCTATACAGCCAGTACAGGCAGGGCACATTTGGATCATTGTATAGCCATGGTTGTATCCAGTACGCAAGAATTATTGGATAAACTGACCTGCTTGATTCAAGGCGATAGAAATCTTCCCCGGGTATTCTTTGGTTACAAGAACATGAAGGAAATGCTGCCTGCGGATAAAGAACAGCTGAATAAACAAGCTGCTCGTCTGGTCGAGGAGCGTATCCGTACGAAGGATGAACGAATCACATGGCTGAATCGCGCCGCCGAATTATTTGTGCAAGGAGCCGCGATTGATTGGCGCACGATATATTCCAATGAAGCTGTACAAAAAACTCCATTGCCCTTGTATCCGTTTGAACGGAATCGGTGTTGGGCTGAAGCTGACCATTTGCGCTCTAAGGAAGGCAAAGAGAGAGGAGAAGCAGCATTGGATATCAATCAGACGAAGACGCATATTGAATCCTTCTTGAAGACTGTGATTAGTAATGCTTCGGGAATCAGAGCGGATGAAATCGATCTGAATGCCCATTTTATCGGGTTCGGAATGGATTCCATCATGCTGACCCAGGTTAAAAAAGCCATTGCAGATGAATTTGATGTGGACATCCCGATGGAACGCTTTTTTGATACGATGAACAACATTCAAAGTGTCGTAGATTACTTGGCAGAGGCCGCTCCATCGTCTGCATCCGCTCCGGCTCAAGAGAGTGTTACGGCGCAAGAAAAGCTTGTCATTTCAGAACCACAGCTCGAATCGGATCATAGAGAAGATCATCAAGGGCATATGCTGGAAAAAATTATTGCTTCTCAGAATCAATTAATCCAGGACACCTTACAAGCTCAATTGAATAGCTTTAATTTGTTGAGAAACAGCAGCCATCATTCTGCAGTGGAAGAATACGTGAAAGCGCAAGAAAAATCGAATCCTTCTTCCAAGCAGGGGACTCCATCTGTCACTGCAGAAAAGAAATTGACTCAAGAAGCGAAGCCTTATGTTCCTTTCCAGCCGCAGCACTTGCATGAACAGGGACACTATACTGCACAACAAAGACAATATTTAGAAACTTTTATCGAGCAATACGTAGACAAAACGAAAGGTTCCAAGCAATATACGGACGAAACCCGATTTGCCCATGCAAATAACCGCAACTTGTCCAGTTTCCGTTCGTATTGGAAGGAAATGGTATACCCGATTATTGCCGAACATTCGGACGGTTCCAAGATGTGGGATATTGATGGAAACGAATATATCGATATCACCATGGGCTTCGGGGTAAACCTTTTTGGACATCATCCGTCCTTTATTACGCAAGTCATCCTTGATTCAACCCAATCGGCATTGCCGCCGCTTGGTCCGATGTCGAATGTCGCCGGAGAAGTTGCAGATCGAATCCGCGCATGCACTGGGGTAGAAAGGGTCGCTTTCTATAATTCCGGAACAGAGGCAGTCATGGTTGCCCTTCGTTTGGCGAGGGCGGCAACAGGAAGAAAGAAAGTTGTGGTGTTCTCGGGCTCTTATCACGGTACGTTTGACGGCGTATTAGGGGTAGCCAATACGAAGGGCGGGGCTGCGCCTGCAAATCCGCTGGCTCCGGGCATACCGCAAAACTTTATGAATGATTTAATTATTTTGCATTACAACAATCCGGATTCGCTGGACGTGATTCGCAGTCTGGGAAATGAATTGGCAGCCGTACTGGTGGAACCGGTGCAAAGCCGAAGACCGGACATGCAGCCGAAATTATTTTTGAAAGAACTGCGGGCGATCACGCAACAATCCGGGACAGCCCTGATTATGGATGAAATTATTACGGGATTTCGGATCGGTCTCGGCGGCGCGCAGGAATGGTTCGACATTCAAGCCGATTTGGTGACCTATGGGAAAATCATCGGCGGCGGGCAGCCGTTAGGTATTGTTGCCGGAAAAGCTGAGTTCATGAATACGATCGACGGCGGAGTCTGGCAGTATGGAGACGACTCCTATCCAACGAACGAGGAGAAACGCACGTTTGTGGCCGGCACCTTCAATACTCATCCGCTTACCATGAGAATGTCATTAGCCGTGCTTCGTCATCTACAATCCGAGGGAGAAAATCTGTATGAGCGATTAAATCAAAAGACGACCTACTTGGTGGATCAATTGAATCACTATTTTGAACAATCGAAAGTGCCTATTCGTATGGTTCAATTCGGTTCCTTATTCCGGTTTGTCTCATCGGTTGATAATGATTTGTTCTTTTACCATCTCAATTATAAAGGTGTCTATGTTTGGGAGGGCCGCAACTGCTTCTTGTCTACGGCTCATACCTCTGATGATATTGCTTATATCATTCAAGCCGTTCAAGAAACGGTGAAAGATCTTCGCCGGGGCGGATTTATTCCGGAAGGGCCGAATTCCCCTGATGACGGAGGGCATAAAGAACACGAGACGTACGAGCTTTCTCCTGAACAACAACAATTGGTCATGGTATCCCATTATGGGAATGAAGCTTCTGCGGCTCTGAACCAATCCATTATGCTAAAAGTGAAAGAGGCAGTGCAGCATACGCTGTTAGAACAAGCGGTGCAACATATTGTCAACCGCCATGACGCTTTACGTACGGTCATTCATGTCGATGACGAAGTACAGCAAGTGCAACCACGGATGAATGTGGAAATTCCTGTCATCGATTTTACCGGTCACCCGGATCATGAGGCGGAAATTCAAAAATGGCTGACGGAAGATGCAAAGCGTCCGTTTCATTTTCACGAACAGAAGCCCTTGTTTA
This sequence comes from Bacillus sp. HU-1818, assembly GCF_022695965.1. Taxonomy (NCBI): domain Bacteria; kingdom Bacillati; phylum Bacillota; class Bacilli; order Caryophanales; family Bacillaceae; genus Bacillus; species Bacillus sp. HU-1818. Next base: position 144,020 of record NZ_JAAPBE010000006.1, read on the forward strand.
GGGTTCATGTACTTAAATCGAACCAAGATGAACATCTGATTGTGCTTACATTCCATCATATCATTGCCGATGGGTGGTCGATCGCTGTTTTTGTACAAGAGCTGGAGAGCACTTACGCCGCCATTGCAGAAGGAAAACCGCTTCCGTCGGATGAGGCTGCTTCGTTTCGCCAATATTTAGATTGGCAGCAAGCGCAGATCGACAGCGGCCATTATGAAGAAGGAGTCCGTTACTGGCGGCAGCACTTCTCCGAACCGATACCGCAGGCAGCCTTGCCCAGCGTGGCTTCTTCCCGTTATTCGCACGGGTATGAGGGTGATAGGTGTACGGTTAGACTGGGGCGGCCTTTAAGCGAGGCTTTAAAGTCATTAAGCATTCGCATGAAAAATAGCGTATTTGTGACCATGCTGGGCGCATTTCATCTTTTTCTGCACCAGCTTACCAAACAGTCCGGCCTTGTGATCGGGATTCCAACAGCAGGTCAATCACATATGAAACACCATGTGTTAATTGGAAATTGTGTCAATATGGTTCCGGTGAAGAATACGGCTTCTGCAGAAAGCACCTTATCCGGTTACCTCGACTGTATGAAGGAAACCGTGAATCAAGCCATGCGGCATCAAGCTGTTCCGATGACACTGGTGGCCAGACAGCTTCCGCATGATCAAGTGCCGGATATGCGTATTATTTTTAATTTGGACAGACCTTTTCGAAAGCTGCATTTCGGAAAGGCGGAGGCTGAGCCCATTGCGTACCCTATGAAATGCATTTCATACGATTTATTTCTTAACGTAACGGACGTGGATCAAGAATATGTTCTTGATTTCGATTTTAATACGAACGTCATCAGTCCGGAGATCATGGAAAAGTGGGGAGCGGGCTTTGCGAAATTGCTGCGAAAAATGGTTGAAGGGGATTCAGTCCCTCTTGACGCCTTGATAATGTTTTCCGATGAAGAAGAGCAAGCTTTACAAGAGCTGTATGCCGGTCATCAGCAGCGAGTCTCTTCAACATTAAGCAATACGGCGGACCGTGCTGCCGTCTACGAAGAGCCGGAAAATGAAACGGAGCGGCAACTGGCACAGATCTGGGAGGACCTTTTCAGCCTTGAGCGGGTGGGCAGATCAGATCACTTCCTGGCTCTGGGGGGAAACTCGCTGCAAGCGACGCTTATGCTTTCCAAAGTTCAGAAAACATTTCAGCAAAAAGTTTCCATCGGGCAATTTTTCAATCATCAGACGGTTAAGGAGTTGGCGAGTTTGATCGGGAGTGAAAAGAAAGTCATGCACCTCCCGATAAAGGCTGCTGAGAAGAAAGCCTATTACCGGACATCGCCAGCGCAGCAAAGAGTATATTTCCTGCATCAAATGGAACCGAATCAACTGTCGCAAAATATGTTTGGCCAAATATCGATTATAGGGCAGTACGATGAGCAAGCCTTGATCGCATCGCTTCAACAAGTCATGCAGCGGCATGAAGCTTTTCGCACTTATTTTGACATTATAGATGGCGATATTGTCCAGAAAATTGCAAGTGAGCTTGATTTTAACGTTCAGGTCCGTGCGATGGACCGGAATGAATTTGATGCCTATGCAGATCGGTTTGTAAAACCTTTCTGTTTGGAACAAGCACCTTTGGTTCGCGCGGAGTTAATCAAGATTGATAACGAGCAGGCGGAACTGCTCATCGATATGCATCATATCATTTCGGACGGTTATTCCATCAGCATACTTACAAATGAGCTGTTTGCTCTATATCACCATGAGCCATTGCCGGAAATTGAATTTGAATATAAAGATTTCGCAGAATGGCAAAACCAGTGGCTGATTGGAGAGACCATGGAGCAGCAGGAGAAATACTGGCTGGAGCAATTCAAAGAAGAAATCCCCATCCTTCAACTGCCGACAGACGGTTCAAGAGCGATGGAATGGTCTTCTGAGGGACAGCGCGTGACGTGCTCCTTGCAGCCAAATGTAATCCGTTCGCTTCAAGAAATGGCGCAAAAAGCGGGAACGACTCTGTATACGGTGCTTCTGGCTGCTTACAAAGTGCTGCTTCACAAATATACGGGCCAAGAAGATATCGTCGTAGGTACGCCTGCTTCCGGAAGAAATCATCCGGATATCGAAAGTATGATCGGAATTTTTATTCAAACCATCGGGATTCGGACCAAGCCGCACGCCAATAAAAGATTTGCGGATTACTTGGAAGAAGTCAAGCGGCAAACGCTTGATGCATTTGAGAATCAGGATTATCCGTTTGACTGGTTGGTGGAGAAATTAAATGTACAACGGGAAACAACTGGAAAGTCGCTGTTTAACACGATGTTTGTTTTTCAAAATATTGATTTTCATGAGATCCAGAAAAACGGATGTACGTATAGGGTGAAAGAACGAAATCCCGGAGTCTCTTTATATGATTTGATGCTAACGATCGAAGATGACGGACAGCAGTTAGAAATGCATTTCGATTTTAATCCAGGGCAGTTTGAACAGGAAACCATTGAACAAATAACAAGACACTATACCCACATTTTGGACAGCCTTATCAAGGAGCCGGAGATGGCTTTGTCTTCCATTCCTATGCTGTCTGACACCGAACAGCATCAATTGCTGATGGAGTTTAATGACACTAAGACGCCGTTTCCGCACGACGAAACAGTATGCCAATGGTTTGAAAAGCAAGCAAAACAGCGGCCTGACCATGAAGCCGTTATATTTGGCAATGAGCGGTACACGTACAGGCAGCTCAATGAACGGGCAAATCAATTGGCGCGAACGTTAAGAACGAAGGGCGTACAAGCGGATCGGTTCGTTGCCATTATCTGCCCGCATCGTATCGAGCTGATTGTTGGAATTTTGGCTGTTCTAAAATCCGGCGGCGCATACGTGCCCATTGATCCGGAGTATCCGAAGGATCGGATACAATATATGCTGAAAGATTCAGAGGCGGAAATTGTTTTGACACAGCACCAACTGCATAAACAATTAACGTATGATGGTGACGTTGTGTTTTTGGATGAGGAAAGCTCTTATCATGAGGACCGCTCAAATCTCGAATTGATCAGCGATGCGCATGATTTGGCCTACATGATCTATACGTCGGGTTCCACGGGGTATCCGAAAGGCGTACTCATTGAGCACCAAGGGTTAGCCAATTATATTTGGTGGGCGAAAGAGGTTTATGTGAAGGGCGAGAAAACCAACTTCCCATTGTACTCGTCCGTCTCTTTCGATTTAACAGTGACTTCGATTTTCACACCGTTGGTCACGGGAAATACCGTCATTGTCTACGATGGAGAAGACAAAAGCGCGGTGCTTTCAACGATTATGCAGGACCCAAGAATAGATATGATCAAATTGACCCCGGCGCATTTGCATGTACTCAAAGAAATGAATATAGCCGATAAAACGACAATTCGAAAAATGATTGTGGGCGGAGAAAATTTAAGCACCCGCCTGGCCCACTGTGTCAGCGAGCAGTTTAAAGGCCGGCTGGACATATTCAATGAATACGGACCGACGGAAACAGTCGTCGGATGTATGATTTATCGTTACGACGCTAAACAGGATAGACGAGAATTTGTACCGATAGGCACTGCGGCCGCCAATACGAACATTTATGTGGCGGATGCCAGCAGGAATCTGGTTCCGATCGGGGTACCAGGTGAAATTTATATCAGCGGAGCAGGTGTGGCCAGAGGTTATTGGAATCGCCCGGATTTAACGGCAGAGAAGTTCGTTGATAACCCGTATACCCCGGGAACGAAGATGTACAAATCAGGGGACTTGGCTAAGCGATTGCGGGATGGAAATCTTGTCTATTTGGGCCGAATCGATGAACAAGTCAAAATCAGAGGACATCGAATCGAACTTGGTGAGATCGAAGCAGCGATGCATAAGGTGGAAGCGGTGCAAGAGGCCGCAGTTTTAGCCAGAGAAGAAGAGGACGGCTTAAAACAATTGTGTGCGTACTATGTGAGCGGCAAACCTGCAACAGTTTCGCAGCTTAGAGAACAATTGTCACTGGAGCTGCCGGATTACATGGTGCCGTCCTATTTTGTCCAGTTGGAACATATGCCGTTAACGTCCAACGGGAAAATAAATCGTAAAGCACTGCCCGCGCCAGAGGCAAGTTTGCAGCAGACAGCCGAATATGTCCCAGCGGGCAATGAGATTGAATCCAAGCTGACAGCCTTATGGCAAGAGGTGCTCGGGATCAGCCATGCAGGGATCAAGCATAATTTCTTTGATCTTGGAGGAAATTCCATTCGAGCGGCGGCCTTAGCCGCCAGAATTCACAAAGAGCTTGATGTGAATCTGTCTCTAAAAGACATATTTAAGTTTCCTACCATTGAACAGTTGGCTGACATGGCGTTGCGCACGGAAAAAAATCGATATGCATCGATTCCTGCTGCAAAGGAAATGCCCTATTATCCAGTTTCTTCAGCTCAGAAACGGATGTATCTGTTAAGCCATGCTGAGGGCGGCGAGCTGACTTACAATATGACGGGTGCCATGAGTGTAGAAGGGGACATCGATCTGGTCCGATTAAACGCCGCTTTCCAAAAATTAATCGAACGTCATGAAGCTTTGCGGACCAGCTTTGACCTATATGAAGGCGAACCGGCACAGCGTATTCATCCGAGCGTCGAATTTACAATAGAACGAATTCAAGCGAGAGAAGAAGAAGTTGAAGATCGTGTGCTTGATTTCATCAAAGCGTTTGATTTAACCAAGCCGCCGTTGATGCGAGTAGGACTGATTGAACTTGAACCTTCAAGGCATGTGCTGCTGGTTGATATGCATCATATCATTTCCGATGGCGTGTCCATGAATATTCTGATGAAAGATTTAAGTCGACTCTATGAGGGGAACGAACTGGATCCGCTTTCCATTCAATATAAAGATTATGCGGTTTGGCAGCAAACAGAAGTTCAGAGACGGAACATTAAGAACCAGGAAGCGTATTGGCTGAATCGGTTTCATGATGACATTCCTGTACTGGATGTGCCTACGGATTACGAGAGACCTTCCATACGCAATTATGAAGGCGAATCATTTGAATTTCTGATACCGGAACAATTGAAACAGCGCTTAAGCCAAATGGAAGAAACCACAGGAGCAACTCTTTATATGATTTTATTGGCAGCCTATACGATTCTTTTATCCAAATACAGCGGACAAGAGGATATTGTCATAGGGACGCCGATCACCGGGCGAACTCATATAGATGTAGAGCCTGTTGTGGGAATGTTCGTCAATACGTTAGTCATTCGCAATCACCCGGCAGGCGGTAAAACATTCGATGCTTACTTAAACGAAGTAAAGGAAAACATGCTGAATGTCTATCAAAATCAAGACTATCCATTGGAAGAATTGATCCAACATTTACATCTTTCAAAAGATTCAAGCCGTAATCCTTTGTTCGATACGATGTTTGTGCTGCAAAATCTCGATCAAGCTGAATTGAAACTGGATTCCCTTCGATTCACGCCGTATAAACTTCAGCATCCGGTTGCCAAATTTGACCTGACCTTGTCGATTCAAGCGGATCAAGACAAATATCACGGTCTGTTCGAATACTCGAAGAAACTATTTAAGAAAAGCAGAATCGAAGCTTTATCAAACGACTATTTACGCATCTTATCCGCGATTATAGAACAACCAAGCGTTCAAATCGAACATATCGAATTGAGCGGCAGCGGCGTGGAAGAAGAGAACATGATCGATTCTATTCAATTGAACTTTTAGGGAAAAGCAGACAGTTCTTTAAACTATACAAAATGAGGTGCTCCAATGTCGGTATTTAAAAATCAAGAAACGTACTGGGATAACCTGTTTGATGAAGGGGATGGCCTAAGCGTATTCCCTTCCTTTAAAGCAGCGGAAAAAGCGTCATTGGCCCGTACCGGCTATCAGGAAAAATGCATCTATCGTTCCTTATCTCCAGAAGTATCTCAAAGAATAATGACAATGGCTAATCATTCCGAAATGGCAGCCTATTTGATTTTAATAGCTGGCATTGAATGCTTGTTGTATAAATATACGGACCGAACGAACTTGATTCTAGGCATTCCAACGGTATCCAAGCAAAAAAGCAGCTCGGCTGTCAATACCATTGTCCTATTGAAAAATACGCTTAGCTCCCAGAGTACGTTTAAAACCGTGTTCGAGCAACTGAAAGAAGCGGTTAATGATTCGCTGAAAAATCAAAACCTGCCATTTCGAAAAATGGTCCAGCATTTAACCGTGCAATACGACGATGAGCGCATTCCGTTGATCCATACCGTCGTTTCGCTCAATGAAATTCATTCCTTGCTATTTAAGGAAGACGTTGCAACTGATACGTTGTTTCACTTTGATTTGGAGAACAACGGGATTCATTTGAAGCTTTTTTATAACGGCAAGCTTTATGATGAGCGCTATATGGACCAAATCGTGTCCCATCTTGATCACCTGTTGTCCGTAATCTTGTTCCAGCCCCAAGCAGCAATTCATACGGCAGATGTCATACCCGAGGCGGAAAAACATCAAATGTTGTTTGAATTTAATGACACCAACGCAGATTATTCTGGAAGCCGAACTGCATATCAATTGTTTGAAGAGCAAGCTGAAAGAACGCCTGATCATCCAGCCGTCAAGTTCGAAAACAGCCGCCTGACGTACAGGGAATTGAATGAAAAAGCCAATCGTTTGGCAAGAACGTTACGAAACTGCGGGGTTCAAGCCGATACATTGGTCGCCATTATGGCTGAGCGTTCGTTGGAAATGATTGTGTCCATTATTGCCATTTGGAAGGCGGGGGGCGCTTATGTGCCTCTGGATCCTGAATATCCAAAAGAGCGGCTTCAATATTTGCTGAATGATGCGAATGCAGACGTACTTGTTGTTCAGCAGCATTTCAAAAACAGCCTCGTCTTTGACGGCCCGACGATTGATCTGAATGATGAAACATCTTACCACACCGATTACTCATTGTTATCGCCAATAGCAGAACACAATCATTTGGCCTATGTCATCTATACCTCGGGCACAACGGGTAAGCCGAAAGGAGTGATGGCTGAACATGGCGGGATTGTGAACTCGCTCCAGTGGAAGAAGGCGTTTTTCAAGCATTCCGAAGAGGATCGGGTACTTGTTTTGTACCCCTATGTTTTCGATGCGTTCATTTTAAACTTCTTCGGCCCGCTCATCTCGGGTGCAACTTTGTATCTTTTGCCTAATGAAGACAACAAAGATCTTTTCGCGATTCAAAACGTACTGAGGCAGGAAAGGATTACCCATTTCTCGACTTCTCCCCGTCTGTTAAAAGCTATGGCCGAACAGATGAACGCAAAGGACTTTCTTCATGTTCAACATGTCGTAGTAGGCGGAGAACAACTTGAACCAGATACCGTAGAAAGGCTGTATTCCCTGCAGTCTCAGATTCGGCTCAATAATGAATACGGTCCGACCGAAAATAGCGTGGTATCTACGTTTCAGCCTGTTCATTCTGCCGATGAACAGATCACGATTGGCAAGCCAGTGGCTAATCACCAAGCCTATATTTTAGGGGCGCACCATCAAATACAGCCGATCGGCGTACCGGGAGAGCTGTATGTCGGAGGAGCGGGAGTGGCACGCGGCTACCTCAATCGGCCTGAATTGACGAAAGAAAAGTTTGTTCAACATTTGCTTCTTCCTGGTCAAAAGATGTATAAAACGGGCGATCTCGCCAGGTGGATGCCAGATGGAAGGATCGAATATTTGGGACGAATCGACCATCAAGTGAAAATTCGCGGATACCGTATCGAGCTTGGCGAAGTGGAGTCGGCCATGTTCAACCTGGAAGAGGTTCGTGAGGCGGCAGTCGTTGCGCGGGAGGGCGCAGACGGAGCCAAGCAATTGTATGCCTATTATGTCGGAGAGCCTTCTTTGACCGCCGCGCAGTTCAGAGCCATGTTGTCCCGTGAACTGCCAGATTATATGATTCCCTCTTACTTTATCCATTTGGAACGCATACCGCTCACTCCCAATGGAAAGATTGATCTGAAAGCTTTGCCTGTTACCGAAGAAAAAACGCGGACGGAAAACGAATACATAGCCCCGCGAAACCCAATAGAAGAACTGCTGGCGTCCATCTGGCAAGAGGTATTAGGCGCTGAGCGTATCGGAATTATGGATAATTTCTTTGATTTTGGCGGAGATTCAATTAAATCAATTCAGGTTTCTTCCAGATTGTATCAAGCCGGATACAAGGTGGACATGAAGCATTTGTTTAAATATCCCACGATTGCTGAGCTAAGTACTTTTGTAGAGCCGGTAAGCAGAATGGCCGATCAAGGGGAAGTGAAGGGAAGGACAAGTCTGACCCCGATTCAACATTGGTTCTTTGAACAAAAGATGCCGCATGCAGACCATTATAATCAGACCGTGATGTTATTTTCGGCGCAAGGATTTAAAGAGGCACCTCTTCGCCAGGCGATGGAACGCGTCGCTGTGCACCACGATGCGTTGCGGATGATTTTTGAAGAAACACCGAACGGATACGTTGCTCGGATTGCGGGAGCAGAAGAAAGCGACTTGTACCATCTTGAAGTGATGAATTGTAAAGGAGATGCCGATCCGGCCAAAGCTGTTGCCAGTAAAGCGACCCAGATTCAAAGCAGCATGGAATTAGGCCAAGGGCCTTTGGTGAAGCTTGGTTTGTTCCAATGTCCGGACGGAGATCATTTGCTTATCGCGATCCATCACTTAGTGATTGACGGGGTATCCTGGCGAATTTTACTTGAGGATATCGCCAGCGGCTATGAGCAGGCTGAGCGCGGACAAATGGTCCGGCTTCCGCAAAAAACAGACTCATTTCCATTCTGGTCGGAGCAATTATCCAAGTATGCACTGGAAACCGAGATGGAGCAGGAGCTTGCCTATTGGACCGAGCTTTCAAGCCTGGAGCTGCAGCCATTGCCTAAGGATAAGATCAGCGAAGGTTCATTATTGAAAGACAGTGATGTCATAACGGTCCAATGGACAAAAGAAGAAACGCAGCAATTATTAAAACAAGCGAATCGTGCTTACAACACGGAAATCAACGACCTGCTGCTGACTTCGTTAGGACTGGCTGTTCACAGGTGGACAGGCATGGAAGAAGTTGTCGTGAACTTGGAGGGGCATGGAAGAGAACCGGTTATTCCGGATGCGGATATCACTCGCACGGTAGGATGGTTTACAAGCCAGTATCCTGTCGTACTAAAGATGGAAGCAGGAAAAGAGCTGTCGCAGCGCATCAAGTCCGTAAAAGAAGGGCTGCGCCAGATCCCCGATAAAGGAATGAATTATAGTGTTATCAAATATTTATCCGGGCGTCCGGAAGCTGACAGCCTGCAGCTGAATCCCGAAATTTCATTTAATTACTTGGGTCAGTTCGACCAAGACCTGCGGCACCATGCTTTTCAGGCATCGTCTTATTCCACAGGGATATCGATGAATGAAAACCAAGTGAGAATGTCCGTGCTTGATTTGAATGGCATGATTGCAGAGGGGAAATTATCGCTGACACTCAGCTACAGCAACAAACAATACGAAAGATCAACCATGGCGCAATTTGCCCAAAGTTTGAAAGATAGTTTGCAAGAAGTCATTGCGCATTGCGTAAGCCAGCAGCAGACATCATTGACGCCAAGCGACATCCTGTTAAAGGATATCACGATAGACGAACTAGAACAGCTTTTGGAGCAAACGCGTGAATTAGGCGAAGCAGAAAATATCTATCCATTAACGCCGATGCAGAAGGGCATGCTGTTTCACAGCTTGTTTGACCCAAATTCAGGCGCTTATTTTCAGCAAACGACGTTTGATCTGCATGGAGATTTGGATATCGATTCATTTTCAAAAAGCTTAGATGGCTTATCGCAAAGACACGATATTTTCCGCACGAATTTTCACAGAGGATGGAAAGACCAGCCGCTGCAAATCATATTGAAAACCAAAAAGATCGGATTTCAATTCATCGATTTACGCGAGAGGACTGAAGCGCAGAAAGAAGAGATGATTCAAGCATATGCCAGAGAAGATAAGATTCGGGGATTCGACTTAGCGAAAGACGCGTTAATGAGGTTATTTATCCTTCGTACGGATGAAACGACCTATCGTTTTATATGGAGTTTTCACCATATTTTGATGGACGGTTGGTGCCTGCCGCTTATTACGAAAGAAATATTCGACCATTACTTTGCTTTGCTTCAGCAAAAGCAGCCTGAACAAGCGACGATTACTCCGTATAGTCAATATATTGAATGGCTCGATCGGCAAGATGCAAAAGAGGCCCAGCGTTATTGGGATCAATATCTTGAGGGGTATGAAGAACAAACCGTCCTCCCTAAGGACAATCACCTGGCGGAAGATGAACATTACATTCCGGAGAAAGTGACATGTGAAATAGGCGCCGATCTCACATTGAAAATGAAGCAGACGGCCAGCAAGCGCCATGTCACGCTGAACACGCTGCTGCAAACGGCATGGGGGGTTTTGCTGCAGAAATACAATCGGAGCCGGGACGTTGTTTTTGGAAGTGTTGTATCCGGAAGACCGGCGGGGATTCCAAACGTGGAAACCATGATCGGCTTATTCATTAACACCATTCCTGTGCGAATTCAATGTGAAGCTGAAACGACTTTTGGCGAACTCATGAAACAGGTGCAGGAAAAGGCCGTAGCATCTCAAAAGTATGAGACGTATCCGTTGTACGATATTCAAGCACGTACTACCCAAAGGCAAAATTTAATTACACATTTAATGATATTTGAAAATTACCCTGTTGGTCAGTATATGGAAAGCATAGGTCAGGATAACAGATCATCTATCGCAATCTCCAATGTGCAAATGGAGGAACAAACCAACTATGATTTTAATATAACCGTTATACCGGGTGAATCGCTCAACATCTATTTTGAATACAACGCCAAGGTGTATGACCGGGCAAGCATGGAGCGGATTCGGGAGCATTTCGTACAAATCTTGCATCAAGTCGTTGCAGATGCGGATATCCAGGTGAATCAAGTGGAATTGTTAACGGAAGGCGAAAAAAGACATCTTCTTCAGACGCTTAACGACACGTCTGCGCCATATCCGCAGAAGGCGGTTTATCAATTGTTTGAAGACCAATCGCAGCGAACGCCCGATCAAGCAGCCGTTATCGATAAGGACGAGCAGCTCACGTACCGGCAGCTCAACGAGCGGGCAAACCAACTGGCGCGAACGATAAGAGCGAAGGGCGTGCAAGCGGATCACCCCGTGGCTATCATCAGCAGGAACAGTATCGAATCGGTGGTAGGGATACTTGCCATTCTAAAAGCCGGCGGAGCCTACGTCCCTATAGATCCGGAATATCCACAAGATCGCATCCAGTATATGCTGGAAGACTCCAAAGCCGGGATCGTCTTGATGCAGCGTGATGTCCGGGAGCAGCTCACCCATAAAGGCGTCACGGTTTTATTGGATGAGGAAAGTTCCTATCGCGAAGATGCCTCTAACCTTGAACCGCTCAGTGATGCAAACCATTTGGCGTATGTGATTTATACGTCAGGTTCGACGGGCAAGCCCAAAGGCGTATTAATCGAGCACCGGGGCTTGACCAATTATATTTGGTGGGCGAGAGAGGTTTATGTAAAAGGCGAGAAAACCAACTTCCCGTTGTACTCGTCGATCTCTTTTGATCTAACGGTGACTTCCATTTTCACACCGTTGGTCACAGGTAATACAATCATCGTCTACGACGGAGAGGACAAAACAGCTTTACTTGCATCGATTGTGCAGGACCCGAGGGTAGATATCATTAAATTGACCCCGGCCCATTTGCAGGTTTTGAAAGCAATGAATATTGACAATAAAACAGCTATCCGAAAAATGATTGTGGGCGGCGAGAATCTGAGCACCCGGTTAGCTCAAAGCATTTATGAGCAATTCGAAGGCCGTATTGAAATATGCAATGAATACGGGCCGACGGAAACAGTTGTCGGATGCATGATATACCGTTACGACTCCGTAAGAGACAGACGAGAATCGGTACCAATTGGTACAGCAGCAGCAAACATGGGCATTTATGTGCTGGATGAGTACTTGAAACCGGTGCCGATCGGTGTCCTAGGAGAAATATATATTAGCGGCGCCGGTGTAGCAAGAGGATATTTGAACCGTCCGGAATTGACGGCAGAGAAATTTGTCGATGACCCGTTTGTACCCGGAACCAAAATGTATAAGACCGGTGATTTGGCAAAGTGGCTGCCTGACGGGAACATCGAATATGCAGGCAGAATGGATGAACAAGTCAAAATCAGAGGTTATCGCATCGAATTAGGCGAGATCGAGGCGGCGCTGCATCAAGCAGAAGCGATCAAGGAAGCGGTCGTCATAGCCAGAGAAGATGCACATGGATTTAAGCAATTGTGTGCCTATTACGTAAGCGGCCAGACATCAACGGTATCCCGCCTCCGGGAACAATTGTCTCATGCCCTGCCTGGCTATATGGTTCCGGCCTATTTTATCGAGCTGGAGAAAATGCCTTTAACTTCTAATGGGAAAATAAACCGGAAAGCGCTGCCGGCCCCGGATTTACGGCTGCAGAATAGAGCAGAGTATAAGGCTCCCCGAACAAAAGTGGAACAAATATTAATTTCTGCTTGGAAATCGGTATTAGACGCTGAAAACGTAGGTATTCTTGATAATTTCTTTGATCTTGGCGGAGATTCCATCAAATCGATTCAAGTGTCTTCCAGATTAAATCAGCAAGGATACAAAATGGAAATCAAACACTTGTTTCAATATGCGACCATTGCCGAATTGAGTCCGCATATCGAACAGAATCTGCGTATACCCGATCAAGGTGAAGTCAAAGGAAAGGTCAGCCTGACTCCTATTCAGCATTGGTTCTTTGACCAAACAACGATAGATCCACATTATTATAATCAAGCTGTCATGCTGTATGCACCGCAAGGCTTTCAGAAATCACCGCTTCGCAAAACACTGCAAAAGCTTGGAGAGCATCACGATGCGCTTCGCATGATGTTCCGGACAGCGGATAACGGATACGAGGCTTGGAATGCAGAAATCGCCCAAAGCGAGCTGTACCATCTTGAAGTCATGAATCTGAAAGCAGAAGCCGACCCTGGCCCGGCAATTGAAGCCAAGGCTAACGAGATACAGGGCAGTATGCGTTTAAGTGCTGGACCGTTAATGAAAGCCGGATTGTTTCAATGTACAGATGGGGATCATTTGCTCATTGTCATCCATCATTTAATTGTAGACGGGGTTTCATGGCGCATTTTACTGGAGGATATCGTTAGTGGTTACAGGCAAGCCGAGAATGGGCAAGTGATTCAATTGCCGGAAAAAACAGACTCTTTCCGGCTATGGGCGGATAAGCTGTCGGAGTATGCGCAAAGTGCGGCCATCAAGCAAGAACAGGAATATTGGACACAGATCGAACAAACCGACGTGAAACCGTTGCCTAAAGATTTTCATGAAACGCGTACGTTCTCAAAAAGCAGTGAAACGGTAACCGTGGAATGGACCAAAGAAGAAACGGAGCTGTTATTAAAACAAGCGAATCGCGCTTATAACACTGAAATAAACGACCTGCTGTTAACCTCACTGGGGCTTTCCATATCCCATTGGTCAGGACTTGAACAGATTGCGGTTCATTTAGAGGGACACGGAAGAGAACAGATTATCCCTGATATGGATATCTCTCGCACGGTGGGGTGGTTTACAAGTCTGTACCCGGTTGTGCTTCACACGCAGCAAGGCAAAGAAATATCTTATTATATCAAGACGACCAAAGAAGGGCTGCGCCAAATTCCGCATAAAGGGATCGGATATGGAATAGCAAGGTATTTAAGCAGTTCAATGCCAGTGAAAATGAGTCCGGAGATTAGTTTTAATTACCTAGGGCAGTTTGATCAAGATTTGCAGCATCATGCGATTCAATTATCTCCTTACTCCTGCGGTTCAGACTCGAGCGGCAATCAAGTCAGACCGTATGTATTGAATATAAACGGGATGATTTCCAAGGGTCGGTTGATGCTGACGATTAGCTATAGCAACAAACAGTACGTAAGAGAAACCATCAAGCGGTTATCGGCATTTATTCAAAGCGGCCTTCGGACAATCATTGAGCATTGTGTTCATAAAGAACAATCGGAACTGACGCCAAGCGATATTTTGTTAAAAGGCATGACCGTTGACGAATTGGACCAGCTCCTTATTCAACTGCCTCATGCAGGTGAGATCGAAAATGTGTATCCGCTCACTCCGATGCAGAAGGGAATGCTGTTTCACAGCATGTTGGATGAGGACTCAAGTTCTTATTTCGAACAAGCATCGTTTGATTTGCAGGGAGAGTTAGAGATTGATAGGTTTGCAGAAAGCTTGGAGCGTTTATTTGAAAAATATGCCGTGCTCAGAACCCGTTTTTATAGCGGCTGGAACGATGTCCCCTTACAAATTGTCTATAAGACGCAAAGACCGAAAGTTCATTTTGCAGATTTGCGTGACATGTATAAGAACCGGCGTGAGAATGAAATCCGATCCTATCAACGGGAGGATAAAGCGAACGGATTTGACCTGGCTCAAGATCGGCTGATGCGCATGGCGATTTTCCGTATGGAAGATTACAAATATCATATCATTTGGAGCTTCCATCATATTGTCATGGATGGCTGGTGCCTGCCTCTTATAACGAAGGAAGTATTTGAACATTATATCGCTCTGCAAGAGGGCAGTGAAATAGAATCCGTTTATACAGCTCCTTACAGCGACTATATGGAATGGCTTGATCGTCAAGATCATAAGGCGGCCAAACAGTACTGGAGCGAGTATCTTGAAGGCTATAAAGGTGAAACCCGGATTCTTCATAGGAGACCGCAGCATGAACGAAAAGCATATGCTTATGCCAATGTGATCTGCCAATTAGATCAAGAACAGACAAAACAATTACAGCAGATCGCAAATCAGCATCAAGTCACGTTAAATACGTTGATCCAAACGTTGTGGGGAATTTTATTACAGAAATATAGCGGGACCGGCGACGTTGTCTTTGGCAGTGTCGTGTCGGGAAGGCCGGCGGATATCCCCGGTGTGGAACAGATGATTGGTCTGTTCATCAATACCATTCCGGTTCGAATCCGTTGCGATGAGGGTAGCTCTTTCGTCGAAGCAATGCAAATGGTTCAACAAAAGGCATTGGCTTCCCAATCGTACGATTCCTATCCTTTGTACGAAATTCAGGCACAAACGGAACAGAAGCAAGACTTAATTGATCATATTATGATCTTTGAAAACTATCCGATAGGACAACAAGTCGAGCAAGCAGGCCATGATGCTGCGGAATTAAACATCGAGAATTTTCATATGGAAGAGCATTCCCATTACGATTTTAATGTGGCTGTCATCCCTGGCGAACAACTCGCCGTTCATTTTGGTTTTAACCAAAACGAATATGAACAATCAGAAGTGGAGCGGGTTCGTGGACATTTTGAACAGCTCATGCATCAAGTATTGCAGCATCCGCACATCAAAATAGAAGAATTGGAACTTTTGACCCGGCAAGAAAAAGAACACCTGCTCAACCGTTTTCAGTCTAGCGAAATGCATTACTCTCGTGAACAAACGATTCATCAGCGGTTCGAGGAACAAGCGCGCCGTACGCCGGACCGTGCAGCGGTTGTATTCGAGGGAGAACAGTTAACGTATGGGGAACTGAACCAGCGAGCCAATCATCTTGCGCGAACCTTGCAAGATGAAGGAGTGCGAGCGGGTCAACTTGTCGGCATTATGGTTGATCGTTCCTTGGAGATGATTACAGGGATCTTAGCAGTTTTAAAAGCGGGCGGAGCGTATTTGCCAATAGATCCGTATTCTCCTTTGGAACGCATCCATTATATCGTAAGGGATTCGGGCATTAACGTATTACTTATGCGCGGGAAAATTCCAGACAACGTCGTCTTTTCCGGAACATGTATCGATATGCAAGAGGAACATGCCTGTCAGGAAACAGATGTCAACCTGGCGCTGCCATGTCAGTCCAATCAACTGGCCTATGCCATTTATACTTCTGGCACGACGGGAAGGCCAAAAGGCACGCTGATTGAACATCGCCAGGTGATTCACCTCATCGAAGGGCTGCGTCTTCAGGTTTACTCCGCCTATGATGCGGTTTTGCATGTGGCCATGCTCGCTCCATATTATTTCGATGCTTCGGTCCAGCAATTGTACGCTTCCTTGTTGTTAGGACATACCTTGTTTATCGTTCCCAAAGAGACGGTGTCTGATGGTGCAGCCTTATGGCATTACTATCGAGAGCATCGTATTGACATAACCGACGGAACGCCTGCCCACTTGAAGCTGCTGGTAGCTGCAGATGATAGGCAAGGAGCACCGCTTCGTCATCTCTTAATCGGAGGAGAGGCGCTTCCCAAAACGACGGTAACCAAGTTCATGCAGTTATTTGCCGCTCAGGGCGCAGTACCTGCCATTACCAATGTATATGGCCCTACCGAAACTTGCGTGGATGCGTCCCTGTTCAACATTGAAGTTTCTGCCGATGCTTGGACTCGCAGTCAAATTCACGTCCCAATAGGGAAGCCCCTAGGCAGCAATCGCATGTACATTCTCGATTCGCAGCAGCGATTACAGCCAGTGGGCGTCCAGGGCGAGTTATACATTGCAGGGGACGGCGTAGGGCGCGGATACTTGAACTTGCCGGAATTGACGAATGAAAAATTCGTTGACGATCCGTTTGTCCCATCGAGCCAAATGTATAGAACCGGCGATCTGGCTCGCCTTCTGCCGGATGGAAATATAGAATTTATTGGGCGAATCGATCATCAGGTGAAAATTCATGGTTTTAGGATTGAACTCGGTGAAATCGAATCGCTGATGTTGAACGTTCCGGAGATTCAACAAGCCGTCGTTTCTGCCTTTGAAGATGCAGAGGGCGAGCAATATTTATGCGGGTACTATTTGGCGGACGAGCCATTCCCGTCTAGCGAACTTCGGGATGTTCTCGCCCGACATTTACCAGGATATATGATACCGGCTTATTTTGTACAACTGGATCAGATGCCGTTAACGCCGAACGGAAAGTTGAATCGTCAATTATTACCGGCGCCGGACGGAAAGCGATATGGTGCCGCGGAATACGTGTCGCCGCGAACTTCGACAGAACTACAGCTATCGAAAATTTGGCAGGATGTTCTCGGGTTAGAGCAGGTGGGGATTCGAGATAACTTTTTTGATATCGGGGGACACTCCCTGCGTGCGACGACGCTAATTGCAAAGATTCAAAAGCAATTGCATGTTCAAATCCCTTTGCGAAACGTGTTCCAGTTCCCAACCATTGAACAGCTTGCGCAGGCGATTACGATGATGGAGCAAACCGGATATGCTTGTATTCCTGCAATCGAAAAAAGGCCCTATTATCCGGTATCCTCTGCACAAAAAAGATTGTACATTCTCAACCATTTGGAAGGCGGAGAGCTCAGTTACAACATGCTGGGCATGATGGCTGTCGAAGGGGAGCTGGATCGGGACAAGTTACAGGAGTCCTTTGCTCAACTGATTCAGCGCCATGAATCTTTACGCACCGGCTTTAAAATGGTGGACGGAGAACCTGTTCAGTATGTCTTGGATCACGTTGAATTTGCAGTAGAATCGTATCAGGCCAGGGGAGATGAAGCGGACCTTTGTATCCGTCAATTTGTTCGTACATTTCAACTGGAGGAGCCTCCGCTGCTTCGTGTCGGGCTGATTGAGCTTCAACCTAATCACGGAATCCTGCTGTTTGATATGCATCATATTATCTCGGACGGAACATCCATGAGCGTACTGATCAAAGAATTTGTCCGAATGTATGAAGGTGAGGCATTACCACCCCTGCGGATTCAGTACAAAGACTATGCAGTGTGGCAAACCGGGGAAGCGCGATTAAAGCAAGTACAAAAGCAAGAAGCCTATTGGCTGGAGCTGTACAGCGGCGATATCCCCATCCTTCATCTGCCAACCGATTATATGCGGCCTTCCGGAAGGGATTTTACGGGAGCTACGCTGCACTTTACGATTAATGAGCAAAGAAGCGCGGGCTTAAAGCAACTGGCATTTAAAAACGAATCTACTTTATATATGGTGCTTCTTGCGTCCTATACCTTATTGCTGTCTAAATACAGCGGCCAGGAAGACATTATTGTGGGCAGCCCCATAGCGGGGAGACCGCATGCGGATTTGGATTCGATCATCGGTATGTTCGTCAACACCCTGGCAATGCGTAATTTCCCTGCCAAAGAGAAGACGTTCTCTCAGTATCTTGCCGAAGTGAAGGAGAATGCATTAAAAGCTTATGAGCATCAAGATTATCCGTTTGAAGCGCTGGTCGATCAATTGAACATCACCAGAGATTTAAGCCGCAATCCGTTGTTCGACACCATGTTTGTGCTGCAGAACACGGAGCAAGAACAATTAGTGATGGATGGCTTGACATTCAATCCATATCCCAACGAACATACGATGGCTAAATTCGACTTAACCTTAACAGCTGTGGAAGTAGAAACGCGCATTCATTTCACAATGGAATACCTGACGACACTGTTCAAGCCGGAAACGATCGAACGCATGATACGGCATTTTGTGCAGCTGATCGATGCGATCATCGAACATCCTGAGGCCAAGCTGGCTTCTTTAGATATGATGTCGCTGCAAGAGAAAAGTGAAATTTGGGAACTGTTTAACGATACTGCAGTAAACGATGAACATATCCCATTAACGATTCATCAACAATTCGAGCAGCAGGCTGAGCGCACTCCTGACCATGTCGCCGTTTTGTTTGAAAATCAAACCTGGACCTATCGTCAGTTGAATGAACGCTCCAACCAACTTGCGCGCGTGCTTCGGAACCAGGGGGTAGGCGCCGATCAGGTGGTTGCCATTCTCACGGAACGCTCGGCAAATATGATTATCGGGATTTTAGCGATATTAAAGGCCGGTGGGGCGTTTCTTCCAATAGATCCGGAGCTTCCTGATGAACGACGTGCTTTTTTAATGAAAGACAGCGGTGCCAGTGTGCTATTGACTTGTGCCGATCAAAACGTTCCGCCTTCTTTTGAAGGTGTTGTGGTTCTGCTTGACGATCAGTTGGTATATCAGGGCGAGGAAAGCAATCTTAGCCTTTCTTATGCGGAAAATCATTTATTGTACGTCATTTACACATCAGGAACAACAGGAAAGCCTAAAGGGGTTCAATTAGAGCATAAAACCATGTTGAATCTGCTCGCTTATGAGCGGGAACATACGCAGCTGCGTTTTGACAGGGTGCTGCAATTTGCCGCGATGAGCTTCGATGTCTGCTATCAAGAGATTTTCTCCACGATCTTAAGCGGCGGGACACTTTATATCATTGACAATGAGGCAAAACGCGAAATTCGTCATCTCAACGAATTTGTCAAGACATACAGGATACAAACGGCATTTCTTCCTACCGCGTTCCTTAAGTTCCTTGCATCGGAGAAACAATTTTTCGAACCGTTTGCCGAATGCGTGGATCATATGATCGCCGCGGGAGAACAGCTCATCGTGTCGAGTATGCTGCGAGAAATGCTGGCGCGTCATCATGTCACGCTGCATAATCATTACGGTCCATCGGAAACGCATGTCGTGACCATGTATACCGTTGATCCGGAAATTCATCAGGAGCTTCAGCCTATCGGAAAACCGATTTCGAATACGGAAATTTTAATTCTGAATGAAGCCGGGACGCTTCAGCCTGTCGGTATCGTCGGTGAACTTTGTATTTCCGGGGTCAGCTTAGCCAGAGGTTATCATAACCGGGAATCTTTGACGCTCGAAAAATTTGTTCCGCATCCCTATGATACGAATCAACGGATGTATAAAACAGGCGATCTTGCCCGTTACCTGCCCGATGGAAACATTGAATATGCCGGAAGAATGGACCATCAAGTCAAAATTCGCGGATACCGGATCGAACTTGGCGAGGTTGAAGCCGCTCTTCTCAACATCGAGTATGTACAGGAAGCGGTTGTCCTGGCCAGAGAAAATGCAGAGGGGCAAAGCGATTTGTATGCCTATTTTGCAGCGGAGCAATCACTGCCGAGCAGTCAGCTTAAAGAAAAGCTCTCCGATCAAATACCAGGCTACATGGTTCCTTCATACTTGATGCAACTGGAGCAAATTCCGTTAACCTCCAATGGAAAAGTGAATCGCGAAGCATTGCCGCTGCCCGAAGCAGGCTTGCAAACCGGGATTGATTACGTTGCTCCAAGGACGAGAATGGAAGAGCAGTTAGTTTACGTCTGGAAAGAAGTATTGAAGTTAGAACAAGTAGGCGTGAAAGATAACTTTTTCGATATCGGCGGGCATTCGTTACGGGGGATGGCGCTCGTTGCCAAAATCCATAAACAATTCCACAAAAGCATTTCGTTGAGAGAAGTGTTTCAATGCCCGACGATTGAAGAAATGGCGAAGGTCATTGCAGGCGCGGAAACGTGCGGACCGGATGATATCCCTGCTGCAGAGGTCAAAGATGTTTATCCTGTATCTTCCGTACAAAAGATGGTTTACCTGTCTACGCAAATTGAAGGCGGAGAACTAAGTTACAACATGCCGGGAATTTTGACGTTGGAGGGAAGGATCGACATGGATCGTTTACAAACCGCGTTCCATAGACTGATTCAGCGCCATGAATCGCTGCGCACCGGATTTGAAATGATCCGCGGAGAACCGATGCAGGTGATCAAGCCACAGGTGGAGTTCTCTATAGAGAGGTACAAGGCAACGGCTGAGGAGGTCGAGGAGCTGTTCCGTACCTTCGTACGAACGTTCGATCTTAGCCAGGCCCCATTGCTTCGAGCTGGACTCATTGAATTGGAACAGGACAAGCATATTTTCATGTTTGACATGCACCATATCGTTACGGACGGCGCTTCCATGAATATTTTTGTCGAAGAACTGATTGAACTATATGACGGCAAAGAATTAGCTCCGCTCCGGATTCAATACAAAGACTTCACTGCATGGCAGCAACAGGCAGGGCAGAGGGAACGCATCAAAAGGCAGGAGGACTATTGGTTGGATGTATTTCATGAGGAGCTTCCGCCATTTGAGTTGCCGAAAGATTTTGCCAGACCGCGAGTTCGAAGCTTTGATGGGAACCGATACAATTTTGTCCTAGATGGGCCTGTGGTCCAAGGTGTAAAACAGATCGAAGAATTGACCGGATCAACCACTTATATGATCTTGTTGGCAGCCTATAACATACTGCTGGCCAAATATAGCGGTCAAGAAGATATCGTCGTCGGTACGCCCATTGCTGGAAGAGTGCATGAAGATTTACAACATATCATCGGAATGTTTGTGAATACATTAGCCATTCGTACAGCTCCGGTTGGAGAAAAGACCTTTATGAATTATGTAACGGAAACCAAAGAAATAATGCTGAAAGCTTATGAAAATCAAGAGTATCCTTTTGAAGAATTAGTTGAGAAGCTGGGAGTGAAACGAGATTTAAGCCGTAATCCGTTATTCGATACGATGTTCGTTGTGCAAAATACGGAACACACGGATATTGAAGTGGATTCTCTCGCCGTCAGGCCTTATGAACAAACGCATACGGCGGCCAAATTTGATTTGCAGTTGACCTTCGTGATGAACCCGCAAGAGATTCAAGGCAGCTTTGATTACTGTACGAAGCTATTTAAAAAGAAAACCATCGCTACGTTGGCCAAGGATTACGTCATGATCCTGTCGGCGATTATACAAAACCCATCGATTCCTATAAAAGAAATCCAATTAAGCGAGAAAGTAAACAAAAGTGAACACTTCGCAAGCGCAATCGAATTGGATTTCTAAAAAACGGTCGGTAACGGCTGTCCCCGGCATGATTCATGTGGGGACAGCTACCAGCCGCCTTCGAAACAGGAATTAAAACTTACTGGAGGGATATTAATGTCAGAATTTAAACAACAGGAGTTGTTCTGGAGCAGCATGTTCAATGCGGAAGATCGTCCCAGTGCAGTCCCTTCGTTTCAAATGTCGGACTCAACAATAGAGCACGATGAGTCGAGTGCCCCTAACTGTATTTACAGTTCATTGAGATCCGATGTATCCCTGCGCATCATGACTATGACGAATAAATCGCCAATGGCCGTTTATATGGTTCTCTTGGTTGGAATCGAGTGTCTTTTGTACAAATATACAGGAGAAGAGGGCATTATTGTAGGTGTTCCAACCTTTGAAGACGAAACCGATGAAGACCTTCGTTTGGATCAAATTATGTTAATCAAACAAAACATAAATGCGGGCTGTACGTTTAAATCTATATTTAATGAATTCAAACATACGTTGGGCGAAGCGATCTTAAATCAGCACGTTCCCTTTGATAAAATGGTTGGTCCATTGAGTCTGAACTACAATTCAAATCATTTGCCAATGATTCATACGATCGTATCATTAGATCAATTTCATCCCACTCGCTTCAAAGAAACTGTTGCTTCGGATACTTTATTTCAATTTGACATGGGGAATGATTCTATTCAATTAAAGTTAACTTATAATGAACAAGCTTATGATCGTCAGTATATGATGCAAGTGCTCGAACATTTAAATCGTATTTTTTCGATCATATTATTTCAACCCGACCTCGCCATCCGCCAGCTTGATATTTTATCCGACGCGGAAACAAATAAATTCCTCGTGGACTATAATCATACGGCGGCCGAATATCCGAGAGATAAGACGATGAATCAATTATTTGAGGAACAAGCGGAGCGAACGCCGGAGCAGGTGGCGATTGTTTTTGAGGATGAGAAACTAACGTATCGGCAGCTAAATGAACGGGCTAATCAATTGGCTCGAACGTTAAGGGCCAATGGCGTGCAAGCAGACCGCCTCACAGCCATCGTCAGCGAACACAACATCGAGTTGGTAGTGGGGATACTGGCCGTATTAAAAGCCGGCGGCGCCTACGTACCCATTGATCCGGATTATCCGGAGCACCGCATACAGTATATATTAGACGACTCCAAAGCGGAGATCGTCTTGACACAGAGCTATCTTCGGCAGCGATTGGCACATGCAGGCACGATCGTTCTATTGGATGAGGAAAGCTCTTATCACGAAGAGCACTCTAATCTTGAGCGGATCAGCGATGTGAAGGATTTAGCGTATGTGATCTATACATCAGGTTCCACAGGCAAGCCCAAAGGCGTATTAATCGAGCATCAAGGCTTAACCAATTATATTTGGTGGGCTGACAGGGTATATGTGAAGGGGGAGAAAACCAACTTTCCACTATATTCGTCCATCGCTTTCGACTTAACGGTAACGTCTATTTTTACGCCGCTCATCAGCGGCAATGCCATCATTGTCTTCGGAGGAGAAGAGAGGGCGACTTTGCTTTCATCCATTGTACAGGATACCAGGGTGGATATTATCAAGCTGACCCCGGCTCATTTGAAGTTATTGAAAGAAATGAACATTCCCCATGAGTGCACGATCCGGAAACTGATTGTTGGCGGCGACAATTTAAGCGCGCGGCTGGCCAGGAACATCAGCGAGCAATTTCAAGATCAAATTGAAATCTTTAACGAATACGGGCCAACGGAAACGGTCGTCGGATGTATGATTTATTCCTTCGATCCGCAGAAAGACAGACGAGAATCGGTGCCAATCGGTACGGCCGCGGCCAATATGAACATTTATGTGCTGAATGCAGATATGAAGCCGGTGCCGATCGGCGTTCCCGGAGAAATGTATATTGGCGGTGCTGGTGTAGCCAGAGGATATTTGAACCGCCCGGAATTAACGGCTGAGAAGTTCGTCCAGCATCCCTTCGTGCCCGGAACGAAAATGTACAGGACGGGGGATTTGGCCAGATGGCTGCCGAATGGGTACGTCGAATATCTCGGAAGAATCGACCACCAGGTGAAAATCCGCGGTTATCGCATTGAAATTGGCGAAGCCGAAGCCGCCTTTTTCCATATACCGTCGATTCAAGAAGCCATCGTTATTGCACAAGAAATCAACGGAGAAACATCCTTGTGCGCCTATTATACCGCACACCATGCTTTGACAGCAGGCGAGCTTCGGGAACAACTATCCCGGCAGCTTCCTTCCTATATGATACCTGCTTATTTCGTTCAGTTGAAAGCGATGCCGCTTACTTCCAATGGAAAAATAGATCGTCAGGCGCTGCCTTCTCCAAGAGGGAATCTCACAGGTATGAACTATGCAGCTCCACGCACAGAACTGGAAAAAATACTAGTCGGAGTATGGGAGTCGGTATTAGGCGTAGAACGGGTCGGAGTCTCGGATCATTTCTTCGAATTAGGGGGGGATTCTATTAAGTCGATTCAAGTGACCTCAAGCTTATACCAAGCCGGTTATAAGCTTGAAATCAAACACTTGTTTAAGTACCAAACGATCTCCGAGCTTGTTCCCTACATAGAGTCGGTAACCCGAATCGCAGAACAAGGAGAAATCAAAGGCCAGGCGCTGCTGACCCCGATTCAACATTGGTTTTTTGCCCAGAAATACCCCGACTTACACCATTATAATCAATCGGTTATGCTTTATTGGAAAGAGGGATTGAATGAATCAAAGCTTCGGGAAGTCATGGAGAAGATTGTGGAGCATCACGATGCTTTGCGCATGGTCTATGATTCAACGGAATATGGATACGAAGCCCGAAATCGGGGAATCGATGAAGGAGATCTATTCAGCCTTGAAGTGATCTCATTACTCGAAGAAAACAATGTGGCCCAAGCGATAGAAACGGTATCCAATGAGATTCAGCAATCCATTCATCTAGCCGAAGGCCCGCTCATGAAATTGGGATTGTTTCAGTGTAAAGAAGGGGATCATTTGCTGATTGCAATCCATCATTTGGTCATCGATGGCGTTTCATGGAGAATTTTAATCGAGGATATAGCGGCTGCTTATGAGCAGCTTCAAAACGGGGAAGCGATCCGGCTTCCGAAGAAAACGGACTCCTACCTGTTATGGGCCGAACAGTTGAAACGTTATGCAAGTAGTCCGGAATTTGAAATGAAAAATCAATACTGGTTCGGGCATGAACATATTCGAGCAAATGTATTGCCGAAGGATAACGAACAGGAAATCGGCCAGGCCAAAGACCAGGAAACGATCATCGTCCAATGGACGGCAGAGGAAACCGAACGTTTATTAAAAAACGCTCACAGGGCTTATTCGACCGAAATGAACGATTTATTGCTGACCGGACTAGGAATCGCTATTCATCGTTGGACTGGACATGAAGACATTCTCATTCATCTTGAAGGACACGGCAGAGAGTCTATTATTCCAGATCTCGATATTTCACGTACAGTGGGCTGGTTCACAAGCCAATATCCGGTTTCGCTCCAAATCAAGGCAGACCAGGATATCTCGCAACGGATTAGAACAGTGAAAGAAAATTTGCGTAAGATCCCCCAAAAAGGAATAGGTTATGGCCTGATCAAGTATTTGTCAGATCACCCGATGGCGTCCGAATTTATCGGACTTCCGGAAATTAGTTTCAATTATTTGGGTCAATTCGATCAAGATTTCCGAAATGGGAAGATCGAGGTATCTCCTTACTCTGGCGGGGAAATCGCCAGCGACAAGCGTCCCATAACCTATGCGCTTGATATTAACGGCATGATTTCAAACGGCCAATTGTCACTGGCAATCAGTTATTGCGGTAAACAATATCAAAGAAAAACAATGGAAACATGTGCCGATCTCTTAAAAAGCAGTTTGCAACAAGTCATTGAACATTGTGCAGCTCAAGATCAAATTCAGCTGACACCCAGCGATATTTCGTTAAAAGAAATAACAATCGACGAATTAGATCAATTTGTGCAGCAAACGCAGCATCTTGGCGACATTGAAAATATATACCCATTAACCCCTATGCAGAAGGGGATGCTGTTCCATAGCTTGATCGATTCGGCTTCCGGAGCTTACTTTGAACAAGCCGCTTTTGATCTGAAAGGCCTCTTGGATATCGAGGCCTTTACGATGAGTTTGGCGCAGCTGGCCGAAAGATATGACATTCTTCGAACTCATTTTTATACCGAATGGAAAGATCAGCCTTTGCAGATCGTATTCCGGCAAAAGCCGATTGAAACGGTCGTTGAAGATATTCGCAGCATGAACGTTCATCAACGCAGCGAGTTCATTGCCGCTTTTGCGAGAAAAGATAAGGCGCGAGGATTCGATCTCACCCGAGATGCTTTAATGCGCGTATCGATCCTGCGAACAGAGGTAGATCAAGCGCGATTGATATGGAGCTTTCATCATATTTTAATGGATGGCTGGTGTTTGCCGCTTATTACGAAAGAAGTGTTTGAGACCTATTATGCGATTCTTGAGCAGAGGCAACCGAAGCGGGGGGCCGTTACTCCGTACAGCCGATATATCGAATGGCTGGATGAACAAGATCGCGAGCAAGCTGCAGCCTATTGGCGGGATTATTTGGACGGCTATGAAGGGCAAACCGTTTTGTTGAAAGAACAACCTTCCAATCAGGCCAAAGGATACGAAAAAGAAGAGCATGTGTTTTGTTTAGGAAAGCAACTCACAGAGGAGATCAAACGAACCGCCAGCCGCCATCAAGTCACCGTCAACACATGGATACAAACCGCATGGGGCTTATTGCTGCAAAGTTATAACGGCAGTCAGGATGTCGTTTTCGGCACGGTCGTATCCGGTCGGCCGGCAGAAATTTCGGGTATTGAATCTATGGTCGGTTTATTTATCAATACCATTCCCGTACGAATTCATGGTCCATCTGAGATGACGGTTTCACAAGTATTGAAATTGAATCAGGAGCTGGCGCTGGCTTCTCAATCATACGATACTTATCCCTTGTATGAAATTCAGGCTCAAACCGAACAAAAGCAGCAGTTGATCAATCATATTATGGTATTTGAGAATTACCCGGTCGAGAAACAAATGGAACATATGAAGCAGGGTGACACCACATTAGATATTATCAATTTTCATATGGAAGAACATACCCATTATGATTTTACTTTCATTGTCATGCCGGCTGGGGAAATTGAAATTCGTTTTGTGTACAATGCCAATGTTTATGACCAAGCTAGTGTAGAGCGGATGCAGGCGCATTTTATGCAAATCATCAAGCAAATGGCGGACGATACGGCGACTCCCGTCCAAGAACTGGATATAATAACAGCGGATGAACGATCGCTCCTTGTAGACAAGTTTAACGATACGGCGGCCGAGTATCCAAAGGAAAAGACAATTCATCAATTGTTTGAGGAACAAACAGAGCGAACGCCGGAGCAGGTGGCGATTGTTTTTGAGGATGAGAAACTAACGTATCGGCAGCTCAATGAACGGGCCAATCAATTGGCTCGAACGTTAAGGGCCAATGGCGTGCAAGCAGACCGGCTCACAGCCATCGTCAGCGAACACAACACCGAGTTGGTTGTGGGAATACTGGCCGTATTAAAAGCCGGCGGCGCCTATGTGCCTATTGATCCGGATTATCCGGAGCACCGCATACAGTATATATTAGACGACTCCAAAGCGGAGATCGTCTTGACACAGAGCCATCTTCGGCAGCGATTGGCACATGCAGGAACGATCGTTCTATTGGATGAGGAAAGCTCTTATCACGAAGAGCACTCTAATCTTGAGCGGATCAGCGATGCGAAGGATTTAGCGTATGTGATCTATACATCAGGTTCCACAGGCAAGCCCAAGGGCGTATTAATCGAGCATCGAGGCTTAACCAATTATATTTGGTGGGCTGACAGGGTATATGTGAAGGGGGAGAAAACCAACTTTCCACTATATTCGTCCATCGCTTTCGACTTAACGGTAACGTCTATTTTTACGCCGCTCATCAGCGGCAATGCCATCATTGTCTTCGGAGGAGAAGACAGGGCTGCCTTGCTTTCATCTATTGTACAGGATTCCAGGGTGGATATTATCAAGCTGACCCCGGCTCATTTGCAGTTATTAAATGAAATGAACATTCCCCATGAGTGCACGATCCGGAAACTGATTGTTGGCGGCGACAATTTAAGCGCGCGGCTGGCCCGGAGCATCAGCGAGCAATTTCAAGATCAAATTGAAATCTTTAACGAATACGGGCCAACGGAAACGGTCGTCGGATGTATGATTTATTCCTTTGATCCGCAGAAAGACAGACGAGAATCGGTGCCAATCGGTACGGCCGCGGCCAATATGAACATTTATGTGCTGGATGTGGATATGAAGCCGGTGCCGATCGGCGTCCCCGGAGAAATATACATTAGCGGGGCCGGCATAGCCAGAGGATATTTGAACCGCCCCGATTTAACGGCTGAGAAATTTGTCGAACATCCGTTTACCGCAGGCGAGAAATTGTACAAAACGGGAGATGTCGCCCGATGGTTGCCGGATGGATATATGGAGTATTTGGGACGAATCGATCATCAGGTGAAAATTCGAGGCTACCGCATTGAAATTGGCGAGGTCGAAGCGGCTTTATTGCAAGTTGAATCCGTCAAAGAAGCGGTCGTATTCGCGGTCGAAGAAGAGGGCTCAAAGCAGTTGTGTGCTTACTTGGTAGGAGACAAATCATTAAAAACGCTGCAGCTCAAGCAGCAATTGCTTCACAAACTTCCTGCGTATATGATTCCAGCCTATTTTGTACGGGTAGAGGAAATGCCATTAACAGCTAATGGTAAAATTGATCGGAAAGCTTTGCCTGCTCCTGGAAATATGCCGACCGGAATCGAATACGTGGCGCCCGGAACGTTGATTGAAAAGCAGCTGGCCGAGATATGGAAGGGAGTTTTGGCTCATTCTGACCTGGGGATTAAAGATAACTTCTTTGACGTTGGAGGCCATTCGCTCAAAGTATTGCAATTAATTCATCAAATTAACGCGGTCATGGGAATCAAAATGCATTATCACGTCGTTTACGACTCTCCTACCATCGAAACAATGGCACTCGCCATTCAAGCCGCGGCCTTAGAGTCTAAGAAGGATAGCGTATTCGTCAAGTTGAATCAGAATGGTTCAATCCCTGTATTCTGTTTCCCTCCTTTAATTGGGTATGGGTTGGTTTATAATGAAATGGCTAACAGACTTGATGGCGACTGTGTCGTCTATGCTGCTGATTTTATAGAAGAGCCGTCTCATGAGAAAGCGATAATCGACCGGTATGTAGAAAGCATAATAGGCATTCAAGAACAAGGGCCTTTTGTTTTGCTTGGTTATTCTTCAGGATCGAATTTGGCTTTTGAGGTTGCCAAAACCATGGAGCAGCGAGGACATGCCGTATCCGATGTTATTATGTTGGATTCTCAAATAACCACTTCGGTGACTCATTTATCTGAAAAGGAAATCGAAGAGATTGTCTATCTCAATCTGGATGTTATACCGTTTTATTACAGGGAAATATTAACCATTCCTTCGATTAAGGATAAAATTAGATGCTATCTTGCGTATCATAATCGGCTGATTAACTCGGGTGCCGTCAACGCCAACATTCATCATTTGTTATGCGACGATTTGCTCGAAAGAGGATGGGCGCAATCAACTGCACACAATTACCTGGAATATGAATTAAAGGGAGACCATGTTACGATCTTTGATCTTCAATATATTGAAGAGAATGTGAATACGATTCGGTCTATTGTGAAAAGTATTGATGAGCGACATCATGGTGAACTAGTGCTTCATGAACAACTGCCATTGGAACCGTTTGTGAGAGACACAAAATTTGATAGAAGATAATGGGTAGTTCGATAGGTTGGTGTGAC
Source organism: Bacillus sp. HU-1818 (assembly GCF_022695965.1). Lineage (NCBI taxonomy): Bacteria > Bacillati > Bacillota > Bacilli > Caryophanales > Bacillaceae > Bacillus > Bacillus sp. HU-1818. The sequence continues at coordinate 173,844 of NZ_JAAPBE010000006.1, forward strand.
ATTATTGCTAGTCTCCCATTCTGCTATAATCTAGGGGAGAAGGCGGTTAGTTGCCCTTATGATACTTATCGCTGCATCAAATGACTCCTATTCATTGGTTTAGAAAAAACGGTTATAGGAGGACGTAATGATCATATATATCAAAAAATCTCTCGGGTAATGGCCGAGAGATTTTTTGAAGTGAAGGACACTGATGTTTTAAGCGCTATAGAGTGTCACACTACTCTCAAAGGAAACTTCTCAAAAAAGGACTTGGTAGTATTTTTATACAGAAACATAAAAGTGAGTCCTATTTCAACTGGTACACTTTGAAGAAAAAGTAAATCTAACAAAAGATTTTTTAAAATTTTTCATAAATCATAATAGAATTTCTTTTTAAAAAAGAGCACTGACACGAGAACTTGAACGAAAAATACGATAAAATGAACTAAATAAACTATGTACCAAATGTTCATTATTGTTTTTTCGCTCTCTAGCCATATAAACAGCACATACAAATATACGAAATAATGATTTAAGAAAAAAGCAGGAAAAATGAGGTGGAAATTGAATATTTAGTACATAGTGTTTTCAGTTAATAGAAGGAGTGTATACGCATGAAAGAAGAAAAAAGAAGTTCTACCGGATTTTTAGTGAAACAACGCGCGTTTTTAAAACTCTACATGATTACAATGACAGAACAAGAAAGGCTGTATGGCCTGAAGTTGCTCGAAGTGCTGCGATCTGAGTTTAAACAGATCGGCTTTAAACCGAATCATACGGAAGTTTACCGGTCGCTCCATGAACTGCTCGATGACGGGATCTTAAAACAAATAAAAGTCAAAAAAGAAGGGGCCAAGCTGCAGGAGGTTGTTCTCTATCAGTTCAAAGATTATGAAGCAGCGAAACTATATAAAAAACAGCTGAAAATCGAACTTGACCGCTGCAAAAACCTGATTGAAAAAGCACTGTCAGATAATTTTTAATAAAAACCAAAACACCCGAAATCCAGTATATGAGCGGGTGTTTCTGTTTTCCATTATACATATTTGTCGAAAAGAAACAATAAGAATCAATAAGACCTTCAAACTTGACATCATATCCTCACGTGGTAACATTTTAAACGTGTGAAAATTTGAGCAATAAAGGAGATGTTACCGATCTTTGATCAAAAAAGAGTAGCTTTTATTGGAGCTGGATCTATGGCAGAGGGAATGATATCAGGTATCGTTCGGGCCAACAAAATTCCGAAACAAAACATCTGCGTTACAAACCGCAGCAATACAGAGCGTTTAACTGAACTTCAACGCAAATACGGGATACAAAGCGTTACGCTGGACAATATGCCTTGTGAAGATATTGATGTGTTTATTTTGGCCATGAAACCAAAAGACGCAGAAAGCGCTCTGTCATCCTTAAAAACGCGCATCCAACCCCGTCAATTAATACTGTCGGTGCTAGCCGGCATTACAACCTCATTTATAGAACAATCATTGCATAACCAACAGCCGGTCATCAGAGCGATGCCAAACACGTCAAGCATGATCGGTGCTTCTGCTACAGCCATGGCGCTCGGCAATTATGTGTCAGGCGATTCGAAAAAGCTGGCGGCATTATTGCTTAAATGCATGGGTGAAGTGTATATCATTAAGGAAAGCCAAATGGATATTTTCACCGGCATTGCCGGCAGCGGACCTGCTTATTTTTATTATTTAATGGAATTCATCGAAAAAGCGGGAGAAGAAGCCGGACTTGATAAGAAATTATCACGAAGCATCGGCGCACAAACGCTGTTAGGCGCCGCCAAAATGTTAATGGAAACAGGAGAACAGCCGAATGTTCTTAGAAAAAATATCACTTCGCCTAACGGAACGACAGCAGCCGGACTGGAAGCTTTGAAAAAATGCGGCGGCGGAGAAGCGATTTCTCAGGCAATTAAAAACGCCACTGACCGTTCCATTGAAATTAGTGAAAATATCGAAAAAGCGACAGCAACACTATAAAAGCGGATAACAGGAGTGATACAGTGACGTCTGATACAGAGATTAAAAGAGTCGTTGTGAAAATCGGAAGCAGTTCACTGACGAGTCTTCAAGGGGAAATCAGCAGACGCAAGTTAGAAACATTAGTCGATCAAATTGTTAAACTTAAAGATAGCGGATATGAAGTAATTTTGGTTTCATCCGGTGCTGTTGCAGCGGGATACCGCAAGCTCGGATTAATCCAAAGGCCTGAGAGTCTGCCCGAAAAGCAAGCCTCAGCTTCAATCGGGCAGGGACTTCTCATGGAAGCTTACTCGAAATTGTTTTTATCACACGGTTATATTGCATCTCAAATTCTAATTACGAGAAGTGATTTTTCGGATGAATATCGGTATAACAATGTTCGTAATACTATGAATGTGCTGCTGGAGCGCGGGATTATCCCGATCATTAACGAAAATGACACCGTAACGGTCAATCGTCTTAAATTCGGGGATAATGACACGCTTGCTGCAAAGGTCGCCGGATTAATCGACGCCGATATGCTTGCCATTTTGTCTGATATCGACGGCTTATACAATGATAATCCGAGAAGGAATCCTAAAGCAAAAAGATTAAAGAAAGTCAGTGACATCACACCGGACATAGAAGCATGCGCGGGTGACGCGGGCAGCGAGGTCGGGACTGGCGGAATGCGATCTAAGCTTGATGCCTTTAAAATCGTTATGGCCTCTGGCATTAAAGGGTTTCTCGGTCAGGCGGATTCTCCGGATATTCTGCGGCATGCGGTTACTGAATTAGCCGAGGGCACTTATTTTGAAGCGGAAGGAACACTTCCCTTAAATCATAAAGAACAGTGGATCGCATTTAATTCCGGCCCGGAAGGCGAAATTGTGCTTGCTGATGAATGCACTGATCAAATCGCGGGCGGACAATTGTGCTTATATCCGGAAGGGGTAAATGAAATTAAAGGGAGGTTCAGCAGCGGATCAGTCGTCCGGCTGCTGGATCAAAATGACGAGGAACTCGGACTCGGCATTGTAAACTTTTCTTCAGCCCAGCTTCAAACCTGGCAGAAAGACCCTCTGAAGCATAAAGACATGTTAAACAAAGCAGTGATTGACCAAGAAGCGTTTGTTTGTCATGTTGAATTGTCTATGCCTCTTTAATAGAAGAAATAAGATATACGGGCACAGAAAAACCCGATGCTTCATGTTGAAGCTCGGGTTTTTTCATTTATTTATATTGCTCCAGTCTGGAGAAAAAGCGAATGACAAATTCATAAAAATCCTTCGCCGACGGAGCAAGATCCCTGTTTTTCGGCTTAATGATGCCGACAGTTCGTTTCACTTCAGGAAATTCAATCGGAATCTTCACAGTAAAGCGCGGAATGGTCTCGGCAAAAGTGCTTTCAGGCAGAAGAGTCACACCCATCCCGGCAGAAACTAACCCTTTTATCGCATCTAAATCCTCGCCCTCTGTTGAGACAATAGGGGCAAAGCCAGCCTGTTTACAAGCGTCGATCGCCATATTTCTAAGTATAAAACCTTCCGGAAACAACACAAACTGATCATTTCGCAAATCAACCAAGTGAACATTTTTTTGTTTTGCAAGCGGATGATTTAATGGAACAAGCGCGTAAATTTTCTCTGTGAATAAAATATTTCCTGCTATGTCTGGGAAATGGGTCGGAACGGGTCCTAGTAAAGCGATATCAATATCTCTGTTTTTCACGGCTTCTATCAAAAATTTGTAAGAGCCTTGGCGCAGCAAAAATGCTACATTCGGATATTCTTCCTTAAATGCTGAGACTACAGTCGGCAAGAGCTGACTGGCAAGACTTGTCGGAAAGCCGATTTTTACCGTTCCGCGATTCGGATCAAGATATTCATCAATTTGCTCCTTCGCGTAGTCAATTGCTTTCATGGCCGTCTTTACATGATCTAAAAACTGTTTTCCTATTGGTGTCAGCTTAATATTTCTGCCTTCCCGTTCAAATAAAGTAACATTCAGTTCCTCTTCGAGATTTGCGATTTGTCTGCTGATGGCCGATTGGGCGACATGCAGATGATCAGCGGCTTCTGACACATGTTCTCTGTCAGCGACCTCCATAAAATAACGCAGCTGGCGCAGTTCCATTCTAGTCTCACACCCATCTATCTCATTTTGAGATGCTTTTGATCTAAATTATATATTGTTTATATTGTTTTGAAAACCTACAATGAACATAGAGTTGTTAGATTTTATGACCGGTAATTAACGGAAATTGATCGGGGGAGAGGAATTATGACTTACAATCACATGCCGAAAGCTCAAGGTCTCTACCGTCCAGAATTTGAACATGATGCGTGCGGAATCGGCCTATATGCACACTTGAAAGGCCATCCGACACATGACATCGTCAAACAAGGGCTTAAGATGCTTTGCCAGCTAGACCATAGAGGAGGTCAAGGCAGCGATCCGGATACCGGAGACGGTGCAGGCTTAATGGTTCAAATCCCTGATGCTTTTTTTAAAAAAGAGTGCGGAGAGATGGAGCTGCCGGAAAAAGGACGTTACGGGGTAGGAATGGTCTTTTTCTCAAATAAGGCGGAGGAAAGAAAAAAAATTGAAAAACAAATCAATCAATATATTGAACAGGAAGGGCAAACCGTTCTTGGCTGGAGAACTGTACCTGTAAATGTCGGAAAAATCGGAACAGTGGCACAAGGCACCTGTCCGTTCGTCCGGCAAGTATTTATCGGGGCAGGTTCAGAGGTGAAAGACAATCTTGCCTTCGAACGTAAATTGTATGTCATTCGCAAACAGGCTGAAAATTGGGGAGTCAAAGAGGAACTCGATTTCTATTTTGCAAGCTTGTCTAGCCAAACCATTGTTTACAAAGGGCTGTTAACGCCTGAGCAGGTTGACGCTTTTTATATTGATTTGCAGGATGAATCCTTTGTTTCAGCTTTTTCACTTGTCCATTCTCGATTCAGCACCAATACATTTCCGACTTGGGAAAGAGCGCATCCAAACCGATATTTGATCCACAACGGAGAAATTAACACACTGCGCGGCAATATCAACTGGATGAGAGCGCGTGAACAGCAATTTGTATCTGAAAGTTTTGGGGACGATCTCGAAAAGATCCTACCAATCTTGAATGCAGAAGGCAGTGACTCATCTATTCTCGATAACGCGTTTGAATTCTTTGTCATGGCAGGAAGAAAACCGGCACACACAGCGATGATGCTGATTCCTGAGCCATGGACAGAAAACACACACATGTCTAAAGAAAAAAGAGCATTTTATGAATATCACAGCTCACTGATGGAACCATGGGACGGGCCGACTGCCATTTCGTTTACTGACGGCAGACAGATCGGCGCCATTTTGGACCGTAATGGTCTTCGCCCGGCACGCTATTACGTCACAAAGGATGATCATATCATTTTCTCATCTGAAGTCGGCGTCATTGAGGTAGAGCAGGAAAATGTGCTGTTTAAAGATCGTCTGGAGCCTGGAAAAATGCTTTTGATTGACCTTGAAGAAGGGCGCATTATTTCAGATGAAGAAGTAAAATCTGAAATTGCAAATGAATACCCATACCAGAAGTGGCTTGAGGAAGAGCTTGTCCAAGTGAACCCGGACCCTGAGACAAGGGAAGAAGAACAGTTTAAAGACCTTCTAGTCCGTCAAAAAGCCTTTGGCTATACGTATGAGGATATTCAAAAATATTTAATCCCGGTGATTACGGAAGGCAAAGACCCGCTAGGCTCCATGGGGAATGACGTGCCGCTTGCCGTCTTATCTGACCGCGCGCAATCATTGTTCCAATATTTTAAACAGCTGTTTGCCCAGGTGACGAATCCGCCGATTGATGCAATCCGCGAGCAGCTTGTGACATCCACGATGACTTGGCTCGGGGCGGAAGGAGACCTGCTTCACCCAAATGAAAGAAACGCGCGCCGTATTAAGCTATACACACCGGTTTTATCAAATGAGCAATTTTATGCACTGAAAACAATCGTCCATCCTGATTTTAAAAGCCAAAAAATCAATGTCTTGTTCGATGAAGATTTGGAGCGCGGCCTTGAGGATATGTTTGCACAAGCTGAGAAAGCCATTAACCAAGGTGTGAGCCTATTGATTTTGTCCGATAAAGCGATGAATCAAAACCTGACTCCAATACCGCCGCTTCTTGCAGTAAGTGCATTGCATCAGCACTTAATACGGCAAGGCAAACGCACAAAAGTCAGTATCATCGTTGAATCCGGTGAAGCGCGTGAAGTTCACCATTTCGCGGCATTAATCGGATATGGAGCAGACGCCATCAACCCATACCTAGCTTATGCAACCTATAAACAAGAAATTGACGAAGGCCGGCTGAATATCGGCTATGAAGAGGCTGTCAGCAAGTATGGAAAAAGCATTACAGAAGGTGTCGTAAAGGTGATGTCTAAAATGGGTATTTCCACTGTGCAAAGTTACAGAGGCGCCCAAATCTTTGAAGCTGTAGGAATCAGCAGCGATGTCATTGACCGTTTCTTCACCGGTACGGCATCACAGCTTGGCGGAATTGACTTGAATACGATTGCGGAAGAAGCCAAACGCCGCCATCAAGACGCCTACCATGATGATTACACCCAAACGCTTGATTCCGGAAGTGATTTCCAATGGAGAAACGGCGGAGAGCATCACGCATTCAATCCGAAAACCATTCATACCTTGCAATGGGCTTGTCGCAATAATGATTATAATTTATTTAAGCAGTACTCTAAAGCGGCTGATAAAGAACGAATCGGATTTTTACGCAACTTGTTCTCCTTCCATGATGGCCGGAAACCTCTCAGAGTTGAAGAGGTAGAATCGGCTGAATCTATTGTAAAACGTTTTAAAACCGGAGCGATGTCATTTGGCTCATTAAGTCAGGAAGCACACGAAGCATTGGCGATTGCAATGAACCGCCTTGGCGGAAAGAGCAACAGCGGAGAAGGCGGAGAAGATCCAAGACGGTTCACCCCTGATGAAAACGGTGATGACAGAAGAAGTGCGATAAAACAAATCGCATCCGGCCGTTTTGGTGTGAAGAGCCATTATCTTGTTAATGCAGATGAGCTGCAAATAAAAATGGCGCAAGGCGCGAAACCGGGAGAAGGCGGACAGCTTCCGGGCAACAAAGTATACCCTTGGGTTGCGGACGTTCGCGGATCAACACCGGGAGTCGGACTAATTTCACCGCCGCCTCACCATGATATTTATTCGATTGAGGATTTGGCACAGCTGATTCATGATTTGAAAAATGCGAATCGTGACGCCAGAATCAGTGTCAAATTGGTTTCAAAAGCGGGAGTCGGAACGATTGCTGCCGGCGTTGCAAAAGGAACCGCGGATGTTATCGTGGTCAGCGGTTACGACGGAGGCACTGGCGCTTCACCGAAAACAAGCATTAAGCATACTGGTCTTCCATGGGAGCTCGGGCTTGCCGAAGCACACCAAACATTGATGTTAAACGGTTTGCGCGAACGCGTCGTATTAGAGACGGACGGGAAGCTGATGACGGGACGTGATGTGGTAATGGCAGCATTACTAGGAGCGGAAGAATTCGGATTTGCGACAGCTCCGCTAGTTGTTCTCGGCTGCGTCATGATGCGCGCCTGCCATTTAGATACATGTCCGGTCGGCGTGGCGACCCAAAATCCGGAGCTGCGCAAAAAATTTATGGGCGACCCTGACCATATTGTGAACTACATGCTGTTTATCGCTGAAGAAGTCCGTGAATTTATGGCAGCATTAGGTTTCAAAACATTTGATGAAATGATCGGCCGTACGGATGTGCTGCAAATCAGCGAACGGGCGAAAGCTCATTGGAAAGCAAGCCAGCTTGATCTGTCCACACTTCTGTATCAGCCAGAGGGTGTGCGTACATTCCAAAGACCGCAAAACCATAAAATTGATCAATCTCTTGATATTACGACGATTTTCCCTGCTGTAAAAGAAGCGATTGAATCAGGAAAAGAAGCGGTTGTCGATGTAGAGATTAATAATACAAATCGTGTGGCAGGAACCGTAACGGGAAGCGAAATATCAAAACGCTATGGTGCGGAAGGCCTTCCGGATGACACCATTAAGCTCCGTTTCACAGGATCGGCCGGCCAAAGCTTCGGCGCATTTGTCCCGAAAGGCATGTCACTTTATTTGACTGGAGATTCAAATGACTATGTCGGAAAAGGACTTTCTGGCGGGAAAATTATCGTCAAAGCGCCTGAGACCTTCAATTGCTCCTCACACGATCATGTCATTATCGGCAACGTGGCATTTTACGGTGCTACAAATGGAGAAGCGTATATCAGCGGGCGTGCCGGAGAACGCTTTGCCGTTCGGAACAGCGGAGTGAACGTTGTTGTTGAAGGGATCGGGGATCACGGGTGTGAATACATGACCGGAGGCCGGGTTGTCGTACTTGGAGATGTAGGCAAAAACTTTGCGGCCGGGATGTCTGGCGGTATCGCCTACGTCTTAACGGATGATCCAAAAGCGTTTAAACGCAAATGTAATCTTGAAATGATCTCATTCGAAGCATTAGAGGATGAGCAAGAAATTCAAGACGTCAAGGCAATGATTGAAAAACACGCGGCATACACAGACAGTTCAAAAGCGGAAAATCTCCTTATTCAATGGGAAGAAACCGTTAAGAAGTTTGTGAAGGTCATTCCGAAAAATTATAAACAAATGCTCCTCAGCATCGAAGAACAAAAAGCGGCGGGCTTATCAGAAGAAGAGGCTATTATGTATGCTTTTGAAGCCAACACGAAGCCGGCGGCAAAAACGAAAGCATCTGCAGATCAAAAACAAGCAGTAGCACAGTAAGAAAGGGGAGAGGAACATGGGGAAACCAACTGGATTTATGGAAATCAAACGAGAAAAACCAGCTGAGCGGGACCCTCTCACTCGCTTAAAAGATTGGAAAGAATATTCGGCTCCTTTTTCAGAGGAAGCATCGAAACGGCAGGGGGCGCGGTGTATGGATTGCGGTACACCGTTTTGCCAAATCGGTGCGGACATTAACGGATTTACATCAGGGTGCCCGATATACAATTTGATTCCCGAATGGAATGACCTTGTTTATCGGGGCAGATGGAAGGAAGCTTTAGAACGTCTCGTTAAAACGAATAACTTTCCGGAATTCACAGGGCGGGTTTGCCCCGCTCCATGTGAAGGATCTTGTACAGTAGCGATTTCTGACCCGTCCGTTTCAATTAAAAATATTGAACGGACTATTATTGACAAAGGGTTTGAAAACGGCTGGATTACACCGAGAATACCAAAAAAACGCACAGGCAAGAAAATTGCTGTTGTAGGTTCGGGTCCGGCCGGTCTTGCCAGCGCCGACCAGCTGAACCAAGCCGGGCATTCCGTCACTGTCTTTGAACGCGCAGACAGGGCAGGCGGCCTCTTAACATACGGGATTCCGAATATGAAACTTGAAAAAGGAATTGTAGAACGCCGCATCAAACTGCTGACACAAGAGGGAATCGACTTTGTCACAAATACCGAAATCGGCGTGGATATCACGGCTGATGAATTGAAAGAGCAATTTGATGCTGTCATTCTTTGTACGGGGGCTCAAAAACAGCGTGATTTATTAATGGAAGGCAGGGAATCTAAAGGTGTCCACTTAGCGATGGATTACTTAACGCTTGCTACAAAAAGTTATTTAGATTCTAATTTTAAAGACAAACGATTCATTGACGCAAAAGGGAAAGATGTTATTGTCATCGGCGGGGGAGATACAGGTGCTGACTGTGTGGCAACGGCATTGCGCCAAAAAGCGCGGAGTGTGTATCAATTCGGTAAGCATCCTAAGCTTCCGGCAGCCCGCACTAGCGACAACATGTGGCCTGAACAGCCTCACGTCTTTACACTTGAATATGCGTATGAAGAAGCAGAAGCCAAGTTTGGAAGAGATCCGAGAGAATACTCGATTCAAACCAAAAAAATCGTCGCTGACAAAAACGGACGTTTAAAAGAGCTTCATACCATTCAAATGGAAAAAGTAAAAAATGAGCACGGAAAATACGAATTCCACGAACTGCCTGGAACGGAAAAAGTATGGCCCGCTCAGCTTGTCTTTATCGCCATCGGTTTTGAAGGCACAGAAAAGCCGCTGTTAAAACAGTTTGGCGTAGATTCAACAAATCATAAAATTAACGCAGCATATGGGGATTATAAAACAAATATTGACGGAGTTTTCGCTGCAGGGGATGCCAGAAGGGGCCAAAGCTTAATTGTATGGGCAATTAACGAAGGCCGTGAAGTGGCGCGCGAAGTTGACCGTTATTTGATGGGGAGTTCAGTATTACCGTAAATAAAGGGGTTTTTATATATGATTCAGGAACCGGTTTTGCATTAGTCGGTTCCTGAATTTTTTATTTGCGTTAAATCCGAATATCTTTGGCCGTTATTCAGGTTTCATACATTTCAAATCTGTGAGTAAGGGGGAGCGTCAGGAAAGTGCTTATTTTACACCGTTAAAGAAATTCTAAAATGGGATACCGATAACTTTTCGGAAGTAAATTTCAACATAAATATAGCCAAATTCCTGTATGTTTAGGAATTTGGCTTATGTATAGATTTTTAATCTTTATTTATTGCAATCCCGAATTCTTCGATGTAATGTTTCGCTAGAAATAGAATCTAATATAAAATAAGGATTTATCACTTCGCTCCGTGAAAGTTTACTAGATTCGTCTAAGCTTTAACGGGGTTTATATGAAGATGCTTTAGTGACAGCGAGTGATTTAATTGGGAATACTCTACATCTAACAAAAGCAGTTGCATATCATCATATGTCATCTTTAGGCTGGGAACATTATTAATTTACTAGGAGAATACCATTTTAATTCGGAGAAATTGGTATCATTACATTCTTTAGGACCACTAAAACTTTCTTAACGTTGTTAAAGACAGGGGAATCGTCTTGAAAATTGCTTAGCGTTGTAAATCCGCATTTTCCTGATGGTACCCCAGTAAGAAAAAATGCCAAGGAAGGCTTGGTGTCTAAATTTGTTAAAATGTCGTGTCGTAAGAAAATAAATCTTTCAAATCACGGAAAGTCCGATATTCCCAAATTGGCCTCCGTGTTTCATCCGGCTGAATGCAGCAGCAGCTTCCTGCAAAGGATACATTTGATCAATAATAGGCCGAAGCGAATGCTGCTCCATAAAATGAACCATGCGAGTAAATTCTTCACTGCTGCCCATTGAAGTACCCAGTATGCTGATCTGCGGAAAGAAAAGGGACCGCAGCGGGATGTCAATTGTATCACCTGAACTTGCCCCAAAGCTTACAATGCGGCCGTTAGGCTTCAGGACTTCAAAATAGCTAGAGAATACTGCGGGACCTATACTATCCAGAACGATATCAGCCTTTTCGCCATTCAGGCTTTTCTTCCAATTGCCGTAACTGTCAAAGGCGAAGTCGGCTCCGATGGTTAAAGCTGTTTTCCTTTTATCTTCACTGCGGGAGGTGACGCTTACTTTCGCTCCCGCAGCTTTTGCCATTAATAAAGCGAAAGTCGCCACACCGCCTCCGATTCCCGGTATAATGATGTGTTCATCTTTTTTTAACTTGCCTTTTGTAAAAAGTGCCCTATAGGCTGTCAGTGCTGATAATGGCAGAACGCCCGCTTCTTCCCATGACAGATAGGCTGGTTTTTTCACTGCATTTTCCGCAGGTATGATTACATATTCAGAGAATGTGCCGTCAGAAGGTCCTCCTAAAATATCTAAAACCTCCGGGAGGTTATCAGCTGATTTCCAATTCATCGTTGGATTGATAATGACTTCTGTATTGGCAGAAAGACCCTTTACACCTTCTCCTACTGCTTCGATTATGCCTGCACCATCAGAACCAAGAATGAAAGCTGGATCATTTTCAGTTCTGGCTTTCATTAAAAATAAGTCACGGTGGTTTAATCCCGCTGTTTTTATTTTCACCAGTACTTCGCCGTACGCCGGTGTTTTACTAGGCACGTCCTTATATTTCAGTCCCTCAATGCCGCTCTTTCCATCATGAATAATCGCTTTCATTTCATTCTCCCCCTAAATGATGAGATCTCTTTTGTATTTACATATTTTACACATCTGTTCACATCAAGTAAAATGAACAAAAGTGATAGACGCGATCAATATAAATAATATCAGGAAGGCTGATTTAAGTGGAAAGCGGAGATTTGAAAATTTTTCAGGCTGTTGCCAGGGAAAAAAGCATCACCAAGGCGGCTGATGCCTTAAACTATGTACAGTCCAACGTAACAAATCGAATTCATAAGCTGGAGTCCCACCTAAACACCAAACTCTTTTATAGAACGAATCGGGGAATGGTCTTAACAGCATCAGGAGAAAATGTATTGGCTTATGCAAACAACATTCTGCACTTATTAAAGGAAGCTGAAAAATCGGCGCAGCTGACAGAGTATCCAAAAGGGCCGCTGCGGCTCGGCTCACTGGAAACCACAGCCGCGATTCATCTTCCGCAGCTTTTGGCGGCCTATCATAGCCGGTTTCCCGAGGTTGATTTATCACTGATCACAGGGGATACGCACACCCTGGTACAAAAAGTTCTCCATTATGAACTGGACGGCGCCTTTGTATACGGACCCGTTGAACATCCGGATCTTAAGCAAATTGCTGCTTTTGATGAGGAATTAATATTAATTTCAGAAACAGAAGAAAGCACGCTGAATGAATTACTGCAAAGGCCCTTGCTGTTTTTTGGGGCGGGCTGCTCTCACCGGGCAAGAGTGGAGAGATTGCTAAACGAAGAAGGTATTTTACAACATAAAATGATGGAATTCGGGACATTAGAGGCGATTTTAGGCGGCGTCTCCGCCGGATTAGGGATATCATTACTGCCGAAATCGACTCTTAGCCATTTGAGAAATAAAGAGAATTTATACATTCATACATTGCCTGAGCCATACCGGGAAATGAATGTATCATTTATTTACAGGAAGGACCTTTTTGCGACTTGCGCTTTTCAAAAATTGATTGACGATTTGAAAAAAATGCCGCATAGTTCGCTTTGATTGGAGTAAAGAAGAATGAATTTTTGAAAGGAATTACTGAGTTTAATAGAGCGGAGAATATGATCAATCAATAAAATAATAATAGAAAACAAGCCGATTTTGGATAAAAACGGCTTGTTGATGTTGTTCGGTTAACAGATCATCGCTTGTGCTTTAAATTAACACCAATCGCCGCTCCATTTCTGCTTGAATCGGCGACTCCTTTAAAAGTTCCGTTTTCATGGTCTATAAAGATGCTTTGTACGTTTCCGATTTTCACAGGGCTTTTGCCGAATTTATGCCCCATGCCATTTAACTTGCTGATCACGTCTTCAGGAACATCATCTTCATATCGATAAGAGTTGATATTGTTGGTATAGATTCTCGGCTCCTCAACGGCTGCCTTCAGTTCCATCCCGTACTCGATGTTGTAAAGGATGGTTTGGAGAACGGAGGAAATAATGGTTGCGCCGCCTGGTGAACCTACAGTTAACACAGGCTTATCATCCTTAAATAAAATGGTTGGGGTCATGCTGCTCAACGGCCGTTTATTCGGCTGAACTTCATTCGCCCCGCCTGGGACTGCGTCAAAATCGGTTAATTCATTGTTTAAGACAACACCATATCCCGGAACCATGATACCGCTTCCGAATAGTTGTTCAATCGTTGTCGTATAGGAAACAACATTGCCCCAGCGATCCGCCACGGTAAAATGGGTGGTTTCGCCTTCTATTTTATCTTTCGGCTGTTCAACCTGCTTATAATTTGCTGAACCTTCTTCGTAAACCCATGGATCACCGGCTGCAGGCTTTTTATTCACTTTATCTAAACTGATTAAGTTTTGGCGTTCTTTAATGTAGTCGGGGTGGAGCAAACCTTTGAGAGGAACATTTACAAATTCAGGATCACCTGCATAAGCCGCGCGATCTGCGTAAGACAGATGCATCGTTTCTGCCAGCAGTTGATATTTTTCCCATGAGCGGATATCGTATTGTGAAAGGTTAAAATCATCCAAAATGTTCAGCATTTGCAGTAAGAATACACCGCCTGAACTCGGAGGAGGCGTAGTGGCGATTTGATAGCCTTGGTATTCTCCCCACATTGGCTTATCGATCGTCACATCATAGTTCTCTAAATCTTCTTCAGTCATTGATCCGCCAAAATCTTGCACCGTGTTTGATAAGGTTCTGGCGAATTTTCCGTCATAAAAGGCGTCTGTGCCTTTAAGCCAAATTAATTTAAAGGTTTTCGCAAGATCTTTCTGAACTAGTTTGTCACCTTCTTTTAATGGCTCGCCATTCGGAAGGAAAACATCTTTGGCTGCAGTGCGGGATAATTTGTCTTGATAGTCTGAAATAGCTTCTGCTAAGACAGAATCAATAGGAAATCCTTTTGCTGCGAGTTTAATAGAAGGAGCGATTAATTGCCTCATCGAACGCGTTCCCCACATATCCAGAGCCTTCTCAAGACTTTTCAATGTCCCAGGTACACCAACAGCTGTTCCTTTTGTTACTCTTTCAGAAAATGGGATCGCTTTTCCGTTTTCATCAAGAAACATATCAGGAGTGGCACCGGCTGGAGCGCGTTCACGGCTATTAATGATCGTAGTGTCTTTTGTCTTGCCGTCATAGACCATCATGAATCCGCCTCCACCAATGCCGGACATCATAGGTTCAACCACATTCAATGCAAATTGAATGGCAACTGAGGCGTCAATGGCGTTTCCGCCTTTTTTCAAGACTTCAGCCCCGATTTCAGACGCAAGGGGATGGGCGGTTGCGACCATGCCGTCTTTCCCGACATCTACCTGAGTGTACTCATCATAGTTTTTTGGCGGCTTTTTCGCCTCTGCCTGGAAAGGCGCAATTCCGGCGGCCAACATGACACTGAGCAGGACGGTTAAACAGAGGTTCCACGTTTTTTTCATATTCTCCCTCCTAAAGTTAATATCTTACATCTATAGCGTAAGGAAATTATGATGATTTTACAAGTGACAAACGAAATATTCTGAATATTTATAGAGAGTATTTATGTGTATATTTGATTAGATGAGACTAGTCATTTGTCTCAAGACGGATAGCTCAATGAAACAAGGTTATTATATTTAAGAAAGCCATTAAATTCATTCTATTGATTTATTTTATCAAGCATTATAAAATCTGAGAATACGGAGCAGGCAACAAATAAAAAGCAAGCCATTCTTTAAAGGCTCAGAATGGCCGGAGAATATGAGTCTGAAAGGAAGTTGGGTCATGTATTTAACGATTAAAGAAACAGCAGAGTTTACTAATCTTCCTGAAGCGTATATTGAAAATCTAGTCATGGCGAATAAAATTCGCGCCGTCCATGACGGGCAGCAGTACTTAATTAACAAAGAACAATTTAATACCCATTTGGAACAGCTGGAAACATACAAAGAACTGATACAGGAAATATTAAATGAGCCGATTCCCGAAGACATTGATGTAAAGGATGAAGATTAAAAAGACACAATTTCATATTGTGTCTTTTTTTACATATTTTTTAAAAATATCAAAATTGACGAGGTCTCAGATTGAGCTGTAATCAATTTTTTCGTTCATTTGAATACTATAAGTCTCGCTAGAGGAAAAACAGCATATCAAGCCGTTAAATGCTTTTTATGAGATTGATGATCATTTTAAGGTTTTTTACCCTTTATGTAACACTATGTATATTATGTTACATAAAGAGGTTTAAGCTTTATTAATCAAGGGTTTTCTATTATACTAGTAACAATAGACTCAAAACGTTACATAGGCTAAAAAAGAGGATTTTGAGGGCAATTTGTCCGAGACATCATAATGACTGCAATTTTAAAGGAGAAGCAAGATGCATATCGTTCAACCCATACGAAATTTAGAAAAAATTCAAGAAATAAAAAACTATTTAATTCGAAAAAACAAACGTGATCATTTTTTGTTTATTTTCGGCATCAACAGCGCGCTCAGGATTTCTGACATTTTGCCGCTTAAAGTAAAGGATGTGAGAAACAAAGACCATCTATGGGCAACGGAAAGCAAAACAAAAAAGAAGCGGAAAATCCTCATACTAGAATCATTGAAAGCTGAGATTTATGCTTATACGAGAGACATGAAGGAGCATGAATATTTGTTTAAATCCATCAGAACAAACAAGCCGATCTCGAGAATTCAGGCTTATCGAATATTAAAAGAAGCAGCGGCGGCATGCGGACTTGAAGAAATCGGCACACATACACTCAGAAAGACATTCGGCTACCATTTTTATCAGAGGACCAAAGACATTGCTGAACTGCAGCGGATCTTAAACCATTCTTCTCCGTCGATTACCATGAGGTATATCGGAATTGACGAAGATACGACAAGAGCGGCTTATAAAGTATTCGGTGGATTGTAAAGACAAAGTTCTTGAAAATTATCATTTTACGCGCTAAGATAGATAAGTGGTTCAGGCTCTAGTAGCACAGCGGATAGTGCAACAGTTTCCTAAACTGTAGGTCGGGAGTTCGAATCTCTCCTAGAGCGTTTTTTACATAAGATAGGTGCAGGTTAATAATGTCTGTAAAACAGAAAAACCCTTGTGAAACAAGGGTTTTTGTCGTTTTCGTGAGTTTTTTATTTGTGTAAGAACCCGCTGGAAAACGATGTGAATTTATATTATTTTGCACATTTTTTGCACATTGCTATACAAATGTTTTCGCGGTCGGCATTTTTTCAAATAATTCAAGGGTGTTTCGTGTATCTTCTTCACGGAGTTCTTTAATTATTGGAGGAAATTGATTTCAATGAGGATCAGCTCGACATTGATCACTTTTTGAATGAGTGGGAAGGGATGTGCGGTGTTTGATCGAATGCAGCTGCCCTGAATATGATTACGCTCAATACAACAGAATTAAAAAAGATAGGGATGAAAGTCCCTATCTCCTGAAAAGATTAAACCCAGCCTTGATAAAAGCCAGTCCAAGATCCGTCACTATTTTGCCATGCATCTTTTAAATAAAATTTTGTACCGAAAACTTCAATTACATTTTTCAGTTCTGCTCTAGAATTAGCCCCTAGATAATAATCTTGTAAAACTGCTTGGGGTGATACTGATTCGTGATTTGTACTATGGTTTGTAGGGCTTGTAGCAAAGGCAGGAGCGGCAGAAACAAGTAAAGCAAGGGACAATGCAGAACCAGTTAAAACTTTTTTCAATTTCATTTTAAACACTCCCTTTGTTTTTTTAGTACAACTGTATTATCTCTTTATATGCAAAAATATACAAGGTAATTTTTGTTAATGTTTTGTGAACTTAGTTTAAATATAGAAATCCGGCCAAATGCGTGCCAAATGCAGCTGCAGCATAGGCGTTGAGGAGGAGATTATAAATTGATAGAATGAAATGGAAATAATAAGTGAGAAGGGGAACTAAATGAGTTTAGATCAAGCTTTAAGTGAATTATTTAAGTTATTAAAGATCCTGGTATTTTAACTTGTATATTCTTTATTTTAAAGAATATTAAACCTGTTTCTTTTTTTCAGCTATGTTGTTGAACGAAAATTGGTTTCAAAAGAACAAATGTTTAGCTTTAAAGCAATTAAACATATTTTAAATACGTTATTATGGATGATTGTATTATATCCAACTACATTTTATATTAGGGACATTATACCCGATCCTCGAACACGGCCCAAGTTGCCGCTGGTATCGTTCTTACTTTGCATCCATCAGGCCAACCGCATAGACATGAGAAGCACCAGTTGAAGCGATAAGCTGATTCGTAAAGCCATTGCTGTTGCTTTCTTCCCAAAAAGCAGGAATCTTTTGTTTTCCTCATTTTCGATCGTGACGCGAATTTCCTTTCCGATCAATTGAAATGTTTCTTTTTGCTGAATTTTGCAATTCATATCTTCAACACCCTGTAATTGGAATTGAAAGGAGAGACGAGGAAAAGCCCGCAGCGGAGCGCTTCTTTTCTCGCTTGGGAAGGGCTGATGCCATGAAGCTTCCGAAAAGCTTTCGAAAAAGATTCAGGCGAATCATATCCATATTTTAAGGCGACATCGATCACTTTTGCTTTGAAAGCGGCTAACTTTTGGGCCGCCAATGTCAGCCTGCGCCTTCGGATATATTCAAATACGGTCGATCCTGTCAGCATAAAAAACATTCGCTGGTAATGGAATTTTGATGTGTACGCCGCTTTCGCAATCACTTCAATCGTTATATCTTCCTGTAAATTCTCTTCGATATAATCAAGGCTGTTACTCAGATCTTCAAGCATGCTCCCGCCGCCCCTCTCTGTCATTTATGGTATCAGCTGACAGGAATCAAATCCGGTCATTTAGTGCTTCGCCTGAACAGTATTTTATTTTTATTATAGCGAGGCCGGAGACAAGTAAAAAGAAAATGCCCGCCAAATGGCGGGCTTTTCTCTAAATCACTGCATCAAACTGATTGATCTTCCATTTGTTATTCTCTTTCACATACGTCACTTTCCGCTTCACTGCAGGGGAACCATCTAAGAGCGGCACTGTGAATTCGTATGTTCGAACGCTGCCTTTTTTAGATACTAGCTTGGATGATGCTTTTTCCCAATTCAGAAGGTTGTCGCCATCACCGATCGGAACTGCAAATTTTCCTTTGTAAACCGTAAAGTGATAATCTTTTAAACCATTTGTAACAGCTTCTTTTGTAAAGACTGGCGTTAAGTAATGTACGACTTTTGCTTTTGTATCGAACTCACTGCACATATAAATATATTGAAGGTTTTGATATTCAAACGTTTTGTTCGTGCAAGTTGAGTTTTTCGCCTTCGGATTATGCCCGCTCATTGTATTCCAAAAATGTTCACGCGCCTGAAGCGCCAATTGCAATGCTTGTTTTTGTGTTAAATCACTAGATGTATTTTTTGCGGCAGATGCCGTGCCGACTGATAGAAATAATGATGCCGTTATTAGAAATAGGATTAGTTTTTTCAATGTCTCTCTCTCCTTAAGAAAAATTGTCTTACTCTTATGTTACAAATGTTACAATAATTACGTATAGATTACAATAGTTTTTCAAGAAAAATTTTCCGGACTTACATTTCACGTCTTTTTATATATATGATAGATTGTTTTACTCTATTCATGGCCAAGATTAAAGTGTCGAAAATGACATATTTCATAACCATTTGTGCGATTTTAAAAGGAGTATGGCTGATGACATTGAATTTCTATACAAACGGTCAGTATAAAAAGGAGAGGTTGAATGGCGATGACAAACTTTATTGAAGAAACCACATATCTTGGCGCACCGGCGATAAGAGCCGGGAATCAGCACATGGAGTTTATCCTCGTTCCAGAATGGGGAAGCAATCTCATTTCTATTGTGCATAAGGAAACAGACATGCATTTATTAAGAGAACCCGAATCCGAGAAACAATTCCATGACAATCCCATCTTATATGGAACGCCGATTTTGTTTCCGCCCAATCGGATTAGTGACGGTACTTTTGATTACAAGGGACAAACCTATCATTTTGAAATAAACGAAAAAGATAAACATAATCATATCCATGGTTTTCTTTACAAAGAAAAATGGGAGGTTACAATGTCAAAAATAGCGGGAAATCAAGTGATTCTTGAAACTGAAATTGATATTTCCCAGCATCCTCATATTTATAAGCAATTTCCCCGCCGCGCGGTCATCCGAATGTCTTATATCCTTGAAGAAGCGACACTCCGTCAGCACGCAGTGATTACCAATAAAGGGGAAGAAGCGTTTCCATGGGGTCTCGGCTATCACACCTCATTTATCTTCCCGGAAGACAGCTCCGCCTTTTCTTTAACGGCAGATCAAAAATGGGAATTAGATGAACGTTTTTTGCCGACAGGACAAGTAGAGGACATTGCGGAAAAAGAGCAGTTACACGCAGGAATCAGCCTTAAAAATAAGGCGCTGGATGATGTGTTTCTTTCTTCTGACTCTTGCGGCAGAGAAAATCAAGCAGTCATTTACCATCAAAATCCCAGCGTAAAAGTCGTTTATCGAGGAGATGAACATATTGAACATTGGGTTGTGTACAACGCAGACGGCACACAAGGCTTTGTAAGTGTGGAGCCGTATACTTGGGTAACCAACGCGCCCAATCTCAAATTGCCGCCATCCCTTACAGGTCTCAGAGAATTGAAGCCAGGAGAACAAGCAACTGTAAAAACTGAGATATCCGTTATCATATAATGAATGGCTGTCATCCATATTATGTAGTGGGAAGGAACCATTCGAAAGGCGGGAAGGAAAAATGATGAGAAAAAAGCTTAAATTGAGTGTCTGTATTTTGTTGATCTTCATTTTTGCATTGGTTCCTTACATCCATGATACAGCCAATGCTGCTATTGCCGCTGAAAATAAGGGGGATCTGGCTGAACAACTGGATGACTTATTGAATCATGATCCGATCTTAGATGGAGCGCTGGCAGGTATTAGTATCCGATCAGCTGATACAGGTGATATTCTTTATGATCATCTTGGTGATACCCGCTTAAGACCCGCTTCGAATATGAAGCTTTTTACCGCTGCTGCGGCTCTTTCTGTATTAGGAGAAGATTATAGCTTCGCAACAGAAGTCCAAACAGACGGGTCGATAAAAGGAAAAAATCTGAATGGAAATCTATATTTGAAGGGAAAGGGAGATCCCACCCTTTTAAAATCCGATTTTGATAAGCTTGCGGAAAAAATCAAGCAACAGGGGATAAAAGTCATCCGCGGACACCTCATCGGTGATGATACTTGGTACGATGACATCCGTTACTCGCCCGACCTGCCGTGGAGTGATGAGCATACGTATTACGGAGCTCAAGTATCGGCGCTGACAGCATCACCAAACGAGGATTACGATGCAGGCACTATTATCGTAGAGGTAAATCCCGACAGCAAATCAGGAAAAAAGCCATTGGTGACCTTATCACCGAAAACCGACTATGTGAATATAGAGAATCATGCTAAAACCGTATCAGCAGATGAAAACAAAGACATAACCATTGAGCGGAAGCACGGAACCAATACGATTACCATTGAAGGCACGATACCTGTCGGCGCCTCAAGGACAAGGGAATGGATCTCTGTGTGGGAGCCAACCGGATACGCGCTGGACTTATTTAAGCAATCGTTGGCGGAACATGGCATAACATTGCGCGGAAAAGTAAAAACAGGCGCTGCCCCCAAACATTCCCGTCTCTTAACAACTCACCATTCCATGCCATTATCAAAGCTGATGATTCCATTTATGAAATTAAGCAACAACGGGCACGCTGAAATCCTTGTAAAAGAAATGGGGAAGGTGCAAAAAGGGGAGGGAAGCTGGGAAAAAGGGCTTGAGGTGCTAGAAAAAGAACTGCCTACATTTGATGTAGATACAAGCAAATTAGTAATAAGAGACGGGTCGGGTGTTTCCCACATCAATCTGGTCTCTGCTAATCAAGTGTCTGCTCTTTTATATTCCGTTCAAGATGAAAAGTGGTTTCCCTCTTATATAAATGCCTTGCCTGTCGCTGGCGCAAGTGACAGATTAACGGGAGGCACACTGCGTGACCGCATGAAAAACACGGTTGCAGAAGGAAAAGTGAAAGCGAAAACCGGCTCTCTAACCACTGTCAGCACCCTTTCAGGCTATGTCGATACAAAAAGCGGAGAAACGCTTGTTTTTTCTATTCTCTTAGATCATCTGATAGATGACTCTAAAGGCAAAGACGTTGAAGATAAAATCGCCGTGGTTTTGGCAAATCAGTGAATTGTCACCGAGCAAGTTATGACTTTAAGGCCAGTTTTAATGAAAACTGGTCTTTTTTATGCGTTTCTTTTTTACTATATGATATCTTTTAAAACCCTAGAAATCCCTTTAATTTAACAATAATGTGTCAA
Organism: Bacillus sp. HU-1818; assembly: GCF_022695965.1. NCBI lineage: Bacteria > Bacillati > Bacillota > Bacilli > Caryophanales > Bacillaceae > Bacillus > Bacillus sp. HU-1818. The sequence goes on from NZ_JAAPBE010000006.1 coordinate 195,738, forward strand.
CTTTATTAAACATTCATTTTAAATATATCTTTAATACAAAATAACCCTTATTATAAACATGTATTAGTAATACATCTTATAAAAGGGTTGTGATGAATCATGTTGAGTAAACAAACAATAAGCATAATCAAAAGTACAGTGCCGGTATTAGAAACCCACGGAGAAGAAATAACAGGACGCTTTTATGATCTCATGTTTCAAGCTCACCCTGAGTTGCTAAACATGTTTAACCAAACCAACCAAAAGAAAAAAACACAAAGAACAGCTTTAGCTGCCGCGGTTTACGCAGCAGCAGCCAATATTGATCAGCTGGAAAACATTATTCCTGTAGTAAAAATGATCAGCCATAAACACCGCAGTATCGGAGTAAAACCTGAACACTATCCAATTGTAGGAACATACTTACTAAAAGCGATCAAGGATGTGTTAGGAGACAAAGCCACACCTGACATTATGCAAGCCTGGGAAACAGCTTATGGCGTAATCGCAGATGCGTTCATAGGAATTGAAAAAGACATGTACCAGCATGCGGGTGAACAAAAGGGCGGATGGATCGATTATAAACGTTTTCTCATTTTGAAAAAGGAGGAAGAGAGCAAGGAGATTACATCTTTTTACCTGCAGCCGGCCGACGGACAGTCTTTACCACCATTTGAAGCAGGACAGTATATCAGTGTCAAAGTTCGTATTCCTGGATCTGCATACACACATATTCGCCAATACAGCCTGTCAGACGCTTTTCATAGAAATGTGTATCGTATTTCAGTCAAAAAAGACGGCGTTGTTTCAACCTACTTGCACGATCAATTAGAGGAGGGAGATTCAATAGAAGTCAGTGCGCCTGCCGGAGACTTTGTTTTAAATGACTCCTCTGAAAAGCCTTTAGTACTGATTAGCGCGGGAGTCGGGATTACTCCGATGATGAGTATGCTTCACACAGCAGTAAAACAGCAGCCGGAACGCCACATTCTATTTATTCATGCAGCTAAAAACAGCGAACACCATGCTTTTCGCCAAGAAACGGAAGAGGTCGCAAAAGACTCTTTTGCACAACCGGTTTTTATATACAGTGAACCGACAAATGATGATTACAAAAAAGGTATCGCTTTTTGTGAAGGGCGCATTGATAAGAGCTTGATTAATCGGCTGGTTGTAAATCCGCAAGCAGATTATTATGTATGCGGCTCCGAGGCGTTTATGGCTCATATGCAGCATCTGATTACCACAGAGCTTGGCGCGCCGGCAGATTCTATTCATGTGGAACGCTTCGGTCCTCAGCTCAGCATGAAGGCTTACAACTAAATTTGAATGAGCAGAACATAGGATTTCTATCTTTTCCAGTTCAAAAATAAGTGTTGAAAAATAAGAGGATAAGAAGAAAAATGATGTAAATTCAAAAAAATGTTATAAAAATTTAAACTTTTTTAAAATTTTTATATTGTACTTTATGAAATATGTTTTAAAATAGTGCTTATATGGATTATTAAGTAATATACTATTTTGTTTTTTGTCATTATTTCACTTTCTTATCCTCTTAAAATTAGAACTGGAGGGAATACGTTGAAAAGAAACACTTATTTTTTAACTCATGCTCAAAGAAGAGTATGGTTTACAGAACTGCTGGAGCCCGGCACAAGCATCTGCAATCTCGCCGCCTGCGTGAAATTCAGAGGTGCAGTTGACCTGGAAGTTCTTCAACAGGCATTGAACCTTTCAATCTCCCGGAATGACGCAATAAGATTTCGGCTGACAGAAGGAACAGACACAGAACCTCATCTTTACCTCACTGAACATGAACCGATGTCCATTGAGATTATTGATTTTGCAAATAAAAGCTTGGAAGAAGTCGAAAAATGGATTCATGTTCAGACCTCCATTCCATTCAAGCTGTTTCATTCGCCTCTTTACCAATTTTACTTCCTTAGAATTAACACTGAAGAAGTTTGGCTATATGCTAAATTTCACCATATCATTATGGATGGCATTTCTTTGAACCTGATGGGAAATCAAATAATCGATCTCTATCTGACACTCATCCGAAAAGACCCTGTACCTACACACCACGAACCTTCATATCTTAGCTACATAGAAAAAGAGAACCAATACTTACATTCTTCCCGTTTTGAAAAAGACCGTTTATTTTGGACGCAAGCCTATCGCAAACCGCCTGAATATCACTCATTAACAGACCGGGCTTCCGTTCAAACGCACGGCACAACCGCTTCCAGAGATACACTCACTCTTTCACATGACGTAGAACGAAATATCAGAGACTTTTGCCAAGAACAGCAAATCAGCATCATTTCCTTGTTTATGGCCTCTCTATACATATGTATCAGCCGCCTTACATCTAAACACGACCTTGCGATTGGAACCTACTATGGTAACCGAGGCTCCAAGGCCGAAAAAGAAATGTTGGGGATGTTTGTCAGCACTTTGCCAATTAGAATGACAGTTGATCCCGACAAAGATTTTCTTTCTTTTGTCCGCAGTGTCGGCAGGGAGCAGCTCTCTGTCATGCGTCACCAGAGGTTTCCTTATAATTTGCTCGTTAATGAGTTAAGAAAAGAATACAAGGACCTGCATAATCTTGTGGGCATCTCGATGCAATATCAGCCTCTTCAATGGCAGCAGGCTGATTGTTTGAATTATGAAACGGCTATGTATTTCAGCGGGCATACCGCAAACGAGCTGTCTATCTTAATTAAAGAACGTATAGATACCGGAACCATCCAACTTAATTTCGACTATCAAACAAGTCTGTTTACACCGGATGAAGTCAAACGGATTCAACACCATCTGCTTACTGTGCTGAAAAACGCACTGAACGATCCGAGCCAGCTGATAAAAGATATGGATTTCGTCGGAGAAAACGAAAAACAGAATATCTTGTACGAATTTAACAAAACAGATGT
>NZ_JAAPBE010000007.1:0-60212 GCF_022695965.1 Bacillus sp. HU-1818
TCGCTCGACTTGCATGTATTAGGCACGCCGCCAGCGTTCGTCCTGAGCCAGGATCAAACTCTCCGATAAAGTAGTTTGACTGACTACGCACATTGCTGTGCGATTTTTATGTTAAAACTTTGAATTAACAGGTACGTTTTGTCTTGTTTAGTTTTCAAAGATCATCTTGTCCGCTTCGTTTGAAGCAGCTTTATTACTATACCATTCAGCTTCTTTTATGTCAACAACTTTTTTAAAAGTTATTTTGAAGCTTTTATGTTTTGTCTGCTGTTCATCAGCGACGAATAATAATATACCATGGTTTCTTTAAAAAGGTCAACAGTTAATTTCGTTTTTTTTCAAAGTCTTTTTGATTGTTATATTTGTCCGGCTTGTTTCATACGATTAAGCAAGGATTATGGACAAGATAAGGAGGCGTCATCTGGTGAATCATTTTTATGTGTGGCATATAAAACGTGTAAAACAAATAATCATTATCATCATCGCAGCTTTTGCCACAGCCGGTTTCTTTTATATACAAAAAGCAGTTCCCCTTCCTGTATTTTCGACTGACAGTGGTCCAAAAGCAATTTATAAAGGAGAAACAAAGTCTGATTCTGTTTCTCTCACCTTCGATATCAGCTGGGGAGACGAAAGAGCCTTACCTATTCTCGACACCCTGAAAACCAACGGAATTAAAAACGCGACGTTTTTTTTATCTGCCTCTTGGGCAGAGCGTCATCCTGACACAGTTGCACGCATCGTAAAGGACGGCCACCAAATAGGGAGCATGGGTTACGCTTATAAAAACTACGCAAATCTGGAGAACAGCGATATTAAGAAAGATATTGTCCGGGCTCAGAACGCATTTGAAAAATTAGGCATTAAAGATGTGCATCTATTAAGACCGCCTACCGGACAATTCAACAAAGATGTATTGAAGATTGCGAACCAGTATGATTATACTGTCGTTCACTATAGTATTAACTCACACGACTGGACAAATCCGGGCGTTCAAAAAGTTATTGATAATGTAAGCAGCCAGCTTGCGGGCGGAGACATCGTCCTTTTACACGCCTCAGATTCCGCAAAACAGACTGAAGAGGCTTTACCGGAAATTATAAACCGTTTAAAAGAAAAAGGATTAAAAAATGTCTCCGTCGGGGATCTCATTGCAAATACCGAAGCTAAATCTTCAGAAATCAAATGAGTTATTTCTCCGCAAACTTAGGCAGCATCAGCAATTGAAAAGCATTACAGCCCATTAAAGGAAAGAGCATTAAATAAAGCCAGTCCTCTTCATTTACTCTTAGAGCCGGAAACCATTCTAAAGCAGTGATGACAACCATTAAGAACAGAGATGATATAAATGTTTTTTTTGAGGACTGCTTTTGCTTCATATATGCCGCAAGCAATCCAAACACCAGCAAAAACAACGGCAGCCAGGCATAGCCTATGATGGACTCTCCGCTGCCTCCAAAAAATAAAAACCGAACATACATTAAATCAAATGCTACAAATAAGATTAAAAACAATTGGAGCCAATTCCATAACGATGAGGATCTTAGGATTTCCAGTGCAAAACGATGAACCGTTAAAAACACAAAAAAGCCCATCTGACTGATTACGCTGAATATCATGCCCACCCCTACAAACCACAATAATACAGAGAAGATCTCACCTATCTCCAGGTTTATAAACAATTCTTTGTATTCTCCCCATTTTAATGCAAAACCAACGATACTCGTGATAAGTGCGCCTACTGCCAATATAGAAAAGAAAAAACGAACAAGTCCACGGCTTTTCATTTCTTATCCAACCCCTAAAAATCGCAAATAGCGATATTTTGTTATGTATATTTTCAGACGGATTCTTCATATTAAAAGTAAGACAAGTATGTGAAAGGAGCTTAAGCATGTCAAAAGCCAAAACGCTATTGATAAGCTGTTTTTTATTATTATCTGTAACAGCTTGCGCTCCAAAAGACCAAGCAGCGGATATGGATTATGACCAGACTAAAAAAATGGTTGTCGATATATTAAAGACAGATGATGGAAAAAAAGCGATTAAGGAATTATTAAACGATGATGCGATGAATGAAGCGTTGGTGATTGATCAGGATGCGATTAAGTCAACGATAGAGAAAACACTGACATCTAAAAAGGGCGCAGATTTCTGGAAGAACATCTTTGAAGACACGAAGTTTTCCGAGAGCTTTGCTAAAACTCTTCAATCTGAACATGAAAAAGTCATTAAAAAGCTGATGAAAGATCCTGATTATCAAAAAATGCTGATGCAGATTATGCAGGATCCTGAAATGAATAAAAAATACAGCGAGCTTGCAAAGAGCCAAGAATTCCGCAGTTACTTAGAGGAAGTAATCACTGAAACCCTTTCAAGCCCTTTATACAAGAAACAATTCGAGGATGAATTAAAAAAAGCAGCCAGCAGTTCTGCTAAAGAAAAAGAATAAGACGGTAACCGGGATTACATCATCCCGGTTCCCCTTTATGCATTAACAGAAGCTTTCTCAGCAACTTCTTTTGCAATCTCGTAATAAATTTCACCGATAGGGTGGCTTCTATCATAGACAGATGGCGCGAACTGGTCTTTATTCCAATCAGGCTGTTTCAAAGGAATTCTGCCAAGCAGCGGCACTTTCAGCTCTTCTGCAAGCTTATCTCCTCCGCCTTTTCCAAAGACATACTCTTTTTCACCAGTTTTTGCACTTTCATAATATGCCATATTCTCAATAACACCTACGACCTCATGATCGGTTTTTATGGCCATAGATCCGGCCCGTGCGGCTACAAATGCAGCAGTCGGATGCGGTGTGGATACGATAATTTCTTTACAGCTCGGAAGCATAGTATGAACATCAAGGGCCACATCGCCAGTACCAGGCGGCAGATCAAGAACAATATAGTCTACTTCTCCCCACTCGACCTCATTGAAAAAGTTGTTGAGCATTTTGCCCAGCATAGGTCCTCTCCATACAACCGGAGCATTTTCTTCTACAAAGAAACCCATAGACATGACCTTTACTCCAAACCTTTCGACAGGAAGTAATTTTTCTCCTTCTACGGTTGGCCGTACTGTGATACCCATCATATCCGGGACACTGAATCCATAAATATCAGCATCAATCAATCCGACTTTTTTTCCAAGCCGTGCAAGAGAAATAGCCAGATTTACAGATACTGTTGATTTGCCTACTCCGCCTTTCCCGCTTGCTACCGCAAGAAATACCGGCGGCTGATCCCTATTTAACAGCGTTTCGTTCTCCGCAGAGGGCGCTCTGAACTTCGCAACAATTTCTTCAGGCAGTTCTTCGAAACGAAGTCCGACAGTTTCAGCTCCTGCACCTTTTAGCACATTTACAATTTCTTGCTGGATCTGCATTTGTTCAGCAGTACCCGTTTTAGCAAGAGCAACTTTCACGCTGACATGCTGCTTTTCAGGCTTTATTTTCACTTCTTTTACTGCATCCAATTCTCCCAGAGGTCTTTGAAGAAAAGGTTCGCGCATTTCCCCAACTATCTTTCTTACTTCATCTTCTCTTATCATCGAACCTCACCCTTTTGTGTATTCGTTTACAAACGTTATTATATCATACATAAACAGTAAGGACCGCATCAGAAAACCCTCCTTATTCCGGAGGGTCTCCTTTTTCAGTGTAATACCTTAATATGCCTTTATATATAGAAGAGGCGACCTTATCTTGATATTTTGGTTTCCCCAGCTGTTTCGCTTCCCCGGGATTGGATAGAAAGCCGACTTCTATAAGCGCCCCAGGTTTTGTTACATTTTGCATTAAGTATATCCCGTGAATCCGCTTTGCTTTTCGGGTTGTATTTTCCAGATTGGTTCTTAACTCGTCTTGAATGTATTTCGCTACTTTTTCATTTTCTTTGTATTTTCCATAATAAAAGCTTTGTGCCCCGCTCCATTTTTGAGACGGGATTGCATTGAGATGGATGCTGATATAGAGTTCCGCCTCTGATTTATTGATCAGTGACACACGTTTTCTTAAATCTTCAGCTTTTCGTCTGCTATAACCTTTCATGCCCTCAGGAGCCAAATCAGTATCACTTTCTCTGGTCATAATGACGAGGGCGCCTTGCTCTTGCAGATAATCCCTTACCCTGTCAGCAACCTCAAGTGTAATATCCTTCTCTAAAAGCTCTCCGCCGACAGCTCCTCCATCCGGTCCGCCATGCCCCGGATCCAGGTAAATGATCTTCCCGCTCAAAGGCAGACTCCATGGCTTCCAGGAATCATTATTGTTGAATTGATATTTAAATAAAAACAGTAATATGATGAAGCCTAGCAAAAAACTGAACCATTTAAGCTTTTTCCTCATCCCTTTCCCTCCCGCTTGTCCGTTATTTATAAATATGGGACAGGGTCGGGAATTATGATTACCTCATGCGAAGCTTACATTGTTTTTCTCTTTGGGTAAAGCCCTCCGTCCACCAGTCTTTAATAAATTGACGTGAGGCTTCATAAACCATTTTTTTATCAAAAGTGGAGTATTGCTCGTGTGTCCAATTATATAGATAATCAAAAAACTCCAACCGCAATTCTTCCTCTTCCCTTTCAGAGCGGGCATTGATGCTTTGCATGGATTCTCCGTAATAACCGAAAATACCAAAGCGCCCTCCTAATAGGTAAGCTTCTATAGCAAAATCTATACAGCCTTCACTGATGATATCCCTTTCGTCATGCAGAAATGGAAATAACGGTGTGAGACAAGCTTTTACAGACTGAATGATCTGCCTAAGCGAGAGTTCTTTGAGTAAATTTTTTTCAAGTTCAAAATCTTTCTGGCGTTTTACTTCTATAAATGATAAAACCTCTGCCATATAACGCACCCTCCTTTTAACATTTATTTTGAAGCTGGGCTGTGAAAACCATGCCCGCATTCAGATGGAAATTCCGCCAAAAGAAGGTGTCTGTAAAAAAAATGAGTGAATTTAATAACAGAGGTGAGTTTTAACTGAGTAAACTATTTGCCGAGCAAATAAGCGAAGAAGAATAACTAAAGGGTAGAACGAGCGTTATGGGAGCATACTAAAGACACTGTATGTATACTTTAAAAGCATCAGCAATCAAACAGCTTTCAATGGATTATCGGTCAGATGTAGTTGAGGTAATTAACAGCTGCGGGGAAGAGGATGGAGTGTATTCAGGTTACAGTAAGCTGGATGGCTAAACAATTTAGTATAGCCGACATTCTAAGACACGTCATGACCCATGAAATCCATCATCGGCCAGCTGTCTGTTTGGGCAAGAGAACTCGGAATCCCTCCTGTGGCAGCAAACTTTTTCAACAGAATGTTATAACTGCCTCCCCAGAAAACAGCATCCAATAAGAGGATGCTGTTGATTTCACACTTTAATGCTTCTTGTCACTGAGTATGTATTAATATACTCGTCCAATACAAAACCGCCTTTATCTTCATAAAAGCCCGAAATCATAAATCCAGCATCAATCTGTCCCTTGATTTGGTCTTCTAATGAATGTCCAAACTCAAGTGCTTCATTGTTTTGGATAAGTTCTTTTACTTTTTGCTTTGGAAGGTCTGCTGAATCGGAGTAAGGGATGGAGTGCTTCACTTTTAAAATGCCTTGCTTTTCTAACTCAATATCAAAGAGAAACACCACCGGATTGACAAAGCCGGAAATCAATGTGCCGTTTTTTTTCAGTACCCGATGCGCTTCTTTCCATACCGGCAGCACATTATCAATAAAGACATTTGAGACGGGATGTACAATGAAATCAAACGATTCATCCTTAAAGCGCCCAAGATCATTCATGCTTCCTTTTACAGTATGTAATGTAAGGCCGTCACGTTCAGCCACATATTGATCCTGATGAAGCTGTTTTTCTGAATTGTCTAAGATAGTAACGTCTGCCCCCGCCGCAGCTAAAATTGGGCCTTGCTGGCCTCCGCCCGCAGCTAAACAAAGCACTTTTAGGCCCTTTACAGACGGGAACCACTCCTTTGGAACATCCTTAGTCGGCGTTAACCTTATATCCCATTCCCCGTTTTTGGCTTTTTCAATGATCCTTTTTTCTACAGCAACAGTCCATTCACTGCCTGATTCTACTTTATTATCCCATGCCTTACTGTTGTGTGTTACTAGCGAGTTCATGAATCGTGCTCCTTAGTCATAGTCGTATAGAGTATATCAAATATTTCTAGATTTTCATCGCTATCCCTCTTTGAAATTAGAAAAAAATTCAAAAATTCGCAACAATTGAGTTTTAGGTTTCTTGCTCTTTATATAAATCGGAGTGCTTTGGTTACTCAAATAAGTCTGAGATAACAAATTTAGCCGTACTTGCCAGAACTCCCGCTGAAAATTTAGTGAGGAGGTAATCAGTTTCTCCAGCTCTTCCTGTAAAAGAAAAAAGGGATATGCAGATTACTGATACAGTGAATGACACATTCTTACTTGGGAAACCATATGGTTGTTCCCCCGAGTTCAGCGGAGTTATGTTCAGACAAAAAAAAGACCCCCAGCCCATAAAGGGTGAGAGTCTTTTGACAAGATGAAATTAACGTTTTGAGAACTGAGGTGCACGACGTGCGCCTTTAAGTCCGTATTTCTTACGCTCTTTCATTCTTGAGTCACGAGTAAGAAGTCCAGCGCGTTTAAGAGTTAAACGGTATTCAGGATCTGCTTCAAGCAAAGCACGAGCGATACCGTGACGGATTGCGCCAGATTGTCCAGCGAAACCGCCTCCTGTAACACTTACTAAAACATCATAGGTTCCAGCTGTTTCAGTCAGAGTTAAAGGTTGTTTAATATCTTCGATTAACGCTTCAAATGGAATGTATTCGTTGATTTCACGATTATTAACGACGATACGGCCTTCTCCTGGAACTAAACGCACGCGCGCTACAGAGCTTTTACGACGGCCAGTACCGTAATATTGAACCTGTGCCAAATTGGTAACCTCCCTTTTAATTAACCGCGAAGTTCGTAAACTTCAGGTTGTTGTGCTTGGTGTGGATGCTCAGAACCACGGTATACGTTCAATTTCTTGAACATTTGACGACCTAGAGAACCTTTTGGAAGCATGCCTTTGATCGCAAGCTCAAGCATTTTCTCAGGGTAGTTTGTACGCATCTCAAGAGCAGTTCTAGATTTCAAACCGCCTGGATGCTGAGTGTGACGGTAGTAGATCTTGTCAGTTAACTTTTTACCAGTTAACTCGATTTGTTCAGCGTTGATGATGATCACATGATCTCCAGTGTCAACGTGTGGTGTGTAAGTTGGTTTGTGTTTTCCGCGAAGGATTGATGCAACTTCTGTAGAAAGACGTCCTAGAGTCTTGCCAGCAGCATCAACAACAAGCCATTTACGTTCAATTGTACTTGCATTAGCCATAGGTGTTGTACGCATTGAATTTCCCTCCTAAATAATCTGTCATTTTCAATAAACTTCTGTTACGTTCTATTTCACAACACAATAAGTTCCGGGGCTTATCGTGGGGTTGAAATACATACCATATGATATCTTATAACTTTATGCAGACTCTGTCAAGAAAATGTTACACCTGGTTTAGTTGTCATAGTAAACGTGCCATAAATACAGTCCATGCCCGGGTGCTGTACGCCCCGCAGCTTCTCGGTCTTTCGCATCAAGCATGCCTTTCATATCGTCTGTGGAAAATTTTCCAGTACCGACATCTAACAGCGTGCCCGCGATAATTCTGACCATATTGTATAGAAAACCGCTCCCTACAATCCGCATTTGCAAACCGTCATCTGTGTCGGTCCAGTCCAGTTCATAAATAGTCCTGACTTTATCCCGCACTTCTGTATTAGCGGAGCAAAAGCTCGTAAAATCATGAGTGCCTATAAGGTGCTCTGATGCTTCTCTCATTTTCTGCACATTGAGACGATATGAAAAATGGTAAGCGTAATGCCGTTTAAATACGTCCGGGTGTTTTTCCGTGTACACAAAGTAGCGGTACTCTTTTTTGACGGCGCTAAATCGCGCATGGAACCCATCATCCGCATGTTCTGCCGTTTTTACGGCGATATCTCCCGGAAGCAATGCGTTTAATGCATACGGCCATCTCTCCGCCGGAATAGATAACGGGGTATCAAAATGAATGACCTGTCCGGCCGCGTGAACCCCGCTATCCGTTCTTCCGGAAGAAATCACCGGAACCTTGTCTTCAGACTTATGGAGAATGGCCAAGGCTTTCTCAAGCTCAGCCTGAACCGTCCTTTTTCCCGGCTGTACCTGATATCCGTTAAACAAATGTCCATCATAAGAAATCGTGCATTTCATTTTCATACGGCACCTCTACGACCTTAAGAAAAGTAACAGAACAGCCAAAAGTACAAGAGTAAGGATTACTGCTGTATCCTTCCCCGTCCATACAAGCTTTCTGTATTTCGTACGTCCTTCTCCGCCTTGATAGCCTCTCGCTTCCATGGCGACAGCAAGCTCCTCCGCCCGTTTAAACGCACTGACAAACAGCGGAACAAGCAATGGAACAATTGCCTTTACTCTGTCTTTGAAAGGACCGCTTGTGAAGTCCACCCCTCTTGCCATCTGAGCCTTCATAATCTTATCCGTCTCTTCCATCAAAGTCGGTATAAAACGTAAAGAAATCGACATCATGAGTGCAAGCTCGTGGACGGGAAGCTTGACCTTTTTAAAAGGGTGAAGCAGCTGTTCCATTCCGTCTGTTATTTCAATCGGCGTTGTGGTCAAAGTCAGAAGTGTGGTTATTAAGATGAGGTACACAAATCTGAGAGAAATAAAAATCCCCTGAACAAGTCCGCCTTGATAGATTTTGAAGAGTCCCAGGTCTATGAGGACCGGTCCCTCTCGCGTCATTAAAATATGAAGCAGAAATGTAAACAGCACAATCCATATAATCGGCTTTAAACCCTTCAGCAAAAAGTGAAATGGGACTCTCGTTAATGAGACAACACCAAACGTAAACACACCAAGCAAAGCATACGTCAGTGCATTATTAGCAAAAAAAACAATACAAACAAACATAAAGATGGTAATCAGCTTTGTTCTTGGATCCAAACGGTGAACAAGTGAAGAACCGGGTACATACTTGCCGATAATCATGCTATCCATCATAAGGTTTTCTCCTCCTGAAAGAGAGCGCGGATTTCGGCTGCAGCGTCTTCGATGGTCAGCATAGGCTTTTCAAATTTAACGCCGAGTGCCGTCTCCAGCTGCCTTTGAAATTTAATCGTTTCAGGAAGATCAAGACCCAAACCTGACATTTCTTCACCCTTTGCAAATAAATCCCGGGGAGTTCCCGTTGCTTTAATTGTCCCTTGGTGCATCACAATCATTTCATCGGCGTACGCAGCAGCGTCCTCCATACTGTGGGTGACAAGTATAGTCGTCAAATTACCTCTGGTATGAAGCTCATAGAACATGTCCATAATGTCTTGACGCCCTCTTGGATCGAGTCCGGCTGTCGGTTCATCTAAGACAAGCACTTCCGGCTCCATGGCAAGAACACCGGCTATTGCGACTCGGCGCATCTGTCCGCCGCTTAATTCAAAGGGTGACCGATCAAGAAGTTCCTCAGACAGCCCGACAAGTTTTAACATTTCTCTGGCTTTCTGTTCAGCATCTTCTTTTTTCACGCCGAAGTTCATTGGACCAAAAGAAATATCTTTCAAAACTGTTTCTTCAAATAGTTGATGCTCCGGAAATTGGAAAACGATTCCGACTTTTTTCCGAAGGGCTTTAAGCTGCTTATTTTTTTTACCGGCTTGAAGCACAGTATCCCCCAGTGATATCTGTCCTTTTGTCGGCTTCAGCAGTCCATTCAAATGCTGAAGAAGAGTTGATTTGCCGGAACCTGTGTGCCCTATTACTGCCACATAGCTTCCTTCCTTAATCAAAGCATTGATATCATATAAGGCAAGCCGTTCGAACGGCGTTTTCACCTGATAGCGATGCTCTACATCTTTGATCGTAATGTCCATAGCTCTTTCACCAGCCCTTCCTGAGTCAGATGGTTTCCTTCCAGTGCCACTCCGCTTTCTTTCAACAGTTGGCTGAGCTGGAATGAGAAGGGCAGATCAAGGCCGATTTGAACAAGATCCTCATTTAATCGAAAAACCTCTTCAGGCGGTCCCTCAGCATACTTCCTGCCGCCATTCATCACAATGATTCTGTCAGCTTTAGCAGCCTCGTTCAAATCATGGGTGATGGATATAACTGTGGCCATGCCTTGCTCTTTTAAATGTCTTACCGTTTCAAGCACTTCTTCTCTGCCAATCGGATCTAACATAGAGGTTGCTTCATCTAAAATAATAATATCAGGACGTGCGGCGAGAACTCCCGCAATCGCAACTCTTTGCTTTTGGCCTCCGGAGAGATGGTGCGGCTCTTGATCGAGAAAATCAAACATGTTGACTTGTTTTGTCGCCCAGTCTACTCTCTCTATCATTTCTTCCCGCGGTACACCATTGTTTTCTAAACCAAAAGCCACATCATCGCGAACCGTCGTTCCGACAAATTGGTTATCCGGATTTTGAAAGACCATTCCAATCTTTTTTCGAACATCCCAAACTGATTCCTCAGTCAGCGGTATGCCGCCTACCTCAATCTCACCTGTCTCAGGCATAATTAAGCCATTTAATGCCCTGGCCAGCGTTGACTTCCCAGAACCATTGTGACCAACTATTGCAAGCCATTCGCCCTCATACACTTGCAGGGATACACGGTCAAGTGCCGGTCTTTCTGCATCTTTTCGATACCGAAAAGTAATGTCATTTACTGATATCAAGTGTTTTTCATTCATGGACAGCCTGGCCTCCTCTCAACTAAAACTCTGCTTTTCTCTTCATCTTCTCGTACAAAAAGCTTTTGTATCTAAAAAAAGGGCATAGATCCAGTTAGAAACTGTCCCGCCCTTCTTTAGATACACAAAGATATGTGATTAAACCAATTCGATAATTGCCATTGGTGCTCCGTCACCACGGCGAGGACCAAGCTTCATAATACGTGTGTATCCACCTTGGCGCTCCTCGTAACGAGTTGCAACGTCAGAGAATAATTTTTGAAGTGCATCTTGGTTATTTTCTTCATTGGCAACCTCGTTGCGGATGTAAGCAGCAGCTTGACGGCGAGCATGAAGGTCACCGCGCTTGCCTAGCGTGATCATTTTTTCAACTACTGAGCGAAGTTCTTTCGCACGAGTTTCAGTTGTTTCGATTCTTTCGTTGATGATCAAATCAGTTGTAAGATCACGAAGCATAGCTTTACGCTGTGCACTCGTACGTCCTAGTTTTCTGTATGACATGTGATGTCCCCTCCTTTATTGGAATGCTGTTCTGAAATAAAAAACACACGAAAATCCTAGTTCACATCGAAACTAGTCAATCGTCTTTGCGAAGGCCGAGTCCGAGTTCTTCTAGTTTAGCTTTCACTTCTTCAAGTGATTTGCGACCTAGATTACGAACTTTCATCATATCTTCTTCCGTCTTGTTCGCAAGCTCTTGAACCGTGTTAATACCCGCACGCTTTAAACAGTTGTAAGAACGCACAGAAAGATCCAATTCTTCAATCGTCATTTCAAGAACTTTCTCTTTTTGATCTTCTTCTTTTTCAACCATAATTTCAGCATGCTGAGCTTCGTCAGTTAACCCAACGAAAATATTAAGGTGTTCAGTTAAAATCTTTGAACCAAGCGCAATCGCTTCTTTAGGTCCAGTGCTTCCATCAGTCCAAACATCAAGTGTAAGTTTATCATAGTTTGCAACCTGGCCTACACGAGTGTTCTCTACCTGATAAGATAAACGAGAAACTGGCGTAAAGATTGAATCGATAGGAATCACGCCGATTGGCTGATCGTCTCTTTTGTTTGAATCAGCAGGTGTATACCCACGTCCTCTTTGAGCGGTAAGGCGAACTCGGAAACTCGCATTCTCACCAAGAGTTGCAATATGAAGATCAGGATTCAAGATCTCAATATCACTATCGTGTGTAATATCAGCTGCTGTTACAGTACCTTCACCCTGTACATCAATTTCAAGCGTCTTCTCTTCATCAGAGTAAATTTTCAATGCAAGCTTTTTAATGTGTAAGATAATTGTTGTTACATCTTCCACAACGCCTTCAATTGTCGAGAATTCGTGTAGTACACCATCTATCTGGATCGATGTTACAGCGGCACCAGGAAGTGAGGATAAGAGGATACGACGTAAGGAGTTACCCAGAGTAGTACCATATCCACGCTCAAGTGGCTCTACGACAAACTTACCAAATTTGGCATCGTCGCTGATTTCAACCGTTTCGATTTTTGGTTTTTCAATCTCGATCATTACTTAAAACCCTCCTTCAAAACGTCGAAACCTCGAATAGAATCATATGAGATTCCATCCGAAATTCCCCATTGTTTAGTCCCGTATGTGCTCAGGCAACGAGTCGGTGCATTCGTTTCATAAATAACTGTATCATAACCCATTATTGACAGGGACACAAAATCTATACAAACAAATTACACGCGGCGACGTTTTGGTGGACGGCATCCGTTATGAGGAACAGGAGTTACGTCTCTGATAGCAGTGACTTCTAGTCCGGCAGCTTGAAGTGCACGGATAGCAGCTTCACGACCAGAACCAGGTCCTTTAACAGTAACTTCTAGAGTTTTAAGTCCGTGTTCGATTGATCCTTTAGCAGCTGTTTCAGCAGCCATTTGCGCAGCAAAAGGAGTAGATTTACGAGATCCTCTGAAACCTAGAGCTCCGGCACTTGACCAAGAAATAGCATTACCATGAGTATCAGTGATCGTAACGATCGTGTTATTGAAAGTTGAACGAATATGAGCGATTCCAGACTCAATATTCTTTTTCACGCGACGTTTACGCGTGTTAGATTTACGAGCAGCAGCCATTGTTTAGGTACCTCCCTTACTTATTTTTTCTTGTTAGCTACAGTACGACGCGGACCTTTACGAGTACGCGCGTTGTTTTTAGAGTTTTGTCCGCGAACAGGCAATCCTCTGCGATGGCGAATTCCGCGGTAGCTTCCGATTTCGATCAGACGCTTGATGTTAAGAGAAACTTCACGGCGAAGGTCACCTTCTACTTTAAGTTTGTCAATAACATCACGGATTTTACCAAGTTCATCTTCAGTTAAATCACGTACACGAGTATCTTCTGAAACACCAGCCTCTTTCAAGACTTGTTGAGCCGTTGTGCGGCCAATTCCGAAGACATATGTTAATGAAATAACAACACGTTTGTCACGTGGGATATCTACACCAGCAATACGAGCCATTCTCTGGGCACCTCCTTATAAATTATCCTTGTTTTTGTTTATGCTTTGGATTTTCACAGATCACCATTACTTTTCCTTTTCTGCGAATAACTTTACATTTTTCACAGATTGGTTTAACTGATGGTCTCACTTTCATGTGTTTCCAACCTCCTTCAGTTTCCGGAGTGCTTTATTTGTAACGGTACGTAATCCTACCACGAGTTAAGTCATATGGAGATAATTCTACCGTAACTTTGTCTCCAGGTAAAATGCGAATGAAGTGCATGCGGATTTTACCAGATACATGAGCCAAAACTGTATGACCATTCTCAAGTTCAACTTTGAACATCGCGTTTGGCAACGTTTCGACTATCGTACCTTCCACTTCAATTACATCGTCTTTCGCCATTCAAGTGTTCTCCCTTCTTCAAATCAGTAACTTGCTCTCTGACAAATTTCAAAAGAGAAAATCTCAGTTTTCCGTTTGTCACACGCCCTGTTTCGTTTATACTGTTCTGAACTTCCGGAGATACGCAATCATAAAGGGTTAAATGATTGATATTCTTTTTCTTAGGAGAATGAAAAGTACGCTTTTCTCCGTCTGCTATTAGTACATGATGATGATCAACAATTCTTATGACAACAGCAAGCTGATTTGTTTCCCGACCCTGTTTGATCCGAACAATCTGCCCTACTTCAGGCGGAAAAACAACTGTCTTCGGAATCATCTCATCACCTAGACTTTTGTCAGTATATCAAAACCCGTTTCCGTAATCGCAATTGTATGTTCAAAATGAGCACACTTTTTCCCATCTACCGTTACAACAGTCCAGTTATCAGCCAATGTTTTCACATAGCGGCTGCCAGCGTTCACCATTGGTTCAATAGCCAGAACCATACCAGGTTTTAGCCGAGGCCCTTTGTTTGGCGGACCGTAATGAGGAATTTGCGGGTCCTCATGCAAGTCTTGACCAACACCATGTCCAACATACTCCCTAACAACTGAAAACTGCTCATTTTCGACAAATGTTTGTATTGCGTGGGAAATATTCGACAAACGTTCACCTGGTTTTGCTTCCTGCAAGCCTTTATATAAAGACTCCTCTGTCACTTCCAGCAGTTTTTTATCATCATCACTGATGTTTCCTACAGGATATGTCCAAGCAGAGTCACCATGATAACCATTTAATTTTGCACCGATATCAATACTGATGATGTCACCGTCACGCAGCACCCTGTCACCAGGGATCCCGTGAACGAGTTCCTCATTAACTGATACACAAATGCTCCCGCGAAACCCATTATACCCCTTAAAAGATGGGATTGCACCCTGCTTGTTTATAAAACGTTCGGCAATTTGATCCAATTCTTTTGTCGAGATACCTGGTTTAATGTGCTTTTTCATCTCTTCATGAGTCAAAGCCACGATTCGCCCTGCTTCCCGCATGATATCAAGTTCACGTGGGGTTTTACAGATAATCATTTATTCAATCCTCCAAGAAGCTCTTTAATATCACCGTAAACGTCTTTAATGTCCTGTTGGCCATTGACGTTAACAAGAGATCCTTTCTCAGAATAAAAATCGAGTAAAGGCTGAGTTTGCTTCATGTTTACCTCAAGCCGTTTAGAGACGGTTTCCTCATTATCATCTGCCCGTTGATAGAGTTCGCCTCCGTCTTTATCACAAATACCCGGCGTTTTCGGCGGATTAAAGACTAAATGATAGGTTGTGCCGCAAACACTGCAAATTCTGCGTCCAGTCAGACGTTCCATTAAAGCATCTTTATCTACTTTAATGTTGATGACATAATCAATCGGTTTGCCGTATTCCTCAAGAATTGCTTCAAGAGCTTCAGCTTGAGCGACTGTTCGCGGAAATCCGTCCAGAAGAAAACCTCTTTCACAATCATCCTTGCCGAGTCTTTCTTTGACAATGCCGATTGTGACTTCATCAGGTACGAGCTCTCCCTTATCAATATAAGATTTTGCTTCGAGTCCGAGTGATGTTTCCTCTTTCATAGCAGCACGAAACATATCTCCTGTTGAGATATGAGGTATCTCATAATCTTCAACAATTCGTTCGCCCTGTGTACCTTTACCGGCACCAGGAAGCCCCATTAAGACTAAGTTCATTTCGGATTTCCCCCGTCTTCTCTTTTTTTAGAGGGAATGGGTAAACCATTTCCTCTAATTTTTCATAAAACCTCGATAGTTTCGTTTCACCAACTGGCTTTCTAGTTGTTTCATTGTCTCTAAGGCTACTCCGACAACAATTAACAAAGATGTACCGCCAATTTGCGCACTTTGAGGCAATCCAGCGAATTGAATGAAAAAGATAGGAAGAATGGAAATCACGGCTAAAAATATAGAACCCACAAACGTAAGTCGATACAAAATGCTCGTAATTCTATCTTGAGTCATTTTCCCTGGACGAACCCCCGGGATATAGCCACCCTGTTTTTTAAGATTATCAGCCATTTGTTCAGGATTAACCTGGACAAAAGCATAAAAGTACGTAAAGGCAATAATTAAAGCAACATATACAATCATACCAACCGGGTGCGTGTTATCAAAGTTTGCTTGAATCCACTTTGTAACATCGTTTGATCCAAAAAATGACGCGATCGTACGCGGCGTTATAAGAAACGCAACCGCAAAGATTACCGGAATAACCCCTGCAGGATTCACTTTAAGCGGAAGGTGTGTTGACTGTCCTCCGCCAGCAGGTGAACGACCTGTGCCTTTAGCATATTGAATCGCAATTTTCCTAACGGCTTGCTGAATAAAAATAACTCCAACAATCACTGCTAAAATCGCAACTACTAAAAGAGCGATTGTTACAATATGCATAAATAGCTGATCATCGCCGCCGACAAATTGAGTCTCATATATCTGCCCAACTGTTTTCGGAATACTAGCCACAATCCCCGCGAAGATGATGATCGAAATTCCGTTGCCTACTCCATGTGATGTAATTTGTTCTCCAAGCCACATTAAAAAAGCAGTTCCAGCCGTGAGCACTAAAGCAATAATTAGGTATGTGGATATACCGGATTTTTGAATCAGCGCGCCATTGGCGAGATTGTTAAATCCATATGACATACCTAATGCTTGGATAAAACCAAGCACAATTGTAAAGTATCTCGTAAACTGAGCTAATTTACGGCGGCCGACTTCACCTTGCTTAGACCACTCGGTAAACTTTGGCACAACATCCATCTGTAGAAGCTGAATGATGATTGAAGCAGTGATATAAGGGGTAATTCCCATTGCAAGAATAGAGAATTGGTAAAGCGCCCCGCCGCCAAATGTATTAAGGAGATCAAATACACCCATTTGAGTCTGTGCCTGTAATACCTCAGAGTTAACATAAGGTACAGGAATAAACGCACCTATGCGAAAGACGATAAGCATGAGTAAAGTGAATATGATTTTATTCCGAATATCACTCACACGCATAAAGTTGGAGATTGTCTTAAACAAGTTAGATCACCTCAGCTGTACCGCCAGCAGCTTCAACAGCTTCTTTCGCAGAAGCAGAGAATTTATTGGCTTTTACAGTTAATTTTTTCTCTAATTTACCGTTGCCAAGAATCTTTACTCCTGCATTAAGTTTGCTTATAACACCAGTCTCAAGAAGAAGTTCAGGAGTTACTTCCGTTCCTTCTGCAAAACCGTTTAATTTATCTAAGTTGACTACACTGTAATCCTTACGGTTGATGTTTGTAAAACCGCGTTTAGGAAGACGTTGGAATAAAGGCATTTGCCCCCCCTCGAATCCTGGGCGTACACCGCCGCCAGAACGAGCGTTTTGACCTTTGTGACCTTTACCAGCTGTTTTACCGTTACCAGAACCAATACCACGACCTACGCGGTTACGCGTTTTACGTGAACCTTCTGAAGGCTTTAATTCATGAAGTTTCATTAGGACACCTCCTTAGCCTATAATTTATTTTTATTGTTCTTTAACAGAAACTAAATGAGATACTTTGTTAATCATTCCGCGGATCGCTGCGTTATCTTCATGAACAACTGTTTGGTTAGTTTTCTTTAAACCAAGCGTTCTCACAGTAACACGCTGATCTTCCGGACGACCGATTACACTGCGTTTGAGGGTAATTTCTAATTTAGCCATTAATGTTCCCTCCTTATCCTAACAGTTCTTCTACAGATTTTCCACGAAGCTTCGCAACATCTTCAGCACGCTTAAGCTCACTTAAACCTTGAAGTGTTGCACGAATCATGTTGATCGGTGTGTTAGAACCTAAAGACTTAGAAAGGATGTCAGCTACACCAGCAAGCTCAAGTACCGCACGTACAGGGCCTCCAGCAATAACTCCAGTACCTTCAGAAGCAGGTTTTAACAAGATGTTACCTGCACCGAAACGTCCGATGATTTCGTGTGGAATTGTAGTTCCAACCATTGGTACTTCAATCAAATTCTTTTTCGCATCTTCAACAGCCTTACGGATCGCTTCTGGTACTTCTTGCGCTTTACCAGTACCGAATCCTACGTGACCGTTTTTGTCGCCGACAACGACTAGAGCTGCGAAACGGAAACGACGACCACCTTTAACAACTTTCGCTACGCGGTTAACCGTAACTAAGCGTTCTTCTAACTCTAATTTGCTTGGGTCAATACGACGCATAGTCATGTGTCCCTCCTTCTTTTATTAAAATTTAAGTCCAGCTTCGCGAGCTGCATCAGCCAGCGCTTTTACACGTCCGTGGTATAAGTATCCGCCGCGGTCAAACACAACGTTTGAAACGCCTTTTTCAGCAGCGCGTTTCGCAACTAGTTCTCCGACTTTAGTAGCAGCAGAAATATCGCCAGTGCTTTCAATGTTCAAATCTTTATCAAGAGTAGATGCACTTACAAGTGTAACACCATTCACATCATCGATGACTTGAGCATAAATGTGCTTGTTTGAACGGAAAACATTAAGACGAGGTCTTTCAGCAGTACCCGAAAGTTTTGCGCGAACACGAGCATGTCTTTTAAGACGAGAAGCATTTTTGCTTGTTTTCGTAATCATCTAGGTCACTCCTTTCTTCACTTTAAACGGTCTTACTTAGCAGATTTACCTTCTTTACGGCGAACAACTTCACCTTCGTAGCGGATTCCTTTACCTTTGTAAGGCTCTGGAGAGCGGACAGCGCGAATGTTAGCAGCAGTAGCTCCTACACGTTCTTTGTCTGTACCTTTCACGACTACTTTAGTTTGAGAAGGAACTTCGATTTCGATGCCTTCTTCAGGAACGATCTCAACAGGATGAGAGTACCCAACGTTTAAAACAAGTTTATTTCCGGATTTAGCTGCACGATAACCGACACCGACTAATTCCAAACCTCTTTCAAAACCTTTAGATACACCTTCAACCATGTTTCCAAGCAGACTGCGAGTAGTACCATGCAATGCACGGTGCTCTTTATGATCAGAAGGACGAGCGACTGTAAGCACATTGTCCTCTATTTTAATTTCCATATCAGGATGAAACGTACGAGTTAATTCTCCTTTTGGTCCTTTCACTGCTACAGTATTGTCGTTGTTCAACGTAACTGTAACTTCAGAAGGAATCTCAAGTAACTTCTTACCTACACGAGACATACCAAACACCTCCATTCATGTTAAACTTCTTACCAAACGTATGCTAGAACTTCTCCACCAGCTTGTTTTGCACGAGCTTCTTTGTCCGTCAAAACACCTTGTGATGTAGAAAGAATTGCAATTCCAAGACCGTTAAGTACACGAGGTACTTCATTAGATTTAGCATAAACACGCAAACCTGGTTTGCTGATTCTTTTAAGACCAGTGATAACGCGCTCGTTGTTTTGGCCGTATTTCAAGAAAACGCGGATGATACCTTGTTTGCTGTCTTCTACGAACTCAACGTCACGAACGAAACCTTCACGCTTTAAAATTTCAGCAATTTCTCTCTTCAATTTAGAAGCCGGGATTTCAAGCTTCTCATGGCGCACCATGTTTGCATTACGAATGCGAGTCAGCATATCTGCAACTGGATCTGTCATAACCATTATTTAATAACCTCCTTCCCATTAACGGGGTTTACCAGCTGGCTTTTTTCACGCCAGGAATTTGTCCTTTATATGCAAGTTCACGGAAACAAATACGGCAAAGTTTAAATTTACGAATAACTGAGTGCGGACGCCCGCAGCGTTCGCAGCGAGTGTACTCTTGTACTTTAAACTTTGGTGTGCGTTGTTGTTTCGCAATCATAGACTTTTTAGCCACGATTTCGCCTCCCTTTCATTGATTATTTCTGGAATGGCATACCTACTTGAGTTAATAGCTCACGAGCCTCTTCATCAGAATTAGCTGTCGTTACGATAACGATGTCCATTCCGCGAACTTTTGTTACTTTATCGTAGTCAATTTCAGGGAAGATTAACTGTTCTTTAATACCAAGTGTGTAGTTACCGCGACCGTCGAAAGATTTTTTAGAAATCCCGCGGAAGTCACGTACACGCGGTAAAGATACAGAAATTAGTTTATCAAGGAAATCATACATGCGCTCTCCGCGAAGAGTTACTTTCGCACCGATCGGCATTCCTTCACGAAGACGGAATCCAGCAATTGATTTCTTCGCACGAGTAACGACAGGTTTTTGACCTGCGATAAACGTTAATTCTTCAACAGCACTGTCGATTGCTTTAGCGTTTTGAACAGCGTCACCAACACCCATGTTGATTACGATTTTTTCGATTTTAGGCACTTGCATGACAGAATCATAATTGAACTTTGTCATTAATGCAGGTGTAATTTCTTTTGTGTACTTTTCTTTAAGGCGGTTCATGAGATAGACCTCCCTTCCTTTTAATACTATTTATCTAAGACTTGCCCAGATTTCTTTGCTACACGAACTTTTTTGCCATCTTCCACTTTGTATCCTACGCGAGTCACTTCACCTGTTTTAGGATCGAGCGGCATAACGTTTGATACATGAATTGACGCCTCTTGATTAGAAATACCGCCTTGAGGGTTTGCTTGAGTTGGTTTAGAGTGTTTCTTCACCATGTTCACACCTTCAACTAAAACGCGGTCCTTTTTAGGGAAAGCAGCAAGGATCGTTCCTTGTTTGCCTTTATCTTTACCAGAGATAACCATTACTTTATCGCCTTTTTTAACATGCATCCTGATCGCACCTCCTTGACTAAGGCATTTAATTCATTAAATAACTTCTGGAGCTAGAGAAACAATTTTCATAAAGTTGTTTTCACGTAATTCACGAGCAACCGGTCCGAAGATACGAGTTCCACGCGGGCTTTTGTCGTCACGGATGATAACACATGCATTCTCATCGAAGCTGATGTATGATCCGTCTTTTCTGCGCGCTCCGCTTTTCGTGCGAACGATAACAGCTCTTACGACTTCACCTTTTTTGACAACGCCTCCTGGTGTTGCTTGTTTAACCGTGCAAACAATTACATCACCAATATTAGCCGTTTTACGTCCAGAACCACCAAGAACTTTAATAGTAAGTACTTCACGAGCGCCAGAGTTGTCAGCTACTTTTAAACGAGTCTCTTGTTGAATCATTTTTTGTTACCTCCCTTCGGAAAACATAATTCCGAACTTTATTAGATAATAACAGCTTCTTCGACAACTTCAACTAGACGAAAACGTTTAGTCGCAGATAATGGACGAGTTTCCATGATCTTAACGATGTCTCCGATTTTAGCTTGATTATTTTCATCATGTGCTTTGAATTTCTTTGAGTATTTTACGCGTTTACCGTAAAGTGAATGTTTTTTGTAAGTTTCTACAACAACAGTAATGGTTTTATCCATTTTGTCAGAAACAACACGGCCTTGGTAAACTTTGCGTTGGTTACGTTCGCTCATGCTCACGACCTCCCCTCAGTGATTATTTATTAGCAGCAATTTCTCTTTCACGAATCACAGTTTTCATGCGCGCGATAGCTTTGCGCACTTCACGAATGCGAGCAGTATTTTCAAGTTGTCCTGTCGCTAATTGAAAGCGAAGATTGAAAAGTTCTTCTTTAAGAGACTTTACTTTTTGTTCAATTTCAGCAGTGGTAAGGTCACGAATTTCATTAGCTTTCATTTGATTCACCACCAATTTCTTCACGTTTTACGAACTTCGTTTTAATTGGCAATTTGTGAGATGCAAGACGAAGCGCTTCACGAGCAACCTCTTCAGACACACCAGAAATTTCAAATAAAACTTTGCCCGGTTTTACAACAGCTACCCAACCTTCAGGAGCTCCTTTACCGGATCCCATACGTACCTCAAGTGGTTTAGCAGTGTAAGGTTTAGAAGGGAAAATTTTGATCCAAACTTTACCGCCACGTTTCATGTAACGAGTCATCGCAATACGGGCAGCTTCGATTTGGCGGTTCGTGATCCATGAAGCTTCAAGAGCTTGGATACCGTACTCACCGAAATGTACTTCAGTACCGCCTTTAGCGCGACCGCGCATTTTTCCGCGATGCTCTCTGCGATATTTAACGCGTTTAGGTAATAACATATTATTTTCCTCCTTCCTCAGTTTTCTTCTTAGTAGGAAGAACCTCTCCACGATAGATCCAGACTTTCACACCAAGCTTACCGTAAGTTGTGTCAGCTTCAGATGTTGCATAGTCAATATCAGCACGCAATGTGTGCAATGGAACAGTTCCTTCACTGTAGTATTCAGAACGAGCGATATCCGCACCGCCAAGACGACCAGAAACCATTGTTTTCACACCTTGTGCTCCAGCACGCATTGTGCGTTGGATTTGTTGCTTCTGCGCACGGCGGAAAGAAATACGGTTTTCTAATTGACGAGCGATGTTGTCAGCAACTAGCTGAGCGTCAAGATCTGCTCTTTTGATTTCAAGAATGTTGATGTGTACACGCTTGCCAGTAAGGCTGTTAAGGGCTTTACGAAGTGCTTCGACTTCTGATCCGCCTTTACCGATTACCATACCAGGCTTAGCAGTGTGGATCGTAATGTTAACGCGGTTTGCTGCACGCTCGATTTCAACTTTAGAAACTGAAGCGTCAGAAAGGCGTTTGCTAATGTATTCACGAATTTTTAAATCTTCGTGTAGGAAGTCAGCGTAATCTTTACCAGCGTACCACTTAGATTCCCAATCACGAATGACTCCGATACGAAGACCGACTGGATTTACCTTTTGACCCACGACTTATCCCTCCTTCTTTTCTGATACAACGATTGTAATGTGGCTAGTACGTTTGTTGATTTGGCTCGCACGTCCCATAGCACGTGGGCGGAATCTTTTTAACGTAGGGCCTTCGTCAACGAAAGCTTGAGTAATAACCAGACTGTTAGCGTCCAATTCATAGTTATGCTCAGCGTTTGCGATTGCAGATTTTAAAACTTTTTCAATAATTGGAGAAGCAGCTCTCGGTGTTAGGTTCAAGATAGATACTGCTTCACCTACTTGCTTGCCTCGAATCAGGTCCATTACTAGACGTGCTTTACGAGGAGCAATACGGACTGTTCTTGCGACAGCTTTTGCTTGCATTTAAAAGCCTCCTCTCTTAGCGTCTTGTTTTTTTGTCATCACTAGCATGGCCTTTGTACGTACGAGTTGGTGCGAATTCACCCAACTTGTGACCTACCATATCCTCAGATACGAAAACAGGCACGTGTTTGCGTCCGTCATAGACTGCGATTGTGTGACCGATAAACTGTGGGAAAATAGTAGAACGGCGAGACCAAGTTTTTACAACTTGCTTCTTGTCCGTTTCATTTAATTTCTCGATTTTTGTCATCAAGTGTCCATCGACAAATGGTCCTTTTTTTAAGCTGCGAGCCATTTTGGAACCTCCCTTCGTGATTGCACTACGGTCCGATATGAACCGTAGACAACCCCGTTATTTATTTTTACGACGACGTACGATAAATTTATCAGATTTGTTCGTTTTCTTACGTGTCTTGAATCCAAGAGTTGGTTTGCCCCATGGAGACATTGGTGATTTACGTCCGATTGGCGCACGTCCTTCACCACCACCGTGTGGGTGATCGTTAGGGTTCATTACAGAACCGCGGACTGTCGGGCGAACACCTTTCCAGCGTGAGCGTCCTGCTTTACCAATGTTGATAAGTTCGTGCTGCTCGTTACCTACTTGACCGATAGAAGCGCGGCAAGCAGAAAGGATCATGCGAACTTCACCAGAATTAAGACGTACAAGAACGTATTTACCTTCTTTACCAAGAACCTGAGCAGAAGTACCGGCAGAACGTACTAGCTGTCCGCCTTTACCAGGTTTTAATTCAATGTTATGCACAACTGTACCAACAGGGATGTTGATAAGTGGAAGTGCATTACCTGGTTTGATGTCAGCTTCTGGACCTGACATGATTTCAGTACCCACTTGAATTCCTTTAGGAGCAAGAATGTAACGTTTTTCTCCGTCTGCATAGTTGATTAGTGCGATGTTAGCTGAACGGTTTGGATCGTATTCAACTGTAGCAACGCGTCCAGGTATACCATCTTTATCGCGTTTGAAGTCGATAACACGGTATTGGCGTTTATGTCCGCCACCTTGGTGACGTACAGTCAATTTACCTTGGTTGTTACGTCCGCCTTTTTTGTGAAGGGGAGCAAGCAAGGATTTTTCCGGCTTGTCAGTCGTGATTTCAGCAAAATCTGAAGTTGTCATTCCACGACGTCCATTAGAGGTCGGTTTATACTTTTTAATCGCCATTTTGAATTTCCCTCCTTCTTTTTACAGATAATTACGCTTCAAAAATTTCGATTTCTTTGCTGTCTGCAGTAAGTTTCACGATCGCTTTTCTGCGACGGCTAGTCATACCAGAGTAGCGGCCGACACGTTTAGATTTCCCTTTGTAGTTCATGATGTTGACTTTGTCAACTTTCACTCCAAAGATACTTTCTACTGCATCTTTCACTTCTGTTTTATTAGCTCTTACATCAACTTCAAAAGTATATTTTTTATCAGTCATTAAATCAGCAGAACGTTCAGTAATGACGGGGCGCTTAAGAACATCACGAGGATCTTTCATTATGCAAGCACCTCCTCTACTTTTTCAACCGCAGCTTTCGTAATCAGAAGCTTCTCATGGTTGACAACGTCTAATACGTTGATTCCGTCAGCTTGAACAACTGTAACTCCAGGGATGTTACGAGCCGATAAGGAAACCGTTTCGTTTACATCTGCAGTTACGATTAAAGCTTTTTTCTCAACAGATAACCCTTTAAGGATAGCTGCCATTTCTTTAGTTTTAACCGCATCTAGAGTAAGATCTTCAAGAACAACGATACTGTTGTCTACCACTTTAGAAGACAATGCTGATTTGATTGCCAAGCGGCGAACTTTTTTAGGTAATTTGTAAGAATAGCTGCGTGGTGTTGGGCCGAATACGACACCGCCTCCGCGCCATTGTGGTGAACGGATAGAACCTTGACGGGCACGTCCAGTACCTTTTTGGCGCCATGGTTTACGACCTCCGCCACGAACTTCAGAACGATTTTTCACTTTATGAGATCCTTGACGTAAGGAAGCTCTTTGCATAAGAATAGCGTCGAATACAACACTTTCATTTGGCTCAATTCCAAATACAGAAGCGTTTAATTCGATATCACCAGCAGTAGAACCGTTTTGGTTGTATAATGCTACTTTTGGCATGATCAATTTCCTCCTTTCCTAAGAGACTTATTTAGATTTAACCGCACTTTTAACAGTGATTAAAGATTTTCTCGCACCAGGTACGTTACCTTTGATCAAAAGAAGATTGCGTTCTGCATCAACTTTTACGATTTCAAGGTTTTGAACAGTGATTTGCTCTCCGCCCATACGTCCAGGCAATAATTTGCCTTTGAATACACGGTTAGGGTCTACAGGTCCCATTGAACCAGGACGTCTGTGGTAACGTGAACCGTGAGACATAGGTCCGCGAGATTGTCCGTGGCGCTTGATCGCACCTTGGAAACCTTTACCTTTAGATACTCCTGTTACATCTACGATTTCTCCAGCAGAGAAAATTTCAACCTTGACTTCCTGACCAACTTCATACGCATCCATTTCCACTCCGCGTAATTCTTTAACGAAGCGCTTAGGAGCAGTTTCCGCTTTTGCAACGTGTCCTTTTTCCGGTTTGTTTGAAAGCTTTTCACGCTTGTCGTCAAAACCAAGCTGGATAGCTTCGTAGCCGTCATTTTCAGCAGTTTTCTTCTGAAGAACAACGTTAGCAGCTGCTTCAATAACAGTTACCGGGATAAGATCACCGTTTTCTGCGAATACTTGCGTCATACCAATTTTTCTTCCTAAGATTCCTTTGGTCATTCGTCACACCTCCTATTATGATCATTCTATATTTTAGAATTAAAGTTTGATTTCGATATCAACACCAGATGGTAAATCTAATCGCATTAGAGCATCAACAGTTTGTGGTGTTGGGTTCACAATGTCGATTAAACGTTTATGTGTACGCATTTCAAATTGCTCACGAGAATCTTTGTATTTATGCACCGCACGAAGAATCGTGTAAACTGATTTTTCAGTTGGCAACGGAATCGGACCAGATACACTAGCACCAGAACGTTTTGCCGTTTCAACAATCTTCTCTGCAGATTGATCAAGGATTCTATGATCATATGCTTTTAAACGAATACGAATTTTTTGTTTTGCCATTATTTTCCCTCCTTTTCGCCTACTTCACGTTAGACAGTTCTCCGTGAGAAAAACCTGATCACCTTGCCATGGCAAAGCGGCCGGGTGTGTCAGCAACCTCTCACTTCATCGCAGTCAAAGACCAACATGCACTATTATACAAAAAATAGACGCATGTTGCAAGACCTAATTAAATAATACGTGTTTTGCACACTTTTTTTATTATACAGGTGATCTTTGAATTAATCAAGGTTGAGTGCACACTGCAGCAATATCTCTATCATAAATGGTATCTTCCATGGGTGCTGAGTATGTCCGCAAACAATTTAGGCTCTTCTAAATGAGGTGAGTGAGCTGAATTTTCAAACCAATGCCAGCTTTTATTGGGAGCGGATAATCTTTGGCAGTAAGATTCCGGTATCGTACCAGGGATAATCAAGTCATGCCTGCCGGAAATAAAACAACATGGTACTTTAATAGAAGGAACTGATTTAAAAGCATCAAAGTGATATAGTTCATCCATTAAAGTTCTAGAGCTGAAGCTTTGTCCTCGTATATATTGCAAACAGCCTTTTACTCCATATTCTTTTCCAAACAACATTTGGCTGAATATCTTAATAGCTTGCTGCCGCTTATGAGTAAAGCCTCCCCTTCTCAGCTCGATACACAATCGAAATATCTCATGCCGGATCTGATTATTCCATGGAGGAGGTCCGATTAACCGCAGCAAAATAGCAGGTACGGATTTTTTGTTTTCATGATTCATTTCCTCAAGACACCGGTATGCTGCCTGTTCTTCTTCTCGCACGTTAACAACTTGGCTGATACCGTAATAAGCATAAAATAAATCCGGTCTTGCCTGCAGTACAGTTAGAGCTAATAAGGCTCCCCATGAATAGCCGGCTAAATAGATTTTTTGCACCTTAAAAGAATTGACAAGCATCTCTGCAATCTCAATAGCATCCTCAGTAAACTGTCTGATTGTCATTGATCTCTTTAGGACATGTTTTGAATAGGATAGCCCAGCGCCTCGTTGATCCCAATTCACTACAGTGAAGTGCTGTTCCAATTCCTTTTGAAAATGTCTCGCATAGCCAATTTGTGCAGTTCCCGGGCCGCCATGCAAGAACAGCAGTAAAGGATTGGATCTATTGGCTCCATTGATCATCAGAACCTGTTCTGTGTTTCCTATCTGATATTTTTTTAGTATAGAAATATGAAGGTTCTTATGATTGTTTTCACACATGCCCTTAGCTCCTACATTTAGATAAGCTTTATTATACACTTTATCAGACACAAAGAAAAAACGAGGCCCAAAGGGCCTCGTTTTATTTATACGATTACTCAGTGATTGTAGAAACAACACCAGAGCCAACAGTACGTCCGCCTTCACGAATAGAGAAACGAGTTCCTTCTTCGATAGCGATAGTTGAGATAAGCTCAACGATCATTTCAGTGTTGTCTCCAGGCATAACCATTTCTACGCCTTCTGGAAGTTGGATGATACCAGTTACGTCAGTTGTACGGAAGTAGAACTGAGGACGGTAGTTAGAGAAGAATGGAGTATGACGTCCACCCTCTTCTTTTGAAAGAACATAAACTTCAGCTTTGAATTTGCTGTGTGGAGTGATTGTACCTGGTTTAGCAAGTACTTGACCACGTTGGATATCTTCACGAGCTACACCGCGAAGAAGTGCTCCAATGTTGTCTCCAGCTTCAGCGTAATCAAGAAGCTTACGGAACATTTCAACACCAGTAACAGTTGTTTTGCTGTTTTCTTCTTGAAGACCGATGATTTCAACTTCGTCACCGACTTTAACTTGTCCGCGTTCTACACGTCCAGTAGCAACTGTTCCACGACCTGTGATTGAGAAAACGTCCTCAACAGGCATCATGAATGGTTTTTCAGTGTCGCGTTCTGGAGTTGGGATGTACTCATCAACCGCAGCCATAAGCTCAAGAATTTTTTCTTCGTACTCAGCGTCTCCTTCAAGAGCTTTAAGAGCAGAACCTTTAACAACAGGAACATCATCGCCAGGGAAATCGTATTCGCTAAGAAGATCGCGAACTTCCATTTCAACTAGTTCAAGAAGCTCTTCGTCGTCTACCATGTCGCATTTGTTTAAGAATACAACGATGTAAGGTACACCAACGTTTTTAGAAAGAAGGATGTGCTCACGAGTTTGTGGCATTGGGCCATCAGCAGCAGATACTACAAGGATAGCTCCGTCCATTTGCGCAGCACCAGTGATCATGTTTTTAACATAGTCAGCGTGTCCTGGGCAGTCAACGTGTGCATAGTGACGTGTGTCAGTTTCGTACTCAACGTGTGCAGTAGAGATAGTGATACCGCGCTCGCGTTCTTCTGGAGCACCATCAATTTGATCGTACGCCATAGCTGTACCTTTACCAGATTTCTTATGAAGTACTGTTGAGATAGCAGCAGTTAATGTTGTTTTACCATGGTCAA
Source organism: Bacillus sp. HU-1818 (assembly GCF_022695965.1). NCBI lineage: Bacteria > Bacillati > Bacillota > Bacilli > Caryophanales > Bacillaceae > Bacillus > Bacillus sp. HU-1818. The sequence goes on from NZ_JAAPBE010000007.1 coordinate 28,347, forward strand.
CGTGTCCAATTGTACCAATATTGGCATGTGATTTGGAACGGTCGAATTTTTCTTTAGCCATTCTAAAATCCTCCTTAAGAGCTTTAAATTAGTAATGTATAGAGTGATAGAAAGTGAAAGCAGGCTTTCACTTTCTCATCTTACAATAGTAGTTATACTTGAGTTAAGTGGCAAAATCAATTATTCGCCTTTATTTTTTTTGATAATTTCTTCAGAGATGCTCTTCGGCACTTCTTCGTAATGATCCATGTGCATTGTGAACGTACCGCGGCCTTGCGTATTAGAACGAAGTGCAGTAGCGTACCCGAACATTTCAGAAAGAGGAACCATAGCGCGAACAACTTGAGCGTTACCGCGAGCTTCCATACCTTCTACACGGCCACGACGAGAAGTAATGTCGCCCATGATGTCTCCCATGTATTCTTCAGGAATAACGACTTCAACTTTCATAATCGGTTCCAAAAGAACAGGGTTACATTTGCTGACCGCATTTTTCAATGCCATAGAAGCAGCGATTTTAAACGCCATTTCGTTTGAGTCAACGTCATGGTAAGAACCATCAAAAAGTTTTGCTTTAATGTCGATTAGCGGGAATCCAGCGATTACACCATTATCAAGTGCATCTTCAAGACCAGCTTGTACAGCAGGAATGTATTCACGAGGAACCACACCGCCGACAATCGCATTTTCGAATTCAAAGCCAGCGCCTTCTTCGTTTGGTTCGAATTCGATCCAAACGTGTCCGAACTGACCGCGTCCACCAGACTGACGTACGAACTTACCTTCAACTTTTGCAGCGGAACGGAAAGTTTCACGGTATGCAACCTGAGGTGCACCAACGTTAGCTTCAACCTTAAATTCACGCTTCATACGATCAACAATGATATCAAGGTGAAGTTCACCCATACCAGAGATGATTGTTTGACCAGTTTCTTGGTTTGTTTGTGTACGGAAAGTCGGATCTTCTTCAGCAAGCTTAGCTAGAGCGATACCCATCTTGTCTTGGTCAGCTTTTGACTTAGGCTCGATCGCAACGTCGATAACCGGTTCTGGGAATTCCATTGATTCCAAGATAACATGGTCTTTCTCGTCACATAGAGTATCTCCAGTAGAAGTATCTTTTAGACCTACAGCAGCTGCGATATCTCCTGCGTATACAGTAGAGATTTCTTCACGGCTGTTGGCGTGCATTTGAAGAATACGCCCGACACGCTCACGTTTGCCTTTAGATGAGTTTCTTACATATGAACCGGAATCAAGTGTTCCAGAGTACACACGGAAGAACGTCAGCTTACCAACGTAAGGGTCAGTCATAACTTTAAATGCAAGTGCTGAGAATGGCGCGTCATCAGAAGATTCACGAACCACTTCTTCATTTGAATCAGGAAGAATACCTTTAATTGCCTCAACATCAGTCGGTGCAGGAAGGTAATCAAGAACTGCGTCAAGCACTAGCTGAACACCTTTGTTTTTGAAAGCAGAACCGACAAGTACAGGATAGAATTCAACATTCAATGTACCTTTACGGATAGCAGCTTTCAGCTCGTCGATTGTGATTTCTTCACCTTCAAGGTACTTTTCCATAAGCTCTTCATCAAGCTCAGCGACAGCTTCAATCAGGCTGCTGCGAAGCTCTTCTGCTTGTTCTTTGTACTCTTCAGGGATTTCTTTCGCATCAGAACGAGTTCCAAGATCATCTTCATAGAAATACGCAACGTTTTCTACAAGGTCGATGATACCTTCAAAGTTATCTTCAGCACCGATCGGCAATTGAATTGCATGAGCGTTTGCTTGAAGACGGTCTCTCAAAGTTCCTACGGAGTAAAGGAAATCAGCACCGATTTTGTCCATTTTGTTAACAAATACGACACGCGGTACTCCGTAAGTAGTTGCTTGACGCCAAACAGTTTCTGTTTGCGGCTCAACACCGGATTGTGCATCAAGTACAGCAACTGCACCATCAAGTACACGAAGTGAACGTTCAACTTCAACTGTGAAGTCTACGTGTCCAGGTGTATCAATGATGTTTACGCGGTAACCTTTCCACTGTGCAGTTGTTGCAGCAGATGTGATTGTGATACCACGTTCTTGTTCCTGCTCCATCCAGTCCATTTGTGAAGCTCCTTCATGAGTTTCACCAATTTTATGGATACGGCCTGTATAGAACAAGATACGTTCAGTTGTTGTCGTTTTACCGGCATCGATGTGAGCCATGATCCCGATATTACGAGTTTTTTCTAAGGAGAACTCTCTTGCCATTGGGTAATTTCTCCTTCCTTATTAGGAAATTATGATTTTTAAAACTATATATTCTACCAGCGATAGTGAGCGAACGCTTTGTTTGCTTCAGCCATCTTATGAGTATCTTCGCGTTTCTTAACAGCAGCACCAGTATTGTTAGCTGCGTCAAGGATTTCGTTAGCTAAGCGCTCTTCCATCGTTTTTTCTCCGCGAAGACGAGCGTAGTTTACTAACCAGCGAAGCCCAAGAGTTGTACGGCGTTCTGGACGAACCTCTACAGGCACTTGGTAGTTCGCACCACCTACACGGCGTGCTTTTACTTCAAGTACAGGCATGATGTTTTTCAATGCTTGTTCGAAAACCTCCATTGCATCATTGCCAGTACGTTCTTTAATGATATCGAATGACTTGTATAGGATTGTTTGAGATTTACCTCTTTTACCGTCGATCATCATTTTATTGATAAGACGAGATACAAGCTTAGAGTTGTAAATCGGATCAGGTAAAACATCTCTTTTTGCTACAGGACCTTTACGTGGCATCTGAATATCCTCCCTTCATCTATTATAATTCTTAACGTTTATTATTTTGCTTTAGGACGCTTAGTTCCGTACTTAGAACGGCCTTGCGCACGGTTTTCAACTCCAGCAGTGTCAAGCGCACCACGAACGATGTGGTAACGTACCCCTGGTAAGTCTTTTACACGTCCGCCGCGGATAAGTACAACACTGTGCTCTTGCAAGTTGTGTCCGATACCTGGAATGTAAGCAGTAACCTCAATTCCGTTAGTTAGACGTACACGAGCATATTTACGAAGTGCTGAGTTCGGTTTTTTCGGTGTCATTGTACCGACACGAGTACAAACCCCGCGTTTTTGTGGAGAAGATACGTTAGTGTGCTCTTTTTTAAAGCTGTTGTATCCTTTATTAAGTGCAGGAGACTTTGAGTTTTCAACTTTACTCACGCGTCCTTTACGTATTAGCTGATTAATTGTAGGCATTTTGTAATTCCTCCCTTCATTATGTTTTATAACCCACATACCCAGGTGGTTCATCAATAGGCAAAAAACAATGTCTTTACACAAGAAAAAATCTTACGCAAAAACAACAAGTACGTTATAACATAATGGCAACAGCTGCTGCTCCTACCTCAATTCCGCAGGCTTTGCCGAGCTTTTTCATGGATTCAACCACAGAGACTGCGATACCTTGATCTTTCGCAAGCTTTATAACGCTTGACGTAAGAATGGGATCAGCGTCCTTTGCAACGACGACTTCCTTTACTGAACCTCGTTTTAGAGCTTTCACTGTTTGCTTCGTACCAATAATAATTGATTTGGCCTGCGATACTTTATCATAAGACATAAACATATCCTCCAAAGTAACAGGTTTAATTCGAGCACCTTGGTTATATTATCACTCTGGGAGAAGGATGTCAACATCGCATGACAATTTTTAGTGTCAATGTTCTCAAAGAATGACATATTTCACTAATGATACTGCTGAAAGGCTGTCGAAACAGCCCTTCAAACAGCAAGCATCAGTTTTTTCTACTCTATTCAACCGGCACCATATCATCAGTCGGCTGTACCTTTGAAATCGGCTGTACTTTTCGGTATTTCATCATACCTGTACCAGCCGGAACAAGTTTACCGATGATAACATTTTCTTTCAGGCCGAGAAGTTCATCACGCTTACCTTTAATTGCTGCATCTGTAAGGACACGTGTTGTTTCCTGGAAGGAAGCAGCTGATAAGAATGAGTCAGTTTCAAGCGAAGCTTTTGTAATACCGAGTAAGACAGGACGGCCAGTAGCTGGACGATCGCCTTTAAGCAATACTTTTTTGTTCGCTTCAGTAAATTGGTGAATATCAAGCAATGAGCCAGGAAGTACATCAGTATCTCCAGCATCAATTACACGGACTTTGCGAAGCATTTGGCGAACCATTACTTCTACGTGTTTATCACCGATTTCCACACCCTGCATACGGTAAACCTTTTGAACCTCATGAAGAAGATACTCTTGAACTGATGTAATATCAGTTACTTTGAGAAGTTCTTTCGGATCAATTGATCCTTCTGTCAGAACTTGGCCTCGAGTAATTTCATCTCCAACCGTAACTTTAAGGCGAGAATTATAAGGAGCCGTATACGAACGTGTTTCAACCGCGCCTTGAATCACAACTTCCTGCTGCTTATCACGGACTTCATTAATTTCGGCAACTTTACCGTCAATTTCAGAAATTGTCGCTTGACCTTTAGGATGACGCGCTTCGAAAAGCTCTTGGATACGCGGAAGACCTTGTGTAATATCGTCTCCTGCAACCCCGCCTGTATGGAAGGTACGCATTGTTAACTGTGTACCAGGCTCTCCGATAGATTGGGCAGCGATGATTCCGACTGCTTCCCCAACTTCAACATCAGTACCTGTAGCAAGATTTCGGCCGTAGCATCGTTTACACACACCATGAGGCGTGTTACATGTAAACGCGGAACGGATCCAAACTTCTTCAATACCAGATTCAACAATTTCGAGAGCTTTATCTTCATCAATCAGTTCGTTTTCGTTCACAAGCACTTCATCTGTTTCAGGATGTCTTACTTGTTTTCTTGAGAAACGGCCGATAAGACGTTCTTCTAAGCGCTCGATAATTTCAGTGCCTTCTCTAAGCGGTTTAGCCAAAATACCTCGGTCAGTTCCGCAATCTGTTTCACGGATGATAACGTCCTGCGCAACATCAACAAGACGACGAGTAAGGTAACCTGAGTCAGCCGTTTTCAAGGCTGTATCAGCAAGACCTTTACGCGCACCGTGAGTAGAGATAAAGTATTCCAAAACAGTAAGACCCTCACGGAAACTTGATTTGATCGGTAATTCAATGATTCGTCCAGCCGGGTTGGCCATCAGACCACGCATACCCGCAAGCTGCGTAAAGTTAGATGCGTTACCACGGGCACCTGAGTCACTCATCATGTAAATCGGGTTGACTTCATCTAATGATTGCATCAGTTTACCTTGGATTACATCTTTAGCCGAACTCCAAATTGAAATCACTCGTTCATAACGTTCTTCTTCCGTAATCAGACCACGTCTGAACTGCTTCAACACATTGTCAACTTTGCCCTGTGCTTCTTCAAGGATTTCTTGTTTATCATCAAGAACGACGATATCGGAAACCCCTACTGTAATACCGGCTTTTGTTGAATATCTGAAGCCAAGGTTTTTCATACGGTCAAGCATTTTAGATGTTTCGGTAATGTGGAATCTTTTAAAGATCTCCGCAATGATTTTACCTAAAATGCCTTTCTTAAACGGCGCGTTGACAGGCTGTTGTTCGATAACAGCTTTTACATCGGCACCTTTTTCTAAGAAGAAGCGCTCAGGTGTCTTTTCTTCAATATTGCTCTTCGTAGGTTCATTCATATAAGGGAATGATTCAGGAAGAATTTCATTGAAAATAAGTTTTCCTACAGTTGTAATTAACAGTTTTGAACGCTGCTCATCGGTAAATGTCACGTTCTTAAGTGAGTTAGCTGCAACAGCTACTCTCGTATGAAGATGAACATATCCATTTTGATAAGCAAGAAGCGCCTCATCTGTATTTTTAAAGACCATACCCTCACCGACAGCTCCGGCACGCTCAAGAGTTAAGTAGTAGTTTCCTAATACCATATCCTGAGATGGTGTAACAACCGGTTTACCATCTTTAGGGTTCAAGATGTTTTGAGCAGCAAGCATAAGAATACGAGCCTCAGCTTGTGCTTCTGCAGATAACGGAACGTGAACCGCCATTTGGTCTCCGTCAAAGTCAGCGTTATAAGCTGTACATACGAGCGGATGAAGACGGATTGCGCGACCCTCAACAAGTGTTGGTTCGAACGCCTGAATTCCGAGTCTGTGAAGCGTAGGTGCACGGTTTAAAAGAACCGGATGCTCCTTAATGACTGATTCTAATACATCCCATACTTCAGGCTGTACTCGCTCAATTTTGCGTTTTGCGCTTTTAATATTATGTGCAAGGCCTTTTTCAACAAGCTCTTTCATTACGAAAGGTTTGAAGAGTTCAAGCGCCATTTCCTTCGGCAGACCGCATTGATACATTTTCAAATGAGGACCTACGACGATTACAGAACGTCCGGAGTAATCGACACGTTTACCAAGAAGGTTTTGACGGAAACGTCCTTGTTTCCCTTTCAGCATATGTGATAAAGATTTCAACGGTCTGTTACCAGGACCTGTAACAGGGCGTCCGCGGCGTCCGTTATCAATTAAAGCATCAACAGCTTCTTGCAGCATACGTTTTTCGTTTTGAACGATGATGCTTGGCGCACCAAGATCCAAAAGACGTTTTAAACGGTTGTTACGGTTGATAACACGACGGTAAAGGTCGTTCAAGTCAGACGTCGCAAAACGTCCGCCATCAAGCTGAACCATCGGTCTAAGCTCAGGCGGGATAACAGGAAGCACGTCAAGGATCATCCATGAAGGCTTGTTTCCTGAGTTACGGAAGGCTTCCAATACTTCAAGGCGTTTGATCGCACGCGTACGGCGCTGTCCTTGAGATGTTTTCAGCTCTTCTTTTAACGTGTCCACTTCTTTTACCAGATCAATGTCTTGAAGAAGCTTATTGATAGCTTCCGCACCCATTGACGCTTGGAATTTGCTGCCGTATTTATCAAGATACGCACGGTATTCCTTTTCAGATAAAAGCTGTTTCTTTTCAAGCGGTGTGTTTGCCGGGTCTGTAACAACGTAAGAAGCAAAGTAAATCACTTCTTCCAATGCACGCGGTGACATATCCAGTACAAGTCCCATCCGGCTTGGGATTCCTTTGAAATACCAAATGTGAGAAACAGGGGCAGCAAGTTCAATATGCCCCATTCTCTCACGACGGACTTTAGCCCTCGTTACTTCAACTCCGCAACGGTCACAAACAACGCCTTTATAACGAACTCGCTTGTACTTCCCGCAATGACATTCCCAGTCCTTAGTCGGTCCGAAAATGCGTTCGCAAAACAGGCCGTCCTTTTCAGGTTTTAACGTACGATAGTTTATCGTTTCAGGCTTTTTCACTTCACCAAAAGACCATGAACGGATTTTATCCGGTGAAGCAAGACCGATGTTCATATACTCAAAATTGTTCACATCTAGCAAGGGGCTTACCTCCCTTTTTATCTTCGGATTAACCGATGTCACTTGCCTTTATAACTTAGAGACTATTCTTTCGTTACTACATCACGTTCAACGTCTGCAGGTGCAGCAGCTTCTTCCGGCTCTTCATCATTTGATAAAGCCAGACCGTCAGCTTGCTTGCCATCCTCGTCGTCTTCTAAATCTCTCATTTCTATCTCTTCTTCATCACCGGAAAGGATTTTAACATCCATACCCAAGCTTTGAAGTTCTTTAATTAATACTTTGAATGACTCCGGAACACCTGGTTCTGGAACATTATCGCCTTTCACGATGGCTTCGTATGTTTTCACACGGCCAACCACGTCATCGGACTTAACAGTAAGAATTTCTTGAAGAGTGTAAGCAGCACCGTAAGCTTCAAGTGCCCAAACCTCCATCTCACCAAAACGCTGTCCGCCAAATTGAGCTTTACCGCCAAGAGGCTGTTGCGTAACAAGTGAGTAAGGACCTGTAGAGCGTGCATGAAGTTTATCGTCAACCATGTGAGCCAGTTTAATCATGTACATGATACCGACAGATACACGGTTGTCAAACGGCTCTCCAGTACGTCCGTCGTAAAGAACGGTCTTCGCGTCTCTGGACATTCCGGCTTCTTCAAGTGTTTCCCACACGTCTTCTTCACGTGCTCCGTCAAATACCGGCGAAGCAATGTGAATGCCTAGGTAACGAGCTGCCATTCCCATATGAAGCTCCAATACTTGCCCGATGTTCATACGTGATGGTACGCCAAGCGGGTTAAGCATGATATCAATCGGTGTGCCGTCAGGAAGGTAAGGCATATCTTCTTCTGGAAGAATCTTAGAGATAACACCTTTGTTACCGTGACGACCGGCCATTTTATCTCCTTCAGAAATTTTACGTTTCTGAACGATATATACACGTACCAGCTGATTTACACCCGGAGGAAGTTCGTCACCGTCTTCACGGTTAAAGACCTTCACATCGTGGATGATCCCGCCGCCGCCGTGAGGCACACGAAGAGATGTGTCACGGACCTCGCGTGCTTTTTCACCAAAGATGGCATGAAGCAGGCGTTCTTCAGCTGTAAGTTCAGTCACACCTTTTGGCGTTACTTTACCTACGAGAAGATCTCCGTCATTCACTTCAGCACCGATACGGATGATTCCGCGTTCGTCAAGATTGCGGAGCGCGTCTTCCCCGACGTTCGGAATATCACGAGTGATTTCTTCCGGTCCAAGTTTAGTATCACGTGCTTCTGATTCATATTCTTCAATGTGAATAGATGTATAAACATCGTCCTTCACAAGACGTTCGCTCATGATGATGGCATCCTCATAGTTATAGCCATCCCATGTCATGAAGCCGACCATGACGTTGCGGCCAAGTGCAAGTTCACCTAACTCCATAGAAGGACCGTCAGCAAGGATTTCTCCTTTTACTACTTCATCGCCGACACTTACGATCGGACGCTGGTTATAGCAAGTACCTTGGTTAGAGCGGACAAATTTCAGCAAGCTGTATTTATCCAGGTTTCCTTTTACTTTTTGACCGTCTACATCTTCATAACGGCGCACCCAAACGTTTTTCGCTTCAACACGCTCAACGATTCCAGGGTGTTTACAGATGACGGCAGCACCGGAGTCTTTCCCGGATACATATTCCATACCTGTACCGACGAATGGCGCTTCCGGCTGCATAAGAGGCACAGCCTGACGTTGCATGTTCGCTCCCATTAATGCACGGTTAGAGTCATCGTTTTCCAAGAACGGGATACACGCAGTCGCAGCAGATACAACCTGCTTAGGCGATACATCCATGTAATCCACACGGTTTCTAGGAACAACGGTGTTCTCCCCTCTGAAACGGGCTACAATGCTGTCATCTATGAAAGAACCCTCGTCATCAAGTCGCGCGTTTGCTTGAGCGACAACATAGTTATCTTCTTCATCAGCAGTTAAGTAGTCGATTCTAGGTGTTACTTTTCCTGTTTCAGGGTCAACACGTCGGTATGGTGTTTCAATAAAACCAAAGCGATTCACTTTCGCATATGATGATAATGAGTTGATCAAACCGATGTTCGGGCCCTCAGGCGTTTCAATCGGACACATACGGCCATAGTGGGAGTAGTGAACGTCACGTACTTCCATTCCGGCACGCTCACGTGTCAATCCGCCTGGTCCAAGAGCTGACAGACGGCGCTTGTGCGTTAATTCAGCAAGCGGGTTCGTCTGATCCATGAACTGAGAAAGCTGAGAGCTTCCAAAGAACTCTTTAATAGACGCGATAACAGGGCGAATATTGATAAGCTGCTGCGGAGTGATAGTATTCGTATCCTGGATTGACATTCTTTCACGAACGACACGTTCCATTCTGCTTAGACCGATACGGAATTGGTTTTGCAAAAGCTCACCGACAGAACGTAAACGGCGGTTCCCAAGATGATCGATATCATCTGTGTCGCCTACTCCGTGAAGCAAGTTGAAGAAGTAGCTGATAGAAGAAATAATATCAGCAGGCGTAATGTTTTTAATCGCCTCTTCAATGTACGCATTGCCGATCACATTAATCGTCTGTTCTCCTTCGGCATCCGTAGGAGCAAAGATTTTAATGGATTGAAGCGTCACTTCATCTTCGACAACGCCGCCATTAGGATACAGTTTTCTAAAACCGATTCCGTTTTCTAAGTATGGCAGCACTTTATCAAGTGTTCTTCTGTCAAGAATCTGTCCTTTTTCTGCAAGAATTTCACCAGTTTCAGGATCAACAAGTGTTTCTGCAAGTCTTTGGTTAAACAGGCGATTCTTGATATGAAGTTTTTTATTAATTTTATAGCGTCCTACATTGGCAAGATCGTACCGTTTCGGATCGAAGAAACGGGAATCAAGCAAGCTTTTTGCGTTTTCTACTGTAGGCGGTTCTCCAGGACGGAGGCGCTCGTAGATTTCAAGAAGCGCTTTATCACTGTTTTCAGTGTTATCTTTATCAAGCGTATTGCGCAAATACTCATTTTCTCCAATAAGATCAGTAATCTCTTGATCGGAGCCGAAGCCGAGAGCACGCAAAAGAACCGTAACCGGCAACTTACGTGTGCGATCAATGCGGACATAAACAACATCTTTCGCATCAGTTTCGTATTCTAACCATGCGCCACGGTTTGGAATGACAGTCGCGGTAAAACCTTTTTTACCGTTTTTGTCTACTTTACCACTGAAATATACACTTGGAGACCGAACAAGCTGAGATACGATAACACGTTCCGCACCATTGATGATAAAAGTACCTGTATCTGTCATAATAGGGAAATCTCCCATGAAGACATCTTGGTCTTTTACCTCTCCAGTTTCTTTGTTAATTAAACGAACCTTCACTCTTAGCGGAGCTGAATAAGTCACATCACGTTCTTTTGATTCTTCTACAGGATACTTAGGATCTCCTAAACTGTAGTCAATGAACTCAAGAGAGAGGTTACCAGTGAAATCCTCAATTGGCGATATGTCTTGAAACATCTCTCTAAGACCCTCATCAAGAAACCACTGATAAGAAGAGGTTTGAATTTCAATGAGATTTGGTAATTCTAACACTTCGCTAATGCGAGCATAGCTTCTGCGCTGGCGGTGTCGTCCATACTGAACTAGTTGACCTGTCAACTGATTCACCCCTCAAATCATGCGTATTATATGTGTAATAAGTATTTCTTTTTAAATACAAGTAAAAGAGAATACTTTTACAAGACAAAAGAAAAAAGGGTTTCTAATTAAGAAAACCACATCCAAAAACAAATACCGATTTTATTAGCATTTCCATACTTGTATAAATTATACATAGTGAATGACATTTTATCATATCAAGTAAAATATATACATTGGCATTTTATAATATTAACATAGCTAAAATACCGAGTCAAACTTTTTTTGCTTTTATGATATAATAGCCTTTCTTTTTTTGAACAACGGAAACTTCATCAAAAAGCTCCTTAAGTTTATCAATGGCAGAAGGCCCGCCTTGTTTTTTCTGTATGACGATCCACAAATCACCTGAAGGCCTTAGGTGTTCAGCGCTTTTTTCAAAGATGGCATGGACAACTTTTTTTCCGGCGCGGATTGGGGGATTAGTTATAATAGAGGCAAATGTCTGAGCAGAATCAACATTTGAAAATAAATCACTCTGATAAATACGGACATTCTCAATTCCGTTGTGTTCTGCATTTTCATTTGATAGCTCTACGGCTCTTTCGTTAACGTCGATCATGTGGATGGTCCGGTCTTTAAAATCACTTGCAAGCGAAAGCCCGATTGGACCATAACCGCAGCCTACATCTAAAAAATCACCTTCGGCTTCCGGTTCTTCAAAGGACTCAATCAGCAGACGAGATCCAAAATCAACTTCCTTTTTTGAAAAGACTCCGCTGTCGCTTGTAAATGTAAAGTCTTTATTGCGTAAATTAAAAGACCATGATTGTTTGTTGCTTTTAACTGAAGGTTTTTCTGAATAATAGTGTTCACTCATCATTAGAACCTCCTCATTTTAATTGCTTAAAGAAAAGCAAAGAAAAAGCCCGCCTTATAAAAGCGAGCTTCCCCTTCAGGCAAGTGAAGATTACTTAACTTCTACAGAAGCGCCAACTTCTTCAAGTTTAGCTTTAAGCTCTTCAGCTTCTTCTTTAGCAATACCTTCTTTAAGTGGTTTTGGAGTGTTGTCAACAAGTTCTTTAGCTTCTTTCAAGCCAAGACCAGTGATTTCACGTACAACTTTGATAACTTTGATTTTTTGTCCGCCTGCACCAGAAAGGATAAGGTCGAATTCGCTTTGCTCTTCAGCAGCTCCGCCAGCAGCAGCTCCGCCAGCTACAGCTACAGGAGCAGCAGCAGTTACGCCAAATTCTTCTTCGATTGCTTTTACTAGGTCGTTCAATTCAAGTACAGTTGCTTCTTTAACGGAAGCAATGATTTCTTCGATATTTAAAGCCATTTGTAATTCCTCCATTTGTTTTATTTAGATACAGATAAAATTAAGCGCCTTGTTCTTCCTTTTGTTCTGCCACTGCTTTAGTAGCAAGTGCAAGGTTACGAACTGGAGCTTGAAGAACGCTAAGCAACATAGAAAGTAATCCGTCGCGTGATGGAAGTTCAGCAAGAGCTTTCACTTCTTCAACCGTAGAGACGTTTCCTTCGATTACGCCAGCTTTGATTTCTAAAGCTTCGTGGGTTTTAGCAAATTCGTTAATAACTTTTGCCGGAGCGATAACATCTTCTGTACTGAATGCAATAGCGTTGGGTCCAGTTAAGACATCATTCAAACCAGTAAGTTCAACTTGTTCAACCGCACGGCGAGTCATAGAGTTTTTGTAAACTTTGAACTCAACGTTAGCTTCACGAAGTTGTTTACGAAGTTCAGTTACTTCAGCCACGCTAAGTCCGCGGTAATCAACGATGATCGTTGATTTGCTTTCTTTAAGTTTAGAAGCAATCTCTTCAACAACAACTTTTTTTGTTTCAATTGCGCTGCTCATGGTTACACCTCCTGTAGATTCGTTGTGTAACACTTATACCGTTAGGTGATCACGACTCTGAACGACGAATGACATATAAAAAGCCTCCATTCGACATGGAGGCTGTATATACAAGCGTACGTAACGTAATAGCTGTGATATATATACACCTCGGTAGGATATTAAGCCGTAAAGCCCCTACTGTCTGCGGTATAAATGACATATTTTATTTTACAACATTTTGAATAATATCAGAATGCTGTTTTAAAGTCAATACTTATTTTACGCTGAAAGTAGAAGCGTCCACTTTGATTCCAGGGCCCATAGTAGATGTTACAGCAACGTTTTTCACGTAAACACCTTTAGCCGCAGCAGGTTTTGCTTTTAGGATAGTGTCATACATTGTTGTGAAGTTCTCAACAAGTTTTTCATCCTCAAAAGAAACTTTACCGATTGGAACGTGGATGTTACCAGCTTTATCAACGCGGTATTCAACTTTACCAGCTTTGATTTCATTGATCGCTTTTTCAACTTCGAATGTAACAGTTCCAGTTTTAGGGTTTGGCATAAGACCTTTTGGTCCAAGCACACGTCCGATTTTACCGACTTCACCCATCATATCAGGAGTTGCCACGATTACATCAAAATCAAACCAGCCTTGCTGAATTTTAGTGATATAATCTGAATCGCCAACGTAATCTGCACCAGCAGCTTCAGCTTCTTTTGCTTTTTCGCCTTTTGCGAAAACAAGAACGCGTTGAGTTTTACCAGTACCATTTGGAAGTACTACTGCACCGCGGATTTGCTGGTCGTTTTTACGAGGGTCAACCCCTAAACGGAATGCTACTTCAACTGTAGCGTCAAACTTAGCTGTGTTCGTTTTTTTTGTAAGTTCCACCGCTTCAGCTACACCGTATGCTTTCGCACGGTCTACAAGCTTAGCAGCTTCAACGTACTTTTTACCTTTTTTAGCCATTTTAAAATTTCCTCCTTATGTGGTTATAGCGGAATGACCTCCCACGAATAAGGGTTGCGAACTTGTTAAAACTCGCAACCCAACAAGAAACAAATTAATCCTCGATTACAATACCCATACTGCGGGCAGTACCTTCAACCATGCGCATTGCCGCTTCAACGTCTGCTGCGTTTAAGTCAGGCATTTTCGTTTCAGCGATTTCGCGTACTTTATCGCGCTTAACGGTTGCAACTTTATTACGGTTTGGTTCACCAGAACCAGACTCAATTCCAGCCGCTTTTTTAAGCAATACTGCAGCAGGTGGAGTTTTTGTAATAAATGTAAATGAACGGTCTTCGTAAACCGAAATTTCAACAGGAATGATTAGACCAGCTTGGTCAGCTGTACGAGCGTTAAACTCCTTACAGAATCCCATGATGTTTACACCGGCTTGACCTAGTGCAGGTCCAACTGGCGGAGCTGGGTTAGCTTTTCCAGCAGGAATTTGCAATTTTACAACTTTTACTACTTTTTTAGCCACGAGACACACCTCCTTAAGTCCGTGATGTGGTAATAGGGTAAACCCTCCCACTCAAGGTTTCATTCTTTATATGAATGACGAAATATCAAGCTAGCTGCCTTGGAAACCCAAGACGTACCTTTGCTATATTATCATTTCTATATAGCAATTTCAAGTTTTTTCACATTACAATTTGTCGATCTGGGTAAATTCCAGCTCAACCGGCGTTTCACGGCCGAACATATTAACGAACACCTTAACCTTGCTTTTATCATAATCAATTTCTTCAATTGATCCTGTAAAGTTGGCAAATGGTCCGTCTATGACTTTCACTGTCTCTTTTAATTCAAAATCAATTTCCGTTTTACGCTCGTCCATTCCCATTCTCTTCAGAATGGTTTCAGCTTCACCCGGCAGAAGCGCAGTCGGTTTTGAACCTGAACCCGCTGATCCGACAAAGCCGGTAACTCCCGGCGTATTCCGGACGACATACCAAGAATCATCTGTCATGACAATTTCAACAAGCACGTAACCAGGGAACACTTTCTTTTTCACAACTTTTTTCTTACCGTTTTTGATATCGGTCTCTTCTTCTTCAGGCACGACTACACGGAAAATTTTATCCTGCATCCCCATTGATTCAACACGTTTTTCCAAGTTGGCTTTTACTTTGTTCTCATAACCAGAGTACGTGTGAACAACATACCAATTCTTTTCCATTCTCATTCAGGACTTGTGCAGTCCTTCCCTCCCCGCAAAAAATATTTAATATAAAACATAACGTCTTAAAGCAAAAAATAGGCTGCGAGCCTATGACAACTTTCAATTTCAACACAATGAAAAAACCCGCTGAACGGGTTTTTGGTAAGTGATATTATGATCTATTATAGCACGTATTGCCGACCATTATTCAACTATTAAACGAATTAATTGAGAAATTCCTGTATCAAGGAGGGCAAAAAAGATAACAAAAAAGATTACTGTTGATATAACCGTGATGGTATAGCGCGTTAACTCTTTCCCTTTAGGCCAGCTTACCTTTTTCATTTCTTTCCCTACATCTTTAAAGAAACTCATCATACGCATGTAAAAGACCTCCACAATTTAAAAAGCGAAAAAAACTATTTTGTTTCTAAATGAGCTGTATGTGAATTGCAAGAACTGCAGTATTTCTTAACTTCTAAACGCTCAGCTGCTGATGCAGAGCTTTTCATTGTTGTATAATTACGGTTTCCGCATGCCTTACATGCCAACGTAATTTTTTTTCTCATGTCATTACACCTTTTTCTAAATAGACGTTAGATCTTTATTTTAGTAACATATCACAGTCAGAAAAATACTGTCAATATACCATAAATACCTATCATAAACTGATTTCACGGATTTCCAAGTACTTCTCCAGCTTTCGTTTCACACGCTGAAGAGCATTGTCGATGGATTTTACGTGCCGGTTTAAGTCATCCGAGATCTCTTGGTAACTTCTTCCATCAAGATAAAGGACAAGCACTTTTCTCTCTAAATCACTCAACAATTCTCCCATTTTCATCTCAATATCATCAAATTCTTCTTGATTGATGATCATTTCCTCAGGGTTCAGTGTTTTTGCTCCCGAAATCACATCAAGCAGTGTCCGGTCTGATTCTTCATCAAAAATCGGTTTATCCAAAGAGACATAGGAATTCAAAGGAATGTGTTTCTGGCGAGTAGCTGTCTTTATTGCGGTAATAATTTGGCGGGTAATACATAATTCTGCAAAAGCTTTGAAAGAGGTAAGCTTGTCCTCTCTAAAGTCACGAATAGACTTATAGAGGCCAATCATTCCTTCCTGCACGATATCTTCTCTGTCAGCGCCTATTAAAAAATAGGATCTGGCCTTTGCCCTAACGAAATTACGGTATTTCGTAATCAAGTAATCTAACGCATCACTGTCCCCAACATGAACCTTTTCAATGACCTGCTCGTCCTCCAACTGGCAAAACTGCTCTTTGTTGAATTTCCCCTTGTTGTTCTGTAGATTCACTCCGATCCCCCCGGCGCACGTAGATAGAAATATTATACATTACTGGACAAAAAAGCGTCAACCTAATCCAAGTCGCCCCGCCGCCATTTTTCAAACGTTTTCAATACTTCTTCTGAGAGGGCGATTTTACCTGCCGGCTTTTCGGAAGTAATCTTTCTGACCCGCCTTTGAATTCGCCTTTCAATGGTTTCGACTTCTCTTAACAGCTCCCGAGCGGACTTTCGCAGCGCTCCTTGTCCGAAAATCGCCCATTGTTCGGTGTAATCAGACGTCGCAACATGAATCTGAGTCGCGATATTATTCAATGCTTGGGCAAGCTTCTCAATCCGCTCATCAGCTGTCTCATTTTCTTTTGTGAAAATGACTTCAACTCTGTGGTTGGTCCGTTTCTTCTCAATACCTTTTACGAGATGGGCATCAAAAACAACAATCACCCTATTCCCAGTATATGATTGGTATTCCGCCATCTTTTGAATCAATACGTCCCTTGCTTCTTCAAAACTGTTCGCTTTTAAATCCTTTAGCTGCGGCCAAGCTCCAATCATGTTGTATCCGTCTACTAACAGGATATCCATTTTTCATTATTCTCCCAGCGGGCTTCGTTTCCTATAGATCTCATACATCAAAAGGCCGGCCGCTACAGAGGCGTTGAGAGAAGTAACTTTCCCCGCCATCGGGAGTTTGATTAGGAAATCGCATTTTTCTTTGACAAGCCGGCCCATTCCTTTTCCTTCACTGCCGATGACCAAGGCTAAAGGCATGGTGCCGTCCATTGTGCGATAATCCTCACGGGCGGAAGCATCCGTTCCGACAACCCAGATTCCCCGCTCTTTCATTTCCTCCAAAGTGCGTGCCAGGTTGGTGACTTTTACAACCGGAATATGCTCAATGGCTCCTGTAGAAGCTTTCGCCACTGTCGTTGTCAGTCCCACGGCTCTGCGTTTCGGGATGACGATGCCATGAGCGCCTACCGCATCAGCCGTTCTCATGATGGAGCCGAGATTATGCGGGTCCTCCAGCTCGTCTAACACGAGAAAGAAAGGCTGTTCGTTTTTCTCTTCCGCTCTTTTATATAGATCGTCTAATTCTGCATACTCATACGCGGCTACTTGTGCCACAATTCCTTGGTGCTGCCCGGAAACCATTTGATCCAGTTTTTTTCTCGGAACATATTGAATCGTGATGCCTTGTTTTTTTGCAAGCTCAATCACCTGCTGTGCTTGTCCCTTTACGGTGTTTTCCGCCATCCATAGCTTGTACAGTTCCCGATCTGATTTTAACGTCTCGATGACTGCATTTTTTCCTATGACGTAATCATGTTGCTGACTCATTAGTTTTCCTCCCTGACGTCCCGAATTGTATAGCTTCAGCAACCAGCTGATTCAGTCTTTCTTCTTTTTTCTCAAGAAAAAGGTGTCCGATCAAGGCTTCAAATGCTGTACTATAACGGTACGTCTGAACATCTGTGTTTTTAGGCGTGGTGCCTGACTTAGCATTTCTGCCTCTTCTCAGCACAGCCTCCTCTTCCTCCGTAAAAAATGTTTCATTTTGAAGATGGAAAAGAATATTGGCCTGAGATTTCGCAGATACAATACGGCTTGATTTTTTGTGAAGATCATTAGGCTTTGTAAACCCCTGCTTAAGCAGGTGATGCCTGACGTAAACCTCAAAAATAGCATCACCTATATAAGCAAGTGCAAGCCCGTTTAACTGCTTTGAATCTTTTATTGGATCAAATTGAAGCATTCGTTACTCTCCCCGCTTCCAGCGAGTTCCCTGAGCCGTATCCTCAAGAATGATATTCATGCTTTTCAGCTGATCGCGGATTTGGTCTGATAAAGCAAAATCACGGTTGCGTCGCGCTTCATTTCTTTTCTCAATCAATTCCTCAACATCTTGATCAAGTAGTTCTTGCTCACCCATTGTAAGACCCAGCACAGAAGCGATTCTGTCAAACATCTCAATAAAGGCGTTAATCACTTTATCTGCAGTATTATCTTCCTGCAAATAGTAATTGGCATGCTTCGCTAACTCAAACAAAATTGAAATGGCGTTTGCGGTATTAAAGTCATCATCCATCGCTTCTTCAAAAGCGGTTCTGTGTTCTTCGATTTTTTTCAGCCACTCGTCATCATCAGCGGTTAAGTTCGTGCTGCTGTTCAAGCGATGAAGCAGGTTGCTGTAGGCTGTTTTCAAACGATTAAAGGCATTCTTTGTATTTTCCAAAAGCTCTTCTGAGTAGTTAATCGGATGACGATAATGCACAGAAAGCATAAAGAATCTCAACAGCTGCGGGTCATGTTTTTTAATAATGTCATGCACCAGAACAAAGTTCCCCAGTGACTTAGACATTTTTTCATTGTCAATATTAATATAGCCATTATGAAGCCAGTACTTTGCAAATGTCTTGCCTGTTAAAGCTTCAGATTGTGCAATTTCATTTTCATGGTGAGGGAACGTTAAATCCTGTCCGCCCGCATGGATATCAATCTGTTCCCCAAGATATTTCTTTACCATCGCGGAGCATTCGATGTGCCAGCCCGGGCGGCCTTTTCCCCACGGGGCATCCCAGGAAATTTCACCGTCTTTTGCCGCTTTCCATAGAGCAAAGTCAAGGGCATCTTCTTTTTTCTCGCCTACACGGATGCGGGCGCCCGATCTCAGTTCATCGATTGATTGCTGAGAAAGCTTTCCGTATCCTTCAAATGCTCTCGTTTTAAAATAAACGTCTCCATCAGACTCATAAGCATAGCCTTTTTTTATCAGTTCTTGAACAAAATCAATAATGGCATCCATATTTTCTGTTACACGCGGATGCAGATCGGCTTTCTTGCAGCCTAAGGCGCCGACATCTTCAAAATACGCCTTGATAAAACGTTCAGAAATGGTCGGAACATCCTCGCCGAGTTCGTCAGCCGCTCTGATTAATTTATCATCCACATCCGTGAAGTTAGAGACATACTGCACATCGTAACCTCTGTATTCCAAATAGTTGCGAACCGTATCATACACGATAGCGGGACGGGCGTTTCCGATGTGAATATAATTGTATACGGTCGGGCCGCACACATACATTTTCACCTTTCCCTCCTCGAGAGGAACAAACGTTTCCTTTTGTCTTGTCAACGTATTATAAAGAGTGATTGTCATTTTTGGTTTATCCTTTCTTTTCTTTCTTCAAGTTCAGCTTTCAGCTGTAAGATTTCCTTCTCTAAAGACTTAAATCGGTCAGAAACCGGATCAGGTAAATCCTGATGATTTAAGTCACGTTTAATTTTTTGGCCATTTTGGACAACTACCCTTCCAGGTATCCCTACAACAGTAGAAAAATCGGGAACATTGTGAAGCACCACGGAGCCGGCTCCTATTTTCGAACCTTCTCCGACTGTAATCGAACCGAGCACTTTAGCTCCTGTCGCTATTAAAGCATCATCCTTGATCGTCGGATGCCTCTTCCCTTTTTCTTTCCCCGTTCCCCCAAGAGTGACGCCTTGAAAGACAGTCACATTGTTGCCGATTTCGCACGTCTCGCCTATGACAACCCCCATACCATGATCAATAAAGAACCTTCTCCCTATCGTCGCGCCGGGGTGGATTTCAATGCCGGTAAAAAATCTGCTGATTTGAGAAATAAGGCGTGCAAGGAAATAAAATTTGCGTTTATATAAAGCATGTGCAATCCGATGCGCCCATATAGCATGTAAACCAGAATAAGTTAAAATCACTTCAAAATAGCTTCTTGCTGCCGGATCTTGGTCAAACACTGTATCAATGTCTTCTTTAAGCATTTTAAAAAACACATGCTTCCCCCCGTTCTACCCGCTTCCTTCTGTCTTTTTTTGTTTTCAGGCAATAAAAAAAGCGTCTCTGCATGCAACATGACAGAGACGCTTTTACCGCGCGGTTCCACTCTGTTTGAAAAACAGATCACTGTTCTCCCAACTTTAACCGATAACGGCGGCATCCGCCTTTGAATACTTATTTTTCGCAAAATGTTCTTCAAAGGTCTTAAGGGCGCACTTCTAAAACCCGACCATGGATCTCTCTCAGCCATGAAGATCCTTTCTGTGATGGTCTAACGTTTTATACTCTTCCCTGTCAACAATTTCATATATTAAGCATTTTTCAAACGTTTAATAACGGTTTCTCTTCCAATCAGCTCAATCGATTGCGGAAGCTCAGGACCGTGAGTCTGGCCAGTTACCGCTACACGAATCGGCATAAATAACTTTTTCCCTTTATGTCCTGTTTCTTTTTGCACTGCTTTGATGGAGGCTTTAATATGATCCGGTGTAAACTCCTCGAGCTCTTCCAGCTTCGCAGCGAACACACTAAGCACTTCCGGCACCTGCTCTTCATCTAAAACAGTCTTCGCCTCTTGATTATACTCGATATCTTCCTTAAAGAACAAATCAGTAAGCTCAACAATTTCTGCGCCGAAGCTTAATTGCTCATGATATAGAGAAATCAGCTTGCGAATCCATTCCTGCTGTTCCGGAGAAAGTTCAGTTCCGACTTTCCCGGCCTTCTGTAAATGCGGAAGCGTAAGTTCAACGACCTGCTCAAGATCCAGCTCTTTCACATATTGGTTGTTGACCCATTTTAGTTTATGCATATCAAACAATGCTGGTGATTTTGATAAACGATTCACATCAAAAATTTCAATAAACTGTTCCTTTGTAAAAAGCTCTTCTTCTCCTACTGGAGACCAGCCTAATAGGCCGATAAAGTTAAACAGAGCTTCTGGCAAGTATCCTAAATCTTTATATTGCTCGATGAATTGAATAATGGACTCATCGCGTTTACTGAGCTTTTTGCGGCTTTCATTCACGATTAACGTCATGTGGCCAAACACAGGAATATCCCATCCGAATGCTTGATAAATCATGATTTGTTTCGGCGTGTTAGAAATATGGTCTTCACCGCGCAGCACATGCGTCATCTTCATCAAATAGTCATCAACCGCTACAGCAAAGTTATACGTAGGTGTTCCGTCTTTTTTCACAATGACAAAATCACCAATGCCGTCTGATTCGAAAGAAATCTCACCTTTTACGATATCGTTAAAGGCAATGATCTTTCCTTCCGGCACACGGAACCGAATACTCGGCTTTCTGCCTTCAGCAAGGAATTGATCCTGCTCTTCCTGAGTCAGATTTCTGTGCTTGCCTGAATAACGGGGCATCTCGCCGCGGGCAATCTGTTCTTCGCGTTCTTTTTCAAGCTCTTCTTCCGTACAGAAACATTTATAAGCAAGCCCTTTTTCAAGAAGCTCTTCATAATAGACTTTATAGATATCGTTACGCTCAGACTGACGGTACGGACCGTATTCTCCGCCGATATCTACACTTTCGTCCCAATCAATGCCGAGCCACTTCAAATAATTCAGCTGGCTTTGTTCTCCGCCCTCAATATTGCGTTTTTGGTCCGTATCCTCTACACGAATAATAAACTTTCCGCCTTGATTGCGGGCAAATAAATAATTAAAAAGAGCCGTTCTGGCATTTCCTATATGCAAATGTCCCGTTGGACTCGGCGCATATCGAACGCGTACTTCATTTCCCATTTTCTAATACTTCCTTTCATCTCAGGTCTGGCCTCAAGTAAAATATATGCATCTATTCTACCACCAAATAGATCGCGCATCAAAATAAGATTAGCCTTTTTGTATCAGCACTGTCGCCTGCGCCGCTATTCCTTCGGCTCTACCCGTAAACCCAAGTTTCTCAGTTGTCGTTGCCTTTACATTAATCTGAGAGGCATCGGCTTCAAGGCCTTCAGCAATTCTTTTTCTCATGTCTTCTATGTATGGCGCCATCTTCGGCTTTTGGGCGATAATGGTACAGTCCAGATTCCCAAGAACGTAACCTTTTTGTTTCACAATCTCCCAAACATGCTGCAGCAATTTGAAGGAATCCGCGTCCTTAAATTCCGGATCCGTATCAGGAAAATGCTTGCCGATGTCTCCCTCTCCAACTGCTCCGAGGCAGGCGTCAGCAATTGTATGAAGTAAAACATCAGCATCGGAATGTCCGAGCAGACCCTTTTCATAAGGGATTTCAATTCCTCCGATAATAAGAGGCCGGTCTTCCGCCAGCTGATGCACATCAAAACCTTGTCCGATTCTAAACATATTCATTCCCACTTTCCGCTCTCATGATTGCTTCTGCCGCTATTAAATCATCCGGTGTCGTCAGTTTAATATTCGTGTAATCACCTTCGACGACACTTACATAAGCACCCTCCAGCTCCTCAACGAGACTGGCGTCATCCGTTCCTAAAAAACCTTTTCTTTCAGCTTCCCTATGAGCCTCCCTCAATAAGGAAAGACGAAAAGCTTGTGGCGTTTGAACGGCCCACAAGCTTGAACGTTCAATAGTCTCAGTGACTTCAGAGCCTTGAACGCGTTTAATGGTGTCTTTCACAGGAACAGCAAGGATTGCCGCTCCTGTCTGCTCTGCTGTTTCGATCAGCTTATCAATTTGTTTATGCTTCACAAAAGGACGCGCGCCGTCGTGAACAAGCACAATATTTTCTTGCCTTATTGTTTTGAGGCCCTCATACACACTATGCTGCCGTTCATCTCCGCCCTTCACAACCTCGATCGCTGTATCAAACGAATGCTGTTTCAGCAGTACTTGAAAATCTTCATGGTCTTGTTCATTTATGACTAAGATGATTTTTCGGCACGTCCTATGGCTGTCAAACACTCTTAAAGTGTGAATGATAACCGGAGCATCTTTCAGCTCAATAAACAGCTTATTCCTTCCCGCCTTCATTCGTTTCCCCTGTCCGGCGGCAAGAATCACTACGTCATAGTTCATATTCTTTCTCCCTCTAAAGAGCCTTCTCCAACAGCTTCGGCTTTGCAAAAATCATTCTTCCAGCCGCTGTCTGCAGCACACTTGTTACGAGCACATCAATATGCTTGCCAATATAGTTCCGCCCTTCTTCCACGACAATCATGGTGCCGTCATCCAAGTAGGCAACACCTTGGTTATGCTCTTTCCCGTCTTTGATGACCTGCACCTTCATTTCTTCACCCGGAAGCACTACAGGCTTCACAGCATTGGCCAGATCATTAATGTTCAGCACCGCTACTTTTTGAAGCTCACATACTTTATTTAAATTAAAATCATTTGTCACTACGACTCCGGAAGTCAGTTTGGCCAATTTGACAAGCTTGCTGTCAACCTCCTGTATATCTTCAAAGTCGCCTTCATATATTTCCACTTTAATATCCAATTCTTTTTGGATGCGATTTAAAATATCAAGGCCGCGGCGTCCTCTGTTTCGCTTTAATACGTCAGAAGAATCGGCAATATGCTGCAATTCTCCAAGGACAAACTGCGGAATAACGATGACCCCTTCTAAAAAACCAGTTTGGCAAATATCTGCAATTCTCCCATCAATAATAACACTTGTGTCTAAAATTTTCAGCTTTTTATCCTGCTCTTCATGCTCTTCCTCAGCCGTACCTTTTTTCTTTTGCATTCTTGAAGAAATCGAGAACAGGCTGATTAGCTCATCCTTTTTCTTAAAGCCGACCTGAAAGCCGAGATAGCCCAGAAAGAAAGCTAAAAAGACAGGAATAATCGTGCTGAGAATACGGTATGGTATATTGTCTAAAGGAATCACATTTACGATAAGATAAGCGATTATAAGTCCAAATACTAAGCCGAGACTCCCAAATAACAAATCTGGAACCGGAGCTTTCAACAAAGAATCCTCTATCCACTTCACCCAGTTTACAACATATTCTGTTCCCCATATACTGATGAGAAAAAAGATAATGGCACCAATTGCCGCAGACGTATACGCGTTTGTTACTAAAGGTATGTCCTGTATATTTAACAGTACAAACAATTCAGGTATTAAAAATATACCGACAACGCCGCCAAAAATAATGAAGAACGCCTGAACTATTCGTTTTAACATACCCCCCACCTCCTTTTTAAGATAAATAATTTTCGAATCAAAATTTGTAAAAACCTACGAATATCAGAATAAACAAAAACCAGCAATAATATACCCGAAATGAAATCGTTTTAATCGACATTTACAGCTGTCTGTCTATATAATGCTTTTCTTGAAGACGTTTTAAGCCTTTTTTAATTTTTTGGGCTCGTACCTCACCTATGCCCTCAACATCATCTAATTCTTCTGCACTTGCTTCAATAATCCTTGGCAGAACGCCAAAAGCTTCCACTACATTCTCAACAATCGGCATCGGCAGCCGCGGGATTTTATGAAGAAGTCTGTAACCTCTAGGTAAAACATAATCTTCTAGATTTGTAGAGGCTGAATAACCAAGCAGCTTATATACAATAGAGTCATCCAGCAAATCATAACTGGACATATCCTGAAGCTCCTTCAAAAGCACAAATGGGTCTTTGATTTTTTCCTTCACATAGTCCTTAATAAATAAGGCAGCTTCTTCTTCCATGTCTGTAATCAGCTCAATGACCTGCAACCTGATTAAATGTCCTTCGGTACCTAATTCTTTGATATACATATTAATTTCATTTTTAATTCTCAGCACCATTTCATATCTGTGCATAACGGAGAGCACATCACTGAATGTGACCAGCTCTTCAAATTCCAAGGCATTCAGCGCTGTAATCGTTTTATCAAGAATGGTCTTATACTTTTCAAGTGTTTGAATGGCTTGATTTGCTTTTGTTAAGATAAAGCCGATGTCTTTTAACGTATACCTCATGTTTTCCTGATATAACGTAATGACATTTCTCCGCTCTGAGATAGCGATAACCAAACAGCCCGTTTGTTTCGCTACCCTTTCCGCCGTGCGGTGACGCATTCCGGTTTCAGAAGAAGATATTGTCGCCTCAGGCATCAGCTGAGTATTGGCATAAAGTATTTTTTGCCCGGAGTCACTTAAAATGATAGCCCCGTCCATCTTAGCCAACTCATACAAATGCGCCGGCGCAAAAGACGTATTAATATGAAAGCCGCCATCCACTACCTCTTTCACTTTATCGTTGTAGCCTACAACAATTAAACCGCCTGTATTGGCTCTTAAAACATTCTCTATTCCAGCTCTGAGCGGCGTTCCCGGAGCCACAAATTGTAATATAGCCGAGAGATCCAACTCTTGTTTCGCCCCTTTTTTCTCTTTTTCCATCTATTATGATCCTCCTAATGAAGTACGAAGCGCTTCTGCAACATTTGCTACTCCGACAACCTCAATCCCTTTTGGTTTTGTCCATCCATCTAAATTCGCCGCAGGTATGATCAGACGCTTAAATCCAAGTTTAGCAGCTTCTTTCACCCGCTGTTCAATTCTGGATACCCTGCGGACCTCACCTGTCAAACCGACTTCCCCTATAATGCAGTCGGAAGGATTTGGCGGTGTATCTCTAAAGCTTGATGCAATACTGACAGCTACAGCGAGATCGATTGCCGGTTCATCCAGCTTAACGCCGCCTGCTACCTTTAAATACGCATCCTGATTTTGAAGCAGCAGTCCGACTCTTTTTTCTAACACAGCCATCAGCAGTGACACTCTGTTATGGTCAATTCCCGTGGCCATACGCCGGGGATTCCCAAAGCTGGTCGGTGAGATAAGGGCCTGTATTTCCACGAGAATCGGTCTGGTGCCTTCCATAGAAGCTACTATGCTGGAACCCGCCGCTCCGGCTGACCGTTCCTCAAGAAAGATTTCAGAAGGATTCAGCACCTCTGTCAGACCCTCTTCTCGCATTTCGAAAATGCCCATTTCATTTGTAGAGCCGAAACGGTTTTTTACTGCCCGCAAGATGCGGAACGTATGATGCCGCTCTCCTTCAAAGTAAAGAACAGTATCAACCATATGTTCCAACAGTCTCGGACCAGCAATTGAACCTTCTTTTGTTACATGTCCTACGATAAAAATCGGTATACCCTTTGTCTTGGCAATTCTCATCAGCTCTGCCGTACACTCTCTGACTTGCGACACACTGCCCGGAGCTGATGTAATATCACTTTGATAGACCGTCTGAATGGAGTCAACAACCACAAATGCTGGATTCATCTCTTGTATAGCAGACGAAATATACTCCATGTCGGTTTCAGCTAAAACATGTAACGTTTGGTTATTAATACCGAGCCGATCTGCTCTGAGTTTCGTTTGTTTCACAGATTCCTCGCCTGAAATGTAGAGCACACTATGCGTGGAGTCTGATAACTGAGCGGATACCTGAAGCAGCAAGGTTGACTTACCAATACCGGGATCTCCTCCAATTAAGACAAGTGAGCCCTTCACAACACCGCCGCCCAGCACTCTGTTAAATTCTCCAAGCTGTGTTTTAATTCGGGGTTCTTCAGATGTTTCTATTGATGTGATAGGTGAAGGTTTCTTTACGGTTTGGGTAGAGTGTGCAAAAGCCGCTCTGCGATTAGCCGGTGTTTTTTTTACTGTTTCTTCCGTCATTGTGTTCCAAGCTCCGCAGCCCGGACATTTCCCCATCCACTTTGCGGATTCATAGCCGCAGGATTGGCAGATAAATTTCGTTTTTGATTTAGCCATAGATGATGTAAGACCTCTCCCTTGTCAGTTTCCTTGATAAGAAATTGAGGCATACACTTACTTGCTGTATGCCTCTTTTTCATCTTATAAATTATTCGTTTTAGCTGTCGTTTTTACGACAAACTCTCCATCTTCAACATCAAGCACAATATGCTGACCTTTATCAATATTTCCTCTAAGCAGTTCCTCTGATAAACGGTCTTCTACATGCTTTTGAATTGCTCTTCTTAACGGACGGGCGCCGTACTCCAGATCTACCCCTTCATCGGCTACTTTCGCTTTTGCAGCTTCTGTCAGCTCAATTGATAGGTCTTGTTCTTTTAGGCGTTTTGTTAATTGATCCGACATAAGCGTCACAATTTCATTCAGATGTTTCTTCTCGAGTGAGTGGAATACAATGATTTCATCAATACGGTTGATAAACTCCGGTCGGAATGCCCGTTTCAGCTCACCCATTACTTTATCTTTCATGTCTTTATGATTTTGAGTCTCATCCTGAACATTAAAACCAACGTACTTATTGCGTTTCAGCTCGCTGGCTCCGACGTTCGATGTCATGATAAGAATTGTATTGCGGAAATCAACTGTGCGTCCCTTCGAATCAGTCAGACGGCCGTCTTCAAGGACTTGTAAAAGAATATTGAATACATCCGGATGCGCTTTTTCAATTTCATCAAGCAGCACAACAGAGTATGGTTTTCTTCTAACTTTTTCTGTTAACTGACCGCCTTCATCATAACCGACATATCCAGGAGGTGAACCGACAAGTCTTGATGTCGAGTGTTTCTCCATGTATTCTGACATATCGATTCTGATCATCGCTTCTTCATCACCGAAAATGGATTCAGCAAGTGCTCTTGCAAGCTCGGTTTTCCCTACACCTGTAGGGCCTAAGAATACGAATGAACCAATCGGCCGTTTCGGGTCTTTCAACCCTGCTCTCGCGCGTCTGACAGCCTTAGCAACAGCTACAACGGCTTCATCCTGCCCGATAACACGGGAATGAAGAAGATTTTCCATATTCAGCAGCTTATCCGTTTCAGTTTGCGCAATTTTAGAAACAGGAACCCCGGTCCAACTTGAAACAACCATTGCGATATCTTCAACCGATACTTCTGAATTTTCCTGGCCTTGTTTCTCTTTCCACGTTTTCTTCGTATCTTCCACTTGTTCTCTCAAACGCTGTTCTGTATCGCGTAATGAGGCGGCTTTTTCAAACTCTTGGCTTTGCACCGCTGCATCTTTTTCTTTACGGACTTCATCAAGTTTTTGTTCAAGCTCCTTCAAATTTGGCGGAGTTGTAAATGAACGCAATCTTACTTTAGAACCTGCTTCATCAATCAAATCAATTGCTTTATCCGGAAGGAACCGATCAGAAATATATCGGTCAGAAAGCTTAACCGCAGCTTCAATGGCTTCATCAGTAATTGAAACCCGGTGATGCGCTTCATACCGGTCACGTAACCCTCTTAATATTTGAACGCTTTCGTCTACAGAAGGCTGATCAACCTGGATTGGTTGGAATCGGCGCTCTAGCGCTGCATCTTTTTCAATATATTTACGGTACTCATCAAGAGTGGTCGCCCCGATGCATTGCAGCTCTCCGCGGGCAAGTGACGGCTTTAAAATATTTGATGCATCTATTGCACCTTCTGCTCCGCCTGCCCCTATCAGTGTATGAAGCTCATCAATAAAGAGAATAATATTGCCTGCTTGACGAATTTCATCCATTACCTTTTTCAAACGGTCTTCAAATTCACCACGGTACTTTGTGCCGGCAACGACCGTCCCCATGTCTAATGTCATAACACGTTTATCGCGCAAGATTTCAGGAACTTCATTGTTGATGATTTGCTGTGCAAGCCCTTCAGCAATAGCCGTTTTCCCTACACCCGGTTCCCCGATAAGCACAGGGTTGTTTTTC
This sequence comes from Bacillus sp. HU-1818, assembly GCF_022695965.1. Taxonomy (NCBI): domain Bacteria; kingdom Bacillati; phylum Bacillota; class Bacilli; order Caryophanales; family Bacillaceae; genus Bacillus; species Bacillus sp. HU-1818. The sequence goes on from NZ_JAAPBE010000007.1 coordinate 57,174, forward strand.
GTTCTGCGGCTCAGCACTTCAATTACCCGCTGAATTTCCTTGCTTCTGCCGATAACCGGATCTAGGCTGTCTTCCTTCGCTATCGCCGTTAAATCTCTCGCCAAGCTGTCAAGCGTCGGAGTATTTGCATTGCTGTTTGTTCCTGAGGCAGAAGACCCTGTTTCATTGCTTCCAAGAAGCTGGAGAACCTGCTGTCTAGCTTTATTTAAACTTACGCCAAGGTTATTCAGCACTCTCGCTGCCACACCTTCTCCTTCGCGTATGAGTCCGAGAAGGATATGTTCTGTCCCTACGTAAGAATGGCCAAGTTTTCTTGCCTCATCCATTGAAAGCTCAATCACTTTTTTAGCTCTCGGAGTATAATGGATGGTTTGGGACATTTCTTGTCCGCGTCCAATTAAGCTCTCCACTTCTTTTTGGATTTTATCAGAACCGAGGCCAAGTGCTTGAAGCGCTTTAGCTGCAATACCTTCTCCTTCGCGTACCAGTCCTAATAAAATATGCTCTGTTCCAATATTGTTATGCCCTAAACGAAGTGCTTCCTCCTGTGCAAGTGCCAATACCTTTTGCGCGCGCTCTGTAAATCTTCCAAACATCATATCGATTCATCCTCCTGTCTATTCGCATTCATTTCTAAATGTAATCGTTCCCTGATAAGAGCTGCCCTTCTAATATCTCTTTCGTTCGGCCGCAATGCACTGCCTGAATATTGCTGTAAAAACCCCGGTTGTGTCAAAATCATTAATTCATTAAGTATATTACTTGAAAGGCCTTTAATGATGCCTAAATCTATACCTAGCCGAACATCTGAAAGACACTTTGCAGTCTCTTTCGATTCTATCATTCGACAGTTGGATAAGACGCCATAGGATCTATACACCCGATCCTCCAACTCAATCTTAGACGTTTGGTAAAGGGCTTCTCGTGCAGATCGTTCCTGTTCAATCAGCTGGGCAGCCACGCTGTTCAGGTCTTCAACGATATCCTGCTCTGATTTTCCGAGTGTGATTTGATTCGAAATTTGAAAGATATTTCCTAATGCTTCGCTGCCTTCACCATAAATTCCTCTAACAACTAAACCTAATTGGTTAATTGCCGGAATAATTCGATTGATTTGCCTAGTTAGAACAAGAGCCGGCAAATGCATCATGACTGAAGCCCTTAATCCTGTACCTACATTTGTAGGACAGCTTGTTAAATAACCTCTTTGTTCTCCAAATGCATAATCAACTTTCTCCTCAATCCAGTCATCGACCTGATTCGCGGCTTCCATTGCTTTGAAAAGCTGAAACCCAGGGAAAAGGCATTGGATCCTGATGTGATCCTCCTCATTTAACATTATGCTGACTTCTTCATTTTCAGAAAGCAGGCAGCCGCCGAATGGTGATTCCGTTAAATTCGGACTGATTAAATGCTTTTCAACAAGCACTCTCTTTTCTAAAGGCTGAGCATCGTTCATTCTTATTAAAACAAACTTGCCAATACCGGGAACCTCATGCTCAGCAAACTGGTCTTCAAATTGCTGAATAATGGATGATGCTTCTTCATTTGAATACCGTGTAGGAAACCGAATATTATCAAAATTTCTGGCTAAACGTATACGGCTGCTGAGTACAATGTCACTTTCAGGTCCTTTCTGCTTCATCCAACTGCTTAATGCGTCCTGAATAAAATGCTTTAGCGACATTACCCTTGTTCCCCCTCGCTATCTGTACTTTTTAATGCATGCTCTAATGATCGAATTTGATCTCTGACCTGTGCGGCTTTTTCAAATTCTTCTTGGTGTATCAGTGTTTCTAATTCCTTTTTCAATACATCAATTTGACGTCTGACGTGTATATTTCCGCCTATGCGTTTTGGAATTTTCCCGGCATGAACAGTATTTCCGCTGTGTACCTTACGCAATATAGGAGTGATATTACTATGGAACGTTTTGTAACATTCCGCACAGCCAAAACGGCCTGTTTTTCTAAATTGCTGAAATGTCATTCCGCACTTCTTGCAGGCTGATCCTGGCTCTGAATGATTAAACATTTGAGTGCCAGCACTTTGAAACGAAGAATCCATGTTCAACAAACCTGATAATAAATTATGAATAGAGAAACCATGATTCCCACTTATACCATATGAATCACTATTTTCTTTTGCACATTGTTCACAGATGTGCACTTCTTTTTTCTCTCCATTAACAACCTTTGTAAAGTGAAAAGTGGCTGGTCTCTCATTGCACTCTTGACAAATCAATCTTTTCACCCGCTTATTTTAGTTTTAAAGATGTCAGCATGGCTTTCATCATCCTGGCCCTTAATTCATCACGCTCAGGTAAATCAATGTACAGGACTGAGCGATCCATGACACTGACCATCATTTTTGCTTCTCTTTCTGAAATAACCCCATCTTCTAATAGCCTGAGAATAATATCATCAGAGGCTGCTTGAGACAGATGGGTATGAATGTGGGAAATAATATTATTAATAAGGACAACTTCATTATTCATTTTAATTTTAATGATTCTGATATATCCGCCGCCCCCGCGTTTGCTTTCAACAATATATCCTCTTTCGCTTGTAAACCTGGTGTTGATGACATAATTAATTTGGGAAGGAACACATTGAAACTTATCAGCAATCTCACTGCGCTTTATCTCTAAAATTTCCTTGCCATTTTGATCTAACACTTGTTTTAAATACTGCTCAATGATGTCAGAAATATTATGTCCCACTCAACCCCCTCCTTTATTGACTTTGACTATATTTGACTTTAATCTTACTATAAGGTGTTTCATAAGATTTTTCAACTTTCTCGCTCTATCTCTATTATTTCCACTTTAACAAAACGTAAAACCTGACTTCTCATATAAAGTGACTTTATCTTTTTTAAAGTTATTTTATTATATAACTAAATAATATGTAATGAAACCGATAACCTGAAAACACAAAAAAGGACAGCTCACATGAGCTGTCCTTTTTTTAACTTGCTTGGCGGCGTCCTACTCTCACAGGGGGAAGCCCCCCGACTACCATCGGCGCTGAAGAGCTT
>NZ_JAAPBE010000008.1:0-59696 GCF_022695965.1 Bacillus sp. HU-1818
GAGTTCTGACACATAATCCCAGCTAAGCATAACTCCATCGCCTAGTTGTATAACTTGGTGATCTAAATAAACTTGAGATGTTTGACTAATGCTATCCTTAAACAAACCAAATGAATTAAGATGATTCAATTCCTCATTGAATAACATACTAGTAAAAACAACAGGAAAAACTGCCTTGCCATTAGGCAAATTATTAATTTTAGAATATTCCCTTGTAAACTCTATTCCGTCAAAAGTATTGTGAGCTAAAGATTCAAAAAAGTCACTTTGTATTCTTTTGGCATCATTCCAAAAATTTTCACTATAATCAAAACAGACATCAAATATCATAATTTCTGTAAAATCACCTATAATTTCATTTACCTGCTTATGGATTGCTCTTCGATTAAACAAAGTTGTGTTAATAGCCAAATCATTTTTATTACTCCATTTAACTAATACTTTAGAATAAATAATTAAGAATAACATACTTGGTCTAAGATTATTATCAGAACAAATTTTTAACAATTCACTCCAAGATTTTTCATCTAGTACTTTCTTTAATCTTTTAAAACGTGGTTTTTCAACACTTCTCAAATTCTCTTTTAAAGGTAACAAAGGAGGGTCTGGAAAATTTCCGACTTTATTTAACCAAAATCTTTTATCCTCTTGATACTTGCTGGATTGTTTGATCTTTTTATAAGCTAACAAATAGTCCTTATAACTGATTTCTAATGGCTCTATGGAATTTTCTTTGCTACTATATATAGTTGATATTTCCTTAAATAACAGCTGAATACTTGCCCCATCTGCAATCAACATATCTATACCAAAGAACAAACGATATTTGTTGTTATCTAACTTTAAAGCTTTAAATTCAAATAAGGGCCAAACATAGGGATCAAATGTTTTATGTGAGGCATTGTTCCGTTCATAAAGTATTTTGTTCTTTTGTTCTAAACTACTAAGTTTACTAATATCTTTAATATGTATTTCAAATGATGGGACACTCTTAAGGATCTTTTGTTTTCCATTAGGCTTTATAACGGCTCGAAGCATACTTTGACGCTCTATGACTTTGTTTAAAGAATACTGTAATTTCATGATATCTAACTCACATTCAAGCTCAATATAAGCGTGAGTTGAAGTATTGCCTAATTCAAACTCAGTTTCTCTTCCTGATAGATAAGCCATTTGTACGTTTGTCAAATCAAATTCTTCATTTTCGTTATCTCGAACTAAAAAGTAATTATCTTTTTCTTGTTCTTCTTCTAGATCATTGACTTTATGAAAAATGAGCTTACAAAAAGAAGACAAACTTTCACTTTCCACAAAGTCATAAATCTCTAAGTTTATTCCATAAGTATCTTCTATTTCCCCTAAAATCCTTAGTATCCCTAAGGATGAAATATGAAAATCGTAAATTTGAGAGGATAAATTAACAGTGTTATTTTTAGTTTCTTTATAAATTTTATCTAAAACAAAATTACTTATATCTTTAATACTTATGATGTTTGTCTCTATCATTTTTAAATTTCTCCTTATTTTTTCATACCAACTTCGACTGTATGCAAGAAAACTTCGTTTCTTTTAAATTTAAAATATTCCTTCAATTCATCAAATTTTATATCGCCAATAGAGCAAGATCCAACTTTGAAAAACTCCGTTATATATGAAAGAAGAGAAGTCATTACACCCGCCTCTAGTAGTCCATAATAATAACCATTTCCGCCGTATTTGGGTATAATCGCATCGTTATCCAACGTATAAAAAACTGTAAAAGTTGATTGTTTGAATACTCCGTCATTCATAAAATAATGGAAATTAACCTTGCTAAAGTCTACTTTCCCAACTAAATTAATAGAATTATCAGAAGGTTTATATAAGTAAAGTCCTTCTTCAATATTCTCAACTTTATTTTTTTTAATATATAGATATATATTGACTGGATAAAGTCCCCCAGCACTTGGATAAAAATATTGTATATTTCCTTTAATATTTGTTTGTTGGAACACCCCTAAAATGTTACTGAATGTTGAAAAACTCATAGTTTTTGAGGAATCGAAATCTCTAGTACTCTTTCTTGCTCTTATAAAAGAGGGTATTTCTTCAAAATGATTTAATGGAATTGTTTCTTTAAATTCCATTAAGGAGAATCTGTTCAATTGGTTATTTCTATATTCATTAATATTTTCATTTTTTAAAAAATAACCCTCTTCAAAATCATTGTATACAAATTGATTTTGAGCTTTAAATAACTCATTAGGTGTACTCGTACTGTCTATCAAAACTCTATTACGAATTAAATCACGTACAAACATTTTTAAAATTTTTATATTAAAATCTTGAAAAATAATGGCCAGTTCATTCAAAAAAATCCCTTTTTGAAATTCAAAATATATTTCAGGGAAGAAATCAATTACTTTACCTTTAAACTTTAATTCTCCAATTATTATCTCGTTATCCTCTTGTCTCCATTGTATATTTGGTGCCCAAAAATATTTATTCACAAAGAGTCTCCTTTCTTTAATAAAAGCTTTTCTTTTATGATTTTTATAACTTCCTTAGCGTTTTGGTTTATAAAAAAATGTCCTCAATCAATTTGGAAGATATCAACTTCTTTATGTGAATACTCTTTCCATCCTAGTATCTCTTGCATAGAAGTTGATTCATCATATTTACCTGAGATAACTGTAATTTTAGTTTCAACATTTATTTTTTATATTAAGGTTATATGTCTCTATTATTCTGTAATCATTTCTTATTACTGGAATAAATAAATCAAGCAATTCCCAGTTATTTCCTAATTTGTTATGTAGACCACCTAATTCTACGATTTTTTTAATTAATTCCTCATCAATCCAATCACTTATAAATTCCTTTTTTGTTAGATTAGGCGCCCCTTTCCCTGAAACAAATAAGTGAACTAATCTATTCTCATTTAGTTTGTTTAATATCTGTACTACCTCATATGCAATATAAGCACCCATACTATGTCCAAAAACTGCAAATTTTTGATTGGTTTTATTATGATTTAATATTTTAGATACAACATCATCAACAGCTTGATCAAAAGTCTTGTAATGTTCATCTAAAAACCTAGTTCCCCTACCTGCCAATTCAATAGGGAATAACTCCACATTTAGACCTGCAATGGGTTTCCACTCATTATAAATACTAGACATTCCTCCAGCATGCGGAATACAAAACAATTTGATTGAAGTCGTCATATATTACCTCCTTTAAAGATAAAACATTAGAATAATAACAGGAAAAAGGAATTATAATCTATTTTAAGGAATTTTTTGTGTAAAGTCTATACTAAATTCACCGTTATTAAAGAACTATCACCCAAAAAATAAAAAAGGACTATAAACAATTCATTGACAAATATTACTGTTTTAACTTACTATGTTTTTAGATGATTGCCAAATTACATTTTAGATTGATATCTACAAGGGGGATTTACTATATGACTTTTAGGAAAATTATAATTTTAAGTGCTTTACTTTTAGGTACATTTATTTCTGTAATGGATACAACAATAGTAAACATCGCACTACCTGAAATGTTAACTGATTTTTCCTGCACACTATCTCAAGTGGCTTGGGTTGCTACAGGCTATACCTTGGCATTTGCTGTTATGTTAGTTGGTGCATCTAAACTAGCTGATCATTTCGGAAGAAAAAAAGCATTTATATTTGGATTAGGCCTTTTTATTTTCACATCTTTTCTGGCGTGTATAAGTGGATCTATTGAAATACTAATTACTGTACGAGTAATTCAAGGCTTATCAGCTGCTTTTATTGTGCCAGTTACAATGCCAATTGCTTTGGAAATAGTTCCTGACGAAAAAAAAGGAATGATTATTGGTATTTGGGGAGCTTTTTCAGGACTTGCTGCGACATTAGGCCCCGTTCTTGGTGGATTGTTAACTGAAAACTTTAATTGGCAATCTATATTTTTCATCAACATTCCTCTAGGACTTATCGCCATAATTTTTGCTGCCATTTTCATAACTGAAAGCTATGATAATTCATCCAATAAAAAGGTTGATTATATCGGTATGTTCATTTTATCTGGAGCTCTATTTTGTTTAACATTTGGTTTTGCTAAAGTATCAGATTTAGGATGGACATCTCCAACATTTCTTGTTTTTATGAGTGTATCAATGTTATTACTAATATTCTTCTTCTATATTGAATCTAAAATAAAATATCCAATGGTCCCTTTATCAATGCTAAAGGTAAAGACATTCACTTTTAGTTCATTAACACTATTTATGCAGGGACTAGGTTTAACTAGCGGAACTCTTATCATAACTTTACTGCTTACTAATCTAATGGGAAAAACAGAACTAGAAGCAGGTCTAATTGTATCTGTTTTAGCATTATCTTCTATGTTTACCTCTGTTCTATCTGGAAAGTTATCGGATAAACTAGGAGGCTCTTTATTTTCCAGTTTAGGTATGATGGGGTTAACAATAACTACTTACTTATATGGTTATATAAGATACGACAGTCCTATTTCACTAGTAATTGTTCTTCTTTGTATATCCGGCTTAGCTTTAGGTCTTATCATTGGACCGGCTATGGGTTCAGGAATCAGATTAGTTCCGACAGAAAAAATTGGTATTGCGTCAGGGATTTTAAATATGATGAGGACTGTGGGGCAAGCAGTTGGGATTGCTATTCTTACTAGTGTCCTAACAACAAGCATCAATCATCATGTAGATTCCGCTACAAAAGAAGCTGTAAAAATTGTAGAAGATAATACGGCATTTGATGATATTGCTAAAACAGAAATCATAGCACGTTTGCATGAATCAGAAACATTTGACCAGGAAAAAACAATTAAAGAACTAAATCAAAAAGAAGAAGAACTTCTCTCTAAAACACCCAAACAGTACAAAGATAAAGTAAAAGAAAGTTTTAAGAAGCAAAAAGAGCAAATCATAATTCTTCAGAATAAAATAGCAGAACTTTATAACGAGAAAATTAGCGACAGCTTCAACTTTACGTTTAAGATCGGAAGCATCATTCTCATAATTGGAATTATTTTTTCTCTTTTCAGTGATATATCTCCAAGAAAACTAAGGGTGAAACAAACAAAAACTAGTTCCTTATAACATTTACGTATTGGATTAGTTTGTTCCGTATCTCCTTTCGTGCTACAATTTTAGAATGCAATTGTACGCAAGGAGGACACATTCATCGTGATTCAAAACAACCCTTTTCCCTATACAAACACGGAAAAACGGTATCATACATTGAATTATCATTTACGGGAGCATTTTGGCCATAAGGTATTTAAAGTTGCTTTGGATGGCGGGTTTGACTGTCCGAACAGGGACGGCACAGTCGCACACGGCGGCTGCACATTTTGCAGCGCGGCCGGCTCAGGTGACTTTGCAGGAAACCGCGCAGACGACTTAATCACTCAATTTAATGATATTAAAGAGCGCATGCATGAAAAATGGAAGGACGGCAAATATATCGCTTATTTCCAAGCCTTCACAAACACACATGCCCCGGTTGAAGTGCTTCGCGAGAAATTTGAATCGGTGCTCGCGCTTGACGGGGTGGTCGGCATATCAATCGCAACACGACCGGATTGCCTTCCTGATGATGTCGTTGAGTATTTGGCTGAACTGAACGAACGCACCTACCTATGGGTGGAGCTTGGGCTTCAGACGGTCCATGAGCGGACGGCCCTGCTGATTAACCGCGCACACGATTTTAACTGCTACGCGGAAGGTGTTCATAAATTAAGAAAACACGGCATACGCATTTGCTCACATATTATTAACGGACTTCCGCTCGAGGACCGGGACATGATGATGGAAACGGCAAAGGCAGTCGCCGATTTGGACGTGCAGGGCATCAAAATCCATCTTTTACATCTGTTAAAAGGAACGCCAATGGTAAAGCAATATGAAAAAGGCAAACTGGAATTCCTCACGCAGGATGAGTATGTTCAGCTTGTATGCGATCAACTAGAAATCATTCCCCCGGAAATGATTGTCCACCGCATTACCGGTGACGGACCGATTGAACTGATGGTCGGCCCCATGTGGAGCGTAAACAAGTGGGAAGTACTGGGCGCAATCAATAACGAGCTTATAAAACGCGGAAGCTATCAAGGGAAATTCTTTCAGAGGCTCGGGGAGGAATCGGCATTATGATGTTAAAAAAAATTCTCCCCTACAGCAAAGAGCTGCTGCAAATGGCTGCGGATAAAGGAAGCTTCGTGGTTGACGCAACTATGGGGAACGGACACGACACCCTTTTTTTAGCAAAACTTGTCGGTGAAAACGGTCATGTCTACGCGTTTGACATTCAAGAATCTGCGCTGGCTGCCACAAGAGAGCGGCTGGGCGAAGAATACGGACCACGTGTCACATTGTTCCATAAAAGCCATGATAAAATTGCTGAATCCCTTCCTCCAGAAGCGGACGGCCGGATAGCGGCAGCCATTTTCAACCTCGGGTATCTTCCCGGCGGCGACAAAAGCGTGACAACACACGGCGCTTCAACGATCAAAGCCATCGAACAGCTTTTGGCTATGATGAAAGAAGATGGGCTTATTGTGCTTGTTGTCTATCACGGGCACCCTGAAGGCAAGGCAGAAAAAGAGGATGTGCTGGCTTACTGCCGAAACATTGATCAGCAAACAGCGCGAGTTTTATCATATGGATATTTAAACCAGCAAAATGATCCGCCATTTATTATCGCTATTGAAAAAAAAGCTCAAATCAGCAAGTGATTTGAGCTTTTTTCTATTTATGAGCTTCTCATCCAAGGCATTTTTTGAAATTTACGGTAGGCTCTTCCGTTGATGTAGAAGAAAAATGATGTTTTACCGCTTGCTTTAATCAGCTTTTTCGCGAGCCTGCCCATTTCCTTTTGTTCCGCTACTTTATCATCGGACAAATAGACACCAAGCAGCCCACGGTTAATCAGACGATGAAAGCTCTCATGCGGAATGCCCCGCAAATGCTCGTCTGCCTTTTCAATAAAATGCTCCAGCCTTTTCATCATTTCTTCGTGAGACTCATAATACGTGCAAAAATTCAAATCCCCTCCAAGCAGATCCTCCTCCTGATCAATTAAATAATCAAGGAGAATATGAAGCCCCTGTATGTACGGAAAATAACTGCTGCGTATTTTTTTCGCGGTGTCTTCATTAAAATCCGGCTGAAACGAATACGCAACCAGACAAAAAATACCTAACGTTGACCCGGCGCAAGCCGAGAATTCATACCACTCCATCTCAGGAAGATCCGCTTCAAATTGAGTAAACCAATTTTCAAGCCTCGGGACACGTTCATGTTCCACGACATGTTTATGCACTTGCAGATCGCAATAATAGCCGCACAGCTCTAAAAGATAGGGTTTAATGATGTCGTAATGTTCAATTGAACCGAGGACACGCTGGCATGTTTTGACCAGATCATGCAAATATCCGCTGTCATCTTGCTCATTCCTGAATTGATAATAATTTTGCAGCTCTGCCCCGACTGTTAAAGCGTCAAGCATGGAGGCATGCAGCATTCGAAAATCATCCGGATCAAGCGAGGTGCTTCGGTCGCACAAATTGTCCAAATAATCGCTGATTGTCTGGTACGCAATAATAAATTCCACGCATTTTTGCTTTTCATCACCCGATAATAAAGCCAAAATGCCGCCGCCTTCACAGTGAAATGTTTTATCCCTAATACTTGCCATTGCCTGTGCTTTTAATTCACTATTTCGGATCGATTCAGATTTCTCCTGCCATATTTTCATTTCCTGATGTACGAGCGGAAAAATATCTCGATATACTTTTGTCATAAGGCCAAAAGGATGTTCCGGTACTGTCAACACATGCACCCCCAAATGTTTTCAAATATACTGATCGGTAAATGCTCTTGCTGCTTTGAAAACAGCTTCTCTTTCTGGTTCATTGAATATTTCATGATAGAGGCCTTCCCATTCTCTGTATGACTTATTGTGGGACGCTACTCCTGAAAACCATTTGATTACCTTACTTTTGTCCACAAGCCTGTCGTCTCCTGCCTGCATGACGAGAAGCGGCACCTTCAGAAAAGCATCAGTCGGCACCATGGCGGACTCAAACGTTTTTAACAGCTCCCTGTACCATCTGACAGACACTTTTGTGACGTATAAAGAATCATTTTGATCAGCCTCTATTACAGACTGATTACGTGTGGCCATATCAAGCGACAAACCCGAGTCTACCTTAAACGACGGCGCGATGACATTCAGCCCTCTCGATGCGATATCAAGCACTTTGTTTACTTTAATTTGCAGACCAAGACAGGGTGATGATAAAATAAGTGCCGTAATGCGGGGATTTCTCTGCTGTTTAAACCATTCAATTGAAATTAACCCGCCCATACTGTGACCGAGAAGGAAAACAGGCAATTCAAAGGTTCTGGCTGTATCTATCCATTTATCTACTTCATCAATGTATTCTTGAAATGAGCGAATATGACCTCTCGCCCGGGTGGTTGTTCCCTGCCCCGGCAAATCGCCCATCACAACGTTATAGCCTGAAGATCTCCACATTTCTATTAACCATTTATATCGTCCGTGGTATTCGCTTGCCCCGTGGATGATAACAATTGAACCCACAGGTCTGTCTGCTTTCCAGGTCCACATGCAGTTCACCTCATACGAAATTTAAATAGAGAAAGAAGGATGAGATTCATGATCTACCCTTATATGCAATATAAGCCGGATATTCACCCTACTGCTTTTATTGCGGATAACGCGACAATCACCGGTGACGTTGTAATCGGAGAACAATCTGGCATATGGTTCTCTGCGGTCATTCGGGGAGACGTAGCGCCGACTCGGATCGGAAAACGCGTGAATATCCAAGACTTAAGCTGCCTTCACCAAAGCCCAAACCGCCCGCTGCTTATAGAAGATGACGCCACAATCGGCCATCAGGTTACATTACACAGCGCAATTATCAGAAAGAATGCCTTAATCGGCATGGGTTCCATTATTCTTGACGGTGCTGAAATCGGTGAAGGCGCATTTATCGGAGCGGGCAGCCTCGTCCCGCCGGGCAAAACCATTCCGCCGGGTCATCTCGCGTTCGGACGCCCGGCTAAAGTCATTCGCCCTTTAACAGACGAAGACAGAGAAGACATGGAAAGAATCCGGTCAGAATATGTAGCCAAAGGCCAGTACTATAAAACCCTTCAGCAAAAATGACTTTGTTTTACTTTAACATTTTTCGAAACATTATATAAGTAAAAACCATTGAAACCCCAAACCCGCGCTGAGTTTTGGGGTTTTTTAAGTAAATCCTTAACAATCTGATCTTACAACAGTCATTAAGGCTATCATTGTATAAGGTTGTGTTCAGTATCCCAGCCTTAGGGGAGCCGCTTACCTGTTTGCTTCAGAAACTTTCCGTTCCCCTTAGGCTATTTTCGTTCAATATCCCTTGTACCTTATTCTTTCCTGTTACCTGATTTCTATTAATTCATCCACAAGTGCGCCTCACCGTTTTTTACAGATGATTTTAACGTTCATATAAAAAAGGCTTTCGACGAATCGAAAACCTTTTAAGCATAAAAAACTGCGGCTGTTCACTGCTTTATGCATTCATTGCGATTAAAACGCTTCCACTATTGACTAATCTGCTGTTCTCCCGACGACGTTTTCACAGCGTTTTTTTTATGAAATCCTTTTTTGAAATACACTGCAACCAAAATCAAAAACCAGATCGGACCGATAATAACAGCTACTCTGGTGTCCGGGTTATAAGCCATAAGAATAATGACGAACGCCAAAAAAGCTAATGATACATATGAAGTGAACGGATATAACGGCATTTTGTACTTTAGGCGTTTTTGTTCACTCGGCTGTAAATTTTTACGATACTTAAGCTGAGACAGTAAAATGATTCCCCATGTCCAAATCGCTCCGAATGTGGCTATGCTCGTGACCCATGTAAATACCTTTGCGGGCACGACATAATTTAACACAACGCCGATTAATAACGCACCTGCGGAAGCCAAAACGGCCTTACCCGGAACCCCGCCTTTTGTCAAAGTTCCATAAGCTTTCGGCGCTTCATTTTGTTCCGCCAGGTTAAAGAGCATGCGCCCCGTGCTGAAAATCCCGCTGTTGCAAGAAGACAAGGCTGCCGTCAAAACAACAAAGTTAATGATGCCCGCGGCCGAAGGGATGCCGACTTTTTCAAAAGTAAGAACAAACGGGCTTCCTTGTGAACCGATTTCCTGCCAAGGATAAATAGACATAATGACGAATAAAGCGCCAACATAAAAAATAAGGATCCGCCAAAATACTGTATCAATCGCTTTTGCTAACGATTTTTCCGGATTTTTCACCTCTCCGGCAGTCACACCAATCATTTCAATTCCTAAATAAGCGAACATCACCATTTGGAGTGACAGCAAAACCCCTTTTATGCCGTTTGGGAAAAACCCGCCATTGTTCCACAGATTGCTGATGCCTGTCGCGACTCCTCCGTTCCCGACTCCGGCGATAATCATTAATAAACCAACAACAATCATCGATAAGATAGCTACAATTTTAATAAGGGCAAACCAAAATTCTAACTCTCCATATGCTTTTACGGCTAGGAAGTTGACAGCCGTCATTATCATCAGCGCTGCCAGTGCCCATATCCAGCTTGGAACATCCGGATACCAATATTTCATATAGATACCGACTGCTGTAATTTCGGCCATACACGTTACCACCCATAAAAACCAATAATTCCAGCCGGTCAAATATCCCGCAAGAGGGCCCAAATAGTCACGTGCGTATCTGCTGAAAGAACCTGCCACCGGCTTTTGAATCGCCATTTCGCCAAGTGCCCTCATAATAAAAAACATAACAAGACCGCTGCAGGCATAAGCTACCAAAATCCCGGGTCCGGCTAACTTAATAGCGGAAGCAGAACCAAGGAATAAACCTACCCCAATCGCTGCCCCTAATGACATCAAGGATATATGTCTTTGTTCTAATCCCCGATGCAATTGTTTTTCTTGCGCCTTTCTTTGCATAACCCTCTCCCCTAACACTATTCGATTTTAATCTAGTAACGCTTCTTTTGCTGCGTATCATAGTGGGATTCGTCCGGCCTTTCCTCCGAAAACAGTCAAAAATGGCTAGACCTATCTAATCTATTAGTCATTCAATTAACTCTATTATAAACGTTTTGTGAATATTTTTTAACACTTTATGTAAAGCATAGCGGAATACAAGGACTAAGAGGAAGTCGGATGGATGCAGAGTACAGCAGGTATAACAAAAAGGCTTCCGACGAATCGGAAGCCTTTTAATTATACAAAAATAACTTCTTTGGGCTGATGGTTCAGTTCTTCAGGCACTAATCGTTTTTCAACATTAATGCTGTGCCAGATCATGAAGATCAGCACTGTCCAGATTTTACGGCTGTTATCCGCTTTATCCGCACAATGGTCTTCAAGAAGCTGAAGGACATAATCCTTTTTAATATAAGCGTCTGTTTCACTTTCCTGAATAATATTTCGGATCCACTCATTCATTTCATTTTTCAGCCAATGGCGGATCGGTACTGGGAAACCGAGCTTTTTGCGGTTCAGCACGTGATCAGGAACAACGCCCTCTGCCGCTTTGCGAAGCAGATATTTCGTTGTGCCGTTTTTCGTTTTTAATTCATCCGGAATTTTTGAAGCCACATCGAATACGACCTTGTCCAAGAACGGCACACGCAGTTCTAATGAATTGGCCATTGTCATTTTATCCGCTTTTAACAGAATATCGCCGCGCATCCATGTATGAATGTCCACATACTGCATCTTGTTAATGTCACTGTATGAGCTGCTTTCTGTAAAGTACGGCTTCGTCACATCACGGTAAGAAAGCTCCGGATTATAATGTTTGAGAAGCTGTTTTTTCACAGGTTCTTCAAAGATTTTCGCGTTTCCGATATAGCGATCCTGAAGCGGTGTACATCCTCTGATCAGCAGGCTTTTGCCTCGCATTCCTTCGGGCATGACAGAAGCTACATACAGAAGCATCTTTTTCAGACCGGACGGGATGCGTTCAAACGGTTTAAGAGAAAGCGGTTCGCGGTAAATATTGTATCCGCCGAACAGTTCGTCAGCCCCTTCGCCCGATAATGCGACTGTTACTTGTTTTTTCGCTTCTTTTGCGACGAAATACAATGGAATCGCAGCCGGATCAGCAAGCGGATCATCAAAATGCCAGACAATTTTCGGCAGTTCGTTCATATATTCTTCCGGAGAAATAACGGTGCTGAAGTTTTCTATGCCAAGTGCAGCTGCCGTTTCCTTCGCAACATCAACCTCACTGAACCCCTGCTGTTCAAATCCGACAGAAAATGTTTTTAAGTTCGGATGAAATTCTTTAGCAACGGATACAATAAAGGAGGAATCAATCCCTCCTGAAAGGAAAGAACCGACTGGCACGTCACTTCTCATATGAACCTTAACAGAATCAAAAATCGCGTCTCTTACTTCCTTGACAAGCTTATCTTCATCTGAAGATTGAACAGGCTTGAAATGCGCTTTGAAATACGTTTTAAAGGTGATATCGCCTTCCGGGCGAATCGTAAACTGCTGTCCAGGCTCTACCTTTTTCACATTTACGTCCAGCGTGCCAGGTTCAGGAACAAATTGGAAGGACATGTACTGCTGAAGTGCCTCAGTATCCAACTGAATATGGCTTTCAGCAGCCATTAAGCTTTTTCTCTCTGAGGCAAAATAAACCTGATCATTAATCGTTGTGTAATATAACGGCTTAATGCCAAATGGGTCTCTTGCTCCGTACAAGACATGATCATTTTTATTCCAAATCAGAAAAGAAAACATTCCGCGCAATTTTGAAGCGGCTTCTTCTTTATAATGACGGTATGTCGCAAGAAGGACCTCTGTGTCTGAATCTGTGTTGAATTGATATCCTTTTGATTCAAGCTCTTCTCTCAGTTCAATATAGTTATAGATTTCTCCGTTAAAGATAATCCAATATGTTTCATCTTCATATGATAAAGGCTGCCCGCCGTTTTCTACATCAATAATGCTGAGCCGTCTGAATCCGAATCCAACATGCTCATCATGGTAATACCCATCACTATCAGGACCGCGGTGAACGATCATCTGATTCATCTGTTTGATAAGTTCTTCTTGATCTGCGGTTTGAGTTAATGGATGCTTGTTAAAAACTCCAACAAATCCACACATATTATTGCCTCCATAATTATTATTTTCATGATGAAATCCCTCTTTATAGACGCACCGGATATTAAATCGTTTCACTGTTATGTAAAAAAATAAACCCGGGCCTATTGAAAAAAAGGGAAAGCCGCTTATAAGTAAGCGGCTATATAATTATTCTGCTAAAGCCTCTTTGCGAAGCTGGTCAGCCTTATCTGTACGCTCCCATGGAAGGTCAACATCAAGACGTCCGAAGTGACCGTAAGCAGCCGTTTGTTTATAGATCGGACGGCGCAGATCAAGCATTTTGATAATGCCGGCTGGGCGCAGATCAAAGTTATTGCGTACAACTTCAATCAGCTTTTCTTCAGAAGCTTTTCCTGAATCAAACGTATTAATGGATATGGAAACCGGCTGCGCAACACCGATAGCGTAAGCAAGCTGTACTTCGCAAGAATCCGCAAGACCCGCTGCCACAATGTTTTTCGCTACATATCTAGCTGCGTATGCCGCTGAACGGTCTACCTTCGTTGCGTCCTTACCTGAGAACGCGCCGCCGCCGTGGCGTGCATAGCCGCCGTACGTGTCAACGATGATTTTACGTCCTGTAAGACCGGCATCTCCTTGAGGTCCGCCGATTACAAAACGCCCTGTCGGGTTAATGAAGTATTTTGTTTCTTCATCAATTAATTCCTCAGGAACGACAGGATTAATAACGTGCTCCTTGAGATTGCGCTGAATTTGCTCAAGCGTAATTTCAGGGTGGTGCTGTGTTGAAATAACAATCGCGTCAATACGGACCGGCTTATTGCTTTCATCATATTCCACAGTTACTTGAGTTTTTCCGTCCGGACGAAGGTAAGGAAGAATATCCTCTTTGCGTACTTCGCTCAAGCGGCGCGCTAATTTATGCGCCAATGAAATCGGAAGCGGCATAAGCTCTTTAGTCTCGTTGCACGCATAACCGAACATTAATCCTTGGTCTCCTGCGCCGATCGCTTCGATTTCAGCATCGCTCATTGTGCCTTCACGGGCTTCAAGCGCCTGATCCACACCCATCGCGATGTCGGCGGACTGCTCGTCAATAGACGTTAAAACAGCACACGTTTCAGCGTCAAATCCGTATTTCGCGCGCGTATAACCGATTTCTTTGATCGTTTCACGCACCGTTTTTGGGATATCAACATACGTGGATGTTGTGATCTCTCCGCTGACAAGCACTAAACCTGTTGTAACGGACGTTTCACAAGCAACACGCGCATTAGGGTCATGTTTTAAAATTTCATCTAAAATGCTGTCCGAAATCTGGTCACAGATTTTATCCGGATGCCCTTCCGTAACAGATTCTGATGTAAATAAACGACGATTTTCACTCATGATTTGCTTCCTCCTGGTAAAAGACCTCCCGATAGGCCTTTTATATATGATACGGAACTCGCTCCCTCTTATACAATGTCATACTTTATATTAGAGAATGTTAATTGGCATATTTATGAAATAAAAAAACCTTTTCCACTTGAGGAAAGGGTTGGTTGTGTGTGCCTTTCACTCTTATCGCTCAAGGAATAAATAACCTTGCAACAGGTTAGCACCTTGGTTGTCCCACATGTGTTTCCACATGCTTTTTAAAGAGAAACCGGTTGCTGGGCTTCATTGGGCCTGTCCCTCCGCCAGCTCGGGATAAGAGTATCCGCTCAATAAAATATCTTATCTTATAAGTGTTTACGGTGTCAACAAGAATCAGGAATTAGCAGACTTTATTTCAAAAGTGCGTTTCAAAAACACACACAAAAAAACAACAAATAGTATAGACTATTGGTATTAATGTGTTATACTATTTTACAAATGGCAAGACACAATAAAAGATAAAGGAAGGTTTCTATGAACTCAGTTGATTTAACCGCCGATTTGCAGCTCTTATTAACAAGTCCGAACGTGCAGCATAATTTATCCGTTCCGCAGCTCACAGAAAAAGTAATCGCCCGAAACGAAGGCACATTAACATCGACAGGCGCCGTGAGAGCCACAACCGGCGCTTATACCGGACGTTCTCCTAAGGATAAATTCATCGTACAGGAACAAAGCACGAAGGATAAGATTGATTGGGGTTCTGTGAACCAGCCGATATCAGAAGAAGCATTTGACCGGCTGTACACAAAGGTCGTCAGCTACCTAAAAGAAAGAGACGAATTGTTCGTCTTCGAAGGTTTTGCAGGCGCAGATGAAAAATACAGGCTGCCGATTACTGTCGTAAATGAATTTGCATGGCACAATTTATTTGCCAGACAGCTTTTTATCAGACCGGAAACAAATGATAAAAAAACCGCTGAACAGCCGTTCACCATTCTTTCCGCGCCTCATTTTAAAGCAGACCCTGAAACGGACGGCACACATTCTGAAACATTTATCATCGTTTCATTTGAAAAACGAACCATTCTAATCGGCGGGACAGAATATGCCGGTGAAATGAAAAAGTCCATTTTCTCTATTATGAATTACCTTCTGCCTGAACGGAATATATTGCCGATGCATTGTTCAGCCAACGTGGGCCGGGAAGGAGACGTCGCTCTTTTCTTCGGTCTGTCAGGCACCGGAAAAACAACATTATCCGCAAGTTCAGACCGCAAGCTGATCGGCGATGATGAGCACGGCTGGTCCCATACGGGCGTCTTTAATATAGAAGGCGGCTGCTACGCCAAGTGTATTCATTTAAGCGAAGAGAAGGAACCCCAGATTTTCAACGCGATTCGTTTCGGATCAGTACTTGAAAATGTCGTCATAGATGATCAGACCCGTGAGGCGAACTACGATGATTCTTTTTATACGGAAAACACTCGTGCCGCTTACCCGATTGATATGATTGACAACATCGTGTCACCAAGCATTGCCGGGCACCCGTCTGCCATTGTTTTTCTGACGGCCGACGCATTCGGCGTACTCCCGCCAATCAGCAAACTGACAAAGGAACAGGCGATGTATCATTTCTTAAGCGGCTATACAAGTAAGCTGGCCGGAACCGAACGGGGCGTCACTTCACCAGAGACCACGTTTTCCACATGCTTTGGCTCACCATTCTTGCCGCTGCCTGCCCATATATACGCTGAAATGCTCGGGAAGAAGATTGATGAACACGGCGTGCAGGTTTACCTTGTCAACACGGGCTGGACTGGCGGAGGTTACGGTGTCGGAGAACGCATGAAGCTTTCTTACACACGTGCAATGGTCAGAGCCGCAATTGAAGGCGAATTGGAGAATGCAGAGATGAAGACGGATACTGTCTTTGGTCTTCATAGTCCGGTTCATGTGCCAGGCGTTCCTGATGACGTCCTTCAGCCGGAAAAAACATGGAAAAACAAAGAAGAGTACAGAGAAAAAGCAGTTTACCTGGCTAATGAATTCAAAGAAAACTTCAAGAAATTCTCACATACAGGCGCGATTGCCGAAGCTGGCGGTCCGCTCCTGTAAAGATTGCTTTTCAAAAGGCCAAGAGCTTGTTTCGCTCTTGGCCTTTTCTTTAATTTGTGGAGTGCAGAGAAGTCAGTTTGTATGTAATGCCTGTCCGGCCGTTTGACCACTCAAGCTTTTGCACTTCAGCCGTTCCCGATTTCTCGCCAAACTTGGTCTTCCGTACATCCATCGGAATATCGAGAGGATAAATGCGGTACCCCTCTTTCTCAAGCCGGAATATATTCTCCTCTATCCGTTCTTCTTTACCCTTCGTTACAATCATTGTATTAAATTCAACAGGCATTCCCAAATTGAAAACCCCTTTCGTTCTCTTTTTCTCTTCCATCATATCATAATCCGTCCGCTCACTGGTTCTTCATCCATTGTGTGAGTTCCCGTACGATACATCTGTTTTGCCGCGGGGGAAAATAGTGCGTAAACCCGCTGAAGTACCATGTTTCCACCGGCTTATGCAGATGTTTTAATTTGTCCTCCAATAAGTAGGAATGCTGAATGGACACGTTTTGATCTTTTTCCCCATGGATCAAAAGCACTGGCGCCTGAATGCGGTTTATTTTGTCAAACGGCGACCTCCGTTCATATTCCTCCGGCACTTTTTTCGGCGTGCCCCCGATTACCCGCTTCATCATTCTGCGCAGATCTTTCCGCTCCTCATAGGTCAGGAACATATCACTGACGCCTCCCCATGTCACAAAAGAAGCGGCACTTTTCCCCATTTCAATCGCAGTCAGTATACCCATGATCCCCCCGCGTGAAAATCCGAAAATATGGACTCTGTCCGCCTTTACTTTCGGATGTTCTTGAAGCAGACGAAAAGCAGAAAAGGCATCCTCCCTGTCCTCTCCGGCAAAATCCTCGTTGCCCTCTCCGCCCTGGTTCCCTCTGTAAAAAGGCGCAAATACCACAAATCCCTGTGAAGCAAACTGGATGATCCGCCCTGGTCTGACCATGCCGACATTTTTGATTCCGCCCCGCAAATATAAAAAACCGTCATACATCCCGGGCGCCGCAGGTTCCGCCAGCAATCCCTTCACTTTTAATCCGTCTGAAAGATAGCTGACTGTATATAAACGCACATGCTGATTAGGAGACGGGAATCTTTTTTTCTCAACTAGCAAATCTGCTGCCTCCTTCGATCATATTTGTTTCTTTATTCTTTCCAGTACTTTAAAAATAAATGATCTTTTTACTATGAGAGTGCACTGGGCATTCACACATTTTTATACCTATCATACGATATGTAAAGCGAAAAAGTATATTGATATGATGCTCGAATAAAGGAGGTTAACACTGGTGAACAAATGGATCAAAACAGGCTGTGCCATTGTGTGCGGCGCTTTTCTCATCTTTGCCCTGTCAGCCTGCAAGCAAGAAGCAAAACTGACAAAGGTCAAAGTGGCTGAAGTCACCCATTCGATTTTTTATGCACCTTTGTATGTTGCAGTTTCAAAAAGTTTTTTTAAAGAAGAAGGACTGGATATCGAGGTAAACACAACCTGGGGCGGCGATAAAACGATGACATCACTTCTTTCCAACGGATCTGATATTGCGCTTGTCGGGTCTGAAACATCCATTTATGTGGAATCTCAAGGAGCCAAAGACCCGGTTATTAATTTTGCCCAGCTGACTCAGACTGACGGCACCTTTCTCGTAGCGAGAGAAGATATTGAAAACTTTGACTGGGATATGGTTAAAGGAAAAACCTTCCTCGGACAGCGGAAAGGCGGGATGCCTCAGATGGCGGGCGAATTTGTTCTCAATAAACACAATATTGATCCGCAGAAAGACGTTGACCTCATTCAGAACATTGACTTTGCGAATATCGCAAATGCATTCGCCTCCGGAACGGGTGATTATGTCCAGTTATTTGAACCGACCGCTTCCCTTTTTGAAAAAGAAGGCATCGGACATATCGTTGCTTCATTCGGTGAAGAATCAGGCAGGGTCCCTTATACAACATTTATGGCAAAAAAAAGCTACCTGACCGAACATGAAGAAACAGCGGAAAAATTCACTCGCGCCGTATATAAAGCGCAGCAGTGGGTGGAAAAGCATTCGTCAAAGGAAATCGCAGAAGCCATTCAAAGCGAATTTGACGATACAGAGCCGGAGATCATCGAAGCGTCTATTGATCGCTATAAAAAGCAGAACTCATTTTCTACAGACCCTCTCCTTCATGAAAAGGAATGGGAGCAGCTTCAAATGATTATGGATCAAGCAGGAGAACTGCCGAAGCATATTCCATACAGCCAGCTTGTAGATACAAAAATTGCGAAAAAAGTCACCTCAGAAAAATAGGAGGCGCCATTCATGTCTTTCTTACATGTTGACCATGTGACTCATACTTATTTCTCTTTAAAGGAAAAAACCACAGCGGTAAAGGATATTCATTTTGATGCCGAGAAGGGTGATTTCATCTCATTTCTCGGACCGAGCGGCTGCGGAAAAACGACCCTCCTTTCCATTATCGCCGGTATCATATCACCGGCGGAAGGCCAGGTTTTGATAGAAGGGCAAGAACCTAACCAAAAAGAACACAACATCGGCTACATGCTGCAGCAAGATTATTTATTTCCTTGGAAATCAATTGAAGATAATGTGCTCCTCGGATTAAAAATCGCGAAAACACTGACTGACGAAAAAAGGGCGGAAGCGCTCAGTCTTCTGCCAGAATTCGGACTGTATGACGTTGAAAAGAAATATCCCAAAGAACTGTCAGGCGGTATGCGCCAGCGCGCGGCGTTAGCCAGAACGCTGGCTCCGAATCCCAGTCTGCTGCTCCTCGATGAACCATTTTCTGCACTTGATTTTCAAACGAAGCTGAGTTTGGAAAACCTTGTATTCCGCACGTTGAAGGAGTATCAAAAAACAGCGATTCTCGTCACTCATGACATCGGTGAAGCCATCGCGATGAGCGATACCATCTTTCTCTTTTCTAATCAGCCCGGCACCATTCATCAAATTTTCACCGTTCCTAAAGAGCTGGCAGCAATGCCCCCGTTTGACGCGAGGCAGGACCCTTCCTTCCAACCGCTGTTTCAGACCATATGGAAGGAGCTGAATTCCCTTGAAAAGCAGCAAAGAGAGTATTGAAGTGCTCCATCAGCAATTTCAGAAAAAACATAAAAGAGAGAAATGGAAGGTGCATACCTTTCAATTAGCCATCTTTCTCGTCTTTTTTTCATCTTGGGAGATTTCCAGCAAAGCAGGCTGGATTGATCCATTGATCTTCAGCTCTCCGTCTGCGGTGTGGAGCTTGTTTATAGAAAAAATAGCGGATGGTTCTTTAGGAGAACATATCGGAGTCACCTTATTTGAAACCGTACTCGGCTTTTTGCTTGGTACGTTTCTCGGCACATGCCTTGCTGCATTATTGTGGTGGTCGAATAAATTGGCGCAGATTTTAGATCCCTATCTTGTCGTTTTAAATGCGATGCCAAAAGTAGCGCTTGGCCCGATCCTCATCGTTGCCCTCGGTCCCAGCTTTATCAGCATCATTGCGATGGGAGCAGTGATCAGTGTCATTATAACTGCCATTGTGGTCTACACAGCTTTTCAGGAAGTAGACGAAAACTATTTGAAAGTGATGAATACATTCGGCGCCAAAAAACGTGTCATTTTTAAAGAAGTGATCCTGCCGGCATCATCTCCTGCTATTATCTCAACACTGAAGGTGAATGTCGGTTTATCATGGGTTGGTGTCATCGTCGGGGAGTTCCTTGTTTCAGCTAAAGGATTGGGCTATATGATTATTTATGGATTTCAGGTGTTCAACTTCACGCTTGTATTCTTAAGCCTGTTTATCATCGCGATATTCGCGACGCTTATGTACCAAGGGGTAGAGCTGTTAGAAAAGAAATGGACGAAGGGACGAAGCGATCACCGCTAAAAAAAGAAGACCCGGCCTGCGGCGCCGGGTCTTTTTCAATCAATGAATCCGTCTTCCCGCAGTTTTTTCAGACTGATCGGAAGCACTAAATCCTTCATAATGAAACTGAATTTTTTATTTCGCGGAAGATGTTCCGGAAGCTCATTGAACAAAACCGGACCTTTTGTTTCAAAATAGCTGGTTTGTTTTTCAAGCTTCTCAATATCCGCAAAATAGATGTTTTTCACGATAACTTTTTCTTTCCCAAGCACTTTATACTGCCCTACATAGTGAAGTTTTTTCACTGATGCTCCGGTTTCCTCTTTCACTTCACGAACCGCCGCCTCTTCCGCGCGCTCCATAGGTTCTACTTTTCCGCCCGGAAACTCATATCCCCGGTCCTCATGCTCTGTCAATAACCATCGGTCACCGTAACGACAGATGACCCAGACATGCTTCGGGCTGTCTGAAAAAGGCTGATCCTCAAATGAAAGCTGAACAGTATTTTGATAATAGTCTTTAAACTCGTACATATTTATCCCTCTAATCCGCACCGTGCTATCTTCCCTACATCATACCATAGTTACGTTTCTTCGGAAGCTTTTTATCAAAAAATCAGCCGGTTAGGCGTGTTGCAGGGAACATTTCTCAGTTTTTCATATCAGACCGTTTTCGCTTATAAAAGAACGCGTGGGATCATCACCCAGTTTGTAAATCAGCTCGTACAGTTCTTTGCGAATGCGGTCTGCCTGATCATTCTGCGAGTCATAATGATACTCAACAAAAGGCACATGCGCCCGAAGAAAACTATTCCGATCTGAGAGATAAAGCTGATCAAAATATTCACGTAAAGCTAAGACGTCATCTTCATCCGCCATAATAGCAAACTGCCACGGTGATGCGTCCGAATTCTGAGAAATCAGCCCGTCCTGTAATGAGATATAATATCTTTTTGTTGTCACACTGATCACCCTTTGTCCATTATTGCTTTATTATGACCAGCCGACAGGCAAAAGTTACGGTTTGCGGCGGAATTTATTTTTTAATGTGTCCAAAAGGTCAATCAGCATCTGCGGGACCGGAACCCCGAGAGAACTTGCCGTAATCACGATTTGCACAGATTCGTATAAAATATAAAACATAATGGCCAAGTCACGCATCGACCCCTCTGTTTTCATAAGCTGATCAAAAAAATGGCAAACAGAGATAAGAGAGAGCGTGACTATTTTTTTGACAAGCCGAGCAAAAACATTTCTTAACGCCAGTTTGCGCAGAATGGATTCCTTTAAGGTCGTACTGATAAATTCTATCGCCATTAAAGAAAGCAAAATCAAAAATGAATATTGAAAACCGCCGAAGAAAAACCCCGCTGCTGATACACTGACAGCAAAAAACGAAAAGATGCCAAAGTCTCTATCCATTTGTCCCAACATCCTTTCACAGAAACGGCCTTACCATATTCTATGAGAAAAAGGAGGAACGGACTGGATTTTACAGAAAATTGGACTGGTTCTCGCCCAATTTTAAAAGGCAAATCAAAAGCCGGACACGCTTTAAAGCGTCCGGCTTACATGTGGTGATTATCCTAAATATGCTTTTAACATCCAATTATGCTTTTCAATGTTTTGATGGATTGCAAGCAGCATATCTCCCGTCGTTTCGTCACCGACTTCGTCTGCTAAATCCATGCCGCTTTTAAGCTCTTCAGCAATAACGGTAAAATCATCATATACGCTTTGCACCATTTGTTCCGCCGTTTCATTTCCATCTGCTTCTTTCACAGAGGCTGTTTCCAGCGATTCTCTCATTGTTGCAATTGGTTTGCCGTTTAACGCAAGCAGACGCTCTGCTAAATCATCAATGTAGGTAGCGGTTTCGTTATAAAGCTCTTCGAATTTTTCATGCAGTGTGAAGAAATCCTTCCCTTTTACATACCAATGATAATTATGTAGTTTCACATACATGACTGTCCAGTTGGCTACTTGTTTATTGACTGCTCGAATTAGTTTGTCTGACATTTTTATCGTCCTCCTTGTGTTTAGTATTGATATACCCCTTTTATCGTACGCTAAAACCTACTTTTTTAGCCGCCTGCCATATTTTCTTCCACTATGTTACAATTGTGAAAAAGGAGGTTTTTTTCATGCTGCTGCTCATGAGCGCGGGGTTTCTGATCGTGCTTGCCGTATTGTTTTTATCCATATGGACGACGGTGAAAGCCTATGATTTTAAACATACCGTTGATTCTCCTGAAGACGAAAATCCTAAGCTGCCTCATCAATCAAAACGTCAGTGATGATGTGAATGCTCATCTGTATCTTTGCCGGAGGAACCGCTATCGGTTTCGGCATCCCCGACGCGCACTTGAATGGTCGGCATGCTATGCTGCTGTTTAGCCGTCACGTGGGATTGAACGATATACAAACCGTCATCTTTAAAATCAGTTTCAAAGCGGTATACTCCTTTTTCTTTCTTGCTTGCTTTAAATTGACTGCTGCTGCTTTTGTCACCTTCCTTCCATACTTCAAACTCGACTTCATCTGCGTCTGTGACCGGCTCATCACCATAAACGACCGCTGCTTGGTAAGCCGCTTTCTCGTTAGGCTGGACTTCCTCCGGTCCGGTAAGCTTTACTTCCAAAGCCTTTGGGACATCACTCGAACTAGCTTCATCCTTGGCATTTCCGCAAGAAGAAAGCAAAAAAACACCGCTGCACAATCCTGCAAATATTAGTTTTTTCATCCCATCACCCTTTTTCATCGTTTACCTTATTTTAGCAAACGCTTACACTAAATCACACGTTAAATTGTGAATGTTTCAAAACATATAAAAAAGACCTTTTTGCAGCAGGCAAAAAGGTCTTTTGTTTTTATCCAAATACTTTTAATAGGTCTTCTTTATCCTGTGACAGCCAGAAGCGCATGAGGCGTTTTGCGCCTTCTAAATCGTGCAGCTTCGCCTGGCCGCACTGCTTCTCGTTTGCCGCAGGGATTTCTGTAATCTCAACCGCTTCCTTCAAAGTCGCGTCAAGCAAATCAACGATTTCCTCAGCAGTCGGTTCACCGCTGACGACAAGATAATAGCCCGTCTGGCAACCCATCGGCGAAATATCAATAATATCAAAATGATCATATTTCTCAGAGTGCGTCCGAATCGTAAAAGCGAGCAAGTGTTCAAGTGTGTGAATGGTATCAGGCTTCATCGCCTGTTTGTTCGGCTGGCAAAAGCGAATATCAAATTTATTCACAACGCCGTCCGTTCCCACTTTATGCACGCCGCAATGTCTTACATATGGAGCTACAACCGCATTATGGTCAAGTTCAAAACTTTCTACTGAAGGCATAATGGCACTCTCCCTTTTTCTAGTGTACATTCATTATAACATACTTTCCCAATCAGAATTATGGAGAAAGCTTTTCATTTTCTGCATTTTTTTTTATACTAGCAACAGAAAGGTTGTTGAGAAAAATGAAAACCATCTTCATTGGTCTAATCAGATGTTACCAAAAATTCATATCCCCGCTGATGCCCCCGTCCTGCCGCTTCTATCCGACTTGTTCACAATACGGAATTGAAGCGATCAAAACGCACGGCGCTCTAAAAGGAGGATGGCTGACGCTGAAGCGGATCTTAAAATGTCATCCGCTTCATCCGGGAGGTGTCGACCCCGTCCCCGAAAAAAAACGCAAGCACTAGTTCATTTCTTTATAGCCGTCGATCACAAGATCAAGCTTTCCGGTCTCAGGCTCGATCACAAGGCCGTGGACAGGGACATTGTCAGGAAAAAGCGGATGGTGTTTAATCACATTCACACTGTCTGTGACGCTTTCTTCTACAGAATCAAAACTCTTCAGCCATTGGTCAAAATCAACCCCTGAATGCTTTAGCATTTGAATCCGTTCTTCAGGAATTCCTCTTTCCACAATCTTATTCAGCATATTCTCACTGTTAATTTTGCTCATGCCGCAATCATGATGACCGATAACGCAGACCTCGTCAGCGTTCAGCTCATAGACCGCAACCAAAAGGCTTCTCATTATACTTCCAAAAGGATGGGAGACGAGAGCGCCCGCACTTTTAATAATTTTCACATCACCGTTACGCATATTCATCGCATGCGGCAGCAATTCGACTAGACGGGTATCCATGCAGGATAAAATGGCTACTTTTTTATCTGGAAACTTAGATGTTTGATATTTTTCATAATCCTTACGTTCAATGAAAGTTTGATTATATTCTAAAATGTCATTAAGAAGACTCATGTGGTGATTCCTTTCTTAATCTTTTTATTCATCAATATATCATACAACTTGTATTTTCGTCATCTGTGTTGTACCATTTAAAAAGAATAAATCGTAATTATTCTTATTTAACACAGGAGGATTATTATGGACAAACGGATTCCTGTTACTGTTTTGAGCGGTTATTTAGGAGCGGGGAAAACAACTCTTCTGAGCCATTTGCTGAATGAAGCCCACGGTTTGAAGATTGCTCTGATTGTGAACGATATGAGCGAGATCAATATCGACAGTGCTCTTATAAAAAAAACACATGTGAAACGAACCGAGGAAAAACTGGTCGAGATGCAAAACGGCTGTATTTGCTGCACACTTCGGGACGACCTTTTGCTTGAAGTCAAAAAATTGGCGGAAGCCGGCGGAATTAATTATATACTTATTGAATCATCCGGCATCAGTGAACCGATCCCCGTCGCTCAGACATTCACTTATAAGAACGAAGAGCTGGGAGCGGATGTGACTTCCCTTTGCAGATTGGATACAATGGTGACAGTTGTTGACGGCCATAGATTTTGGAAGGATTTCTCTTCAGGTGAAAGTTTGCTGGACAGAAAACAAGGGGCAGCCCCCGGGGATGAGCGTGAGATTGCTGACCTGCTAATTGATCAAATCGAGTTTGCCGATGTCATTTTATTGAACAAAATTGACTTGCTCAGCCAGCAGGAAGTTGATCAGCTGACCGCCGTTCTGAAGAAACTGAATGCAGACAGTACCATACACCCTGTATCCTATGGGCGAATTTCACCTGATCTGCTGCTGAATACGTTTCGCTTTGATTTTGAAAAATCAAGCCAGTCCGCAGGCTGGATAAAAGAACTAAATGAAGAACATACGCCGGAAACTGAAGAATACGGAATCACTTCTTTTGTGTATCGGAGACAAAAACCTTTCCACCCCGTCCGTCTGATGAACTGGCTGGAAAAATGGCCGACAGATATCGTCCGCGCTAAGGGATTTTTCTGGCTTGCGAGCAGAAACGATACAGCGGGACTGCTTTCTCAGGCCGGAACATCTCTTATGATACAAGGAGCCGGAGATTGGATAGCCGCTTATTCTGAAGAGGAACGCCAAGAAGCATTTCAGGATGATCCCGAACTGCTCGAAAACTGGGATGAGCGATATGGAGATCGTAAGACAGAGCTTGTTTTTATCGGAATTCAAATGGACCGAGCCGATATCACCGCCTCACTCGACACGTGTTTGCTCACAGATGAAGAAATGACGGCCGACTGGCCTCTGTTTGAAGACCCGCTGCCCGAGTTTATTATTTCTCAATAACAGAGAGCCACTTACAAAGGATTGTAAGTGGTTTTTTGTGCAGAAAAAAAGACAAACCCTGCGGCTTGTCCTATTTCCCCATATTGTATCTTTTGTTGAACTGCTCGACCCTTCCGCCTTTTTCATTAAACTTTTGACGGCCTGTGTAGAATGGGTGCGTATCTGAACTTACTTCCACTTTGATAACCGGATATGTGTTTCCGTCTTCCCACTCCGCGGTCTCTTCCGATTTTTTAGTTGAATGGCTTAAAAAGCGGTATCCGCTGTTAACGTCTTGGAAAATGACTTGATGACTCTCTGGATGAATTCCTTTTTTCATCATAAACTCCCTTTCTAAATCGTAATTATTACGCTTTATTCTACAACCTATCATGTGCTTTGTCAATCAGTGTGCCTGATCCGCTACTATATAATTCCCCTATTTTCATGCATCATAAACTGATGTTTTTCAACAATAGGAAGAATAATCTAATCGTGGAAGCAAATAATAAAACCACATTACATTAGAACGTCTACAAGAAAGGTGGTTTATTCAGGTGGATGATTTGGTTTTGGCTAGAAGTCTATTTGGCACGACAATGGGCTTTCATATCATTTTCGCAACGCTGGGTGTCGGCTTGCCGCTCATGATTTTAATGGCGGAATTGATTTACCAAAAAACAAAGGATGATCATTACGCAATTATGGCAAAAAGATGGACAAAGGCGCAGGCTGTTCTGCTGGGGGTGGCCATCCCGACCGGAACCATCGCAGGAACACAGCTGGCTTTGTTATGGCCCGGCTTTATGGAGGTTATCGGAAGAGTGATGTCGCTTCCGTTTCAGATCGAAATTTATGCTTTTTTCATAGAAGCATTGTTTATGTCCATTTATGTGTACGCTGCGGACCGTTTAACCCCTGCGATGCGGATTACCGCCGTCGTGTTTGTTTTAATCGGAGCGGCGGCTTCAGCTGTTCTGATTACAAATGTGCATGCGTTTGAAGGGACGCCTGCCGGTTTTAAAATTGTAAACGGACAGATTACAGATGTTGATCCATGGGCGGCATTTTTTAACCCTAGCTTTTTCGTCACCGCAACCCATGTCGTTTTGACTGCTTTTATGACCGGGGCTTTTATTGTTGCTTCTATTGCCGCCTACAAAATGATCCGAACAAGAAAAAATGAACAAGTCTACCGTTTTCACCGCAAGGCGCTTCTGCTCGCTTTGATCATCGGCGGAATCTTTTCTGTGGTTACGTCTCTGAACGGCCATGAATCAGCTCAAATGCTTTATAAATATCAGCCGGAAAAACTGGCGGGAGCGGAAGGGCTGTTTGAAACCAGGTCGCATGCGCCGTTAGCGATCGGCGGCTTTACGGATGCAAATGAAGAAAAGGTAAAATGGGCCATTGAAGTTCCCTGGGCCTTAAGCTTTTTAGCGGCAAACAGCTTTGACACCGTGGTAAAAGGCTTAAATGCTTTTCCAAAAGATGAATGGCCTCCCTTATTCATTCACACATTATTTAACGGGATGGTCGGAATAGCTATGGTGCTTATCCTCTATTCCATCGTCGGCTTACTATGGAGAAAAGTATTGAAAAAAGACCGCTTTCCGACGTGGCTGCTGGTCATTTTCGTAACGGCGGGGCCGCTCAGTTTGATCGGAATTGAATTCGGCTGGATTTTCGCCTGTACGGGAAGACAGCCGTGGGTAATCTATCACCTTTTGAAAACCTCGGATGTGGTCACGACAACAGGCTCAATCGGCGTATTATTTATGCTCTTTACTTTTGTCTACGCCGTGCTTGGAGCAGCTGTCGTTTATGTGCTGCTTTATTATTTCCGCAAGCATCCCGTTGATGAGGACTTAAAAGCGGCAGAGTCTTAATTACTAATGGAAGGAAGTTATATTGATGCAAATGGACATTTCATCAGATGCTCTGATCGCAATTTCAATTGTATGGGGATTCGTGTTTATATATGCCGTTATGGCGACAATGGATTTTGGGGCCGGCTTTTGGTCCATGATCTATTTGAATAAAGAACAAACAAAAGCGACCGGCATCGCCAACCGATATTTATCGCCGACTTGGGAAGTCACAAACGTTTTTATTGTCGCCATTGTCGTCGCGCTGTTTAGTTTCTTTCCGGGGGCCACCTTTGTGCTTGGTACGGTTTTATTGATTCCGGGCAGCATTATTTTACTGCTTTTGGCGATTCGAAGCGGATTTCTCGTTTTTTCAAATACGGCGAAGGAACGTAAAATCATGAGATACATTTCCGGCATCTCTGGGTTTATTATCCCCGCAGTTTTAATTCTTGTCCTGCCGGTGACACATGGAGGATTTATTGAAAAAACGAACGGCATTTATCATTTAAACATGGCCAGCATCTTTACAAGCCCTAATGCTTATTCATTTATTGGATTTGCGATTTTAACCACGTTGTTTCTCTCCTCGCTGCTTCTGGCGGATTTTTCAAACGTGGCGGAGGAAGAGCACGCATTTCGCATTTACAGAAGAAGCGCCTTGATTACCGGGCCGCTGTCACTCATAATGGCCCTGTTTATTTTACTTACCTTGCGTAATGAAGCAAATTGGCTTTATACCGGTATGATGAAGGATTTGACCTGGCTTATTGCCTCGGTGGTCACATTTATTATTGCCGGCATCGCCCTCTTTTTGCCTAACAAACGCTTCGGCAAAAACCTTGGAAAACCAAGAATCGCGGTGGTGGCGATTGCCATTCAATATTTCTTGGCGAGCTACGCGTACGGACGGGCCCATCTCCCTTATATGATTTATCCGGATATTACCATCATGTCAGGTTTTACAGAGCCCGCAACCTTCAGAGCTTTGTTTATGACTTACATTGTCGCCTTTATTATCTTATTTCCGGGATTCTATTTCTTCTGGAAATTGTTTATGAAGGATAAACGGTACATCCGCCAAGAGGAATAGCGCCACACAGGATGGCTATACTAATAACGTACCTTTATCTAGGAGGGTGATGGCATGGATCAAAAAATTTTATGCGAAGTCAATAACTGTTCATATTGGGACGAAGGAAATAAATGTACGGCCGATGCTATTTATGTCGTCAGCCATACAGGAGAAACTGCTGAAAATAGCGAAGAAACAGATTGTAAAACATTTAAACCTCATAAGCATTAATTATTGCTGAAAAAGCTGCTCCCAATTAATCAAAGAGGCTTGAGTATGAACTCAAAGCCTCTTTGATGATTTCGGCCACTCGCCGGGAATTGAACATGTCCCGGTACAATATACGCATCAGACGAACCATCGGCAGGAAGTTTAAGGTATCCTCTGCCACTTTAGCACCGGGTGCAAGCAAAACCGGAGGCTGGTCATAATCCGATTTGTCACAATCGGGGAAATTCGTAAGGAAAAACATTCTTCATTAACACAAGCAGCAGATGGAATGCAGCCGAATGGGCACTATGACTTTTGAAAATAAGCTGAGAGCTCCTGATAAGCGTCCCTCAGCTTGTTTTCACTTTTCGCCCTGTCAGCCGCTTTGAAATGAAGCCATTTGCAGGAGAAAACAAAAAGGCCGTTAAGAAAAATACGCCTGTCATAGCAGCCATGGCCCCGGAAATGGAAACATTCAGCCATGTAGCGAAGTAATAGCCTGAAACGGCGGAGAGTGCGCCAATCGCTGCGCTTATGATCAGCATATGCAGCAGCCGATCGGTCAACAGATAGGCAGCTGCCGGCGGGACAATCAGCATCGCAACCACCAATATAGCACCGACAGAATCGAAGGAAGCGACAGTCGTAAGCGACAGCATTCCCATTTGTACGTAATGGATAAACAGAACCGGAATGCCAAGTGCCAGCGCCATTTCAGGATCAAAAGAAGAAATTTTGAACTCCTTGTAGCACAGTATAATAAGCAGCAAATTAATGATCAGCACAGACGCCAGCATCCAGAATGCTTTTGGGCCGATATCGGTTCCGAACAAGGACACCGTATTCCAAGGCACAAAAGCGATCTCTCCCATTAATGAATGCTCGACATCAAGATGTACATTTCCTCCGTAGACAGATAATAAAATCACACCCACCGCAAATAATGAAGTAAAGACCACACCGATGGCAGCATCAGACTGGACGCCTTTGCTATGCAGCAGCTGAACAAAAAACGCCGTTAAAAGCCCGACCGCCGCAGCACCGATAAACATAGAAATACCGTCAAGACTGCGGGTGACGAGAAAAGCTCCCACTATGCCGAGCAATACAGTATGGCTGATCGCGTCTGCAAGCATTGCCATTTTTCTCAGTACAAGAAAGGTGCCGATTAATGCGCAGCTGACACCGACTAATATCCCCGTTACAATAATCCACGCCTCAAAGCTCATTGATCATCTGTCCTTTCTCTATTTCCCGATGATGCGGACGGAGTGCGGGCATTCTTCCATGCAGCTTCAAGAGGCTGACGAGCCTTTCTTTCATTTCATCCGATAAACGCTCTGGCTTAAAATCATCTATTCCGCCCGCATCCACACTCGACAGCTCCATTTCATGCATTAAATATATCTCGTACATACGATATGCAAGCGCCAGTCTATACCCTTTTTCAAGTCCTGAACGCGTCACTTTCCATGTATCATGTTCTGATCGAAGAATATATCCCTCTTTCTCCAGCAGTCTTAAAGACCTTTTACATAATGCAGAACTGATAGGCCTTTTCTTTCTCACGCTTCCTTCTGTGATATCGGCTTCCTTTGTTTTTTCGTTCAGCTCATATATTGTCAGCAGAACCTGTTCATAACCCGTTTTTCTTCTCAGTTTAAGCAGCCTGACCGCCTTTGCGGCTAACCCGCGTCTCGGTGCAAATAATAGAGAGAGCAAAAATACACAGGTGGCAGTAAGAATAATCAGAGGCCCTGTTGCCATGCCATTCATCGTCGTGCTCAGCAAGGTTCCCGAAGCACCGCTGATTCCGCCGATCAGACCGGCTATTACGGCCATCGCCGTCAGGTTTTCTGTCCAATATCTCGCAGCAACCGCGGGTGTGATCAGCATGGCCGCCATCATAATCACACCCACCGTCTGCAGTCCGATTACAACAGCACATACGATAAGCAGAACGAGAAGCCCGTTTAGGAACTGAACCGGCATTCCCAGCCCTTTGGCAAACGCCATATCAAATGTTATGATTTTGAATTCTTTAAAAAAGACCGCACAAACCAGTAATAAAACGGCTGAAATGACTGCAATAATGACAATATCCTGTCTGACCAAAGATGCTGCCTGGCCGAACAAAAATGAATCAAGACCGCTTTGATTGCCGGAACCGAGTTGCTGAATATAAGTCAGAAGCATGATGCCGACACCAAAAAAGACAGACAGAACGATACCGATAGCGGAATCCTCTTTAATTTTCGAATGCCCGGTAATCTGCTGAATACACCATGTCCCGAGTAAACCGAAAACCGCAGCACCGATCAAAAAAAACAGCAGTGATTTCTGTCCGGTTAAGAGAAAAGCAATACAAACGCCCGGCAAAGCCGAATGAGCCATCGCATCACCAATCAGACTCTGTTTTCTCAAAAGAACGAAGCTTCCGAGAACGCCGCTTGCGATTCCAAGAAGCAAAGTTCCCGCCAAAACCCACTGAGTATTCGGGTGCTGAAGCTGAAGCCACACATTTTCTATCAATACACTCACCCCTGACTCCCTTCAACCATGACTTTATCTTTGAGAAAGGCGAGCCTTCCTCCATAGGCTTTTTGCAAATTATCTATGGTAAACACTTGTTCCGTTGGCCCGAACGCAATTTTCCTGAGATTAAGCAGCAAAATCCAGTCAAAATAATCTTCAGCCGTCTGCAAATCATGATGAACGACAAGAACGGTCTTCCCCTTTTGCTTTAATTCAGTCAACAGGGTGATAATTGCCCGTTCCGTTGCCGCATCAACGCCGACAAACGGCTCATCCATAAAATAGATATCGGCATCTTGGCACAATGCTCTGGCAAGAAAGACCCGCTGCTGCTGTCCGCCTGATAGCTGGCTGATTTGTCTGTCGGCATAGTCCAGCATGCCGACTTTGTCCAAACAGATCCTAGCTAACCCGACATCCGATTTTTTCGGCCTTTTCAGCCAGCCGATATGGCCATATCTCCCCATTAAGACGACATCAAGTGCGTTTGTTGGAAAATCCCAATCAACAGATCCTCTTTGGGGAACGTATCCGATTTTTTTCCGCTGCTTGCTGTATGTTTTTCCGTAAATCGAGACGTCGCCGGACGCGCGGGGGATGAGTCCCAGGATCGCTTTGATTAAAGTAGATTTTCCCGCTCCGTTCGGTCCGATGATACCGATCAATTTTCCTTCCGGCACCTGCATCGAGATGTCCTGCAATACAGGCTTTTTATGATAAGCGACGGTTACGTTTTCAATGTCAACAGGGTACATTTTCTTCCCCCTCTCTGCTTATTTAAGTGAATTGACAATTGTATCAATATTATGTGTAAACATTCCTTCATATGTTCCTTCCTCTGTCCCCTTTGCTCCCATTGCATCAGAATATAGCTGGCCGCCGATTGACACATTGTGTCCCTTCTCTTTAGACCCCTCGACGACTGCGTTTATTGACTTTTCAGAAATGCTGCTTTCAACAAAAACAGCTTTAATATTTTTATCCGCCAGTACATCAACCAGCTCTTGTACATCCTTTAATCCGTAATCCGAATCGGTGCTGAGCCCTTGCAGTCCTCTCACCTCAAACCCATACTCCTTCCCAAAATACGCAAAAGCATCATGAGCAGTGACTAGCACCCGGCTTTTCTTGGGAATGCTCTCAATTTGATCCCGCGCTTTTTTATCTAAATTTTTCAAATTTTCTTTGTACTTCTCTGCATTCTTTTTAAACTCATCGGCGTATTCCGGTTTTGCTTCCCTTAATTGTTTTTCTACTTCATCAATAGCGTACAGCCATAACGGAATACTGAACCAAACGTGCGGGTCATACGTATCTTGGTCTTCTTCTGTCGTTATCAGCTTCTCCTCAGGAATAGCCTCAGCAACGGGAGCAGTCGGTTTTTGCTCACCGATTTTTTTAAGTATATTCTCCATTTTCCCTTCTAAATGCAAACCGCTGTACAACACAATATCAGCGTCGGTTAATTTTTTTGTATCGCCTTGGGAGGCTTTATACAAATGAGGATCAACGCCAGGTCCCATCAATGAGTTGACCTCGGTGTGTCTGCCGCCGATTTTTTCCGCCGCATCCGCTATTTGGGCCGTTGTGGCCGTCACTTTAAGCTTGTCATCGCCGCTCCCGCCGGAAGACTTTGAACCGCAAGCCGTTAATGCAAAACTAACCATAATGACTGCCATAAATAATGCGCTTTTTTTCATTCCATTTTCCCTCCCCGAATGCATGCTAAAAAATAAGAATATACTCCTATTCTATGTATTCTTTTTTTAGACATGTGACATTTAATTAGCTAAAAACACTTTTTGTTCTCATGTGACAAAAAGTTTCCTTAGTGCAAAATTATCGCGTATCTCCATTTTTGTCAAGCTGTTTTCATAAAAAAAAACCGGCTGAAATCAGCCGGTTCAAACGAGAAGGGGATGTTTTATCTAACGGTTTTACTATAGCAGCAAGTTTAAGATCTTCACAAATTGCTAAAAAGCAATTATCTCAGCTGTTTCTCGTAAAAACATCCATTTTTGTCACGTATTTTCTCATAATTTCTTGATTCACCTCAACGCCTAAACCCGGCTTCTCCGGCACAGATATAAAGCCTTTATCAATGCGGATGTCCGGTGTCACGATATCTTCCTCCCAATACCTGGATGAGGATGAGATATCCCCCGGTATCGTAAATTGAGGCAATGAAGCAAGCGCCACATTCTGCGCTCTGGAAATGCCTGTTTCAAGCATACCGCCGCACCAGACTGGCATATGGTGTTCTTTGCATAAATCATGAATCTTGAGTGCTTCAGTCAATCCGCCGACCCGGGACGGCTTTATATTGATAATCTTGCAGCTTCCCAGTTCAATAGCCCGTCTTGCATCATCAGCCGAACAGATGCTTTCGTCAAGGCAAATAGCCGTTTTAAGATGCTTTTGCAAGTGGCGGTGGTCGACTATGTCATCAGCCTGGAGAGGCTGTTCAATCATCATTAAATGAAAATCATCAAGCTCTTTAATTCGGCTGATGTCCTTCAGCTGATAGGAAGAGTTTGCGTCAGCCATCAGCGGTACTTGAGGGAATCGGCTGCGAATCGCTTTTAATAGCTCGATATCATTCCCCGGCTGAATTTTAATTTTAATCCTTTGATAACCTTCTTTTATATATTGTTCGATATCACGCAGCATATCATCCAGCGGCGCAAGACCGACAA
Organism: Bacillus sp. HU-1818; assembly: GCF_022695965.1. Lineage (NCBI taxonomy): Bacteria > Bacillati > Bacillota > Bacilli > Caryophanales > Bacillaceae > Bacillus > Bacillus sp. HU-1818. Next base: position 34,462 of record NZ_JAAPBE010000008.1, read on the forward strand.
CCACGCCTGCGGGAATTTTTCCTCTTGAACCGCCGAGCGCTTCAGCAAGCGTGATGCCCTTGCGTTTCGCGTAGATGTCCCATACAGCGGATTCCAGTCCGGCTTTTGCCATCCGGTTTCCTTTAAACCGCTCCAAGCTGTTCGGCACGTCAGAGGGGTGGGTAAACTCGCGGCCGACTACATTAGGAATAAAGAAATCCTTCAGCATATGTAAGCAGGTTTGAATCGTTTCCTCAGTGTACCACGGAGAGGAGAACGCGGACACTTCTCCCCAGCCGACAACACCGGACTGATCAATCGCCTCAACAATTAAAAATTTACGTTCTTGAAGCGTTTCTATACTTGTCTTGAATGGCTTTTTCAATTTCATACTTACATGATAAAGCGTGATTTTTTCAATCTGAATCATAACAGCTCTCCTTTACATGCATCCTTCAGCTGATGTCTCAAAAGTTTGTTTGAGGCATTTCGCGGCAGCTGATCCAGTACAAAAAATTTTGCCGGTATTTTATATTTAGCCAAACGTTCTCTGCAAAACGAAGCCAGCGCTTCTGCACTGACCGGATTACGCAAAACAAGATAGGCATGCGGCACCTTTCCCCATTTGGGGTCCTCGGCTCCTGATACACCCGCTTCGGCTACAGAAGGATGGGCGAGCAGCGCGGACTCCACTTCTGCAGGATAAATATTTTCCCCCCCTGAAATGATTAAATCAGAACGTCTGTCCAACACATATAAAAAACCTTCATCATCCAAATAACCGAGATCGCCGGTTTTAAACCACCCATTATGAAAAGAAGCTTCATTTGCACTTTCTCGGTTAAAATAACTTTTCATGACATTCGGCCCTTTAACCATAATTTCTCCATGTTCAAGCGGCTCACACGTTTCACCGTCTTTTTCAATTCTGATTTCACATGAAAACAACGGCTTACCGGCTGATCCGAGCTTATCCATACTGAATTCAGGTGAAAGGGTGACAATCTGCGAACACGTTTCCGTTAAGCCATACGATTGAAAAACCGGAAATCCCTTCTGACGGCATTCTTCAAGCAAAGACAGCGGAGCGGGGCCTCCTCCAAGCAGAATACATCTGATCGAATCAGGACAGCGATCCGTTTCCGTCAAAAGGCTCGATACCATTGTCTGCACTGCCGATATGATTGTCACCTGATGCCGGCTGATCGAATCCAGCACATCACTCACAGAAAACCTTTCATGAAGGACAACGGCCATCCCGTATATCACAGATTTAAACAAAGCCGACAGCCCGCTGATATGAAACAGCGGCAATGCGATAAGCCAGCGATCCCGTTCGGTTACACCTAAATTAAGAGCTGAGGACACCGCACTGGAATAATGGTTTCCGAATGTTTGCTGCACTCCCTTCGGCCTGCCCGTCGTTCCCGAGGTATACATGAGCGTTGCCGTATCGTCCATTTGCATATAAAATTCAACCTCAATGTCTTCTGTTTCCACTGCAGCCAGCTCATCGACGTCAACCGTCTTGATTATATGCTCATAATCCTGTTTCCGGAAGTTTGAATCCGTCAGTAAAAGCTGGGCCGCGGAATCCTTTACCTGAAACAGCCTTTCATGTTTGGATAGTTTTGTATTTAAGAGTACAACTTTGACGCCTAGCAGAAAGCAGGCGTGAACGGCGTACACCATTTCGGCTCTGTTCCCCAGCAAAATGGCAGCTGTGTCTCCTTTATGTAAAGAACACGAGGAAAGCTGCGCGGCCATTTTTTTCGAGGCGGCATATAGTTCTGCAAATGTGAGGCTTTTGCCTCCATAGATGAGAGCGATTCTCTCAGGTGTTAGCTGCGCCCTTTGAATGAGCCAGTTGGGCTGTTCTGTCAGCATATCATCATCTCCGAGGTAAAATTACTGTATTCTAAAAGAAAACAGCTTGGACCGCAATGGCTCAAGCTGTTTCAAGTACGTTTGATCACGGAAAACGAGGGAACTGTCCGAAATCAGGATCGCGTTTTTCCTTAAAGGAGTCACGGCCTTCTTTTGCTTCATCTGTTGTGTAGTAAAGAAGAGTGGCGTCCCCTGCAAACTGCTGGATTCCGGCAAGTCCGTCTGTATCCGCGTTAAACGCAGCCTTGAGAAAACGGAGAGCGGTCGGGCTTTTCTCAAGCATTTCTTCACACCATTTAATCGTTTCTTCTTCAAGCTTTTCCAAAGGAACAACCGTGTTGACAAGCCCCATTTCCAAAGCGTCCTGTGCGTTGTATTGACGGCATAGGTACCAAATTTCACGCGCTTTTTTGTGTCCGACGATACGCGCCAAGTAGCCTGACCCATAACCTGCATCAAAGCTTCCCACTTTAGGGCCTGTTTGTCCGAAGATCGCGTTATCAGCGGCGATTGTTAAATCACAGACAATATGGAGCACATGGCCTCCGCCGATTGCATAGCCAGAAACCATGGCTACGACAGGTTTAGGGATTACCCGGATTAAACGCTGTAGGTCCAGAACGTTAAGTCGCGGGATTTGGTCGTCACCGACGTAGCCTCCATGGCCGCGCACTTTCTGATCTCCGCCTGAACAAAATGCTTTGTCTCCCGCACCTGCAAGGACAATGACACCGATATTTGAGTCATCTCTCGCGTAAGCAAACGCGTCGATCATTTCGGACACCGTTTTAGGGGTAAACGCATTATGTACCTCTGGTCGATTAATTGTTATTTTGGCAATGCCGTTATACGTTTCATACAAAATTTCATCATATTTCCGTTCGCTTTTCCATTCTGCAGCCATTATAATGACCTCCTCTATTTTACATATGAGCCCGGCAATATCAGGCTCACTTTTTTACGTTAAGAAAGCACAATATATTATGCTTTCTCAGACAATAAAAATTCACTTACTATTTTACCAAAAAAACGCGGCTGTTCCACATGAACCGTATGCCCGGCCTGTTTGACAATCTTAATTTTACTGGAAGAAAGCCGTTCATGCACCTTTTTATTGATGCTGCAAAATTTTTCGTCCCATTCTCCGCAAATGAGAAGAACCGGAGCGGTTATTTGCCCTAATTTGTCCCACCACGAGGGCTGGGAACCGGTTCCCATTCCCGTTAAACTGTTGGCAAGACCAATGGGACAATTTTGCAGACGTCCTCTTCGTATAACCTCCCGTTTGTTTTCATCAAGCAAACGCTGGGAGGAAAAAAGAGGAATGCTTTCCCAATAATCAACGAAAGACACAATACCATCTCTTAATATAGAATCAGCAAGTTTTCGATCCTTTATGATTCTGGCTTTCCGTTCCTCAAGTGTTCTCAAACCAGGCGTGGTGCTTTCCAGTACAAGCGCCGTCACACGTTCAGGGAATGTTATGGCAAAAGAATAAGCAAGCCTGCCTCCCATAGAGTAACCAATAAGTTTCACTTTGTGAAGTTTTAATTGGTTAAAAATCTCGGCAAGATCAGAAACTTGCCGGCTCGTGCTATATCTGCGCCCATCGATAGGCGCGTCTGTTTCCCCATGCCCTAAACAATCAATCTTCACCAAACGTGATTCAGTAAACATTGCATCCAGAAACGTCCAGGAATCTTTACTGCCGGTGAATCCGTGCAGACAAACGACAGCCTCAGAAGCATTTGGATTGTGATCGCTCACAGCGTAACAAACGCCGTCTGAGACCGTAATCTTTAGAGTTCCCATTCTTTTTTCACTTCCTGCACAACCGAATTCAGCAAATCACGATGGAGCTGCACCCTTGACTGGCGATCCGTTTTGATTTCTATAATATGAAGCCCGGGCTCATCTGCTTGAGGCGCGTATGATTGGCGGAATTCTTCCCATGACTCCGGACATGAATACGTCCCTCCATAGAGAGCGGCGGCATGCTTAAAGTCAAGGCCCGTCGGTGTGCCGAACAAATCTTCAAAATGCGTTTGTTCAGATGACTGCGGCAGAAAAGAGAAAATTCCTCCGCCGTCATTGTTAACAAGAATGACGGTAAGCGGGATTCCAAGTTTCTTCCCGGCTAAAAGACCGTTTAAATCATGATAAAAAGACAAATCTCCAATCACAAGCGTTACCGGCGCCTTTGTTCCTTCACAAACGCCCATAGCTGAAGACACGACACCATCTATCCCATTAGCGCCGCGATTCGCGTAAATTCGGAACTGGCGGTCTTGTTTTTCAAAAAACGTATCCACGTCACGAATCGGCATACTGTTTCCGACAAACAGCGAGCTGTTTTCCGGAATGAGATGCTGAAGCTGTCTGTACAGATTTCCTTCAAATGAGATTTCCTCACTGCTTACGGACTGAAGATGATATCGGAACCGTTGATTGACAAATTGCCATTTCTCCAGCCATTCAGCCGGTCTGTTTTCAAACCCGTCCGACAATAAGGCGTCGGCAAACGCGGCAGCATTGCTGTGAATCATGTAAGCACTCGTATGCGTCGGGTCTCTCCAGCCGCCGTCCTCATCTATTATAATCTGCTGAATATCCGAATCTTCCTTCAGCCATAAAAATAGCGGCTTTGAAACGGGCATCGGCCCAAAACGGATCACAACGTCCGGCCGCAAAACGGCTTTCAGCTCGTCGTCCTTTAAGAACGAATCATAGGCGTCGATCACCATGGACTTGTCATGAGCGCCTGTTCGCAGGTTAGACAGCGGATCGGCTAAAATCGGATACTGCAACGCATCAGAAAGGGCAAGAATATGCCCTTTTTCAGTTTCTCCGTGTATTTCCCCGCAGACGATCATCCCTTTTTCAGCATCAGCCAGAATGGCCTTGATATCAGACAAAGAATCACTGTCAACTGAGTGTGTCCCCGTTTTAACAGACACATGGCTTCCCGTTCGTTTTCTCTCAAACGGATGATCAGAGAGATCTGGCATAAGCGGCTCTCGCAGCGGCACATTCACATGAACCGGACCCATCGGCCGCTTGCCGGCTTCCCCTGCTGCTCGGCTTGCCAGCGTCCGAATATAACGGAGCATATGGGGATCATTTTCTGGCAGAGCCGAGTCTGTGAAAAACTTAACAAAGTTACCGAATAAGAAGTGCTGATCAATCGCCTGCGGTGCTCCCACCTCGCGCAGTTCGTGCGGCCGATCAGCAGTCAACACAATAATCGGAACCCTCGAATAATGGGCTTCAATCACAGCAGGATAAAAATTAGCAGCTGCAGTGCCTGATGTACAAATAAGCATCACGGGCCGCTGCTGCGCTTTTGCCAGCCCCAGGGCGAAAAATGCGGCGGATCTTTCGTCAATCTGGACATGAACATGAATATCCGGATGGGCAGCAGCCAGAATCGCCAAAGGAGTTGATCTTGAACCAGGACAAATGACAGCGTCCGTTACCCCTGACAAGGCAAATTCATCAATAAAACTTCCAATATAATGTGTGATCGGATTCACTGTCAATGCCTGTCACCTCCTAAAGCAGAGATCATCGGCTTTAATTTGATTTGTGTTTCTTCATACTCTGCTTGCGGATCTGAGTCAGCGACAATGCCGCATCCCGCAAATAAACGGGCTTGGCTGTCTGCAATAAGGCCCGACCGGATGGCAACTGCAAATTCGCCGTTATCCTGGCTGTCAATCCAGCCCACCGGGGACGCATACCAGCCTCGGGACATCGGCTCGAGTTCTCTTATGACTTCCACGGCTTTTTCCCGAGGCGCTCCGCCCAAAGCCGGAGTAGGATGAAGTTTTTTAATTAAGTCAAACATGGAATCCGAATGATTAAGCTGTCCGACAATCGGCGTATATAAATGCTGAACGTTTTTCGTCTTATACAATTCAGGACCATCTGGTTTTTCTACGGTTTCACAGCTTGATAAAAAAGCATCATGAATCATATTGACCACGATATCATGCTCTAATAAGTTCTTCTCATCGTTTAACAATTCAAGCTCCATTTCGCGGTCCTCTTCCGGATCAGCTCCGCGTTTGATTGAGCCTGCCAGACAAGAAGACATCACACGTGTTCCTTCTTTCTTAATCAGCCTTTCAGGTGACGCTCCGACAAAGCTTTTGTTTCCTTCTTCTACAGCGAAAATATAACTCGTTTTTTGATCCTTCAGCAATTTGCGAAGCACGCTGTGAACTCGGACAGACCCGTCGAACGTCAGCTTCACTTCGCGGGCAAGCACTACCTTGTCATACTGGCCCTCTTTAATTTCGTCTGTTGCGGTTTTAACCGCTTTGATCCAATCTTCACGGTCAAGTTCCTCAGTCTGCGTAATATTTGCCTGCGCCTCTTCATCTAAAGAAGAAACCTCGATATTGTCCGCAAACGATTCTAAGCTTGCCAATACATCTTCCGCCTGCTCGTTTTGGCTGACCCATTGATTTACCGTCAAAAATTGGCCGTCATCCGTTTTCGTCAGCATAAGCGACGGAACAAAGAAATTGCCTTCAGAAAAATGATCCCACTCATCCCCTCTTGTTTCCAGAGGATCGAAGGAAAAACCTCCGAATAAAACAGGCCCTACCGCTGCCTGCTGCAGATTTTCTTCATCATGAATATGAAAAGCCGTCTTTTTAAAGCGCTCCCATTCTTCAAAAACCACGTGATACCGCTCATCGTCTTTTTCATCCGTCCGGAAAACAGCTTCTTTGCCAAGACCGACTATTGTCAGTTCACTATCTGGTTCTGACCAAAAAAATCGTTTACCCTTATATTTTTTTGCTCCGTAATTGAAAAATGATAGAGGGTCCAGAGACTCAATTCGTCTCGAATAGCTTAATAAGACAGCATGGTTGACTTGTTTGGCTTTATGTAATGCAAAAGGAACTTCCTCTCGGAAAGTACGCTGCACTGTTGTCACCATGAGACATTCCTCCAAAATCCGTAAAATGCTTTTAATACAATACACCTGTGATTTCATTGTGTCAACAACACAGATCGCGCAGTCCAAAATACCTGCCTTACTTATTATAAACCTAATTGCTCAAATGAAAAAGAAACAAACCTGAAATTTCTTCACCCTTGCTTAGCAATAATTATATCGGCTTCTTTCGAAAGGAAAATCCACCATATTTCTCCTCCTCTTTCCCGTGAAAGTTCTCGCAAAAATCGTTCATACTAAAGGTAGCACCATAGAGAAACGAGGCGATCAATTTGCTTACAAATGAACAGCTGCAGCACCTGAAAAAAGAACTCGAACAGACAAAACAGGATATTTTAAACCGATTCAAAGACAATGACCATTTTCAATTGAATTCTGCATTTCCGTATGATTCATGGGGCGAGCTCTCAGCATATGACAACCACCCCGGCGATCAAGCGACAGAGCTTTACGAACGGGAAAAAGACATTGCCCTTGATTTACATGAAAGAGAGCATCTTCGGGACATTGAACATTCTTTACAAGCAATAGAAAACGGCACCTACGGAATCTGTGAAGCCAGCGGAAAGGAAATTCCGTTTGAACGTCTTGAGGCGCTTCCGACCGCCACAACACTTGCTGAATATTCTTCACAAGATACAGTTTCTAAAGACCGGCCCATCGAAGAAGAAACACCATTCGGGCAATTCGAGTTTGACAGCGATGAAGAAATAAGAGCGCCCTACGACAGTGAGGATGCATATCAAGACGTCGAAAAATACGGGAACTCACAAACCCCGCAAGACATGGAAAATCCGCCACTCAGCTATGATGATATGACGATGAACGCTGAGGAAAATATCGGCAATACAGAATCATATGAAAACTTTATCGCGACAGATATAACAGGTAAAGAAATAACAGTGTATCCAAGCAGAGCTCATGAACGCTATGAAGAAGAACTTGATGAAGAGGGTATCATGACAACATTTGGTGATCTGCACGCTGATTAACCCCCGCTGCGCCGGGGGTTTTATATTTTTCCTCCTCTCTAACCAGCCATTATTTTCTCCAATCCTTATATAGGCGGAAAACCGAATCACGAAACAGCTCTTTTTTAATAGGATACTATATATGACCAGTCATCTTGTAAAGGAGCTCAGGCGATGAAAATTTGCGTGGTTGGCGCCGGATATGTCGGCTTAACCTTATCAGCGGCATTAGCCTCAATCGGACATCAAATCATTTGCACAGACAAAGATACTTATAAAATTGAACGGCTGAATAACGGGGACATTCCCTTCTACGAACCTGGGCTCTCCGATGCAGTGAAAAGTTCCAAAAATCTAACGTTTACCTCCCGCGTAAAAGAAAGCATAGCCGAATGTCCGGTTATTTTTATTGCTGTCGGAACACCTTCTCTTTCAAACGGTGCAGTGGATGTCACGGCTCTTGACTCCGTCCTGACAGATATCAGCCAATCCATCCGATCGTATAAAACCATCATCACAAAAAGCACCGTTCCCCCAGGGACAAATGAACAAATAGAAGAAGACCTGATTGCCGCCGGTGTTTCTCAATCCATGTTTGCCGTTGTCTCCAATCCTGAATTCTTGAGAGAAGGAAACGCGCTGTACGACATGCTGCACCCGGATAAAACCGTCATCGGCGTAAAAAAAGGAGATGAAGTGTCTGTCGGCATCGTGCAATCGATTTACAAACACATAGACACGCCATATATCATTACAAGCTTAACCGGAGCAGAGCTGATAAAGTATGCCAGCAACTACTTTTTGGCTGCTAAAATTTCTTTTATTAATGAAATGGCGCGAATTTGTGAGGCATATGAGACTGATGTGTCAGACATTTCCCGAGCCATCGGATTGGACCCCAGAATCGGCAAAGACTTTTTACAGGCAGGCATCGGCTACGGAGGATCATGCTTTCCAAAGGATTTACGGGCCCTTCAATTTGCAGCGGCTGAAAAAAGGGTTGATACAGACTTGCTGCGCGCCGTCCAGCTCGTTAACGATACGCAATTAGATCTTTATGTAGAAAAAATCAAGGAGCATTTTGAAACGCTTCATCATAAAAAAGCCGCGGTGCTGGGGATCTCCTTCAAACCGAACACCGATGACATCAGAAACTCCCAAGCCGTCCGGCTGATGGAAAGACTGACACAGCTTGGATGTGACGTTCATGCATATGACCCGGAAGCAGAAATCCCCCCCTCGCTGCAAAACAAGGTGACCCAGCATAGCCAAGCCATGGACGCGATATCAGAGAGCGATTTTTTATTTTTGGCGACAGATTGGCCCGAGTTTTTGACACTTAATTGGACCGAAGCGGCTGAAAAAATGAAGGGCCGTCTGATTATAGATGGGCGGAATGTGTTAAATAAAGAGCTGCTGAGTGCTTGTGGATTAATCTGTGCGGGAGTTGGCCTTCGATGAAAATTCTAGTGACAGGAGCGGCCGGCTTTATCGGCTCCCACCTTTGTGAAGAGCTGCTAAAGGATGAAGACAATACGGTTAAAGGTGTCGATGATATGATCGGCCCGACTCCTTTTTGGTTAAAACTGAAAAACATTGAAACAGTATTAAAAGAAAAACGCTTTACATTTGTTAAGGAAAATCTGTTAACAGCAGATCTTTCTCACCTGCTGGCAGACATTGATGCAGTCTATCACTTAGCCGCGATACCCGGCGTTCGCACAAGCTGGGGCGATCAATTCCACCCTTATGTGCATCACAATATCCTGGCTTTGCAAAGACTGCTGGAAGCCTGTAAACAACAACCTTTAAAAGCATTTATTTTCGCCTCCACCTCTTCAGTTTACGGCGAAAAACTTGGCAAAGTAAGCGAGGATGCCGAGCTGCACCCCTTATCTCCATATGGCGTGACAAAACTGACCGGGGAAAAACTTTGCCGCGTCTATCAAAAAAGCTTTAACCTGCCTGTAATCACACTCCGTTTTTTCACAGTATATGGTCCGAGACAACGGCCTGACATGGCGTTTCACCGCTTCATCAAACAGCACCTTGACCAAAAACCGCTCACGATCTACGGAGACGGTCGGCAGATCAGGGATTTCACATTTATCGAAGACTGTGTAAAAGGCACGGCGGCCGTTCTTCAGCGGCAGAACCTCATTGGAGAAACGCTCAATATCGGCGGAACCGAACGGGCATCAGTGCTGGAAGTTATATCCCTGCTTGAAGAGATTTCCGGAACAAAAATCCGCTTGACATTTTCAGACAGAGTATCCGGTGAGCCGAGCCAAACATGGGCTGATATCTCAAAAGCAAAACAAGCCTTGAATTACGCTCCCGCCATATCATTGAAAGACGGATTGGCGAAAGAATTCGCATACCTCCAGTCCGTTTATGCGAGGTGAATTGTTTTGAAACTTGCTTTTATTTGCACAGAAAAACTGCCGGCCCCGGCTATACGCGGAGGAGCGATCCAAATGATGATCGACGGGGTGGCACCTTATTTCAGCAGCAGATATGAACTGACCATTTTCTCCATAGAAGATCCCGATCTCCCGCAACAAGAAACGAAAAATGGCGTACGCTATATTCATCTTCCAAAAAACCATTATCGCGAGGCCGTCGCAAATGAGCTGAGAAAGTCATCATTTGATCTGATTCATGTGTTCAACCGGCCTTTAAATGTTCCTTTATACAAAAAGGCCGCACCGAACAGCCGAATCGTGCTCAGCTTGCATAATGAGATGTTCTCCGAAAAAAAACTGACTTTCGCTCAGGGCAAAGAGGTGGTCAAACATGTGTCCATGATCACAACCGTCAGTACATTTATTAAGCAAACTGTCATCGAACGGTTTCCGGAAGCCAAGGAAAAAATAAAAGTCGTATACTCCGGTGTTGATCTCCCTTCCTATCCGCCGGTGTGGACGATAAAAGGGGCAAGAATCAGGGAGGAATACCGCAAAAAATACGAATTAGAAGATAAAAAGGTCATATTATTCGCAGGCAGGTTAAGTCCGACTAAAGGACCTCATCTTTTAATCCATAGCATGAAACGCATCTTGCAGAAGCATAAAAACGCCGTTTTGGTCATAGCTGGGGGGAAATGGTTTAGTGACGACGGAGTGAATCAATACGTGGCGTTTTTGCGAAAACTCGCGAAACCTTATAAAGAACACGTCCTCTTCACCAATTTTATTCCCGCTAATGAAATTCCAAACCTCTTTTTAATGGCGGATGTATTTGTATGCAGTTCCCAATGGAATGAACCGCTCGCGAGGGTGAATTACGAATCGATGGCCGCCGGGACGCCTTTAATCACGACCAATCGCGGCGGAAACGGTGAAGTGGTTAAACATGAAGTGAACGGGCTTGTGATTGAAAACTATGATAAACCTTCATCGTTCGCAAAAGCGGTTGACAAGGTTTTCACGGATATGAATTTATCGAAAAAAATAGCTAGAAACGGCCGAAACCGGGTTGAAGCCTCGTTCACCTTTCTCCACGCCGCTAAAAGGCTCGATGCTGTTTATCAATCCGTCCTGCAACCATTAAATGAACAGTATCTGCCTCCCCTGCTGAATCAAAACCTAGATGTAAACTTTTCAAAACAGGTTTTCACTGCGTCAAAATCAAAATAGGAGGTGCCCGTATCTTCAGATGCGGGCTCTTCACATTAAAAAAAGGCATAAATGCCGTTTATGCCTCACCGCTTACTTGATTATCTTTCCCCTTTGACGATGCTGGAAATCCATGGAGACACAATGCCCTTACCCGGAAGGTGAGTGACAACTGTTCTTTTATCTCGGGATTTGTTTTTAGGAGCCTTTCTCTTCTTCTCTTTGCGGGGCGGAGCTGAACCTTTCTGATGAGGCTCTGAAGCTTGGTTTCCCGATTTTTTTGAAGACTTTTTCTTGCCTGAATGGGGCGGAGCACCCGCGCTTGGAAACTCTTTTAATCTGCCGGCCATAGAAAAACGTTCCTCTGAAGCATCATCTTCTGAACCAGTTTCCGATTCATGTGACTGCCATCCCATAGACCCCGGCGGTGTAAATACAAATGAGTCTAAATCCAGCTTGGAAATGGAGGCAGCATCTCGTTTATTTCTCATATCAGCTCACTCCCTGCTGTGATTTGATGTCTTTAAAGAGTGCCGGAAGCTGCTGTAAAAAATCTTCCTTTGAATGCTCGACAGAAATCATATTCTGCAATGCCCAATTGTATTTTTCATCAGACCATGATTTCTTCTGCTTTAAATAGTATTTATGGGCAATCGCACAAAATAAATGAGGAAACGCTAAGTCAATCCATAGGATCTCATATTGTTTTTCTGTGAGAGGATAAACCGCGTCATAGGATCGAAGAAGCGATACCATGAGTTCGGTATCCCAAACCGATAGCTTCACCATCAATTTATTGAGCAGTATCCGTAAATCTCTTGAAGGCAAATCGTATGTGATGGAGTGCAGCTCCTTCAGAAAAGGTTCGCCGTCGACTTCCGTTAAACGCGCCAAGGTAAAATCCTGAAAACAGAATCCGCCGTTTTTGAGCGTTTCTTTTGTCCATTCCTCGTAGTCAGAGGCGTCTAACATGCGGAGAGCTTCTTTACCTCTCGCCAGCATTTTATCGGCATGCAATAAAAAGGTTTGAGAAAACGTATCATCTGGATAAGAGGATGCAATCTGCATATTTCCTTCTAACTCCTGCAGCTTCCACCGGTATAATTTATTCCATTTGCCAAGCCTGCTTCTTTTCTTGCTTTCATCCGCGCAAACATATCCCTTGGCCGCATGATGGAAGCGGCCTGCGAACGCCATGATTTTTTTCATTTGCTCTGTATTGTAATAGATCATTTCTTTTCCCGGTACTTTATCATAAAGGCTGTAAGAAATGTGGTCCACTCCTAAACAGCTTCCCCCGTTTATTGTTTTATGAAGGGGAGCGATCGGCAGCCCCTTCTCCTGTAAGTGAGCGTGTGCCTGAGTAATAAACAGCATACGTTCAGGCTTTATTTGCGCTTCCTTTAACAGTTTCGGGCCTTTGTCGGTTTCGATTTCCCAAATTTTGCGTCCGCTTTTGTTTGATTTCAGCGCGACTTGCTCAACCTGAAACGGATAATAGGCCAGGACATCGTGTATCAGCTTTTCTTCATGCTCTTTTTGGTACAAATTGTTCACCCCTTCTATCTGTTTTTTTCATAGACACTGAGGAGATTCTCCGCTACTCTGCTCCATCCGAATTTGTTTTCTGCAACCGTCCGGCTGTATGTGCCGAGCTTCTCTCTTTTTGATGAACTGCTGAGGAGAGAATTAATCAAATCAGCATAGTGACCGGGTTTGTCAAACTCCCGGATGACGTAGCCGTTTTTCCCTTCTTCAATGACCTCAGGGTTGCCGCCTCTATTACTCGTAATGATAGGCAGCCCTGCGGCCATTGCTTCATAATGCACCCTGGCTAAAGGCTCCTGCCACTGCGAAGAGCAGACAAATACGTCAGACATTGTATACAAACGGGGAATGTCCTTAGGCTTTACAAATTGAATAAATGTCACATGATCCTTTTGCATCGCGCCTAATGTATGAAGGTGTTTAACATAGTTATTCAAATCATTGTCCCCAAACCATTTTGAACCGATAAACACCATCATGACATCCGGATGCTGCTCAATGATCTGCGGCAAAGCATGCAATAAAATATGGGGGCCTTTCACTTTGCTGAGCCTGCCCACAAATAACACAATTTTCTTTCCTTGAAGCCCCAATTCGTTCCGCATATCTTCTCTCGCCTGCTGTCCCTTTTTTGTCCAACGGGGATGATATGTCTTTAAATCAACACCGGAATATAGCGTTTTTGTTTTAGAGCGGGCTGACGGGAAACGGCTTGTAATCGTTTGGCCGATATAATCACTCACTGTTACAATTTGGGCGACCGCATCAATGCATTCATTCCCTTCCCGCTCGCTGATTTTTTCATAGGCAAACATTTCATTATGAACGCTCAGCACAAAGACTGCATCCGGAGCCTGCTTCTTTAAATAAGTCACCCAGCTTGGGCGATTACAAACATGAACAAGATCGAAATTCCCTTTTCTAAGTTTTTTTCCTACTGATTCTGCATAATGATCTTCATCTAAATGTACATAATGAACCCCATCGGCAGTCTCTGTTTCCGGCAGGCTGGGATCTTTAATCGAAAAAACCGTAACTGAATGTTTTTTTGCGATAAGCGGAGCAACCGCTTCCAGGTAGATCTGTATGGCGCCGCCTCTTACCGAAGGAACAGGAAGCTTCTCTGTGGCGATCAGTGCTATTTTCATACGTAGCCTCCATTCTTACATGTTTTATTTAGTTAGAAACATGATACGGCTTAATGACCAACTTGTGCGGAATGGACTGCCCCAAATAAAAAAAGGGGTAAACAACTATGGGTTTTAAAAAATATAGTCATATAACTAAATCATTTTTTCTGGTTATTCATACTATAGAAGTAAAACAGGTAAGGATGTGTCCTTAAATGGCAGAAAACCATGAAGTCACTGAGGAGGGGAAATCAACAGAACTTCCTCTATCTATTGAAGACGAGAAAAAACTGACCTCACTTGCTGAAAACGTTCTTCAGGGGTGGGACCTGCAAGCGGAAAAAATCGAAGTCATTCAAGGAAATCAAATGGCTCTTGTTTGGAAAATCCATACAAACTCGGGCGCCGTATGCTTAAAAAGAATCCACAGACCAGAAAAGAAGGCGCTGTTCTCCATTTTCGCCCAAGATTATTTAGCAAAGAAAGGCATGAAGGTTCCCGCTATCCTGACGGCTAAAAACGGAAACCTATATACAAAGCACGGGGCTTTTTTATTTGTGGTTTATGACTGGATTGAGGGAAGGCCTTTTGAACTGACCGTTGAGAAAGATTTAGAATTTATTATGAAAGGGCTCGCAGAATTCCACACTGCTTCTGTCGGCTATCAGCCTCCCAACGGCGTGCCTGTTTTCACAAAGCTTGGACGCTGGCCGAACCACTATATTAAAAGATGCAAACAAATGGAAACATGGAAACTGATGGCTCAGGCTGAAAAGGACGATCCGTTTTCCCAATTATATCTACAGGAAATTGATCACTTTATCCAAGATGGGAAGGGTGTGTTAGACCGTCTTTTACAGTCTTCTTACGTATCTTGGACCGAACAATTGAAACATCAGCCTAACTTATGTCATCAGGATTATGGAACAGGAAATACGCTTCTTGGAGAAAATGATCAAATCTGGGTCATTGACTTAGATACCGTCTCCTTCGACCTGCCCATCCGTGATCTCAGAAAAATGATCATTCCGCTTTTGGACACGACCGGAGTTTGGGATGAAAAAACCTTTTACGTCATGCTCAATGCATATGAAACCGCAGCGCCTTTAACAGACGAACAGAAAAAAGTTATGTTTATTGATATGCTGTTTCCTTATGAACTTTATGATGTAATCCGCGAAAAATATGTAAGAAAATCGGCGTTACCGCGAGAAGAATTAGAGTCAGCGTTTGAATATGAACGGGTAAAAGCGGCGGCTTTACATCCATTGATCTAAAATGTTCACAGTCCCCCGCTCATCGGGGGTTTGGTCCTTCTACATTTGAGGAATGATAGATTATGTAAAAAAATACAAATGGAGGAGACAAAGTGAAAAAAACAACAATAGGTGCAGTTCTCGTTTTCATTCTTACATACGCCCTGTTTTCGGCAGCGGGCTTTTTATTTCCCGTTGACCGGGATTGGTACGATGCGCTTCATAAGCCTGAATGGACGCCAAGCGGATCTGCCATCGGAATCATTTGGGCGGTTCTGTTTGCCTTGATTTCTCTTGCCGCAGCTATTATTTTTGCCGTATATTCATTCAGACAGGCGAAAGGCTTTTGGATTGTACTATTCATCAATTACATATTGAATCAAGCATTCAGTTATTTTCAGTTTTCCCAAAAAAGTATGCTTGCCGCATCCATTGATTGTCTGCTTGTGGCGGTAACCGCGCTGATAGTGATCGTTATCGCAAATAAGCTCAACAAGGCCGCATCATACCTTCTTCTCCCTTATTTTTTATGGAGCGCCTTTGCGACATATTTATCTTTTACCATTTACTCAATGAATCTGTAACCACTAAAAAAAGCCGCTTTATCAAGCGGCTTTATTCCATCGGTTTAATTCCCCAAATATCATCCGCATACTCCCGGATGGTCCGATCGCTAGAAAAATATCCGGAATGGGCTATATTTACAATAGACCGTTCATACCACTTGCCACGATCGCGATAATCAGATTGAATCCTTTCCTGTGCATCTAAGTAAGAAGAAAAGTCTTTTAACACAAAATACTCATCATTATGAGGCAAAAGCGAATCATAAATAGATTCAAATTCATCAGCTTCTCCTTCAAAAAAACCATTAATCAGCTGATCGGCTACCTGCCTGATCCTTCGGTCGTGCTGATAGTATTCTCTCGATCTGTATCCGCCATTTTCATAATAAGACAGCACTTCGTCCGCCTTAAGGCCGAACGTGTAAATACAATCCGGCCCCACCCTTTCGAGTATTTCAATATTTGCGCCGTCATGCGTCCCGATCGTCAGCGCGCCATTCATCATAAATTTCATATTTCCAGTGCCGGAGGCTTCCTTGCTTGCCGTGGAAATTTGTTCACTTACATCTGACGCCGGAAATATCCGTTCAGCCAGAGACACTCTGTAATTTTCTAAAAAAACGACCTTGATTAGGCCGCGGATTGCCGGATCATAATTGACTTTATCCGCGACAGAATGAATCAGCTTAATGATTTTCTTTGCATAATAGTAGCTTGGTGAAGCCTTCGCGCCGAATATAAAGGTTTGAGGATGGATTGAAAAGCCTGAATCCTCTTTCAGCCTGTTATACAGATACATAATATGAAGAACATTTAATAGCTGCCGTTTATACGCGTGGAGCCGTTTCACCTGGACATCAAAAATGCTTTCGGGATTCACAACCACCCCTGACGTGCCAAAAATGATATCGGCAAGCTCTTGTTTTTTCTTTTCTTTAATCAATTGAAATTGCTCAATAAAGGCCGCATCATAGGCAAATGATTTCAAATCGATTAAAGCTTCCGGCTGCTTAATCCATCTTTCTCCGATAGAATCCGAAATCATTGCCGATAAATCCGGATTTGCTTTTAACAGCCACCTTCTGTGTGTAATCCCATTTGTTTTGTTATTAAACTTTTTCGGAAACAGAATGTGGAAGCCTTTCATTTCTCTTTCCTTCAAAATATCCGAGTGAATCTTCGCAACGCCATTTACGCTGTAACTGCCCACAATTGCCAGGTGGGCCATTTTCACAACGCCGTGGGCGATAATCGCAGCATTCTCTATCCTTTTCCAATCCCCCGGATACTGCTCCCATACAGAATGGCAAAATCGCTCATTGATCTCTTCTATAATCATATACATACGCGGAAGAAGAGGCTTAAACAAATGAATCGGCCATTTTTCAAGCGCTTCCGATAGCGTTGTATGATTCGTATAAGAAATCGTATGTACCGTAATGTGCCAGGCTTCTTCCCAGCTCATTTTTTCCTCATCAAGCAAAATGCGCATCAGCTCGGGAACGGCCAGAGCGGGATGTGTATCATTAATATGAATGCTCACCTTTTTATGAAGGCCGTATAGTGATTTATGCGTTTTCCGGTAGCTGTTCACAATGCTTTTGACGCTCGCGCACACTAAAAAATATTGCTGTTTAAGCCGTAATATTTTCCCTTCATCATGTGTGTCATCAGGATATAAAAACTCAGAGACAGCTTCCGTTTCCCGCTTATATGACAAAATATCCGTTTCATGATGATGGATGTAAGGCTCGGCATTCCAAAGCCTTAAGGTGTTAACGGTGCCGGTGTCATAGCCGATAACCGGAATATCGTACGGCACAGCGGTAATCAGCGTGGCATGCTCATGGCGAAAAGTCAGACGCCCATTCTGCTCAGATACATTCACGTGCCCCCAAAACGGCACATCAACTGATTGATCAGCATTTCTCACTTCCCACACATTTCCGTTTTTCAGCCATTGCTCTGGCAGCTCCACCTGATGCCCGTCAACGATCTTTTGTTCAAACAAACCATGCTTATAACGGATTCCCATTCCGTGCCCCGGCAAATTTAATGACGCAAGTGAATCCAAAAAACAGGCAGCAAGCCTTCCCAGCCCGCCATTTCCCAGCCCGGCGTCCGTCTCTATATCGAGCACCTCCTGCAAGCTGATGCCGATCTCTTTCAGCCCCGCCTCCGTCACATCCCGCACGCCAAGATTAATTAAGTTTTGGTCAAGAAGCTGGCCGAGAAGAAATTCAATCGAAAGATAATACGTTTGTTTCCCGGAGTTTGACCTGCTCTTTTCATTTGTCTGTATCCAGTTAGAACTGATATATTCTCTGACCATAATGCCCAGTGTCTTATATTGATCCAGCTTGGTCGAATCTTTAAAACTTTTTCCGCACGTCATTTCAAGACGCTGCAAAAATAAGGCCGCAAAGCGTTCTTTACTCGAGAACATCCCGTCCACTCCTTGTCAAAAGCTCGAAAATGCGCTGGTATTGTTTCGCTGACCTGCTCCAGCTGTAATCTGCATTCATTGCGTTTTTCATGATGCTCTTCCATTCATCCTTTTGATGATAAAAAGAAATCGCTCTGCTTATCGTAAATTTCAAATCATGGGCATTAAAGGCTGAGAAAGTAAAGCCGTTTCCCTTATTCTCTTCCTCACGGTATGAACTGACGGTGTCATGCAGCCCTCCTGTTTCTCTGACAATCGGAATAGTCCCATACTGCAGCGCGATCAACTGCCCTAAACCGCACGGCTCAAACTTAGACGGCATGAGGAACATATCTGAGCCTGCATAAATATGATGGGCGAGCGCCTCATCAAATCCGATATACGCCCGGCATTTGTCATGAAAAGCAAACTCTGCATACCGGAAATAATCCTCAAATTCCCGTTCTCCAGTCCCAAGCACTATGAACTGAACATCGTGTTCTTCAAGCACTTCATGCAAAATCCGGCGAACAAGGTCAAGCCCCTTTTGCTTCGTAAGCCTCGTCACCATGCTGATTAAAGGAACGTTCTCCGTTTCAGGAAGCCCCATTCTCTGCCTAAGCTTTGTTTTATTTATTCCCTTTCCTGATATACGCTCTGAGTCGTAATGCACTTCAATATACGGGTCATGCTTCGGCTGATAAAATACCTCATCAATTCCATTGAGAATCCCGGTCAAATCAGCTTCTCTATATTGCAAAACACGCTCAAGCCGCTCACCGTAATAAGGCGTCAGGATTTCATTTCTGTATGTCGGGCTGACTGTTGTGATATGGTCAGCTGCGATAATCCCCGCTTTCATAAAATTAACAAATCCATTGCATTCTAATCTCTCATAATGAAAATGCTCCATATCAAGGCCGAGCAAATCATGTGTGGCCTCTGGCGGAAACATGCCTTGAAATTGAAGATTATGGATTGTGAACACACTTTTCATCTGTTCATAAAAACGATCACTTCGATATTCCTCCTTCAGCAGATAGTTGACCATGGCAGTATGCCAATCATGTGTGTGGACAATATCTGCCTGAAATTTCAAAACGAAGGCTGCCTCCAGAACGGCCCTTGAGAAAAAAGCAAATCGTTCGCCATCGTCAAAATGGCCGTACAAGCCGTCTCTTTTAAAGTAATATTCATTGTCAATAAAGTAATAATTCACATCATCTTCAATGAGATGTTCAATGCCGCAATATTGCTGCCGCCAGCCCACGGCCACCGTGCATTCGGCTATTTTTTTCATATTGTTTTTCCACTTGCTTGGAATTTGGCTGTATTTGGGCAGCATGACAGCTATATCGTTTCCGAGACGCGTCAGCTCTTTCGGCAGCGCTCCGGCCACATCAGCAAGACCTCCTGATTTTACAAATGGTGTACATTCTGAAACAGCAAATAGCACCTTCAAGAATTCATCAGCTCTCCTTGCACAAGACCTTTTTTTAAGACGAGTGGCTGTTCAATTGTTCCAGCAGCTTCAGTCGCGTTTCCGATTCTCACGTCTTTATCAGAAATAACCTGCTCCAATACACAATCTTCACCTATTTGTGTTTTTTGCATAATAATGCAGTTTTTCAGCTTCGTTCCTTTACGGACATGAACCGCCCGAAACAGAATACAATTCTCGACCTCGCCTTCAAGAACGCAGCCGTTGGCAACGAGAGAGTTTCTGACAGCGCTGTGTTTTCCGTACTTGGTCGGAGGCTCATCCTTCACCTTCGTATAGATCGGCAGCTGCGGCAAAAAGACCTGCTGCCAAAAACTCGGCTGAATGAGCTGCATGCTATGAAGATAATACTTTTCCACCGAATCAATAACCGCGGCGTACCCGGAATATTCATAAGGGCAGACCGTCAATGTTGAAGACTCTTTTTCCACAGCTTCCTGAATCGTTTTATAACCTTTTTCGGCATGCCCGTAAATAAGGTCTTTCAAGAGCTTAGAAGACATGAGATAGATCTGCAGCGATTGTCCGTCCTGATATACCTCTGTAATATCACAGCCCGCCTCCTGATGCCTTTTCAGCACATATTTAAATTGGATGTTACAAACGGTATGGCTGTTTGTAATGACGGCATACTGCTGCGAGCTCCGATGAAAATAATCAAGATGATCGGAAAACTGCCGAAATGAGCCGAATTCATCGTACTCATGATGCAGATGAGGCGACGGAAAAAAGAACAAACCGTCTTTTTTTCGGTGCAAATCCCATTCTTTGCCGGCTCCAAGGTGATCCATCAGAGAACGATAGCGATACTTTGGAAATATCGCTACACTCCTAATGTCCGCATTCACCATATTAGACAGCATAAAATCAATCAATCGGTACCTCCCCGCAAAAGGAATGGCGCCCAGCGATCTTTGCGCGGCTAAATCCTGAAGAGAATGCTTATATGTGGTTTCATCTATAACACCCAACATTTGGTTATTTATCAACTGCCGTTGCCCCCTCTTCAGCTTTAAATCAATTCCCTTTCAACAAATTGTTCTGTAACGAGCAGCGCCTCCCCATTATTATCTGATCTAATCACTGCCCCATCCGGCAGACTAAAGCCTCTAGGCACAATGGCATTCTCGATAATGACATGCTCGCCGATCGTCACATCCGGCATAATGACCGACCTTTTAATTTGTGAATGCCTCCCGACCGTTACGCCTTGAAAAAGGACGGAATGAGAAACATCTCCATAAACGGCGCACCCTTCATTAACCAGCGACTCATGTACACACGCTTCTGACGAGATATATTGAGGAGGCTGATTAGGATTAACAGAATAGATTTTCCAATCTCGATCAAACAGCTTTAAATCTGATTCTCCAGTTAATAAATCCATATTGGCCTCCCACAGACTCTGAACAGTCCCGACATCCTTCCAGTACCCTTTAAACGGATAGGCGGAGAGCTTTCTTTCGTCTTCAAGTAAAAGAGGTATGATATCCTTTCCAAAATCATGGCTTGAATACTTGTTGCAGTCATCAATTTCCAAATAACTTTTCAATAGCTGCCAATTAAAAATATAGATTCCCATCGAAGCAAGATTGCTTTTAGGAATCTTCGGCTTTTCATCAAAGTGGGTAATGTCCCCTGCCCCATTTGTCTTCATAATGCCAAAGCGGCTGGCTTCATCCCACCCCACCTCAATAACAGAAATCGTGGCATCCGCGTTCTTTTTAATATGAAAATCGAGCATTTTCCCGTAATCCATCTTATAAATGTGATCACCTGATAAAATCAGCACATACTCCGGATCATACTGATTGAGATAATTTAGATTTTCATAAATCGCGCTTGCCGTCCCTTTGTACCATTTGACTTCAGATGATTCAGCGTAAGGCGGCAAAACTGTTACCCCTCCATTATGCCTGTCAAGGTCCCAGGCGCTGCCGATGCCTATATATGAATTCAGCTCAAGCGGCTGATATTGTGTTAAAATGCCGACCGTATCAATTCCTGAATTAGAGCAATTGCTTAATGTGAAATCAATAATCCTGTATTTTCCGCCAAATGAAACAGCCGGCTTTGCCATACTTTTTGTCAAAGAATGCAGACGGCTGCCTTTCCCGCCGGCGAGGAGCATAGCCACACATTGTTTTTTCATCACTTGATCTCTCCTCTTCTTTTTACGGCCCGCATGATAGAAATACCGTAAGGGGGGACGGTCATTGTTACATAACAAGGCTTCTGATGCAGGGTTCCTTTCCTCGACTGTAAGGACTTTGCATTGATTTGGCCGGAACCTCCGTACCTCTTATTGTCACTGTTCAATACTTCGACGTAATCGGTATAAAAAGGAACGCCCACATCAAACTGATGATAGGCCTCAGGGGTAAAATTACAAACAATTATAAGTGCCTCGCCACTCCGTTTGCCGTACCGAATAAAAGAAAAGATTGATTGTTCATCATTATGAACATCAATCCATTCAAAAGATGAGCCGCGATGGTCATTTTCGTAAAGGATTTTACTTTTTTGATAAAAACGAAGAAGATCTTGGGTAAATACTCTGGCTTTTTGATGCATGGGGAAGGTGTCTAAAAACCAATCTAGCTGCTCTGTATCTTTCCATTCATCGAATTGGGCAAATTCACCGCCCATAAATAATAGCTTTTTTCCGGGATGGGCTGTGAAATAACCGAGAAGCAGCCGATATTGGGCAAATTTTTGCCAATAATCACCGGGCATTTTGTTTAGAAGAGATTTCTTTCCGTAAACCACTTCATCATGAGAAAACGGTAAAATATAATGCTCACTGAAGGCGTAAAGCAAAGAAAACGAAACATGCTGATGCAGGCTTTTTCTTTGGCCAGGCGGCGCCTCCATATATTTCAATATATCGTTCATCCATCCCATGTTCCATTTAAAATGAAAGCCAAGTCCCCCCTCCTGCACAGGACGTGTCACATCAGGCCAATCTGTAGAATCCTCCGCAATCATCAACACATGCGGATAAGCCTCATTCATCTTTTGATTCAGCTTTTTTAAAAATCCTATGGCATATGGGTTTTCATGACGCTCCTCCTGATTTGGCCAATACAGCAGGTTCGCCACAGCATCGACCCTGAATCCATCTATATGATAGATTTCCGCCCAGTACAACGCATTAGATATTAAAAAACTATGAACTTCAGATTTCCCTAAATCAAAATTAGCGGTGCCCCAAATCCAGTTCTCTCTGTCATGCGCTTCTTGATATTCATAAACCGGTTTTCCGTCAAACATATAGAGTCCATGTGAATCCTTACAAAAGTGGCCTGGCACCCAATCCAGAATCACGCCTATATGTTGCTGGTGGCATTGGTCTATAAAACTCATCAAATCATGCGGTGTGCCGAACCGGCTTGTCGGACTGAAATATCCGGTTCCCTGATAACCCCAAGAGCGGTCATACGGATGCTCAATTACCGGCATAAGCTCGATATGGGTAAAGCCGTGTTCTTTTACATATGGGATAAGAGAATCAATTAATTCTTGATAAGAATAGAGCCTTCCGTCGGAGTGTTTTTTCCACGACCCAAGATGTAGCTCATATATAAAGACTGGTTTCTCATAAATGGGCTTTGCTTTCAGCTTCTTCATCCATTTCTGATCATGCCATGTATAGCTTTTTAGATCATAAGTAATGGAGGCGGTATTGGGCCTGACTTCAGAATAGAAAGCGTATGGATCTGATTTTAGTTGAATCTCTCCGCTCTCTGTCACGATTTCATACTTATATCGCTCTCCCTCTGCTATATCTGAAATAAATAAACTCCAAATTCCCTGATCATTTACTTTGTCCATTGCATGGAGCTTACCTGACCAGTTATTAAAATCGCCAGCCACTCGTACATTCAACGCATGAGGCGCCCAAACACAAAATCTAAATCCTTTTTCTCCATTCAGCTCTTGATAATGCGCACCAAACAGTTGATAGCTTTGAAACAGACAGCCTTCATGAAAAAGATAAACATCATGTGCTGTTGGGCTGGCAGCGGTCATATAATCATCCTTTCTGTCATCATAGTTTTCATTTATATTATTTATTCGAAGAAATAAAAAAAAGCCCTCTATTGTAAGCGCTTATAGTTATTGACATAAAACTGCATTTTCTGAAATGATGCGAAGAATATAGGGATTTTTGTCATAATCATATATATCATAAAACTGCCTAAACTTTTTTACGATAACAAAAAAACCTTGCAGGATATGCAAGGTTTTCAGAATGACCCGTACGGGATTCGAACCCGTGTTACCGCCGTGAAAGGGCGGTGTCTTAACCGCTTGACCAACGGGCCTTTATATGGCGGAGAAGGAGGGATTTGAACCCTCGCGCCGCTTACACGACCTACACCCTTAGCAGGGGCGCCTCTTCAGCCACTTGAGTACTTCTCCATATGGCTCCACAGGCAGGACTCGAACCTGCGACCGATCGGTTAACAGCCGATAGCTCTACCACTGAGCTACTGTGGAATAAAATGAATGGGTCATGGTGGGCCTGAATGGACTCGAACCATCGACCTCACGCTTATCAGGCGTGCGCTCTAACCAGCTGAGCTACAGGCCCATGACGATATAAAAATGGAGCGGGTGATGGGAATCGAACCCACGACATCAGCTTGGAAGGCTGAGGTTTTACCACTAAACTACACCCGCATTTTTATTTGGGGCGATTGATGGGAATCGAACCCACGAGTGCCAGAGCCACAATCTGGTGCGTTAACCACTTCGCCACAACCGCCAAAATATATAAAATTGTAAAAGGTGGCTCGGGACGGAATCGAACCGCCGACACACGGATTTTCAGTCCGTTGCTCTACCAACTGAGCTACCGAGCCAAACTATTTAAAAATGGCGGTCCGGACGGGACTCGAACCCGCGACCTCCTGCGTGACAGGCAGGCATTCTAACCAACTGAACTACCGGACCATTTTAATGTACTCTGTTATGAGTACTGATTTTAAAAATTGGTTGCGGGGGCAGGATTTGAACCTGCGACCTTCGGGTTATGAGCCCGACGAGCTACCGAACTGCTCCACCCCGCGATGATATAAAAAATATTAAGTTTGAAGAAATATGTATGGCGGAGGAAGAGGGATTCGAACCCCCGCGGGCTTTGACACCCCTGTCGGTTTTCAAGACCGATCCCTTCAGCCAGACTTGGGTATTCCTCCGTATAGTGGTGGACCTTGTAGGACTCGAACCTACGACCGGACGGTTATGAGCCGTCTGCTCTAACCAACTGAGCTAAAGGTCCTTTGGTAGCGGCGGAGGGGATCGAACCCCCGACCTCACGGGTATGAACCGTACGCTCTAGCCAGCTGAGCTACACCGCCAAAACTTTTATTAAAATCAA
>NZ_JAAPBE010000009.1:0-55164 GCF_022695965.1 Bacillus sp. HU-1818
TCGTTATCGCCTTGTTTAGCGGCAACGAATAATAATATACCATCCTATAAATAATAGTGCAATAGTTTTTTTGAAGAAAAAACAAAAAAACTTTAATAGAGATTTTGTTTCAAAAAAAGAGTGCCTTCCTTATTCATGATAAGGCTGGCACTCTTTGAAATTAACGCTGTCTCATTTGAGGGAATAATAATACATCTCTAATAGAAGGAGCATTTGTTAAAAGCATGACAAGACGGTCAATACCGATGCCAAGTCCGCCCGTTGGCGGCATTCCGTATTCAAGAGCCTC
Source organism: Bacillus sp. HU-1818 (assembly GCF_022695965.1). Taxonomy (NCBI): domain Bacteria; kingdom Bacillati; phylum Bacillota; class Bacilli; order Caryophanales; family Bacillaceae; genus Bacillus; species Bacillus sp. HU-1818. Next base: position 290 of record NZ_JAAPBE010000009.1, read on the forward strand.
GACAAAGTCTTCGTCCATCATATGCGCTTCGTCGTTCCCTTCTTCTCTTTCTTTTAATTGCGCCTCAAATCGTTCTCTTTGGTCGATAGGATCATTTAGTTCGGTAAATGCATTCGCATGCTCACGACCGACGATAAACAGCTCAAAACGATCTGTAAAACGAGGATCCTCAGGGTTTTTCTTAGCAAGAGGAGAAATCTCTACAGGGTGACCGTAAATAAATGTTGGCTGAATCAATGTTTCTTCGATTTTTTGTTCAAAGAACTCATTAATGATATGGCCTACTGTCATAGATTTCGTGATTTCCACGCCATGTTCTTTTGCATAGTCACGCGCTTGCTCAACAGTCACTTCATTCCAGAAATCAACGCCTGTTGCTTCTTTAACTGCGTCTACCATATGAAGTCTTTTCCACTCAGGTTTAAGATCAATTTGTTCTTCACCGTATTGGATAGTTGTAGATCCAAGCACTTCTTGAGCGATATGAGCGATAAGATTTTCCGTTAAACTCATGATGTCTTGATAATCAGCATACGCCTCATATAATTCAATCATAGTGAATTCAGGGTTATGGCGTGTAGATACGCCTTCATTGCGGAAAACACGGCCGATTTCATATACTTTCTCTAAACCGCCGACAATCAAACGTTTTAAGTGCAGTTCGATTGCTATACGCATGTAAAGCGGCATGTCTAATGCATTGTGATGAGTGATAAACGGGCGTGCGGATGCTCCTCCCGGAATGCTGTGCATTGTTGGTGTTTCAACTTCTAAGTATCCGTGGTCATCTAAGTATCTTCTCATTGCTTGAATGATTTTGCTTCGTGCAATGAATGTGTTTTTACTATCAGGGTTCACAATGAGGTCAAGATAGCGTTGGCGGTAGCGCTGTTCCACATCTTTCAGGCCATGATACTTATCCGGCAGCGGACGTAAAGCTTTTGTCAGCAATTCAAATGACGTTGCTTTAACAGAAAGTTCCCCAACATTTGTTTTGAACACTTTCCCTGTAACACCGATTAAATCACCGAGGTCGGACGTTTTGAAAATCTCATATTGCTCGTCGCCGACACTGTCTTTTCTTACGTAAATTTGGATTTGGCCTTCTAAGTCCTGGAGATGGGCAAAGCCAGCTTTTCCTTTGCCGCGTTTTGTCATCATACGGCCTGCAATTGTAACTTCGATCGCTTTTTCTTCTAATTCTTCTTTAGATAGTTCTTGGTACGCTGCGATGATTTGTTCAGATTGATGGGAGCGGTCATAGCGTTTTCCGAAAGGATCTATGCCGTTATCTCTTAATTGGTTCATTTTATCTCGTCTGACTTGCAGCTGGTCGTTCAATTCCTCATGATTTTGCTCTTCTTGACTCATTGGTATCACTCCGTTACGTTTATTTTTCATGAAAAAAGCAGAAAAACTGCCAGCAAAAAACTGGCAGTGAGCAGCAAATAGAGGTGATCGTTATCCTACCTTTGCGTCTTGAAGCTCTTTTGCCTCAACTTCAACCGTAAATGCATCCAATAGCTGCACAAATTCTTTCCGCGTTTCGCAATGGTTAATTTCGTTACGAACTTTCGCATTGGCTCTTACGCCTTTCAAGTACCAAGCAGCGTGTTTTCTCATCTCTCTGACTGCTACATTTTCACCTTTTAAATCAATTAAGCGGTCCAGATGAAGCTTACATACCGCCATTTTTTCACGCACTTGCGGTTCGTCTTTTAATTCACCTGTTTCAAGGTATTGAACCGTACGATAAATCATCCATGGATTGCCTAATGCGGCACGGCCGATCATAACACCGTCGACTCCGGTTTCATCAAGCATCCGCTTAGCGTCCTGCGGCGTTTTGACATCACCGTTACCGATTACCGGTATTGATACTGATTGCTTAACCTCTTTGATGATATCCCAATTTGCGGTTCCTTCGTACATTTGGACCCTTGTGCGCCCATGGAGTGCTACAGCTTTTCCGCCCGCGCGCTCCACTGCTTGCGCGTTTTTCACCGCGTAAATATGATCTTCATCCCAGCCCATTCTCATTTTTACAGTGACTGGTTTATCGACAGCATCCACTACTGCAGATACCATTTCATAAATCTTATCAGGATCGAGAAGCCATTTGGCTCCCGCATCACATTTTGTAATCTTTGGTACTGGGCATCCCATGTTAATATCAATGATATCAGCAGTTGTGTTCTGGTCTACAAACTTCGCCGCTTCCACAAGGGTTTCCTTTTTTCCTCCGAAGATTTGAAGGCTGAGGGGTTTTTCACGTTCATCAATGTAAAGCATACCCATTGTTTTGGCATTGTTGTAAAGGATAGCTTTGTCGCTGACCATTTCAGCGCATACCAATCCGGCTCCAAATTCCTTTACAGTCAATCTGAATGCTGAGTTGCAGACACCAGCCATAGGGGCCAGCACAACCCGGTTTTTCAATTGAATATCACCGATTTTAAACATTTTTTCCCTCCTTTCATTTATTATTTTCTGGCGGGGCTAATTCCTCCGCACTTATATTTAAAGCATCGGCCACATCTTTAATAATAGCAGGTGACGGCAAACGGTTCCCTCGTTCAATTTCGCCGAGAATGGAAACTGATATGCCTAAAGCCTTTGCAAATCCTTCTTGAGTATACCCTTTCAGCTTTCTGAATGCACGAATTCGTCTACCCCAGATTTCTGCTTCCATACTCTTACACCTTCTTGGTTTGTTTCAGCGCTTATTTTATTATTTTCCACTTGCGGGCAAATCTCTTTTAACGGCGCAAGGACAAATAAACGCTCATACATTCTCGGATGCGGAACAATTAATTGCTCTGTTTCAATATTTTCACGATTATAAAGCAAAATGTCAAGGTCTGCCGTCCGCGGTCCCCATCTGATATCTCTCTTTCTTCCCAATTGTGATTCAATGGTCTGGGTAAGATCAAGCAGCTCGAATGGAGTCAGAGAGGTTTTAATTTCTGCCGCCATATTCAAAAACTCATCCTGCGCTTCATAACCGACCGGATCGGTTTCATAGATGGAAGACACTTTTGTTACTGTTACGGCTTCATGCTGATGGAGCAGCACAACGGCTTGTCTCAAATAGCTTTCCCGATCTCCGATATTTGAGCCGAGCGCAATATAGGCTGTATTGTTCATGATTTTGTTCTCGTCATTTCGATGGCAACTGATTTGTAGTGCCCGCGAATAGGAGGGTCCGGCTTAATGACTTTTACCGTGCATTGCTGTACCGGCTGAAATTTTTTCAGTACGGTATCGGCAATGCGTTCCGCCAACGTCTCAACAAGATTTACCGGTTCGCCTTCTACGATGTCCTGACACACATGGTAAAGCTCAGCATAGTTAATCGTTTGTTCCAAGTCATCCGTCTGACCGGCTTTGCTCAAATCAAGCTCCGCTGTCAAGTCGACTTTGAAGCGCTGTCCCAGTTTGTTTTCTTCTTCAAAAACACCATGATATCCGTAAAACTCCATGCCTTCCACATAGACTTTATCCATGATGCGCCCCTCCTTTATTCAGCATGGCATCCATCATTTTAGCCATTCTTGCGATTTGTTTAACATCATGCACTCTGACTATATCACAACCCTTTTGAATGCCGAGGCACACCGTTGCACCCGTGCCTTCCGCCCGCTCTTCAGGCGGAAGATCCAATACACGGCCGATGAATTTTTTCCTCGAAGTTCCGAGAAGCACAGGATAGCCGAGTCCGCTGAATATCTCAAGCTTGTTCATAACAGCAAGGTTATCATGATATGTTTTCGCAAATCCGATACCCGGATCAAGGATAATATGCTTGTCCTCCACTCCGGCCTCTTTTGCAATTTTTACACTTTCCATTAAATCAGCAAGCATATCAGGAATTAAGTCATCGTAATTCCGCTCCGAGCGGTTATGCATCAGCACAATGGGAACTTTATGAACGGCTGCCACAGCTGCCATTTCCGGCTCTGCTTTCGCTCCCCAAATATCGTTAATGATGGAAGCCCCCGCTTTAACTGCTTCATCGGCAACAGCTGCTTTATACGTATCTATAGAGATTGGGACATCCAGTTCACTCGTTATCCGCTCAATAGCTGGAATGACTCGTGACAGCTCTTCGTCTTCTGATACATACTCAGCACCGGGCCTGGTTGATTCTCCGCCTATATCAATAATATGGGCGCCGTCTTCAATCATCTGTATGGCATGCCGGAGCGCCATATCTGTATTTTCGTATTTCCCGCCGTCCGAGAAAGAGTCCGGCGTTACATTTAAAATCCCCATCACCAGCGTCTTTTCTTTCCATGATAACTTGTGATGCTTGGCGTGAAGCAGTTTGGTTTGTTCAATCGTTTGCTGCGCCATTCTCTTCCCCCTCTTTTCTATCCTAGCCTGTCATTCGTATATAGTTCTTGAAGAAAGCCTGTCATTTCCCCGCTTACACCGGGAAAAGCTGCCTCTTCAATCTTAGAAAATGGAACAATCTCCAAAACTGAGTTTGTCATCCATGCTTCGTCAGCCGTCAAGAGGGCCTCCAGCCGAAAACGGCCAGTCTTTACTTCCGCTCCAAGCTTCTCCATTTTTTCAATCACAAAACGCCTTGTCACTCCGTCAAGTATCCCGGTATCAAGCGACGGTGTATAAATGCAATTACCTTTAGACCAAAAAATATTAGAAATGATGCCCTCTGCTACAGCGCCGTCCTCGGTTAAGAAAATCCCTTCATACCGAGGATCGTTGCCAAGCTCTTGTTTTGCATACATATTATTTAAATAATGATGTGATTTTAACCGGTACTGTCCTTCCGGCGTATTTCTCCGGATAGTCAGAACCTTCCCCTCTTTTTGAACGGGCAGGTTTTCCGGATTCAAAGGATTTACAAAACAGAGTACTGTAGGGTTTTCATAGGTTTGAGCGGTAAAGCCCTTGGTGCTGACGCCCGCAGAGATATTCAGCCTGACACGGGCGTTTCCGTCTTCTATATGATTCAGCCGGAGCAGGTTGTCCAGCATATCCGCAAGTTCATCTTTTGTTATTCTGTGCTTGATCTGCAGATCCTTTGTCGCCCGCTCCAGCCTTTCTAAATGCCACTCGATCAGAAAAGGCCGGCCTTCATACAGCCTGAAGGTTTCAAACACACCGATACCGTATAAGAAACCATGGTCAAAAGGAGAAAGAGATGCTTCTTTCTCCTCTATAAATTGACCGTTCAAATATATGATCACGCCGTTACTTCCTTGCGGTGCGTCTCTATGAAATTTCTAAGCATGTCTTTGCCAAAAGAGGTCATAATCGATTCGGGATGAAATTGAACCCCCTCAATCGGAAGGGCATTATGCCGAATAGCCATGATTTCTCCTTCTTTTGTCCGGGCCGACACCGTGAAACAGTCCGGAAGTGTCTCTGCTTTTACAATGAGCGAATGGTACCGGGTGGCGACAAGCGGGTTTTGCAAACCTTCAAATACAGTTAAACCGTCGTGTTCTATTTCAGATGTCTTCCCGTGCATGAGGCGTTCCGCCCTTACAACGTCTCCGCCGAAAACCTGTGCGATTGATTGATGTCCGAGACATACCCCAAAAATGGGTACCTTACCAGCAAAATGTTTGATTGCTTCCAGGCTGATCCCAGCCTCATCAGGACTGCACGGTCCAGGAGAAATCATTAAAAAGTCCGGCGACAGCTCCTCAATTTGCTCGATTGTGATTTCATCGTTTCGTTTGACGATAAGTTCCTCACCAAGCTCGCCTAAATATTGCACTAGGTTGTACGTAAATGAATCGTAATTATCAATCATTAAAATCATTTCTCAGCTCACCTCATCTAATTTTTGTCTCTTCTTGGCTCTGCTCTAACGCCTTCTTCATCGCAAAAGCTTTTTTGAAAGATTCCCTGTACTCATGCTTAGGAACCGAATCAATGACAACTCCTGCGCCGGATTGCATGAAGGCTTGCCCCCCGGCTGCATAGATTGTCCGGATCACGATATTAAATTGCATATCCTGATTATATCCCAGCCATCCTATAGATCCAGTATAAAGCCCGCGCCTTGTCGGCTCAAGTTCTTCTATAATTTCCATCGTTCTAACTTTCGGCGCGCCCGTAATGGTGCCTCCCGGAAATACTGCATGGATAATGTCTACAGCGTCATTTCCTTCACGCAATTCGCCTTTTACATTGGAAACAATGTGCATGACATGGGAGTATTTTTCTATAGCCATAAATTCATTGACCCGTACAGATCCATAACTGGATACTCTGCCTAGATCATTCCGTTCAAGGTCGACCAGCATGACATGCTCTGCCCGTTCCTTCTCGTTTTGAATTAATTCGTTTGCCAGTGCTTCATCCTCTGCGTCGTCTTTTCCTCTAGAGCGCGTTCCGGCAATCGGTCTAGTCTCAAGCATTTTGCCTTTTTTGCTGACAAGAAGCTCTGGAGAACCGCATATAATTTGAAATTCCGGGGTTTCAAGATACGACATGTACGGAGATGGATTTATCTCTCTCAGCGTTTTATAGATCTTGTACGGATGAGCAGAGAGAGTTGTGGACTGCCTGACGGAAAGATTGACTTGAAATACATCTCCGCTTGCAATGTATTGCTTAATTTTCTCAACAGCCTGAGAAAAACTCTCTTCAGTAAACGGAACTGCAAATGATTTGTCAGCGCTTGGCTTTTGTTCTTGCGGAAGCGGTGATGCGCTGTTTTCCGCTAACCACATTTGTTCCAGGGCGGAAAGCTTCATCTCCGCTAACGCTTGGTCATCTTTCTCTGTATGGGTAATCAGCCAGAGCGCTTCTTCTTCATGATCATAGACAGCTATATCATCGAATACGAGAAAATACAGATCCGGGGTTTCCAAATCGTCTAATGAAAGCATCTTAAAGTTTTCAATATAGCGTGCGTAATCATAACTGAGAAAGCCGATTGCCCCGCCTTGAAAGTCGGGGAATTCTTCATTTGTTTCAGTTTGAAGAGTTTCAAACCAGCTGTAAAACGCGCGGAATGGGTCACCTTCTTTAAATATTGTTTCTCCATTATATTTTATAGTGGTGATACCGTCTTTTCCCTTTGCTGTCGCAATCGGATCAAGACCGGCAATACTGTATCTCCCGCCTCTCGCGCTATCCAAAAGAACATGTTGTTTTCTGGACTGCGCAAGATTCTCATATTGTTGTAAAAATGTTTCTTGGTCAAAAGGTATTTTTCTGCCTGCCGGTCTTCGTTGTGCCATTGTATCAATCCTCTGCCTTCGTTTTGTGCTTATCTTTATTTTAAAGCAATCTTATTAGTGAAAAAAGGTGAATTTCGCTACCAAAAATAAGATTCGCAGCATACTTGGCGTTTTCGAGACATTCACATAAAAAACTCCCGGCGCAGATCCGGGAGTTTTCACACATTTTCTATTCAAATTGGTAAAGCGGTGTACTTAAGTAGCGTTCACCGTTACTTGGAATAACAGCCAAGACTTTTTTGCCTTTTCCTAGTTTTTTCGCTACTTGAAGCGCTGCATAGATTGCGGCGCCGGATGAAATTCCGCCTAGAATTCCTTCTTCACGTGCAGCTTTACGCGCATATTCAAAGGCTTCTTCATTCTTCACAGGGAAAATTTCATCATAAACTTCAGTATTTAAAATTTCAGGCACAAAACCTGCCCCAATTCCCTGAATTTTATGAGGGCCTGGTTTCCCTCCTGAAAGCACTGGAGAATCAGACGGCTCAACCGCATAAATTCTTATAGAAGGATAGGTTTCCTTCAGTACTTCACCTGCTCCTGTAATGGTTCCGCCTGTTCCGATACCGGCTACAAACGCATCAAGCTGGTCTTCACCGAACTGCTCAACGATTTCTTTACCGGTTGTTTGGCGATGAATTTCAGCGTTTGCCGGGTTATTAAATTGCTGAGGCACAAAGTAACCGTGCTCTTCAGCTAGTTCTTCTGCTTTTTTGATCGCGCCTTTCATTCCCTCAGCACCTGGTGTAAGCACTAATTCAGCACCGTAAGCGCGAAGAAGGTTGCGGCGTTCCATACTCATTGTGTCAGGCATGACTAAAATGGCTTTTAAACCTTTAGCAGCAGCTACCATCGCAAGCCCGATTCCCGTGTTTCCGCTTGTGGGCTCGATGATTGTATCTCCGGCTTTGAGTTTGCCTTCTTTTTCAGCAGCTTCAATCATCGCAAATCCGATACGATCCTTTACGCTGCTACCCGGATTCATGTATTCGAGTTTCAGATAAACATCCGCGCTGTTTTCTTCAACCAGACGATTTAGTTTGACTATTGGAGTATTTCCAATCAATTCAGTAATGGAGTTTGCTACACGTACCATCCTCGACACCTCAATTTCCGACTATTTTTATTGGTATTATGTATACAATCTATCAATTTCAAAATTTTTTGTCAATCTTTTAGTTTTCTTCATCAGCGTAAAACCAAGACACGTCAGCTTCTTTCCAAAGGGTTTTGACAGTTGCTTTATCGCCTAATTGATCCATGGCAATCTGCCGTTTAATCTGATCCTTCACTTCGTCGTATGTAAATGTTCTGGCATTCAGTTTTTCCTTCAGCTGAATAATCGCATACCCTTTACTGACTTTAATCGGTTCAGTCGACCATTCGTTTTCTTTAAGCGTTCTGGCCTCCGTTATATATGCGGCCGGAATGCTGTCCTGTGATTCTGTGACGAAACCAAGATCCCCGCCATATGGTGAAGTATATCTGTCGGTTGAACGTTCTGCCGCCACTGCTTCAAAACTTGATCCGCCCTTTAGGTCCTTTAAGACCCGGTTTGCTTCTTCTTGATCCTTTACCACGATATGACGGATTCGGTATGAATCATCAAATTGATACAGTTCTTTATTTTTAGTGTAAAATGATTTCATTTCTTTCTCGGAAATATCAATGTCTTTTGTGAGCAGTTCTTCCAGCAGAATATTGTAACGGATTTGGTCTTTCCACTCTTTTTCAGTTGTATGCTCGTCCTCATAAAAAGAATTATTCACTGCTTTGATCAAGAGAAACTCACGCTCGATATCACTATCCGATACCTTGAGTTTGTTCTTTTTGGCGAGCTGTTCCACCACACGGACGTTAATCATGTCTTCAAGTGTCGACTTTCCGTATTCATCCTCCATTTTCTTCAGCCAATCTTCTCTTGTTACACTTTTATCTCCAATGGTAGCGATGGATTCTTGAGATTGGGTTGCTGCCGCCTGTGATTTCGTTAACTTATACGCAACAACGATACAACTGACCAAAAGCACACCCACAATGATTGTCCAAATTGTTCTTGATTTCAAATTCAACTTCAGCCCCTTCTTTTCAATCATAAAACAACCCGCTAAAGAGCTTAGCGGGTTGTTTCGTCTCGAAGCTCTTCCAGCTCTTCTTTTGTAAATAAATATTTTTCATTACAAAAATGGCATTCTGCTTCGGCTTGTCCGTCTTCTTCTATCATATCTTGAATTTCTTTTTTGCCTAGTCCCAAAATGGCTGTTGTGAATCGTTCTTTTGAACAAGGACAGTGAAATTTGACCGGCATGGTTTCCAAAATATCAGGTTTCTCCCCTAATACTTCTTCCAGAACTTCTTCTGGCGTCAGACCTTTTTGGATCAGCTTAGAAATAGGCTCTACTTGAGAGAGACGCTGTTCAATTTTTGTGATGGTTTCCTCATCGGTTCCCGGCAGGAGCTGCAGGATAAATCCTCCGGATGCTAAAATGGTGTTATCAGGATTGACAAGCACACCCACGCCGACTGAAGAAGGAACCTGCTCAGACGAAACGAGATAATACGTGAAATCATCTCCCAACTCTCCGGAGACTATTTCTACTTGGCCTGTGAAATAATCACGCATTCCCACATCTTTTACGACACTTAATGTTCCGTCCGTACCTACGGCTCGTCTGACATCAAGCTTGCCATGTTCATTCAGGTCAAAATGAACATGCGGATTTGATACATATGCCCGCACTTCTCCTTTTGCATTGGCATCGGCAACAATTGCACCGATTGGGCCGCCGCCCTCCACTTTAACCGTAAGCTTATTGTCGCCTTTCAGCATAGCTCCGAGCATTAGTGTTGCTGTCATTGTACGGCCTATCGCCGCTGAAGCTGTCGGCCATGTATCATGGCGCCTTTGAGCCTCATTAACCATATCAGTCGTGTCCGCCGCATATGCCCGAACCTTTCCGTTATACGCAAGAGCTTTAACTAAATAATCCATTGTAACCTCCTATACACTTCCTACGCGATTCCGTTCATAAATAATTTCAAGCCCTTTCAGGGTTAAGAACGGGTCGACGATATCTATACAGTCTGATTCATTCGCAATCAATGGCGCAAGGCCCCCGGTCGCAATGACTTTAGGCTCTTGGCTCGACTGCCATTTCATTCTTTTAACGATTCCTTCCACTTGGCCGACATAGCCAAATAAAATTCCCGATTGCATCGCAGAAACTGTGTTTTTACCGATGATTTGATCAGGACGGGCAATTTCTATTCGAGGCAATTTCGCGGCACGGGAGTACAGCGCCTCTGTAGAAATTGTAATACCCGGTGCTATCGCTCCGCCCATGTATTGTTTGTTTTCATCAATATAACAATACGTCGTCGCCGTTCCAAAATCGACAACAATAAGAGGGCTGCCATATAACTGAATGGCCGCGACGGCGTTGACGATCCTGTCTGCCCCGACCTCTTTTGGATTATCATATTTTATATTTAAACCTGTTTTCATACCGGGACCGACAATTTGCGGGTCGATATGAAAGTATTTCTTGCACATTCTTTCTAATGCAAACATAATCGGCGGCACAACTGATGAAATAATAATTCCTTCAATTTGCTCAAACATAAGACCGACATATTCAAATAAAGAGTGCAGAAGCATCCCGAACTCATCTTCTGTTTTATGCCTGCTGGTCTCAATACGCCAGTGATATTCTAATTCCCCATCATGATATACACCAATCACGGTGTTGGTGTTCCCCACATCAATAACCAGTAACAACCTCTATCACCACTTTTGAATAGTTTCTCTATCATTAGTTTTACAACATTCTACAATACCATACACGATCAGTAACTGATTTGTAAATAAAACGATACTATATCGGGGTGTTCAGAAATAACTGTATTTTACCCTTTTCACAACAAAAAAACTGCCAAGACAAGCTGGCAGTTTTTTTAGAGTAAGAAAGTGAATTTATTCTTTAGGATTGTCTTTCTTTTCTTCTTCTGTTTTTGACAGAATGTTTACTTTTACATCATCGCTCTTCTCATGATCATCTGAGAACTTGCGCTCCGGCAATGTACCATGATCTGTAAGATGCTTGATTTGTTCAGCATCCAATGTTTCAACTTCAAGCAATGTTTGAGCGATCAATTCAAGCTTATCGCGATTTTCTGTCAGAATAGTCTTCGCACGTTCATAGCTTTCTTTAATGAAACGCTGAATTTCCTGATCGATTTGATAAGCGATTTGTTCACTGTAGTTTTGCTCGTTGTTGAAATCACGGCCTAGGAATACTTGACCGCCCTGGGATTGGCCAAATTGCAGCGGACCCAGTTTGTCGGACATACCGAACTCTGTAACCATTCTTCTTGCTATATTTGTCGCGCGCTGGAAGTCATTGTGCGCTCCTGTGCTGACTTCGCCGAAGATGATTTCTTCAGCAACACGTCCGCCCAAGAGACCGACAATCTTATCAAGCAGTTCGGGTTTCGTCTGGAAGTAACGGTCTTCTCTAGGAAGCATAACCGCATAACCGCCAGCCTGCCCGCGAGGTACAATTGTTACCTTATGAACCATATCCGCTTCATCCAAAACAAGTCCGATGACGGTATGACCGGCTTCGTGATAAGCTACGATATTGCGTTCTTTCTTCGATATGACACGGCTTTTCTTAGCCGGACCGGCAATGACTCGATCCGTCGCTTCATCAATGTCGCGCATATCAATTTTTTTCTTATTTTGACGAGCGGCTACAAGAGCTGCTTCATTCAATAGGTTTTCTAAATCAGCGCCGGAGAATCCAGGTGTTCTCGTAGCGATCGCTTTGAGATTAACTGTTTCATCAAGCGGTTTGTTTCTCGCATGGACTTGCAATACCGCTTCACGGCCGATGACATCAGGTCGGTCGACAGTGATCTGACGGTCAAAACGTCCCGGACGAAGTAAGGCAGGGTCCAAGATATCCGCGCGGTTTGTAGCCGCAATAATGATGATTCCTTCATTTGAGCTAAAGCCGTCCATTTCAACAAGCAGCTGGTTAAGCGTCTGTTCACGTTCATCGTGCCCGCCGCCAAGACCTGCTCCACGCTGACGCCCTACTGCGTCGATCTCATCAATAAAGATCAAACAAGGCGCGTTCTTCTTAGCATTTTCGAACAAATCACGCACACGGGAAGCACCGACACCGACAAACATTTCAACGAAATCAGATCCGCTGATGCTGAAGAAAGGTACACCGGCTTCGCCCGCAGAAGCTCTGGCAAGTAATGTTTTACCAGTACCAGGAGGTCCTACTAACAGTACGCCTTTAGGTATTCTTGCGCCTAGCTCGGCGAACTTGCGGGGATCTTTAAGAAACTCAACAACCTCGACAAGCTCTTGCTTTTCTTCGTCAGCGCCAGCTACATCCTTAAATTTGACACGTTTCTTTTCCTCTGTATAGAGCTTCGCTTTACTCTTACCGAAGTTCATAACACGGCTTCCGCCGCCTTGAGCCTGGTTAAGCAGGAAGAAAAACAGAATGAAGATAATGACAAACGGGATGATGGTCGTCAAGAACGTCACCCATCCGCTCGTTTCTTGAGCGGGCTCAACTTTCACATCCGTCTTTTTCAACGCACTAAATATCTGGTCTGCTCCCTTTCCTTCAGGAACATGAGTCAAAAAGTATTGATCCTTGTCGTAGTTTTTCAGCTGTCCTTTTACCTCATAAACACCCCTGACAGGCTGAACCGAAACGCTATCTACCTTCCCGTTATCCAGGTTTGTGATAAACGTACTGTACGACATATTTTCTGTTTTCGGATTTGAGGTTTGGAAATAACTCACAACCCCTATTACTACTAATAAAATAAGTAAATAAAAAATGGTATTACGGAAGACCCGATTCATTCCTTACCTCCTCCCACAGTAAGCACAACTATGTTCAATAGTATCATAGAAAATCATTCCAATACAACCAATAACCATCTCGGAAGCAGGCCGCTTATCAGCTTTCATAAACTGCCGGTTTTAACACTCCGATATAAGGCAGATTGCGATATCGCTCAGCGTAATCAAGTCCGTAACCCACAACAAATGCGTCAGGAACTTTAAAGCCTACGTAGTCTGCTTTAATATCCGCTTTTCTTCCGCTTGGTTTATCCAAAAGGGTAACAATCTTAATTGATTTTGCTTTACGGTATCGGAAGAGCTCTACAAGATAACTTAACGTTAACCCACTGTCGATAATATCTTCAATAATTAAGATGTCCCGGCCTTCTACAGATGTATCCAAATCTTTTATGATTTTTACTTCTCCAGAAGAAACGGTTGAATTTCCGTAGCTTGATACATCCATGAAATCCATTTCCAAATATGTATCAATATGTTTCAAAAGGTCTGCCATAAAAGGAAGAGCTCCCTTTAATACACCGATCGCCAGCGGAAATTTATCTTTGTACTCGCTTGTTAAATCAGCTCCAAGCTCTTTTACTTTCTTTTGAATCTCTTCTTCAGAGATCAAAACTGATTCAATATCTTGTTTCATGATTTTGCTTGCCCCCTACACATTTCATGCTGTCTATATTGTAATACAATGCGGTCGCCGTTTGGAATCACAAGATCTTCAAAAATGGATTTTTTTAAGCCGGGTATCCAGATAATTTCACCGGTTGTATCAGTCACAATCGGCCAGCTGTCTCTCATTTGCAGAGGCAATTTTTTATCAATAAATATATCCTTTACCTTTTTTGAGCCATTCATCCCTTTAAGTTTCATCCGGTCACCTATTCTTCTCGCGCGGACTGTTAAAGGAAATCGCACCTTGTCTTGACTTGTAATAAAAACAGCATTCCCAATTTCATCAAGAGATTCAGCATCGCGCTCAACCGTTATCTGAGAACCGTCGGGGAGAATCACCGTTTCACCGGCAGCTCCGCTTATTTGATATTCAAAGGGAACTTCTTTACATTGCAATTGTTCAAATGTAAACAAACATGTCTGATATGATTTGACCACCTTCAGTCCGTTTGGAAAGTCAAGCACTCCAGAAGGACTGCCGTTTTTCGCCCATTCTAAAAATTGCTGAATGTGCCTGGCGGAAAAAGACGATGGAACGTTTTCATAAAGATAGTTTAATATTAGTTGAACTCCTCTTCTTTGTAAAGGCATTGGGAGGGCAAGCAATGCGTCGGAATTCAATTCAACTGATGTTTCAGACTGGCTTGTGATTACTTTATTCATTTCGTCTTTCGTTAATGACTGCAAGTATTGTTCATCTTCAGTCAGGGCTTCGCTTACCTTTTGAAACTTTCTGTGCACATCGTGTGATTCTTGTTTTAAAAAGGGAAGCACAGCTTTTCTGAACCGGTTTCTGGTGTAATCATCTTTGGCATTGCTCTCATCTGTCCTGTAGCTTACATCATGTTCAAGACAATATGTAAGCACTTCTTCCTTTGTAATTGAAAGGAATGGTCTGATGAGCCATCCGGTCTCAAACTTCCGTACCGGCTGCATTCCGGCCAGTCCCGCTCCGAGGGTGCCTTTTGCCAGCCTCATGAGCATGGTTTCAACCTGATCATCACCGTGATGGGCAAGCGCTAAATAATCAGCCTGGTGCTTGACCATAAGGTCCTTAAAGAACCGGTATCTGCACTCACGCGCTGCGGCCTGCTTATTGAGTCTGTTCGTTTCAGCATAAGCAGAAACGTCAATTTTCACTGTTTCACAGGTGATCCGTTCAGTCTCGCAATATTCTTGGACAAATCGCATATCTTCTTCAGATGCTGCCCCTCTGAAACTGTGGTCAACATGCGCGGCGATAATAACCGAAGTACGGCCAAAGCATGTGTGCAGGAAGTTGAGAAGAGCCATTGAATCAGGGCCTCCGGAAACGCCTACAATGATTGTTGCCCCTTCTAAATGAAGATTGTATTTTTCGAAAAAGTCTTTCGCACTGTTCACAACGTCCTCCTCACGATGAGCAGGTATTTTAAAGATATACATATCCTATCACTTTCAAACCTTCCAAGCAAAGAAGAAGCACGGGTTTTGCATATCCGAAAACAATCAAATCAAAAAAAGGACAATGTATGCAAAATAGAGCGCAAGGACGCTAATAACAATAAGAGTTGTTTCAAACAATCCGCTCGACTTGACTGCTTTCTTTTTGGCTTTATATCTCGTTTGTGCCACTTTGCCTTGCCGAGGCTTTGACTGCAGTGTTCCTGATGATGCTTGAGACGATGTCGGAGCAGGCGCTCTGCTTCTTTCATTCTGACGGCCTGCTGCCAGCAAGTCATTTTTCATCGCATCGGCTGATTGATAATCTCCGTTCAAAGCGGATACCAGCACTTTTTTATACTTTTTTAAAAATGGGTTGCCCTCAATGATAGAGCGAAGCTGTTCCTTCGGCTGATTCGACTTTTTGAATTCCTTTTTATGTACACAATTGATCATAATCATCGCAACAGCAAAGAGGTCATATGAGGGCTCTGCTTTTCTTGTGCCATATCCCCAATAGCCCCTATCGAAAAACTCTGTATATTCTTTTACGGATCGGCCTTCCTTTGTTGTACCCCCGACATCGATACAGCGTATTCTCGCAGGCGGACCGTTTACAATCAGGTTATCCGGCTTCAGATCACCGAAAATCCAACCTTGCTGATGAAGAACGGAGAGACTCGACAAAAGTTGAATCATTAGCACAGGCACCCATTCCAAGCCCCTTTGGCTGACATATTGCAAAAGCAGCGGACCTTCTATATATTCCATTACATAAAAGGAAATATTGATTTTCGCACTTGGAACGAAGGCATCATCGACATCAAAAAAAGAAGGCCCCATAGTTCTCGATTGGGCCTTTGAAAAAGATTTTAAGACATTCACTTCAGAAGTAATAGACATGCTGTCATCACTAACTTTCAAGGCAACAAGTCCATCTGATGCTTCTGCCAAATAAACGATTCCGTTAGCCCCTTTTCCAAGCTGTTTAAGCAATCTGTAAGGTTTACCATTCCATTTCCCTTGGATTATAGTGCCCGTCGACAGACTACATGCCAAACTCGTCAAAGCGTCGTTCATCATCTTCCAACATGCCCCTTCTTGAGCGTATTTTCTCAAAATGCTGTGTCGCTTCACGTATCGCCGGGCCGGTAGGTGTAATGCCGCCTGTTGAAAGCTTCGCAAAGAGTGTGGAAAGAGATTGCAGCTTTGGCGTCCAGTTCAGCACAAGCTCGACCTCTTGTTTTTTCCCGGGAAATATAAACATCGCAAATTCATTATTCCCGATTCTTGAGTTGAGACTGATAGAGAGATCAATCAGCGCCTCTTTCACTGTGGGGAGCTTCGGAGCCATACTGGCGCTTGTATCAACAAGCACTAGCACCTGAAGATGCACCGTTTCCCCCAGTTCATCAACCACTTCCATCACTTCGCCGCGTTTTTCCGGAGAGAGTTCCTCCATTTCCACATTCTTTCCCAAGATTTGCTTAAGCTCTTGATTGACAACGCCTTGCAGAGTTTGAGTCATTGCCTTTTTCGTCACCATCTGTACGGTCTGAGAGAGCTGTGATGCGTACACCACCTGGTGCACACCTCCGCCGGCAAGGGCTATGCCTTCGACTTCTTTCATTGCTTCATGATCGACTGTGTTTTCCTCCATAATACCGATGACATTCACCGTAATTCCCTGCTCCTTAGCAAAAGCCGCCATTGCCAGCGGGTCTTCTCCATGGTTAGAGCAGCCGTCCGTTATCAGCAGAATCTGATTTAAATGTCCACTTTTCACATTCCATTCCTCCTGGAGAATACGATCATTCTCAGTCTGATTTATTTCCATCTTCGCCAGAAGAAATTTGATTTATACGGAACGGTTATGAAATTTCTTGTTTATTTTGAAAGAGAGCCGGAACAGGAATTGACGCCCATTTTGGAGTGTTGTGGTCAATTCGGACAACAACGACAGTCATATCATCTTCGATTTGACCTGATCGCGTACGGATGACCTCCTCCATCATTACATCCGCAATTTCTTGCGGGTCTTCGGTTTTTAGCCCTTTCATTTTGCGTTTCATCCATAAGTCATAATTCTCCACGTGCTTAGGACCTTCAAAAATACCGTCACTCATCATAATCAGGAGATCACCGGCCTTCAGCTGTTCGCTTACAACTTCGACATCAAATTCGTTAATAATGCCGATTGGCAGGTTGCTTGCCTGTATTTTTATGACTTGCTCCCCGCGTTTAATAAAGCTTGGTGTCGATCCGACCTTCAAGAATTTACAGCTCGCGTCCTGAAGATCAATAATGGACAGGTCCAGTGTGGAATAGATTTCATCAGTTGTCCGTAACGATAAGATACTATTGATTGTTTTGATAGCTATTTTTTCATCAATTCCCGATTCGAGAATTTTTTCTAGCAGCTTTATTGTCTCGTTGCTTTCAAAGTGCGCTCTTGCGCCATTTCCCATCCCGTCGCTGATTGCCGCTGCATATTTTCGTGCGCCCAGCTCCATCATGCTGTAGCTGTCGCCGGAGACAAGGCCGCCTCCCTTCGCCGCATGGGCCGCGCCCGTAGACACCCTGTATGATTTTGTTGAACCGAAAGCCACATGGCTATATCCATTTGGATGGTCTGAATGCTGTTCGGCTTTTACCAAGATCTGTTCTTCAAGTATATCCGAAAGCATAGGTGCAATGATTTTTTCACTTTCTCCATGCCCTCCGCTAAAAGGGATTGTCATTTCAATGTCAATATTGCCTTGTTCAAGGCTGTAGATTTCTACCTGCTGTATTTCTATTCCGAAGTGTTGCAAAGCCTCTATAATTTGCTCCTCTTGGATAAAGTGCTGTTCTCTTTCCCTTTTTATTTCCCGAGAAAAGTCTGACATAACTTCGGAAACGCCCAAAAGCTGTTCAGCAACCAGTCGCCTGCTGTCTTGGACCTTTTTCTTTAGTGTCAAATGGGCCTGATGGTGAGCAAGCTCGTCTTCAATCAGTTCTTCCACTTGACGGGATTTTGAACAGTGCTGTTCGAACTCTTTTTTCAGACGGCGGTTTGTTGTGTATTGATTTTGTTCGGTTTCAAGCATAACTTGTTTCATGACATCATATGTTTTATCAAAGTTCTGAACCCAGCATTTATTTTTCTTATAGCAGGTTTGGCAAGAATGCTCCGTGATCTTACTTAGGAAAAGATCCACTTCGCTGTCTTCATTCTGATCTTCCGGCACTGTTTGATAGAAGGTGGCAAAGCTTTCTGACAAAGCGTGAAAGACATTGGAGAACTGGTCAACCTTTTGAGCAGTTACATCTCTGATCTTCCTCGCATATTGCTGCTGCTCCTGTATATGTTCGGCAGTCCCCGGAATGTATTTCGCCACTTTTTTAGTAATCGATTGGGGGGTCAGCAAAAACAGCACAACGGCGATTAACGATTCATATAACGTCGTCATCAGCCCTGCTGATCCTTCACCATATAGTGATATAAGGAGAGATCCTATGATCAGGCCGATTGCCGCACCTGCTTTCTTTCCTTCTTTCAACAGACCGCCCAGCAGGCCGGAAAACGCGAGTAAACTCATTTGATACAGGTTTCCGATATTAGCAAGGCCGAGAATCAAACCCGTCACTACGCCTACAGTACAGCCGATGCTGGCCCCGCCGATAAAAGAAAAACTCAGCACAACATAACGGGCCAAAACATGCTCCGCCTGCATCCCTTGGAAAGATACACCTGCCAGCCCGGTAAGGACAGAGGCTATTAAAATCATAAAACAAATAATTTCTTCTATTTTTAATGATTGCTTCACTTTTTTTACGGTGAAAATCGGAAGACTTTGGAGAAAGATCAGCGTTAATATAAAGGAAAGCCCGGCTTCTACGACAGCCATTACATAATCATAGGTTGTAAATGCGCCATTTTGCGCGTAGATAAACCCCGCCCTTGCAACGGCCATGGACAAAAACACCACGATCGGCAGCATTTTGACCCGGTCCTCTATCATAAAGGCAGCAATCTTTGAAAAGATGGAGAACACAAGCAATGCCGATAAAATAAGCAGAGTATGTTTTGGAGATATGGTCAGCGCGCCCGCCAGCAATGCCAAACATGCATAAAATGCTTTATCTCTTCTGATAAGCAGCATGGCACCGAAAAAAGGAAGCGCGAAAGGAAGGACCTCAGATAGAATAAAAGCTCGTCCGAGTAAAAAACCAATTATTACATAAATGAAACCCTTATAGAAAAATAGTGAATGCAGATGATGGACCACCAGCTTCGTACCTTTATCAAAAAAGGATTGAAGTTTTTCTAAAGCTTGTCCCGCCATCGGCCCGTTCACTCTTCTTTCTGCTTTTTCCATTTCACTCATCTCCCACCTGTTCTATTCGTTGCTTGTCATTATAGCGAAAGCACAGATAGGATTTTGTCAAAAGAAGGTAACGAATTCAAAGAAGTCTTCGACGGTTTCTGCCCTGATCCTCATTACTCTCTTATTTTTCCGAGGATTTCTCAGAAATGTGTCAAATAACCGTGATGATTGAAATAAAAAAATCGGCTCCTCTATAGAAGCCGATTTTTCGCTTGATGACCCGTACGGGATTCGAACCCGTGTTACCGCCGTGAAAGGGCGGTGTCTTAACCGCTTGACCAACGGGCCATAAATGATATGGTAGCGGCGGAGGGGATCGAACCCCCGACCTCACGGGTATGAACCGTACGCTCTAGCCAGCTGAGCTACACCGCCATGTCATTTGTGCTTACAAGCACAAGTTATATAATACAAAGGTTTGTCTTATCCGTCAACAGAAACTTAAATGTTATAATTTTCTGACTATAAAACGAGATACAAATAAAAAAAGCACCCGCTGGGATAAACGGATGCTCCATTTTATTTATAGAAAGCAGCAAGGTTAACCTCTTCTTGCTCCGCGCCCTCCACGTTTTGATTCCGTGTTGCGTTTTAAAGATGATAAGCGGTCTTCGCTATCTTTTAAAAACTTATTCATTTTCTGCTCAAAAGATTCTTTTGGACGGAAATCATTTCTAGGTCTGGCTTGCGGACGGTCTTTAGCTTTTTTTATAGATAAACCAATTTTCCCGTCTTTTTCAACGTTGATGACTTTCACTTCAACTTGGTCGCCGACTTTTAGGTGTTCGTTAATGTCTTTTACATAATTATCGGCTACTTCACTGATATGAACGAGACCGGTTGAGCCTCCAGGCAATTCAACAAACGCTCCGAAATTTGTAATACCTGTTATTTTCCCTTGCAACTTGCTGCCAACTTCTATCGACATAAAAAAAGTGCTCCTCCTTAGGCTATAAAAAGATCGTTTGCTTAATTATACCTAAATAAAAATTTAAGTGTCAACAAGGCTACTTATTCTTCTTCTCTACGTTGAAGAGAATTTCACCGTCGCCAGACAAGAAATAGTCCCTTCTGGCAAGCTCTGTGACGTATTCTTCGTCTTTTAATTTGTTAATTTCTTCTTCTAAATCTGATTGTTTTGCCTTCATGCTTTTCAGTTCTTTTTGCAGCTGCGCTTTCTTTTCTTCTTTGGCGCTAAGGGAAGCGGTTTGCGTCCAAACAGAACTAGCTAAGACAATTGCCGTTAATAATACAAGGGCGCCAAATACGGCTAACCGCCTGAATAGCCCTTTTCGTCTTCTTTTTTTCTGCTGTGATTGACGCTCTACTTGTTCTTTATAGTCGTTTTGTATTTCAGTTATCGTTCGTTCCCTGGATAAATTCAAACCAGACGGTCCTCCTTTCACCTTTTCAGGTAACGTGTGATGGTCGTTTTGATTGTTATGAATAGTTTCTTCTTCTTTTCTAAAAATCCTGCACCTTTTTGAAAATAGCGTTTGACCCTTAGACGCAATGTTTCGGGAAGAAGTTTCAGACATTGTTTCAAAAGAAAATATATGGGAAAACATAATACCTTTACGATTTTATACAGACACAACAAAAGAAAAGTAATCAAACGGTATACTTTCTGTATCAAAAACATGACGAGCCCGATAATCAGTGTACATACCCAGACAACTGGACGGAATAACACGTGCTGAACAAGCCTTTTTATGAATTGGTATACAGAAACCGCGAGATAGATGGTGAATTTCAGTATTTTTATATACATTCGTTTGCAAAGGCCTTGATACGTCGCAACGCCTAATAAAACTGCCAAGAAAATATATATCCTGAGTTCACCCTCGTTCACATTGAGTAAGACATAAAAGAAGAGCAGCCCTTGTACGGCCCAAAAAAGGATATCATGGATAAATAAAAGCCACCTGGCTGTTCTCGCCCGAACGACAAACAGCCTGTACGTGTCTAATGACGCCCCAAGCCAGGCGCCCATGCCGGCCATTGCCAACATCGTATAGAATTGAGTCGTGAGCGTCATTTAAACAACTTGCTAAAAAATCCTTTAGCTTTATCCCCTTGTTGCTCGTCTAAATAAACAAGATCGAATACCCTGCCTTTGATAGATACAATTCCTTTTTCAACATCAAGGTTTTTCATTTGAAGATTTTCGCCTCTGACAGAAAGCATACCCATAACGGTTTCCAGCAGGAATTCTTCATTGTCAAAGCTTTCAACATGCTTGACGCCTGAAATATCTAAATGCTTCCGGCCTTTCATTGTGATATCATGCTGTTCCGGAACAGAAGAAGATCCTTTTTGTTCATAATATGAATTCATCTATCCAGCCCCCATATCCTCGATACTTTTAGCATTATTACTGCATTGTATGAGGCGGGGGAATTGTTTAGAACAAGCCTATCCGCCGAGTTTTTCTTCCTTCAGAATCGTGTACATATTGGCGGCCTCTTCTTTTTTAGTCGTGTCTTTCAATTCATTGACTTGAACGGTAACGAGTTTTTGGCCGAAGCGAACTTCTAATTGATCTCCCGCTTTGACATCAGAACTTGCTTTTGCCTGGTTTCCGTTAATGGAAATTCTTCCTTGATCAGCAACTTCCTTTGCCAAGGTACGGCGTTTGATCAGCCGGGATACTTTTAAAAATTTATCGAGTCTCATGTTCTGATCTCCTCTCAGTTTCTTTTGCTTCATTCCACAATTTGTCCATGTCTTCAAGCGACATGTCCGACAGCTCTATTCCTTTTGATTTTGCTGTTTGCTCAATATACGAGAATCGCCGGCGGAACTTGTCATTCGTCATTGCAAGCGCTTCTTCCGGTTCTATTGTATAGTAGCGCGCTACATTGACCAGTGCGAACAAAACATCTCCAAATTCAGCCTTTAAGCTATGCTCATGAGGAACGTTCTCGGAAACCTCGGAGGAGAACTCCTTCATTTCTTCATTGACTTTTTCCCAGATGTCGCCGACGTCGTCCCAATCAAATCCGACTTTCGCAGCTTTTTTCTGAAGCTTTGCCGCTTTAGAAAGGGATGGGAGTGTTTTTGGCACGGTATCTAATAACGATGCTTCTGACGTTGGTTTTTCAGCTTTTTTTATCTCTTCCCAGTTGGCTAATACGTCGGTCTCGTCCTGAACCTTAACATCCTTAAACACGTGCGGATGTCTTCTGATCATTTTTGCGCTGATCTCTCTTATGACATCATCTATCGTAAAGTATCCCTCATCTTCACCGATTTGTGCGTGGAGGAGCACTTGAAGCAAGACATCCCCAAGCTCTTCAATCATATGGTCAGTGTCTTCTTCATCAATCGCTTCCAGAAGCTCGTAGCATTCTTCGATCATGTATTGTTTTAACGTTTGGTGAGTCTGTTTTTTATCCCATGGACAGCCGTCCGGTCCGCGCAGTTCCCGAATGATTCTGCGGAACGCGGAGAACTCTTGGTAAAGGAGCTTCTCTTCTTTAATCGGCGGAACATAAACACTTGTTAAATTATTAATTTCGACGCTGCGGTCAAGCTCGTACAGAGGGACGGTTTGTATCATTTCCTGACGGCTTCCCGCCGCAGTGACAATCACGACCTCATAATCGTCCGGAAGCTTTTCCATCAATGTCAATTTCACTTCTGAGGCTGTCATCTGATCGTATACCTGACAGATAATTAAGTGATGACGCAGCTCCAGCTCATCAGGCGTTAGGGCTCCCGCATCAACGAATTGAAGCCCTTCAATCGGGTCTATCTTCAGCGCGTTAAACGTAGCGTCAAGAAAGCTTTGGCCTCCGGCGACGGTTACCTTCACTTGTTTTTCCTCCTGCCGATCAACCAGCAGCTGGACGGTTTTTTCAGCCATAAAGGGGTGACCCGGCACGGCATAAACGATGTCTTGATGTGCTGCTTCCGCAAACAGGATGTCTGTAATTTCTTCGTATACCGCATCAAACTGGCCGTGCTTTTCGTAAATGTCGTCAAAAAACCGAATGTAGCCCGTTTCCTTTTCCAATTCTTCGATCAGGGGGTGGTCTTTTGTTCTGATATAGAGAGCCTCAGCCTTTGTCAGCAGCTTATGTACGCCCAGAGTCAACTGGTCCATATCGCCGGCCCCGAGACCGACGACTGTAATATTACCCGCCATTTTTTTCTCTCCTTCTTTTGAATTTGCTCAACTTGCTGCCAAAAGGCACGCTGTTCAGCTCTTCGTCCGTAAATATATTCATATTCATCATACAATAAATAAACACAGCGCCACCAATGGCTACTGCCGATAAACTCTCAACAGCGGCTATTCCCCTTCCTGCCTCAGGGAAAACCAAAGAACAGATATTCAGATACGCGAACAGGACCACTGACATCAAAAGCACTGAGCTAAGAAGCGGAAAAATGGAGCTTCCCAGATTTTTCAGCCACCCTTTTTGCCATAAACGAAACAGATTGAGCCCGGCGACTGCCGCAAAAGAAATGACTGTTGCAAGCGACGCGCCTTCAATACCGCAGCTCGGCACCAGAACGGAATTCAATATCCATTTGGCCGCTATTCCCGCACAGACCGAGATGGCGGGAAATATTGTATTTCCCGCTCCCTGCAAAACAGCTGCAGCGGTCACGGCAATAGAAGTAAAAAAGATAGAACAGCTGAAAATCTGCAAGGCCGCTGTTCCTTCGGTATTCCGAAACAGCATCATATTGACAGGTTCAAGTATACAAATAAGCCCTGCTGACGCCCCAGCTCCGATGACAAGAGAAAGCTTTAACGAGGACGTTATCTTTTCCTTTAATAACGACATTTCCTTTTCTTTTACAGCCTTTGATATATACGGTACCAAAGATGCCGCAATGCTTACGGCAAAAACGGTTCCGAGCTGAATAAGAGGCTGGCCGCGATCATAAATACCTTTAAGCCGCTTTGCTTCTTCGTCCGCTAATCCGTATGACAGCAATGCATACAAGTTTAGAGCATCCACCAGCTGGATCAAAATCAAAAGCAAACTGCTGACACAAATTGTCACGGAATAAAGCAGCAATTTTTTTATGATTGCAGTTGTTCCGACCACATCTAATTCTTGTGAGTTCTTATGTTCGACTTTCTTCGCTTTAAACCAAAATAAGCCTAATAAAAAGAGCGCCGCCATACTTCCGGCAAGCGAGCCGGAGGCCGCGGCCGCACCCGCGGCGTAGAGAGAGTACCCTTCTTTCACAATCCAAAATGACAATCCGAGCAAAACTGCAACACGCAAAAGCTGTTCTGAAATTTGTGATAACGCCGATGGCAGCATGTAGCTGATCCCTTGAAAATAGCCCCTTAAAAGGGCAGCGAACGGAAACAGGAGAAAGGCAAATGCCGCTACTTGTATTAACAAAGCGAGCTGAATGTCTCCCATAAACTGCGCTATCGGAACCGCGCCCGCATATAGAAGGATAAACAAGATCAAACCGACTGATGATAAAAACAACGCGGCTATTTTTAATATTTTGCCGCTGTTTTTTTCACCATAATCATTCATCAGCTTTGATATAATGACCGGAAATCCTGATGTTGAAAGCATAACCGCGATACCGAGAAAAGGATACACCTGCTGATATATATAAAATCCAACATCGCCGACAATGTTTTGAAATGGGACTCTGTAAACGGCGCTTAGTATCTTGGTCATCACACCCGCGAATACTAAAACAAAAGCCCCTTGCCACATCTGATGCCGTTTGACGTCTATTGAATCATTCATCCAAAAGCTCCTTCCACTTGCAGGGGACCTTAATGGTTCTCTGTTAAAACGGATAAAAACGAGCTTATTATAACATATCCCCAGGCTTGGAATCCTTTTTCAACCATATGAAAAAGAACAGCACATATGTGAGCTGTTCTATCATCGCTTAAGAATGTATTGGTTTCAGTAAATGGTATAAGACCTACTGTTCCATTTGACGAGCGAGAAAACCGGCTGCCGTTTCTACAGCTTTATGTTCTACCTCACCCAATGATTGATCCTTTGAAAAAATGACCACAGCTCCAATTGGATCGCCATTTGCCACAATTGGGCCGATGGTATAAGAATTCATGTCTTCATCAATGCCATCAAGAAGCTGCGCTGACTTGACATCACTCTCTACAACGGAGCTGCGCTGATCCATGGACTTCTCAAGCAATTCGCTTATTGATTTGTTCATATAGTCCTTTTTGGAACTGCCTGAGACTGCGATAAATACATCACGGTCACAAATCAATACAGAATGCCCAAGACTGTCATAAAGTGCGTCTGCGTATTCTCTTGCAAAGTCTCCAAGCTCGCTGATAGGAGAGTATTTCTTTAAAATGACTTCTCCATCACGATCAACAAAAATTTCGAGCGGATCACCTTCCCTGATTCTTAAAGTTCTTCGGATTTCTTTAGGGATGACGACCCGTCCTAAATCATCAATACGACGTACGATACCGGTTGCTTTCATCTCTCTGGTGCCTCTCTTTCATTTGATGATATATATGGGAAAGACCTAAAGCTGTCTACTTTATGTACCTTCCGCCTCGCTTGAAATTAGTATCCGTCACATCAAATGTAATATACACCAGAGAGTAACAAAATTTATGATGAAGCAATGGTTTGTTTTTTTACTTTTTTGAGGCCTTTTAGCATTCCGAGTACGGTTTCCAGCCATTCGTCTGTTTTTCTGCCTTTGGTTTGAATGGAGATTTTTAATTTTTTACCTTCCATTCCCAGTCCGATTTGTCTGCCGTATTTATTTCCCAGCTCGAACAATTTCTGACCGTCAATTTCGGCACTCGCAGACTCAGTAATTGTAAATCTGACCGCATCTTTGTCCTGCTTAATCAATTCGACCCGCTCATTTTTTGCGTAAACCTTCATTTCAGCGACGGTAAATAAGTATTCCACTTCTTTCGGATAATTTCCAAATCGGTCAATCATTTCATCTTGAAGCTCATTTTTTTCTTCAAGTGTTGCGACTGATCTAAAGCGTTTATACATATCTATTTTTTGTTTTCCGTCTTGTATATAGGTTTCCGGAATATATGCATCAAGTTCCACGTCAATTTCGGTTTCAAATTGCTCGGATTTTGACGTGTCTCCTCTGCGCTCTTCAATTGCTTCCTTAAGCATTTGCGAATAAAGATCAAAACCGACTGAATCAATAAATCCGTGCTGCTGAGCGCCAAGAAGATTGCCGGCTCCGCGAATCGTCAAGTCACGCATTGCGATTTTAAAACCTGATCCAAGCTCCGTAAATTCTTTAATGGCTTGAAGCCGTTTTTCCGCTACTTCCGTCAGCACTTTGTCTCTGCGGTATGTGAAATAAGCGTAAGCTACGCGATTGGAACGGCCGACACGCCCCCGGAGCTGGTAGAGCTGGGAGAGGCCCATCTTATCGCCGTCAAACACAATAAGGGTGTTCACATTCGGTATATCCACGCCTGTCTCGATAATAGTGGTGCTGACAAGAACGTCTGATTCCCCTTCCAGGAAATTAAGCATGACACTCTCTAATTCATTTTCTGTCATTTTCCCATGGGCATAAGCCACTTTGGCGTCAGGGACAAGCATGGAAATCTCATCCGCTTTCCGCTCGATGTCATCGACACGATTATATAAGAAATATACCTGGCCTCCTCGGGCCAATTCCCGTTCAATCGCTTCTCTTACAAGAGCTCCGTTATATTCAACAACGTACGTCTGCACAGGAAAACGATTTTCAGGCGGTGTTTCGATAACAGATAAATCCCTTACCCCGAGCATAGACATATGCAATGTTCTTGGGATCGGTGTCGCCGTTAATGTTAATACATCAACATTTGCTTTGATTTGTTTGATTTTTTCCTTATGCGTCACGCCAAAACGCTGCTCCTCATCTATGATGAGTAAGCCTAAATCCTTGTACACGACATCCTTTGATAAAAGGCGGTGGGTCCCGATCACCATATCAACAGTTCCGTTTTTCAAACCTTTAATCGTCTCGTTCGCTTCTTTTCTCGTCCGGAATCTGCTGAGCAGACCAACCGTAAGCGGATAGTCTTGGAATCGTTCCATAATCGTTTCATAGTGCTGCTGGGCCAATATAGTTGTCGGCACGAGTAATGCAACCTGCTTGCCATCTGCAATTGCTTTAAACGCCGCACGTATGGCGACCTCTGTTTTACCGTAACCTACATCTCCGCACAGCAGGCGGTCCATCGGCCGTTCTCTTTCCATATCCTTTTTGATTTCATTTATAGAACGCAGCTGGTCTTCCGTTTCTTGATAAGGGAAGGCTGATTCGAATTCGCGCTGCATTTCATGGTCAGGAGAGAAGGCGTAGCCTTTGCTCGCTTCCCTTTCTGCGTAAAGCTTGATGAGATCGTCAGCAATATCCTGAACAGAGGTTTCTACTTTTTTCTTTACGCGCTTCCATTCACTGCCGCCCAATTTGTAAAGCTTCGGCTCTTTCCCCTCTGAACCGACATACTTTTGGACTTGGTCAATTTGTTCAACGGGTACGTAGAGCTTGTCGCTGCCTTGATAATGAATGTTTAAATAATCTTTATGGATTCCATTGATTTCAAGGGTTTCAATTCCTAAATACTTACCGATCCCGTGATTCACATGAACGACATAATCGCCGACCTGAAGCTCTGAATAGCTTTTGATTCGTTCTGCGTTTGTAAGCTTTTGTTTTCTCGGCTTCTTTTTTATGCGATTTTTAAATAATTCTTCTTCTGTGATGACCGCAAGCTTCATCAGCGGCAGTTCAAATCCTGACTGAAGCTCGCCCTCCATGACATACACCTGTCCTTGAGCAAGGGCTTTTTTGTTATCAATCATAGCGGCTTCTATTTCATAATCAGCAAGCACAGACGAAAGTCTTTCTGTCCGCTCCTTATTTGCCCCTAAAAATACCACTGTGAAATTTGATTTTTTGAATCGTTCCATTTCACTTGCAAGGACATTCATTTGGCCATGGAAGCTTTGCATTTGTCTGCTGGATACATTGACGATGTTTTGCGGGCTCGTATGCTGTACGTGGCGCAAAAATAAAGAATAGTATAAAATAGGCCGCTGCTGTTTGGACACTAGATTTTGGAAGCTGAAGGACAGACTGATGTCATGCAGAATCTTCCCTTCCTCTAAAAGATTCGTCACAAATTCTGCTTCTTCTTTTTGAAGCTGCTCTTCCATTTCGTGAATTCGGCTGACTTCATCTAACAAAAGAAGGGTGTCAGGCGAAGTGTAATCTAGCAAACTAGCAGGTTTTTCATAAAAATACGAGAGATACTTCACTAACTCCTGATCTGTTTGGCCTTCTGATAGACGCTCTTTATCATGAGAAATATTCATGTGGAGAATCTCTTTTTGTTTATCCGCCTTTACCTTTTTCAGGCTGGCAGCAAGCCCTTTATCTATTTTTTCAATCGCACGGGCTTTTTCCTCCGCTCGGATAATCAGTTCTTTCGCCGGACCGATATTGACGGAAGTAAGCGTTTCAATTGACCTTTGATCATCTGAATTAAAGGTGCGGATAGAATCAACTTCTGTATCAAATAATTCGATCCGTACCGGATGTTCAGCTGTTAATGGGTAAATATCTATTATTCCGCCGCGAATACTGAATTCACCGGGTGCAGAAACCATATCGGAACGCTCGTACCCCACTTCTACAAGGCGTGCGGACAGCTGATCCGGCTCTATATCTTCACCAGTTGTAATTGTCATTTGGCTGTTTTTCCAGACATCGACGGGCGGAAGCATTCTTCTGACCGCTGCCACAGGAGCAACGACAATCGGCGTTTCACCAGCCGTCAATCTGTTGATAACGTCAAGACGCTGTGCACGCAGTTCAGGGCTTGCCACTGCAATTTCAGAAGAAATCAGTTCATTGACCGGGTACAAAAGAACAGACTGATCCTCCAGGAGAGCAGTCAAGTCTTCCGTTACTTTCTGGGCTTGATACAGATTATGCGTGATCAAAAAAATGGGCTGATTGATTTTCTCCGAAAGGGCGGAAGTAAACACAGACCGCGCGGAACCTGACAGACCCGCGAGCAGTTGTTCCCTTAAACCCTCGTGTAAACCGTTTACGATGGATTTAAAGTCATCGCTTTCTTTAATAAAGGTTTGAATGTTATCCATATGGCCCCTCCTCTCTGTTTCCTTTAAGAACAGAAAAATGCTTTGGTCTAGTGTCTACACCAAAGCTTTTTATTGAATAAATGTTTGATATTCATGAAAATGCGGATTTCGTTCAAGAGCCTCTTGGCAGTCTTCACAAATTGTAAGAACATGGACATCTCCATTATCTTTATAAGAAATCATATCGTTTCTTTCCTCATTTGTTAAGTGATGAAATCCAAGTAAATCCGTTGTGACGAGTGATTGTTCAAGGCTTCCTACTTTGACGCCGCAATGTCGGCAGTAATAATGCAAAGCCATACGCCGAACCTCCTGATAAAGTCGTTTTCAGCTAGTATGGGCTTCGATTATTTATCTTATACATTCGCGTTAAATTCGTTCATTACCTCTAAAAACGGTTTGCTTAATGAAGCCTCACAAGCTTTTACTGATTTTGAAATCGCTTCATCGATGGCAGGCGCTTCTTCTTTTGTGAAGGCTCCTAACACATAGTCAACTACTTTCATACCATTTACAGGACGTCCGATTCCGATTCGGATTCGGTCGAATTCAGACGTGCCTAAATGCTGAATGAGCGACTTAATGCCGTTATGCCCCCCGGCGCTGCCTTTCGTCCGTAAACGAATTTTACCTGCCGGCAGATCCAGATCATCATAAATCACTTTTAGTTCTTCATTTCCCACATTATAATAATCCATCAACGGCCTCAAACATTCTCCTGATAAATTCATATATGTAAGCGGTTTAACAAGTAGAACCTTTTGCCCGGAAACAAATCCGGTTCCGTACAAACCATTAAATTTAGTCTGATTCAGCTCAATATTCCATTCCTTTGCGAGCTCGTCTATTGTCATAAAGCCCACATTGTGTCGCGTATTTTCATAATTCTTTCCCGGGTTTCCCAGACCGGCAAGCACAAGCATGGCGAATCCTCCCTTAGTTACGTAAGCCCGCGCAGGCGAGCTATAATTCTTCTCATTCTAGCACAAAAGACGTAACCGCGGGAGGGTTACGCCTTAAGCCATTATTGATTTTCGCCTTCGCCTTCAGGCTGACCGCCCGTCTGTTCCTCTTCCTCCCCTTCAGCCGCTTCTTGCTGCTGAGGCGGAAGAATAGAAGCCACCACTTCATCTGACTCATGATTAAAGGAGTATTCGCCGTTAGCTGATAAGTCTGCAATCGTCAACACATCGTTAATATCAAGACCGGATATATCCGCCTCAATGGATTGCGGTATCGCTTTTGGCTTAGCTTTTACAGAAAGCTCATACAGCGGCTGCTGCAATACGCCTCCCTCTTTTACTCCGACTGATTCTCCAGTCAAATGAATAGGAACATCTACTTCAATGTCTTCACTCATATTCACAACTTGAAAATCAGCGTGAGTGACTTCGTTTTTTAGCGGGTCAGTTTGAAGCTCAGACACCATCACGGCATGTTTCTTGCCGTCGATGTCAATCGTAATAATCGTGTTTTTCCCTTCATCCCGCAGTGTTTTAATAAGTTCTATACTGTCTAGGGAGACGGGTGTGTTTGTCGTTTCTTTACCATATATAATACCTGGAACATGTCCTGAAGTACGGATTTTTCGAAGAGATGAACGTTTAAAATCCGTTCTTTCTTTTGCTTTTAAAGTTGCCATATTCAGCACCATCCTATTATCGTTTTCTCGTCCTAATAGAACAATACCCATAACGATTAGGATTTAAACATCGGCGGCCGAATTAGCTGAATAAAAAGCTGACAGATTGCTTTTCGTGAACGCGGATAATGGCTTCTGCCAAAAGCGGTCCTACAGAAAGCTGCTTGAATCGCTCAATTTTCTTTTCTTCAGGAAGTTTGATGCTGTTTGTCACAACAAGCTCCTTGATTCTTGAGTTATTGATCCGTTCAACAGCAGGGCCGGATAATACAGGGTGTGTACAGCACGCATACACTTCTTCCGCCCCGTTTTCAACAAGCGCATTAGCGGCAAGCGTAATTGTACCCGCAGTATCGATAATATCATCAATAAGAATAGCTGTTTTGCCTTCAATGTTACCGACAATATTCATGATTTCCGCCACGTTTGGTCTCGGACGGCGTTTATCAATAATCGCAATTGGCGCTTTCAATCGGTCTGCAAGCTTGCGCGCACGTGTCACTCCGCCATGGTCAGGAGAAACGATCACGATATCCTTAAGGTTCTTGCCTTCAAAATATTCTCCTAAAATCGGAACACCCATTAAGTGGTCAATCGGTATATCGAAGAAACCTTGGATCTGCGGCGCATGAAGGTCAAGCGCGATGACACGGGTCGCACCGGCAGTTTCAAGCAGATTCGCAAAAAGCTTAGCCGTGATCGGTTCACGCGCTCTTGCCTTTCTGTCCTGGCGAGCGTATCCGTAATATGGAATGACGATATTAATGGTTTTCGCAGAAGCGCGTTTTAGCGCGTCTACCATAATCAGCAGCTCCATGATATGCTCATTCACCGGGTCACTTGTAGATTGAATGATATAGCAGTCGCATCCGCGAATACTTTCTTCAATATTGATTTGGACTTCGCCGTCGCTAAATCTTTTAACAGAGCACTTCCCTAACTGAACTCCAACATTATCCGCAATTTCTTTTGCAAGCTCTGGATTAGAATTCAAAGAAAAAATCTTTAAATTCTTATCTCCGTATTGATTAGACATGGATAAACCTCCGATTTTAGGATTGTTTTTTATGAATTTTTTTCACATAGTCATCTTTATTTACTTGTCTTGCTCTGGCAATGGCAAGCGCTTTGCCAGGCACATCCTCCGTTACCGTTGAGCCGGCAGCTACATACGCGCCTTTTCCGACTGTAACAGGAGCGACTAAATTGGAGTTGCAGCCAATAAAGGCGCCGTCTTCAATTTTCGTCAAAAATTTATTTTTCCCATCATAATTAACAGTAATTGATCCGCAGCCCAGATTCACATCCGCGCCTACTTCAGCATCACCGACATAACTTAAATGAGAAGCCTTGCTTCGGTCTCCGAATTGAGTTTTCTTAACCTCAACAAAATTGCCGATCTTTACCTCGTTACCGATAGTCGATTCCGGTCTGATGTGAGCGAACGGGCCTATATTGACATCATTCCCAACTTTACTGTTATTGACAACTGATTGTTTAATAACAGTGCGGCTGCCGATTGAGCTGTTCTCAATCTCTGAATGAGGACCGATGGTTGAATCTTCTCCGATTTGAACCCGACCTTTGATCACGGTTCCGGGATAGATTACAGTATCGCTTCCGATGACGGCTTCCGGGGAGATATATGTGTTCATCGGATCAATCAGGCTTACGCCGTTTTGCATATGCCATTTATTAATCCGCTGTTTCATAAACAATTCTGCCTGAGAAAGAGCGACTCTATCATTAACTCCGAGCGTTTCTTGGAAATTACCAGTCTGGTAAGCAGCAACAGTTTCGCCTTCATTTTTAAGAATTTCAATGACATCAGGAAGGTAATATTCGCCCTGCACGTTGTCGTTGGAAACCTGTTCGATGACACGAAAAAGAGCCTCGTTATCAAAACAATACGTTCCGGTATTGATTTCTTTCACAAGACGTTCCTGATCTGAAGCGTCTTTATGTTCCACGATTTTTTGAACCGCTCCGCTTTCACTTCGGATGATGCGTCCGTATCCGGCCGGATCATCTGCTACAGCGGTCAGAATCGTTGCTTTTGCGTCTTTTTCTTTATGTTCCTTCAGCATTGCTTCCATTGTCTCTGCAGTTAAAAGCGGTGTATCTCCGCATATAACAATGGTAACTCCTTTTTCACCTGTAAGAAAAGGTTTTGCCTGTTTGACAGCATGGGCTGTTCCAAGCTGTTCGGCTTGAAGCGCATACTCGCTTTTTTCTCCGAGCTGCTTCTTCACATCTTCGGCTCCGTGTCCGACAATGGTAACAAGCTTAGCTAAAGATAATTTGAGAGCTTCGTCTACAACATGCTCCACCATAGGCTTACCGCAAACTGGATGAAGGACTTTATAAAGCTTTGATTTCATTCTCGTGCCTTGTCCAGCCGCTAAAACAACTGCAAACCGCTTATCCATTTAATGGCCTCCAATATCCCTTTTATCCATAGAAAAATATATCCTAAATATGCGTTGATTTCAAGGAGACTTCATTAAGTGCAAGAATTTTCTATGTAGCGGGTTTATGATTGAAAAATCAGAATTAAAAAAGGACCGCTAAATAGAGGCCCTTTGATCAGCCGTCTAAGCAGTCCTTGCTGTTTGTTATTTTATTAAGAAGCCCCAGCTTCTTCATATTCTAATGCTTCAGTGTCACCCAAACGATGGTACTCATTTAACACAGCATCTTGAATCTTTCCACGTGTGCTAGAATTAATGGGATGAGCAATATCGCGGAACTCTCCATCAGGGGTGCGTTTACTCGGCATCGCAACGAAAAGACCATTGTTTCCATCAATCACACGAATATCATGTACGACAAATTCGTGATCCAGCGTGATGGATGCAATCGCTCTCATGCGACCATCGGTATTCACGCGGCGTAATCTTACGTCAGTAACTTCCACAGTAGTTCACCACCTTTTCCCTATATAAAAGCATTAGTCTAACAATTCCACGATTCTTTTTAAATTCCTGCTTAATTCAAAAATATTTTTTGAAAATATAGGATAATATTGCACAAATAGGTCATACCGCTGTTATCCCGGCATAAAATAAATAAAAAAGTGATCCTGAGCGCTCAGAATCACTTTTTTCTGTGTTATTTAACTAACGCAATTACTTCAATCTCCACTAACGCGTCCTTAGGGAGTCTGGCTACTTCAACGCAAGATCTGGCCGGTTTGTGAGTGTTGAAGTATTGTCCGTATACTTCATTAACTTCAGCAAACTGTTCCATATCAGCGATAAATACGGTAGCTTTCACAACTGTTTCAAAAGAAGCGCCCGCCTCTTCTAAAACTGCTTTCAGGTTGCTGAATACTTGATGAGTTTGCTCAGTAATGTCACCGTTTACCATTTCGCCGGCGGCAGTCAAGGGAATCTGGCCTGAACTGTAAAACATATTATTGACAATAATTCCTTGAGAATACGGTCCTATCGCTGCTGGTGCATGTTTTGTGTGGACTGCTTTTGTCATTTTTCTGTCTCCCCATTCTTTAAAAGGTTTTCTTTAAAAAAAACGCAGAAAATTGCCATTTTGAATCTCAATTGATTTATCTTTCATGTTGATTTTTGAAAGAGTAAGAAGAGACATATACTCATCTACGAGACGTTCATCTACTCCTTCAGCTTCAACCAAGACACCGATCCCCGCTACATTGGCATTGAACTCATCCAACAGGTTAATCATACCATTAATCGTGCCGCCCGCTTTCATAAAGTCGTCAATAATCAAAACGTTTGAACCCGTTTTCATACTTCTTTTCGCGAGAGACATGGTTTGAATACGATTAGAAGAGCCAGAAACATAGTTAATGCTGACTGTCGACCCTTCGGTTACTTTATTATCTTTTCGTACGATAACGACAGGAACATTAAGAAAGCTTGCAGCTGCATAAGCAAGCGGAATGCCTTTTGTTGCAACTGTCATGACAACATCTATATCCCTTTCCGCAAATACAGAAGCGAACAGCTTCCCTACTTTAGAAAGAACAGATGGTTTTCCTAAGATATCCGTTAAATATAAATAACCGCCCGGGAGGATACGCTCAGGGTTCACTAATGACTGTCCAAGTGTCTGCACAAACTCTTCCGCTTCAGCATGCTTGACCTTTGGAATATATTTGACTCCTCCAGCAGCTCCCGGAACAGTGAGCAATGTACCGATTCCTTGCTGCTCAAAGGTTTGTTTAATAATTGTTAAATCTTCACTGATAGATGATTTTGCAGATTGATACCTTTCCGAAAAAAAGGTCAATGGTATTAATTCGTGCGGATGGGTTAACAAATAATTTGTTAAGTCCACCAATCTGCCGCTCCGACGAAACTTCATGAACTTACCCCCAAAATCCGAATAATTTTAAAAATAATATAACTTAATATACGGATTTAATCAAGGGCATTCTGTTCGCCGATCATTCTGACAGCATAAACCTGGTCACAGAAACCTCTTAACCCGTTATATATTCTTTGCACCTTTGATTCATACTGAACCAGCCCGAAAACAGTCGGCCCGCTGCCGCTCATTAAAACGGCATCTGCCCCAAACCGCTTCATTTGATTTTTAATCATAGCCACTTCCGGATGCATATCAAGCGTTACGGATTCCAGCACATTTCCCAACTGGCCGCATACCTTCTGAAAACTCTTTTCTTCAATGGCCTCAATCATGCCGTTTACGTCCGGGTGCTCTACTTTATCAAGCTTTAATTGCCTATATACTTCTGCTGTGGACACACCTACAGTCGGCTTCGCAAGAATTACCCAGCAGTGCGGAGGCGCACTAATATGTCTGATTCTTTCTCCTCGCCCGGTCGCAAGTGCAGTTCCTCCATATACACAAAACGAGACATCTGATCCGATTTCAGCCCCAAGCTCTGCAAGCTCTTCAACAGAAAGGTTCAATTTCCACAGTCTGTTCAGCCCTCTGAGAGTAGCCGCTGCGTCGCTGCTTCCGCCTGCAAGGCCCGCTGCCACCGGAATCACCTTTGTGATCATGATGGAAACTCCTTTTTTCACCTTGTATCTGTCTTTGATAAGCTTGGCAGCCTGATAAGCCAAGTTTCTTTGGTCGTCTGGAACAAAGCGATTGTGTGAGGCTACCCTTACTTCATCCTCAGCAATCTCTGTCAGTTCAATCCGATCAGCCAGATCGATTGTTGTCATAATCATTTCTACTTCATGATAACCATCCGGGCGCTTTTTCGTGACGTCGAGTGACAGATTTATTTTGGCCGGCGCTTTTTCTAAAATACGCATAGCTTTCACCTACTTCTCCATCTAAACATAAGTATGAACATTGTATCACATTTGAAGAGCAGGAGGTATATACCGATAATGCCGGCAATCAAGTATTCATGATGAATTCAAAAAACCGGGGAACAAAAGTCCCCCGGGCCACTGCCTTATCGGTTATTCTGATTCTGAGCCATTTGCTGTTCGGCTAATTCAATTGCCCGCTTAACCATATTACCGGCATCACGAGCACGAATGCCTCCCCAACCTTCATTTTTTACGGTGTCGTAAAAACCAAGGTCTTTCGCCAGCTCATATTTAAACTCATCTGACATAACTCCACGACGTCTGCCCAAACGAAACAGCCCCTTTCAGAGATGATAGCCATTCGTGCACGCCACGATAAAACATGTGACCCTTTTATCATTTGTTTAATCAGATGAAACTTTCAAGAAAATTATTGGGAAATCATTTTTAGACAAAACAAAAAGCAGTGAACAAAAGATTCACTGCCCGTTAAAATGCCAATGAGCTTGCTGCATCATCATTGAATCGTAATTCAACCGTTGCAGTCAAAATATCTGCATAACTGTATGAAACTCTTTCAAACGAATTCTCGTCTTGGTCTAATTGTATCACAAAAACAGAAGGGTACGTCTCAGCTAAAATGCCCGAACGCTCAATCGTTTTTCGGCGGCCACCGTTTGCTTTTAACGTCAGCCGTTTACCTAAATTCCCATCAAGCGATCTTTTAATGTCGGACAACGTCTTCGCCATTGCATCCACCTCACTACACTTATTGTACAACAAGAGCCCATTTTTGTCAAATAAAATTTAAATTATATCAACGTTAATAAGCTATTGTCAACAAAATTATTTTGACAAAATTCTATGGATTCCTTTGATATTTTCCGCAAGTTTCGGTAAATTATGTATCATTATGTAAATTTAAAAACCCGCATACACGAAATATGCGGGTTTTTCATTTTATTGATTTGACTTAAACGGCATACCCACTCTAAGCACACCCCGTGTTTCAATGCCGCCTAATCCCTTTTCTCTGGTCAACGTGTTACGGAGCACATCCCATACATTGACCCGGTCCATAAAGGGCGTAAAACTGATTTTCGCTACGATATAAACGGGATCTAGGGCATGAATGTTCACCCTTGAAGGAGAGCTTGCAAAATTGGCTCCCGCTCTTATTAAGGATTCAAAATGCGATTGGCAGGCACCCGCAAAAATGACAAGCTGATCCAAGTGCGGCACTTTTCGCCTTGCTTTCTGAACTGTTTCGACAAAGTGCTTTGAATGTCTGTAGGCACTCAAATCATCAATACCGCCTTTTTGCTTGGAATAAGCGTCGTGCCCGGTGATGACTAAAATGTCAGGTCGATATTTGTCGAGTAATTCGTCAATTGAAGCGGCCATTTTCTTTTCATGGCAATGAATGCCGTAAACGGGTACACCTATTTTCTTGTAGACGGCGAGACATTTTTTCAAATATGCTTCATCACCATCCAAATGCAGCACTTTTCCCGGCATATGAAAATAGTGCTCTTGATGCTGATACTGGCTTGTGGCATGATACTCCTGTTTTTCACGAAGCAATTTATAATCTTGGCGAAGCAATTCAAGCGATTCATTCATCCTGGTCTCGTCTTTCTTTTTCCGCATCAGTTGCTCATCTTTTTGAACCGCCACCAAATCAGAAAAATCAGCATCTGCAATCAACCTCACTTCATCACCATGCAAAATAGCGATTGTATTACCCTTGCTTGTTTGTTCTATGCCTATAATCCGAAATAAAATATCCATTTGATAGGATTTTCTGGCTACCATATCCCCTATTTGAAATTGCATGTTACTCACTCCACACATAGACTAAGCCTCTTGAGAAAGAAAGAGCCTTTCTGAAGGCCCCTCTCTTCCCCTGCGTCGCCTGAAAAGTC
Organism: Bacillus sp. HU-1818; assembly: GCF_022695965.1. Classification (NCBI taxonomy): domain Bacteria; kingdom Bacillati; phylum Bacillota; class Bacilli; order Caryophanales; family Bacillaceae; genus Bacillus; species Bacillus sp. HU-1818. The sequence continues at coordinate 38,837 of NZ_JAAPBE010000009.1, forward strand.
CAAGCTTTCCTTACGGCTGAATATAAGGTCCTTCTCTAGCCTATGTGCCGGCAGTCCATGTGGTGACGCAAAATAAAAAAGCCCTCTTAGAAAAGGGCTTTATACAATCCATTAGACAAGGCCGCGAATTCATCAATGGACAATGCTTCGCCTCGGCGCTTGCCGTCAATTTGTGTTTCTTTCAAGACTTCCTCAATGATTGATTTCTTTTCTTTCCCTTGAGGAAGGTTGTTCACCAGGTTATTTAAAAGGGTTTTACGGCGCTGAGCAAAGCTTGCCTTAATCAACTGAAAGAAAAAGGCTTCATTCACCACATCGACAGCAGGACCCTCACGAAGCAGCAGCCGAATAACAGCTGAATCTACATTAGGCTGAGGGACAAATACCGTTTTCGGAACGGTCATTACTGTTTTAGCTTCGGTATAAAACTGCACGGCAATCGAAAGTGAACCATACTCCTTCGAAGACGGATCAGCCGCCATACGCTCCGCAACTTCTTTTTGCAGCATAACAACAATCCCTTTTAACGGAAGATTTTCTTCCAACAGCTTCATGATAATCGGAGTTGTTACATAATACGGAAGGTTTGCTACAACCATGATCTCATCACAATCATGAAATTGCTCTTCGATGACGGTCCGTACGTCAGCCTTTAGCACATCCTGATGAATGACGGTTACATTATCGTAAGGAGACAATGTATCTTTCAGAATCGGAAGAAGGCGCTGATCGATTTCAAAAGCGACGACCTGCTTTGCCCGTTTGGCTAGCTGTTCAGTTAAAGCCCCTATTCCCGGACCGATTTCAATCACACCGGTTCTCTCTGTCACTCCTGCATGATCCACGATTCTGTCTAAAATATTCGTGTCAATCAGGAAGTTCTGCCCTAAGCTCTTTTTAAAAGAAAAACCGTATTTTTTCAGTATTTCTTTCGTTCTAATCGGCGTCGCTATGTCTTTATTCATTCTGTTCCTCCCGCAGTACATCATCAAGTGCACTCATAAAATCGCTTTTTGTAATTTGAAACATTTGCAGCCGTTTCTGAAGTTGTTTTCCATTTGTATAGCCTATCTTTAATATATCGCCAAGCCTTTCACGACGGCGTTTTGCAGCAGAACCGCCAATCAGCCCGGCATGGATTAAATCTTCAGCAGCAATTTCGCTTGGCTGATCTTCCATTTCTTCATGAACATTTTGCAAGCAAGCTCTGATGCTTTCGATCGAAGCGTGCTCCACTCCGATTCCCCGTTTATTCTTAGGTTTGGCAAGATGCTTCGGCAAAAAGGCATGTTTGCATCCGGGAACAGCCTCAGATATCGTTTTACGGATTTTTTCGCCCGGAAAGTCAGGATCGGTCAAGATAATGACGCCCCTTGTCTCCTGCGCCAAGCGAACCTGTTTTATCACATGGTCTCCGATCGCTGAGCCGTTTGTTTCAATTGTATCCGCATCAACAGCCAGCTTTATACGCGCTGTATCGTCGCGACCTTCGACCACGATAATTTCTTTAATTTTCATTGCTGCCTCCACATAAAAAGTAAAAACTTTTTTATATTCAAACGAAACTTTTCCTCATTTTAAGCGTCTAATAAACAGAAAATACACTTTATCTATTATAACGAAAAAAACAGAGGGCACAAAACCCTCTGAATACATACTCAAATTTAGTTAAGAACTTTAATCGTGACTTGTTTGTTTCCCCATCGGTAAGCGGCCGATTTTTCAGGGAAAAAGACGTCAATTTTCTTTCCTTTAATAGCAGACCCAGTATCAGCGGCGATGGCATAGCCATACCCTTCCACATGGACTTTAGAGCCAAGCGGAATAACGTTGGGGTCAACTGCAATAACTTTAGCGTCCGGATTATTCTTTAGGTTGACACCCGTAGCCGTGTGGCCGGAACATCCGCTGCAGCTTGCCGTATAAGCCGTAGAAGATACAGTAAGCACTTTACCTGTTGATTCATTGCTGCGTGATACAGTGTCAGAAGCTTTATTATCAGCAGTTGATGCCGCGCCGACCTTTTCAATCTTCGGACTGGTTTGCTTTGTGCCGACAGCAATGACTTTATCTTCACTTTGTTCAGCTGTTTCTTCTTTTACAAGCTCTCTGGAAACTTCCTTGCCGTTTTCCTTCACAACATCATAATGTTTTTTGAGCTTGCCTTCTTTTCCTTTTTGAACGACCTTTTCTTTCCCTTGTTCAAGAGATGCGTCTTCTTTTTCTTTCACGTCAAACGCTATTTTTTCTTCAACTACATCGGTGACCTTTTCGATACGAGTAATGTGAATATCAGCCTTTCCTTTCGTCAGCTTATCGTCTAACGCAGGCTTGATTTTATCTTCGTCTTTTATGTTCATCTTCTGCTGTTTTAAAAAGTCAGCGACCGTAGTCGAAGTCGTCCATATCTTTTTCTCTTTCCCAGCGTCATTTACGGTAACCTGAAACGCGGGATCTATGGTTATCTTCATGTCTTTAGAGATTTCTGTATCTATTGCAGGATCTATTTGATCGTGTTCTTTCACATCAAAATCTTGTTCGTCCAGTAATGCACCGACTGTTTTTGCCGTTGTCCATAATGTCTTTTCTTCCCCGTCTCTTGTAAGCTCGACAGGTTTTGCAGCTGCATACACAACATTCATGTTAGCTGTTATCTTTGTCTGTTTAGAAGGGGTGATCTGGTCTTCTTCTCTTGTCTTTATGTCCAGAGCCTCTAAAAGCTCCCCTACAGTTTTTGCATGTGTGCGCATTTGTTCCTTTTTGCCATTGATAGAAACTGAGATTGGTTGTTTCGTGAGCTCATGAGCCCCATACGCGGTCCCGCTTCCTGCCAATAGCAAACAAGCAGCAATCAGAATGACTTTGCTTTTGCTAAGCTTTACGGAAAACAGCTTTTTCATTTTTTGTGTGATGAAAAACGCCTCCTTCTCCTCGGAGAGATTATATAGAGTATCTAAAAGGCTGTCAACCCTCCTTTCTTTTCCTCCCAAAAGCTCAGTGTGTATTCCTAATTATGCAAAACCGAACCTGGAAAAGGAAGAAAGACTTGTCGACAAACCTATCCTATGAGAAGAAGAAAGCGTGTAGAACTTTTTTGAATCGTCGCTAAAAAGGACAAGCCCCAACAAAAGGCAACAGCGTATGCTGTCAGTTTATGCGGAAAAGTCTTTTCGCGTTTTCTGTCGTGACAGCTGCCACTTCCTCATAAGTCATGCCCTTTAATTCAGCAATTTGTTCAGCGACATATTTAACATAACTTGGTTCATTTCTTTTTCCCCGAAAAGGGTGCGGCGTAAGAAAAGGACAATCTGTTTCAATCAATAAACGATCATTTGGAATTTCTTTTACAACTTCTTTTGGTTTTTTTGCATTTTTGAATGTCACCGGACCCCCGAAGGATAAATAAAAATTCATGTCCATACATTGCCGTGCGACTTCCACACTGCCTGTAAAGCAATGCATGATTCCCCCGACAGCCTCCGCGCCTTCCTCCTTCAATATGGTTACAACGTCCTCGGTTGCATCACGATTATGAATAATGATCGGAAGGCGAACTTCTTTTGCGAGAGCTATCTGTTTCCTAAAGACTTCCTTCTGCACATCTTTAGGTGATTTGTCCCAATGATAATCTAAGCCCATTTCACCAATAGCTACCACTTTTTCATGAGCGGACAGCTCCTTTATCCATAACAGGTCTTCATCCGTCATATCAATGGCATCAACCGGGTGCCAACCGATGGCAGCGTACATAAAATCATACTCCTCAATGAGTTCCATCGCCCGTGTGATTGTCGGACGGTCAAAACCTACCACTACAACATGGTCGACTTTTTCCTCTCTTGCCCGCTGAATCACTTCTTCTAAATCTGTATCATATTGTTCGGCATTTAAATGCACATGCGTGTCAAATAACATATATAAAAACTCCTTTCTTGTCGAAAACACAAAGGGTGTTCGACGAATTGTTACACGTGAAACACCCTTTGTTTGATATTATTTAATTCTTGTGCCTTTTGGTAAAGACTGGTCAATAGAGACGACTGATAACACGCCGTCAGCTTCTCCGGCAAGGATCATTCCTTGAGAAAGCTCTCCTCTTAGTTTGACTGGTTTTAAATTTGTTACACATATTAATTTCCTGCCGACAAGCTGTTCAGGAGTGTAATGCTTCGCAATTCCTGATACAACTTGGCGTTTTTCAAATCCAAGATCAAGTTGCAATTTCAATAATCGGTCAGCTTTTTTCACAGGTTCTGCTTGAAGGACTTCGGCTACCCGAAGCTCTACATCCATGAACTGATCAATTGTAATTTCAGGTAAACGATCGACCTCTTGCGGCTCTTCTTCTTTTGTCTCTTCTTGAGCCGGAGCTGTTCCTTGCATTTTTTCTTTGATGTAGGCAATTTCTTCTTCAGCTTCAAGACGAGGGAATAAAGGATCGCCTTTTTGTACTTTTGTTTTATTCAGCTGGCCAAAGCGCGTAATACTGTCCCAAGCTTTTAAAGCTTCGTCAGTTATGCCTAGCTGTGCAAACATTTTTTTCGGTGTTTTTGTTAAGAACGGCTGGAGTAGCACAGCTGAAATACGCAATGACTCAGCCAAGTGATACATAACAGATTGTAATTCTTTTTCTTTCGCCGGATCCTTAGCAAGCACCCATGGAGCAGTTTCATCAATATATTTATTTGTACGGCTGATCAGCTGCCATAATGTCGACAAGGCCACTGAGAATTCCATGTTTTCCATAGCACGTTCGTACGACTTTACCGTTTCTTCAGCAACGGATGAAAGAGTTTGGTCAAATTCAGTGATTGTCCCTTCATATGAACCAAGGTTTCCGTCAAAATATTTGTTGATCATCGCAACGGTACGGTTTAAAAGGTTTCCTAAGTCATTCGCCAAATCATAATTAATCCGTTCCACAAATCCTTCTGGCGTAAACACACCATCTGAGCCAAACGGCACTTCACGAAGAAGGTAATAACGAAGTTCATCTAAACCATATCGTTCAATCAATGTTACCGGATCAACGACATTCCCTTTAGATTTCGACATTTTTCCATCCTTCATCAGCAGCCAGCCATGTGCGAATACTTGCTTAGGCAATGGGAGATCAAGAGCCATCAGCATAATCGGCCAATAGATCGTATGGAAACGCACAATTTCTTTTCCGACTAAATGAACATCGGCAGGCCAATACTTCTGATAAAGCTCATCATTTTCAGTATCAAAGCCCAGTGCGGTTAAATAATTAAACAAGGCGTCGATCCATACGTACACGACATGCTTTGGATTTCCCGGAACCTTTACGCCCCAGTCAAAAGTGGTGCGTGAAACGGCTAGATCCTCTAGTCCAGGCTTAATAAAGTTGTTAATCATCTCATTTTTACGTGATTCCGGCTGAATGAAAGTAGGATTTTCCTCATAGAAAGCCAACAGACGATCCGCATATTTACTCATACGGAAGAAATAAGACTCCTCTTTAATTAATTCAACAGGATGGCCGCTGTCAGGGCTTTTTCCGCCGACTACTTCACCTTTTTCATTCCGTTCAATGTCAACAAGCTGTGTTTCTGTGTAGAACGTTTCATCTGGAATGCTGTACCAGCCTTCATATTCATCGAGATAGATGTCTCCGTTATCAAACAATTTTTGAAACACTTTTTCAATCACAACTTTATGCCGGCTCTCTGTCGTCCGAATAAAGTCATCGTTAGAGATTTCAAGCTGCTTCCATAGTTTTTGGATATCGGCCGCTGCACGGTCTACATATTCCTGCGGTGTAATATTTTCTTCTTCCGCTTTTTGCTGAATCTTTTGGCCGTGCTCATCCGTTCCCGTTAAATAGCGAACATCAAAACCCTTTAATCTTTTGTAACGTGCCATTGCATCTCCTGCAACTGTTGTGTAGGCATGGCCGATATGTAATTTTCCGCTCGGATAATAAATCGGTGTTGTAATATAGAATGTATTTTTGTCTTGCGGCATCTTGAAACCTCCCAATCAGAATGTCAAAAAAACTCCCGCCCAATGGACGAGAGCGGCTGTTAACTGATATACAATATGTTTTATATTTTGTCCTCTATCTATGATACCATCTTAGCCTTTAAGATCAAGGATATATACATTTGGAGAAAAAAGAGAATAAAAATTAAAAATCTTTAATGAAAATAAAAAAAGTCTGTTCATGTCGAATTTTGTCGTATATAATCTACTGATATAAAAAACTTTGGTTCGAAAGTCTTGATTTAAAAGCTTTTTTAGTAGGATAATGGCTTTATGAAAGAGCATATAAAAGCTGTTATTTCAGTATTTTCAAGGACTTTATTGACTATAAGAACTAATTCTTACAAACAATAGTAAACAAAATGATTGACGATTATTGGAAACCTTGATATGCTATGAATGTAAGGATTTTGTCGAATAATGACGAAGATAATTATAATTTACAAATAAGTATCTCTTGGGAGGAGAATGTTTATGAAATCTACTGGTATCGTACGTAAAGTTGATGAACTAGGACGTGTAGTTATTCCTATCGAACTGCGCCGTACACTTGGAATCGCAGAAAAAGACGCTCTTGAAATTTATGTTGATGATGAAAAAATCATCCTTAAAAAATATAAGCCTAACATGACTTGCCAAGTAACTGGTGAAGTTTCTGACGATAACCTTAAACTTGCAGGCGGTAAATTGGTTCTTAGCCAAGAAGGCGCTGAGCAAATCATTAAAGAAATCCAAAACCAGCTTCAAAGCCAAAAATAAGCTGACTTTTTAAAAAAAGCCGTTCTTGTCGCGAGACAAAAACGGCTTTTTTTATTGCTGAATATGATAAGCGTCATAAATCTCCCGCTTTGGGACATTGCGGTCAACAGATGCTTTTTTAATAGCTTCTTTAGACGTGGCCCCTTTTTCAATATAATGCTCCACATGTTCTTTTTCAGTAAGGTTTTCCCACCATTGAATCTCTTCCTCTGGTTCTGTGTTCCTATTTCCTTCGACAACAAGACAAAACTCACCGCGAATTTGATCTTCACCGGCCCATTTTATGGCTTCGGAAATCGTACCTCTGATAAATTCTTCATACTTCTTAGTCAGCTCTCGTGTCACCGCAATTTCCCGATCACCTAAAGCATCTAGCATGAGCGACAGTGTTTCCTTTAACCTGTGCGGAGCTTCATAGAAAATGATCGTCTCTTGACGCTTTTTCAGGATCTCCAGTTCTTTCTTCTTTTCTTTCTTTTGTCTGTTTAGGAATCCATAGAAGAAAAAGGGCTGCGGAACGATACCGGAAGCAGTCAGCGCTGTTAATGCGGCGTTCGCTCCAGGCAATGGAACAACATAGCCGCCGATTTCCGTAAAATCCCTGACGATTTCCGCTCCCGGATCAGAAATGGTCGGCATTCCCGCATCACTGACTAACGCGACATTTTTCCCGGATTTCAGCCATTCAATAATTTTATAGCCGCTGCTTTCCTTATTGTGTTCGTGATAACTGACGAGTGAAGTTTCTATCTCATATACATGGCAGAGTTTCTTTGTTTGTCTGGTGTCTTCGGCAGCGATCACATCCACTGACTTCAGAGTGTTTACTGCCCGGAATGTCATATCTTCTAAATTGCCGATAGGGGTTGGGACAAGATAGAGAATCCCCATTTCCGACTTTCCATTAAAGCTCATTTGGCGCCTTAACATAGACTGCCTCCTTGCTGTTCCGTTTTTCTTCTATATAAAGTTCTTTTTTCTTGCGTGTCAGCGTTTTGAAATAATATTCAACCTGCATCGCTTCCCGCTTAGTTGAGTATGCTTCTGCAAATAGTAATTCAACAGGCCGTCTTGCTCTTGTATACTTTGCGCCCTTTCCATCGTTGTGTGTTTTCAGGCGTTTTTGCAGATCATTTGTATATCCTGCATATAGACTGTTGTCCTTACATTTCAAAACGTAAAAGTAATGATTATTTGTCTCCATATAAAATGGTCCTGATTTCTTTTGTATATTCATTTTGATCATCATACACAAATAGCGGAGGGAGTATTTTTAAGTCAGGACGCCCGCCTTTTATGCCTTCTACTAAAATGGTGTTTGCTTCTTTGCCCTGTTTAGGATACACAAACTGAACACGTTTCGGTTCAATTTGATATGCTTTCATCAGTTCAAAAATCTCCAAAAGCCTTCCCGGCCGGTGAACAAGCGCAGCTTTTCCTCCCTGCTTTAACAGTTTGCTGCTGACGGAAATGACATCCTCAAGCGTGCAGTGAATTTCATGCCTGGCTATTCTGAGATGCTCATTCAAATTTTGTTCTGTTTGTTTCGGTGTTTTAAAATAAGGCGGATTACATGTGACCACGTCATATTTATTGTGCCCCAGCTCTTCCGGCATATTTTTCAAATCTTCATGAATGATCTTAATTTGGTTTTGCAGTTTATTAAACTCCACACTGCGAACCGCCATATCATGCAATCTTTCCTGAATTTCAACTCCAATGATGTCTGCTTTTGACCTCGTGCTTAACAAAAGAGGCACAATGCCGTTGCCCGTACATAAATCCACTATTTTTCCTTTTTGAATCGGCACATATGCAAACTTCGATAACAGCACCGCATCTAAAGAAAAAGCAAACACCGTGGGGCTTTGTACAATTTTCATGTCTTCTGCCAACAAATAATCCAATCTCTCGTCATCACGTAATGAAACCATAATCCTACCCTTTCAGCAATCTTTGAAAAAGGCTCCCGTCTGCAGCGGAAGCCTTTTCCCTATTTTTTATTTAAGAATGACAGACAGAAGAGACAATCTTCTTTTCGCACACTTCCATAGTGAACGTTACAGATATGAAAGCCTTCTTGATACAGCCGGGCCAGATTATCGTAACCTTCTCCTATATCAGTCTGCTCTGTCTTCTGTGTTTTTGTTTCTTTTTGATCCGCTTCGAATTTTTCAATTCTTTGCGTCGTATCTTCCAGCCTTTTGCGCAAATGCTCATTTTCAAGCTGTAAATGATGATTTTCTTCAATCATCTCTCCAATATGCTGCTTTAAATCACCCAGCTGGCGGTAAAGCGATCCGATTTGTTCTTCCAGGTTTATGACTGTATCAAATAACTCTTTTTTATCCAAGGTTCCACACCTCGTTAATCTGTGGTTTGCGCGGATACGACGCCCTCTTCCAAGAGCTCTTCCCAAGTATATTCTATCACTTTTTCACGGTTCTTCAGTTCCACCTGAAGCACCCGTTCCAGAATATTAAGTCCGACAACCTTCGCAGGGCCGTTCGCTGTCTTAATCATTTCCCCTATATCCGGCAGCTGTTCCTTTGCTGTCTCATACTCATCGTTCTCGTATTTCAGACAGCACATTAGACGGCCGCATAGACCGGAAATCTTAGTTGGATTCAAGGATAAATTTTGATCCTTCGCCATCTTGATGGATACCGGTTCAAAATCACCCAGAAACGTTGAGCAGCACAGCATTCTTCCGCAAGGACCGATTCCTCCGAGCATTTTCGCCTCGTCTCTGACTCCGATCTGGCGCAGTTCAATCCTTGTTTTAAAAATGGACGCCAAATCCTTAACAAGTTCTCTAAAGTCGACTCTTCCATCGGCTGTGAAATAAAAAATCACTTTATTGCGGTCAAATGTAAATTCCACATCAACCAGTTTCATATCCAAGCCATGGTCACTTACTTTTTTCTGACATACTTCAAATGCCGAAAGGGCTTCTTGCTTATTTTCTTCTACAATGAGAAGATCGCGCTCATCTGCGACGCGGATTACTTTACGAAGCGGAAGCACGACATCATGCTCATCCACCTGTTTATTTGCTATGACAACCTGCCCGTATTCTACACCTCTGACGGTTTCTACGATGACACAGCTGTCATGTTCTATATCAAATCCGTTTGGATCAAAATAATAAATCTTCCCCGCTTTCTTAAAGCGGACTCCAATTACGTTGTACAAGCTTATCCCTCCTGCAACGTTAACACCAAGTGCTCCATTAATCCTTGCACATTCACATTGGAATGAAGCCGTTTTTTTGCTTCTAAAACAGCGAGAATTTGGTTCGTAACGCTTTGTTGTGTTGATTGTAGCGCGTGCTGTTTTATTGATTGGAATAAGTCTTGATAAATCAGTTTATCTTCATTTCCTATTTGGATGGATAACACATCACGATATATCAATAAGAGCATATCAAGACCCATTTCTTGATGGGCTTTCTCCTTGAAAAAGGGCATCCATTGATCTTGAATAAAGAAAAAGGCATGTCCTTTCCGCTGGTGTAAGACTTCATACAATTTTATCACTTTCGCTCTCGACTCTGCAAACTCATCATTTCGACTTAATTCGACGGCTTCCGATACATTATTGGTCATATTCGCCAAAAGCCTTGCCATATGCGGCGATACGTCCTGTTCTGCCAGTCTGTCTTCTATCGCTTTTGGCTGTAAAGGCTGAAATGATAGGGTTTGGCACCGAGAGATAATGGTATCTAACAACTTTTGCGGCTGCTCTGTCATCAAGACAGCCATTGTATCTTTATTTGGTTCCTCTAAAAATTTCAACAGACTGTTCGCTGCGTTTGCCGTCATTTTGTCTGCATGCGAAATAATGTAGAGCTTTTTATGCGATTCGAGCCCTGTTTTTGAGAACTCTTCTTGCAGTGCCTGAATTTGCGCCTTTTTTATAGATAAACCGTCGGGATGGACAACATGTAAATCGGGATGGTTTCCCGATTCGATCCTTTTGCAGTTCCGGCAGTTCTCACACGGTTCCGCTCCGTCCTCAAGGCAAAAAAAGCTCTTGGCAAGCAGCAATGCCGCATCTAACTTCCCCGTTCCTTTTCTTCCTTCAAACAAATAAGCGTGGGACAGTCTGTCTTTATCTATACTATTATGCAAAAGCCTCATTACTCTGGGCTGCTGCTCCGTCATTTCTTTCCAGGTTATTGCCATTGTATCACTCTCTATGTGTAAAGGTTAATCAATAAACCTTTTATTTCGCCAATACGTTCCAGCAAATCAATTGCCGGCTGTTCCTGATTCATCATCTCTTCTGTGAGCTGAATCAGTTTCTCATCAATTTCTTTTACAATTCCCAGTTTTCTGCTGTTTCCATATAGGTCGAAACTTCTGGCTGTTTCATGCGATAAGCCATTATCTACAGCTTCTTTGACAAAACGCTTTACTAATCCTTTGAACCTGGCCAGGTCTTTAAAGTTTCTGGATTTTGTCAGTCTTTTTCCGAACGCTTCTATATCACTTAAAAGCCTTGTCAGCTGGTCAAACTTCAGTTTGCTGCTTTGGCTGTCCATGGATGTTTTAAAAGACGCAGAGATATCTGCTGATTTCACAGAAGGAAGCTGCTTTTTTTCTACTATTGTACGTATATCTTGATTAATTTTCACGATTTCAAATCCTTAAAATTGATGAAATTCATCGACCGGAAGGACAAATACCGTCGCACCGCCAACTTCAACTTCAACTGGATAAGGGACGTAGGAATCTGCATTTCCGCCCATTGGAGAGACAGGCGCAATCATCTGATCACGTTTTCTTCCATTTTCTTTAATGAGATTGAGCGCTTTTTCTACACGAATATCTTCCACACCAATCATAAATGTCGTATTTCCCGATTTTAGAAATCCTCCGGTAGTAGCCAATTTGGTTACTCTAAAGTTGTGGTCGGTTAACGTCTTTAAAAGCCTGTTGCTATCCTGGTCCTGTACAACTGCAACTATTAATTTCATCTTGAAGGCCTCCTTTTGATTGGAAACAACATGAATCACTTACATTATTATATCAACTAATGAGAAACAGGTCACAACTGAATTTTTTTCAATGCTTCATTTATAACGAGTTGGACGTCTTGAATCACGCGCTCTTTTGATTGTGAAGCATCTATTGTGCGGAATCTTTTAGGAAAACGCTTCATTAATTCATGATACCCTTCTCGCACTCTTGTATGAAAGCTAAGCTCTTCAAGATCAAGACGGTTTTTTTCCCTCAATCCATTAGCATGAATCCGGCTTAAGCCTTCTTCCGGCTTGATTGAGAAATAAATGGTCAAGCTAGGCATCATATCTCCGATGGCAAATTCATTGATTGAGAGAACCTCATCGATTCCAAGACCTCTGGCATAACCTTGGTAGGCCAATGAACTATCAATAAATCGATCACATAGAACGATATGTCCCTGTTCCAAAGCCGGCTTCACTTTCTCCACCAAATGCTGGCGTCTTGCTGCTGCATAAAGCAGAGCTTCCGTTTTTGCATCCATCAGAGTATTTTTTTCATTCAAAATGACCTCTCGAATCTGTTCTGCAATGTCTATGCCGCCTGGCTCCCGCGTAGCCGTGACCTGAAGGCCTCTAGCTGCAAGTGATTTTTTGATTTCCTGAAGAACAGTCGTTTTTCCTGCTCCTTCAGGGCCTTCAAATGTAATAAATAAACCGCTCATGATTTCTCCTCTTCTATATATACGAGTAATTGATTTTCTTTCATTTTCATACTGCCCTGAATGTGCGCGTTCATGTTGATTAAGCTGGACAGCTTTTGGACGCTTTCTTCCGTTATTCTTTCTCCCGCCATAATCAGCGGGATTCCCGGCGGATACGGAATAATATTTTCTGCATTCAGCCGGCCCGCCGCTGCTTCAATCTCTATATATTCTTTTTTGAAACCGATTAAAGTCTTTTTATCATATGGAAGAGCAGTCACAAGCGGAAACGCCAAATCAACAGAAACAGACACGAGATCTGGAGGTGTATCTTCGATCGATTGCTGAACTTGTTGGACTACATTAGCAGGTAATTTTCTTTTTCCTCCCAGCGGAAGAATAAGCAGCACCTGTTTTTCATCTGCAAGTTCAGAAAATATATTTACACTTTCTAATATTCTTTGCAGCGTGTAACCTGAATGACCGCGCCTTGACCGAATCGAAAGTTTCAGAGGATCAGTCTGAATATGGGGGCTGACAGGTTCAATTACTTCAATTTGCGGGATTGAAGCAAACGTTTGTTTAAAATGGTCTAAATGCTGCAAAATTCCTGAAAGCTTTTTTTCCTCGATGACATGCTGTACATAAGCTCTGGCTATATCCAAAGATGCCATAATGGGATAGGAGGGACTGCTGCTCTGCAAACTGCCCAAGTAATAGGCCAGCTTGTCTCTGTTGATCAGACAGCTGTTTACATGCAGATAAGAGCCCATTGTCATAGCAGGAAGGGTTTTATGCGCAGATTGAACAACCACATCCGCTCCCATTTGCAACGCAGATACAGGAAAGGGCTCGCCAAGAACAAAATGTGCGCCATGTGCTTCATCTACAAGAACAGGGATGCCGTGCTGATGCGCTTTTGCAATGACAGCCGTCAAATCAGCGGTATGTCCATAATAAGTTGGGTTCGTCAGCACAAGACCTTTAGCTGTCGGATAAGCTGCAATGGCTTCTTCAATTATCGCTAAAGGAACGTGTGTCGGCACATTCATTGCTTCATCCATTTCGGGTGATACATATATCGGCTTTGCCCCTGCCATATCTACGGCATGAAATACTGATTTATGACAATTTCTTTGAATCAATATTGAATCACCAGGTTCGCAAACAGATAAAATCATCGCCAGATTTCCCACTGTCGTGCCATTCACGAGAAAAAAACTTTCGTCTGACCTATACAGACTTGAGACGAGATCTTGCGCTTCCTGAATCACTCCTGAAGGCTGATGCAAGTCGTCAAGCCCTGCAATCTCAGTCATATCAATAGTGAGAAGGGAATGATATATAGATTTAGCTTCATCAAAAAAGACATCTCCATTGTGATGTCCCGGAACGTGAAACGAATAAGCGTTTGTTTGCGCATGATTAACTAATGCAGTATATAAAGGTGTGTTCATCGAAACAATCCTTTGAATAGTTGGTAAGAGCACCCAGTATAAATAACCGAGGCATGCTCTTATTATATCGTGCATGTGACAGAACTTAAAGCTTAGACTTTTGGTAACTGATTGTTTTGGCTGGCTTTCATAGTCAAAAGTTTTTGCTTTAAATCGCCTTCCATCATCATAAGCTCCTCTTCAGCCTTCCGGCGTTTCAACCTGCCCTCTTCTTGAATGGTCAAAGTTTCTTCAAGTGTACTGATCAAGCTTTCCTGTACTTTTTTTAATGTATCAACATCTACCAGACCGCGTTCATTGGCTTTTGCTGTTTCAATTGTATTGGTTTTTAACAGCTCAGCATTTTTCACCAGCAGTTCATTTGTTGTATCGGAAACTTTTTGCTGAGCATCAACGGCACTTCGTTGGCGCAAAAGAGTTAATGCGATCGCCACTTGATTTTTCCAAAGCGGAATGGCCGTCACGATAGATGATTGAATTTTTTCTGCTAATGTCTGGTTTGTGTTTTGAATAAGCCGTATTTGCGGAGCGCTCTGAATGGTTATTTGCCTGCTCAACAGTAAATCATGAACTCGTTTATCCAGCCTGTCAGCAAATTGAACCATATCGTTCACTTCTTGAACCGCCATCTGATTATGCTCACTTGATTCAGCTTGTTTCTTCAGCTCAGGAATGATCTTTGTTTTTAATTCTTCAATTTTAAGCTCGCCTGCGGCTATATAAATATTTAAAGCGGCAAAGTACTCTTTATTCTTTTCATAAAGCTGCTCTAGCAATTTATTATCACTGATTAAAGCATTTTTAGAATGCTCCAGCTTCAAGCTGATTCTGTCAATCTGCACACTCGTTTTTTGGTACCTTGAGAGAACTTCCTGGACAGAGTTTGATACTTTTCCAAACATACGGGAAAAGAAGCGCTTTTTCTTCGATTGCAGATCGTCAGGATTCACTTGTTCAAGCTTTTTCATCAGCTCTCCCAAAATAACTCCCACTTCCCCGACATCTTTCTTTTGCACATGGTCAATCATAGAGTGTGAGAAGTTCAGCAGCTTGGATTGAGCCTGTGATCCATATAAAACGATGCTTTGCATATTTTTTGGGTCAATTTGGGTCGCAAGCTGAAACGCCTTTTCTTTATTTTCTTCAGGCAGCACATCAACTAGCCTGATCTGCTGTTCTTCCTTTTTTGGGCGTTCCTGGGGTGAAGGAATGCCATTTTCCCCAAATGGATCTGATAATAGATCGTCAAATGCAGCTTCTCTTTTTTGAACCTCCTGATGATCTTTACTCAATTCACTTTCCTCCTTTCTTTCATTTTTTTAAAGAATGCTTCGCTATATCTAATTCAAAGTGCAAATCATCAATATCTTCTTCCATCACAAGATTTAGATCTTCTTCTAAACGCTTTGTCAGCTCAGCGAGTGTTATCCGTGTTTCACTCAACGACATGGAAAGAGCTTTGTTTTTTCGCGGATGAGTTGAAAGAAAGCTGTACTTTTCAATCAGTTCCACAATTGAATCAAGAGTCTGGTAAAAAAAACGCTCTGCTTGATAAAACCGCTTCGGTTCTTTTTTTACAAGGACATAAATTCTTCTTACGATCCTCAGCATTTCTGCATTTTGCTTAAATATCTGAATGCTTTTTGCCTGAAAGAGCGCTTTTCTCAATCGTATGATTTTACCTCTTGCTTCCTCAAGACTTTTCCTGATATAGATATACTCTTTTCTCGTCAGCTGATGTTTTTTCAAAAAGAGGCGTTTGGAATACCAGCTCCCGGCAGAAAGTGCAGCTCCGCCTGCCGCTACTCCATAGATAAGTGATAAGAAAAAGGATTGATTCAATACAAAAAAGCTCATAAATCCTATAAAAAAAGAAGTCGTACCGCTTGCTAAGATCCATATCAAAAAACGAAGAAATGGTTTCATTACATGATCGACTCCTATAACATACTTTTTATTTACTATTATTATCTACTACGTTTGGTCTCTAAACAAGTTTCATCTTCTTTATAGTATCAATTCCTTTCTCTAAAGTGAAAGGCGTTGATCAAAATCCTCAATAAAAAAAGACCTGTTCAGGTCTAAGAATATAATGGCGGTGTATGAATACTTTTTAGCTTTTTCACATAAAAGGCATAGTCTGGGTCTGATGTTGAAGTGGAGATTACCTTTTTTTCACAATCTGAACATATAAATTTTGTATAAATATGAATCCCTCTATTTTTCTTATGATCACAAACAATACAAGTTTCCCCATGATTGGACGTTTCGCTCATTATCCCACCTCCGTACTGTATAGCCTTCCCCCAAAACAAACATTGTATACAATATTTAGATGTTTTTGAAGTTTGCAATTAGTATATGGGCAGTTTAGGCTTTCGGTGTCTGTATATGTTTATATTTAAATGGTCATAAAACAAAAAACCCAGTTCAACA